>NZ_JAKEUS010000001.1:0-1672436 GCF_022397975.1 Vibrio sp. Isolate30
AGTCAGCTTTCCAAATTGTTAAAGAGCAGATTTTCTTTCGAAAACCATTTTTAAACACACTCGCAAGAATGCTTAAAGATGGTGGAGCTAAGCAGGATCGAACTGCTGACCTCCTGCGTGCAAGGCAGGCGCTCTCCCAGCTGAGCTATAGCCCCAACGAAATCGATATTGACCGCTATCTCTGGGAAAAGATAGTGGTGGGTCTGAGTGGACTTGAACCACCGACCTCCCGCTTATCAGGCGAGCGCTCTAACCAGCTGAGCTACAGACCCAATATCGTCTCTTAACTTTCTAAACCGTATCAATCTGTGTGGACACTTATCGTGAATATCTTCGTATAAGGAGGTGATCCAGCCCCAGGTTCCCCTAGGGCTACCTTGTTACGACTTCACCCCAGTCATGAACCACAAAGTGGTGAGCGTCCTCCCGAAGGTTCATCTTCGTATAAGGAGGTGATCCAGCCCCAGGTTCCCCTAGGGCTACCTTGTTACGACTTCACCCCAGTCATGAACCACAAAGTGGTGAGCGTCCTCCCGAAGGTTAAACTACCCACTTCTTTTGCAGCCCACTCCCATGGTGTGACGGGCGGTGTGTACAAGGCCCGGGAACGTATTCACCGTAGCATTCTGATCTACGATTACTAGCGATTCCGACTTCATGGAGTCGAGTTGCAGACTCCAATCCGGACTACGACGCACTTTTTGGGATTCGCTCACTCTCGCGAGTTGGCYGCCCTCTGTATGCGCCATTGTAGCACGTGTGTAGCCCTACTCGTAAGGGCCATGATGACTTGACGTCGTCCCCACCTTCCTCCGGTTTATCACCGGCAGTCTCCCTGGAGTTCCCGACATTACTCGCTGGCAAACAAGGATAAGGGTTGCGCTCGTTGCGGGACTTAACCCAACATTTCACAACACGAGCTGACGACAGCCATGCAGCACCTGTCTCAGAGTTCCCGAAGGCACCAAWSCATCTCTGSWAAGTTCTCTGGATGTCAAGAGTAGGTAAGGTTCTTCGCGTTGCATCGAATTAAACCACATGCTCCACCGCTTGTGCGGGCCCCCGTCAATTCATTTGAGTTTTAATCTTGCGACCGTACTCCCCAGGCGGTCTACTTAACGCGTTAGCTCCGAAAGCCACGGCTCAAGGCCACAACCTCCAAGTAGACATCGTTTACGGCGTGGACTACCAGGGTATCTAATCCTGTTTGCTCCCCACGCTTTCGCATCTGAGTGTCAGTATCTGTCCAGGGGGCCGCCTTCGCCACTGGTATTCCTTCAGATCTCTACGCATTTCACCGCTACACCTGAAATTCTACCCCCCTCTACAGTACTCTAGTTTGCCAGTTTCAAATGCAGTTCCGAGGTTGAGCCCCGGGCTTTCACATCTGACTTAACAAACCACCTGCATGCGCTTTACGCCCAGTAATTCCGATTAACGCTCGCACCCTCCGTATTACCGCGGCTGCTGGCACGGAGTTAGCCGGTGCTTCTTCTGCAGCTAACGTCAAGAGATGCCGCTATTAACGACACCCCCTTCCTCACTGCTGAAAGTACTTTACAACCCGAAGGCCTTCTTCATACACGCGGCATGGCTGCATCAGGCTTGCGCCCATTGTGCAATATTCCCCACTGCTGCCTCCCGTAGGAGTCTGGACCGTGTCTCAGTTCCAGTGTGGCTGATCATCCTCTCAGACCAGCTAGGGATCGTCGCCTTGGTGAGCCATTACCTCACCAACTAGCTAATCCCACCTAGGCATATCTTGACGCGAGAGGCCCGAAGGTCCCCCTCTTTGGCCCGTAGGCRTTATGCGGTATTAGCCATCGTTTCCAATGGTTATCCCCCACATCAAGGCAATTTCCTAGGCATTACTCACCCGTCCGCCGCTCGACGCCGTTATCGTTCCCCGAAGGTTCAGATAACTCGTTTCCGCTCGACTTGCATGTGTTAGGCCTGCCGCCAGCGTTCAATCTGAGCCATGATCAAACTCTTCAATTTAAGATTTTGTGAAATTATCGATTGGTCACTCAGTTCATTGAAATCATTTTGATACCGAAGCATCTGTTTGCCTTTGCTTATAAAAGCGAAAACAAACTTAGTGATATTCATCAACGAGTGCCCACACAGATTGATAGGTTTAAATTGTTAAAGAGCTTTTGCTCATTGAAACTTTCTTTTTACAAAGAAACCTCTCAAAGCGGACGTGCATTCTAGCGATTTAATCTTCAGTGTCAAACACTTTTTGAAAATTAATTTCTTTCGAATTTTCGTCTTACTGATTACTGCTGAAGCCTTGTGGCGTCTGCCGTGTCAGTGAGGCGGCATTATAGAGATCATCTAAAACTTGGCAACCCCTTTTTTCATAAAAAATCGAAAAAAGTGCTTAGATGGTTATTTTTAGCCCAAAAGCCATTTAATTTGGCTATACATCCAACAAAAACGCCATCTATAATTAAAATCCCGCCACTAATTCTATGTTAAAATCAGACAAACTTAGTTCAAAACTCCATTTATCTGCTTCTTTCTTTACATGATCTATCGAGGAATCAACCGAGTTCATTGTGAGTGTGTTGTTATCTAGCTCATATACTTGCTTTTGCGTTGTATAGTAGAAGTAAAGAACGATAAGTGCGTTTCGGTTGCCCTCATCTGCTGCAGCTTCAATCCTCTTTAGCTTCCTATATATCTGGTTGTGTATCTGTTTTAAGTTCCAAACATACACGGCTTCATTTAGGTAAGGGTGTGTTTTAATCTTCGATGCTATAAAAGCATTTAACGCAATCGCCAAAATCACACCGAATAGGTTTAAATGAAAGTTACCAGTCGATTCACCAGCTACACTCTCCTTCGCACCAAACAGCTCAATCAAAAGCGCACCGAACCCAATCGAGCTAATCGCAAGAGACGCAACTAATCCGATTAGTAGTACGTTCATCTTCTTTCTATATTCTTCTTTATTGATTTTCTGCAGTTTCATTGATAACTCCTTGATATCAGATGATGGCCATTCTCTATTTCTCCTAGCACGTTCTCAACCGGTTAGATGTTTAAATGTGTTAACCATCTATTTACTACGTATAAAAAGAATAAACGTGCCTAAAACTCTTCTGGTTATTTGACTTCACTAGAAGAAAGGAGTTACATACCGCCACAAGTTAGTTAATCACTGATACGGGCCTAAAGAACTCGATTTGCTCCGTATAACTAGAAAGGTACATTCATGCGTTCATTCGTATTACGTGCTCGCGCAGCACCAACTGAAAGCAAGCTGATTTTAGAAGGGGTTGGTCAAGAAGCTCATACTGAGATATTGGCACACACGTTGATGAACACCATCTTCGTTGCTCAATCTCACCGTGAAGATGTTACCGTTCATCTTGTATTGGAAAGTACCAAGGATTTTTCTCGTACCATTACCGTAGACTCAAACGCTATCACGAATATTGGTGGCTTCCATGAGAGCGCACTATTGGCGGCTGTTGTTCGTGCTGTTGATGCATCTCAAGGCATGGGTAAAGAGGAGACTCGTCAAGTTGAGCCGGGGATTACCGTTCGAACAATCAGTTTCGAGAAGCTAGTAAAAGAACTGGCCGAAGACCACCAGCTTTACATGATGGATAAGAAAGGTGAATTTATCCGTGACGCTGAGATTGCGGACAATCCATGTTTCCTTCTGACTGACCATATTCCAATGCCAAAGAAAAGCTACAACAGCTTAAAACGCTTGGGAACAGAGAAAATCAGTCTAGGTCCAAACATGCTATTTGCGTCTCAATGTGTTGTGTTGATTAATAACGAGCTGGATATCCGCGGGTTTTAGTCAATCTCACACAAAACGATTAAGGCGGAGTCAATATAGACTCCGCCTTTTCATAGGGACCTAAACGTCAGCAACACTTTGATATTAACCAAACATGAAGGTGTATAGGTAACCAGCACCAATCGCCATGCTTAGAATCACGAATAGGAACGCTGCAATCATCTGATTCTTGAAGATAGATTTCAGTAGAATTACTTCTGTCAAACTTGCACCTGCACTACCAATGATTAGTGCCATTACCGAACCTAACGCCATACCCTTCTGCACCAAAGCTGCACTCAGAGGAATCACCGCTTCTGCACGAATGTATAGAGGGATACCAATGACTGCTGCGATAGGAATCGCGTACCACTTGCCCTCACCCGCATACTCAGCAATCAAGTCTGTTGGGATAAAGCCATAGATGAATGAACCAATCGCAATACCCATCATTAAATAAGGGAACACTTGTTTGAAGTCTTTCCAAGTCGATAGCCAGATACGCATCCAACGGTTAGGTTCTTTCTTCTCTACCACTTTCGCAGTTGCCGTGCCGTCCGCTGAGCAGCATGATACTTCTACTTTTGGTTCTTCTTTAGTACCACAGCAGGACGTCTCTTTTGCCATTACTGGTGCAGGTTCACCGCATGAAGATGTTCCACAAGACGACTCTGTTTTCTCAACTTTTGGTGCTGAATTTCCGCAAGTTGTCCCACAGCTTGAAGCGCCAGCTGATTCGTACGCTTCTGGCTTCACGTAACGTTCAAAGCCAAGTTTCTCAAGAACGTAGCCCGCAACAACAGATACTGCCATCGCAATTGCAAAGTAGAACAGTGCAACTTTCCAACCAAAGGTCACAACAAATAAACCAATGATCACAGGGTTAAGTAGTGGGCTACCAAACAGGAATACCATCATTGGGCCGAAGCCTGCTCGCGCTCTTAATAACCCTTTAAGGAATGGGATAGTTGAGCAAGAACAAAACGGTGTAATCGCACCAAGCAATGCAGCGACAACATAACCTTTGCCTTTACGTGAGCTCAAAATCGACTGAATTTTTTCTGGTGTCAGGAATTCCTGCAGTACACCAACAATGTAGCTAATAGCCAAGAAAAGGATGATCAGTTCCGTTGCTAAGAAAGCAAACATATCTAACGCTTCTTTCGCCATAGTGAGTATTTCGTTGTTCATATATAACTCCAGATTGAGCACTTACAGGATGGAGATGTCAGATTTCTCCAAACCCTTCATTTCGAATATTCTCGAATTATAGAAATATAAGGCTAATGATCAAGATTTATTTCGACAAAAGTCGAAATAAATTTCAGAACACAGAAAGATCAATAGGTTAGCGAAGATAGAATGATCAGGTTTGAAAAGAGTCTTTATTTCGACTATTATCGAATTAAATTTTGAGGAGCCACCATGAACTTAGAAACTGTCGCTAAAGCATTAAAAGAGCTAGGCCACCCTATTCGCCTTTCGATCTACAAGACTGTGGTAAAGGCTGGCTATCACGGTATTGCTGTTGGTGGTTTACAAGAAGAGCTCGGTATCCCAGGGTCCACTCTGTCTCATCATATCTCTAGTCTTGCATCTGCAGGGTTAATCAGCCAAAGACGTGAGGGCCGCACACTCTTCTGTGTGGCGGAGTATGAGTGCCTTGACGGAGTGATCGACTTTCTAAAAGATGAGTGTTGTGCCAATGACAAATGCTAATACCTTCAGTTTAAGCCTTGAACAAGTTTGGGCTGAATATCAACAAGCACTAAAAGCTTTCTTATACTCGAAAGTAAGTCAGCCCGATGATGTCGATGATCTTCTTCAGGAAATCTTGCTTAAAACTTACCAGAATCTGGAAACGGTAAAAGATTCCGACAGCATCAAAGCTTGGCTATTTCAACTGGCCAATCGCACCATCATTGATTTCTATCGAAAGCGAGCTCGTGATCAACGTGACAGTAGTATCGATGCAGAAGAACTATGGTTTGCAGAGCTTGATCAAAATACAGAATTCAAACAACAATTGGCTCAATGTATCGAACCCTTTATTCAAGCTCTTCCCGAGAAAAACGCGTCATTGTTACTTGCTGTGGATATTGAGGGGCAAAGCCAAAAAGAGCTCGCTCTAAGCCAAAACAAAAGCTACTCAACCATTAAATCGCAGGTGCAGAGAAGTCGAGAAGAGCTCAAGAAGTTGTTTGAAGAGTGTTGCCACCTATCTTTAGACAAGAATGGCAGTGTGATTGACTGTGACCTAAAACCAGACAGAAGTTGTGATAGTTGCTAATCACAAAAACGAGAAAGCCAGCTTTGACGCTGGCTTTTTTACTATTGGTTAAACCTGACTCTTTTGGCGAGCCTAATTACTGCTAGCCGCTTGAGGAGCTACAGGTTGATAGCGACCCGGCTTGTGATTCATCGCCAAAATCAGATTAGTTACCACCGCTCCGACTACCGACAGAAGAATTAAAGAAATATCGACGATAAACAATGACAGGATAACAATAGTACAGTCCAAACCCATTTGAACCTTACCTGCGCGAATACCAAAACGCTCTTGAAGATACAAAGCAAGAATGTTGAAGCCACCTAGGCTCATTTTGTGTCTGAAGATCACCAACATACCAGTACCGATCAAACCGCCGCCTAGCATGGCTGCATAAACCTTATTGATCTCTGCAATCTGAATTACGTGATAAAGGTGATCCACCGCAAACGACACGATAGAAACTGCAATAAAGGTATTAATCGTAAAGCGCCAGCCCATACGGGTAACAGATAGAATATAAAAAGGTAAGTTAAGCGCGAAGAAAACCTGACCAAAGCTAAGCTCTGTGATTTTGGTAATGAAGATCGCTAACCCTGCGGTACCACCTGTCAGCAAACCTACTTGATTGAAAAAGATAACACCAAGTGACACCAAAGCACTACCTAGGGTTAATGCTAGCAGGTTCTCTCTGAGGTTATGATCTTTGTCCATTTGGATGACTCTCCCTTAAATTCTGAATCTTGTTTCACTCGTCCTGAGTGATTTCGGCACTAGGGTCACGATTTTTAAGGAATATGTCGAGTTTATAGAGTGTGATCAATGTAGCTCAAATCGTACTGTTTTGTTTACAAGCCAATAAATAGCCATTGATTACAATGCGTTATGTATCAATCCATGTAACATAACTAATAGGCTTAAGGACTCAACGGTATTTAGCAAATCTACCGCTCTCTAATCTATGCATAAAACGCATAAACTGAATCACAAATCGTCATTTGTCTCATACTAATACTCTCTTTAAGATGCGCGCCTTCTTACAACATTGAGCGCATGTAAAACCCTTATGTTTTCACAATCTCTTTTTGCCCAGCTTGCCAGAATGACTCTGTTTTTGGTCATCAGTTTGGTGGTGGTTCATCATAGCCAACCGTTAATCGATCTTTTGGCTCAGCACGCTGTAAGTAGTGGGTGTCACCAGCAGTCTGCGCATGAGCACTCTGGGCACGAGCATCACCACGACATGGGTGAACATGACATGTCTGCACTTCACTCACACCACCATTAATTTAAGAGTATTAGAATGAGTATTTTCCGCTTTCCCTTACTGGTATGGCTTGGGATTGGCACATTAATCATCAGTCTAGGGATCAGACAATCGTTCGGCATTTTTATGATGCCTATTTCCGACCACTTCAGTACTGGTCGTGAATTTTTTAGCTTTGCTATCGCACTCCAAAACCTGTTATTTGGTGTTTTTCAGCCATTTGTGGGTATGGCGGCCGACAAATGGGGCGCTCGACGCATTATCATCGCGGGCGCATGCGCTTATGGGTTAGGCCTGCTTCTGACTTCTATCTCCACCGAGTCAAGCATGCTCTACATCTCACTTGGGGCGCTCATTGGTTTAGGTTTAAGCGCTACAAGTTATGTGATTGTTCTTGGTGCTGTTGCAAAAGTCGTCCCAGCGGAACACGCAGCAAAGGCCTTTGGTTTAACCACAGCTGCAGGCTCATTCGGTATGTTCGCGGTAATTCCGGGCGCGCAATACATGCTTAACGAATTTGATTGGCAATCGGCGATGCAAGTATTCGCATTACTGTGCTGCTTAATGATTTCGTTTGCTCTGTTCATGCGTACGCCTAAACCGAAAGATGGCGCACAAGCACAAGCTACTCATGCAGAAGATTCACAGACACTAAAACAAGCATTGTCGGAAGCTTTTGCGCACAAAGGATATTGGCTTATCCATGCAGGCTTTTTCGTTTGTGGTTTCCACGTAATGTTTATTGCTACTCACTTACCAAGCTATCTAGCGGATAAAGATCTACCCGCTAGTAGCGCGGCTATGGCGCTTGCTTATGTTGGTATCTTCAATATCTTCGGCTCTTACTTCTGGGGTGTGATGGGTGACAAATTCAGTAAACGTCATGTGATGTCAGCATTGTACTTGGTCAGAACGGCAGTGATTGGCGCATTTGTCACGCTACCAGTAACCGAGTCGACAGCAGCAATCTTTGGTGCGGCAATTGGTTTTTGTTGGTTAGGTACAGTTCCATTGACGTCAGGCTTAGTTCGTCAAATCTTTGGTGCGCGTTACCTATCCACTCTATATGGTTTGGTCTTCTTTACTCACCAAGTAGGTAGCTTCTTAGGCGCTTGGGTTGGCGGTCGTATTTACGATTACTACGGCTCGTACGAGCCAATTTGGTGGTCAACCGTTGTACTGGCTTTCGCTGCTGCGCTTATCCATTTACCAATCAATGATAAGCCAATTGAGCGTCTTAAGATGGCAATGGCTTAATGAAAGCAAGCGGCTGCTCTTAGTGAGTAGCCGTTTTTGTTTGCCTCGACAAGCTACTCTTTTAACAGAAATTTTGCCGACATATAGGACAGACAACGCTATTTTAATTTATAGTATTTATCTTCTTACTCAATTCGTAGATTGATGCACATGGAACTGTTCGATCAGACGGTCATTATCGCAATGGCGCTCATTTTTGTTGGCTCTTTCGTTCAAACCGCTATCGGTTTTGGCTTAGCCATTGTCGCAGCTCCACTGCTTTTCCTCGTTTCTCCAGATTACGTCCCTGCCCCAATCTGTTTAGTCGGCTTGTTTATCTCTATTTTCAATGCCATGAAGCACCGCAGCAATATTTCAATTGGTGGACTTAAAGTTGCACTCTTGGGCCGCATTCCGGGGTCGCTTGCAGGCGGTGCACTACTAGTCATGGTTTCCACCAGCGTTTTATCTTTATGGCTCGGTCTACTGGTTGTGTTTGCTGTCATCGTGAGCTTACTTCCATTCAGGTTAGAACCAACACCAGCGAAAATGGGGATTGCCGGCTTTTTCTCTGGCTTTTTCGGTACCAGCTCAGGCATCGGTGGCCCACCAATGGCGCTACTGCTGCAGCACCAAGATGCCAATCAACTGCGCGGTAACCTGTCTGCTTTCTTCGTGTTCAGCTCTATTATCTCGCTGGTTGTGCAGATCCCGATTGGCTTTTTCACGTTGCATCATTTGACTATCACCCTGCCACTGCTCCCTGCCGCTTGGTTAGGCTATAAACTGGCATTGATGACCACGCAAACTCTTCCTAAAGAGCAGATTCGCATAGGTGCATTACTGCTATGTTCAATTAGCGGTGTCACGGCGATATGGCAAGGTTTGGCGGGCTAAGTTGTCGGAAGGCAAAGTGTCGATGACAATGAATGAAAAACGCACTTAAGAAAGGAGCACTCAATGGATTACGAACAGTTCAATGAATTCTGCAAAGCTCTACCTGCGACCACTTATGTGATGCAGTGGAACAACTCTCACGTATGGAAGGTGGGTGGAAAGGTGTTTGCAATTGGAGGATGGGGACCAGATGATCAGCCCGCTTGCATATTTAAAGCCTCAGACCAGAATTATGACTTTTTAAAAGACGCTACGGGCTATCGACCTGCGCCTTATTTTGCCTCTCGTGGGATGAAATGGATTCAATGCACCGATACCCAACTCGATATTGAAGAGCTTAAATACTATCTCGTTCAGTCTCATAAGATCGTTTCTCTTGGACTCACGAAAAAGAAACAAGCTGAACTAGGCCTAAATCAGTGATGGGTAACGGTTAACCCATCACTGAACCAGACATCACAAGTCAGGTCTAGAGTGAACTAGTTAAACGCTCTAAACGATTTGAACCAATCAGGCACATAAGGCTCTATTTTCTCATGAGGTATCGCTGGTACTAGAGCATACAACAAAGCGGCAAAGCCAATGGAGGCAGCTAAATCAATTGGCCTGTGCATACCAAGCCAAACTCGGCTATAGGCTACGGCTCCCGCCCATACTAAAAGAGCACAGACCCACATAAATTTTCGCGCTTCCCAAAACAATCCACCAAAAAACGCCACACAAATACCAACAAAGATCATATGACCAGAAGGGAAAGAGTAATCTGTTTCACCTAGCCAATGAATCGTGCGCCAATCACTGACCAAGCTCGATACCTGTACAATCGCGTCATTCTTCGCTAGCAGTGGTAACTCATAAAAGGCTTCTGGCAAATCAACCACTTGTTGCTCCGCTAAATACACTGCATAAGGTCTTGGGCTTTCCGTCCAATGTTTAAGGTACGTCTTCGCGGCAAAACTCAGGCCAAGCAAAATAACCAGTTGTACTCCAACACTGACCAACTTAGCAGCAGGTAAACGCAGTCTTAACAGCATAATGCCGAGTACTAGCAATGTAACAAGAAACCCCTGACTTCCAGCAGAATAAGTCACATAAGTGATCAGTGCTCCGACAAAACCGTCTACCTTGTTCGAGAAGTTAAAATCAGAACCAAATAGAAAGAATGGCAGCAGGCAATACAAGCTCAGAGCGAGAAGCAATAAGCCCTTGGATTTATTGGAGAACATGAGTTTCATAGAAATAGGCTAACGTTGAAAAAATCGAATGCTAGCTCACCTTAACACCCCCAATATCAATTTTTTGTCAGAAAGCATAGCCAGCGGTGACATTTCTATAAATTACGCAATTTCAGCATGTTGGCATTGCTCTTTTACTGACTCGTCTGTGTTGCATTAGAGCGGAATAAACTCTTAGTAGGAGCACTCTGAAAGGCTCAAGTAACGAACGAATGCCCCTGATTTGGAACACTTATACCGTGAAAACGGATAATTAATCAGCAAACTGTTCGCTGATTTCGTAAAGTTTGCGGACTATCCTTTTCATATGAACATGAAAGGATTACCATTCCTGCGCTTTTGAAATCAAAATCAAAAGCTAATCAAATTTATTTTTTATTCTCAGGGCGGGGCGAAATTCCCCACCGGCGGTATGTCCTTAGTAACACTATGTACTTAGCAAAACTATAGATAAGCCCGCGAGCGCTCGATTCGTCGAGGTCAGCAGATCTGGTGAGATGCCAGAGCCGACGGTTATAGTCCGGATGAGAGAGAATGGAAACACACCACTCATACTATTGAGTTGGTGAATTTCGTTTTGGATAAAACCATACGAACGACGATCTGTCTTATACCAATCACAGTAAGTAAGTGATCAAAAATAGCGCAGGAAAAAGGCTTGAGAACAAGGCAGAGTTTTTCGATAAGTAGTTATTCTACAATCAAAAATTCTAACGCAGTTATCGAGCATTTTAACAAGCTAGGGTGAGCAATTATTTACTACGATTGGTATTGTTGATAGATCGCGCCATCGTTTGGCTGTCATCCCTCATACAAGCCCTGATTCTGGTGATATTTTAGGAGTTAAACCATGAATCAGTCTTCAATTTTGGCCGAATTTGGCGAACCAATCGAACGCGTTGAAAACGCACTGCAAGCACTACGCGAAGGTCGTGGCGTTCTGCTACTAGACGATGAAGATCGTGAAAACGAAGGTGACATCATCTATTCGGTTGAGCACTTAACCAACGAACAGATGGCACTGATGATCCGCGAATGTAGCGGCATTGTTTGCTTATGTCTAACTGATGAGCAAGCAAACCAACTTGACCTGCCGCCGATGGTTGTTGATAACAACAGTGCTAACCAAACTGCGTTCACAGTAACAATCGAAGCAAAAGTGGGTGTGACAACTGGCGTATCTGCTGCTGACCGTGTAACCACGATCAAAACTGCGGCTAACCCAACAGCAAAACCAAGTGATTTAGCGCGTCCGGGCCACGTGTTCCCACTGCGTGCTCGTAAAGGTGGTGTGTTAGCTCGTCGTGGCCACACTGAAGGTACCGTTGACCTTATGCAAATGGCAGGTCTGCCTTCTGCAGGTGTTCTATGTGAAGTCACCAACCCAGACGGCACTATGGCGAAAACGCCAGAGATCGTTGCTTTCGGTAAACTTCACAACATGCCTGTACTGACGATCGAAGACATGGTGGCTTACCGCAACCAGTTCGACCTAAAACTGGCTTAAACAATACGTTTAGAGATCGATTCAAGCCCTGCTCTGTGAGCGGGGCTTTTTTGTTGAGATCTGTCCATATCGCCTCAGAATCTCCCTATTTTAGGGCTAACTTGCACCAAGTTAGACAAATGGAGGTCACATCAAAAACATAAACAATTGAATATTAAGCACATTTAACTCTGGCACGCTTAACGCATACCACCTAAGAGGTATTCACATACAAGGAGTGCGTTATGTTTATGCTTATTTCAACCATCATCATTTTGGCTTCCGTTTATGCTCTTTTTCACTTTTCACAGAAACGCCAAAAGTCCAACGATCAAAAATTTGAAACCTTAGTGCTACTTAGAGAGTTGTTGCAGCTATCTAGAAAACATCGAGCAGCAACGCATTATGCGCTGACCTGTAAGCTATCGACCGACTCTGTACAAAGAGTAAATAGCCTGTACCAATCCATGATGAGCGCATCCAACAAGCTAATTCAAAAAAGCCCATTTGATGGACGCCCGATGTACCGTATTTATCAGTTGAAAATTAAGGCGATGCATAACGATTGGCAAACTCGAAGCTTGGTACGAAATCAATTCATTCATGGCAAAACCATTCGCCACAATATGTTGTTAATGGATGAATTGATGATCACTTGGTTAACTGAGTCGGAACAGACTGAACTGGTTGATGATTATCACATGGAGTGGTTACAAGTTTTGGATGCTATGGAGACACTGACAAAGTTGAGAATGTGTATTCCAGATATGGACAAACAGGATGAGTTTCTGCGCGCCAAGTTTTATTCCGACCAAATTCATAGACACTTGAACCGCTTGTCGTTGATCTGCCCTTTGAGTTTAGGCTCTCCAACGAGCGCACGTGCGATACAAACGCTTGTTGATATTCACGATAGCGAACAACCGGAGATCACCGCGACAGTGATGTACGAGCTGACAAGTGACATCTCTACCATTATCGCGCAGGTGTACGACCAGATACTGTCTCGAATGACAGAGACACTCTACTTACCGCTTCCAGAGATTTCGTTAAGGCTGGCAGACGACCATCAGGGTGTACACGGTTCCGTGTAAAGGCAGCACATTCAAGTCGTCGTCCTATAGAACTCCCCCACATTGAGTTCGTATCCGATATCACTTTTGGTATCGGATTTTTGTTTTTACCGAGTGATAAACACGCAGAATAACGTAACGATAATGACAGCACACTAAGTCGGTCGAACAATATCCTGCGACCACATGCTGGCCACAAAATCGATAAACTGACGCACAACTGGCAACTGGTAGCTTCGCGAAAGGTACACCGCCCATAATGTGCTTGTTGGTACAACATAGTCTGTAAGGATAGGAGCCAACTCGCCCCGAGAAATTATCGGGTTAGCGATATCACAAGGCAGCCTGCTAATACCCTTTCCTCGACAAGTGGCTTGCACCAATACACCAACATCGTTGGCTGTGATCGTTCCAGCTACATCAACCGAGTGCTGTTGATTGTCTTTCACAAACTGCCACGTTGATACGCCAAGGTGTCGAAAACAGTTGTGATTTCTTAGATCTGATATGTGTTCAATGGGCGCATTTTGCTCTAGATAACTAGGCGCGGCGCATATCACCGAATCAATCTTCATCAGTTTGCGCGCGATAAGATTCTCATCGGGTGAGTCAGTATAACGCAGTGCGATATCAATTCGCTCATCGACAAGCTGTGTGAAGCGATCAGAAGCAAACAGCTCGATACTGACATTAGGGTGAAGATCCGTGAAGGCTTCGACCACATCCAGCAACAAATGCTGAGTCAGTACAATCGGAGCGGATATCCGAATAACACCCGACAGCTGCTCTGTCATATTAAGAGCACTCACTTCTAACTCAGCCGCTTCGTGCAGGATCCGCTCGCATCGAATCAATGCCGCCTCACCCGCCGTGGTTAAACTGACTTTGCGGGTCGTTCTATGCAATAGTCTTTGTTTTAACCAGCTTTCAATCTCTTGAACATGCCTCGAAACCTGAAGTCGACTCATACCCAAGTGATCAGCCGATTGAGTGAAACTGGAACAGTTCGCTACTTCCACAAAACTGCGCATCGCATTTAGTCTATCCAATGTTAACCCCTCGTGCTTCACTTCACTGATCCTGAGCCAATTAGTAACCCAAACAGATACAATCTACATCAATTGGCGATATTTATCACATCAAAGCAAGCTATTAGACTGCAATGGTTGTCGAAACACAGAATCAATTAACGGAGAATCATTATGAAAATTGCAGTATTAGGCGCAACAGGTTGGATTGGTAGCCACATTGCTCAAGAAGCCGTATCACGTGGCCATGAAGTTATCGCAATCGTGAGAGACGCAAGTAAAGTGGAACAAGAAGGTATAGAAGCGCGTACTTTCGATCTGCAAGATCCACAAACGAAGATCAACGATGTGACGTCTGATGTCGATGCGGTTATTGCCTCAATTGGCGGGCGCGCACTTGGCAATCATGAGTTAGTAAAGCAGAGTGCAGAGAAGCTACTGTCTGAGTTGCCAAACGGTCGTCGTTTGATGTGGGTTGGCGGTGCAGGATCACTGGAAGTCGCTCCTAACGTTGCGTTAGTAACAGTGCCGGATTTCCCAGAAGAGTACAAAGCGGAAGCCCTCGCTCAAGGTGAAGCTCTCAAGGTATTCAAACAATCAAACAGCGATGTACAGTGGACTTTTGTTAGTCCAGCTGCCGAGATTTTCCCTGGAGAATCAACATCTCAATACCGTATCGGTGGTGATCAGTTACTAACAGATGCGCAAGGCAACAGCAAAATTTCAGTATCAGATTACGCCATTGCGATGCTTGATGTTCTTGAAGGCGGCGAACATATCAACAAAAGAATCGGTGTCGCTTACTAGGGTCGACTGATCCTCAAGATTCCATGCTTAACCCTTGCCTAGCTTCCCGCTTACTACTCGCAAAATACAGTAATAAGCGGGAATACTTATGCCTTGTTAGACGCTATTAAGAGGCGTACCTCTAACACACAAAGGTATTTACAGGGGAAGATGCCCTGTTTTCACTAAAATCACGGTTTCCTCTTCGACAAATGGGAAGTGCTCACTCATATGTGGGCTACGCATCCAAGTGTGTTTTGGATACACACCATGTTCATCTTGAAAAGTACCAGATAATACGAAAATCTCTTCACCACCAAAATGACGATGCGGCTGAAAACGTTCGCCAACAGGCCACTTAACCAGAGCGACGTGCTCATGCTCAAATTCGTGCAGCGGCATCACCTGCAAGCCACCAATACCCTGTAACCACTCAGTTTGGTTGGTATCAACTCTCACCTGAGCCAGATCTCTATCATCGAACTGATTCAGCTTTACCAAAATCGTGCAGCCGTTTTTGCTTGAAGGCGAGTGCGCGCTACCTGGTGGATTGCGAATATAGGTACCTGCCGGAAAGTCTCCCGTTTCATCGGAGAATACGCCTTCTAACACGAAGATCTCTTCACCTTTGGGGTGAGGATGTTCAGAAAAAGAGGATTCAGGATCGTACTTGACCACGCTAGTCGTATGACCCGACTCCTTAGCTTCGCGTTCTAATGGCTTTCTCCACACACCCTTGGCTGGGCTCGCTACCCATTCCATAGGATCAGTTTCTATCACTAACCTTTTCGAAAAATCCATGTTTAACATGACTGTGACCTTACTCTTGCTATCGTTATTATTGTTTTGTCGCGACTCACTCACTGTTTCATTGTACGCGAATAACCAAAGAGGTGACCAATTCCAAGCGTTATCTGGTATGCCCACCTCTTACGGCTCGACTTATCAGTTACGACCCGCAATCACACCGCCATCAACATCCCAAATCGCACCAGTTACCCAGTCAGCACTGTCAGACAGCAAGAATGAAATGCTGTTCGCGATGTCCTGTGGTAAACCTACTCGACCAATTGGGTGGAACTCATTGAAGCCTTCAAGCGCCTCATCCACCTCTTCTGGGTTAATAAATGACTCGTAGATAGGCGTTTTAACCACAGCCGGTGATACCGCATTCACTCGGATATTATGTTCAGCGAGTTCCATCGCCATATGTTGAGTCAGTGAGTGCAGCCCTGCTTTAGCCATTGAATAAGCTGAAGAAGGCGTCGCTTTTATCGCTTGTTTCGCCCACATAGAACCAACGTTTACGATGTTACCACCACCCGACTCAATCATCTTCTTAGTGACTGCTTGGGTAATGAAGAATGTGGCTTTGTTAAGTTGCATGTATTGGTCATAGTCTGCCACTTGGTGATCTATAAATGCCTTGGGGTTAAAGTAGCCCGCTGCATTGACCAAATAACCAATACCCTCGCCAATTGAATCTAAATGCTCAATAAGACGAGCGGTGCTTTCATCGTCATAAAGATTTGCTTGAAAACCTGAAGCACGACCGATGGTTTGAAGCTCTGATACCGCACTATCTAACTTAGTCGGGTTGTTTCCGACCACTAGCACATGAATATTTTGATCCGCAAGTTGTTTTGCTGTTTCAAAGCCCATCCCACTTGTTCCACCAATAACGACAGCAATACCTTTTTTAGTGAAGTTCATTTTGTTATCTCCTAAGTCATGTGAACGTGGTAATCTTAGGCTTTGAACTAAGACTCTGAATAGTAAGTACAAATCGGTTAGGTAGGTACTTTTTGGTACATCTTTATGAAAAATCAGGAAAACTTTTTTTCTAGAAAATCGGCACCAGAACGCTCGGCGCGCATGGTAGAAACCATTTATGGCTGTAAATGGTCGCTAACGGTTTATCAGTTGCTTGCGAATGGTATTAATCGACCGGGTGAAATGGTTCGTTCTGTAGAAGGTCTCTCGACTAAGGTGCTCAATGAGTGTTTGAAGCGAAATGTTGAGTTTGGAATTCTTGAAAAACAGATGTTCAATGAGACTCCTCCGCGAGTGGAGTATCAAGTCACCCCTTTTGGCGAGAAGTTCTTAGTAATTCTGGATCAGTTAGAGCAGCTACAACATGAAATAGATGAAATGTAATTGTGCTGCTGGTGTAATCTGACCTTCCACCAGCAACCTTACATGGCATTGGGATCCACTTTAGCTCACCGACATCTCTTCAAAGCGCCCCTTTACAAAGTCGATAAAGGTTCGGATTCGACTCGGTTGATAACGGTCGCGGTGATAAATCACAGAAAAGTCGACACTTGGTACCACCCATTCATCAAACACTTGAACCAACTGCTTGTTACTCAACTCTTCCAAGCAGTAAATAGTCGGTACTCGAATAATACCGTTACCTGCCATCGCACCTTGGACTAACACTCGGCCATTCTTGCACTGCAAACGCCCGTTCACATGAACATCAACGGTTTTCTTATTGTCCTCTATAGCTTGAAAACTCCATCTACGAACCGATCCGGTTAAGCAGTCATGCTGTGTGAGTTCTTTGGGATGAACGGGTTTGCCTTTGCGCTCAAAGTAAGCAGGACTAGCAAGAGTCCCCATTTCGATATCAAGTAACTTACGGGCAATAAAACCGGCATCTTCCAAACTTCCCATGCGAAAAGCAATATCAAAGGCGTCTTCGATTAAGTCTACGCGATGGCTACTGAAATCTAGACTGATACTGATATCTGGATAAAGCTGCATGAACTCATTCACAAGGTCAGCAATGATCACCTCACCAAGATACCCACCAACGCAGTTCACTTTGATATCACCACGCACTTCTTCAACATCATCAACAGCAGCAATCAAGGCTTGGTCTATATTATCTAAGGCTTGCTCGCAGCGTTGGTAAAGTTCTTCGCCAGCATGGGTGAGGCGCAATGTTCGGGTAGTTCGAATAAATAGCGTCACTCCCATCTGCTTTTCTAGGCTACTCACTTGGCGAGAAACATGAGAACGAGAAACATCTAACTCTTCCGCCGCTTTAGTGAAATTGCCCAATCGAGCAATGAGAACAAATGAACGGATATCAGACAGGTTAATTTGATTGAGCATAGTCGCGATTCAGTCAGAATAAGATGCTTTTATTGTTGCAGTATGACAACAGTGTTTCAAGTAAAGCGCTATATATCAACAATGCAGTTTTCCTTAATATACCCCCATCGCAAAGAAGCAAGTCAATAACACCTTGTTTCAATTGCACTTAGACAATAAGTCGTCATACGACGACATGAAAGTACAGAGGAAATAAACATGAAAAAACTAATCGTAATCACAGGTGCTAGCTCTGGTATTGGTGAAGCAATCGCTCGTCGTCTAAGCGATGAAGGTCACCCTCTGCTGCTTTTAGCTCGTCGTATTGACCGTCTTGAAGCATTGAACCTGCCAAACTCTCTAGCAGTAAAAGTAGACGTGACTGACCAAGCTTCATTCGAAGCAGCAATTGCACAAGGTGAAGAGAAGTTCGGCCCTGTTGATGCGCTGATCAACAACGCTGGCGCAATGCTTCTAGGCCAAATCGATACGCAAGATGCATCTGAGTGGAAGCGCATGTTTGATGTAAACGTGCTTGGTCTTCTAAACGGCATGCAAGCTGTTCTTGCGCCAATGAAAGAGCGTAACAGCGGCACAATCATCAACATCAGCTCAATCGCGGGTAAGAAAACATTCCCGAACCACGCTGCTTACTGTGGTACTAAATTCGCGGTACACGCTATCTCTGAAAATGTGCGTGAAGAAGTGGCAGCAGCAAACGTTCGTGTAACAACGATTGCACCAGGTGCGGTAGAAACTGAGCTTCTTTCTCACACGACATCTCAAGAGATTAAAGATGGTTACGGTGAGTGGAAAGAACAAATGGGTGGCGTACTAGCAGCTGACGACATCGCTCGCGCAGTATCATTCGCTTACCAGCAACCACAAAACGTATGTATTCGTGAAATCGCTCTAGCACCAACTAAGCAAGAGCCATAAGATTCACGTGATAATAAACATCACGTCATAATTGACGTTGAATAAAGAAGGGGCCTGTAACTAGGAATAGATTACAGGTCCCTTTTTATTTGCGGTTTGTTTGTTGAAAACACATTTTTGTATCTCCATCAGAACTGCTCTCTATTCTGTCTCTACCGTTGCGTTTCGCTTGGTACAGACAGTCGTCTGCTTCATGAATCACATCACGTAACCGAGTATCGCCATCTGAGGTGCTTGTGGTTATACCAATACTAACGCTTAGATATGGCATATCTATGTCGACGTCTTCGAACAACTTCATGTTACGAAGATTAAAGATGATCCACTCAGCGACTTTTCTTGCACCTTGCTGCGAGGTATTCCCTAAGAACACAATGAACTCCTCACCGCCATACCTCGCACACAAATCGGTTGGTCGTCGGCACGCCTGTTCTAGTACGTTCGCGACTTTCACCAAGCATTGATCACCAAATGTATGACCACAGGTGTCGTTGATCTTTTTAAACAAATCGATATCAATCATGATTATCGATATTGGGGTGGAGTCTCTTAGGTTAATTATCCAATGCTCGTTAGCAAACAAGTCGAACTTTCTGCGATTCGCAATACCGGTTAACGGATCTTTCTCTGACGCTAACGTCACCATGATTTCAGCTTGTTTTCTATCGGTAATGTTTGATGGGTAATGACAAAGTAAGGAAGGTGGCTTTCGGTTAAGGCGTGACTCTCATTAAGAACCATCGCTGTGTATCTGGGCTATGACAAGGGTATTCGTGCAAGAAGTGAATTCAAGACCGATTCAAAGAAATCATTAGGCAATGAGATATCCATTTTCCCCGTCATACGTACCCTTCGTATTATCAAGAAAATAATAGCCCAAAATCAAAGAGTAGAGAAATGATCAATTACTGTATAAATGATGATAATGCTAACGTATAACTCTTAATCCAATAAGACATGAAACGCAAACTGGAATACCGTAAACATGATCATTGAAAAAACCTAAACTCGGATTAAGTATAGCTTAGCAATAAGGACCTGATTTAGGTCCTTATTTAATAGCTAAGTCAAAAATGACTTTTCAGTTTTTGAGACACTTTTAACAAACGTCTCTTTGAAACGGTCGGGTTAATAAACCTTGTAAGTAATCGCCAGTAAAAGTTAATGTTGTCCCATTTCCTTCGGGGAATTATGTGAATATGAGCATGAGGAATGTGCTGTCCTGAATATTTTCCATTGTTTACCACCAATGTATAATCATTGACATCATCAAATGCCTCAATAACTTTCTGCCCCAACTTCTTAGCGAACGAGAACAACTCCTTGTATTCATCATCATGTAGCTCTTCAAGATGAGAGACGTGACTTCTACTGAGAATAAGTAAGTGACCTTCCATTATCGGACGTATGTCAAGTACAGCTTTCAGACCGTTAGACTTCGCAATGAGGAAGTGAGCAGACTGATCACGATTAATCTGACAGAAAATACATGATTGAGTGCCAGTAAAAACTCTATTCATTGACTTTCAACAGCTCCGTAATGGCTCTACGATCTAACTTTCCACTACTGTTTATAGGAAGGTTATCTAAAAACGCGATGGTATCGGGCACCATATATGTAGGTAGCGCCGAACGACAAAGTTCAACTAGATCCTGGGAACTTAAACCAAGCTCGTTATGACACAAAGTTAAACCAGTACACACCTTTTCTCCATAAGGGTACGGAACGACTACAATCCGGTCTGAACCAGTAAAACGCCGGATCAATGATTCAATTTCTTGTATCTCTACGCGATAGCCTCTGAGCTTAACTTGATGATCGATACGTCCATGGAAGTATATTACTCCATTAGAGTCAGAGCTCGCCAAATCTCCGGTCTTATAAAGTCGTTGAACAACGCTATCATTGCATGGTGACCATTCTATAAAAACTTGGTTTGTTTTATCACTATCTGTCCAATACCCATCGACAACCTGAGGCCCTGTTAAATAAAGTTGACCCACTTCACCAAACTCGACAGGGAGCAGCTCATCATTCAAAATAACACAGCGGTTTTGGCCAAAAGGCTTTCCAATTGGGACTATTGGATGCGCTTCTTCATCGTCTCTATTAACCCTAAACAAAGTAAACGCAATAGTTGCTTCTGTTGGCCCATACAGATTGTCCAATGTTGAGTTTTCAGCCAAACAACTCCAGTCGTCAACAACACTGTCCGTTAAAGCCTCGCCGCAAAAAAGGCTATGTTTCAATGTTGGCATCTTTTCAAACTGAAAACGTTCCCCCATTGCCTGCTTCGCAAATGTCACCATTGATGGCGTGGAAAACCAGACTGTTAACTTATGGGTGTTAACAAACTTAGTCGGAAGCAACTTATCAAACTCAGTGGCTGCATATAGGCACCCACCAGTGGTCCAACAAACAAAAATGTCATGAACCGATAGATCAAACGTAAAATCGAAAAACTGACTATGTCTATCTAGATGATCAAAGTTGTACAGTGAAGTAATACCATCTAAATAATTAAGTAAGTTCTGCTCATTAACTGGTACACCTTTTGGTAATCCTGTACTACCTGAAGTGAACATTAGATAAACATAAGAACTTTGCAAATTATCAAACTTTTGTTCATTGCTAACTGAAGTACGCTCACAACGTCTAGAACCTATTTTGAAGATCTCATCCTTATGGATATCCATAGATAAATCATATGAACGAATAATTTTCAGCTTCCTATCACACAAAGGTAATAGATACTCTAGTAAGTCAATGCTTTCTTCATCGACCAATAAAGTACTGCATCCACTCGTACGAATAATTGAGGCAATCTTCTCAACAGGAAATGTATTGTTGAGAGGAATGTAAGTTATTTTAGATAACGTGCAAGCAAGTATAGAAGCATAACCGTCGAACGATTTTCCAACCAGTAGTAATGCATTGGGTTTTTCTAGCTGCTGTAAAGGTCGCGCCAACTGACTGGCGCGGCCTTCAAGCTGCTCATAGGTATATGTTACGTTTTTTACCCATAATGCAGGTCGTTCTCGGTGTGCTTGAAAAGCTTGCTTAAGTCGAAGACTAAGCTGGAACACCTTCTTGATCCTTTTTAAATTGAACGATAAATTGAATGATTGACTTCGCAAGAGAGCTGTCATAGTAATGAGCAAAATGACCACTATCTTCTAACATTAACAATCGACCATTACTCAGACACCTAGACAGCTCAACAGCAGATTCAGGATGTGTAATTTCATCGCTCTGGCAACCAACAACTAATACCGGTTGATGAACATCACTTGTATATGCATCGTCTCGTTCATTAAATAGGTTGTTCATCATATTGGCATATCGGTACAACATTTCACTGTTTTGATAAGGTAGGCTTGTCATTGCCATTAATCTCGGGTCAGTGCTACTTATTACCGAATTGATTGCTTTTTTATCGTCAGCATCTCCTTGGATGTTTCCATATATCAACTGACAATATAGTTCTGCATTTCTTCGAGACGAGCTAATTTTAGGGAGAAGACTCTTCAAACTTTGTTCGAATTCACTTACTGGTAACTTTTTTTTCTTCAATGAAATTCCACCATTTAAGAGTACTGCAGAAGAAAAACGAGCAGGAAATGCACTCAAGGCTCGCAGTACAACTTGGACACCACTGCTCCAACCTATCGTTGAAGCTTGTTTAACACCGAAGGAATCGAGTACGCTTATCGCATCCTTTGCATGCGTTAATGAGTGACACTTTTCTAATTCAAAACCTTGAGTAATTCCAGGCACCCAACGGGTATCCCAAGTGATAACGTGATAATCTCGTGACAAGCGAGAGGCGAGAGGTTGCATAAAATCAACTGGCATCCCATATGCGTTAGCAATAATGATCGTCTCTTTGTTAGGTGACCCCATGCTATATACAGTTAGTAAGTTACCATCCCAAGTCTTTACTTGATGACGTTCAAACGAATCATCGCTACCTTCAAGAACAAGTTCTTCTTGAAACATACGGATATAGTTATTCATAACGTTTAGTGACATTGGCTTATGATGAGGCAATGAACGTTCAAAAGATTTCAACGTGCCATAATATCCTTCATAAAACTCTGTTCTTCCATCAAACATTGATTCAAGTGTTGTCGTTTCACTATCTCTAGAATCAACAATGTCAATACAATCCGTTCCTATGTGTTGTTCACATTGTTTAATCACGTCAAAGATCCTTAAGTTTGAAGGATTTACAGAATGATAAATAGGTTGTGTACCAAAATTAATTGATCGTAGATATAGTAAGTCTGCTACTACCTGATCGACAGGAATAAAATTGCCAACAGCTTTGGGATCGCCTACAAGTCGAATTTTATGGTTTAACTGAGATAACGTTGATTTGATCTGATACATCTCATTAAAAAATCCATACAAACCAAATCGAGTTCCTCCACTGCGCTGAGTCAATACTGGGCCCAAAACAATGGAAGGCCTGACTATCGTGGAAGCAATCCCCATAGATGCGGTATATTGTGAAACTAACTTTTCCGCATAGCACTTACTCTGTTCGTAATAGTTGGTAAACTCTGTACCCTCGCTATGCAGTTGCTCCTTTATTGAGCCGCTAGTTTTACCTGCGGTATATGCTGTTGATATATAAATAAATCGCTTAACTTTCAACTTTTTTGAAACATCCAGTAAGTTTTGAGTACCTATTAAGTTTGTCGCATCAATTTTATTTTGGTCTTCCCAACGATAAGATAAACTTGCTGCGAAATGCCATATTTCAGTTATATTTTCTTGTTGTAACTGTATTATCTGCTTTTCACTGAGACCTAATCCTTGTGACTTGAGGTCTCCTCGAACACATACGAGCTTCCGCTCTAATTCATCTTCTGGGATATCCGGCAGATCATAACTTTGTGCACAGGATTTTAAGTTGTTTTTAATGCGCGAAAGTGCCTCTTGTTCAGATTCTCCCCTAGATAGAACAAATACTTTACCCGAAGTATGTAACTTCCAGTAAAGGTAATTACCTCCTAAAAAACCTGTCGCTCCAGTTATAAAAATAGATTCTTGACTATCATAAAGAGGTTGTTTAATAAGTTCGATTAAATTGATCTGTTGACTTTTATTAGACATATTGGCTTTCATCCTCAAAAAAATATTTTTTTACCGAAGCTAAGTTTTTCACTTTATCATGAAGATTTTCATCAACTTCAATAGTCAATCCTGTTGACTGTTCGATAACCATTAAGAACTCAACAAAAATAAGAGAATCTACAATTTTGTTTTTGATTAAATCAGTATCGTGTGCAATTGGTGAATTTAATTTTGTTCGTTTTTGTAGCCATTCACACAACTCCAAAAATCCCTGTTCCATTTTATTACTCATTGATAAGCTTCCTCCAAAGGTATACCGCACCTAATGAGCAATCGAGTGACATGTTTTAATAATTTCTCTCGATGGAATTCCATGCGCACAGGATTGGTCATCAGCTCAGTTCTCAGTGCTAATGGATCTAATATCCCAGCATCACGATATGCAGATGTGTTATAGAGTGCTCCAATATTAATATCTATCGATGTTTGTAGCTGCTTCGCTAACATTTGAGGACTTCCCTCACCTTCAAGCGCTGCTGGAGCCAAGTATTCAAGCAGTTGACGACCATATGCTATATGTCTTGATTCATCTTTGTAGTGCTCTTCATTTATTTCTCTTATAAAAGGGTGAACACGCTCATCTTTAGCATTAACAATATTATAATGGTGGCCAATTTCTTCAAAAATCAATATTCTGGCGAATATTAAAAACTGCTCTTCGGAAGGCGTTAATACTGGATTTTCTAATTGAAACTTTCTATTCGGATAAACTGTATTGGTATAGTCTTTACAAAACTTATGAAAATACCACATATGCTGATTTTCTTCGTCAATTAAATGAAAAAGATATTCTCTAGCATCTTTTAGTGTAACTTTATTCAATACTCGGCTTACCTCATGTATCAACTCCAACTCTCCGGTATAATTGAGGCTAAAAGTATTGACGCACTCCCATTTAGATAACTTTTTAAGTTGTTCTTCAGAAAAAATTTCGAATTTTTCAGTAAGACTAACACTTAAAATATCTGGAGATTGCCACCATGAGTCATCTTCAATATTTTGTGGCCAATTAAAAAAGCTAAATGCATAGTTGTGCTTATTCACAGACAACTTAGATAAGTTGTCTGTCCTTCTTAATAGCTGTGACATTGTTAGTTCCGTCTAATTTAGATTATTTATGCGCTTGCAGATACTCGTTTAGAGTAAGCGGTGCTAGAAGACTTATCTTTCTCTGTTAATTTACTTTCAATGATTACCTCATAAGGCAAGTTCAAGTTAAGTAAGTGTTCATAACGTTGTTCAATTTGGTCCCTTTTAAGCTTCAACGTAGGTGTTAGCAAGCCATTCTCAATACTCCATGGCTGTTCCACAACAATCAGGTGATCGAGTCTTTCATGGGCTTCTAATTCTCTGTTTACTTTCTTTAAGGTAGCTTTCAGTTCTTTTCGAACATGGGCTGCGGTACTAGGTGTGCCTTCACCTAAAACAACTAATGCAATCGGCTGTTTTCGACCAATCCCCATGACGCATACTTGCTCAATATCTGGATTCCTACCTAAGCTGCTTTCAATGGGAACAGGTGAAACGTACTTTCCTTTACTCGTCTTAAACTGTTCTTTTACTCGTCCAATAATTCGCCATGAGCCATCAGCATTAAGCTCAGCTTTATCACCCGTCTTAAACCAACCCTCTTCAAAAGCGGCTTTGGTGGCTTCATCATTTGCGTAATATCCCGAAAAGACAGCATCCCCTTTGATCAGAACTTCACCTTCTTCAGACAATTTCATTTCTACACACGGTTGAGGCGTTCCAATTGTTCCAAGGTGCTCGAAATCAAAAGGGACATTGCTGCACGATAGGCCTGACGTTTCTGTCATCCCCCAACCTTCGCCGATACTAATACCGATCTTGTGGAACCACAGGAGCACTTCTGGGGAAATAGGTGCACTACCAGATCCAAATAAAACCGTGTCTTGAAGTCCTAGGTTTTCACGTATTTTACGCGCGACAATTTGGCCAATAAACGGGATTTTTAGTAGCAGCTGTAAACGGTTATTAGGCATCTTAGCTAAGATCTTAGACTGGAACTTGGTCCATAGTCTTGGTACGGAAAGGAAAGCCGTTGGACGAGCATATTTAACATCTTCAATGAAGGTATCAATTGATTCAGTAAAGAATACTTCAGCGGGATTATAAATCGATGGAAGCTCTACCACACAACGCTCAGTGATATGAGCTAATGGCAGGTAAGACATAACGCGAGTTTCCCCTGGTTGAAAAAATATCTCACTGCCAGATGTTGCTGACGACGCAACGTTTAAATAGCTAAGTTCAACTCCCTTTGCCAAACCAGTGCTTCCAGAGGTGTAGATGATCGAAAAAGTATCGTTAAGGCTAGGGGAATTAATATTTTCAAGTGGCGTTAACATCGACAACCAAGCATGCCAATCAAGCTTACCGTCGACTTTAGCGCTAGGCATTGCTATGGTAACTAACGATTCAGATATAGCTTTACTAAGCTCTATGGAATCATCAAGCTTGCCAATAAACATCGCTTTAGCGCCACTATGTTCCAATACGTACTTTATGTTGTCTGAACTTGCTGTAGGGTAAATCGGGACACTAACTAAGCCAGCCATCATTATCGCTAAGTCACATATGTACCACTCTGCCGAATTTTTAGCGATGATCGAGACTTTGTCCCCTTCGATGAGCCCACAATCGAGCAAACCTTTTGCGACTTTCCGAGCTGTAATATCTGCCTCAAGCCACGTATAGGTATGCCACTCTCGTTCAACAGGTTGGTGCAGCCACACTTTGTCGGGGTGCTTTTTAACATTAATTTTCAACTGATCTAACGGCGTACGATAAGTTGTCATAATTAAACTTTCCTTAATTATTAAAAGGTGTCTGATCTTAAATTCAACAAGAACGCAGCACTGCGATAAATTTAAGCTCTCCAAAATCAGATGGATATTTAACCACCACTTGGTCTGACCACATTAATTTTGAACAACATTTGATCAACAAATATTTAACATTCAACAATCAATCTGAGATATGCAACAGCAACATTCCGCTAAAGAAATGACAGTTTTATAAATTACTTGGCTTACCTATAAAACTAATGGGAAAACTCGGGGTACATTTGTTGCCTGAAAATAGTCACGTTTAATAGAGAAGCAGTTTTCTCTAAATCTAAAAGTTAACTAGGTTAAAACAAGGCAATGGTTTTACGCGATTTCGTAGTAAACAAAAAGGGATCTGAACATTCAGATCCCTTTCTCATATTTATATAGCGTTAATACAGATTAGGCTTGTTGAGCAACCTCACGGCTGCGCCATTGAATCACTATTAGGCCAATAATAATGGCGATACCCAGAGGACCTAAGCCGAACGGGTTGAGGAGTAACAGTGGGATGGCTAGCAATGCCACCAAACGCTCAACCATATTCAGTGAACGAATCAGATAACCCTCAATCGCAATGGCGATAGCGACAATGATGGTCAGTGTTTGAACGATAGAGAATAGCAGCGCTGGCATACCATCGTTCGGGTTCACGATGCTGGTGTAGGCCATCATGATTGGGATGATGAACAGGCCGCCCGCTAGCTTGAATGCCTCTACGGATGACTTCATTGGATTCGCATTAGCAACACCTGCACCAGCAAAGGCTGCAAGCGCAATTGGTGGCGTTACGTTAGAAGTCTGCGACAACCAGAATACGATAAGGTGAGCCGTTAACAGAGGTAAGCCAAAGTCTGTCAGCATTGGCACCGCCATCACCGCGAGTACGATATATGCCGCGGTTACTGGTAGACCCATTCCGAGAACCAAGGCTACCAAGCTGATTAAGCCCAATGCGATGAGCATGTAGCCGCCAGAAAAGTCCATTACAAACTGGGTGAACTGAAGACCGATACCTGTCTGCCCAACTACACCAACAATAATGCCAGCAGCACCACAAGCCGCAGAAATAGGTAGCGCCATTAACGCACCATTCTTCATGCCTTCGATGAACTTCTTCAGACCAATACGGCTATGTTTGCGAAGTGCAGCTGTCATTAGAATCGCGGTACAGCCCGCTACACCCACCAGCAGTGGCGAGTAAGCCATCATCAACAACACAGTAATGAGAATCAACGGAATAAGGTGATGCGCACCGTCTTTCATCACGGCAATCACCGCTTCAGTTTTGCTGACAGCTTGCAGATTCAATTTACACGCCATCAGGTGAACGTAGAGCAGAGTACAGAAGAAGTAGAGTATCGCTGGCGCAATTGAAGCAATCATGATTTCGCTATAAGGCACACCGGTAAACTGCGCCATAACGAACGCACCCGCCCCCATGATAGGAGGCATGATCTGCCCACCCGTTGAGGCAGCCGCTTCAATACCCGCGGCTTGCTCTGGTTTATAGCCAAGCTTCTTCATCATCGGAATGGTGATAGAGCCAGTCGTCACTGTGTTTGCAATCGCAGATCCTGAAATAGAACCTAAACCTGCAGAAGCCAGTACTGCCGCTTTAGCTGGGCCGCCACGGTATTTACCTGCAATCGAGAATGCGAGATCGATAAAGAACTTACCTGCGCCCGTGACTTCAAGAAAAGCACCAAACAACACGAAGATGAATACCGTTGTCGCAGCAATGCCGAGTGCTGACCCAAATACGCCATTTGCAGAATAGATCTGGAACTGGATCAGCTCTTGTAAACTGTATGCCTTAATTGCAAAGCCACTTGGTAGCATGTCGCCCAATGCACTGTATGCAAGAAATAGAGCTGCAATGAACACCATCACCCACCCTACCGTACGTCGACAGCCTTCCAGTAACAATGCCAATAAAGTACAACCAGCGAACATATCGGCAAACTGAAGACCATAGAATAGATGGTTGATATCGTTGTAGTCGAAGATCCACAAACGGTATCCTGCAAATACCACCACGCCACACAAGATCACATCGATAAGCTTACCGACCACAAAAAACTTGTTCTCACGGTTGGTAATCAACGGATAGTGAAGGAAGATCAATACCAGCACCCAACACAAATGAATAGGTCTGAAATAGGTCGCGGAAATGGTTGAACTAACACCCTGCCAAATTTGAAAAACCGACAATGCCACCGCAACAACCAGTGTTAGGTAACCCATAACATTGACCAGTTTTTCGTACGGAAGCGTGTGTGAAGAAGGGTGTTGATTATCAGGAGTAATATCCATATTAATGCCTGTTGGATAAGAACGAATTGATAAAAAAGGGTAAGTGAGAGATCACTTACCCTGAGGTAGATGTATTACTTGCTGACTGAATCTAGGTACTTTTGAGCACCAGCGTGTAGTGGTACACCTTGTAGTCGAGACGCGTTTTCTGGTGTTGTCATTTCTGCCATTTTCACCACTTTACGAATGTCACCAATGTTTTCAAAGGCCGCTTTCGTTAGGTTGTAGGCCATGTCATCACTCATATTCGCGTTAACCACCAACACGTTCCAAACGCTCAACGTTGATACAGGATCAACCTTATTGTAAACACCCGCTGGGATGTCATAAGCGCTGTAAGCTGGGTACTGCTTCATGAAATTTGCGCTCTCTTCGTCTGAGATCGAAAGCACTTTAATATCATGAGTTAGCGCAATCTGAGTCACCGCGCCTACGCCTTGACCGCCAACGATAAAGCCAACGTCAATTTGACCATTTGCTAATGCGTTGGTCGTTTCTGAGTAGTTTAGGTAAACCGCATCAATATCTTTTTTAACATCAATACCCATAGACTCTAGTAGTGCCGCCGATGTTACCGCCGTACCACTTGCTGGTGCACCTAGAGAAACACGCTTACCTTTTAGCTGTGATAGAGAGTCAATACCAGAATCTTTAAGCGTGATGGTATGAACTAGGTTTGGATACAAAGCAAACAGGGTTTTCACAGGCATTTTTTTCGGGAATTTACCCTCACCGTTGTACGCATCCAGAACAACGTTACCCATAGCAATACCTGCGATCATATCGCCACGTACTACCTTAATCGTGTTCTCTACCGAAGCCGCTGTCACTTCCGCTTTTGCATTCACATCAGGCACGTTTTCAGACCAAACCTTAGCCAGAGCACCACCAAATGGATAGTAGATACCACTTTGACCACCAGTACCGATTGAGTAGTTTTCAGCACTTGCCATTGCAGGTAAAATCGCGAATAAAGCCACTAATAAATTACGTTTAAGCACAATCATCTCCTTGATTATTAAACCGTAATTAGATCTAAACCTAGCTACAGGTTTTATTAACTGATCGTTTTTCGAACCGTTTAAAACATTACTCTGCGACCGAATATTGTGCAATAAATTACAGTGCAAATGTGAAACAAGTGTTAAATTGATCACTTATCAATAAAAAAGGGCAAGCCTAAGCTCACCCTTCCATTTTCAACAAATATTATAAGTTGAGATTAAAACTCAATTTGAAACACCGATGTAGTACCACTTACTTCGTTACCAACCGCGATAAAATGTTGGCCTGAACGACTAAAATACTTGATAGATTCAGGTCCTAAATCTCCCGCTTTCGGATTATAGGTATCGTTGTCACAATCCCCATCTTCATCAACCTGAGTGCACACCGGTTGAGAGAAGTCTCGATTATTGAGGTAGCTAATGAAGCGACTCTCTTTAGGATCGGTAACGTCGTAAACCATAATGCCACCATGGCGCTCTAGGCCAATAAAGGCGTAATGTTTACCATTGATGTTCGCAACTTCAATCGCTTCAGGCTCCACACCTTTATCATCACTGCGATCATCACCACTCATGTTATTGTCATTGGTGCTGTTGAAGTGCTCTGGTTGTTGCTGGTAAACGATTTTCGCAAAGTCGTCACCGCTATCAAACACCAACTCGCCAGCTTCATTCCAGATAGAGAATGAACGAGAACCAAACGCTTGAACTTTTTGGTCAGCTTGCAGCGTCTGTTGAGGCTTAATTACTTTTAGACGAGCCAATTTCTTGTTGTCTTTAAGTGCATCAGCCAATGGGTGATCATCAACGACATCCAACTTTTTACCGCGAACTTCATCAACGTAAGCGATACAGAAGTCCTCTTCTGTCGCATAGTCAGCGGTACCTTGGTAATCATCACCGTCCCACTTGTAGCCTAACTCGTCACACACTTTTTGCGTGGTATCGATACCGTACTCTCGGCCATCCCCTTCATTAGCTGTTAGAATAAAAGTCTCACCGTTGACGCTGTAGCTCGCAATGCTGTCAGGCATGTACAAGCCTTCAAGCATCTCGTAGCTTTGGAAATTACCTAGCTTTTTATCTTTGTTGGATGCATCTAATTCAAACTCGGCCCAAGATTTACCGCCCAATCCAAAGATGGCATCAACGCTTGCAGATTCAACATCAATCGCGGCTAACGCGTTGTTCTCTTGCAGCGCGACATAGAGCTTGCCGTTGTCAGAAAAAGTCAGGTATTCGGGCTCAAGGTCTTGAGCTACAGAAGCGTTCGGTACAGAGATACGGACTTTGTCGGTCAATTCATTATGACGCGCTTGTCCTTGATTGAAGTCTTTGAAATCAATTTGAGTGACAACGGCATCTTGTGGACCATTGATCAAATCGATGAGCGTAACGCTTCCTTCAGGGTCAATGGTGTAATCAGCATTCGGCTCGCCTTCGTTAGCTGTTGCTAAATAGCGGCCGTCTTTTGAAAAGCTCACCATATCTGGGAGAGCACCTGCGCCATATGTGGTAATAAGTTCCAATGTATCCGAGCGATAGAGTGCGACTAAGCCGTTCGCTTGCTTATCTGCGTTTTCGATGGCAACCGCCACCAAGCCATGATGAGTAGAGACACTGTTCGCGGCACCAATATCGATACCCGCAGCCTGCGCGGCTAATTGAAGATCAATCGAACCTTCGCTGGTCGGTTTACCACTTTCATCCAAAGCAAGTACATCGACCTTCTTCGCTTGTGCATTCACAACATACAATTTATCGGTACACGCATCGTAACTCACGATCTCAGCCGCAGACGTGTCAAAAGGGGCATTTGCTACTGACGTCCCAATGAGACGAAGCCCAGTCACTTCAGCCGAAGACGAAACTGGCGCTGTCTGAGTCTGACATTGATAACCAAACGCAGCAGGCGCAGAAAATGCTGCATCTTGGATTGATGTTGACTGTGAACACCCCATCAGCGCAAGCGAGACAGAGACGGAAGTAACAAGTTGAGTGGTGTTGAGATTAAATCCAGTGAGTTTTGACACGTGCTTTTTCATAAATCCTCCATGAGCGAGAACCGCAATCCTAGAGGGCTTATATGACAGAACGCAGACAACGAGGTTACTAAAAAGTTACATTGATAGATCAGTTATATATTTATTCATTATCGACCAAACAAAAAAACGCCCAAGCTGGCTGGTGCTTGAGCGCTTAAAGTTAAAGCGATGGACTAATTAGAACGACTTAAAAGTGCGTCAAATTAGAAGTTGTAACCGCCACCGATCATGAATACCCATGGGTCGATATCTACATCAGTTTTGAACGTATCTGTCGCTGTTTTGTATGTTGCAGTTGTACCGATGTCTGCGTACCAAATTGAAGCGTTTAGGAACCAATCATCATTGATCATGTAGTCCATACCAATGTTTGCTGCTAGACCCCAAGAGTCGTCTAGAGATACGTCTGTCAGGCCTGCATTTTTACCTGTCCCAGTTAAAGACTCATCAAAGAATACCGTGTAGTTGATGCCTGCACCCACGTATGGGCGGAAGTCACTCTCAGAGTCACCGAAGTAGTATTGAACCATGAACGTTGGTGGAAGGTGCTTAGTTTCAGCTACTTCACCAACACCGTTTACAGAGATACCGTGAGAAAATGGAGTCGCTGCTAGTACTTCGAAGCTGATGTTGTCCGTAAACATGTAACCAAGCGTTAGACCTAGTTGCGTATTTGAATCTACAGAGAACTCTAGAGCAGAGCTGCCTAGAACGTCACCGCTGCTGTCGTTTGGAGACACGATAGCAGCACCTGCACGAACGATGAAGTCGCCTTCGCTGTGAGCAAGAACGTTAGCAGACATAAGGGCTGAAAGAACCGCAATACCACATACTGTTTTTTTCATTATTATTTCCTTTTGTAGGGCTTACTTATTGATGAGTCAGTAATCATTTCTTATTTTGCGTGCAAGGTAGCACACAATAACCCTACATTATTGATGGAAATCAATTTGTGAAAAGTTATGAGTATTTATATAAATTTATTTAACCTCGATCACTCTATACACCCAATTTATTGACACTTTTGTAATGCAACTTTCCCGTGCATCATTTTGTTAATGAAGAGCACCAACAGTCTCCTTGCACCAAACCTGTGCAAAACACCCCCTTACCCCCACTCGTTGTGCCGTGCTGGTGCACTTACGCTTCAAAGCTCGCAGTCATTACTATAATTCAATAACTTACACATGGCTCAATGCTTGCAATGATCTTGGCATAATCATAAATACATTGAGGTTCTGACATGCAAGACACTCTAACTATCGTCCTCGCAGGCGGCGTAGGTTCTCGGCTTTCCCCATTAACAGACAACCGTGCAAAACCCGCTGTTCCATTTGGAGGTAAATATCGAATCATCGACTTCACGTTAGCAAACTGTTTACATTCAGGGCTGCGACAGATTCTTGTACTCACCCAATACAAGTCGCACTCCTTACAAAAACACTTACGTGATGGCTGGTCGGTACTCAACCCTGAGCTTGGCGAGTTCATCACCAATGTCCCTCCACAAATGCGTACTGGAGACAGTTGGTACAGTGGTACAGCTGATGCCATCTATCAGAACTTATACTTACTCTCTCGCAGTGATGCGAAACATGTCGTGGTGCTTTCTGGGGATCATATCTACCGAATGGATTACGCGCCGATGCTAAAACAGCACAAGCAGACCGAAGCGGACTTAACAGTAGCGTGCATGGAAGTGTCGATTGATGAAGCGAAAGAGTTCGGGGTTATGGAAATCGACGAATCCCACCAAATCCAAAACTTTACTGAGAAGCCACGATACCCAGCGTGTGTACCTGGTAGACCAACTCGCAGCATGGCATCAATGGGGATCTATATCTTTGATAAAGAGGTGCTGACCCGTGCCCTATTGGATGATGTTGAAGATCCAAACTCTAGCCATGATTTTGGTAAAGATGTCATCCCGAAACTGGTGAACTACCAGAGTGTTTATGCCTATAAATTTGGTAGTGAAGAGGGTCGAGTGACACAAGACGCTTATTGGAGAGATGTCGGCACGATTGACTCCTACTACCAATCCAATATGGATCTACTTAAGCCAGTATCCCCTATCGACCTTTATCAACCGGATTGGGCAATTCGTACCTACGATCAACAGCTGCCTCCAGCTCGTACCATTGCCTCTGTTGAGGGTAATCAAGGTATATTTATCAACTCTATGATCGCCAATGGTGTAGTGATTGAAGGCGGTTCAGCGCAAAACTCGATTTTCTTCCCCAAGGTGAAGGTTGAGAACGCCGCAATTGTGATCGATAGCATTCTGTTTGAGAATGTTGAGATTGGCAAAAACTGTCATATTCAAAACTGCATCATCGACAAGCATGTGAAGGTGCCTGCGGGAACCGTGATTGGTGTCGATAGCAAAGCCGATGCCGAGCGATTTCATATTTCCAAAGAAGGGGTCATCGTGGTGCCCTCATCTTACCAATTCGATTGATGAGACATTTCCCACGGATAATATTGAGGCAGTCATTACGCTGCCTTTTTTATTGAATCATATCTGCTTAATGTTCCTCGCACACATCCATGATAAGCCGCATAAAACGCGAAAACTGGAACAGGAATATTAAAAGCTGTGATGCCGACTGACGGTTTTCGGACTCAATATAAGCGCAAAGTAAGCAGTTGTATAAAAAGTGACTAATATTGAGAGTAATTGGCTTGAAGGGATAAATTACTGCCGGGGAGAGACAAACTAGAGTAATTCGTCTGGTATGGTGCGAAAATAAACATGTATCAAAATCACGAGACATAATATGCGCACTGTTTTGGTGACTTTCAAGAGTCAAACTACAGATTATTTGATAACACTGAACTCAATCACACATGTGTATTTCTGCTGTTGGTTAATCTAACGGATGTTTGCTACGTTTAAATGACACAGTCATTGGAAAGGTATGATTTATGAAAGTAAACGTTCAAACACATCACGTATCAATTAACGACGACTCACGCAAAGACATCGAAGGCAAGTTCGATAAGATTGCTAACCACTTTCCATCACTGATCAGCTGCGACATCATCATCACAAAAGAGCACAACCAACATCAAGTTGAGGTATTCACAAACTACGAAGGTGTGCGTGTAACAGCCAAAGCGACAGACGATATTATGTACCCTGCCGTTGCCGCAGCAATCAAGAAACTCGAAACGGGTCTAAGCAATAGAAAAGGACAACTTAAAGCCGATCTTCATGCAAAACCGACTAGCACTAAGCCAGAAATTGCGTCTGACATCATTCAAGAAATGAAGCTAGTTTAACTCGGCATTCTTTCACCATATAAGGTGAATTGATAAGGAAAACAGAATATTAAGAGCCAGCCTACGCGCTGGCTTTTTTGATCGACAAACGAAATTGCCTTAAGGGCCTAAACCATACAAAGTATTGGCGATGTCACCAATAGCGAGTAGTATGGAATCCATTATCGTTATGGAACAATGCAATAAAAGGATGTTTATTATGAAAAAGATCGCACTTGTACTTTTCTTAGCAAGCCAATTGATGGCCTGTACTGAGGTAGGCAGTGAAGCTTGGTGTACAGATATGAAAGAGAAACCAAAAGGCGATTGGACCGCAAACGAAGCCGGCGACTTTGCTAAACACTGCGTATTTTAACACTATGCAGCTGAGTAATCCGCTGCAGTAAGCCTAAAAAAACGACCCTAGGAAGACCGAGACTCCTAGGGTCGTTTGAGCTTAATAAGGCTAGACAAAAGCTCTCAATCACACAGTTTTACGTTAGGGAATACCTCATTAGATCAGTTTGTTACGAATATGAATCACGACTGCTTCCGCGATAATCACGACCGCAAAAATACTCACCAGTACCATTGAAACCTTCTGCCACTCAAACAAGTTCTGAGCATCATTCAGTACCACACCAATGCCACCAGCGCCTACCAAGCCAAGTACTGCAGACTCACGAACGTTAATGTCCCAACGGAACAGAACAATCGAATAGAACGCTGGCATCACTTGTGGCCAATAGCCTTTCAATAAGACACTCATCCAAGATGCGCCAGTCGCACGTAAAGCTTCAATTGGCCCCATGTTCACTTCGGCAATGGCTTCCGCTAACAGCTTCCCTACAAAGCCTACACTGCGGACGGCAATTGCCATAATGCCTGCAAGAACACCGGGGCCAAACAGGGCGATGAAAAGCAGAGCCCAAACTAGAGAGTTCACTGAACGTGAAGAGACTAGGAAGAACTGAGCGATCCAATTCAAACTTTTATTTGGCGTGATATTTGGCGCATTTAATAGCGCTAAAGGTATCGCAAAAATGAGAGTAAACAGCGTGCCAAGCGTTGCGATGTGCAGCGTCTCAATCATCGCGTCATGAATGGTCGTTGGATAAAACCCGTAATCCATCGGCAACATACGTTGAAACATGTCCGCAAACTGTGCAGGCGCGTCATACAGAAACTCAGGTATCACTTCGACAGTTTGCCAAGACCACACAATCGCGCTCACCAAACTCAGATAAATGGCAAATCGAGCGATGCGTTCATTAGGAGTAAATCGCTGCCACTCTCTATCAATAGATGCTGTTGTCATCAGAAAATTCTCCTAACGATATTGGAAAGAAATTCACCTACAAGAATCAAAGCGATAATGGTGATCAAAATAGCCGCGACAAAGTCGTAGTCGAAGCGCTGGAATGCGGAGAACAGTGTGCCACCCAAACCACCCGCACCAACGATGCCAACCATGGTTGAGTTACGTAGATTTGAGTCCAACTGATAACTAGCAAAGCCAATAAAGCGAGTGAATACTTGTGGCATTACCGCGTACAGAATCACACTCACAAAGCTTGCTCCTGTCGCTTTAATCGCCTCTACCGGTTTAAAAGAGATCTCTTCAATTGCTTCGGCAAACAACTTGGCGATGAAGCCGATTGATGCGAACACGAGTGTCAAAATCCCAGCCAGTGCACCGAAACCCACCGCCTTTACAAACAGAATCGCAATGATGACTGGATGGAAAGAGCGGCATAGTGCGATAAAGCATCGTATTGGAGTGGATACAATGGATGGCATCATGTTTCTAGCGGCTAGCAAACCCAAGAAAAGAGAGATAACGATGCCAAAGAAGCTCGAAATGATCGCTATCTGCAAGCTCTCAGCCAATCCACTCAACAGTAAGTTGGTGCGTGAAAAATCTGGCGGGAACATACGCGATAGTAAACGCTCACTTTCACCAAAACCGATAATCAATCGTTCAAGCGTTAAACCCAGTGTCGAAAAGCTGTAAAAGAGGTAAGCGACAATCGCCACCACAATCGCACGGTTTGTCCATGACGCTTTGAATGGGTTCTGGTATTGAGTCTGCGATGAGTTTGAGGTTAATCCAGCCATGACTCACCTCCGTAGATGATCTTAAGGTCATCTTCTGAGATACCTTCAGGGCTGCCATCGTAATGCACCTTGCCATTGCACATACCGATGATGCGCTTGGCGTAGCGCTTCGCCAGACTCACATCGTGAATATTAACCAGCACCGGAATGTTCTTCTGCTCGGCGAAGGTTTCCATCAATTCCATGATTTCTACCGCTGTTTTAGGATCCAGCGATGACGTAGGCTCATCGGCCAATAAGATGTATGGGTCTTGCATAACTGCACGAGCAATACCAACACGCTGTCTTTGACCACCAGATAGGCTGTCTGCGCGCTGGTTGGCGAAATCTTGAAGGCCAACAAATTCCAGCAGTTCAAACGCTTTTGCAAGGTCTTGTGAAGAGTAGTTACGACGCCATGCGTTCCAAGCCGTCATGTAACCTAATCGGCCACTCAGTACGTTCTCAATAACGGTCAATCGTTCTACTAGGTTGTACTCTTGAAAAACCATTCCGATGTGACGACGCTGTTTACGCAGCGCTTGACCTTGCAGCTTTGTCAGGTCAGAGCCATCAAAAAAAATCTCACCCTTACTTGGATCATTTAGACGGTTGATACAACGAAGCAGTGTACTTTTACCCGTACCTGATGGGCCAATAATGGCGATGATCCCTGGTTCATCGATATCGATATTAATTCCTTTAAGGATCGGCTTCCCTGCTACGTATTCGTGATACAGGTCGTTAATCTTAATTCCGTCATAGCTAGCTACGGCCATACTGCGTTTCCTTGTGCAAATTTAAAATGAGCGATGCCCTACCCGTGAGGGCATCGACTTAAAACAACTTATTCAGTGAATAAGTGAAAAGGTAATTGGAGAGGAGTTACTGACTGTTCGCTTGTTTTGCGAGCTCAGCTGCTTTTTTCTTCGCGCGTTTGGCCGCATCTTTTTCTGCAAGCTTTTTCAGACCCGCTTTGGTGTAAGCAGTACCCGTTGCATGGGCAATATCACGAATCACACCCCACTCTTCTTTGTAAGAGATAGGAGAGAAACGGTCAGCGCCTTTGAATGCTGCGCTCATTTCTGGGGTAAAGCGGTAGCTAAAGAAGGCTTCGTTAATCTTGTCAACAAGCTCTGGTTTCAGGTTGTAAGCGTAGCCAAATGCTGAAGTTGGGAAGCGTGGGCTGCGGTAGATGATTTTAAGCTCTGACGCGTCAACACGCCCTGCTGCAACCATACGGTCGTAAACATCAGATGCGACAGGCGCAGCATCGTAGTCTCCGTTGAATACACCCAAAATAGATTGGTCATGCTTACCCGAGTAAAGCACCTTGTAGTCTTGATCTGGCACTAAGCCTTTTGCTGGGAAAAGTGCACGTGGTGCAAGGTTGCCAGAGTTTGATGACGCAGAAGTATGCGCAACCTTTTTGCCTTTCAGATCAGCCATCGTCTTGATGCCGCTGTCTTTACGCACGATAGTGATTAGGTTGTAACCTTGGAAGCCTGACTCATCACCTTTCACTGCGATTGGAACGTAACCCGCTAGGTTAACTGCGTAGCCCGTTGGACCCGTTGAGAAACCCGCAACATGCAGACGGCCAGAACGCATCGCTTCCACTTGTGCAGAGTTAGAGTGCACTGTGTAGTAAATGACGCGCTTGCCTGTAATCTTACTTAGGTGCGCTTGGAAATCGGCAAATGCATCTTTATACAACGCCGGGTCTTCTACAGGAGTGTAAGTAAACACGAGCGTACTCGGGTCATTCCACTCATCTGGATTTTTAGGCGAATCTGCCACTAAATCTTGGTTTTCATCACAGTATCGATCGTCTAACACACCACGGCTAGAGCAGTCGTTTGCCATAGCCATTGAAGGAAGTAGTAGGGAGCTAGCGATTAACAGTCCTTTAACACTGATTTTCATATTCAAACCTTACTTTTACTTTTTGTTGAGGGTCGAGCCTCTCATTGCACCCTTTGTGCCAACTATTATTTTGTTTATTTTCAATAACTTAAAATGTATTAAATTTTAAGCGAATAGATTTGAGTCATTTGTGTCCAAGCAATTAATATGAATTTGGGTCACTTTTGTCCCATGCTTATCGATCCAAAAAAAGAGCCCGAAGGCTCTTAATAAAGCAGATTGATGTAATCCAATCATGGAGACAGACAGCTCGCTTCAAACCACCTATCTCATCGGCTCACTTAGGCTTTTGGTGCCATACAGTTAGCGTAATAAGTTGTCGTTGCAGGCCAATCACTGAATACACCCAACACCTCAACGTCTTGCGCCAAAACGTCTAGCATCTTCATCATATCGCCATCGTTGTTGATGCCTTGTTTTACGCTTTGGTAGTACCAACCACCACCTTGCGCCAGTGGGCCAGAGCGCTCAAGTGTCCAAGCAATGATGTCTAGATCGGCTTGTTTCGCCAGCTTAGCGTAGTCAGAGGCCACGATTTGGTTATCTTTATCCAGCTCAACCAGAGCAAACAACGGCGGTGCGATAATGTTTACACCCGCTTTTTGTAGCTCTTTCATGTTTTCAATCGAAGCAACGAAATCCGCTTGTTCATACACTCGATCGTCTAGATAAACCGCTTGCTCACCAAACTTAGGGTTCTCTTTGATCCAGTATTTGACGTCATCAAGATTGAACGATTGCAGATAAGCTTCAGACGCATCAAAGCCAGCAGCCTTAACCTCGTCCACCAACTTTTGAGCATACATCTCTTGGCTAAAGCCATTGAATGGCATCTCGACGACCGCTGATTTAAGCTCCGGTGTCACTTTCACGCCATGCTGTTTGAACAGCGCTGCGCTCTCGGCATGAGTCATCAAGGTACCACTTTGACTGTAAAGGTCAGTTCGCCAACCAGGCGTACCATTCATGTACTCTTCAACCGTGGTCGCTTTCGGGTTGGCACCGTCCATTTTCCCTTTAAGAGTCTTAAACTCCGCTAAGGTAAAGTCCGTAGTGCGGCACTCCACCTGAGCGTCTTCACCCGTGGCTGGGTTAGCTGGTTTAAATGGAACCGTACATTTCTTCGCAAGCTCTGGGTGAGCCAGTACGTCCGTCGTGGTGTGCAAATCGTTTTGTGAGTGACGGCAGACAAGTTCTTTGTCTTTGGTGAAGGTCACATCACATTCCAAGATGCCTGCCCCCATTTGAATCGCCGCGAGATAAGATTCTTTGGTGTGCTCCGGGAACTGCATTGGCGCACCACGGTGACCAATAGAAAAGTCACTGCGTTGGAAAGGCCCTTCACTGCAACTCAATAGCTTAGTTTTCAGCGGTCCTTCGTCCATATTGTTGATTAAAAAGAGGGGACGAGGTCCAAGGTTGGCAGACTCTTGTGCTGCCCATGCTGTCATCGAACTTACGCCGAGTATCAAAGCAATCGAACCTTTCAGAATTTGCTTCATGTTTGTATCTCCTTGCTACAAGCAATTATTTTTTACTTTCCTTAATTTGGCCATTCAGTCTCCAACTTTAACGCCCCGCTCATTGATAAAAGGTGCGGATGCAGTATAGAGACTGATAACCTGCCTGCGGCTTTAAGCCAGATTGTTATAAGCCGCAATGGCTTTAAGCCACACTAGGTAATTGCAGACATTGTGCCAAATGTTAAAAACCTTATATTACAAACACTTGATGATGATATTAATTTATTGATTAATTAAATGGGTCATTACTGTCTTATTCATTTCATCTCAACTCAGTTCGAGATCACCTCAGCTATATCTTGAAGCTCTCTTTATCAAGATGATGTTTTTTCATCTTTCGATACAAGGTCTTACGCGGTAAGTTAAGCTTGTTTGACACATCATTGATGTTGCCAGCACTCTCAATTAAAGCCTCCGTTAACACGTTGCGTTCGTACTGCTCCATCTGTTTTTCAAATGCAAATTCACCGTTGGTCGACTCACAGCTTGGCGATTGAAGATCAAAGCCATCACCCACAATACCCAACACAAAACGATCTGCGACATTACGTAGCTCGCGCACGTTGCCCGGCCATTCATGACGACACAACTGCTGAATTTGTTCAGGATAGATCGTTGATGGGCGAGTCTTATATTTATGACTGGCTTGCACCACAAAGTGTCGAAACAGCACTTGAATATCCTCTTTTCGGTGGCGCAGGGCAGGCAGATTCAGACTGGCAATATTCAAGCGATAGAAAAGATCGGCTCTAAACTCACCCGACTCACTCAGGTTAGCGAGATCCGCTTTACTGGCGGCGACTACAACGATATCAACGGGGATCAACTCATTCCCACCAACACGCTCGATGGTTCGCTCCTGGATCACTCGCAGTAATTTGATTTGCACAGCGATAGGCATGCTCTCTATTTCATCAAGAAACAGGGTTCCACCACTCGCCTGCTCTATTTTGCCAATACGTTTTTTGTTGGCACTGGTGAACGAACCTGCTTCGTGGCCAAATAACTCACTCTCGATGATGCTCTCGGTCATACCGCCACAGTTAATCGCCACAAACGGTTTGGCTTTTCGTCGACTAAATTGATGAAGCGCCCTGGCTATCACCTCTTTACCCGTGCCAGTTTCGCCATTAATGATGGTGTCCACACCAGTGTGAGCCAATGCAAGAACCTGTTTACGAATGCTCTCCATCCCCTTTGATTGACCAATGACAACAGATTCAATGGGCAGATCACTCTCTTCACTATCACCAAAGGTTTGAGGGTTGCAGCTCTGGCATTGTGTTAGTGCTAAATTGAGCTTATCAACCAGCTCAGTGGTATCTAACGGCTTTTCTAAAAAGTCGAATGCACCGAGCTTCATCGCCTCAATCGCCATCGGTATATCACCGTGACCACTCATCAATAGCACTGGAACATTCGGCGCTCTGTGTTGAATTGCACTAACCAAACTCAACCCATCAATTTTCGGCATTCGAACATCACTCAACACCACAGACTGGCTGCTTCCTTTCAACGACTTGAGCGCTAAATTAGGGTCGGTATAACTCGTGACATCAAAGCCTTCGAGCTCAAGCATTTCACTCACCGCCTCGACAACGTCCAGTTCGTCATCAATCAAAATAATGTGGTTGTTTTGGGTCATGAGAGTGTGCCTTTTGGTAGAGTGACGATGAAAGTCGTGCCTTGGTGCTGTTGAGATTCAACGTGAATCGAGCCACCAAAGTCTTTAATGATGTTGTAAGCGATGGACAAGCCAAGTCCGAGTCCCTTACCTGAACTTTTTCGTGAATAGAATGGATCAAACAGATGCGGAAGCTCTTCTTGAGGAATACCTAACCCGTTATCTTTCACTGATACTTCGATGGTCTCGGGATGCTCATTTGTTGAAATAATCAAGTGCGGTTGTTCTTTATGTTCCATTGCGTCTAACGCATTGCTGATGAGATTCACCAAAACTTGTTCTAAGCGAATGCTATTGGCTCGCACCATTAGATGCTGCTGCGGAAAATATTCGATGTTGACCCTACTTTGGCGACTCTCAAATAACTCAATCGCATCGGTAATCACATCATTCAATACAACGCCAGTCAGCTTGCCATCACTTTTGCGTGAAAACGCTTTGAGGTGACGAGTAATAGCGGCGACTTTCTCAAGTAGTGTTTCAATCTTCTGTAGATTATTTACCGCTTTATCTGAACGCCCCTTTTCAAGCCACAGCTGCGCGCTGCGAACATGACTATTCACTGCAGTCAGCGGTTGATTGATTTCATGTGTAATCCCGACGCTCAACTGACCCAAGGCAGCAAGCTTACCCGCCTGAATCAACTCATCTTGAGTTACGCGAAGTTTTTCTTCAGCAATCGTACGCTCAATAACTTCTGCTTCGAGTTTGCGGTTGGTCTGTTTCACCACCTTGGCTGTAGTTTGGAACACCCTCAAATACTTAGCCATTTGAGTTACTTCATCACGGCCGCGAATCGCAACCTCAGTATCCAAATGCCCCGTCGAAATCGCGAACATGTTGTCTTTTAGCTGCAGTAGGCGTTCTAAAATACTCTTTCGTACATAAAACCAAGATATCGCCGCTGCCGCTAACACACTGAATAAAGACAAAAACAGAGACAGTCGTTGATTAGAAAGCAGAGATTGCTGAGCTTGTTGAATGGATTGATCAATATTGCTATTGACCTTGCTGGTATGACTTTCAATCTGAACCGTAAGCTGGTTTAGATGTTCCCGGCTATTCTGAAGAAAATACATCTCTTGGTAGCGATGATCCAAAGCCTTGTTTTTGAGTTCATACAAAGCACTAGTGCTAGATGCCAAGTTGTAGATCACCATCAATTGAGCGTCTAGCTGAGGAAACTCCGTTCTTAAGTCGCCACTCACCCAGATCGCCCACCACTCTTCACCCACCTGCTCTAAGCGATATCCGGTGTAATCTAACTCATTAAAGCTCGAATCATTGTAGAGCTTCTCGACTAAACCCAATTGATAGTAGAGCAGAGCCTTCAGCTGAGCGAAATCAATCTGTTGCTTACTTTGTTGAGGAAGCTGATCAAGCGCGTCACTGGCTTGTTGAAGCAGCGGATAAAAGCCTTCCAGTAGGTTACGTAAGTCTTTATTTAGTTGTTGTGACTCAACTTCACTCTGATAGAGCAAACTTAAACTGTTGTGAACCTGTGAAATCAAATCTTTGAAATAGGAGTGATAATCAGGGAATTGAACCATGATGCCCTTCATTTCAGAAATGGCTTGCTCAATTCTTAGCATCGCTTGTTTGCGTTCAAGATCCGACTCAGCACCACTGAGTTGAGTCGAGGTTGTGATCACCTCTCTCACTCGGTCATTTAGGCGAGCTGCATTATCAAGTGCTGGGATCTCTTGCTCTTTGAGTTCAACAAGACGCTGGTTGAGAATATCAAATGTGAAACTCGAAAAGACAGATAGAAAAATCGTCGTCATCGACAACATCGCAAGCGCTAATACTAAACGCAGCTCAATGCCTTTCCAATTGAACCACCTTCGACGTGAAAACTTCGCCCGCAATGTGGGCTCAAAACGATATTCATCGTCTACAAACTGGGAAGAATCACTACTCACATTCTCTACTCTTTTTATCGAACATTTCACAGTAAGCGTCAATGATTCAAAGAGTTAGGGTTGTTAAATAAGCCACGCCAACCACGCGTATTGTTTTAGATAAACAATGAAACCGCACACAATCATTAACATTTCACATAAAACACCATAACAATTTATTTATAAAGTGCTGACTGTGCATTTTGAGATAGCGAAAAGTGACCCCGTAGACAGAACCAAAAATGTCTTGAGCAAAGGTTCTATTTGATGGATGCACAAACAAACTATTTTTACTTCACCACATACCTTTAATCGGTGAATAATTTTGCACCAAATCATACTCTGCGCAGTGAAATGTAAATATATTGTGATTGAGATCTCTCAGCCCTTTTTCTCATCCTTAGGCCTTTGATTTATGGATGATTTGCCTCTGTTTTACTTGGTCAATAATAAAGCAAAACACAATAATAAGGACTTAAACGTGAAACGCACCCTAACCACGACGGCTTTAGCGGTTTCTGTAGCACTCTTAGCTGGATGCCAATCAACAACCGAGACCTCTGAACAGGTCGACCTCAATGCCTACCAATGTCAAACCACACACAGCGCTGAAATTAATGACCTACGCATTTACCAAGTGATGGTCGAAAGTTTTGTGAATGGCGACGATTCGTTTGGACACGGTACCGGCTACGGCACTAGCCATCACAAAGGTGACATTCAAGGCATCATTGACTCGCTCGATTACATCGAATCACTGGGTATGAACGGTATTTGGCTAACTCCAATCTTCAACTCTGAACCTGTTGCAGGGCAAGACCATTGGGCGGATAGACTAGATGCAACCGGCTACTTCGCAACGGATTATTTCAGCATCGACCCTAGGTTCGGTACATTAGAACAAGCCAAACAGCTCGTAGAAGAGGCTCATGCGCGTGGCTTATATGTATTCTTTGATGGTGTGTTTGGGCACCACAAAGGTAATGTTGCGCCATCACCAACAGGCAAACTACCACAAGGTGAGAACAACCCAGTCGCTTATCCAGAGAGTTTAGAGTTCTACAAAGAGGTTGCTACTTATTGGATCAAGGAGCTTAAAATTGATGGTTGGCGTCTAGACCAAGCCTATCAAGTACCAAAAGATGCATGGGCGGAAATTCGTAAAAGCGTCGATGTCGCCTCGGCTGAAGTTGAGTACGTGAACTCAGAGGGTGAAACCGTTAATCCACTTGGTTATATGGTCGCTGAGATTTGGGCGGGCGAAAACCGAATCATTGAAACAGGTTATGGTAGCGATAGCACTCCAGCACTCTGTTCAGCGTTTGATTTCCCAGTACGTTACCGCTTAACAGAAACCTTTGCAGTCAACGAAGCCGGTGTCGGTGGTAAAGGTGGCGAATGGTTGGCTGAAGGTATGTCACTGCACTCGTTATACCCAGACCACGCAAAACCAAACCTTATGATTGGTAACCACGACTTAGTTCGTTTTGGTGACTTACTGCAACGTGGCGATATCGCATCACCAGAAGATGATGAATATTGGCAACGATACAAAGCAGCTTTCTCATTCCAAGCTGCTTATACAGGCCCAATCACCACGTACTACGGTGATGAGATTGGCGATCAGTTGGATGGGTTTGCAGATAAGGTATGGGAAGACTGTGCCATTCCAGGACTTTGTGATGACCACGTAGCACGTACCAGCGGCAAAGTGGAAGGAGTCACTGCTGACCTCAATGCTCGCGAGCAAGATCTCAAGCAATATGTCACGACACTGATGACACTTCGCCAAGATCACCCTGCACTATCTCAAGGTAAACGTACTCATTTACTTGCCAATGATTCCGTTTACGTCGACCACAAAGGAACCAAAAACGAAGCTATCATCTATACCGTCAACGTAACGGATAAGGCGTACACGTTAGAGCTAACCAAGGAACAAACAGGATCTGAAGCTGGGCTGAGCGACTTACTTTCTCAAGAGAAAATCACCGCTTCTGGTGACAGCTACCAAGTTGAGCTCGCACCATTTGAAGGTCGATTCTTAAATGTCGATAAGCCAAGTGCGGCTGGACCTATCGCTGCTGTAACAGCTGCTGCACCTGTATCTGGACAAGGCTTTATGGCTCAGTGTGACAACCCTGTCGTATCTGAAGCAGGCCCAGTAAACAGCAAGCTCTATGTCGTGGGCAACTTCGCTGACTCAGGCTGGAAACACAAAGAAGGGAGAGCTTTCACTTACCGTGGCGATAATACCTATCAAGTTGTGACCAATGAGAAGCCAGGTAGCTACCGCATGCAATATGCGTCTAAGTCTTGGTCTCCGCAATACACGGCTGATGGGCTTAGTATCAAACTCGGTCAAGAGGCTGAGCTAACGAAAGGCGGTTACGGTAAAGACACAGCAGTAACGATCCGTGACGCCGGAAAGTATGTTTGGAGTTTGAAGTTCGATGATGCAGGACAACCATTACAAGTTATGGCGTCTAAGTGTCCTTAACTCAGTGAGAACATCATAAATTAAGCATTATGAAATAATAGTTAAAGCATGATGTTATAAGCAGCAATCGGCTAGCTTCATTGCGGTTCCCCGCCGTAATGAACTAGCCGATTCTTTTATCGATGTTTAAACCGCTTTCTCTTTCACTTGTAGGTGATTGCGGTTATCACGGCTCTTTTTAATCAGCTCGTTGCTCTCATCCATATCATCAGACTTAGCAAGTCGATCGTACAGAAGTACATTCACTGTCGCCGCCAAGTTCATACAGCCTACTGTTGGCACATATACAACGTGGTCAGCGCGATCAGCAACATCTTGAGAAATCGAACCATCTTCTGGGCCGAAGATATAAATGGCGTTTTCTGGGTGCTGAAATCTTGGCAGTGGCGTCGCCCCCTCTGCTAATTCAACGCAGACAATTTTAGTTTCTGGGTGAAGGTCATCAAGAAATGAATCAACCCCTACCAGTGGAATATTGCGAGTTGCACTCTTCGTATCGGTATGAAATTTAGCAGCCTTTTCATAACGTTGACCTGTGTACTTAACTTCATCCACTTGATAACAGCCTGCAGCTCGCATCACTGCTCCAACATTGGTCGGGCTTTTCGGGTTAGTTAAACCAATCGTCACCTGGCTTTTCTTCATGAATGTACTCACTTAAATCAATAACGATGTGACTGGATTGCCACAGAGCGCCGCATTCTAGCAAAGCATTCAAGCTATCAAAAGTTCTTACGCAATCCTCTTCACTCTCCTGCTCTCACTTACGCTGAGTACATTACTCACACATTCAGAAAAAAGTTAATCGCTGTCAAATTTATAGAACAAAACTATGCAAATGTAACGTTTAGACCAATGGCGCATTTACATTTTTTAAACATACAAATACTGTAAAACGATATGTACCATTTTTTGAGCAGTGTGTCGCAAAGCTCCATCTGTTCAATCGGTCTTATGACCTAATAAAAAACAATATCTCTGCAGTAGGAAGTCTTTATGAGTCTAACCATCAGAAACCGTCTCTATATTTTGTCTTTTATCCCTCTCCTCTTTATGACGCTGGGAATGATTTACGTAAGCTATTTAAAGACAACCGAACTCACCGCTGAGCAGGTCAACTCTACTCGCACCAATATGATGGAGATGAAGCAGAAAGAGCTGAAGTCTTACCTTCAAATGGCTGAGTCATCGATCGCTCCTTTCTTAGAGCGCGGTGCAACGTTAGAAGAAGCCCTACCAACCCTGCGTAAACTTGAATATGGCGAGTCAGGCTACATCTTTGGCTACGACTCGAAAGGTGTGCGTGTTGTAGTTGGTCAAAGTACCGATGGTATTGGCAAGAACTACTTCAACCTACAAGACAAAAAAGGCAACTACCTGATTCAAGACCTAATCAGGAACTCGAAGAGCGGACAATTTACCACCTATTACTTCCCTAAATTGGGTGAAACAGAAGCTCTACCAAAGCTGAGTTACTCGGTATTTATTCCTCAATGGGACTTAATGCTCGGTACTGGTTTCTACACCGATGACATTGATGCTGTGATTGCTGAGATGGAAACGAGCTCAAACCAAGCACTACAGAGCACGATCACTGCGATCACTCTATTCTGTGGCCTGATCGCTGCGATCGTCGCGGTCTTTGCAGTGGGAATCAACCGAACCATTATGAAGCCAATCGAGCAACTGGATCGCTCTATTAGCTCGTTTGCAAGCGGTGAAGCTGATCTGACAGCTCGTATGGAACCGTTCCGAGCTCCTGAGTTTGCTCGTTTAAGTGACAACTTCAATGCGTTTGTTGCCAGCCTGCAAACTATCATTCGTAGTGTCAGCGATGTCGGTCAACAGGTGGTTAACGAAACCAATAGTATGTCAGCTCGCGCCGCTCAAGTAGACGAACTAGCGGTAGGTCAACGTGAAGAGACGGAACAAGTTGCGACTGCGATGACAGAGATGACAACGACAGCACAAGAGATCTCAAGCAATGCAAGCCAAGCAGCCAACTCGGCGAAGCAGGCAGAAACCAACGCCCGTGAAGCTCAAGAGATTGTGAATGCAGCCGCGGAGTCTGTGGCTGGGTTAGCCTCTGAAGTGTCAGAGGCGAACACGGTAGTTTCACAACTTGAAGGTGACGTACAAAACATCTCGTCTTCTTTGGCGGTTATCCAAGACATCGCAGAACAAACCAACCTATTGGCATTGAACGCTGCTATTGAGGCGGCACGTGCAGGTGAGCAAGGACGTGGCTTTGCTGTGGTTGCCGATGAAGTTCGTAAACTGGCGAGCCGTACTCAAGAAAGTACCGGTGAAATCCACACGATGATCGAACAACTGAAAGCCGCTTCTGATGCCGCTGTAAAAGCAATGGATTCGAGCCAAAATCGCAGTGCTCAAACAGTAGAAGAAGCCAATGCAGCCGCTGAAGCACTAGCAAGAATTCAAGAGTCGATTGATACCATCATGGACATGAACTCTCTCATTGCAACGGCGACTGAAGAGCAAAATATTGTTGGTCAGGAGATTTCACAACGTGTTGTAGTAATATCAGACTCTAGCTCTCAATCAGCGACACTGGCGAATGAAAACCGTGCGGGCAGCCAAAATCTCAATAACCGTGCGAATGAGTTGTATCATTTAGTCGATAGATTCACGGTTTAGTCTCACCATTGAGCAAGCACATTAAATAACGCCCTTACGCTTTAGTAAGGGCGTTTTACTATGTAAGGAGTAACCTATGTTCAATTCATACAAAAAGAAGGTTAGAGAGCTGCTGATCGATCAATAAATTATAAATGCACCTTTGCATTGAGCGACTAAAGGACATTGTTCACATTTTGGTTTGGGGTGACAAAACTGCTGACCATGCTCCACCAGCAGACCGTGGTAATACCCGTAGGTTTTTGTGTTTGGAGGAATCACAGCCTCCATCAAGTCATGAAACTTCTCATATGACTTAGGGACAACCAAACCATTCCGCTCAAAGATTCTTCTCGCATACGCGTCAATCACAAACGACGCCTTCCCAATCGCATACACTAAAATCGCGTCTGCAGTTTCGCCACCAATACCTTTAACCGCTAGCAGTTGTTTTCTCAATACTTTGGTATCTTGTGCGCGTACAGCTTGAATATCGTAGTTGTAATCCGCAAACCACTGCGTCATCGCCTTCAGTTTGAGTGCCTTTTGGTTATAGTAACCACTTGAGCGAATGGCTTGTGCCAATGTAGCAAGTTCCATATCTGCAACTTGCTGTGGAGCGATCGTTTTTCCTAAATTATCGAGCGCTTTTTCTGCATTCTTCCAGTTGGTATTTTGGACGAGAATCGCTCCCATCATGATCTGATAGGGATCGCTGGTTGGCCACCAATCGAACCAACCATAGTGCTCTTCAAGGCTATGAAACACACCTCGAATCAGTCGAGTATCGTGTTCCGTCACTGGCTCGGTATTCATTAATCTAGGTTCTCGGCGAGAAAATCCACCAGCAGACGGACTTTAGAGGAGAGGTTACGGTTTTGCGGATAAAGCGCCCAGATCCCCTCTTTGTCGTCTCGGAAATCGGACAACACTTCAACCAATTCCCCAGACTCTAAATCATCGCTAACGTAGTATTCAGGTAACTGCACTAAACCAATACTCTGCTTTGCAGCATCTAAAAGCGCCAAGCCACTATTGCACTTAATTCTTCCATTAACGCGTACTGATCGTGGCTGACCATTCTCTTTAAAACGCCAGTGCTCGAAGCCACCGACTAAACACTGATGATTGGAAAGCTCAGATAAAGTATGTGGTTCGCCATAATGTTCAATGTAGCCAGGGCTAGCACAGACGTAGAGTTGCCTTTGAGAAAGGCGCTTTGCCACTAGGCTTGAATCTTCCAATCGACCCAAACGAATCGCAACATCGACCCCTGAGTCAATGAGATCCAACTTTTGATTGGTTAACATCAACTCAAGCTCGACCTGTGGGTACAGAGCTAAAAACTGATGCAGCAAAGGAGCAAGTTGGCGCTCACCATAGGTAACAGGGGCAGTGACTTTAAGTAGGCCCTTGGGCGTCGATTGCATCTGCGTGACCGCGAGCTCTGCTAACTCCAACCCTTCGACGAGCTGCTTACACTGTTGATAGTAAAGCTGACCGGCTTCGGTTAAAGAAACTTTTCGCGTCGTTCGATTGAATAACTTAACGGCTAGTCGCTCTTCCAAGCTAGCGACACGACGGCTTATCTGCGCAACGGAGGTTGATAGTTTATTGGCAGCACCAGTAAAGCTCTCTCGCTCGGCCACTGCTACGAATTCACTCACCCCTTCCCAATTCGCCATACTACACCTGTCTTTTAGATAATCTGTTTCTGTTTACTAACATCGTCTATTAAGTCTATTGAATTAACTTATTTAAGTCATCTTGATTCACGCATCGGCACTATTGATATCCAGCCATTCAATTGCGTATTTATTGTTCGGACGATGCTCTGACATTCGACGACAATTCTTACTTTTGTCTTACAAATACAGTATCTCCCCTGACACTTGTCGTACCACTTGGTTGGTATCTTGGTTGTGCACCGAAACACTGGTGCTCACAAAAAGTAAGGTATTCCTATGAAGAAATTAATCGTACTTGCATCAACACTTGTTCTAAGCACAACAGCGTTTGCAGCAACTAAAACAGCAATTCTAGAAACAACGCTTAAGTCAGATACATTTGTTACCGAAGCGGAAGCATACGATGCAGGGGCTAACCTTATGGAAGAGTTAAGCACAAAGAGTTCTTTTGAACTTTCAAGAGAACTGCCTCAGTTCAGAAACACAACCAAATATGATTCGTTTAAAATTGATGATGCCAATATGGAAGTGAAGAAGATCACCAATATGAGTGGTGATGTGCATTATCAAGCCGCAATCACTGTTGACTATCGCTACACCTACAAAGACGGTCGCAGCAGCTAGGTTTGTTTGAACCATTAAAAAGCCCGCATTTACGTTGAAAGTAAATGCGGACTTTTTGATTTTTACTGTCAGTTGCTATTCATTACAACAGGAAGATATTGAATCAGTTCAACCACTAAACTTCGAATTGAGATACCAATCTGTCTAGTGATTCGCACTGCTCTGCCAATGCCATACAAGCATTCTCAGCACTGCTTGCCATCTCAACCATTTGAGCGGTACTTTCCGCAATGCGTTGAACATTTTGGTTCACTTCTTCAGACACATGAGACTGCTGAGAAGCGGCTGTCGCGATTTGAGTGTTCATCTCATTCATCATGCCGATTGAGCTGCTGATTTCAGCTAGCGATGCTGCCGCAGTTTCAGCTTGAGTAATGGTTTTCTCGCCACTCTCTTTGCTCTCATTCATCACATTGACTGCTTGCTTTGCTCCCTGCTCAAGGCGTTCAATCATGGATTCAATCTCACCCGTGCTATCTTGAGTTTTGCTTGCTAGTGCACGAACTTCGTCGGCAACCACAGCAAAACCACGCCCCTGTTCGCCCGCACGTGCCGCTTCGATAGCCGCGTTTAGAGCCAATAGGTTAGTCTGCTCGGCGATACCTTTGATCACACCAAGGATCGAAGCAATGCTCTTCACGTCGGTATCTAGGTTATGAACCACACCGCTTGCATTCTCAATGTCGTCTGCCAAACGTTCAATTGAACCAACTGTTAACGCCAAGGTGTTATTGGTTGATTCGACTTCACGAGTTGCCGTGTTACTTGCTGTTGCAGCATCAAGGGCATTACCGCTCACAGCGGCACTGGTCGCTTGCATTTCATGTACCGCAGCAGCAACCACTTCACTCTCTTGCTGTTGATTAGCCGAGAACTCAGCGACGCTCTGAGTCAGAGACTTAATGTTTTCCATCTCTGAGCGTACTGCATTAGAAGCGAAGATCACTTGTTCAACGGTCACATGGATTTTGCCAACAAACTCATTGAATGCGGCGCTCAGGCGTGCAATTTCATCACTACCTTCCACTTTCATACGCTGAGACAGATCACCATCACCAGAGGCGATTTCACTCATTGCTTTTTCTACGTCTTGGATAGGCTTCACGATAAAGCGGTTTGACAGCCATAACGCAAAACACGCAGCTAAAATCGCGACACCCATACCGACTTCAATAACAATCTTGCTTGATTCAATCGAATCATCCGCTTGTTGACGCAATTCCGCTTGCTTCTTCTCGATAAGTGAACGGATAGACCAAAGTTGGTTGCGAATGGTTTCAAACTCAGCATCCAGCACAGGTGTGAATTCGCGGTTATAAGCCTGAGCATTTTCAGGGTCTGCAAACATAGGTTCATGCAGCTCAACCCATCGGCTCATTGAAGAGACTAACTTGGTCAGCTCATTACGAGACGAATGATCAAGAACGCCAGCATCATACAACTTCTGTACGCTCTCAAAACGTGGAACCGCTTTGTACGCATTGTCTTTGAACTCGAAAGTCTGGTAATCGATCGATGCTTGATCTTTAGCGAGCAAAAGGCCTTGTGCCGCAGAGATGACTTGATAGATATCACGATAGCCATCTTCTAGGTTTTCCAAAACAGGTTGCACAACATTATTCAGTTCGTGATTGATCGCCGCTTGTTGGTTCGACTTAATCACATTCATAACAGTCACTGCAGAGAAAACTGCAACGATCACCAGCAGTGGAATCGCGATCTTACTGCGGATGGAAAGGTTGTTGATACTCATTGGTCCTCTTAACCATACGATATTTAATGATATTCATATAATATATCGTATAAGCATTAATTCGCGCTACGAATTTGTGAGGTCGATCTCATAGCAAACGTTGTCGCAAATTTGTTCGATTACAACTCATCCAGATGTAAACGTTCGTACCAAATAACATCACCTAATTCCCGTAATTGACTGGCGATATCAGTCAATTCCACCCATAATGTACGGCTGTTAAATCGATAGGTAAAAACATGAAAATTTGTGGCGTTGAAATCAAAGGTAATGATGCGATCATTTGTCTACTTTCTCTTTCAGATGGTGTGTTCAACATCCCAGATTGCCGCGTTTCTAAAGTCGCAATCAGCGATGCAAATGACACGCAGAAAATGAAAGACTTCCAGTTCTCTTTCGCTAAACTGATGGAAGATTACCAAGTTGAGAAGGTAGTTATCCGCCAACGTCAAACTAAAGGCAAATTCGCAGGTGGTGGTCACGGCTTCAAACTAGAAGCAGCTATCCAACTGATTGATGGCCTAAATGTAGAAGTGGTATCGCCGGCAGCAATTAAAGAGAGCCTAAAGCACAACCCATTGATGATGAGGTTCAAAGAGACTGGCCTAAAACAGTACCAAGAAGCGCCATTCACAACGGCTTACGCTTGCTTGATGAAAAAGGCGTAACGCCCAACTCTTAAATACTCATTTCCAAACGCAAGAAGCTACCAAAAAAGCGGAAAAGTATCGAAGAAACTGAAAGAGCCCCGATGGGCTCTTTTTTGTTGGTTTATCAGCGGTCGCTTACAATCTCACTTGCATCTTTCTCTTGAAGCCCACGGATAGATCAGGCTTTTTCACCACCAGATAAACAGCGATAGCCGCCAGCGCAAAACCTATCGCGCCATAAAGGTCGAAGGATTCACCAAACATCAGCCAAGCTTGAATAGCCGTCGTCGGAGGCACTAGATAGAACACAGACGCCACACTCGAAGCTGCACCGTGTTCCACCATATAGAGCAACAACAGAATCGCGACACATGACAACACCACCACTAGCCAAACCATGGTTAGCGAAAATTCCACCGTCCAATCAACCTGCATAGTCTCAAAGCTCATCGCATAGGGCACAAACAAGATAGCTGATGCGAAATACTGAACCATCGCACTACCCACCATATCCACACCTTGGCAAAAACGTTTCTGATATAGAGTCCCAAAAGTAATGCCGACTAATGCGAGAACACACAGCAATACTGCTTCCGTTTTATGAGCGTCCGATTGCCACTCAATGTTACCCATCAACACTAAGCTAATACCTGAGAAGCCAAGTACCAAGCCTAACCATTGTGCCCAGTTAAAGCGCTCAACAGTAAATGTCACAATCATAACCGCAGTCAATATTGGCTGAAGGCCAACCAAGAGCGCACTCAACCCAGCAGGCATACCCATCTCTATTGCCAGATAGGTTCCACCAAGATAGAAACCGTGAATCAGTACACCAACAACGCTGCTGTGAAAGAACGCACTGCCGCGTGGCATTTTACGTTTGAGTATCACAATCAAAAGCACGAACAAGAGGACATTGGCGATCATGCGTAGAGACAACAAGGTCGCAGGTTCCGCATACTGCAAACCAAACCGCGCACCGACAAAACCGGATGACCATAATATAACGAAAACAAAAGGAATAAATTTAATCAACATGACAAATCCCTGGTCAACTATTCAACAATGCTGTTACCTTAGTTGGGTACAGATACAGATTAAAGATACAGTTTGAATGTTTTAGATGGTTACAGATTTGGCAAGTGGAGAGAAGTGAATGGGAATCAACAAGTACTTGGCGGTGGAACAGCACATTAAGAACCAAATAGAAGGTGGCATTTTGCATGTTCACGATCGCCTGCCGTCTATTCGTCAACTGAGCACACAACTAAACATGAGCAAAAACACCGTCATTCGCGCCTACCAAGAGCTCGAAGCAACAGGGCTCATCTATTCTGTACCTAAATCTGGCTATCGTGTGCAGGAACTCGAACTCTCTACGTTCGAAAAAAGCAGTCGCCCACAGAAAGTCGATCTGTTGTCAGTTACTCGCTCAGTACTGTCACGCCCTGATGGCAAACTCAAGCTCCTGACGGGCTCAGCACACCCCAATATCAACAACCCCGCAATACGAAGCCTGTATGCCGAAATAGGCCGACATAGTCGCCTTCAAGCACAGCTACCCGGTTACTACCAGTTGCCTCCCGGTGATGACCAGTTAGTCAAACAACTCCTCAAGATCACCCAAGACATTGGCGTACCAGCCAGCGCCAACGAAATTGCGATCACACACGGTGCTCAGCAAGCAATAAGCCTCGCGCTGAGAGCCTTAACCGAGCCTGGCGATATCGTGGCAGTCGAATCACCATGCTACTTTGGTAACCTATTGTTGCTAGAATCCATGGGGCTCAAAGCGTTAGAGATCCCAAGCAGCGTTCACTCGGGAATAGATATTAACGCCTTACGAGATGCGATTGAGAAATGGCCTGTCAAAACAATATTAGTGACGCCCAATTTTACCAATCCTACGGGCTCTCGCATGCCGTTAAACAATAGAAAAGCGCTGTTAGAGGTAACCAAGCAACTGCCCATCATTGAAGACGATGTGTTTGGCAGCCTAGCTTATGACGCACCATTGCCAAGTTTAAAAGCACTCGACCAAGATGGCCGCGTGATCTACGTGAACTCGTTATCAAAAACACTCGATTCAAGATTACGTATCGGCTGGCTGCTATCAGGGCAGTATCAGCAACAGATCGAGAAGTTCCTGCTATGCGATAATATGGGCAGCTCAAACCTAATGCAGTCTGCCGTGGGGCAGTTTTTGACATCCGGTCGATATCGTAGCCATATCGCCAAAATGAAACGCCTCTACCAAATCAACCATAAGCAGTTTCATTCGGTGTTATGTGAATCACTCAATCAATACCCAGAGGTCAAAGGGCGATACCACCTATCTCGTGCTGAAGGCTCATTTCTGGTTTGGTTGACCCTTCCCGATTCGTTCGACAGCTACAAGCTCTATCTAGATTGCCTAGAGCATAAACTGGGAATCCTGCCGGGAACCGTTTTTGGCACCCACGAGCAATACAAACACTGTGTAAGATTCAGCGTCGCAAACTTAGAAGAGACCAAAGAGTGGCGAGAAGGGATTGAGATATTAGCAAGATTGATTGCGAAGCAGCTCGCAGGGTAGATCTATGCTTCCAACTACTGGTCACCAAAGACGGTGACCAGTGGCTACACTTTCATACTGAAACCGAAGTAGATACCTTCGATTCTCGACATATCCCTGTCTTTCCAATTTTCTAGGGTATCGTGAATGCGGTAGCCTAACTCGACCTTCATATTTTCTACAGGCTCGAAGGTTGAACCAAATTGACCACCCGCCAGCACGCCATCATCACTCTTAGCGAAGCTATATCCTGCAGAAATTCCACCAAATATCGCCCACTTCGAATCCAGGTTATAGAGGTAGTCATAAGAACCTGTGGTGGTTGTGTAGTTAGAGTTGATGCTATGCGCAGCCCCTAAACTCCATCGATGAGTATTATCAACCAACGCATGGTAACCAACTGCAGGCGTAAACTCTGACTTGTTCAACGCAGTATAACCATCAAGCGCACCCAAGCTCACAAAGTGCTCCACCTCATCACTCACCGCAAACGCGGCGCTCATTGCAAATGCTGAGAGCATGACAGCAGGGATCGCAAAGTACTTCATTTTTCCTCCTAGAATTTCAAACGTCGTTCAATTACTTGTTGCAATCACGGCTTCTGAAGGAAAACAAGATGAAAGATGAAAAGAGACCAACAGAGCCAAGACGTAATGCACAACGTAAAACGCGGGAGACTCTAAGGGGTCAATGAAATGAATTGTCAGCACAACGCAAAGTTTCTTCTTAAAACCAATCAGTTACTCAATAAGTGAGCATTCAAGAGCGCTTCACCTAAGATCAAAGGAGTTAAATGATCGTCTGTCTCTTTGATAATCAGATCACAAAACAACCCCAATGGTATTGTATTGGTATTATCATTTGAAATACCATCTTCTTCGTACCCTACAGTACTAAAGGACATAATAATGAAATCGAATAACTTCAAACTGTCTTCAATGATGTTCATTGAATGGTTTATCTGGGGAGCTTGGTTTGTTCCCTTGTGGCAAATACTCAATACCAATGGATTTACCCCAACTGAGATCGCTTGGTCATACGCTTGTACCGCTATCGCCGCGATCCTGTCACCGATCCTAGTAGGATCAATCACTGACCGCTTTTTTGCGGCTCAAAAAGTACTCTCTGTCATGTTGATTGCTGGTGCTGCGCTTATGTACTTGGCGGCACAACAAACTGAGTTCGCAACCTTCTTCCCACTTCTATTGCTGTACTCATTAACCTATATGCCGACGATTGCACTGACCAACAGTATCGCTTTCTCGAACGTGGAAGATGTTGAGCGTGACTTCCCGCGCATCCGCGTTATGGGCACCATAGGTTGGATTGCCTCTGGTATTGCGATCGGCTTCTTACCAGGTTGGTTGGGTTACGGTGATATCTCATCAAGCAATATCCCACTGATTCTGACAGCTCTTGCTTCTGCTGCACTGGGTATCTTTGCACTGACTCTGCCAGACACACCGCCAAAAAGTACCGGTAAACTGAGCCTTAAAGTGATGCTTGGCCTAGACGCTATCGTGCTGTTGAAAGACAAAAACTTCTTAGCATTCTTCGTTTGTTCTTTCATGTTCAGCATGCCACTGGCGTTCTACTACATCTTTGCAAACGGCTACCTCACCGAAGTAGGTATGAGCAATGCGACGGGTTGGATGACGCTGGGTCAGTTCTCTGAAATCTTCTTCATGTTAGCACTGCCATTCTTTACCAAACGATTTGGTATTAAGAAGGTATTACTACTTGGTCTCTTTACTGCAGCAGTTCGTTACGGATTCTTCGTCTACGGTAGCGCAGAAACTTGGTACCTGTACTCACTATTGTTCGCGGGCATCTTATTACACGGTGTGAGCTACGACTTCTATTTCGTAACGGCATACATCTACGTGGACAAGAAAGCACCGGCGCACATGCGTACCGCAGCGCAAGGCCTTATCACTTTGGGTTGCCAAGGTATTGGTAGCTTGTTGGGTTACCGCTTAGGAGGCGTGTTAATGGAGAAGATGTTCGCTTACGACGAGCCACAAAATGGACTCACGTTTGACTGGGCTGGTATGTGGGGCTTCGGTGCCATCATGATTACCGTCATCTTGGTTATCTTTATGTATTTCTTCCGTGAACCAAACGGTGAGATTAAAGAAATTAATATCGACAACAAACCCGATGGAACCCCTTCAGAGCAAACCCAAGTAAAAAAAGCTCAAGCGTAATTTTATACCTGCTCAGTCTCTCCCCCTAGTTTCTGACTGAGCAGTTTTTAGATAACCTATTTTTGGTGAAGTAAGATGAACATTTCAAAACAAGACAGAATTTTAGGCACTTTTTATGGTCAAGCTCTAGGTGACTCTATGGGTATGCCATCGGAGCTATGGCCACGCAGCCGAGTGAAAGCGCACTTTGGTTGGATTGACCGTTTCTTACCGGGACCTGCTGAAAACAACGCTGCTTGCTATTTTGATGCTTGCCAATTCACGGATGACACTTCAATGGCGCTGGCTCTTGCTGACGCTATCATCGAATGCGACGGTGAGATCTCACCAGAGATCATTGCTCGCAACGTATTAAACTGGGCTGAAGGCTTCGATGCATTCAACAAAAACATCTTCGGCCCAAGCTCAAAGGCTGCCATGCGAGCGATTAAAGAAGGCACTTCAATCGACGAGCTTGAAAATAACGGCGTAACCAATGGTGCTGCGATGCGTGTCTCTCCAATGGGATGCTTGGTTCCAACAGCAAGCTTGGATGACTTCATCGACTTAGTCGCTAAGGCCTCTAGCCCAACTCACAAATCAGATGTAGCGATTGCTGGTGCGGTTGCTATCGCTTGGGCGGTATCTAAAGCAATTGAGGGGAACAGTTGGGCGTCAATCAAGGATCAATTACCAGCAATTGCCAATGCCGCGCAGAACAAAAATATCACTACCTTCAGTGCATCTATGGGAGCAAGAATCGAGCTTGGTCTAATGGTCGCTTCGGAAAAGAGCGGTATTGAAGAGCGCATGGAAAAGATCTACAACTTGGTAGGGGCTGGCGTAAGCACCATTGAGTCAGTACCGGCTGCAATTGCTATGGTAGAGCTTGCGGAAACGGATCCTAACCGCTGCGCCATCTTATGTGCCAACCTAGGTGGCGATACTGATACTATTGGCGCAATGGCAACAGCCATCTGTGGCGCTCTGAACGGTATTCAATCTATCGATGTTGACCTTAAAAAACAGCTTGATGATGAAAACCAGCTCGACTTCGCGGGCTACGCTGCAACCTTCTTGAGACTAAGAGAAATTAAGGAGAAAGAGTATGCCTCATAACGCGCTTATTTCGCTTATTCCGACTCTAAAAAACAGACGTCAGCTTTGTTTAATTGGTGCTGCGGTCGTCGACATCGTCACCGAAACACCCGCACTCCCAGAGCGTGGTACCGACGTGGAGCTGACCGAAAAAGGCATTCACGTTGGCGGTTGTGCATTGAACATCGCGATTGCTCTAAAACAACTCGGGGTTGAATCAACCAATGCGCTACCGATTGGTCAAGGTCAATGGGCTGATATCATCACGACATCCATGGCTGAAAAAGGCATCCACAGTAGCCTGAAAGACAACACAGGAGACAACGGTTGGTGCTTGGCTCTTGTTGAGCCAGACGGTGAGAGAACCTTCTTGTCAGTGAGTGGCGTCGAGAACAACTGGAGTGCTGAGACGCTCAATCAGCTGTCACTTGAAGACAATGCCATCATCTACCTTTCTGGCTACCAGCTCTCTTCAGCGTGCGGCGAACAGATCGTCTCATGGCTTGAAAAACTGCCATCTACTGTTGAGCTGTTTATCGACTTTGGGCCACGCCTTGGCGACGTAACACCTGCACTGTTTAAAAGATTGCTCGCTCTGAAACCTATCGTGTCCTTGAATCGCCAAGAGGCCGAGATTCTGGGCATGAGCGAAGTAAACACCTTCGTTGAACATTGGCACCAAGAATATGCCTGCCCGCTGATTTTACGCATTGATAGTGATGGCGCACTGTTCGCAACAGCGGATGGCCACGGTAATGTCGCACCATTTAGAGCGACGGTGGTAGACACGATTGGTGCTGGGGATACCCATGCAGGCGGTGTACTTGCAGGCCTGGCATCTGATTGGGAGCTTGCAGACGCAATCTTACTTGGTAATGCGGTTGCATCCTATGTGGTGAGCCATGTGGGTGGCGATTGTGCCCCGAACGTCAATCAAATCACCCATTATCTCGAACAGTATTAGCCCCTACCTCCACTTACAGGCTCAGTTTTGCTGGGCCTTTTTTATACCCTCTCGGCCATTATCATGAACAATAAAGCAAAAAAGATCTTACTCGCCAGTTGCGGGATCAACCTCTGTATTGGAGTACTCTACACATGGAGTGTGTTTAAAAATGCACTCGTTGAGCAAGGCTGGAACAACACACAAGCCTCAATGCCCTACACCATCACCATCATCACTCTATCGATTGCTTTACTTGTCGCCGGGCGCATTCAGGACAAGATTGGCCCAAAGCGAGTTCTGATGACTGGTACTCTATTTGCGGGCCTTGGTATGGTGTTAGCCAGCCTTTCGTTAACACCCATTAACTTAAACTTGAGCTTCGGTGTGATCACCGGCGGTGGTATCGGCTTCGCTTACGCCTGCCTAAATCCAACCGCAATGAAATGGTTCCACTCCTCACAAAAGGGCATGGTCAACGGCCTACTTGCGACAGCTTTCGGACTGGCAGCGATCTATTTGGCACCTCTCACCAGCTACCTAATAGATACTCTTGGGTTAGAGCTTAGTCTCAGGTATCTCGGCTTAGGGCTTATCGCCATCGCCTTTCCTCTTGCTTGCTCCATTACTAATCCACCCGCAAACTATCAACCGCAAGGGACAGGAGCACAACGGAACAAACCTGCCAGCCAGCGTAATTACGCATGGCGCGAAATGATTGGTACCAAACAGTTCTATCTACTTTGGTTAACCTACGCATTTGGAGCTGCAGCAGGGTTGATGATCATCGCTCACATCACCTCTATCGCTGCAGAGCAAGCTAATATCCTGCATGGTGCGTATTTGGTGGTCACTCTCTCTATCTTTAACTCAGCAGGCCGATTAGTTTCAGGACTGCTCAGTGACAAAATTGGCGGGCTCAAAACACTCGCGATTGCGTTAGCATTGCAAAGCATCAATATGATCGCCTTTAGCCAGTTTATCTCTAGCCCAACTCTAATGTTCGGAGCTGCACTGGCTGGCATTGGATATGGAACTTTATTAGCGGTATTTCCGTCGATCATGGCCGATCTCTATGGCTTGAAAAACTTTGGAGCCAACTACGGGGTGCTCTATACAGCTTGGGGGATTGGCGGATTTATTGGCCCTATGCTTGCTGCAATCTCTATCGATTGGTACGGCAGCTACACCTTAGCTTATGGGATTTGTGCGGTACTGGTTTCCATTGCCGTTTTGCTGACTTTTCAAGTTAAGCCAATCACCACAGAGAGTCTTACCGCTACACAGAAACGCATGCCGAGCAATACCGTCGCTTAAACGCCAGCGAGCTTACCAAGCCAACGAGGGTGGAATCTATGTTTCACCCTCGAATGCACATTTCTTTTTCTGCGTCGTTCGCAATTCAGGTATACTTCGATTAAATATAAAAGCGAAAACAGACCTTTATGAGCACTTACCAACCTTTGCTAACTCTCATTAAAAACCGAATCGAGCAAAAAGATAAATCACCGCTTTATCTGAAGATTGCCGACTCAGTCAAACTGGCAACAGAGCAGAAGCTTCTAAAAGGCGGAGACTTCATTCCAACCGAACGAGAGTTCAGTGATAAGTTGGACGTATCTCGTATTACGGTAAGAAAGGCGCTCGATGTATTGGACAAAGAGGGCGTGATAGTTCGTTCTCGCGGTTTGGGTACAATGATCAGTGAAACCGTTGAATACTCAGGTAAAGAAGCAACGGGCTTCTCTCAACAGGCTGTTTTGAAAGGCAAAAAACCAGATACACTCTGGATCAAAAAAGATGTCATTGAGTGTTCGTCAGAGATCGCGACCAAACTTTCCATTAAAGAGAATGAACAGGTCTTTTTGCTGAAGCGCGTTCGTTACATTGATGAACAAGCTGTGTCGATTGAAGAGTCATACGTCCCTGCTCACCTAATCAAGAACCCGGATGAGATCCAGCTTTCGCTGTACGATTATTTCCGTAACCAAGATATCTCTCCAACCAAGACTCAGAGTCGTGTTTCGGCGCAAATGCCAACCCAAGAATCCCTTGAAAAGCTCGCTATCGACAATAACGTTCCGGTACTGCTTATCGAGCAAACCGCTTACGACAAACAGGGCGTGCCCATCGAATACAGCATCAACCATTGTCGTGGTGACATGTATGTCTTTGTTAGCGAAGACTAACCGTCATTAGAATAAAAAAAGGCCCGTGAGACTTAACGAATCACGGGCCTTTTCTTTATCTTGGTGCTCTATATTTCAAGCATTCTCTAACGCTTGAACACGTTTGACAGAGTTTTCAGTGACGAAGCAAGCTCTGCTTGGTCACGCGCCGTTACAGCAATCTGTGTCGCGCCTGTGGTTGATTCTGTCGATTTCTGCTCAACGGAGATGACATTTTTCGCGATGTCTTGAGTCACGACCGCCTGCTCTTCCGTCGCTGTTGCAATCTGCTCAGCCATACTGAATATTTCGCCGACTGAATCAGAAATACTCTGTAAGCTCTGCTCAACATCACGTGAATCTTCCACCGCTTTCTGTGACATCTTTTGGCTGTTGTCAATCACATCAAACGCACTTTGAACATCCGTTTGCAGTGCCGTCACGAAGCCTTCAATTTCTGCTGTCGACTCTTGAGTGCGCTGCGCCAATGTTCTTACTTCATCTGCCACCACCGCAAAACCACGACCTTGCTCACCCGCACGAGCCGCCTCAATCGCCGCGTTCAATGCTAAGAGGTTAGTTTGCTCAGCGACCGATTTAATCACATCAATAACGCTATTGATATTGCTGCTGCTCTCGTTCAGATGTGCGATCTTCTCTGCCAAGCCATTGATCTCATTCGCTAGATGCTCGATTGAGTGGTAAGAGTGTTGAACCGTTTCTAGCCCGACCTTAGATTGCTGATCAGCAGTTTGTGCTGAAGCCGCGGTTTGCTGAGTCTTGTCAGCCACTTCGTTCACCGTAGCAGAAAGCTCTTCAGTGGCTGTAGCGATTAAACCAATTTGATCTTGTTGCTCGACCAATGCATGGGAATTGTAGTCACAGGTTTGCGATGTCTCTTCTGCTGCAGAAGCCAAAGACATACTTGAGTGAGATAACTGATCCATCACATCTTTAAACTTCTCTAACGTCGAATTTAAAGACGCCGCAATTTGACCAAGTTCGCTACTGCCTTCATATTTCGCGCGTACCGTCAGATCATTGCTATCACGAACGCTTGCCATTACCGAGGTTAAGTTGCTCACTCGTGTTGTTAAGTCTCTAATAACTTTAATACCTACATACAACGCTACCAAGGACACAACCGCGAACAACGCAATACTAAACAGCATCTGAGTTTGAGCTTGTTGGGCTTTATGCTTGGTCAGATTGATCAATGAATCCGCAAGATGGTTTTCAGTTTGCTTGAGTTTCACGATACGGCCCGTTGACTGAGCAAACCAATACACAGGATCAGTATCGAAACCACTCATGGTTGACTTAGCGACCTCTCGCAAGCGTTTTACTTCATCGACCGCTTTATCATTGAGCTGTTGTTCGAAAAAGGCGACATTGTCTGGGTTACTCAACACCTCAAAGTTTGAGAAGTAAGTATCTTGTTGAGTCACCAATGAAATGAATTTCACCAGCATCCCTTCACCGAACTCATTCTTAGAGAAAGTATTGCTCAATACAGCACGTTCGATACCCGCTCTCTCTTTACCTTGCAGGAAGTTATAATAAGCAATGGTCTCACGAGTAATGACCGAATCACTGCTTAGATCTGCAATCAATGAAGAGACACTCAATAGCTTGGCATTAAGCTGAGTGTAGTAAGCAAGTGCTTGGCCTAAAGGGATGGTTTGCGCATCCACCTGACGACGAATGTCCGTAATTTGGTTAAGCCCTTGAGAGATGGTTTGATTCAGTTGAGTAATCTCTGGCAGGTCGATGGCTTGTGATTGCCAAAACTCATTGCGAACAGAACGCTTTTGATTAGTCAGATTGCGTTGGTCGCTAAGCTCTTTTCCAAATTTGGTGCCTTTCGCGCCCAAGAATCCCGCCGTCATACCGCGCTCTTTTTGCAACTCATGGACAAGCTCACTGTAGACAACTGAAAGGCGAGTCAATTGATTGAGCATCTGCATCTCTTGCGATGTATTCACGCTTTGCGATATAGCGGAGGCACTGAGCCAAAGAAACCCAAGTATGGGCAAAATAAGCAGAGCAAATATTTTTTGCTTGAACGACATGTCCGTTAGTTTCATAAACCTTTCCTAGCAGCTGACAAATCTCTATATCCCGACTGTGGCACACTTCTTACTTGGTACACCTTTGGCGAGATCATGTAATTATCAAATTAATCAATAAATGTGCCATCTCAAGGTGTTACCCGGTCAAAATAACAGCTAAGTTTATAAAACATAATGATTTATCTGGTTTCTAGAAGCTCGACACTACCTAATAAGTCGATAAGTGACATACAACACAATACGCACATGCCCCAGTAAACAACAAGTTGCATTATAGTGGTGCATGTTGAAGTCATGATCGTGATGAGTATAATGCGCCGCTGACAAAAAACTGATTAGATAAAATTGAGGCAAGTGTATGAATTGTCCTTCTTGTGAAGAGCATATTGGCTGGGATTGGGTTGAAGATGAAGCAATTGAACCAAATGAAGAGTTTAATTGCCCAGAATGCGATGCAACCTTAATGTACGCCATCGATGAAGGGACTTACTACGGCGCAGAACACAAAACGGTTGAAGTCGTGGATTGCTAATCTCAGCACATCCAAATCGCGATCTCCTTTACTCTCACGCATACCCTGCTTAAAATGTTGAACACGTGTTCAAAGTCTTTGAGGTTACCCAATGGCAAATACAGCAAAATTCGATAGACAAGATGTGATCGACAAAGCCACCAATCTCTATTGGGAAAAAGGCTTTCACGCCACGTCAATGCGCAATCTGCAAGATGTGATAGACATGCGTCCAGGCAGTATTTACGCCACCTTCGGTAGTAAAGAGGGCTTGTTCAAAGAGACATTAACTCGCTACACCGAGCTAGGTAAAGCCAACCTAAAGCGTGCGCGTGAAGAGAACAGCTCCCCACTTAAAGCACTAGAAAGCTTTGTTCGACGCGCTGTTGTCGAGTCTAAGCAGAGCGCTCCCAATGGGATGTGTATGCTGGCCAAAACAGTCGCGGAGCTAACCAATGAACACCAAGAGCTGCTTGATGAAGCTAAAAAGTGCCTAGTGGTTATGGAAGGTGAATTTGCCAAGCTGGTTATCGAAGCGCAACAGGCTGGCGAAATTAGCCAAAGTCGTGATGCAAAACATCTTGCTCGACATGTTCAGGTGCAAATTGCGGGCTTGCGTACATACGCTAAGACTTGCGATGACTTAGAGCTTCTCAATACCATGGTTGAAGATATCTTTAAGCACCATCCTTTCAAATAAAGTGCTTTAATTACGAGATTAAGATTGGTTCTATTAACAGAGCCAATCTACAGTTCAATTGTTAAATCACATCTTACGAAGAATCAGCCCCTGTCCATTAAGCATCGCATCTTTGGTGCCAACATCGACAATCTTCTTGCCTCTGAACCTTTCTACCTCTTTGATTGCCACATCATGAGCAAAGATCACTAATCGAGCATGGTCGATATCCTTTTGTGTGATTCGATTGCCAATCCCGTTTGCTCCTTGTGTCTCGACTTTAATTCGCACGCCGAGTTGCTGAGCAGCTTTCTCTAAAGACTTAGCAGCTAGGAAAGTATGCGCAACACCCGAAGGGCAAGAAGTGACAGCCAACACATCGGCAACGCCCTCTTCCGTGACAGAGCCACCAAGCTCCTGATGGCTATAGCCTTGATCGCCCTCATCAACGGTTTTCTTGAGTAATATCACCACAAGAGCTGTTGTAAGAGAGCCCGCTAAAGTTCCTGCAATATAAGCAATTTTCCCATCAACCACGGGCAGAACTATCCAACCGCCCCAAGGTGCGTGGTTAACCACATGGAACATAAAACCAATCACATTGCCTACGATTCCTCCGGCGACCACCGCGGGCAGCACACGAGCAGGATCTGCCGCTGCGAATGGAATAGCCCCTTCACTAATACCAATCATGCCCATAATGCCAGCAGCCTTACCAGCCTCTCGCTCATCACGTTTGAATTTTTTCGGTGAAAGGAAGGTCGCCAATGCCATACCAAGCGGTGGAGTGCAGATCGCAATACCGACTCCTCCCATCAACCAAGGCTGAGTATTGACTTGGGTTTGAGCAAACAGGGTAGCCACTTTGTTGATAGGACCTCCCATATCAAACGCCGTCATGGCACCCAATACTGTACCGAGAAGAAACTTACCGGAACCGGCCATCCCAGTCAGCATCTCGTTCATTGCCGTCATAAACTGAGCGATGTGAGCACCAATACCCCACATCACCACACCACAGGTAACAAAGGTGCCGACGAGCGGATAGATAAAGATCGCACTCAATGCGGTCATGCTTTCCGGCAGTTTTATCCGTTTCAGCAACTGAACGGTATAACCCGCGACAAAACCCACCACAATCGCGCCCAAGAATCCGGTTTGGTACTGCTCTACGGCGACCCAAGATCCAATCATTCCGGGTGCTAAACCGGGTTTATCCGCCATTGAGTAAGCGATGTACCCGCCGAGCACTACCGTAAATAAGGTCAGCCCCGCAACACCCATCTGAGCAACATCCGCCAAAAAACCCGAGTTTGGCACTGCGGCTTGACCAGTAAGCATCACCGATAAGGAAAGCAACACCCCACCCGCGACCACAAAGGGAATCATATGAGAGGTGCCATAAAGCAGATGCTCTTTAACTCGATGCAAGGCCTGAGTGTACGGGCTAGCAATAGACAGTTGCTCTTCAATAGATTGATAAACTTCGCTTGAGGATGAGGAACAGGCGTCGATATCAGAAAACAGCATAATCACATCTTCAACAGACTCCGCCGCCTTCAATTTTGTAACAAAGCCATCCTCGATAAATTTGGTCGAGACTTGGGCCAAAACTTCGATATGGTGCTCATCATTATTATCAGGAGAAGCGAGCATAAAGAACACGTCCGAACACTCCCCAGTTTCAGCCCCGTAATCGATCCCTTGGCGGCTGATACCAATAGCGATAGCAGGCTTAGCCACGGAACGGCTCTTGGCATGAGGTATGGCGATACCATCATCAAACCCTGTATTGCCTATTGATTCTCGCGCCCACAGTTCTTCGAGAAAAAGTTGTTTGTTCGAGAGTTTGCCAGCGCTATCGAGCATCTCCACCAGCTCTTCGAACACTTGCTGTTTGGTCGTGGCCTTGAGATCCAAGCAGATCGTATCAGATTCAATGAAATGTGTGATGTCCATAGCGGCTCGATATTACTGAATATATAAGGTTAGGTTAGCGGTCAAAACCACCCAATCATATAGCACTAAACATGCATTAACTGGATTTTTGTAACCAAGAAATCAGAGTGTGAAGTGAGACTTTTGAATTCCAAACAACTCCCTCTAATATTTAAGGGCTTTCTTCATCTACACAGAGAACCATCATGAGAATTGTAGCGGTAACTGCGTGCCCTACAGGCATTGCCCATACGTACATGGCTGCAGATGCACTAACTAAAACAGCGCCTAAATTTAATGTTTCGATCAAGGTCGAGACACAAGGAGCAATGGGCGTTGAAAACCAACTCAGCGCGCATGATATTGCCCAAGCAGACCGTGTGCTGATCGTCTCTGATATCGAAATAGAACAACCGAATCGTTTCGATGCCAGTAACACCGTGCGCATTGCGATGGAAGACGTGTTGCTCAGCGTAGAGAAGGTCTTCATCAAACACTGTCGCAGCTGTTCATGATCCCAGAATATCAACTGACGTTTTTTGTCGACAACGCCTCTGCCAGTGCGCACGCAGCCCAACCTCTGTGCCGTCTTGCTCGCAAGTTCAAAAGCTCTATTCGTATCATCAATATCACTCAGGGTCGTGCTGCCGATCTCTCTAAGTCTGTGGCTCTACTACAAGTGGGGCTGCTTAAAGGCGATCTGGTTCAAATTACTGCAGTCGGACTTGATGCGGAGTTGGCGTGCTTTGTTCTCAAAGATGTAATTGCCGAGCATTATGTCTTGGTTGGATCTCAGGTAAATCATGAGTTCTCTACGGATTTGATGCAGCGCTTCCCTCAGATAAGCCCACCGTGTGAGGTTGATTGGCATCACGCCAAAGCGCAAACTCAGCTCACCAAGTTCGAGTGTTTGAAAGGCCTAGCGCATCTTATCTACCCGGAGAACCCGGATGAACTGATTCTGTCATTCATTCGACGAGAAGAGCGTTCTTCGACCTGTGTAGCACCCGGAATCGCACTGCCTCATGTGATGTTTGAGCACTGCGAGAGAATGTCGATAGCTGTAATTGTTAGCGAAGATCAGATTGATTGGGCGTCCAAGATTGGACAAGTGTATGTCGCGATAGCACTGGTCATGCCGACCAAACCACAGAGAGAGCAGATCATTGCAGCGACCAATCTGACACGCAACCTACTCAATGATCAGATCACCGAACGTTTGCAAAAAACCAAAAGCAGCATCGACCTGCAAGCCTTGCTGATGTACCTCACTTCTCGTTTACTGTAAGCACTCATTCCTAGATTAGATAGAGCTACGATATTCGCTCGGCGTTCTTCCAGTACGGTTTTTAAATACTCGGCAGAAATAGTTCACATCTTTAAAACCACAACGAACCGACACTTCATTGAGCTTAAAGTTATACTTCTTGAGCATGAACTTAGCACGGTCGACTCGCACACGAGTGATGTACTCGGCCAATGTCATATGGCCTTGTTGGCGGAACATTCGAGACAAATGGTTAGAGGAAATACTAAAGCGCGAGGCGATGCTGTCACGGGTTATCTGGCGATGGAAATTCTCTTGAATGTAAATACAAATGCCCTGATACACATCCTGTACTCGGCTGTGAGACTTCTCGACAGGTGCATCTAACATCGTCTTACTGTATTGCAGCAGCGCTTGCAGTAATAACTCATCCATCGGTTGTTTGTTACTCTCGCGTGCTAATGAGCTGAGTGCCTCAAGAATATTATCAATCGCAAAGCCAGAACGAGTCTGAATACTGTGCTTTTGAATATCATAAAAGCTCTCTTCGCCTTTGCGCTTACTCACCAAGCTTAAACCAAGTTGGCGACGACCAAACAACATACTCAGCACCGAACAGTCAGTATCCCAGTTCGGCTTGTTCCAACAGTTAGGCGGGATGAAAATCGCATCCCCAGCTTTCGCGACAACGTTGGTGATCTTACGATCATGACTCTCCATTTCATTAATATACTCACCGTCGAGCACCAGCTCTAAGCGCGGAAAGTTCACCTGATAACTGAATGCTGAAGGCGTGTGAAAATCGCCCGCAAACCAGATGTTATGAAATGGTTCTCGCTCATTTAATACCGACGAGATTAGGTCATGAAATATCATTTATTCGAACTCTTAAAAGCAGCAATAACGCTACGGCAATAGATATACTCCTTAGTGAAACATAGCGCTATTGAGCAAAATCACAATTTGAGATCTAGGTTACAAAAATCCAGTAGTGGAAATAAATATCCAGTCTGCATCCAGATTTTGAACACCGTTGTCACAATAAGAAAATCACCCTAACCCCTTATCAATAAAAGCCTTAATGACTCATAAAGGCTGTCAATACGCACCCAAAATGGTGCTCCTAAACGATCAAAATCACACTCCATTTAGAAGGCAACAATCATCCAGTAAATGCGTTTTTTCTTCACTACAGAAGGCAAGTAATCAATTTCAGAATATCCCTAACAAAATAAAAACAGAGTAGGGGTTCATTATGATCACAACACTGATCAATCAAGATTTGATTAAGCTTTCGCTTAGCGCCAATTCCAAAGAAGACGTATTTAAAGAGCTGATAGACGTGCTATACGCACAAGGCCGAATTTCAGACAAAGCTCAGTTTCTTGCCGACATTAAAGCGCGAGAAGAACAAGGTAATACCGGCTTTGAAGAGGGCATCGCCCTACCACACGCGAAAAGCAGCGCGGTAATCAAGCCTGCGGTTGTTATCGGCGTGCACAAACAAGGCATCGACTACGGCGCCGATGACGGTCAACCTTCAAAACTGTTCTTTATGATTGCCTCTCCCGATGGTGGCGACAATCACCACATTGAAGTACTGGCAGAGCTTTCTTCAAAATTGATTGAAGAAGGTTTCATTGAGAACTTCATGAATGCCGACTCCGAGCAAACGGCATTGGAACTACTACTGACGAAACCAGAGCCAGTTCAAACCGAAGAAACAACAGAAACCCAAGGCTTCATCATTGGTGTGACAGGTTGCCCGGCTGGCGTGGCACACACCTATTTGGCAGCAGAGGCGTTAGAGAAAGGCGCAGCAGCACTTGGCTACGATGTTAAGGTTGAAACTAACGGCTCTATCGGCGTTAAAAACAGCCCAACTCAAGAAGAGATTGAACGTGCAGACGCGATTGTCGTGGCTTGTGATAAGCAGGTCGACATGGCTCGTTTTGCTGGCAAACGCGTTATCTGCACCAACGTAAAAGCGCCAATCAAAGACGCGCAAGGATTGATTAAACAAGCACTCAATGCGCCAAGCTACCAAGCAGAGCAAGCTCCAACCAACCAATCCGTTGCCGAAAAAGCATCACAAGCGCGCTCAGACCTTTATCGTTACTTGATGAATGGCGTATCACACATGATCCCATTCGTAGTGACGGGCGGCCTTTTGATTGCCCTAGCACTAGCTATTGGTGGCGAACCAAGTGAATCTGGAATGGCGATCCCTGCTGGCAGCATGTGGAACCAAATTCTGGAAGTGGGCGTGGTTGCCTTCACCCTGATGATCCCGATCTTGGCCGGCTACATTGCTTACGCGATTGCAGACCGCCCTGCTCTAACCCCTGGCTTGATTGGTGGTTGGATTGCCAACAATGGCTCTTTCTATGGCGCTGACGCAGGTACTGGCTTCATTGGCGCAATCATCGCCGGTCTATTAGTCGGCTACTTCGTGAAATGGATTACTTCGTTTAACTACCACAAATTCGTTCAGCCGCTTGTGCCTATCATGATCGCTCCGATCACTGGTTCTTTATTCATCGCAGGTCTGTTCATCTTCGTCATTGGTGCGCCTATCGCGGGACTAATGGATGCGCTTACTGCGCTGCTAACTAGCATGAGCACAGGCAACGTGGTTCTGCTTGGCATCGTACTGGGTGGTATGGCTGGCTTTGATATGGGGGGGCCGTTTAACAAAGTCGCGTTCCTATTCTCGGTTGGCATGATTGCTAGCGGTCAAACTCAATTCATGGGTGCAATGGCGTGTGCAATCCCTGTCGCTCCCCTTGGTATGGCTATCGCAACCAGACTTGGCCGTAAGTTCGACCTATTCGAATCTTCTGAGATTGAAGCAGGTAAAGCAGCAGGCGCGATGGGCTTGGTGGGTATCTCTGAAGGTGCGATTCCATTCGCGGCTCAAGATCCAATGTCAGTTATCCCAGCCAACGTGCTTGGCTCAATGACTGCTGCGGTAATGGCGTTCTCGTTTGGTATCACCAACAGTGTTGCTCACGGTGGTCCAGTGGTCGCTCTACTTGGCGCAATGAACTACCCACTGCTAGCACTGGTGTGCATGGCGTCTGGTGCGGGCGTAACTGCGGTTACTTGTATCGCGCTTAAAAATCTACGCAAAGCCAAGCTAACAGCAGCAGCGGCTTAAGCCATTTCAACTCCAATGGCTTGAGCCCACTCTACTCTCACATTTCATTAGGCCGAGTAGAGCTCAAGCCATGTTTCCTTTCATGGTGATTTCGATGTCTGATTTTTCTTTAGCGAACGATTCGTTCGTACAACGCTTTTTCTACCCGATGACCAACGTGATTCAGAACTACGCATGGGGTAGCCCTTCTTCGTTCAACCAACTGTTTGGCATTGATAACCAGTCTGGTGAGCCACAAGCAGAGATCTGGATGGGCGCTCATCCAAATGGTTGTTCAATGGTGAACGACAACGGGCAACAGACCACACTGTCGAGCTTGATCTCTAAGAACCTAAACCTGTTTTTAAGCGAGAAAGTGGCGAGTCGCTTTGGTGAACTCCCTTATCTTTTCAAAGTATTAGCTGCTGAGAAAGCACTGTCTGTTCAAGTTCACCCAAACAAGCAACAGGCGGAATCTGGCTATGCACTAGAAGAGCAGCAAGGCATTCCGATGAGCGCAGGCAATCGTAACTACAAAGATCCTAACCACAAGCCAGAGTTGGTGTATGCCCTAACCGACTACACGGCGATGAATGGCTTTAGAGCAATCAACGAAATCCTTGAGCACTTTCATTACCTCGATGTTCCGGAGTTGCATTCGATGGTTAACGATCTCGAGGGCGACCAAACTCCCAATGGATTAGCCTGTTTCTTTGCAAGCCTGTTGTCTCTGGAAGGTGAGCAAAAAGGCATGGCGTTAACCATGCTGCTGATGAAGGCGAAACTTTCTGATGCACCCGTATTCCAATTGATCTCAGAGCTTGAAGCGCAATACCCTGGTGATGTCGGCTTGTTCGCTCCACTGCTATTGAATGTGATTACCCTAAAACCGGGTCAAGCCATGTATCTAGATGCAGAAACCCCTCACGCTTACATCAAAGGCACAGGCTTAGAGATCATGGCAAACTCAGACAATGTGCTGCGCGCCGGGTTAACGCCTAAGTACATGGACGTGAACGAACTGGTTTCTTGTACTCGATTTAATGAAAAGCCTGCGGATAGATTATTGCTCAACCCGATTGAGCAAGGTGATGTGATGGAATACGAAATTCCAGTCGAGGATTTTAAGTTCTCTATCGTGCAAAATTCGCATCAACGCCAGATCACGACCGAAGGTGCCGAGATCCTATTGCCGCTCGACGAGTCTATGGTGCTCACTCATCAATGTGGTGAAACCTGCGTGATAGAGAAAGGCCATTCGGTATTCGTTCCGGCTTATGCTGAGAGTTACAAACTGGATTGCGCTGGACGCGTAGCGCGCGCTTACAGCTAACTCCCTCAGAACTCAGTACACACTGTTCATGCCCTGCTTTTGCGGGGCATTTTTGTTCCTACAGAAAGTTATTTCAACACCGAAATACACCATCAGATATGCCCCATCTCACACTTGATGAATGATGCAAATCACACTTAATTTTGCTTGGTACAAATGTACAGTGAAGGGCTTTTATTTGCTATTTCGCGAATCAGGTTAATCCATTAATTTTAATTCAAGAACTTCAATAGTGAATGAGTTAATAAATGATCACACAGCTAACTAACGTCAACTTAATTAATAACAACCTTCAAGCGAATAATAAAAAAGAACTGTTTGAAGAATTGGCAGGCATGTTATTTGAGAATAACCGAATCAGCAGTAAGGAAGCCTTTTTGGCTGACATTGAAATTCGTGAATCTCAAAGCATCACCTCAATGGACGGCATCGCTTACCCACACTCGAAAAGCAAGGCAGTAACTGAGCCAGCGATTGCTGTTGGTGTAAAGCGAGAAGGCATTGAGTATGGCGATGAAGACGGTATTAACCCAACCGTATTTTTTATGATTGCCTCACCAGACAACGGTGCTGACCATCATATTTATGTACTACAAGAACTATTTGGAAAATTCAGTGATGAATTTATTCAAGATATCCATAACGCAAAAGATGAACATCAAATCCTTAATATTTTAATTAATTCATAAGGCGTAGACAATTATGAGTACCCTAGCAAATCAAGCTACGAATACCAGTAGCAATTCTAATAAAACAAATAAGAATAGTAGTAGCGACTATAAAAAAATCCTTAGTACTATGAAAGGTCATCTGCTTTTCGGTACATCACACATGCTGCCTTTCATCGTAGCCGGTGGTGTTCTGTTGGCTTTAGCAGTCATGGCATCAGGTAAAGGTGCCGTTCCAGCAGACGGTTTGCTGGCAGACATCTCCAACATCGGTATCAAAGGCCTTGTTCTTTTCCCAATCATTCTTGGCGGCTTTATTGGTTACTCAATTGCAGATAAACCAGCACTAGCTCCTGCGATGATCTCTTCTGGCATCATGGCAGACATGGGCGGCGGCTTCCTTGGTTGTATCGTGGCTGGCTTTATTGCAGGTGGTGTGGTGCTTCAACTTAAGAAGATCCCACTTTCTACCAACATGACAGCGTTAGGTGCGTACTTCATCTACCCGCTTCTAGGCACATTAATCTCTGCAGGTATCGTACTGTGGGGCATCGGTGAGCCAATCAAACTGTTCATGGCTTCAATGAACGAGTTCCTAGCTTCAATGGCGGGTGCATCTAAGATGGTTCTTGGCACAATCCTTGGTGGTATGACGGCATTTGATATGGGCGGTCCAATCAACAAAGTAGCAACCCTATTTGCTCAAACTCAAGTAGACACGCAACCATGGTTGATGGGCGGCGTAGGCATCGCGATTTGTACACCACCTCTAGGTATGGCGCTGGCGACGTTCCTGTTCAAAAACAAGTTCTCTAAACAAGAACAAGAGGCGGGTAAAGCAGCAGCAATCATGGGTTCTATCGGTATCTCTGAGGGTGCAATCCCATTTGCGGCGAACGACCCAATGCGTGTGCTTCCTTCAATCGTTGCCGGTGGTATCGTTGGCTGTGTGTTCGGCTTCATGACAGACATCCTACTTCACGCACCATGGGGCGGCCTAATCACAGCGCCAGTTTCAAGCAACATTCCAATGTACGTAGTCGGTATCGCACTTGGCTCTCTAACCACAGCGGTTATCGTTGGCTTCTGGAAACCAGTAGTCGTTGAAACCGAAGAAGACACAGTTGAAGCTGCGCCAGTTCAAGCTCAAACAGCACCTGTAGCTGGTGAAGGCGAGTACGACATCGTAGCAGTGACATGTTGCCCATCTGGTGTTGCACACACCTTTATGGCAGCCAAAGCACTAGAGAAAGCCGGTGCGGAAGCTGGTCTTAAGATTAAGGTAGAAACACAAGGTCAAAACGGCATTCAGAACCGCATCACTGACCTAGATGTAGCAAACGCGAAACTGGTTATCTTAGCTCACGATATTCAAGTGAAAGACGCTCACCGCTTTGCCAATGCAAACGTGATTGAGTGTTCAACCAAAGAAGCGATGAAGAAAGCCGCAACACTGGTCGTCGCATAACCCAACGTCAAGTTAGCTCCTAACTCTAGAGCCCTACCCCCTAAGGGCTCTATTTTTCTCTTCTCTATGAGCTCGTTACATGCTCTTCAGTCCCCACTTCTCAGCGGTTTGCTTGAAGAAACCTTGCGTCTTTTTCAATTCAACCCAGTGGTTAATGTAATTAATCCAAACCTGATCATCTTGTGGTAGTAGCATCGCAATTGGAGTTGGTTTACGTGGCTCTTTCACCGGAACTATCGCGAGTTGTTTAAACTTCTCTACTAAGGTTGCAGCCTCTACGTTTGAAGTCACGGAGACATCAGCGCGGCGAGCTAAAAGCTCTTGGAAATCCCGTGCCGGCGCTTCAATCACGATGTGTTGTGCCGATGGGAAGAAGTCCTTCACCATTTTTTCTTGTACTGTGCCAAGCGTGGCGGCAACTTTGATTTCTGCTTTGTCAAAGTCACTCCAGTCGGAGAACTTCCCTAGGTCTTTCTTTTGCACGACAGGGACGAAAGCCAGATAGAAATAGGGTTGGCTGTACCCAGCGACTTTTGCTCGAGACATGTTGAGCGATGCGCTGCCAGTCACGTCGTATTTGTTAGCTGTGATGCCATTCACCAAGGTTTTCCAGTCTGTTGCGACGTATTCCACTTTAACGCCTAGGTCCTTAGCCAGCTCAGTCGTGACATCGATATCAAAGCCTCGGTAGCTATTGGTCGCTGGATCCTTCATTGTCATTGGGTTCCAGTCCCCCGTTGTACCAACGCGAAGAACTCCGGCATCCAGTATCTCCTGTAAGCGACTTTGTGCATGTGCAATTTGTGTAAAAGCAAGTAAGCACATTCCTAATGCAATTAAGCTTTTCTTCATTTTTTATTCCTTCAAAGAATGCTGATTTCTAAGTGATGAGATATTCTTCTTAATTATTAACCATTAAACAGATTTGGTTGTTAACATAGCAATAACAAATGGAGTTTTTGGGAGTAAATGTGAACTATCGTCACTTATCGCTAGTTTCTCTGCTGTTTCTGACAGGATGTTCAGACTACCAATGGGGATGGTATGTACTCGACCCGTCAACGGAGCAGGGGCGCACTAACATTCAGTTTTTGGTAGCTGGTTTTAGCGAGACTATTCAGGTTTCGTTGCTAAGCATGTTTTTTGCTATGGCTCTGGGTCTATTGGTCGCCTTTCCAGCGCTTTCCAGTTCTCCAATATTCAGGGGGATTAATCGACTTTACGTAGAGGTGATGCGTTCTATCCCTGTATTGGTATTGCTATTGTGGGTGTATTACGGAATGCCGACATTACTCGATGTCTCTTTGAACCACTTCTGGGCAGGGGTAATCGCATTGACCATTGCCGAGAGCGCCTTTATGGCAGAAGTGTTCCGTGGGGGGATTCAAGCGATTAATCGTGGCCAACATGAAGCGGCCGAATCCTTGGGACTGACCTATTGGCAAAAAATGCGATTGGTTATCCTACCGCAAGCATTCCGTCAGATACTGCCGCCATTGGGTAACCAGTTTGTTTATATCCTCAAAATGAGCTCGCTGGTGAGTGTGATTGGTTTGAGTGATCTAACAAGGCGAGCAAATGAGCTAGTGGTGAACGAGTATTTGCCTTTAGAGATCTATACCTTTCTGGTTGTGGAGTACCTTGTTCTTATTTTGGTGGTATCGCAGGCGGTTCGTTGGCTAGAAAAAAGGATTGCGATTCCGAGCCATTAAGTGGTTCTTACCCTCAAGAGCGTTTAGCTACCTCAAACAAAAGCCTCGAGCACAAACCCAAACTCCTGTTGATACTCCCCCTAAGAAAAATCCCCACTCATTTGAGCGGGGATTTCTTGTTTTAAGTGCAATACGTCGACTTATTCAGTCAGTGCCTCTTCTGTTTCTAAATCGAATAAGTGACACTGTGAAGTATTGAAATGAAGCATTGCCTCTTGTCCGCTTTCCGCCGTTCGGTCAGCATCAAAAGGCACCCTTGCGACCATTTTGTCATGACCTAACTGGAAGTAGAGATAAAGCTCATTACCCATAGACTCAACCACGCCTAGACGGTGCTTCTGAATATTCACTTCTGATTGGGGCGCATCATGATTCGCAAGACTGACGTGCTCAGGACGCACTCCAAACCATACCCATTCACCTTGCTTGGTTCGTGCAACGGCTTGTTTATCTTGAGGTAGTTCCCAACGAACACCGCTCTCTGACAAGACATTCATCACACCATCAATCTCATCAATACGAGCTTTGATGATGTTCATCGCTGGTGACCCAATAAAACCTGCCACAAACTTATTTGCAGGGTGATGATAGAGGTTCATTGGTGTATCCACCTGCATGATCTGCCCCTGATTAAGAACGCAGATGCGATCACCTAACGTCATCGCCTCAACCTGATCGTGGGTCACGTAGATCATGGTCGCGTTCTGCCCTTCTTGCTTTAGGTTGTCATGCAGCTGAGCAATACTCACGCGAGTTGAAACACGCAGCTTGGCGTCCAGATTAGAGAGAGGCTCGTCGAACAAGAACACATCCGGCTTGCGCACCATGGCACGACCCAGCGCCACACGTTGACGCTGGCCACCCGACATCTCACCCGGTTTGTTATTCAGTAGGTGCTCAATATCCAGCGTTTTCGCCGCCTCTGAAATACGCTCGTCGATCTCGTGCTTGGGCAGTTTTTGCTGCTTTAATCCAAAGGCCATGTTGTCGTAAACCGACATGTGTGGATAGAGCGCGTAGTTTTGAAATACCATTGAGATGCCGCGATCTTTAGGAGGAAGATCGTTAACTCGCTTATCGCCAATGTAAACATCGCCCTCAGATATGTCTTCAAGACCAGCAATCATTCGTAAAGTGGTCGACTTAGCGCAGCCAGATGGCCCAACAAACACCATAAACTCGCCCTCGCGGATATTGAGATCCACGCCATGCACAGCTTTAAAGCCATTTGGGTAAGTTTTCTCGACGCCGCGTAGTGTGACTTCAGCCATAGCCTGTCCTTAAATCAATTCGTTAAATTCTTGAGGGTCGAAGTGGGCAACCGAACCAATCACCAGATCAGCCATAGGCTCTAATTCACTGTGTGCCGCCGTCCCCGTCAGCACGCCAACGTTTTTCGCACCCGCATTGCGACCAAATTCCATGTCTGAAACCGTGTCACCAAACATGATCACTTCATGTGGCTCTACCCCGCACTGATCACAGAAGGCATTCAGTAATGCAGGAGCAGGCTTAGGCTCAATATCGCCATCAGAATAACCCACGTAATCGAACAACTGACTCAAACCAGATTGCTCTAGCGTATAAAGGGTAGAATCTTTGGTGTCTGCGGTGGCTACACCCAAGTACATGCCTTGTTGCTTTAAAGAGATCAGCTTCTCAGGCACACCGGGCAGAGCTTCGACCCAATGTGGATTCTCTTCCACTTGGTTGTTGAAAGCGGTCTTTGTCACTTTGGTGAATTCGACTAGCGAGGTATTCGGCTTTAACATGTTGAACCATGCAATCGCCGTATCTTCCACTGGATTCGAGGCCAGTAGTCCATAGTTATCAACCACATCGCCCTCAACTCCGATAGCCAAGAGTAACTCAGTAATCGTGACAGTTTGATTACCTTGATGGTTATCACTGAAGGTTTTAACTTGCTCACTTGCACCACGTGAAACGTTGAGCCACATCTTGTGGAATTCCAATAGGGTGCCGTCTTTATCAAACAATAGTGCTTTAAACTTCATCACTATTTACTCGCTCCATAAGTTCACCCCAAGTGTCGACAAGAGGTTGGTTAAATTGTGGTTGTGTGCCATCAAAGACGGCATTAATGCAGCCTTCAAACTCGCCTTTATTTGGCGATGCGGATCCGAATTGAGATGCTGAGTCGTATTGAGAAGATAAGCCGCGTCGAATATCAATACGACACCAGTGATAGCCCGCTTCAACGGAAAGACTTTGCTTTTCATCCGTGAGGTCGATTCTTTCGATCACTTTGCCATCAACCACGCACTCCGCGTAGTAGTCATGTTCCGTGTCGCGAACGGATAATCGATAGGTCAGTGCTTGGCCTTTGCTGTCCTCACCTGGCAGCAAATCGCCGAGGTTAATATCGAATTTCAGACCGCAGCGACGCTCTAGGTACACTTGTCCATTACGCAAACCCGCTAGAATCCCTTCACCACTTAAGCCGTGGCTATACACGAAGGTTGAAGGGTCACCGTAAATGGAAGGCTCGGTCGCTTTTGGATTACGCTCGTGAGGTTCTAGGTGTGAATCGCTGCCACCAATCGCGGTAATACGCTGGCCGCAGTTCCACATCTCATTAAGTACCATTAAGGCATCTTCAGTCGCTTTTGGTGATGTTGACCAAGTTGGGTCACAACACACTTCAAAGGTCGAGACTTGGCTCAGCAGTACTTCATCGTAGTGCCAATGCCACGGCTTCATCATCGGATGATTAATGCCAAGGGAACTGTGTCCACGTTTAACAAGCTGTAGCCCCGCCTCCATAGTGGCTCGACTCGTATGTTCAACCTTTGTTAGATCCAAAGAATGGCTTGGACCATGAACATTAAAATGCCCAAGATCGGTTGTGACTTCTAATGCAGGCAGAAACAGGCACTGCTTTGAAAGTGGCAGTTTCGGCTGGCATATGTTGTGTTCGGTAATAAAGAAAAAATCTAAGCCTTGCGACTCAACAATCTCTTTTGCGGCACTTAGCGTGTTGTGTCCATCGGAAAGCTGAGTGTGGGCATGAAGATCACCACGATACCAACGCGATTCTGCACTCAGCATCTGGCTGTAATCAAATTCGATCTGGTGCGATGCAGTCACCACCGATTGAAGATCCAGTTCTTCGCCGTTCGATGATTCAGGAAAGGCGATATCGACCTGATATTGCATCGCTCGCTCACGACGAAACTCACCTTCAAGATTGTACAGCTCGACAAACCACTCACCGGACTCTAGTGGGCCGTCAATCGCACCTAAACCTGATGCCTGTCGTTGAATCACCAGAGACTTATGGTCTTTTTCAAACAGTACCTTGCCACGAAAGTTTTGATTGGCATCGTAAGCGGCAGCGTACAAGAAGCCTTTGGTTACCGTCGTTCCGGTAATCTTGACGGCATCAACGTCCGCAGGGACATGAAAGGGAATTCGCACTCTGCCAAAAGAGAGTTCACCTTGAAATTGGTTCATTGCTTTCACCAAGTTGCTCTACATTAAACATCACAAAGAGCGATGAGATGATAGCCCACCACATTGATGGGCTACTGTTTTAGATACGGGATGTCTTGATCCCGAAGTTATGAGCGATTCGCTCTATCCAAAGCACGTTGCGCCTTTTTCGCCGCCTGTTTTAGCGCTTTTTCTGCTGGCACGTTCTGAATTTGGATTTGATCCGCCGCTACTTTCAGAGCATCCATGATTTTGCCGTTGGTTGGGTCAAGGAAGTCTTTAGTTGCCGTGTTCGCCTGCTTCAAAGGAATCAGAGCTTGTGGGTTGTCTTGAGTGAATGCTTGATACTCTGGCACCTCAGATACGCTGTTACGTACTGGGATGTAGCCTGTGAACATTGACCAAGCTGCTGTGTTCTTCGCATTGGTGTAGAACTCAACAAACTCAAATGCACCCTTCGCTGCTTTGTCGTCTGTGCCTTTTGGCATCACGTAAACCAGCGCACCCGCTTGTGGCGCTGATGGGTGGTTGCCCCAGCCCGGTTGAGTGGTCGCTGCAAGCTTAGTGAAGTCCAAGTCACCTTGGTCACCCGATGAGCCAGTGTAGCCAAGCGCATTGTCTTTCATCACGTCATCGATAGTCTTGTACCAGTACTCCCAGCCTTGACCGCCGTAGTGAATACGCATGATTTGGTCGTCATGAATCCATTGACGGAAGCTGTCCCATACCTCAACCCACTCTGGAGAGTCGATCAGCACTTTCTTACCGTCATCACTGATGATCTTGGCGCCATTAGAGAATGCCGCATCGATCATGTTGTCTTGACCCCACATCGGCTCCCAACCATAGAAGGTGGTGTTGCCTTTGTCGTCACGCTGCGTCACTTTCTCAGCAACCTTTGCTACACCTTGCCAAGTCGCTAGGTCTTGCTCGGTAAAGCCATGCTCAGCCAGCACTTGCTTGTTGTAGTAGAACACCTGAGTGGTACCGTAAGCCGGCAAACCAATCACGGTGCCATCGTCTGCTGTCACTTGATCTTTAAACGCACCAATGAAATCAGAGAAGTTAAACTCTTCATCCATGAATGGCGTTAGGTCACGGCTCAATCCACGTCCGTGCATCGCTTCTGCACGGCCTGAATCAAGAAGAACCAATTCAGGAGCCGTTCGAGACGCCAAACCTGCTTGCAGCTTTTGGTAGGTTTCCGTGTAATTACCCTGTAGAGCTGGCTTAACAACGTACTCATCTTGGCTCGCATTGAACTCTTCAATAAGCTTGGTCATCATTTGTTGAGGCTTAGTACCACCGGAATACCAGAAGTTAACCTCTGTTGCTGCAAGAACACTGCTAGAGAACATAGAAGCGCTTGCTGCGCCAGCACACACTAGTGCGAGAGTTTTTAGTTTCATTTCCGTTTACTCTTTTACGCCGTTATCGGCGATACCTGAAAGAATCGTCTTTTGACAGATGACGAATAGAATCAATAAAGGCATTACAGCAATGGTGCTCGCCGCCATGATCTGCGACCAGTTCAAACCGTAGTTGCCTTCAGCGATAAAGTAGTGACGAATACCAGTCGCAATCAGGTTCAATTCCTGAGTGGTAATAACCAGACTCGGCCACATGTAACTGTTGTAGTTAGTAATAAAAGTGATAAGAAATAGTGTTGCCACTGCCGCTCGGCACTGCGGTAGCACTATCGCCCAAAGTATTTTTAGCTCGCCTGCGCCATCGATACGCGCCGCTTCAACCAAGGATGGATGCACCTTGATAAACACTTGGCGCAGGTAGAACACACCAAATACTGAAGCTGCATTAGAAGCAATCAACCCCATGTGAGAATCCAAAAGTCCTAGCTTGGCCAACGTGATGTAAGAAGGAATGTAGGTCACAGCACCCGGCAGCATGTAACACCCCATCACTACAAAGTAGAGCAAAGTTTTAGAGCGAAACTTCAACTGAGTCAGAGCGTAAGCAAACATCGCCGAGTTGATGATGACCAATAGCGTGGTGAACAGAGCCACACTGAAGCTATTGAAGATATACAAACCAAAAGGCGCGCTCTGGAACGTCTCAATGAATGTCTCCCAACGGAACTGCGAAGGGATTAGATCTAATGGGTTAGCAAAGATCTCATCATTGCTTTTCAGCGAGCCCGATAGCATCCACAAGAATGGGAATACCATGATGGTGCCGCATACCATCAAGAACAGATGCTTACTCAACGTAGCCAGAGACTGTGCATTAACTCGAATTGCAGACGCAGTGCTCGATTGTTGTTTCTCAGTGTTTATTGCCACAGAAGAACGCTGCGCTCTAGCAGTGCTACTTTTTAGTGGCCTTGTTGCGCGAATCACCGGATTCGCATCTAATGTTTGCGTGGTCATGATGTTGTCCTTTTCAAATCCGGTTTAGTAGTACACCCAGCGTTTACCCATATAGGTATTAATCAGTGCGAGCAGGCCTGTGATGAGGAAGATCACCAAAGAAGTCGCGGCAGCTGGCCCCATCTCATAGCGCTCAAACGCTTGCTGATAGAAAAGGTAAAGCAAGGTGCGCGTCTCTCCGCCCGGCCCACCTTGGGTTAAGATCTGGAACTGATCGAACGCCTGCATCGCGGTAATAATGTTGACCACCACCAAGAAGAACGTGGTTGGCGAGATAAGCGGTAAGGTGATTTTTAAAAAACGCGTTAAGCTGCTACAACCATCAATCAAAGAAGCCTCATATAGCGATTCAGGGATCTTGTTGAGGGCGCTAATGTAGAACAGCATCGTCCAACCGATTGCCTGCCACACCGTCACAATAATTACCGCAACTAGCGCAGTATTTCCGCTCTCTAACCAAGGAATCGCGTTAAAGCCCATCGACTGTAAAAGATGGTTCGCTAGGCCTGATTTGGTCTCAAATACCCAAGACCAAACTATCGACACCGCGACCGTTGGCGTGATCCAAGGGGAGAAAATCACCGCGCGGTAAAACTGGCTGCCCTTGAAGTTTTTGTGCAGCAGCATGGCGAACACAAGGCCTAATAAAATGGTTGGCACCACTACACCAAGCGAGAACCAGAAGGTGTTCATCGCCGCTTGCAGAAACTCAAAGTCTTCCACCATGTATTGGTAATTTTCGAGCCCGACAAAGTCGTAATCTGGCGAAATGTAATCCCAATCGGTGAAGCTGATGTAAATGGAATAGCCAAAAGGCACTAACCAAAAAGTAAACAGTGGAACTAACAGTGGCGCGGTAAACAGCAGCACTTTCAGTCGATTTGTTATGTGTTGTGAGAAAGCACTCATGGTGACCTCATCCTTGTTTGTATGTGCTTAAACTAAGCGTTTTATGTGACAGGTTAGTAAGAGCGTCCCTCATATTTTTTATGGCCACTCATAAGAAAACCTTTACTCCGGCTCTGCACTTTCTATTTGGTGATAGAGCCAGTCACAGAAGAAATTCACCTTGGCACTTCGGCTATGTTTGGTGATCAGGTAATGGGCAGATTCAGCAGGCATAAGGGCGTCACTCGCGAGTACCACCTCCCCTTTTTTGAGCAGTTCAGTAACTGCCAATGACCTAACCAGCAGTACACCGACACCCTGCTTGACCGCCTCTAATGCGTGTAATGAGTTACTTATTTCAAGCTGAACTTGCGGAAGCGACATCTCAAACTGGTTATGGCTAAGCCACTGCAGCCAGTTCTCTCGGTAGCCTTTCACTTGCACTGTCGGCAATGAAGCAAAGTCTCGTGCATCGAGCTGTTCTTGGTATTGAGCTTTAAAATCAGGACTACAAACCAGTTGCCAATGCTCTTGGAAAAGACGTTCGAAATGGGTGTCTTCGCTCTCGACTTTGCCGTTGGTCAGTTCGATATCTACGTTCTGGCAAGGCGTAGTCGACGGCCAGTCCACCAGCTGAATATCTAAGCGAATAAAGGGATATTTTTGATAAAATGAAGCTAGGCGAGGCAGTAGCCAGTTGTGGCAGAACGTGTGATTGACGCGCAGGCTCAATACATCGGTCTCTTTCTCACCAAATAGGATTTGCGTTTGTAGCTTTAGATGAGCAAGTGAGCCTGAAACAATCGGTTGATACTGCTGGGCAGCCGACGTCAACTTCACGCCTTTAGAGCTGCGTTCAAACAGTGTGGTATCGAAGAAGGTTTCTAGGCTTTTGAGCTGTTGGCTTACCGCCGCTTGAGTAACACACAGCTCGCGCGCCGCGGCTCCAATCGAACCAAGACGAGCAACAGCTTCAAATGCAACAAGTGCGCGCAGAGGGGGTAACATGGCTTCACCTAATTGAAATAAAAGTGAAAATTACTTCAATCAGGTTTCAGTTTTTTGCAGTTCGCGTTACAGATTAATGACGAAGGGACGTTGATCAGAAAATTATGATCAACGTCCCTTTTCTAAAAGTCATACATTCGTGCCAGTGTTTAAACGAGCACGAACTTACTGCTTAATGTAGAGATCTTTCGAGTAAATGCGCCCTTCTACATTATTCTTGGCAAAGCCACCCACAGTTGGTCGAACCAAGCGCGCTTGCATGTAATAGTAGATTGGAGCAATTGGCATATCGACCGCGAGCGACTGTTCTGCTTGGTTATAGAAGGTTTGACGCTCTTGTTCGGTGGTAGCCGATAACGCACTCTCCATCGCTTGGTCGTAAGCTTCACTGCTGTAACGCGCAAAGTTACCCGATGAACCAGAACGCAGCAGGCTAAGGAACGTAGACGCTTCGTTATAGTCACCACACCAGGAGGCGCGCATCACATCAAAGTCACCCTGCCTGCGAGACACCAAGTAAGATTTCCACTCTTGGTTTTCTAACTCAACTTTGGCGCCCAAGTTGTTTTTCAACATTGATGCAATCGCCACCGCAATCGACTTGTTAGACTCACTGGTGTTGTAGAGTAGCTTGAAATCCAATGGGTTAGACGCATCGTATCCCGCCTCTTTCAGCAGTTTTTGCGCTTTCTCATCACGTTGTTTTTGCGTCCACTGGCTGTATTCCGGCTGAGTGGCATCGAAACCTGCGGTGTACTCATGAGCAAAGGTATAGGCAGGCAAGTTGCCCACTTGTGTGACACCATTTGTGACAACATCACGCATGATCGAATAGGAGACAGCCTGACGAACTCGCACGTCATCAAACGGTGCGCGCGTGGTATTGAAAGCATAGTAATAAGTACATAGTAGAGGGACTGCGGTATAAGCTTGCTGATACTCTTTCTTTAGCTTTTGTGCCATATGTGTTGGCACATCGGAAGTGATGTCGACCTCACCTACCGCATAGCGATTAATCGATGCATTCTGGTTTTCAAACGGAATGTATGTCACCTGATTTAGGTGCGTATCACCACTATCCCAGTAATTTGTGTTCTTCTTTAGCTCCACACGCTCATTGACCACCCATTCATCCAGAAGGAAAGCACCATTACCCACAAACTGCTTTGGATCGCTCCAAGGCTTATCACTACTTTCTAGATTGGCCTTGTGAACAGGCATCATAGAAGTGTGGCCCGTCATCGCCACAAAATAAGGGACTTTGCTATCGAGTTCGAAGCGAAGCGTGTGTTTATCAACAGCGGTCACACCTAATGCATCAAGCGGCTTTTTACCTTCTGCAACATCGGCAATATTATTAATTTTGGTGAGCTTTAAGTACCACACATTCGGTGATGCGGTTTTAGGATCCACAGCACGTCTTAACGCATACACAAAATCGTCTGCCGTTACCGGGTCGCCGTTCGACCACTTAGCGTCTTTGCGCAGATGGAACACAAAGGTTTTGTTGTCCTCTGTTTCCCAAGACTCAGCAACGCCCGGAGTAATATTGCCATCACGATCTTGAATAACTAAACCTTCGAACAAGTCTCGTAAGATGTGCATTTCCGGTAAGCCTTCCGCTTTGGCAGGATCAAGCGTCGCTGCTTCGGCATCATTAGCACGAACTAAGTGCTGTTCTTTCGCTAGAGTGGTTCCTGCAGGCAGAGTATCTGCGGCGGCTGTTACTGATATGAAAGGGGTCAATAAAGATGATACGAGTAAAGCCGTTGAATGTTTCTTAAAATCCATATGTATTTGCTCTCCTAGCCTATCTTTGAAGCAGAGTAATAAAATTAACAATGCGACGGTTGACGAGTTTTGATAGTTGTATTTATCTAATAATTAATACTTGATAGTACTTGATCAATCAGGAGATTAAGGTGAGTTTAATTCCAAGAACGGAAAGAGCTGCGTTTTCGATAAAACCGCTGATTTATGGACGTTCAGTATTGGGAGCGCCCTTGCTCTATTTTCCTGCCCAAATAGAAAGCGACACTCGCGGGCTAATTTTGGCAGGCACTCACGGCGATGAAACCGCTTCTATCGCAGGCTTATCTTGCGCGCTTAGAAGCTTGCCTGCTGAAAATTTAAGGCATGACGTGATCTTGTCGATGAACCCAGACGGCAACCAATTAGGCACTCGCGCTAACGCTAATCAAGTAGACTTAAACCGCGCCTTCCCGACTCAAAATTGGAAAGAAGATGGCACTGTGTATCGCTGGAGTTCAAACACTCCGGTTAGAGATGTAAAGGTAAGCACTGGGCAGCCAGATCAACTTGAACCAGAAGTGCAATCACTGATAAACCTCATCGAAGCGCGTCAGCCTAAGTTCATGATCTCTTTCCATGAACCACTCACCCTCATTGACGACCCAGCCCAATCACAACTCGCCTCTTGGTTAGGCAAACAGTTCAAGCTACCAGTTGTCGAAGATGTCGATTACGAAACACCAGGCTCATTCGGCACATGGTGCGAAGAGAGAAACCTACCGTGCATAACGGTGGAACTGCCACCTGTATCGGCAGACTTCGCGATTGAAGAGTATTTGGACGCGTTTGTGGCGGTGTTGGGGTTTAAGGGAAGTTAGTGCGCTAATAATTGAGCGAAACGCGTTAGGTTTTAAGATCTAACGCACTCGGTATAGTTAGAATTAGTATATCGAAACCTTAAATGGTTGTGATACGTTTTCTTCCAACAAGTTGCTGTCATACCAGATATCTTCGTAACCATTGTTATCTATTAGGAAACGATAGCCAGGAGGTAAACCAAGATAAGCTTGCAGTTGCGGTAAGTGTTTAACTATATGCTCAACATGTATCGGGTCAAAGAAGTCTGCGTTTGAAGACAGCTTTTCACCGCACCATATATACCAACCATTGGTACCATTTTCAGGCGCGACTCTCATACCATTAATAGGTATCTGACCTAAGGTAGAAAGCGCAATTCCTAGTTTGCTACCTGTTTCCGGATACTCATTCGCTAAATCCATAAACTGATTACCCAACCCTTCCTCCTGACGCATAGTAAAAGTGCCGCGCATGCCGAATCACTAATGAACAATTTGTTAGCTGCTTTCCATTTCAGACTGAATTTCATCAAACCACATTGTATTGACTTGAATCGCACTAGGATCTACTTTCCGAATGAGCTCACTACATTGGTTCATACTTGAGTTTGTAAGGCACAGCTGAAATATACATAGGCTTTCTGATAACTTATCTAGCGAAGAATTAATGAATACTCTCTCATTATTACAATCATGATTAAAATAGACTATTTCGTTACTTTTTATATCTATAGCTAGAATATCACCAGAACCGTTTGAACCAATTGGGTAATATGATTCGGTTAATACCCCTAATTCATATAGTTCAGATATTTCGTAGGACGAGTAAGAGTTGAAATTTAAGAATGGGGAAGCACAAACGGGCATGCCAACCTCATGAAGAAAGTCGGAACTCTCACGCTCTAATACTGCAAGGGTCGATTTATCATAAGTAACAAACTCACCTAAGCCTATATCTATCCCAGCAGGAACCTCTGGTAAAGCTTCTAAAAATCGCTTTTTAAAACTCATAATATCCTTAAATACCTAAACAGCTAACGCCTTTGCACAAGGTGCACCACGGCGAACCAACCAAGCACATCGAATTCCATGCCAAAACCGCCAAGTGTAACGCGTCATCTTGAAACTATGTTAAACCGCTTGCTTCCAGATCCCCTTCGCAACACTCTTGTGTTTTACAATCAATGGAGGTAGTTCTTGGCGAGCAAAACTCAATGCATATTCTTTGTCACCACATTCAAACCAGTAATGATCAATCAGGTAGCCAAGGTGAACTTCAGGATCTTGAATGTCGTAACCTAAACTTGCAGAAGCTAGCCATATTAAAAAATCTGTTAGTTCGTCACCATTTTCAATATCTAAATCGTGGGTACGAAGTGCAAATTTTTCCATAAATGTAAATTCGTTGTATCGCGGAAATTCACTTTCAGGTAAGCGTAAGCATGATTTAGGGCCTTCAACTGATAGCTGACACAATGGCTCAAATGGTTCGGCATTCGCAAGAATTTGTTTGTCAGCCCAAGCTATCACTTTTTCTTCGCTTATTAATTTCTCTACATACAGAGCCATAACTATCGATATATTTGACATAAGTTCTGCCATTTAGAATTCTTAATCACAGGCAGGCTTGTTTTTCTGTCTGACTGACTTTTGATTAACTTATCATAAGACACTAAAAATTATAGAAAATATATCAAAATACGTACTCTACCCTCACATAAAAACACGCCACTTTCCATGCGCAAACTACATTCAAACTTGGTAAGCTGTGTAGATATCGAGCTTTTGTCCATAAACCAGCCAAGATAAGGCTGCGACGAGCACGATGCCTGCGCCACACCAGATTGCGTATGCGACACCAAGTGACATGGTTTGTACCATGAGTGATAGAAGGTAGAAAGCGCAGCCGAAACCAAACAGCACAGCGATTGAAATAGGTACTGAGGTGAACTGATTGGTTTTCAGAAGAAACGAAGTCGCGAGCGTCGAGCTGTTCTTGGTAGCGCTCTTTAAACTCTAGGCTACAAACCACTCGCTTCTTGGTTAGGCAAACAGTTCAACCTACCAGTCGTCGAAGATGTCGATTACGAGACCCCAGGCTCATTCGGCACCTGGTGTGAAGAGAGAAACCTACCGTGCATAACAGTGGAACTGCCACCTGTATCGGCAGACTTCGCTGTAGAAGAGTATTTGGATGCGTTTTTGGCGGTGTTGAGGTTTGAGTTTGAGTTTGAGTTTGAGTTTGAGTTTGAGGGAGGTTAGACTAACTCATAATTGAACGAAACGCTTGTTAGCCCACATAGTGTATGACTTTTGTTGAAATATTTAAGTACTCATATATTGCTTTTGCTCTTTGAACTAGTGCTTCGTCATTTGAAATTATTGCAGTGCAAAAAGAGGCATTGGCAATATGTTGTGAATCACTTAGTACATTTGAGATACGATCTACTTTCCTACATTTCCGTTCTGAGTGGAACCCTATAAGATCCATCACAGCACAACATCTAACAATGCCAGTTACTTTCGATGGTTCATCCTTCCCCGAAAAACCGAAGAATGTATCGATGTCCACATCAACACTTTCTTCAATTATCTTCCATACTTTAGCGAGAACATTCTCACCCGAAATCCCAGTTAACCCTGATTTTGGAATGCCCATTTTCTTTCGAGTTTTTACTATATCAGCATTTCTTTTTTCTAGTTCAGAAAGCATATTTATATAATCTGATTTTATTATTGTTATTTCTTTCACTTGGTGTTCATTGAAATCCGAGTGGTTTAGAAAATCGAATGTAGTATCTGCAACTTCTTCGGCAGAGCGATTTAAGCCTCCACCATTCAATGCAACTATCATTTCATCAAAGACTCGCGAGTTAACATCAGATTCCTGTACTATTTGCTTAAATTTTGTGTATCTAAAAGCTGCCGATTCATTCCGATGTAGTAGTGCTGTATCCGTTGCATTAAAGTTTAAATCAAACTTTACCTCTAAAAATGCCGCCTTGATATCATCGAGAACGTTGACAAATTTCATATCCTTTTCTGAATTAGAGAATTCAGAAAAATGAGTATTTGAATATACCCATTCGACATTTTGAATCTTAGATAATGGAAACGAACCTTCAGTGATAAAGCCAAGAATATTTTGATCAATATAAATAGTAGGTACTTTCAATCTATTACCTCGAACTTTCCTGTGGGCTAACATTGTTAATAACAGGCCGTTTTGTTCTTCTGCCTACCTGACTTTCGATTAATTTATCATAAGCATCTAAAAATTAAAGAAAAGACATTGAAATGCGCACTCTATCCTCACATGAAAACGCGCCCGCGTGTTATCACTTTCAATAATGCATGTTATCCAAGATGGGAAAATCACAACCCTATTAATAAACAGTAACTTACAGAGCTTTCTACCGACAAAGCAAGACTAAACATTCAAACTGAATAAACTGTGTAGATATACAAAAAAAGAAGTGGAAGTGGCAAGCAAATCAATCATAAACTTGATGTTAAGTTTTGTTAGGCAAACTAACACACCTAGATTCTGTAGAATGTTTAATTTAGCTAACCTTGGGACAAAACATCGCCCTAAGAGACAATCCTTTAGAGCGAAGTACTATTACTTAGGTATCTTTAGTTAGTCTGTTTTACGGCAGCTGTAACTAATAACTCTACTTTTAGTTCAGGGCTTGCCAACTTGGCCTCACCGCATGCTCTCGCAGGAGCACAACCAGGTTTAAACCACTCGTCCCAGACATGGTTCATTTCCGCAAAATCCTGCATGTCTGCCAACCAAACCGTGGTTTGTAACACATGATCTTTATCACTACCCGCTTCAATTAGCAGGCTTTCAACTCGAGATAACGCCTCTGCGGTTTGTTCAGCAACGCTGGTGCCTTTCACACCGACCTGACCACAAAGATAGACAGTATCATTATGAATAACGATTTTGCTCATTCTTTGATTGGTGTGATTACGCTGGATGTGAGTCATTTTGTGTTCCTTTATTTCTATATTTGTACATGAATGATTCGCCGATTGGGGTCAAGCTAGCCAACTCTCCCAATTTGAGTGGTTTAATCGGGTTTCTCAGGCGGTAATAGCCCACCTTCTCCATAGGAATCCCTGCTTCCTCTTGGATAATATGAGCCACCGTGGTACCGCAATAGCGTCCCTGACAAGGCCCCATACCGCAACGCGTATAGGTTTTGATTTGATTGATCCCGTGCGCGCCTCTCTCTACCTGACGACGAATTTGTCCTGCTGTGACTTCCTCACAACGACAAACGATAGTCTGATCGCTTGGTGTCAGTGCCTGCTTAGGTGGCGTGTACAGTGCGTCCAAAAACGGTCGCACTCCAATCTCTTTATGAATCAATGCTCTAAGCTTGTCTCGTTCTTCAGTCAGTGACATTTCTCCATCACTTTCAAGCGACATTAAAGCACTAACCGCTGCAAGCTGACCTTGGTATTGCGCAGCCATTGCTCCACCAATACCGCTGCCGTCGCCAGCAACAAGAACACCTTGGCGAGAGCTTTGGTGGTATTGATCAACACTTGGCCGCCAACAGATCTGTAGCGGATCCCATTCGTGCTTTAACCCCATTGCTCTCGTGAGCTGAACATTAGGAACAACACCAATATGAGAGAGCAAAGTATCGGTATTTAGGGCATGTAGTTGTCCTTGAGCAGTGAAAGTGAGTCGTTCGACCGATTGATCGCCGTAAGCTGCAATGTCGGTTGCACCGGTATAGCGTTTAACACCAGCACGGCGGATTTTAGCCAACAACTTAAGACCTTTGAAAAGCACCTTGCGGCCTTTTAATGCCCCGCCTGCATAGCGAATCGCTTCGATGTAACTATTCGGCTGCTGGGTATCAACAATCGCTTGAGGAGGCGAGCCCGCATCAACCATCTGTGCCGCGAGCAAATAGATGAGTGGCCCAGTACCGACAAGCACAGCATTGGTTGGAACTAAGCCCGAGGTTTTCATCATAATCTGACACGCACCCGCGGTCATCGCTCCCGGCAGAGTCCAACCGACAAATGGAAATGGCCTTTCCGTCGCCCCTGTTGCAATGATGATTTGTTTCGCTACGGTTTTATTGGCTACACCATTTTGACTCCAGTAGACGCAGTTTTCACTGTCGACTCGCCACAGTGTCGCCCTGCTAATGTGGGTCAGTGGTGCTCGATTAAACGCTTTGATTATGCTTGCACCATGTTGATAGTCGGGGCCAAAGATAGAGCCGTTAGGATGCCCTTGTTCTTTCTGCGCTCGATATATCTGACCTCCCGGGATCGGCTGTTCATCAATCACAACCACACTGGCACCTGCTTCTGCGCACCTCACCGCCGCGCTCATTCCAGCTGGACCAGCACCAATGACACATACATCGACTTGTTTTTTTATTTCGTCTTGCATGAACTCACCACTAACTTGTCTGACGGCAAATAGTCATGCCATCTTCTATTACATTCATACATGCTTGAACATTGTGCTCACCATTGACTTGAACACGACACTCAAAGCAACTACCCATCATGCAAAACGGGGCACGAGGGGCTCCCGACTGGGGAGACTCTCGAGTATGGTCAACACCTGCAGCCAACAATGCAGCCGCAATGGTGTCACCGGCAAAGGCTGTGTATGACTTGCCTTCCCAAAAAAACTCCACCGTTTGTTGCGACCTTTCTGTCGCAACCATTCGTTGAAACTTAGAACCTGTCTTCACTGAATAACTCCAAAGTTGGTGCATCCTCTGCTTCTTCTAGCCAAGCTGGGAGCAAAAAACTGTGCGCTGCGGCTAATGTAATACCACTATGACAACTAACGAGATAAGCGCCTGAATTGGTTTTCGACTGTTGATATATCGGTAAGCCATCGGGAGATATAATGCGAATTGCTCCCCAACTACGAACTAACTTTGTCTGGGCTAAAAACGGATAAACCGCAATCGCGCGTTCTGCTATCGCCGCCGTCACGTCTAAGGTATCGCTATCATCAAAACCAGCGTTCTCCTTAGAGTCTCCAATCTGAATACCACCTTCATTGACCTGTCTGATGATCCCTGAAGCACGCTTAAGCCTTGGGGGCAGCTTTTCGGTAATCAGAACTTGACCTTTTTGTGCGCTAATTGGTGCAACAAAGCCAAGCTTAGGGCCCAGTTCCGCCGAGCCTAAACCTGCCGACAAAATCACTTTGGCGCTGCTGTAACGTGTTCCATCTTGCAATTCGACATCAAATCGCTGTGAGTGGTTTTTATTTACCTCTGTCACGGTAACGCCGGTGACAATGTTTGCCCCCAGCTTCTTGATCGCTTTGGTGTAAGCTCGAAGCAGATTCAATGGATTGACATGACCATCTTCTGGGCCATAAATGGCACCAACGACTTCATCACCAATTTCTGGCTCTTCCGCAACGAGACGTTCTTTATCCCAAACTTCATAAGGATGATCCGTACCCAGTTGTTGTCGAAGCACCTCATATTGCTTGGCTTTCTCAGCCATCTCTTGCTGGCAAAAATGAAAGTCGTACCCCCCGTTTTGAACAAGATTGAGTTCTTCACCCGTCATCTCTTCAAGCTCATCAGCCAGCTTGCGCCATAGCCCCACTGAGCGACGCGTCCACGCGGCATAATGAGGGGCACCTAAACCTTTACTCGATAGCCACACCAAGCCAAAATTCCCTCGTGATGCACGATGCGCCTCATCTCCACCATCGAGTACTGTTACCTTATGTCCAGCTTTGAGCAGTCCGTAAGCCACTGCGCAGCCCACGACGCCTCCACCGACAATTATGTAATCCGGTTTCATATCGTTCTCTTCAGACTTTTGTAATAAAGGGCGCAACAACGCCCCTACTTGGAGGTGCGCTTAGTTTAATTAAGCGCTTTGTCTAGAATTGGTTGGCTCCAGTCAGAACCAATATCATTAATGATTTGAGGCCATACGGTTGTACGAACCTTATCCGCCGTCAATTTCAGCTGTACCGGAGTCATTTCGACGATTGTCGCGCCGGCATCAACTAGTTTTTGCTCGTTAGCTTTCTGGTCTATCTGCGCCGCTCCCCAGCGTCGAGTTTCAAAGTCAGCAGCCGCCGATACCAAGGCGTTTTTCTCGTTTTCATCAAGGTCATCCAAACGCTCTGAGTTAATCATCAGATACCAGATCTCAAAGTGAGTATTGAGTGGAATGTACGTTTTTGTTACGTCACGGAACGAGGCATAATAACCTTCGGCTCCAGAGCCAATCACTCCATCTACCACCCCAGTTTGTACTGCAGTAAAGGCTTCGGAAAACGGTAGTGGCGAGCCGATATAACCTACATTGTCAGCAAGTAGCTGGAAGCTCTTGATTGGCGGAACGCGAAGCTTGATGCCTTTGCTCACATCAGGGTTACCCGCTTCAACCGCATTACGATTCAGTGAAATACCACCAAAATAAACTGGGTAAGCAGCAAGTAGTGTGATGTCTTGTTTAGCAAATAACTCTTCCATTGCGGTTCTGACTGGTGCTCCGCTACCGTAGATGTTTTGTGCTTCTTCCCAGTTATTGGCAAGGAAAGGTAGCAAGCCAATCTGCATTTTACGATCCGTTGAAGTCGATGCAGGCTGTAGTGCCATGTCAATCGCACCAACAGAGATACGTTCCTGAACTAAGGTGTAGTCACCTAAAGCGTTTGCTGCATAAACTCGAAGCTTAAGATCGCCATCCGTTGCCGCTTTCAGTTCATCGCTGAGTTGTTTTATATCGTTATCAACTACAGTACCTTGTGGGCGAACATGGCTGATTTTCAGCGTCGTCGCTTGTGCAGGGATAACCGTCGCTGCAGCTGCGATAAGAGAAGCAAGCAACGTGTATTTTTTTAGTGCTTTAGTAGGAGCAAACTTACTTGTTTTTGTCATTGGTAATTTCCTTTTAGTAACCAAACACAGTAGGGAGGAAGAGTGATAGTTCTGACCAGAAAGAGGTAAGAATCACTACAGGTAGATAACCAAGTAGTATCAGCGACATTGCAGGGCCAACTACTTCGGAGAATTTAACGTTACCGATACGTGCACCTAGGTATAGAATCGACGCGTATGGTGGAGTAACACCACCCATTGCCGTATTCACACCCATGATTGCTGCAAACTGAATCGGGCTGATGCCAATAGCGGTCATCAGAGGTAGTAATAGTGGAGCGATAAGAATGATTGCAGTCAGGTCATTGACCACCATTCCCACTAAGAACAACAAAATGTTGATAAAAATAAGCAGCAGGACTTTGTTTTCAGTGATACCGAAAATCGCTTCGACCAGTTGCTGAGGAATATCCTCAACCACGAACATCTGGCTAAGAATCAAGCTAAACAGGATCATGAACATGATTGACCCGACCGCCGTCGCCGATTCTTTCCCCGAGATAAGCAGTGTTTTCCAGCTCAAACCTTTGTAGATAAGAAAACCCACTGGAACCGCATAGATAACGGCTACAGCTGCGGCCTCAGTCGGCGTCATCACGCCACCATAGATTCCACCTAAGATGATTACCGGCATTAATAAAGCAGGTACGGCATTAAATGTCTTGCTAGAGGTTTGCTTTATCAACTCTGACATCGACGGCTTGTCATCCAAAATCAATGGAAACCTGCGCGCTTTGTACATATTGATCAATGCGAAGTTAAAGGTCACTAATAAGCCAGGGCCAAGCGTTGCTAGGAAACAGGCGAGAATAGAGGTATCCGTTACCCAACCGTAGACAATCATGGTTACGCTTGGCGGAATCAACAGTCCCAAAATGGACGAGTTTGCAATCAGTGCGGTCGCATACGCTCTTGGATACCCGCGCTTTTCCATCTCAGGAATTAACAAAGGACCAATAGCCGCAACACCGGTTAACCCACTACCAGAAATGGCACCAATGATTGCACAACTGAAGGATGCAACAATCCCTAGACCGCCGCGAATATGACCGACGAACACGTTCACAAATCCGAGTAAACTGGCGGCAATGCCGCTCCTGCTCATGATAGTTCCTGCTAGAACAAATAGCGGGATAGCTAACAGAACAGGGTTCATCAGCTGACCCGCTCCCCACATCATATTGCCTTTCATCGACATATCGCCGATAAAAACCATCACCATTAACGCACCACCAAAACAGAACGGTAACGGCACACCAAAGGTCAGCAGTATGACCAAAACGGCTACTGCCAACAGAGCTACTTCAACCATAATTAGACCTTATTCACTTGATAAGAAGGAGACATCAGTTGACGAATCAACTTGACCACATGCATTGCAATAAAGAGGGTAATCAGGAGTAAACCGATAAAGACCGAGCACTCGTGATAAAAAGTTGGGATATAAAGCGTTGGGCTCTCTTTCCAAACCCGCCATGCATACTTGACGTAGTCCCAAGCCCAGTAGGTCAACCAACTCGAAATCACCAAGCTGATCGTCTCACTGATAAGGGCTAAGATTTGATGACCTCGCTCTGTCTTGATAAATATTTCCAGTACATTTGCACGGATTTGCGTATCTTCCCTAGACGCATTCACCGCACCAAGCATGTAAAGCCATAAGGTCGGAATAACCATCGACTCTTCAAGCCCCATAATTGGGACTTCAAAGACATATCGTGTCACTACCTGAACAAACTGCATCAATGCCACAGATGCAATCAGGAAAGTGAGTAGATATCTAAACTTTTGCTCCACGTTGTTATTTCCTTATTGTTTTATTTGTAAACACCTCGTTAATTTAATGATGACAAGCAATAAAAACAAATTTAAAATTCCTCTAATCTGATAACTTTTTCTTATAGGCTCGTATGAATAACCTTTCTATAAAACAGCTAGAAACCTTTCGCACCGTGATGCGCTCTGGATCCGTGACCTTAGCGGCCAAAACGTTGTGCCGAACACAGCCGGCGATCAGCGCAATGCTGGTCGGATTAGAGAAAGAACTTGGCTTTGCATTATTCGAACGACATAAAGGTCGACTAGTGCCGAATCCAGAGGCATATTTTTTACTTGAAGAGAGCGATGCGATTCTAGAGCGACTTTCACGCGCGACTCAGTTAATGGCAGAAGTGAAAAACCTAACGCGAGGTAAATTGAGGATCGCCTGCATGCCAGCCGCCGCATTATTCTTTATGCCTCACGTTATTGCGGAGTTTGTAAAAGACAGGCCTGAGGTTGAGGTATCTATGATGATGCGTAGCTCAACCATGGTTCAAGATTGGATTGCTTCCCAACAATACGATATCGGCTACTCAGAGTTACCCAAAGATAGAGACTCATTCCATGTAGAACCGATTCACCTACAAGGAGTGTGTGCCTTACACATTGATCATCCTCTTGCTAAGAAACAGACGATTACTCCGAACGACCTCGATGACTTCCCACTAGCGACTCTTTTTACTCGTCACGCTGCAAGTGAGCACTTACGCGCATTGTTTGAAGAGCATAATGCCGCCTATCGCCCTAGGTTCGAGCTGCAAAACTACATTTCTGGCTTTGAGTTCGTTGAACAACAGTTATGTGCTTGTATCTGTGACCCAATAAGTGCCGCTAGTTATAAGCTCTATAAAGGTGATCAAGGGAAAGTTGTCTTTCGCCCTTTCTCCCCAGTAGTGACATTCGATCATGCTATTCTCACGCCAGCACACAAACCGATGTCTGAGTTAGCCAAATTGTTCGCAGAAAACATTCAACAGAGTGTGAACTCATTTGTGTCGGTTTTTGACTAGATAGATTTAATACTGCGGTACCAAAGACATGCAATCGTCAATCAAAGCATCAAAATGGACTAATGACTCACCGAGCTAGAAAACAGGTTGATGATCACCACGCCAGCCAAAATCAAGGCGATACCGATGACTGCGTAGATATCAAGTTTTTGCCCGTGGACAAGCCAAGATAAGGCTGCAACGAGTACGATGCCCGCACCACACCAAATTGCGTATGCGACACCAAGTGACATGGTCTGTACCGTGAGTGATAGTAGATAGAAAGCACAGCCGTAACCAACCAGCACTGCAATTGAAGTCGGTATTGACGTGAATTGATTGGTCTTTGGAAGCAGCGAAGTCGCAATGACTTCAAGGACAATGGCAAGTGACAGCATCACTGGTGCTGGGAGAGATAAAAGCATATTTGAGCCTGCGATAAGAAAATAGACGACAAACTTACACTCGATTTATTTCTAATGAATGTCTCTTCTACAAAGCCATTATTTGGGGAGTCGTAAGATTTTCTTATTAGATATGTTACCTCAACCTCCCCCTTTTTAAGATACTACTATTACACATATGTAATAATCATTTTCAATTTCGTGGGATTATCAAAACAAAGAGGCGCACCTATACTAGCCTCAACAAAACGAGAGAGCGGAAATAAACATGCTCAACTACGCTTAATACGTTGAGCATATTGAGAATCAAAAATCCGCTGTAACGACATATATAGGAAGCATCCAATGACTATCGAAATCAAACCTGGTCAAACTCATATTCAATCTAAAGCTATGGTCGCTTGGAAAGCGGGCGAGCCTCTAAAACGTGAAACCGTTGACGTTGAACTGCCAAAAGCAGGTGAAGTTCTTGTTCGCATCGTAGCAACTGGTGTTTGTCACACTGATGCATTCACACTATCAGGTGACGATCCAGAAGGTATCTTCCCTTCTATCCTTGGTCACGAAGGTGGCGGTATCGTTGAAATGGTTGGCGAAGGCGTAACAAGCGTTGAAGTTGGCGACCACGTTATCCCACTTTACACAGCTGAATGTGGTGAGTGTAAGTTCTGTAAGTCTGGTAAAACTAACCTATGTCAGGCAGTACGTGAAACTCAAGGCAAAGGCCTAATGCCAGACGGCACAAGCCGCTTCTCTATCAATGGTGAGACAATCTACCACTACATGGGTTGTTCTACGTTCTCTGAGTACACAGTACTTCCAGAAATCTCACTAGCGAAAGTAAACAAAGAAGCGCCTCTTGAAGAAGTTTGTCTTCTAGGTTGTGGTGTTACAACTGGTATGGGCGCGGTACTAAACACTGCGAAAGTTGAAAAAGGCGACAACGTTGCTGTATTCGGCCTAGGTGGTATCGGTCTTTCTGCAATCATTGGTGCTCGCATGGCTGGTGCTAACCGCATCATCGGTGTTGATATCAACGAGAGCAAATTCGAGCTAGCAAAACAGCTTGGTGCAACTGACTGTATCAACCCAATGAACTTCGACAAACCAATCCAAGACGTTATCGTTGAGATGACAGATGGCGGTGTTGAGTACTCTTTCGAGTGTATCGGTAACGTAAACGTAATGCGTCAAGCACTTGAGTGTTGTCACAAAGGTTGGGGCGAATCAGTAATCATCGGTGTTGCAGGCGCTGGCCAAGAGATCTCTACTCGCCCGTTCCAACTAGTAACTGGTCGTGTATGGCGTGGTTCTGCTTTCGGTGGTGTTAAAGGTCGCTCTGAGCTTCCAGAAATCGTCAACCGTTACATGGCAGGTGAGTTTGGTCTTCAAGAGTTCATTACTCACACAATGAGCCTTGAAGAAGTAAACGACGCATTCGACCTAATGCACAAAGGTGAATCTATCCGTACTGTTCTACACATGGATAGATAATCCCTAGTTTGGCTCTCACTTGAGGGCCAACACATTGCCTTCACCACTTTTCGCTCGGGAAGTGGTGAATCTGCTTTGTTAAGATCCGATTTATGGCTTAATCGAAGACATTAAGACGCCTTTTAACAAAGTGCAGTATTTCCATTTTATTTAATGATTTTCCAGACCAACAGCCAAACGGAGCACAATTTAATGACTATCGAAAATATTAGCCAAGCCAAGGTTGCTGGTGGTTGGCACAAACAATACACACACTTCTCTGCAACGCTAAACTGCAATATGCGTTTCGCTATTTTCTTACCGCCGAACGCCAGCAAAGAGAACCCTGTACCTGTTTTATACTGGTTGTCGGGCCTGACTTGTACTGATGAAAACTTCATGCAGAAAGCGGGCGCGTTTAAGGCAGCAGCAGAGCAAGGTATTGCGATAGTCGCTCCAGACACCAGCCCTCGCGGCGAAGGCGTTGCCGATGATGAAGCGTATGACATGGGACAAGGAGCAGGTTTCTATTTGAATGCAACTCAAGCTCCGTGGGACGCGCACTACCACATGTACGATTACGTGGTAACGGAGCTTCCAGCACTTATTGAGTCTTTCTTCCCTGTGACTCCGATTAAGTCTATCTCTGGCCATAGCATGGGCGGACATGGAGCCTTAACCATCGGCATTAAAAACCAAGAGAACTACCGCTCAATTTCAGCGTTCAGTCCAATCAGTAACCCAATGCAATGCCCTTGGGGACAAAAAGCATTCAGCCAATATTTGGGGCTAGATATTGAAGAGTGGAGACAGTACGACGCTTCAGAGCTTCTAAAAACCAAAGGCACTGTTTTACCAATGCTGGTTGATCAAGGCGAAGCAGATAACTTTTTAGTTGAGCAACTCAAGCCAGAGCAGTTAACTGAAGCAGCGAAAGCAACGGAGTCGGATTTGGAGTTGCGTATGCAGCCAGGTTACGACCACAGCTATTACTTTATCTCGAGCTTTATTGATGAACACATTGAGTTTCACGCTGCTTACCTAAAACAGTAGTCAAGTGTCAAATAAGCCCACACCTTGTAAACGCGAGGTGTGGGCTTTTTGCTACCATTTTCTTTCTGCTAGAGCCCTCAGCTTTCTTTTGTGACGCTCAATCGCAAATTCCTTATTTATTAATAACTTATTTATCAGTACGAATAATTTTGAAACAAATCACTGGCTAAATAATGTTTGTTTTGTGCGCCATGTTGCATTATTAAATCTATCTACACACGCAAGTTTTATAAATTCAAAGCGAAGTGATATCTTCCGCCACCTATTCGAATTAAGAATAGTTTCATAACAAATGAAATCATAATTATATACTTATAAATCAAGTGGTAACGAAATGACGAATCTATATAAACACACACGTCAAATTTCTTCTGGCTTAATCTTAATGGCTTTAGCATCTCAGGCTCACGCAGCTCCTTTCGACTTCGTACTTGGCGCAGGCTACGACTTTGGCGGCGAGACAATGAGTACCGTACAGTATACAAATGGCGATTCAGACAAAGTTGAGTCTAACGAAGGCATATTTTTTTACGGTGGCATCGACGTACCTGTGACTGATGCTTGGCGTGCTCGCGCAACAGTTGGATACAAAGGTACATCCGTCGACGGTTCAAACGGTGAAGTAACATTCGAGCGCGTCCCGTTCGAGCTGCTAGGTTTATACGACTTCAACAATCATAATTTCGGATTAGGTCTGGCTTACCACACAGGTGTGGAATACAAGTGTGATATTACCAATTCGTGTAATTACACTATTGAATTTGAAGACAGCCTTGGCTTTATCGCTCAATATGAATATCAATTTCACGTGGGTAAAGACAACCGTCTAGCATTAGGCGCCCGTTACACGCACATTGATTACGAAGTGAAAGGCGTTGACTACACAGTAGACAGTGGCGGCTTTGGCTTAAACATCAGCTTCCTTTTCTAGGAAAAGTGGGCGATAAGTTTTCAAACTAGTGCTCAAGCAATATCAAGCAATGCCAGTCAGATTCATGACTGGCATTTTTTATTCTGACTGTTTGATATTTTTAGAAAAAGTGGCTTTACACCCGATGGATTGAGGCATTCAAACCATGTACGCCTTATACTTTACTAAACAACGTAAATAGTGAACAGATACGCCCCCTTGTTCAGGCCATGAGTCAGAACGAGGAGTTTTCTAATCTAATACTCTTTTTCAGCAACAATCTTCACCCATTGAGAGCGCCAAGTTTGTGCCTCCATTGGATCTGGCCAGAACTCTTTTTGATGAGTGATAAGCCCATCAACCACAGTATGAAAAGTAATGGCGCGAGCCTTTTGCAATCCATCCGTGATTGAAACGTCGGTGACCACTGTATTTTGCTCGGTCACAATTGAATGAATCTCAAACTGCCACTCTCCATGAGCAGGGTAATAGCTGTTGATAGCAACAAAGTTGTTTCGACCTAAGGTCAACTCGCCAGATTGTGGCCAATAGCCCTCAAAATCTTCACTCAGTAACTCACTGGCTTTAGCAAAATCATTTGATTTCATTGCTGTCCAGAATGCGACTACTACCTCTTTGGAACCCATATCTCTACTCCCTTTAACCTTAAATCAACGATACAGCCAAACAAGCGCACAGCCGTAAAAATAACATTGCATTAGAATGGTTTGCCGAATCTATCCACTTGGCTTACGATGCGAATATCCCGTGACTATACAAGAGTGGCTTATGATAACTTGGCCTGCATTTATCAAATTAGAAGGCGATCACGAACTGTTCTACATCGCGTCGCTCGAACAGTTGCAATCAGAGAGTCATGACCTGATCGTCGGTGAACAAGACTGTATTATCGACGCGAAAGGGCACGCTTATTCACTACTTACCTACACCACCACTGAACTGCTTGAACGACAACAAGACGACTATTCGTTGGAAAATGTCACGCAACTGATCCGCGAGCATGAGTTTCATAAAGTACAGATGTGCCTTACCAAAATACATTTTGTTACTATCGAGGAAGCCATTGAGTCGCTCGCTTTTGAGCTAGGTTAAGCCAAGGTATAATATCCCCACCTCGGGCTTGCATCTTTAGCATCGCTAGTTACCATAGCCCCAATTATATCCCCTAGATTATTGAAGGTTGCGATGAAAGCAATTAAGACTCTTTTCTTTTTGATGGTACTGCTGACTGGTTTGTTTACCGCTTGGCTATTTATGCCGATTCCAGCAACCATTGATAAGCAGACGCTCGATGTCCCGCTCACCAAACCGTTCAAGCTTGTGGCGTACCGCAGCAACCCAAACGATGCAACCAAGCCTTTCACTTATCACTACTATGTGGTTTCAGACATCAGTGACATCGACGACATGGACCCGTTTCTAGTTACAACCGATCAGTTTGTGAAGCTCGGTGACTTCGACGAGAACACATTTAAGTTAACGGTAAACGGCAAGATAGAGAGCTACACCAACGATCTGTGGATTGAAAAATCTGACGGTAAGTTTCAACACTGGTATGTCAGCGTTGATGCGAACTACGTTCGTTAGATCCAAGCTCAAATAACTCCGATTTTAAAACTGCGCTCTGGTTTCCAAGCGCAGTTTTTGTTTCTTGCCTACCGCTTCCCCAAGCAGTCTCCATGTCACCGGCTTTTCGGGTGTCATCACCTCGACATCTGTTATAAGCTCGCTCTATAAAAGTCTCTCAATAAATCAAAAGAATAGAGGTTCACCCGTGGAATTTACGCTCGACAAATTTAACGGCATCATCATCGACCCGCTGACTACTTCACACGATGCTGCTTCATTCCATGCTGAGCTCAGCGAAATCACCAAGTTTTCAAAGCAAAACAACAAAGGCATTATTTGGATTAGTTTGCCAATTTCACTGTCGCATCTTATCCCAGTAGCGACAGAGCTTGGCTTCGTGTTCCACAACTGTTTAGAAGACGAGATAACGCTGATCCACAAATCAGAAACTGTCGAGTTTGTCCCTTTCATCCCTACCCACACCTTGGGTGCAGGTGCATTGATCACCAACGAGCATAACCAAGTGTTGATGATCAAAGAGCATGGTATGACAGGCTACAAATTACCTGGAGGCCACATTGAACTTGGAGAGGGTATTGAAGAGTCGGTGGTTCGAGAAACCTTTGAAGAGACAGGCATCGAAGCCACGTTCGTTTCAGTGGTTGGCATGGCAACGCGCCACCCATATCAGTTTGGCAAATCAAACCTCTATTTTGTTTGTCACCTAACTGCTCAAACTCAAGAGATTGAGATTCAAGACACCGACGAAATTGCAGAAGCCAAATGGGTAGATATCCAAGAGTTCATCAACAACGCTGAGAACTACCCGTTCAACCGCCAGATGGTCGCGTCTTTGGTTGGCAAACAAGGTTTGGAACTGACTCAGCTAGAGGGCAACCAAGGGCCTACGTACAAACCTGAGATCTTCTTTTCGAAGCACTAACGCTTAGTCGTCTCAAAGAGTAAAAAACAGGAACGCCCAAATCAAATGACTTGGGCGTTTTTGGTTTCTACTTTACAGCAAGAATCAGCTAACTGCGCTGCTCGCTATAAATTGCTTGTGAAAAGCGCTTTAGAAAAAGCCTAGCGGATTAGTATCGTAGCTAATCAGCAGGTTCTTGGTATTTTGATAATGGTCGAGCATCATCTTGTGCGTCTCACGACCGATGCCTGATTTCTTATACCCACCAAACGCCGCATGCGCTGGGTAAGCATGGTAACAGTTAACCCAAATACGGCCTGCTTCAATATTACGCCCCATGCGATACGCTAGGTTAGCATCACGCGTCCATACACCCGCACCCAAGCCATACTCTGTGTCATTGGCGATCGCCAGAGCTTCTGCTTCGTCTTTAAAGGTGGTTACCGCAATGACAGGGCCAAAGATCTCTTCTTGGAAGACACGCATCTTATTGTTGCCTTCAAGCATGGTTGGCTGAATGTAGTAACCGCTACCCAGATCATCTGGCTGCTGCGCAATCTCACCACCAGTGAGGACTTTCGCGCCCTCTTGGCGACCGATCTCTAGGTAACTCAGAATCTTATCAAACTGCTCTTGAGAAGCTTGAGCACCAACCTGAGTGTCTGTGTCTAATGGGTTACCTTGTTTGATGGTTTGAGCACGCTCCACTACTTTTGCGATAAACTTGTCGTAGACCGATTCGTGGATCAGCACGCGGGAAGGACAAGTACACACCTCACCTTGGTTAAAGAACGCCAGAAGCATACCTTCAACACACTTATCTAAGTATTCATCCTCATGATCAAAGATATCTGGGAAGTAGATGTTCGGAGACTTACCGCCCAGCTCTACCGTGGACGGAATTAGGCTTTCAGCGGCACATTTTAGAATATGATGACCAACCTCAGTTGAGCCAGTAAACGCCAGCTTAGCAATACGATCGCTAGTCGCAAGAGCTTGCCCCGCTTCACTACCGAAGCCATTAACGATGTTGACTACGCCCGCAGGTAGAAGATCAGCAATCTTCTCCATCAAAACTAGGATCGAAGTCGGCGTTTGCTCGGCAGGTTTCATCACTACACAACAACCAGCCGCGAGGGCTGGAGCCAGTTTCCAAGCCGCCATTAAAATTGGGAAGTTCCACGGAATAATCTGACCGACTACGCCAATTGGCTCTGGAAAGTGGTAGCTAGCGGTGTTTGAATCAAGCTCGGCTGCACTGCCTTCTTGCGCTCGAATACAACCCGCAAAGTAACGGAAGTGATCGACAACTAACGGGATGTCTGCCGCCAGAGTTTCACGAACTGGCTTACCGTTTTCCCACGTTTCAGCAACAGCGATCTCTTCTAGGTTTGCTTCAATACGGTCAGCAATTTTAAGTAGGATGTTCGAGCGTTCAGCAACACTGGTTGCGGCCCAACTCGCTCGCGCTGCATGCGCTGCGTCTAATGCTAATGAGATATCGGCTTCTGTCGAGCGCGCTACTTGGCAGTACACTTGTCCATTGACCGGAGAGCTATTATCAAAGTATTCGCCAGAAGTCGGCTTCACCCACTCTCCCCCAATAAAGTTGTCGTATTGAGCTTTGAAATTGACTACTGCGTTGTCACTGCCAGGCTGTGCGTAAATCATAGTAAGGTCCTTCTGTGATTGTCTAAGTATTTGAATATTCGCCATGTCATGTTCATGGTTTCTGTTTAAAACACTGTCATTTCGTGTTTTGTTCACATACCTAACAACGCAAGTCACACGCCAACATTGAAAATCTTGTTGTTAATGAATTGTAAAACTATGATTACCAAACGTTTACAACCAGTGGTGAGTTGGAATTGAATCGTAGTACGGAGATTGCTCCAGTGTTCAACTGTTCCAAATTGGTACACCGTTACTGTTACAACATGGAACAGTTATGCAGATTCAACACACAGATACTTCAGAGTGGCTTAGTTCATCTTGGCACCGTAGTAGTGAGGCGGGATTAAAGCCGAGGAAGCTACCCGATGACATTCGACTACCAAATGCGATGCTTAAGGAGCGTCGCTTTCACTCATCGCAACTCATCGAAACCGTGCAACGCATGGCGCTACCCCTGTTTAATCAGACCTTTGCACGCAGTGACAGTCGACTCATATTGACGGACACGGATGGTGTGATTCTGGCGAGTTGGGGACAGAAGCGCTTTGAAGAGAAATTAACGAGTATTGCATTGAGCTCGGGCGCTTGCTGGAAAGAGCAACTCAAAGGCACCAATGCGATCGGCACAGCACTGGTTGAGGCCAAGCCCGTTACCATAATTGGCGAGCAACATTTCATTCATCAGCACCGCTTTATCAGTTGCTCCGCGAATCCCATTTTTGATCACCAAGGGCAGATGGTTGGTATCTTAGATATCACCAGTGAGCAGCAACAGCACGACAGCTCGGTGCAATTCTTAATACAGAATATGGTGCAATTGATAGAGAACCAACTGCTCAATCACATCCCCCAAGGATCCACTCGTATCGACCTCGCGTGTGAAAAGTCGCTACTGCATAGTGGTTGGCAAGGTATTGTCATTGCCAATGAGGCGGGAGAAGTATTGGCTCATAACCAAGTCGCTTCTCAGCTGCTTGAGCAAGGTTCGATACTCGGTGAAAGCATTGATCAGCTCTTCAATCGCTCTGAATCATCATTTGTATTTGAGAAAAAGAGCCTAGAGGCACCATCAGTAAAACGCAGCCGTGCAATCACTGCTTCGTGTGAATTACACCACGGTGATCAACAGATAGAGCAAGCATGGCAACAAGCCAGTAAAGTTATTGATAAAGGCATCAGCCTTCTGATATTAGGTGAAACAGGTGTCGGTAAGGGCGAGTTTGTCAAAGCGCTGCATAAACAGAGTCAGCGCAGCAACAACCCTTTGGTGGCAGTGAATTGTGGTGCGCTGCCAAAAGATCTGATTGAGTCTGAACTGTTTGGTTATGCGCCCGGGGCATTTACTGGCGCGAACAAGCAAGGTTTTCAGGGTAAGATCCGTCAAGCAGACAAGGGGATCTTATTCTTAGATGAGATAGCAGACATGCCGTTAGAAGCTCAGTGCCGATTACTTCATGTGCTACAAGATAAGTCGGTGGTGCCTGTTGGCTCTAACCAAAGCCACCAAGTTGATTGCCAGATAATCGCTGCCACCCATAAAGATCTAGCTAAACTCGTCGAGACTGGGCAATTTAGACAAGATCTCTATTACCGACTCAATGGTTTGATATTCACTCTACCAAGTCTCGAGCAAAGGCAAGATAAGCGTGAGTTAATTGAAGCTATCTACCAAAAGTACTCGGACTCAGAGCAAACCATCTGCTCGCACTTAATGACACTGTTCTGCTCATACTCGTGGCCGGGTAACATTCGGGAGCTCGATAATCTGCTCAAGGTATCGGCTTTAATGTCTAGCGGTGAGCGTCAACTAAAACTCGAACACATTCCGTCTCAATTGGCAGAGCAACTGACGAATCAAAGCCAAGTCACTTGCACTCAAGCATCGTCTAGCAGTGATCTGCAAAGTACTGTTGAAGAGACCTTAGTTCAAACCTATCAGGCGAACCAAGGTAACATCAGTAAAACGTCTCGGGTTCTTGGCATTAGCCGCAACACTATCTATCGCAAGCTCAAGCGAATGGGCGTTTTGTAGGGGTTTAATTGGGCGTCAATGAGACAGATTAAGATCACCCAGTCGATTTAAAAGATCTTTATCTAACAGCGGGTGATGTTGCGAGCCCAAGATAAGTGCGATTTCCACCGCAGGTAACGGAGGCATATTCTCCAGAATTACGAGCTCAGGTGAAACACTGAGCTTACCCATTGCTCCCACAGCCAATCCGGCTTTGACAATGGCACTCTGAGCCGACGCGGTATTGCTGCAAGCGAGCAATCGATAGGCAGTGCCTTGCTTGGTCAGCCCATTAACTGCGGCTGCATGGTACTTACAATCTGTTTGAAACAGTGCCAGCGGTAGCGATTCATGAGCATCGACATCAAAGTCTTGGCTCGCAATCCACACTCCAACATCATTGGCGAGCCAGTAGCCCTCTTCACTATCAGGTGCGCGCGTGACAATCGCCGCGTCGAGTCGGCCATCATCGAGCCATTCACGTAATGTAATACTCGGTTGACTGAATACCTGTATCGAACAGGTGGGTTCTGCCTCCATCAACACTTCAATAAACTTAGGTAACAGTGTGTCGTTGTAATCTTCAGGACAACCCAGTCGCAGCGGTTGCTTGTTCTCGTAACACTTGACCTGTTTCAGCGCCGTATTGTGCAACGCCACCAGTTGTTCGGCATGAGAACGCAGTGCCAGCCCAGCTTCGGTCAGCACCAAGTTACGCCCCTCTTTTTGAAACAGAGTGACGTTGAGTTCTTCCTCTAGCTTACGCATCTGAGCACTAAACGCCGATTGGGTGCGATTTATCTGCTTGGCCGCTCGGGTGAAACTGCTGGTTTCGACAAAGGCGAGAAAGCCTCTTAACGCATCAATATCCATATCGATTTGGTACCCATCGTTTTTATTAATGTATTACATCAAAATTATCCGTTAGTGGCGCGCAATACAATCTCTTAAGCTAAAACCTATTCCATTAGACGACAAACTTAACGCAAGGAAGCCTCTATGAAACTCTTCATCGCTAATCAAAATTACTCTAGCTGGTCACTTCGTGCATGGTTGATTTTGGCGCAGCACAATCTCGATGCCGAGATCACCAAACTGACACTATTTACGCCAGAATTCTACGAAACGCTTTCCGAGGTCACACCGACAGCAAAGGTACCTACGCTGGTTGATGACAAAGTCACAGTATGGGACTCGTTTGCAATTCTCGAATACATCAATGAGGCGTATCTTAATGGCTCAGCATGGCCACAATCCGCAGCTGAGCGCGCACATGCCCGCGCAATCTCTGCTGAAATGCACTCAGGTTTTTTCGCTCTGCGAGAAGAGCTCCCGATGAACTGCCGAGCACGCAGAAAAGTGACATTAAGCGAGGGCGCTAGGAAAGATATTGAGCGAGTGGATGCTCTGTGGTCTGAACAAGGAGAGAAATACCCTGACGGCTGGCTATTCGGCGAGTGGTCAATTGCCGATGCGATGTATGCGCCTCTTGCACTAAGGTTCAGAACTTATGGAATCGAACTATCAGAAACCGCGACTCGTTACCAAGAGCGTGTACTCAATAGCCCAGCCATTGTGAGATGGTTAGAAGAAGCAAGCGTTGAGACAGACATTGTCGAAGAGGACGAGGCTGGAGAGCCTGTATAAAGCTTAAACAGATCGAATTAAATGAGGCTCGGTGTGAGCCTCATTGGTTTTGATCGTACCCTGCCGACACGGCAAGTTTTTATTGTAATATCAAGATGCTCAGCGGGCTTTCAGAAGATATTGAGCCCAAACACACCCTTCACATCAAACAGAACCTTAGCTGTTTTTTCTCTCGAACGCTTGCTTCCGATAGATAATATTTCCAACAGCTGAGCCTTGTCATCTAGGTATTCAGCTCTGCGCGCTCTGATCGGTCGAAGCATCTCTTGTAAGCACTCTTCCAAGGCTTTCTTAGTGGTGCCATCACCCAACCCGCCACGTCGATAGTGATCTTTAAGCTGTTCAACATCGTTTTTATCTGGGTGGAACGCATCGAGATAAGTGAACACCACATTCCCCTCTACGGTACCCGGGTCTTCCACTCGCAGGTGATTAGGGTCTGTGTACATCGATTTCACTGCCGCTGAAATCTCTTTCTCACTCGCGCCTAAATTGATGGCATTACCCATCGATTTCGACATCTTGTTTTTGCCATCAGTGCTGGGTAAACGCGGAGCATTACTGAGCAGAGGTCGGCACTCATTCAACACTTTACGTCCTGCTAGTCCATTCACCTTTCTCACTATCTCATTGGTTTGCTCTAACATCGGTAATTGATCGTCTCCAACGGGCACTAAAGTAGCGTTGAAGCCTGTAATGTCGGCTGCTTGCGAGATGGGATAAGTTAAGAAGCCTGCTGGAATAGAGCGTTCAAAGCCTTTGTTTTGAATCTCACTTTTCACCGTCGGATTACGCTCTAGTCGACTGATAGAGACAAGATTGCTGTAGTACATGGTCAGCTCTGCAAGCGCAGGAACTTGTGACTGTAAGCAGATAGTGGTTTGCGAAGGATCTATGCCGACAGCTAAGTAGTCAGCCACCACGTTTAAGATGTTGGAAGAGACTTTACTTGGGTTATGCGCGTTATCCGTTAAGCCTTGCATGTCCGCAACCAAAATCGTCTGTTCATGCTGTGATTGCAAAGCGACGCGCTGCTTTAGTGAACCCACATAATGGCCTAAGTGCAGCGGGCCTGTGGCTCTGTCACCAGTGAGGATAATTTCTTTTGTATCAGTGATTAGATTGGTGTTCATAATGGTATCTCCTAGTAAAAATAAACGGCTACTGGAGATACAAAAAGAGATGACATTCTTAGCTACCTACCAGCAGCTTAAGAATGTAAGAATCCCGCGCCGCTCTAATTAGAGCGCCACCAGATAATGAATGATGAAGATGTAGGATTCGTTTGCATCCATCCAATCTAACAACAACGTTTTATAAATTCAACCGCAAACGAATACAAAAACAGCGCCTTAATAGCGCTGTTTTTCTTTTTAACTCATTGATATTTATATCAGCCGATGAATACCTTAGCTAACACGTAGCCTAGGCAACACGCACCGACGACACCGATTAGACCGACTGACATGAATGAGTGGTTGAAGTACCACTTACCAATCTTGGTGGTACCTGACACATCGAAGTTCACCGTTGCGATGTCTGATGGGTAGTTAGGAATGAAGAAGTAACCGTACACCGCTGGCATCAAACCGATAAGCAGTGCTGGGTCTAGTCCTAGCCCCAAACCAACAGGTAGCATCATACGTGCCGTTGCAGCTTGAGAGTTCACCACCACCGATACGATGAATAACGCCAGAGCGAATGTCCACGGGTAGTTAGTTACCATCTCAACGATGCCTGATTTGAACTGAGGCATTGCGTATTGGAAGTAAGTATCCGACATCCAAGCGATACCAAAGATAGCAATTGCCGCCACCATACCTGATTTGAATACCACACCGTTTGGTACATCACGTGGGTCCGTTTTAGTCGCCAGCAAAATAATACCGCCGAAGCAGAGCATCATCATTTGGATGATCACCGACATTTTGATTGGCTTTTCACCTTCTACAATGGTTCTGATCTCTGGCACCATTGCCACAATAACGATCACCACAATCGAAAGTAGGAAAATCAATACTGCGTTGCGAGCCGAAGTTGGTAGCACTTCATCTAAAGAGGTCGCCGTGGTGCTTTCAATGCGCTTTTTCCACTCAGGATCTTTTAGTCGCGCTTGATAATCCGGATCGTCATTGAGCTCTTTACCGCGCTTCAAGCTATACAGAGAAAGTAACAGCGTACCAAATAGCGTTGCAGGCACGGTTACAAGCAAGATAGACAATAAAGTAATAGAGTGTTGAATATCAGAAAGCTGTGCTAAGTAGTAAACCACTGCCGCTGAGATTGGAGACGCAGTAATCGCCAATTGTGAAGCTACCGAGGCAGCAGCCATTGGACGTTCAGGACGGATGCCATTTTTAAGCGCCACATCGCCGATAATAGGCATAATTGAGTAAACCGCATGGCCTGTACCCAATAGGAAGGTCATCGAATAAGTCACAAACGGTGCTATCAAGGTCACGCGTTTCGGGTTCTTTCTTAATACCCTCTCCGCCACTTGCAGCATGTATTTCAAGCCACCGGCGGCTTCTAAAATGGAAGCACAGGTCACTACTGCAAGAATAATCAGCATTACCGTAACTGGCGGTGACGTTGGCGGCATCTTGAAGATGAAGACCTCAATCACTAAACCAATACCAGAAACAACACCTAAACCAATACCGCCATATCGAGAGCCGATATAAAGGACGATTAGCAAAAATAGAAACTCAAAATACAACATAAGCAACCCTACCTAAACATGGAATAGGGTTATTTTCTCTGTATGTTCAATGATTTACTTATTACTAGGTCACACTCTGATTGACCATTCTAACGGATTGTTTTTTATAAGATTATGGTCACGATAACAGGCCTATAAGTATCTAAATTGTGATCATTTGTCTTCATCAGCACTCTGATTTGTTATGCACACTGATGTTCATTGTTTCTTTTAGAACGTGGGAATCTATAAAATCCACCCATCAGATCCAACCGTTATTAAAGCAATGATATGCATATAGATTTTCTATCCTAAAAAGGGAAAATTGAAGTCAGGTGGTCATAGTTTGGAACGCTTTTTCACAGAGCTTTAACTCGCCTAAGCCATTGGGGTATGTCAAAATAGCGGCCTTCACTAAAGACGATGTACAAGAACCACAACTATGAATTTCCAAGCAGCAATTTTTGATATGGATGGTCTACTTCTCGACACCGAACGTCTGTGTATGCAGATATTCGAAGAGGCGTGCCATGCACAAGGCGTCCCATTTCTAAAAGATGTCTACCTCGGCATCACCGGCTGTAACGCGAAAACCATCGAGCAGATTTTCAGAAACGGTTATGGTGAAGATCTCGACTACCCAGCTCTTAATAATGAGTGGCGAACTCGCTACAGTGCAATTGTGAAAAACCAGGCGATTCCGGTAAAAGAGGGCGTGATTGAACTCTTAGAGTGGTTGAAGTCGAACAACATTCCAGCAGCAGTGGCGACTTCGACTCAACTGGATATTGCTAAAAAGAAACTTGAGTTGGCAGGGTTAGATTCCTACTTCACTTCACTAAGCACTGGCTGTGAGGTAACGAATGGTAAGCCCCACCCAGAGATCTACCTATTAGCGGCAGAACGTCTTGGCGTTGCACCGGAATCATGTCTTGCCTTTGAAGATTCTAACAACGGCATCCGCGCTTCTATGGCGGCGAATATGATCAGCTTCCAGATCCCGGATTTGGTTGAGCCGTGCGAAGAGGTAAAAGCACTGGGTCACACCATTAGCCCATCTCTACATGACGTGTTAGTTCAACTGCAAAAAGAAGCAGCCTAAACACCTCCAGCATATTGGCACACCACATTTTTAGAGCCGACGTTCGAGTCGGCTTTGTTGTATTTGGCATTCCAGAAGAAGAGTTTGATAGGCTGAACCAACCCGAAACTAGAGCTTCAATACAAAGCTCACAAGATTGCCTGTAAAACAGAACCCAAAATGATTAGCATAGCAACACAATACGAATTAGAAAAAGAACTGAACGTGATCGAAAAGTTTGAAGATCAAATGCTTACCTTTGCAAAACAAGAGATGACCCAAGATGCTGCTCATGATATCAGCCACATCAAACGTGTCGTCAAAACAGCAAAATCCTTGTGTGCTCAAGAGCAAGCAGAGCTTGAAGTCGTGTTACCTGCAGCCTATCTGCATGACTGTTTCACCTTCCCGAAAAATCATCCAGATCGAGCGACAAGTTCAAAAGTCGCCGCCGATAAAGCGATCGCATTTCTCAAAGCAATCGACTACCCAACTCATCATTTAGATGCGATTCACCATGCGATTGTTACTCATAGTTATAGTGCGAATATCACCCCAGAAACCGTTGAAGCACAGATCGTTCAAGACGCCGATCGTCTAGATTCTCTTGGCGCGATTGGGATTGCTCGCTGCCTTTTTGTCGGTCAAAGCTTTGATGCTGAACTCTATAACCACGAAGATCCGTTCGCCAAAGACCGAGACTTGGATGATAAAAACTTCAGCGTTGACCACTTCTACGTAAAGCTGTTCAAGCTCGCCAAGACTATGAACACCGAATCCGCTAAACAAGAGGCTCAGCGTCGCACAGACTATATGCGAGCCTTCCTCGATCAATTGGCGAGTGAGGTATAACCCTTTTCATCTGTCGATTCGTCCCCATATCATTAAAAACTCGACGTAATTTGGAACCCGTCATGACCCAAGAAAAGTTTGAAACCATTTACCAAAGAGCGGCTCATCGTAAAGGTGGCGAAGCTGAACTTGAGAAAATCGTTCGAAAGCCACTAAGCCGCGATGAACTGATGCAGATCGGAGATGACCGCTGGCTGGCTGCCATCACTGAAAAGGTATTTCAGTGCGGCATTTCTTGGAACGTGGTGAGAAAGAAATGGCCTCAGTTTGAAGAAGTATTCTTTGAGTTTGATGTAGAAAAGATGCTGATGTTACCTAATGAAATGTGGGAGCAAAAAGCGCAAGACCCACGCATTATTCGCCACCTAACCAAAGTCATGACCATTCCCGCCAACGCGATGATGATCCGTAACGCACAGCGTGAATACGGCAGCTTCGCTCAAATGGTTGCAGATTGGCCATCAGAGCGCATTACCGAGTTATGGGATCACCTTAAGAAACACGGTAAACGACTCGGTGGAAACACAGGTGCCTACACTCTACGCCAAATGGGTAAAGATACCTTCATTCTATCGACAGACGTTGAAGCGCACCTTCGGACCACCGGTGTTATCGACAGCGGACGCAACACCAAGCGAGCTCAACAAGCTGCTACGAATGCGTTTAACGAATGGCAGCAACAATCAGGACGAAGCTTGAGTGAAATAAGTCAAATTGTTGCCTACAGTGGCGGCGATAACCGAGTTTAACGCAGCAAGATTATTTGCTTCTACCAATCCATATTGGCAAGCTTTCATACTCTATGACACAGTTTTTCAAACAAGATGAAAACTGTGTCTCAATTGTTATCAGATATGCGCAAACTCTCTAACCTATTGAGTTCTGGCGGTAGCATTGTATAGATAAGTGTATACAATATAGAGTAATACCAGTGCAATATGCTCACACTCCCTACTCGACTAAACAAGGGTTCTTATCTCTATGACAGCTCTCAAAAACTCTGTCTCAAAAGGTGTAAAAACCAAAGTAACGGGTCAAACCCAAGATGACGTTGTTTACTGCCATATCTTCGATGCAATACTAGAACAAAGGCTGCCACCAGCCACCAAATTAAGCGAAGAAGCCTTAGCAGAAATCTTTAGCGTAAGCCGCACCATCATCCGCCGTGCCTTACTGCGCTTATCTTTGGAACAAGTTGTGGTTATTCGTCCAAACCGAGGCGCAGTGATTGCAGCCCCAACGGTGGATGAAGCAAAACAGATTTTCAAAGCACGTGAGGTTATGGAATTGGCCATCACTGAACTTGCGGTTAAGAACGCTACCAAAGCTCAAATCGACGAGTGTAGAAAACTGGTCGCAAAAGAGAATTGCGCCTTCGAACAAGGTGATTACGGTTCGGGTCTGCGCCTCTCTGGTGAATTCCACATCAAACTTGCTGAAATGGCAGAGAATGCGCCACTACTGGCTTTTCAACGTAGCTTAGTCTCGCAAACCTCGCTATTGATCGCTCAATACGAAACAGGCAATCACTCAAACTGCTCTCAAGATGAGCATGAGCGATTACTTGATGCCATTGAATCAGGTGATGAAGAGCAAGCAGTTGACTTAATGCGTGAGCACCTGAGTCATATCCGCTCTAAGCTCAACCTAGATAGCAGCACCGCCTCTAGCGATCTGCATGTGGTTTTCTCAGACCTACTCAAGAGTAAGTCCTAGTTCAGGCGCTTTCTGAACAACTGATGTCCTCTCTAAAAGCGAGTTTCACACTCGCTTTTTTTATATCCAACGCTCAAAAAACACACCTATATCGTGCTCATTTTCTGAAGTTTTTGTCTTCCTTTCTGGTATTTTTCCACAACGACTCGCCCGCTCAATGCTCACCAAAACCACCCTATTATCCAAACATTATTTGTATACATGGAGATAGCTTCATTCACCAACATAAACATTAGCTACCAATAACTACTTTATTAAAAACAACGAATTAAAACCAAATTCTCATTGTATACAATTTCAAGAAAAACCCTTTTGTTGCATTTTTGTAAATAAATAGTTGACCACAGGGTCAGGATGGATAATTATTGACCAAGAAGTCAAAAAAATTACACATGGAATATGTCGATATACAAGGAGGTCTCTTGATTACTTTTTTGCTCAATCAGGAAATAAGACACGAAGACAATCTGTCGCCGAATATGACCGTACTTAATTACCTACGTACTCACGTCAACAAGACAGGGACTAAAGAGGGTTGCGGCTCTGGTGATTGCGGTGCGTGTACTGTGGTGTTAGGTGAAGTGGTAGACGGGCAATTGCAGTATCGCTCGGTCAACTCATGCTTAACATTTGTTTCTGCTCTGCATGGGAAGCAGCTGATTACCGTAGAAGATCTGCAGAACCGAGATCGCTCTTTACACCCTGTACAACAAGCGGTTGTGGATTTTCATGGTTCACAGTGTGGCTACTGTACGCCTGGTTTCATCATGTCGATGTTCGCGCTCGGAAAAAACAAGCCTAACGCTAGCAAAGAAGATGTAATGGAGTCGCTAGCAGGTAACCTATGTCGCTGTACGGGCTACCGACCAATTGTCGATGCTGCAATGTCTTTGTCTACAGACCAACCTCTTATCGACCAATTTGCAGAACTTGAACGCAAAACCATTGAAAAACTTGAGAACATTCAAGGCACTGAAGCAAACCTTCGTTTAGGTCATCTCACTGCATTCTCTCCTAAAAGCATTGATGAGCTGGCGAAACTGTATATCGCTCACCCGAAAGCTAAGCTGGTTGCAGGCGGTACCGATTTAGCGCTAGAAGTCACGCAATTTCACCGTGAGATTGAAACCCTTATCAGCGTCAATCTTGTCGAAGACATGAAACTGTGTGAAGAAACCGACACTGACCTTATCATCGGTGCCAACCTTCCAATCAGCGATGCCTACTCACTTCTGAAAAAACACTACCCAGATTTTGGCGAGCTACTTCACCGTTTTGCGTCACTGCAAGTACGTAACCAAGGCACTATTGGCGGCAACGTAGCTAATGCCTCCCCTATCGGTGATACGCCTCCTCTACTGATTGCGTTAGATGCCAAGATCAAACTGCGCTGTGGCGATGAATCACGCACTATGCCAATCGAAGACTACTTCATCAGCTATAAAGTCACGGCTCAAAAAGAGAGTGAGTTTATCGAGCAGATCATCATACCTAAGCCGAGCAGCGATAGTTTCCGTGCTTACAAGCTCTCAAAACGTCTAGATGATGACATCTCAGCCGTGTGTGGTGCCTTCGACATTCAGGTCGAAGAAGGCAAGGTAACACACGCTCGCATCGCCTTTGGCGGTATGGCTGCAACGCCTAAGCGCGCCGCTCGTTGTGAAAATACGTTATTAGGCAGCCCTTGGACAGACGCTACAATTAAAGAAGCGATGCAAGAGCTGTATCAAGACTTCGAGCCACTCTCTGATTTTCGAGCGAGCCAAGAGTACCGTTCACTGTCGGCCGCCAATATGTTGCGCCGTTACTTCATTGAACAGCAGAACAAGCACAATCAAATCGAAACAAGGGTAACGTCTTATGTCTAACAAAAACAAACAGGCGATGACCCACGAAGAGATGGTGACCATCGCAAAACAAGATCTAAAAACTGGCGTGGGTAAAAGCGTTAAACACGACAGTGCACCAAAGCAAGTAACGGGCGAAGCAGTATACATCGATGACCGTTTAGAGTTCCCAAATCAACTCCACGTTTACGCACGTCTGAGCACACAAGCGCACGCAAAGATTACCAAGATCGACGTGTCGCCATGTTACGAATTTGACGGCGTTGCCATTGCCATTCAAGCCAAAGACGTACCGGGTGAACTGGATATCGGCGCGATTCTTCCGGGTGATCCGTTACTGGCTGACGGCAAAGTGGAATATTACGGTCAACCTGTGATTGCTGTAGCCGCCAACGATTTAGAAACCGCTCGCAAGGCCGCGCACGCCGCCATTATTGAATACGATGAGCTGCCAGCGATTCTGGATGTCAAAGAAGCGTTGGCAAAAGAGCACTTCGTGACAGAGAGCCACACACAACAACGCGGCGACTCAAAAGCGGCGCTAGCCAAAGCGAAACATGTGATATCTGGCGATCTTGAGATCGGCGGACAAGAACACTTCTACCTTGAAACTCAAGTCAGCAGCGTCATGCCAACCGAAGACGGCGGGATGATTGTTTACACCTCGACTCAAAACCCAACTGAAGTTCAAAAGCTGGTCGCAGAAGTGCTTGGCGTGCCAATGCACAAAGTAGTGATTGATATGCGCCGCATGGGTGGTGGCTTTGGTGGTAAAGAAACCCAAGCCGCATCTCCTGCTTGTATTGCTGCAGTAATTGCGAGCCTAACGGGTCGACCAACCAAAATGCGTCTATTGCGCAATGAAGATATGCAGCAAACGGGTAAGCGTCATCCATTCTACAACCAATACACGGTTGGTTTTGACGATAACGGCGTGATTCAAGGTGCCGATATTACCGTAGCAGGTAACTGTGGCTACTCTCCTGACCTTTCGAGCTCGATTGTTGACCGTGCGATGTTCCACTCAGACAACGCCTACTACCTTGGCGATGCAACCGTCGTTGGACACCGCTGTAAAACCAACACTGCATCCAACACCGCTTACCGTGGTTTCGGCGGCCCTCAAGGCATGATGACCATTGAACACATCATGGATGAGATCGCTCGTTACCTGAAAAAAGATCCATTGGAAGTACGTAAGGCGAACTATTACGGCGAAGAAGGCCGCAACGTGACCCATTACTACCAAACCGTTGAAGACAACTTTCTTCCTGAGATAACCGAACAGCTTGAACGCAGCAGTGACTACCACGCTCGCCGTAAAGAAATCGATGAGTTCAACAAGCAGAGCCCTATCTTGAAAAAAGGCTTAGCAATCACTCCGGTGAAATTCGGCATCTCGTTTACCGCAACTTTCTTGAACCAAGCTGGTGCGCTTATCCATATCTACACCGATGGCAGTATTCATTTGAATCACGGTGGTACGGAAATGGGGCAAGGCTTGAACATCAAAGTGGCGCAAATCGTTGCAGAGGAGTTCCAAGTCGATGTCGAACGTATCCAGATCACCGCTACAAACACAGACAAAGTTCCGAACACATCACCAACCGCGGCCTCATCGGGCGCCGACCTCAATGGTAAGGCCGCGCAAAACGCCGCAATAACCATCAAGCAGCGACTGATTGACTTTGCAGCTTCGCACTTCAAAGTCTCGCAAGAAGAGGTAGTGTTCAAGAACGGTATGGTACAGATCCGCGACGAGATCATGACCTTCAACGCGTTTGTCGAACTGGCTTGGTTTAACCAAATCTCGCTCTCCAGCACTGGCTTCTACCGCACTCCAAAGATCTATTACGATCATGAGAAAGCACGCGGCCGCCCTTTTTACTACTACGCCTACGGCGCGTCATGTTCTGAAGTGATCATCGATACGCTGACAGGTGAGAACAAAATTCTGCGCGTCGATATCCTGCACGATGTCGGAGCTTCATTGAACCCTGCTATCGATATCGGCCAAGTGGAAGGTGGCTTTGTGCAAGGCGCAGGCTGGCTGACTACCGAAGAGTTGGTATGGAATGAGCAAGGTCGCCTAATGACCAACGGCCCTGCAAGTTACAAGATCCCAGCAATTGCCGATATGCCGATCGATTTCAGAACGCATCTATTGGAAAACCGCAGTAACCCTGAAGACACTGTATTCAATTCAAAAGCGGTAGGTGAACCTCCGTTTATGCTAGGGATGTCGGTGTGGAGTGCTCTCAAAGACGCCATTAACTCGGTGGCGGTCGATGGCGCCATTCCGAAACTGAATACACCTGCGACACCAGAGCGCATTCTGATGGCCGTTCAAGCCGTTTCAGAGCCCGCAAAGGCGTCGGTCGACAGTGAACAAGAGACTGCGTAGTGATTAACATCATCAAGGTGTGACAAACAGGTAACAAGGACACTCGCCAGTCCGCAGTATTGAGCAAGAAGCTCTTTAGGCTGGCGTAAGAAGCATCAAGTTGGAGCTTTTGGAGGAAGTATGTTTAAGGATAATTGGATTCACGAACTGGCAAAACTGGAAGAGAACTACGAACCTTGCGTCATGGTGACGGTTCTTGAAGACAGAGGCTCTGTGCCTCGTGATGCTGGAACAAAAATGCTGGTCACCCGCGATCGTATCATTGCGACCATTGGCGGCGGCCACCTTGAACATGTTGCCACCAAAATGGCACGCGAGATGCTGATCGCCAGCGAGAAATCTCTTAAAGTCGAGCGTTTCAATCTTGGTGCTCGCCTCGGCCAATGCTGCGGCGGCATGGCGACTCTGAGTTTCGAACCGATTGGCACTCAGCAGAACCATCTGGTGTTATTTGGAGCTGGTCATGTGGCCAAAGCTCTATTACACATTGTTGCCACCCTGCCTTTCCGCGTGACTTGGATTGATGAACGTGAAGAAGTGTTCCCAGATACCTTACCCCAGGGCGTTAAGAAGCTCGTCACTGATGATCCTGTCGGTGAAGTAAAACAGATGCCACCCAACAGTTATTACCTAGTGATGACGCACAACCACCAGCTGGACTTCGATCTGGCCAAGGCCATCATTGATCGTGAAGACAGTCGCTATTTCGGCATGATTGGCTCGCTGACAAAGCGTAAGAAATTCGACTTCCGCTTAGAGCAGCGTGGCTATAACCAAGATCAGATCAACACCATGATTTGCCCGATTGGTATCAGTGCCGTGAATGGAAAACATCCGGCAGAAATCGCGGTATCGGTTGCTGGTGAACTAATCGCACACTATCAGGGGCAAGCGCTTGAACAGAAACGCCCTACCCAACATTATCAAACTGAGGGTCATAACGATCCCAACCAAACAAGCGATGTAGACGAACAGCCTCTGGAAGAGAAGATCGCCTAACACAAATCGCAGACTCCCGTCGCCATAACGTGACTGGAGGGCATTAAAAGGAAGTAGACATGACAACGCAACGCAAAGCTTATCGCGCCAGTATTCTTCATAGCGTGGCCGATCCAAAGGATGTCGGTTTAGAAGAATCATATGAGTATTTCGAAGACGGAATTTTAGTAGTTGAGAATGGCCATGTGGTTGATTTAGGCAATGCCGATGAAGTGCTTGCTCGACAACCGAAAACTCTCAATGTCAAAGAGTACAAAGATAAGCTGATCACCTCGGGCTTTATTGATACGCACATCCACTATCCTCAAACTGGGATGATCGCGTCTTACGGCGAACAGCTTCTCGACTGGTTAGAGAACTACACCTTTCCAGAAGAGAAACGCTTTAAAAACCCCGTCTACGCACACAAAGTGGCCAAACTGTTTCTCGACGAACTGGCGAGCAACGGTACTACCACTGCACTCGTGTTCGGCACAGTGCACAAAGAGTCGGTCAACGTGTTCTTCGAAGAGGCAGAGAAACGTAACCTGCGTATGATTGCGGGCAAGGTTTTGATGGATCGCAATGCGCCAGACTACCTCACCGATACACCAGAGTCTGGCTACATCGATTCAAAAGAGCTGATCGATAAATGGCACAACCGAGGTCGCTTGCTGTATGCAGTGACACCTCGCTTTGCACCAACCAGTACCCCAGAACAACTTGCAACCGTGGGTAAGCTTTTGGAAGAGTATCCAGATGTATACATGCACACACACTTGTCTGAAAACGAGAAAGAGATTGAGTGGGTGAAAGCACTCTTCCCGGAACGCGACAGCTATTTAGATGTGTATGACCACTATGGCTTGCTGCACAAACGCTCGGTTTTTGCACACGGCATTCACTTGTCTGATTGCGAGTGTAAACGACTAGCTGATACCGAATCCGCCATCGCTTTTTGTCCAACGTCAAACCTATTCTTAGGCTCAGGTCTGTTTAGATTACCGGAAATGGAAGAGCATGGAATCCGTGTTGGTATGGGTACCGATGTAGGCGCAGGTACGAGCTTCTCTATCCTCCAGACCATGAGTGAAGCGTATAAGATCATGCAGCTTCAACACAAGAAACTGCACCCAGCTAAATCGTTATTCTTAGCGACTTTAGGCGGCGCTCGCTCTCTGCACCTTGAAGATAAAATTGGCAATCTGGAAATCGGCAAGGAAGCGGACTTTGTTGTACTCGACTTGCACGCAACTCAGTTAATGCGTTTTAGAATGGAGCAAACAACAAATCTTGAAGAGAAGCTGTTTGTGTTAATGAGCTTGGGGGATGACAGAACCGTGAGCGAGACTTATATCTACGGAGAAAAGGCGTACGACGCCAATTTCAAGGAATACAAAAAACTCGTCAGTTAGGCTTAAAAACGAGTAACACCTGCTAGGTAACAACGACAATCGTTGCAAATAATCCGTCCAGATTCGCCTAGCCTTCTAAGACCAGTCGCCCCCAGCTTCTGGTCTTTTTTGCATCCTTATCAAATAACAATAATTAAATCTCTAGTGTGTGCTAAATGCCCACGACGTAAGCGATTTATGTTGGTAACTTAAGATACTTATATAAGCTGCTCACTCTTCCCTGACCATGTTGAGCGCACTCTCACTTTACCCGTCACTTAGAAAAGGAATTCTATGTTCGAGCAGGTTGTTGGCATTCTGTTTCCCGTCTTTGCGCTCGCCGCTGCTGGCTTTGCCGTGGGTCGTTGGCTCAAACCCGACTTCAAGCCTATCAACCGCATTAATATGGATGTGTGCATCCCAGCTTTGGTGTTTGCGTCGCTCACGACCATGCCACTCGATACAGAGCAAGTGCCGCTGATTACCGCCTCATTGGTTGCGGTATTAGTGCCTGCTCTATTAATGATTCCTATCTGTAAAATCTTTAAACTCAACTTCAAAGCTTGGGCCCCTCCGCACATGTTCCGCAATAGTGGCAACCTTGCGATTCCCCTATTCACCTACACCTTTGGTGACACCGCACTCGCTCCAGCGGTACTGCTGTTCGTGGTTTCTGCCTGCATCCACATTAGCTTGGGCTTGGCGCTGTTGAGTGAAGGAAACCCGATAAAACAGATCTTCAAGATGCCGATTTTCCTTGCAGCAGCCGTAGCAATGACTCTCAACTTGTCTGGCGTTGCAGTTTGGAACCCTATCTACGAGGCGACATCGCTACTCGGCCAAGCTGCTGTACCTATCATGCTGTTATCCCTTGGCTCACAAATGGTCAACCTAAGACTCAGTGGACTCAAAGTAGGCTTACTGTGTACGGCTCAATCTCTGTTCACTGGTGCTATCGCATTCGCCATCATCTACTTTTTCATTCCACTGCCAACACTGCATCTACAAATGATGGTTCTGTTCACCATGCTGCCACCCGCAGTGATGAATTACTTGTTTGCTGAACGCTTTAACGTAGAGCCAACTAAAGTGGCGTCTATGGTGCTGTTTGGGAACTTCTTAAGCGTAGTGACCCTGCCTATATTGCTGACGTTTGCACTGTCATTTGGGTAACACCGCAACGTGGGCTAGGTTACATCACGCAATATTGTTTTGACCTAGAGCAAGAAAACGATCACAACTCGCTATGACGACGCTTTTTCCAGTTTGAGCTCGGCAGTGACCTTAGTGAGACGAAGCGCAATCGCAAAGCAGACTAAGTAAGGACTCACATACCAGAAAAGGCTTTCTATCGGCTGTTTAAGCTGCGCTTCCCGTGTTTTGATGTATTGATTTTTCTGCTTCTCGTATTGATTTAGCATCCCACTCACCCACACAGAATCGCTCTCTAACAAAGCAATATCAGGGGCTGGAACCATTAATGTTTTGGCGCTCGGCAGCAGAGAAAAATCAACATCTCTAAAGGTTTTGGCGGTTGTGAGGTACCACATGCATGCTTGATGATAATCAGCTTGATCACTGGCTGAGGGCTTACCCGAACAAACATCACCACGTAATCGTTCAAGAGAAAACTGCTCAATAGACTCCAGAATCACCACGGCTCTTGTCTGTTCTGTTTCCACCCAATCACCGGCAACCTTAGCGCGAATCTCAGAAACCGCGCCAAGCATGCCTATCCCTGCCAGAAACGGCCATAAATAGTCCATGCGCTTCCACTTTCTTCGGCTCAGATTAAACCCACACCAAATCGGAATATGCAGTAGAAGAGTCAACCCAACAGACAATAAAACAAAGTTGAGCGAGCTAGAGAGCATCAACTCACTTTCAAAGAAATGCTTCATAATTAGACTATTGCCTAAATGAATAAGAGAGTTTCGATAGTAAATATGAATTGCTTTAAGAGTGTAAGCAGCACGTCAAAAAAGAGAGAAATGTCTGACTAAGAAGAGAAAACAAAAAGCCCCGGTATAGGAACCGGGGAAACAGGGTGGGACGAGTTTGGCGCGTGCCCGTGTAACCAAACTCTCCCCAAGCCTCACCTAAGACTCACGCTCTTAGGTAAAGGATTCTGGACAAATTATTGAAGTTTCGCTCCTTGTGCGGCCCAATCACCAATCAGTGCACGTTCGTCGTCTGTCATTTGGGTGAGGTTTCCAAGTGGCATGACTTTCGTAGTAACAGTTTGAGCGATGATTCGCGGTACGTTGGCTTTGATCTCTTCAGGTGTATCTAAGATCACTCCAGCTGGTGCCGCAGCAAAGGCAGCATGAGTTGGTGAAGCTGAGTGACACACCGAACAGCGCTCTTGAATAACCTGGTTGATGGTCTCAAAGCGAATGCCTGCGTCCGACGTTGCTGGAGCACTGGTAGCTGCAGTTTGTTGTGCCTGATCGCCGTTATCAGATTCCACCGCTCCTGCCGCGACTTCCTCTACGACTGGCGCTGCTTGAACATTGCTTTGTACCTGCTCAACCACTGGCGCTTTGGCGACTGGGGTCGGGGTCATCTGCTTTTTCGCGTATGGTGAGGTAACGAACGCAAGCGTGATCATACCGAGAGCTGCCACTGGCACTGTCCAAGCAAATTTTTGACTACCATGTCGGGTATTAAAGTAGTGGCGAACCAAGATACTGAATACCGCCAAACCCGCTAGAATCAACCAGTTGTACTCCGAACCATACGTGCTCGGGAAGTGGTTACTGATCATGATGAACAATACTGGTAGCGTCATATAGTTATTGTGACGAGAACGCAGCAAGCCTTTTGCTGGAAGAGCTGGATCAGGCTCGCGCTTCTCTTCAATCGCTTTCACTAGATTGCGCTGCGCCGGCATGATCACTCGGAATACGTTACCTACCATGATGGTACCGATAATCGCACCAACATGGATGTAAGCACCACGTCCACTGAACACTTGAGTCAAACCGTAGGTTGCAGCCACTAGCAGTACGAACAACACGATACCAAGCAGCACTGGCGTTTTACCTAATGGAGAGTCACACAGTAGGTCGTAGATGAACCAGCCAGCAACAAAAGAACCAATACCAATAGCAATTGCGGTTGTCGAATCAAGGCCAGAGCCCGGTGCAATCAGGTAAATCTCGGCGTTGAGGTAGTAAACAACGCCAAGTAGACACACACCTGTGATCCATGTGAAGTAAGCTTCCCACTTAAACCAGTGCAGGTGCTCTGGCATCTCTGGTGGCGCAAGTTTGTACTTCTCTAGGTGATAGATACCACCACCATGAATTGCCCATAAATCACCAGATAGACCAGTTTTTGGGTTTACTCGGTTTAGGTTGTTTTCAAGCCAAACAAAGTAGAATGATGCGCCGATCCATGCGACACCAACGATCATGTGAATCCAGCGAATCGCCAAATTCAACCATTCTGTAATATGCGGATCCATAATAAACTCCTGTATCACAGCGCATTTTCAACGCGCTGCTCTTCCTTATTGTTGTCCGTCGGCAGGTCTTCCAAGTGCAGTGCCACAAGGTCGCTGTCAAAGTAAACTTCATCACAGTTATGGCCTTCGCCGCCTCTGTCTACAATCAAGAACTGGTCTTGATCAGTAAGCGCGAGAACGGGATGATGCCACACTCCTTTGTGGTAGTTCACGCCTTGACGACCGTTACTAAGAAACGCTCGGCAGCTGGCTAATGTCGGATTTTCGCCCTTTGGCGCGACAACAATTAAATAGGGTTGACCAAGTAATGGAACGAATGCCTGAGAGCCAAGTGGATGACGCTCTAGCATCTCGATAGTCAATGGGTAAGTTAGCGGTGTGGCTTGGAAGATGCTAATGATGGCTTCTCCACCTTGGTCTTGCACATCCGTTGCCGCAAGCTTATGGTAGCGGCGGGTTGACCCATTATTGATCATGAAAAAATCACTGTTATCTGATTCGATAACATCACCAAACTCAGCAAAAGCTTGCTTAGTTAATGGCTCAATCACTAAACGACGTATTCCATTACTCATACTCTTTTCCTTACCTATTTCGCTTTAGTACCAAATAGACGTAAACGGCTAATACCACCATCAGGGAAGATGTTGGCACGTACGTGTGTTACAGCGCCAAGGTCGTTCACTTCGGAAATGAATTCATGAATATTGTGTGCCGAAAGCTTTTGTGCAGGCAGAAGCTCTCGCCAGAATAGGCTTTGTGTTTCAACTTGGTCGTCGGTACCGCCTTTCACGTACGCTGCTTGAATTGAACAGCTATCAGGGAAATTGCCTTTAAAGTGTGCAGTATCGACAACAATACGCTCGATGTTACCCGGGTGGCCTAATGCAACAATCACCCAATCATTGCCCGGTGTACGACGACGTGCGGTTTCCCAACCATCACCCATGTTTTCACCGCGGCCTGGGCCAAGAATGTTCGCTTTGTTACCGTAGTGCTCATCGCTACATGCCAGTGCGCGCCCGCCATGTTCAACCGCAGCAAGATCGATTTGCTGTTGCGCATCAATCGCATCCCAATCAACGCTCGGGCGACCGTAAACGCGCAGACGTGCAACACCACCGTCTGGGTAGATGTTTAGACGCAGGTGGGTAAACACTTGGTCACTTTCAATCGCTTCAAGGTGATGATGGTCGCCTTGCAGACCAATAGAAGGCAGGATCTCTTGCCACTCGGTAGAATCTGTTGGCTCGCCTTGTGGTGAATAGCATGCATCAATCGATGCAGAAGGCGGGAAGTTACCCGTAAAGAATGAAGTATCAATATCAACGCCTGCGATAGTGCCAGCCAAACCAAGGCGAATCACACAGTAGTCATAACCTTCGCCACGTTTACGACGGCTTTCCCAACCGTCCATCCACTTACCATTGTCGTCGTATAGATCATCTTTCCATACTGGCGCGGCGTGGCTAAGTAGGCGGCTTTTATCAGCGAAAAAGTCGTCCGTTGCGAAAGTCGCTTCCGCACCGAGTTTTTCATCTGCAAGGTTTATGTACTGTTCAAATTTATGGGTCATGTCCGTGTAATCCTATGAAATTAATAAAGTAATAATAAAATGAGAACTTCATGTTTCAGCGACTGACTACTCAGAGAGCTGAGGCATCAAGTTGATTCTGAGATAGCTGTTAACTCCGTTAACCTACATATCCCAGAGACGAAACATTGCGATCTTGTTGATCTCTTGAATCGCCGTAGCAAACTCAGTTTCACTATCATTTCCTAATCGCATCTCGAACGACTCAAGAATTTGGTAACGATTGGCTCCCTTTACGGCCATGATAAAAGGGAAGTTGAAGCGACTTTTGTAGCTGTTGTTGTAAGAAGTGAATTTTTCAAATTCTTCGGCGCTGCATTTGTCGATGCCCGCCCCCGCTTGTTCCTTAGTAGACGACTCTGTAAGTTCGCCATTTACTGCTGCTCGACCTGCTAAATCTGGGTGAGCATTGATCAAAGCCAACTGCTTGCCATGATCGGCTTGCAAAAGCGTGGATGCCATCTTCAGGTGAAGATTCTCGATATGATCATCTTCTGCATTCAAGCCTTGGTCATACACCGCTTCAGCAACCCAAGGGCTGTGCTCGTACACATCGGCAAAATGGGCGACAAATTCATCGCGAGCCATTTTGGTGGGTTGGCATGATCGAAATACTGTCACTGTTAGCCTCCTTGCTATTGCTCTCTTTGCTTGTGTTGTTTTTATCGTTGTTAGTTACTACTGCTTTTTATTCACTATCCCGCTTTATACGGATGGTGTTCATGCCAGTGATTGGCAATATCGATACGACGGCATAACCACACGCTGTCGTGTTGTTTTACGTAATCTAGAAAACGTCTCAGCGCCATGATTCGCCCCGGACGCCCCACCAATCGACAATGAAGCCCAACCGACATCATTTTCGGTGCGGTTTCACCTTCCATATAAAGAGCATCAAAGGTGTCTTTCAGGTATTGGAAAAACTGCTCACCAGAGTTAAAGCCCTGCGCCGTCGAAAAGCGCATATCATTGACGTCTAGGGTGTAAGGGATCACCAGTTGTGGGCGGCCAGTCTCGGTATGCCAGTATGGTAGATCGTCGTCATAGGCATCAGAGTCGTACAAAAAGCCACCCTCTTCTGCGACAAGTCGACGCGTATTTGGACCTGTTCGGCCTGTGTACCAGCCGAGCGGGCGTTGACCCGTGACTTGTTGGATGATCTCAATCGCTTTCACCATATGGTCGCGCTCTTCAGACTCATCGATATATTGATAGTCAATCCAGCGGTAACCATGGCTACAGATCTCATGACCTGCTTCGATCATGGCTTTAGCGACATCAGGGTGGCGCTCGATCGCCATCGCAACTGCAAAGACGGTTAATGGGATTTCATATTCATCAAACAGGCGAAGTACACGCCAAACCCCAGCTCGACTACCGTACTCGTAGATCGATTCCATGCTGATGTGACGTTCACCTTTGATCGGTTGTGCTGATGGGATCTCTGAAAGAAATGCTTCTGACTCATCATCACCATGCAATAGACAACGCTCACCGCCTTCTTCGTAGTTCAATACAAAGGAGACCGCGACACGCGCATTACCCGGCCATTGAGGATTTGGAGGGGTCGCTCCATACCCGATCAAATCTCTTGAATAATCCTTATTCATCCAAGTACTCCTAACATTAGTGTTTGGTTTAGTCGCTCATTCACAGGTTTTCTCTATGAGTTGAAAACAACGAGCAACCTCACCCCATACATTCATTGTATACAATTATTTATCTTAATGTAAAGATTTCGTTATTAAAGTTAAATATTGCAACCACAATCATTAAAAAACAATAACTTAATAAACAATGGTGCAAGATTTTATTGGTATCGCACAGACTTGGTGCATAAAAAAACCGACTTAAAGTTAACATTTTTTCTACAATTGGCTTTACTAATTGTATACAGTTCGTTCATAGTTAGTGCTGACAAAGTGAGCAGACATTCATTTTGTCAGGCAAAAAATCGCAGATGAAACACAGCATAAGGACAGGACGCGACAACGCGCCGTGAAGGATTATGGGAAGATTAACAACACATGTTTTAGATACCACCCACGGCCTACCTGGAGCAGAGATCAAGGTAGAGCTATACAAGGTAAACGAAGACTCAACGGAAAAACTGGCGACGGTTGTGACCAACTCAGATGGCAGAACCGACGCACCCATTCTTGCTGGTAACGACTTTGTTCCAGGCAAGTATCAGTTGGTGTTCTATGTGGCAGATTACTATAAGAGCAAAGACATCGAACTTGATGGCGTGCCTTTCTTAGATGATGTCGTGATTCGTTTCGGTCTTGACGACCCAGATGCGCATTACCATGTCCCCCTCTTAGTGTCCCCTTACAGCTTCTCGACATATCGCGGAAGTTAACCCCAAAAAAAGACACATAAAGGAAATTTAGCCGCACTTATTTTTTTTGCTAGGCCTTCGCTAACCCATATCGTCAGCGAGCTTGGTCAGGCTTGTTCGTGCCCAAGAAAGAGAAATCACCTTAAACACATGAAACCTTAATATTGAAATCTCGCTGTATTCAATACATGGATCACAACATAAAAGGACTTGCTGACATGAGTGAGAGTAAAACTGAAATACTCAACCAAGATGCGAATAACGGAATTTTAGAGAAGTTTTTTAAAATTAAGGCCCACGGAAGCAGTGTAAAAAATGAATTGGTTGGTGGCGTGACCACTTTCGCAACCATGGCTTACATCATCTTCGTTAATCCACAGATCATGGCGGCATCCGGCATGGATTCTGGCGCGGTGTTCGTCGCAACCTGTATTGGTGCAGCGATTGGCTGTCTGTTAATGGGGTTATTTGCTAACTGGCCGGTTGGCCTTGCGCCGGGTATGGGCCTCAACGCCTTCTTCTCATTCACTGTGGTGAGTGAAATGGGTTATAGCTGGGAAGTGGCGCTCGGAGCGGTGTTTATCTCTGGTGTGCTATTTGTCGGGATGAGTTTCTACAAGGTTCGTCAATGGATCATAGAGAGCATTCCAGAGAGTTTACGCTACTCCATGACCGCAGGTGTCGGTCTATTCTTAGGGCTTATTGGTCTTAAAACTGCAGGTATTGTCGTCGAAAACCCAGCAACTTTGGTCTCACTAGGTGACTTTACCAAGCCAGAAGCTCTTCTTGCTGCTATCGCATTCCTGATCATCGCAGTACTGAGTGAGCGCAAAGTGTTTGGTGCCGTGCTAATTGGTATTTTGAGCGTCACGCTTATCGGCATGATGTTAGGCCTAGTGCAATACAACGGCTTCTTCGCAGCGCCACCAAGTTTAGCGCCAACCTTTATGGCAATGGACATCGCTGGCGCACTGAACGTGTCTATGATCAGCGTTATCTTAGCCTTCCTTTTTGTCAACATGTTCGACACCGCAGGTACATTGATGGGTGTTGCGGAGCGTGCGCATTTAACCAATCCGGAAACGGGTAAAATTGAAGGACTCAGCAAAGCATTAAAGGCCGACAGTATTTCAAGCGTTGCCGGTGCTTGTGTGGGTTGTCCTCCTGTAACCAGTTACGTTGAGAGTGCAGCCGGTGTTGCGGCAGGTGCTCGTACTGGCCTTTCTGCAATCGTGGTTGGCGCGCTATTCCTCGCTGCAATTTTCCTATCACCACTTGCTGGTATGATCCCAGCGTATGCGACTTCAGGTGCGCTGATCTACGTAGCGTTTGTGATGATGAGCAGCATGCAGCACGTTGACTGGAAAGACTTCACCAACGGTGCACCAGCAGCCATCACCGCTTTGATGATGCCGCTCACTTTCTCAATCGCGAATGGTATTGCGCTTGGCTTTATCACATACACGGTATTAAAGCTGGCAACAGGTAAGACGAAAGATGTCTCTATCTCTATGTATTTCTTAGCGGCTATCTTCATCGCTAAATTGGTGTTCATTGGCTAAGTGACTGTTCATTAGTTAACCGCCATTGAGTCACACACCTTGAGCGCTTGGTTTATCCATCAATCAAGCCAGGCGCTCATATCACTTTTTAAGAAAGCTAATTGTACGGCGCCAATAGCGTGTCTATGCGCTTGTCGTGCACCTTTTTTATGACCCTACGCAGTTTGTAGAAGTCATTGTTTGACTGTCATTCGCTTGTGCACATAAACACAAGCAGAGGAATATCAAATGAAACTTCTGTATACCCTAAATGAAAGACCGCCTCATGGGCTTACCCTCCTACTTGCACTACAACATATGCTTGCCTCTATTGGTGGCATTGTTGCAGTACCATTGATTGTTGGCGCATCCATTGGTTTGCCCAACACTGAAATCGTCTCACTTATTAATGCAGCCTTATTGGCATCGGGAATTGTCACCGTCGCGCAGTGTCTCGGTTTCGGCCCAATTGGTATCCGCTTACCGGTAGTGATGGGCTCTAGCTTCGCCTTCCTCGGCGTAGCAATCTCGATTGGTAATGAAGGTGGCGTGAGCGCAATTATGGGCTCAGCATTGATCGGCTCATTCGTGGTGATTGCAGCCAGTTTTTACATGGATAAGGTGAGAAAACTGTTTCCTACCGTAGTAAGTGGTGTCGTGGTCACCTTGATCGGCTTAACCATTTTACCGGTTGCCATGAACTGGGTCGGAGACTCTCCAGCCAATAGTGAACAATTCGCCACACTCCCGAAACTCTTTCTCGCGTTGGTCTCTTTAGGGATTGTGGTTTGTGTCTCTGTCTACTGTAAAGGCGCTGTCGCTGCATCGGCCATCGTGATCGGGCTTGCTGGCGGCTACATAGTGGCGCTGTCACTTGGCATGGTAAACCTCGACCAAATTAGCTCTGCAGCTTGGATTGGCGGCCCCGAGCCATTCAAATATGGCTTCACATTCTCAATGAGTGCCATCATTAGCATGAGCTTGGTGTACATCGTCGTAATTGCTGAAGCGACGGGCGATTTCATGGCGCTCGGCAATAACTGCCAAACCCAAGTCAGCGGTAAAGATCTAAAACGCGGCCTATTGGGCGATGGCCTCGGTAGCACGCTTTCTTCTATTTTAACCGCAATGCCGTTGGCATCATTCAGCCAAAATGTCGGCATTGTCGGTATCACTGGGGTTGCGAGTCGCTATGTGGTTGCGGCAACGGGTGGCTTACTTATCCTCGGTGGCCTATTTCCAAAACTCGCCGCTATTGCCGTTACTATCCCTAAGCCAGTATTAGGTGGTGTCGGCTTTGTAATGTTCGGAATGATTGCTTACGCAGGTATTCGTATGCTGATAAAGGCGGCGGACACCAAACGAAATGCCCTTGTGATTTGTGTTGGCCTTGCTTCTGGGCTAGCGGTCACGTTCGAACCAAGGCTACTACAACACTTACCTCATGATTTAGCCAACTTCCTACACTCTGGCATTACTACTGGCACCATCATGACCGTACTGCTTAATCTAATTTTGCCGAAGTCATCAAAAGCAGAAGAGCAAGAAGCGCTAGCAGAGAGCCAAGCTCAAGTTCAATTAGAAATCCAAGAACAAGCAGAAATGCACGAGCAGGTAGAGCGAGAAGAGCACGCCGAACTGCAGCAAAAAGAACAAACGGAAACAACGGAAGTAAAAGCAAACTAAAGCGCTTAACCTGGCTAGCGACTTAAGGCTGAACGGCTCAAATAGATAATGAGTAAGTGTGCACTAACATTACTTAAACAGAATACTGCAGTGTGTTGAATCAATACACTGCTTTATCACCCTTATCACTAACAATACAAAACCAAAGACCCTCTTCCCTGAAAAGGCTGAGATGGCTAAGGACTATTATGAATGGAAACCATCTGGATTAAGAATCCACTCGCAATCTACACTGGCTCACAAGCTGATGCCGAAGGCGGGATTGTCATTCAAGGCAATAAAATCATTGAATTGGTAGGTAAACACAAAGAGCCTACCTTACCTGTCGATTATAGCGTTGATGCCTCACGTCATGTTGTCACCCCAGGGCTTATTAACGCCCACCATCACTTCTATCAAACCCTTACTCGTGCCTATCCAGGCGCGCTAAACAAAGAACTCTTCCATTGGCTGCAAAGCCTCTACCCAGTCTGGGCAAACCTTGATGCTGAGATGATGAGCCTAGCAACGGAACTCGCACTCGTTGAGCTCATGATGTCGGGCTGCACCACCGCATCCGATCACCATTATCTACTCCCTAATGGGCTTGAACATGCAATTGATCTGCAAGTCGAAGCCGCCGAGAAGCTCGGTGTTCGAGCTATCTTTACCCGAGGTTCGATGAGTCTAGGAGAAGATGAAGGTGGACTTCCGCCAAGACACACCATTCAGACCGAACAAGTCATCATTGACGATAGCGAGCGCCTGATTCGTGACTACCACCAGCGAGATGAAGGCGCAATGATTCAAATCGCTCTCGCCCCTTGTTCACCATTTTCGGTCACCACTGACTTGATGAAAGAGACCGCTAAGATCAGTGAGCGTGAAAACGTAATGATGCACACTCACCTCTGCGAAACCCTCGATGAAGAGGATTTTTGTATTGAGAAGTTTGGTCTACGACCTGTCGATTATCTTGAAGACGTTGGCTGGCTCAATGATCGAACATGGCTAGCTCATGGTATCCACTTCAACCCTGAAGAGATAAAACGCTTAGGGGCGGCTGGCGTTGGTATTAGCCATTGCCCGACGTCGAATATGATGCTCGCTTCTGGCATCTGCAAAAACAACGACCTTGAAGCTGCAGGCGTAAAAGTGGGTCTCGGCGTTGATGGTTCAGCGTCCAATGATGGCTCCAACATGATTGCCGAAGTACGCATGGCGATGTATCTGCAAAGGCTGCAGTACGGCTCTGCCAATGTCTCACATTTTGATGCACTGCGCTGGGCAACATCCGGTTCCGCACGTGCGATGGGACGCTCTGACATCGGAGCTATTGAGGTTGGTAAACAAGCCGATATCGCTATGTTCAAGCTTGATGATATTCGTTTCTCTGGCAGTCATGATCCGCTCGCCGCACTGCTACTTTGTGGTGCCCAGCAAGCAGATAAAGTCATGGTAGCCGGACAATGGAGAGTGAATGATGGCGCGGTCATCGGTGTGGATATGGAACATCTAATGCACCGCCACCATGCTGCCGCAATGAAACTTGGTAAGTTGGCAATGAAAAACCACTAGCGTCCATCTTTGTCTATCACAGTCTGAGTAGATGACCGTGATAGACAAAGCGATACACATTTCATGCAAACATCTTTATCTTCTGCTTTTATTGCTCACCCTTTCCTGATGAAAGCTTCCCTCAACCATATCTTCATTTATATCTTTTTTGAATATTTCCTACTTTGAAAACGAAAACATAATAATAAACTAATCAAAAACAAACTAATTTAATGAATGCTAATTTACCTTTTCATTAATATAAAGCACGCGCATTATTTGGCACAGATCAAATTTAAAACGATCGTTCTAATTATATATTCATAAAATTAACCAACAGATTTGGTAATAATCACCAAACAATCGATAATTATAGATTTATCACTTAAAGCAACAATGCATAGAATAAAATTCTATTGAGGCCTTTATATTCCTAGCCTGAGAAGAAAAACAGAATAAATGACTTAAATATCACTAAAACCCATAGATCAACAAACGATCAATGTGAATTCAAATATGTGATCTGAATAGAACTTTTCATTATAAATCTGCTATAGATTGAGCGAATCTTATAAAAACAAAATTCACATTAAAGGAGGAAAATTTAAAAACCACATAATTACTACAAGTAATAACAAATAAAAACTATTCAATAACACCTTATAAATATTTAAAAATACCAGAAAAATGGTAGGGGTATTATTGTCTTTGAACAAATCTAATAACAGATCAAGCAGGTTTAAAAAATGAAAAAAATCACTAAGACACTTGTATTATCTTCGATTTCCATTGGGCTACTTTCCTCTTTTGCACTCACTTCTCAAGCAGCCTCAATTCAAATAAACCAAGCGTCGGTTGAACAAAATATACCTCAAGTGACCTACGAAACGATCATTGGTGAGAATGGTGTCTTTATCGATTTAGATACCGACAACTTTATTCTCAAGCAACAAGAGTGGTACCAAATCCAAGCCTATGTAGAGGGTGCATTGGCGCTACCTGTAACTGAAGCGAGTATGAAATCTACGCTCGGCATCCCCAATGATATCCCTTTCTCCAACTTCCAAGCACTCGTTGAACAGTACTCTAATATTCACGATACCGCCTTCTATTGGAAAAAAGACCTCTATCCAAGCATTGTTAACCTCTCATTAAGCTTGTCCAATTACGCACAAATCAAAGACTACATGCTTAAACCGTTAAGTAATGCGCTCAATGAAATGTTAGACAAAGCCTTCTCACCACTACCAGAAGACATTGAAGCTGTTGAGCGCAATAGAAAAATGGCGATTGCTTACCTAAAAAGCCTGCAAAATTTCTCTATGAGATACCAGCAAGAGGTGTCTGATGTAGGCGATAATTTACTGGAGTTTTCTGCCACATTAGACACTCAAAAGCTGCAATTGGATGTGTTGGAAGGCACACATAACGGTTATCTGAGTGATGATGGCAGTGCGTTACAACAGAGAGTGAACGACATAAATGCTCGTATTGCTCAGCTGAATAAAGACTACACTCACTACGTTACTGTCGCTTCAACTGCAGTCACTTATGCTTGGTTCCCGATGGTGGCAGTGCCTATTATGGGTGTATATGGCGACAAAGCAGAGAAGGCACGTAAGCTTCGTAATGAGCTACAAAAAGAGGTGGATGATCTTCAAGATCAATTAACTTACACTCAGAAAATATACAACTCTTACCATCGTTCATCAGAAAGCATCGATATAATTTCTCAGCAGATTGAAAACGCAATTCCACATATTAATGAATTGAAGCTCAACTGGCAGAAAATGAATTCGGATTTCACCTCGTTGCTTGCTGCATTAGATGAAGCTCAGAATAATGCTGACATCATGAAAGATGATGCAATGCTTGGCGCAATAGGCGCTCTAGCCAATACATCGGTAGCCGAAATGAACTGGAATAATATCAGTGAAAAAGCCAAGGCATTTGCAAATAACGCCTATATTCAGAAAATGGAATAGTCTACTTCCAGCTCGATAAAATAATAACCCTAATAAATTAAGCCAAATAATAGAGCCACGCCTTATAACAATAAGGTGCGGCTTCTGCTACCCAAAATTTGGTAATACTCATTTCGACAGGATTTTAATATGAGACTTCTACCTATTGTTATTGCTCTTTCATTTTCTCAACAGGCTTTTGCTAGTGATTGGCTAGAGTTGAATAATTTACCAAACTCCACTGAATACCCAACATGGATTCAATCTGCCTATTCAGAGGTGGGCGTATTAACTCGATCTACATCAGACTTACATATCAACCTTAGTGATTGGATTGCACAGCAGAACCTTTACGTTACCAAACCTTCAAAAATCGTCGTTTTTGCAGATACCATAGAGGTACCTGAGAACTTCAACTTAGTCGTCAATAATCAAAACATCCTCATTTTTGCACGCAAGATTGTTGGTCAAGGCACCCCGACATTTGTGCTTGGGCAACAAGGCTCTGCAGCATCCGTGTCTGTTATCGCGGGAGAGATCGAAACACCAATTAATGTATTGGCCTTCCAAAGTGATGGCAGTATCACCCGAGACGCCGTTTCAGGTGAAGAAGGCAATGGGACGTCTGTGGTATTGGCTGGTTCGCATTATCGAAGAACCACTATCGACTCCAACATTACTGGGCAAATGAAACTGGCATCCGACCCGTTTACCGACATTGTTAATCGCTCTTTTGATATGGCCGCCACTCTATTCGATACGAACCCCGAGCTTAGTCTCGACCTCATCAACTGGATTGAGCAAAGCTTGCGCCACGCTGGTTCCGTCGTTGAGGATGACCCGATTCTTTCTGATCTGTACCTGCAAACCGTCGCTTTCAAACAGTTCATTAGCTTCAGTACCAAAGAGAGCAATTACGTCCCATATCTCGACAAAGTTTTATACCAAGACAAGTATGAGGCGTATCTGAACGCCATGATCGCCTATCAAGCACAATGGGACATTATTCAAGACAGAAATACCGTTATTGAAGACAAGATTGAAGCAGCTAAGTTAGCGCTTGCTAACATTGAGGACGTTCTTAGAGCTCAAAGCTCGATCATCACGCAAACTCAGTCCAACATAGATAAAATCGGTGATAGCCTGACCGAAATCGACGCTCAATACAAAGCACAAGAACTGGTTACCCTTGATGCCAGAACCACCTACCTAGTGGGCGTAGAGAACTGGAAAACGCAACAACAGCTCAATGCCGCTTTAGCGATATTCAAGGCGATAGCGGAAATCGGAAGTGCGGTCAGTGGTGTGTTCACAGGCAATCTTTCTGGAGTGAATGACTTAACCGAGCAGCTAGCAAAAACACCTGAAGCACTGGAAAAGGCAAAGAACCTCGTTACCAACATCAAATCTGTCACTGGCATTATTGATAGTGTGACCAAAACGATTTCTGGTATTTCACAGCTGACTAACGATGTTAAGTCTGTCATCAAATTCCAAAAAATATCGGAAGCGATGGACGGCTTTAACTTTAATATCCCAACACTCAATGAGAGTAATCTTGCATGGGATCTGATGATCAAAGAGATTCGCAGCAATCTCAGATATGCTGATAGCTTAGGTATTAAAGGCGCAAGGCAGTATCTGTTAGAGCTTGAGAAACAAGTCCTACTCGGCAAAGCCATCAACATCACTCAGCTTAACTTTGCCCATGAGCAAGCAAAACTGGTTGACCTGCTATTAACCAATAATGTCACTGTCAATCAACAGCAACGACTGAACGCAGCCATTGATGGTTATCAGCTAGACAGTGCTGGCTTTGAATCCGTTGAACGTGAACTTTCTAGAGTTTTAATGCACTTCAAGCGTCCGATGTACGTTGCTCTATCGAACTATGTTCAAGCATACGAATACTGGGCATTGAAACCAAGCGAGATCACCCCTTCTCTGAACAAGAGCTACCTAGACTATCAATTTGACTTGGCCTCTATCGAAAGTGAGTATGTGAATGCTCTATCTTCATTCCAGCCTGCGCCACAAGACTTCACTATTGATAATTACACCATCTCTAGCCCAGAGCAGTTGGAAAGCTTTGCCAATACAGGGGAATTGAACTTCACGATTCCACTTGAGCAAGTTCAACTCTGTTCATTTGACCGTGTTAGGCTCTCTACCGTTCGAGTGTTCCTTGAAGGTGAAAACTTACCTTACGGCAAGCAACTTAACTTGCGAGTTTCCAGTTCTGGTGCCTATGCTGACCGATACGAGAATCAGGACTACCAGTTCAGTTCTAACCCGGTGTCGCGCGCATTCTACTACCGCCTTGATGATCCAACCACCAATGACGTAAGCATCATCACCGATGGCTCTGTGGCGAATAAGTTTGAGTACGCGTATTTCCAACCAACGCCATTCTCTTCTTGGAATGTCACGCTCAACAACTTTGATAAAACCGACCAAGCCAACAACCAGTACCTTAAAGATGTCGAACAGATTCGTGTCGAGTTCCTCGGTAGTGGTATCCCCAATGGCAACAGTTGTTCTCATTAAAGACAGCCTGTTTTTGACCAGAAAAACTTAGGTTCTCACACGAGAGCACACTAAAAAGGCCGACGAATTGTCGGCCTTATTTGTTCAATCTTAGGTTCAGGCTAAGACCTAATCCATCAAACTCTTTGACTTAATGGCCTTCTTCGCCAACTCCTTCGCAAACTCAGCAATGTCGGCTTCGAATTCATCCACGCTTTGGCGGATGTCATCCAGTTGTACCGTCTGCATCACGCGATTTTCCATCACGATTTGACCGTTAACGATCGTCGTATCGATGTTGCTTGGGTTCGCTTGATAAACCAAGGTTGCGTAAGGGTCATAGCTTGGCATCATGTTCGCCGACTGCGTTTCTACAATCACGATATCCGCTTTTTTACCGACTTCCAATGAACCGATTTGGTCTTCCATATGCAGAGCCTTGGCACCGCCTAGAGTCGCCATCTCGATCACTTGTTCAGGGATCATAATGGTACGGTCTGAGTGCTTTAAGCGCTGCATGTTTGCTGCGTAGCTAAGAGTGCGCATGATATCCACTTGGTTAGAGCTCATTGGGCCGTCGGTACCCAAACCTACTCGCATATCCGCGCGGTACATATCCCATGCAGGAGCAATGCCGGTCGCCCCTTTAGCGTTCGCCATTGGATTGTAAGCGATACCAGCGTCAGCCTGTTTTAAAAGCCTCTGATCGTTCTCTGACAAGTGAATACCGTGAGCAATCACGACACGCTCATCGAGTACGCCGATTTCATCCATGTACTCCACTGGTGAACTTGCTGTTGTTTCATCTTTAATGCGTTTTTCTTCATTAGGGAATTCAGCAACATGAATCAACACAGGCACATCGTATTGAGCAGACAATTTATTGATTTCCTGTAGCTTATCTTTGCTCACGGTGTAGACGGCGTGTGGCGCATAAGCTGGCGTGATCAAATCATCATTCTGGTACGCTTCGATGAACCCTTTTGCGTAATCAATGCCACCATAAGGTTCTTTCGCATCAACAACCGGGAACTTAATGACCGTTTCGCCAAGCACAGCACGCAGACCAACCTCTTTGGTTGCCTTGGCCATCTCATCCATGTGGTAATACATATCGGCATACGTTGTGACACCACTTTGTGCCAATTCAATACTGCCTAGTTTGGTCGCATTATAGATAAGCTCTCGACTCAGTTTTTCTGCTTCAAGCGGAAAGAAGTAGGCAAAAAGACGATTCGAGATCCCCTCTTCTCCCAATCCACGAAATGCAATCATAGGAAGGTGGTTGTGAGCGTTGATCATACCAGGCATGACGATACCGTCTTGAGCATCGATCACTTTCTCCGCGCGATATTGAGTCAACAGCTCTTCACTACCAACCGCGATGATCTGGTCGTCTTTCACCACGACAACCCCATCATCAATCACGTCCTTAGTCGCGTTAATCGTCAACACTTGGCCATTAGTAATCAATAAGTCTGCGTTGTAATCGTTGGTCGCCACAGTCGAGCCACAGCCAGTTAACAGAACGGCGCTAATCGTGTATGCCAAGCTTTTGAGAGTCATCAGTGTACCTTAAGTTGTGCGTCCATTTATAGAGAGCGATAGCCCCTTGATAAAACAAAGTAGCTTGCCTGCGAGATTTCACTACTTTCTATTTTTGATGGCGGATATGACCTTGCCATTAAATAAAACGACATACTAAATCGAGTCGAGCGGATAATGAAATCGGTTATTGCACAGCAAATCACAATTATGGAAATACGAGGCGCAATCACTGCAATTGAATATCTTGAGGCCAATATGAAAAAGACCTGCAATTGCAGGCCTTGTATGAAACTGAAACAGCTTAGCTTTTTACGCCACACCCTTTTATCACCAACTGTGTGATGAACTTAGCGGCGTCTTCATAATCTTGGTCATCAAGTTGATCTTTCTTCATCACACTGCAAATCTGCCAACCAAAATCCGCATAGGTTTGCGTGGCCGCCCAGATGGTGAACATTAGGTGATGTGCAGGCACGTCATCCATCAGCCCTTGTGCTGACCAAGTAGCGAACTTATCGATGATCATCTGAGACTGTTTATAAAGCTCATCACCAATCTCTTTTGGCAAAACCTTAGCGCCCGACATCACTTCATTGGCAAAAACCTTAGAAGCGTGTGGGTGATCACGAGAGATGATTAACTTAGTTTGAATGTATTGAGACAGTGCTTCGACAGGATCATCGAGCTCTTCAATTGGGCGCGAGGCTTCCAACAACGGTTGCGTCACTGACTCTAACACTGCGTTATAGAGCTTATCTTTTGAACTGAAGTAATAGAACACGTTAGGCTTGGGAATATCGGCAGCTTTGGCGATATCAACCATCTTTGTCGCTGCATAGCCGTGCGTCGCGAATTGCTCACACGCCACTTGAATGATTAAGTCTTGGTTCTTCTGCCTGATCTTAGACATATCATATCCCTACAACCGATTGATTTAGCTTTAGTGTCCTTCGCGATACAAATAACTTTGGCCGCCCCTTTATTGTGCATGAGACGGCCAATCGATTGGTTCATATATTTTAATAAATGAGAGGGAGGTTAACTTTAAAGTATCAAAATCGCTCGAAAGTCATTCACGTTGGTCAATGTTGGCCCCGTCGTAAGCAACACATCGACCTTATCAAAGAAGGCATAGCTGTTGTTGGCATCTAAATAGGATTCCGCTTTTAAAGACAGTGCCTCACTCTGATGCCACGTGTTTGGTGTGATCCAAGCCCCCGCGTTATCTTCAACTCCATCAATACCGTCGGTATCTGCCGCTAATGCGTAGATGTTGTCATACCCTTTCAGCTCATTAAACAGGCTCAACAAAAACTCACAGTTGCGCCCGCCTCGACCATTCCCTTTTACCGTTACGGTCGTTTCCCCTCCTGAGAGCAATACGCAAGGCGTCTCAAAAGGGTGCTGTCGGCTAGCCACTTGTTTCGCGAGCGCGGCGTGAACCTTGGCCACCTCCCTTGCTTCACCCTCAATACAATCACTCAAAATATACGCGGGAATGCCAAGTCCTTCCGCTTCTGCAGCGGCAGACTCTAACGCAGACATCGGAGTCGCAATAATATGGTGTTCAGCGGTCTTCCAACACGAATCATCGGGTTTGATGGTCTCTGATTCGGGGCTATTAAGCCATTCGAATACTGACGCTGGCAGATCAATTCGATAACGCTCTAAGATAGCGAGCGCATCAAAACGAGTCGTGGTATCTGGAACGGTTGGGCCTGATGCAATCACACTGATGTCGTCACCGGGTACATCTGAGATAGCCAATGAAACCACTTTGGCAGGGTACGCTGCTTTGGCGAGACGCCCACCTTTGATTAGCGATAGGTGTTTACGAACACAGTTCATCTCATCAATTGCTGCGCCAGACTTCAGCAGCGCTTTATTAATCTGCTGCTTCTCGGCAAGGCTAATATCTCCACCAGGCAAACTCAGTAACGCAGAACCACCGCCCGACAACAAACAGATCACGGTGTCATCTGCACTTAAGTTATTCACCAGTTTCAACATTCGCTGGCTCACTTCTAATCCCATTTGATCAGGTACTGGGTGCGCCGCTTCAATCACTTCAATATGCTCACAAGGCGCGGTATGTTCGTAACGAGTCACCACTAAACCTTCGAGCTCTCTTAGTGCTAAGTCTTGTTTTTTCTTGTCACGCCACACGGCTTCTAACTCTGCAGCCATCGACGCCGCCGCTTTTCCGGCGCCAATCACCACAGTACGTCCAGCCTGATTAGAGGAGCGGTAAAAAATCGACTCCGAAAGAAATGGTTCTATGTGGTTTCGCGGCAGCGCTTCATTAACTGCGCTCGAAAAGAGGGTATGTAAAAACTGTTTAGCATCGATGTCCATCAGCCACTCCTTAGTCGACGGAAGAAAAAAGAACCCTAATACAAGGACACAGGTGCCTGCTAAGAAATAAGTTGGAAAGGAACAACTTCAACCTTCACCTTATATTAGGGACGCGCATAAAAGGAGACGAAACTACGCGATTTATAAACAAACTGCTTGAGCCTGTGGGCTTGGCCGCCCACCCTGGAGAAGTGGCAGCCTAAGTTCGTTACTCTGGTTTCATGAACCATGCATTCAATACCAGAGTAACGAATAGATTTACCCAAGATGGGTACTATCGGATTGAGTGATCCGAACGTTTTTCAATGGCTTGGATAAGAGCTGAGTGGTCCCAACCTTCACCACCCATCTCGGCACACTCATCAAATAGCTGCTGAGCAGTGGCCGTGTTCGGTAGCGCGACGCCAAGTTCTTCGGCACCAGTCAGTGCAAGGTTTAGGTCTTTCTGATGCAGCGAGATTCTAAAACCCGGGTCAAATGTGCCTTCAACCATACGCTCGCCATGTACTTCTAAGATCTTAGAGTTTGCGAAGCCCCCTAATAGCGCCTGACGAACGCGAGCAGGATCTGCGCCCGCTTTAGAAGCAAATACTAGCGCCTCGGAGACAGCTTCAATATTCAGCGCCACGATGATTTGGTTGGCAACTTTACAGGTTTGGCCTGCGCCATTATCACCCACTAAGGTGATGTTCTTACCCATCACTTCAAATAGAGGTCGCGCCTTATCAAAAGCCGCCTGTTCACCACCAACCATAATGGTCAGTGTCGCATTGATAGCACCCACTTCACCCCCTGATACCGGAGCATCAAGATAAGCTGCACCACCTTCATTAATTCGGGCAGCAATCGCTTTAGTCGCGATAGGCGAGATCGAGCTCATATCAATCACCAGCTTTCCAGCCGCACCACCTGCAATAAGGCCTTGCTCTACCCCATTGTCACCAAACAGAACATCTTCAACTTGAGGTGTGTTTGGCACCATTAGAATGATCACATCGGCCTGTTCAGCCACTTCTGCTGGCGAGTGATAAACCGCAGCACCAGCAGCGACAAGATCAGCAGGCGCCGGATTGAAATGATCTGAAAGAAGGATTTCATGGCCAGCTTTTTGAAGGTTGCTTGCCATTGGTTTTCCCATGATACCTGTACCAATAAATGCAATTTTAGACATGTTGTTCTCCTTAACGTTTTAAGATAACCAGACGCAATTAACGGTACTGGTGCAGCCAACCAAGGCCTTCTGTTGTTGTCGTTTTCGGTTTGTATTCGCAGCCAACCCAGCCTTGGTAGCCAAGCTCATCAAGGTAGTTGAGAACAAATGGGTAGTTGATCTCCCCAGTTCCTGGTTCATGACGTCCTGGGTTGTCAGCCAACTGAACGTGCGCTATTTGGCCGATGTTCTGTTGCATGGTTGGCGTAAGATCGCCTTCCATAATCTGCATGTGGTAAATGTCATATTGAATCGAAAGGTTATCGCTCCCGACTTCTTTAATAATGGCTTTCGCTTGTTCCGTGGTATTGAGGAAGAAACCCGGGATATCGCGCGTATTGATCGCCTCAATCACTAAACTGATCCCTTCAGCTGCCAATGCGTTTGCCGCGTAGTGAAGGTTAATCACAAACGCAGAATGCGCGTCTTGTGGTGTAACACCTTGAGGCACGATACCCGCTAAGCAGTTCACCTGTTTGCAACCTAAGGCCTTGGCGTAGGCGATGGCTTTTGGCACACCTGCTTGGAACTCTTCCACTCTTGCTGGGTCGACCGCTATCCCGCGATCACCGGCATCCCAATCGCCCGCAGGTAGGTTAAACAACACCTGTTCTAGATTGTTCTCAACCAACTTCTGCTTGATCGCTTGCGCATCAAAGGCATATGGGAATAGATATTCGACCCCTTGAAAGCCTGCGTCGGCCGCTGCTTCAAAACGATCCATAAAATCAACTTCGGTGAATAGCATTGACAAATTAGCCGCAAATTTCGCCATGACTCTGTCCTTCTTATCTGGTTTCTTAGGGCACGAGTTTTGTACCCATTGATGCTCCGCTAAGCTCTTATGGGCTTAACGGAGACATATTATTTGTGTGCAAGCGCTGTCGGTGCGTCTGCGCGAGTCTCCGCTAGTGGCTCAAACTCGTTAATGGCATTGATCTCAACACCCATCGAAATGTTGGTCACTCGCTCAAGGATCAACTCCACAACCACCGGTACCTTATGCTTATTCATGAGCGCTTTAGCTTGCTCAAAAGCAGCTGCAATTTGCTCTGGTTCACGAACTCGAATTGCTTTACAACCCAAGCCTTCGACAACAGCAACATGGTCTACGCCGTAGCCTTCAAGCTCTGGCGCATTCTGATTATCAAATGCCAGCTGTACGCAGTAATCGATATCAAACTGACGCTGCGCTTGACGAATCAAACCTAGGTAAGAGTTGTTCACCAACACATGGATATAAGGAAGATTAAACTGTGCACCTACCGCCAACTCTTCAATCATGAACTGGAAGTCGTAGTCACCAGAGATAGCCACGATGTCACGATTTGGATCCGCTGCACGAACGCCTAGTGCCGCAGGTGTTGTCCAACCCAGCGGGCCCGCCTGACCACAGTTGATCCAGTGACGCGGCTTATACACATGTAGGAACTGAGCAGCAGCAATCTGCGATAGACCTATCGTGCTTACGTAACAGGTGTCGCGACCAAAGGCTTTGTTCATCTCTTCATAGACGCGCATCGGCTTCATTGGCGCTTCTTCGAAATTGGTTTTGCGTAGCATGGTAGCCTTGCGCTGCTGACACTCACCCGCCCAATCACTTCGATTTGGCAGCTTGCCTGCATCGCGCCACTCTCGAGCGACTTCAACCATCAGCTCCAGTGCCGATTTAGCATCAGAGACAATGCCTAAATCCGGGCAGAACACGCGGCCAATTTGGGTTGGTTCAATATCAACATGCACGAATTTTCGACCTTCGGTGTACACATCCACAGAACCGGTGTGACGGTTTGCCCAGCGGTTACCAACACCGAAAACAAAATCCGAGTTCAGCATGGTTTCATTACCATAGCGATGGGAGGTCTGTAGCCCTACCATACCGGCCATTAATTCATGGTCGTCTGGAATCGAACCCCACCCCATTAGCGTTGGAATAACAGGAACGCCTGTGATCTCTGCAAACTGTTGAAGCAATTCAGAAGCACCTGCGTTGATCACGCCGCCACCAGAGACAATCAATGGTTTCTCCGCTTGCGCCATCATAGCGAGGGCTTTTTCAACCTGCTGTCTGGTTGCTGTTGGCTTGTATGGCTCTAGCGGTTCGTAAGAGTCAATATCAAACTCAATTTCTGCCAACTGAACATCTAGCGGCAGATCAATTAGAACTGGGCCAGGTCGGCCAGAACGCATTAAATGAAACGCTTTTTGAAACGCGCGAGGCACTTGCGCTGGTTCGAGTACCGTGGTCGCCCACTTAGTAACAGGCTGAGCGATGGATTCAATATCTACCGCTTGAAAGTCCTCTTTGTGCAGCCTTGCTCGTGGAGCCTGACCTGTAATACATAAGATAGGAATAGAGTCAGCCGATGCTGAATATAGACCGGTGATCATATCCGTTCCCGCAGGGCCAGAAGTACCGATACAGACACCAATATTATCCTGATTGGTTCGCGTGTATCCCTCCGCCATATGCGAAGCGCCTTCTACATGACGAGCCAGAACGTGATCAATACCACCAAGCTTTTTCATCGCCGCATACATTGGGTTAATCGCTGCGCCGGGAACACCAAATGCGATATCGACTCCTTCACGTTTAAGCACTTCAACCGCTGCTTCAATCGCTTTCATAATTGCCATTCGAACCTCCAGTTCAGATTGTATACAATTAAACAAACTTTTGTATACTATGAGTCATTCTCAGCATTTATCAAGTCCGATCTGAAACATTTTCATTACATCAAACGCGCGTTTTAAGTGAGCACTAACCCCTAAAAGCTTACAATTCATTGCTTTACATAAAATATCTTTACATAAAAATAAATTTCAGATTTTTCAAATGATAATTAATTGTTAAATAGGCTTTGATTGTTTACAGTTTTTGCCATATAAATAAACTTAAAAATAGAATTTTGTATACAAAATGACATCGTATTGTTCAAAGGAGACAGACAATGATGAATGACGTAAAAGAGAGAGAAGAGGCTTTGTGTATGCAGGTACTTGGCAATATGGACAACGCTGAGTACAAAAAGATCCTGTCTAAAGATGCTTTGATCTTCTTAGAAGCACTGGTGAAAAAGTTTGGAGAACGCCGTCAGAACCTGCTAACTGACCGCGAGACAAAACAAGCACAATTCGATGCGGGTGCGTTGCCTAACTTCAGAGAGGATACTGCGTCAATTCGTGACGACAAAACGTGGAAGGTTGCGACACCACCGCCAGAACTATTAGACCGCCGCGTTGAGATCACCGGTCCTATTGAACGTAAAATGGTCATCAATGCGCTAAACTCCGGCGCCAAAGTTTTCATGTGTTGCTTTGAAGACGCCTCATCTCCAACCTGGGAGAACATGGTCGACGGTCAAATCAATCTAAGAGATGCCAACCTCGGCACCATCAGTTACTACGATGAAAAGAAACAGAAGAACTACCAGCTGGTGAATAACCCTGCGCTGCTGATCGCGCGACCACGTGGTATTCACCTTCCAGAGCAGTCTATCCAGTTTAATAACCAACCTATAGCGGGCTGCTTAATGGATTTCGCTCTCTACTTTTTCCATAACTATCAATCACGAGCAGAACAAGGCTTGGGTGTGTACTACTACATTCCAAAACTTGAGAGCATGGAAGAAGCACAATGGTGGGACGATATCTTCAGCTTTACCGAACAATACTTCAACGTACCAAAAGGCACGATTCGAGCAACGGTACTGATTGAAACACTGCCTGCTGTATTCCAGATGGATGAGATCCTTTATGCGATGCGTGACCACATTGTTGCAATGAACTGTGGCCGTTGGGACTACATTTTCAGCTACATCAAAACATTAAAGAACCATCAAGATCGTATTCTGCCTGATCGCCACGGCATCGGCATGGATCAAGAGTTTCTTAACGCTTATAGCCAGCTGCTGGTACGTACCTGTCACGCTCGTGGTGCACTGGCAATGGGCGGCATGTCGGCTTTCATCCCCGCGAAAGATCCAGCAGAAATGGAGCGCGTTACAGCCAAGGTTATTGAAGACAAACAACGAGAATCTAAAAACGGTCACGATGGGACTTGGGTAGCACACCCAGCACTGGTTGATCTTGCGATGTCAGAATTCGACAAGCACCTAGACGGTAAGGTCAATCAGATCGATTTCCAAAGCCCACAACACGAGATCAATGCAGAACTACTGTTAAAACCTTGTGAGGGAACGCGCGACGAAGCTGGCGTGCGCAAGAACATTCGCATCGCTCTCTACTACATCGAGGCATGGATTCAGGGTCATGGTTGTGTACCAATTTATGGACTGATGGAAGATGCCGCTACAGCAGAGATTTCAAGAGCCAATATTTGGCAATGGATCCACCACGGCGTCACGCTAGACGATGGCCAAACCTTTACCAAAGAACTCTTCCACTCTTGGCTATACCAAGAATTAGATACCATTAAACAAGAAGTCGGAGAGCCGCGCTATGCTGCAGGTCGATTCGAAGAGACAGCCGATCTCTTCTATCAACTGTCTACAGCAGAAGCGTTCGCCGCCTTCCTAACTTTACCCAGCTATGGGCTGCTACAAGCGTCATGACCTGACGCTTGGCCAACTTGAACTCGTATCGCTTTAATCCTTAAACGAACCGAGAACAAGTTGGTTTAAGCCCCTGAAAAACAGGAGATAACATGGGAAGTTTGACTCTACAACAAGCGCTAACCATCATAGATGGAACCTTTAAAGCAGGCAGAAAGATTCATACCGAGCCTCTGACCGTCGCGGTTTTAGACAGCGGTGGCAAGCTCATCTCTCTGCAGCGTCAAGACGGCTCTAGCATGATGCGACCAGACATCGCGATTGCTAAAGCTTGGGGAGCACTCGCACTGGGTTGCTCATCCAGAAAACTCGCCCAAGATGCAGATAACAGACCAGCATTTATCTCCGCAGTCAATGTGCTCGCACATGGAAATATGGTACCTGTACCTGGGGGGCTGCTCATTCGAGATAAGGATAGAACCGTGCTCGGTGCCATTGGCGTCAGTGGCGATATCTCAGACATTGACGAAAGCTGTGCGATTAATGGCATTGGTTGTGCAGACCTTTACAGCGATGAGATGCTGCAAGCCTAATCGCATACCTATTTGTTGTGTTACCCATAAACAGGTATCTACACACCAACAAAAAAACCGAAGCACTGAGCTTCGGTTTTTCATTTTAACTTGGTGGCAATCATTAGACAGCGATCAATATTGACATGCAACAAGCGCTTATTCGTATGCGCTTAACCATGTTTTGAGCAGTTGATTGGTATTCTTCTTCTGACTCGCTGACAGGGTTTTCACCAATTTCTTCTGCATCTCAACATGCTCAGTCATCATTTCGTCAATGAGCGTTAATCCGCTTTTGGTCAACTTAACACTGACACTGCGACGGTCTTCTTTACTGTGCTCACGGCTGATGAGCCCCTTGGCTTCTAACTTATCTAATCGGTTAGTCATTGCACCAGAGGTCAGCATCATAGAACCAATCAGTTCTGATGGGGTGAGTCGATAAGGCTTGCCCGAACGTCGCAAGGTCGCTAATACATCAAACTCTCCAAGCTTCATATCATACTGTTTATGAAGGTCGGCAACTTGTGTCTCCATGTATTTGGCGATACGCATTACTCGGCCCATAATCGCCATCGGTTCTGTTTCTAGGTCAGGCTTTTCCTTTGCCCATTGCTCTACTACGCGGTCAATAGCATCCATTTGCAATCACGCTCCGTTATTAGTCTTAGTTGCTTCAAACTAGTTTAACATAAAGATACTTTACAACCACTAGTTATGGGTATACTCTTCACACCAAGAGTTATCTTAACGTAAAGATATTTTAGATGAATATATTATTAGCAATGATCCCCGCCTTCTTCTGGGGTACAACTTATGCAGTGACGCAGTTTACGCTACAGGAGTGGCCACCCTTACTACTCGGTGCTCTGCGTGCTTTGCCTGCAGGTTTATTATTGCTTGCTGTAAAACCTACTCTACCGAAAAAAGGTGAGTGGCAAATCATTTTCACACTGGGTTTAATCAATATTGCGACCTTCTTCGGTCTGATTTTTGTTATGGCTCTCACCTTGCCTTCTGCCATATCAGGCGTAGGTATGATCTCAGTACCTGTATTTGCAATGATCTTCCATTGGGTTGTGAAAAAGCAGCGCCCTAACCTGATTCAAGCTTTGTCGGGTGTCGGACTGATTTCACTGGCGTGGATGCTGTTTAATCCAAGTCAAATCTCACTCAGCCCTGTAGGGCTAGGTGCTATGTTTGCCGCTATCATGTGTATCATTGTTGGCAGCAGCATTACTAAGTCACTCGGCGATCGCATGCACTGGTGGAAAGTACTGACTTGGCAGTTAATTCTTGGTGGTGTGATTTTGTCTGTGGCTTCGGCGACTCATGCTTTCATCGACCCGCAACCATACGTAAACGCAGTAACGCACTTCGATTCGCGTAACTTTATGGGTCTATTGTGGGTGATTGGTTTGAATACAGCACTGGGCTACGGCATGTACGTTTGGTTGCTACAACGTATGTCAGTGGTCGACTTTACCTTTGGTGGTATCGCTAACCCTGTAGCAGGGATCGTGATGGGAATGCTGTTGATGGGTGAGTCTTTCACTGCCACTCAGTACTCACTGATGACAGGTATGATTGTGATGTCACTCTTGCCTCAAGTCATCCTTGCGATTCGACAACCTAAGACAGTATCAACACCAAATAAGCCGTTAAAGGCAAGATAACCTCTTCAAACTTAAATAAAACCCGTTTCACACGGGTTTTATTTATTTGGCCGTAACGTCATACGAATTTTCCATTTGTCCTACATGAATCGTCGTCATATGATTAAAGAGTATACGTGACGTTAGGGGGCAAAATGGCAAAAGACTTATTCGCAAATCTCGATCTCAACCTTCTTCGAACTTTCATCATACTGCATCAAGAGCGCAATATGAGAAAAGCATCAGAGCGACTTTTTGTATCCCAACCCGCGGTAAGCAAAGCCCTACAACGTCTGCGTGACCACTTTGGTGATGAGCTATTTGTAAAGACACATCACGGCCTGCGGGCAACAGAACATGCCAATATGCTCGCTGAAAGCATTTCACCGATTCTAGATGAGCTGTCGTGTGCGATAAACACCAGTAATGAATTCAACCCAGCCGAGTTACAAGGCATCATCAAGGTTGCACTCTCCCCTTATCTGCTCAGCTCTCTTTCTAGCAAACTGTTCAAAGCCATTCGTGCACAAGCCCCTCACGTACAGATCCAATTATTGAACTGGTCTGGCACTACTATGACTGACATCATCAATGATGAAGTCCACATTGGGCTTAACTACGAGATCAATCACGCACCAAAAGAGCTGCTTCAGCAACACATAGCTCAAGATACATTCAAGGGTTATGTACGTGAAGATCACCCATATCCGGATGACTACATAGAGGTCAAAGATGGCGTGAATTTCGAATTAGCCTCAGTGATCGCCGTCGATTGGAACTCACATCAATCGCTCGCAGAGAAGATACTCAAAATCAAAGGTCATAAAGCTCGCATTGGATTTCGTTCAGAGCTCCCTTCAGCGGTCATAGACGTGGTGCGCAATTCAGACATGCTCTTCCCCGCCTCAAAATTTCTAGAGATCGAACAGAAAACGTCGTTAAGAGCGATCAATTTGTTGTTCGACAGCACAGATGTACAGCCAATGATGTGCGCCTACTATCACCACAAGAATCGTAACAGCCCAACCACACTATGGCTGAAGAAGATTCTAGAGAACCTTCTAAACAGCGCTTCGAGCAAAACTCAATAATAACCTAGAGTTATCACGCTGTTTCTTTTCTCTCATTAATAACCGAACGTTAAAGCCTCTATTCCATCAAGCAATTAGAGGCTTTTTTGTCCACTCCATATACTTCTCTCATCGGCTAGGAACGCCATCAATACTGCAAGACGCAACACAAGTTCCTTAACTATTTTGAGAGTAGATCAATGAAACTAAAATTACTAAGCACCCTAATCGCCGCTTCTTTCCTAGCTGGCTGTTCTTCTTCTGGTTCAAGCAGCAACCCACCAGCAGCTCAAGATGGGATTGCGGATGTAACTTACATGCAAGGTGAAAACGTGGACGCAGCTCGTGTAGTCGGTGATGAAGGCAACCACAACGCATTAATTATCCGTGATATATCGAGTGACAATGGTGAAACAACCACTTTAGTTTTAATTGATGGCAACCTGTATCACATTGAAGATGGTGTCGTTACTGATAACGATCACAATGAAATTGGTCACATCGAAAATCAAGGCGACCAAATCGTGTTTAACGGCGTGGTAAACGGTGAAAAAGTCGAAGTTACACTTACGGTTGTCGATGGACGTTTGATTGCAGATTCTGTTGTTATTGAAACACCACCAAAATGGGGTGACGAAGGCGCAAGCTCAATTAAGTTAATTCCTGTTGATGGAAAAACACTGATCTTTGTTGGAGATGAACTAATTGGCTCGGTTAGTGATGATGGTTACGTTATCAAAGATGGACAAATTGTAGGTGAATTCAAAGGTAGTTCTGACGAAGGCACCGTGACACTGTACAACGGGACATCCCTAAATTACTCAGTATCGACTGAAACTACCATTGTCACCGTAAACAAAGACGGAATGATCTACACATGGGATAGTGCGACAGGAGACACTAATGTATCTATTGATGGCGATACTGACAACGGCTGGGGTTTAACGGATCCTGACTACGGAATTGGCTTCGAATTCGAAATGGTTGACGATAATAAACTCGTTATCACTTTAGGTGCGAGTGAAGTAACAATTACTGATACAGCTACCGGTGTCATTATCTCAGGAGATGAAGGCCGCAGCACCGTTTCTGTGAAGACAGTGAACGCTTACAAAGAAGCAATGACTCATCTAACAAAAGAAGAACAGAAATTCCTGGCACTTGCGTTTATTGCCAATGAAGGTGCTGGTGCCATCAATGAAGATATGCGAGTGAAAGCTTGGACTGTAACTAAAGAGATGACGAAAGAGTGGTCTCAAGACAACAAGCTAACCATGCTGAAAATCGCGAACATTGAAATGGACCTTCAAGGCAATTCTTTGGGTTACTACCTATTAACTGGTGAAAAGAAAACTGTAGATGAACTTCGCACGGCTGCGAAAGGAGCTATCTCAGACGCAATCCATGATTGGATTCCTGCAAAGCCAAATCTAACTGCTGAGCAAAAAGCAGAACTGAAACAGAAAGTTCAATCACTTTCACAAGAGCAACGTCAGCAAATCAAACAAGCTGTAAAAGACCGTGTTAGCCGCGGCTAAATAAAACAGTGAATAAAAGCAAAGGAGCCGCTTTCTAAGTGGCTCCTTTTTGTTTGAACCAAGGTTGAAAGTGAAATGAGACGAATATCTTTGGCAATGGCTATGCTGGTGACACTCAGTGTTTCCGCTAACGACCACCAGCTACAACAACTGAGCTACCACGAACCTAGCCTCAGCTTCCAAACCGCTAAGGCCGGTGATACTTGGGTCGGCACGGTATCAGGCGTGATTCAAGCGACCGATGCGATCAACATTAATGCAGAGATAGACAGTGAAGGCTACCTTGAGCTTGGAACTGGCTATGGCTTAGTCTTAGGGCAATTTTACACCGAAGCTTTCGTTAGTTATGGCCGCGCTGACCTTATTGATATCTATGACGTTGGTATTTTTAGCGGAACGGCGCTTTCAGAAAATATCATGCTATTTGCCAACACTTCGCATGAATGGCGGAAATTCTCGATAGCCGATCTTCACGATGCGAATCGCGAATGGAAAAACACCATAGGTACGAGCTATTCACCTTCCGAGCACATGAGTTTTTCCTACTCTTTCAGCCATGATCGCCAATTAACGGGCGAGAAAGGCTATTACAACAGCCAAGATGTCACGTTTACTTTAAAACCTAAATGGGTAGAGCCTTATGTGAAATACACCTTTGGACAGAAGCGTGTCAGCCCTGGGGACGTATTTCGCTCTGATGGCAGCGTAGAGCTTGGGTTCAACTTAAGATTCTAGAACCCTGTTGAGATTCACCCCTTTTTACCGTTTCATTTGGTAACTCTCACCCCCTTTATTTTCTGTATCTTCGATAAAGGGGACTTTTCTCCTCCAGTCTCCAAAAACCCTCACAAAGAACCATGATATTATTAAAAATAGTATTAATAGAAATTATTTCTTATATATAACCATTAAACAGAAAAAATTTTCAGCAAAGATAAGAATCAGAGATAAAAAGGAAAACTATTTCTCTTGAGACCTCCTTATACTGTGGCACATCAATTAGGCGGCACAAGCCTATGATTTAAAATAATAAGTATTGGGAAGTCACCATGAATTCGAAGTCTTTTACTATTTTGCTCTTTTTGTCGGTATGCCTTATCTGGGGTACAACTTGGTTTGCGATGGAAGTAGCCTTGCACTCTATCCCACCAATCTTTGCGACTGCGTTGCGATTTCTTCTTGCCGCACCTCTATTGGCCGTACTCGCCAGAGGATTTAACCAACCTTTGATGTTTCCAAAAGGGAAACGCCAGTGGATCTTAATTGTCGCGCTGATGTACTTTGCGATTCCGTTTACCCTAATGATCTATGGTGAGCAGTACATTTCTTCAGGGTTGGCCTCTATTATCTTTGCTAACATGCCGGTTGCCGTGATGCTGATGTCGGGGCTGTTTCTTGGTTTACGCCTTGCCAAACACCAAATTTTCGGTCTTATTACAGCTGTAATTAGCCTGTGTTTGATTCTTGGGAATGAGATGCAAATGGGCGGTGAAGATTACCTGATTGGCACTGTGTCTCTTGGGCTTGCTGTAGCGATTCACGCAGTCATGTATGTTCTGGTTCAAAAGCACTGTAAAGAGATTCAAGTTCTGACCTACAATGCAGTGCCGTGTTTCATTGCTTCTCTTTTCCTATTCGCAGTTTCTGCTGTTGGTGAAAATGTCGATGTGTCTGCATTTACTTGGGACTCTATCTCTGCCGTTGTTTACCTAGGCTTTATCGCAAGTGTTGGTGGCATTGTAGCTTACTTCAAACTGGGACAAGTATCGACGCCTTTCCAAGCTTCTATCTGTTTCCTAATTTTTCCAGTCGTTGCGCTCGTTATCTCAGCCATCATCAACGGTGAAATGCTGGCGGAGCAGTCACTGATTCTTATGTTGCCGTTATTATTTGGTATCTTACTCACCAAGGCGCCGAAGAAAATGTTTAAACTCCGCAACGGTTTAAAGGTAAGTCAGTAATAAACTCGACCTCGTAAACTCAACGAAGTCATGAAAATCGTTCAGAGACAAAAAAGCTCCAATGGCGACATTGGAGCTTTTGTTTTATTCAGTTTGCCTAAGAGTGCTTATCGCCAACTGAAGTAACGCACCTCGTTGCCATCTTCCGGTACTTTAGGAATATTTAGAGAAAGCAATAGGGAAACTGCAGCCATCGCAGCACCGATAAAGAATACGGTGGCAGGAGACGCCAACCAAATCACACCGAAAACCACTGGGATCACCACCGCCGCAATGTGGTTAATGGTGAAAGAAACACCCGCGGTCGAAGCCATATCAGCCGGGTCAGCAATCTTCTGGAAATAGGTTTTGATTGCCAAAGCCAATGCGAAGAAGAGGTGATCAATTACATACAAGGCCGCCGCCCACTCAGCGCTTTGCACGAGACCATAACCCACAAACACACAAATCAAACCCACGTATTCAAATATCAGTGCCTTGCGTTCGCCCACAACGCCAATGAACTTACCAATACGTTTAGCAAACAAGAAGTTAAATAGGTAGTTAATCAAGAAAAGAAGCGTGACATCCGCAGCTGAATACCCGAACTTCTCCACCATCAAGAAACCAGCAAATACAGTGAAGATCTGTCGACGAGCACCACTCATAAAGGTCAGTGCGTAGTAAAGCCAGTAGCGCTTACGCAACACTAGCTTCTTATTCTGCTGCGTCTCGGTTTTGAACTCAGGGAAACCAAATGTCATCACCAGTACGAGTAAGAAGCCTATCCCGCCAGTAATGCCGTAAACCCAGACAAAATCGAGCTTGAGTTGCTCTAGCATTACCCAAATAGAGCCATAGGTGATAAGAGAAGCAAGAGCCCCAACCGAGATCATTTTCCCTAGCATCTCTGGTGCTTCTTCTTTGCTCAGCCATTGCAAAGAAAGCGACTGCTTTAACGTTTCAAAGTAATGGAAGCCCGTCGACATTAGGACTGTAGTGAGCAACAACCCAGTCAATGACGGAAACAAACCTGTGATTGCTGTGCCTATAGTCAGCATCGCCAGCGATACCAGCATGAATCGTTGCTCGCGAATAAAAGCCAACACAAACACAACCGTAAATGCCAGAAAACCAGGGATTTCACGGACACTCTGAAGTAATCCGATATCGGCACCATCAAAGTTAGCGCGCTCAACAACAAAGTTGTTCAACAGCGCCATCCAGCTAGAAAACGCGATCGGGACAATAATCGAAATCAGCAACAAAAAGTTCTGCGGCGTCTTCCAACTTGCAGTTTTATCGAACATCAACAAACTCCTGTTCGTTCATCTCACTGAGCGCTTTTTTTGTTAGCAGCTCTGTGTATGGGTTAATCTTCCAGTGATTCGGGCTCCAACCCTTAACAAAGCGTTGAAAGTCGGCCCATGCCGTTGCAAACATAGGGCGCCAAGCCGCTTCGACTTCTGCCGCTGCTAGGTGTGGCTGATAGATTGCCAACGCATGAGCAAGCTGATCAAAATAGACGTTCAACACCTCGCTCTCTAGCTCTGCACAATCTCTGGGCCTAATCGCACTGCTCATAAACAGCGCCACATCCTTCATCGCACAACCAAGTCCTACGTATTGAAAATCGACCGCGGCCGCATTTTGATTTTCCACATCAAAACAGAAGTTGGCTAATTTAGCATCGCCATGTACAAGCGTCGGATAAAGGCAGTTCTTTAGCTTCTGGTCAATCTGCTCGGCTTTTTGCTTCAGTGCTTGGTCTGCCAATACACTGAGTTCGTCCGGACGTGTTGCCAAATGCCAATAGGTTCCTGTTTCCCACAAACTCGCGACGTCACTAGGATTGATTTGGATATGTTTAGCGTGAAAATGTGCGAGCCAACGTAGACAAGCATGACGTTGATGCAACTCGTCTAGACTATAACCCTCAACGTCATTCGCTAACACATCAAAGTTAGATGTGTTTGGGAAGCCGAGTGTCTTGAGATCTTGCATCACGATTAACCACTCCCCTTCTGTTTGCTGGCATTGCAGGCCAACGGGAACGGGGCAGTTCACATCATACTTTTGAGTAAACTCTTGATACCATGAGGTTTCCACCTGATAAGACTTTACTTTTCTTTGGTGCGAGAGCTGAGTATTCCACCCTTTCGGATGTTCTGTTTTCTCTGGCAGCGCAACGTGTTTGACGATAACGCTGGTCACGCCTTGTGTATCAGGGAAGTACAGGCGAACCAGCTCTCCGTAGCCTCCCCATAGGCGCTGAATGACTTCAACGTGATGACTCTCAGAACCATGAATTGAGCGCGCGATATCATTGTATAGAAGCGTTGTTGAATCTGTGGTTGAACAAGACATACTTTCCTCGTTATGCCTCATCCGCCAGTAGATGAGCCCACTGCTTTTGCCTTGCCATATAGTGCACAACATAGCTGCAGACAGGGACAATTTTGAAGCCTGCCTTCTCGATCTCTGGGAGAATCGCTTCCATCATCACTTTACCCATGCCTTGCCCTTGTAGCTCATCTGGGACGCGAGTTGAGGTAATATGAAGCACTTGTCCTTGCTGCTGATATTTCACCAAGGCGTATTGTTCGGGAGCTAGCTCTACCGTTATTTGCTGGGCTTCCTGATCCCATTTTACTGCCTGCATTCTCAACTCCTATAAATATTCGACATGCTAAACGATAAACGATTGAAGTCTTAGATTGATGTTAATAGACTAACGCACGTGCATATAAATAAAACGATAAAGTGGGAATTACAAATAAATCTGAAATGGACACCGCCACCAGATTCAATATCCAATTCTCTCACTTACCTAAATCTAGCACGTAAGAACCGTCTATTGTCAGACAACGCATGTTGGCGCATGGAGAACACACAATGAACGCACCACTAAAGAAACCTGTGGAGCCAAACCAATCACTGCAAGATCCGCGAAATCGCACCGTATCCACCATCAACAGCACGGATGCATTGGCGATGATTGAGCATGGCAGTGAACTGACTCTCAACATCACCACCCCAGTTGGCAGTAAATTCTTAGCCACCACCAAATTCATTGGCACTCACAGTGAAAATTGCATCTTGATTGAAGTTCCTGAAGTCTCATCAGACGATCTTGGCTTTTTCTTTCAAGAGGGCTTCTGGATGACCGTTCGCGCATACTCTCTTCGAGGTGAAGGTGCACTGATCCACTTTAGAAGTCAGATTCACCACAACATCGGCGAACCATTCCCGCTGCTGATTTTGTCTACACCCAGCACAATGCAAGTAACACAACTGCGTAAAGAGACTCGTTATGAGGTCAACTTAGCGGGCAAGATCAACATCAATGATCAACGCACTGATTGTGAAATCCGTGACCTTTCAAAGAGTGGCTGTCGATTTGTCACATCGCCAACATCAAGAAACCTTCAGGTAGCTGAACGTGTTTCGATTGAGATCTCACCAGACAATTACAATGGTCCTTTGATACCACCTCTGAGAGGCGTGATCTGTAACCTGCAAAAGTCGACCCACTATGCGAGATATGGCGTTGAGTTCGACGAGGTAGGCCGAGCTAATGCTCGCAACCTGCTGAGTAAGTTAAAGTTTGATGGTACTAAATTACGCCTAAGACAAGGCTAAGCGTTACCGAAACATATCCAATAAAAAACAGCCATCGTTTGATGGCTGTTTTCGTTGATTACGATGACACAAACAAAGCCAGTCGTTCGCTTGTGTCTATCTCACTACTTTCTCAATGCATTGAGCTTCGCTTGGGCAATACCAAAGACAGTATCAATTGGATAGCTGCCTTCATCACTTGGTTCACCCGCAGGTTTACCTGTAAACAGCTCAATAGCTTCTGTCACATGCTCGATAGCCCAGATGTTAAACTCACCTTTCTCTACCGCCTTGACGATATCGCTACGCAGCATCAGGTTATGAACGTTAGAGCGCGGGATAATCACCCCTTGAGTACTACTGCGCCCTTTGATTTCGCATACATCGAAGAAGCCTTCAATTTTCTCGTTCACACCACCGATAGGCTGAGATTCACCAAATTGGTTCATCGAACCCGTGATCGCTATGTCTTGTCGGTTAGGCTGTTTTGAGAAGGCAGATACAACGGCACAGAACTCCGCCATACTCGCACTGTCTCCGTCGACCCCACCATAAGACTGTTCGAAGGTAATGTTGGTCGTCAGTGGTACTTTTGCCGTCTTACCAAACACAGAAGAGAGGTAAGCCGACAGAATCATCACCCCTTTTGAGTGAATACTGCCACCCAGATCGACGTTTCGCTCAATATCAATCACCTCACCATCACCGTAAGCGGTGGTCGCTGTAATGCGGTTCGGCGCACCAAACATATGGTCAGTTGTACTGAGTACAGATAATGCGTTGACCTGTCCGATCGCTTCGCCTTCCACGCGCATCAAGGTTGTACCATTGGTAAAGGTCTCCATCACGCTGTCTTGCAATCGACCAACACGCAGCTGCTGATTGGCCAATGCCTGTTCAACATGACCCGCACGAATCAGATTCGAGTTTGAACCTTTGGCTACATAGTTAGATTCACGTAGCAGATTGGCGATATGAGCTGAATGCAGCGACAACTTACCCTGATCACCCGCCTGACGAGAGCTGTGCTCAATGATGCGCGCAATCGCTTTACGGTCACAATGCAGCATGCCGTTGTCGTGAACGATACTCGAAATAAAACGTGCATAATGCAGTTCTGAATCAGGGGTTCGCTTCATCTCGTCTTCGAAATCAGCCGTCACACGGAACAACTCACCAAACTCTGCATCATAATGTTGAAGCAGTTGGTAAGTGCGGTAATCACCAAACAAAATGATCTTCACATCCAGTGGGATCGGCTCTGGATCAAGCGACACTGCGCCCGTTAAGGTGACCTCTTTTTCCAGAGAAGTCAGGCTTAATTGACGAGAACGAAGTGCACGCTTGAGGCCATCCCAAACATATGGCTGCTCTAATACTTTCACCGCGTCCATCAACAACACACCACCATTCGCACGATGTAAGCTACCGGCACGAATCAATGAAAAGTCGGTAAATACCGTGCCTTTAAACGTCGCCGTTTCCACATAACCAAACAGTGAGTGGTAGTTCGGGTTATCTTCAACCACAATGGGTAATTGATGCTCTTTCTGACTCACCAACACGTTAACTTTGTAGCGACGAGGTAGCTTCTTATCTAACGAAGCGGTCGCGATTTCTGCCTGCTCGTTACTCTCTTCCAAGAAGATTTCCGCATTCTCGACAATGTCTTTGCGAAGCGCGGTGAGATACTTTTTGATCTCTGGGTACTGGCTGTAATCCTGCTTCAGCTGCTTGATGAAATGAGTGATTACGTCACGCGTGGTATCATCATTCAGCTTCTGGATCTTCTCAGTGTATGTCTCTTCCAGCTCGGTCAGTTCTCTAGAGATGGTACGCAGCCCGACTTCAAGCGCGTCAATGCTCTTATCGAACTGCTCTTGCTCTTCAGCAGACAGTTGATCAAACGTCTCTTCGGTGTGCAGCTCCTCACCATTCATCGCAACAAACTGATAGTCACCTTTCGAAGTAATCGTTAGGTTAATACCCTTCTCTTTGGCTTCTAAACTGATCGCCTCAAGCGCCACTTGTTGTTTACTCGCCAACTGGTTCTTTAAGGTGTCTGCTCGACCAAAATACATCTCGTTATCAAAAGCCAATGGCATCGCTTTTAGAAGCTTACGCATCAACTTTTCAATGTCTTGTTTTAAGCTAGTACCAACACCACTTGGTAACTTAAGTACCTTTGGGGTCCGAATATCGTCGAAGTTCGCGACATAACACCAGTCGAACAACTGCTCTGGCTCTGCGGTGTGACGATTGAGATAACGCAAGATCATGGTTCGCTTACCAAGACCGTTGCGGCCAATCGCATAAATGTTGTAACCCTTTTCCTTGATCGACATAGCAAACTCGACCGCTTTTTGTGCGCGCTCTTGTCCAACTATCTCATCAATGGGAGCCAGTTCCTTGGTCGACTTACAAGGCAACTTTTCAAGTTCAGCTACCTGATACAGTTGCTCTGGGTTGAGTCTTTGAATCGCCATCGCCGCCTCCTTAATCCTTTAGTTCTGGGTATAGTTCAAATAAGTGTAGATGTAATTTCCCATAAATTTAGTGACTTACGCTACACCACAGCTCAACCGAACAAATAACGAACAATTTCACGCTAAATCCATGAAACTAACAGAAATCGATGACACTAAAATGATTTAACATTTGCAATAAAATCAAATGATTTTAGTTTGCATTTGATAATAAATATCATTAACATTCTTTGGTCTTATAAATTAGAGGCCGAGAAGATGGATTTAGAACGATGCTGGATGCACTACCTTAAAGCGGAACAACTCATGGAGCAGGGCCATTGGCCAGAAGCTCAGCGTCTTTACGGCGATGTTTTGAGTTCACTTCCTCATCATATTCAAAACGCTGCATTCCAGAATGACATCAAGCCTTGTCAGTTTGCTTGCCTGTTAACAGGGTTAAGAGACGCCAGTATTTCTCAGGCAGAGATTCTAAACAAACTCGGCAACCAACAAGATGCGTTCGACACACTGAATCAATCTTATGCCTTAATGCAGTTCATCTCTTTAGAAGATAACTCTCTAATTAAACGCACTCACTCACTGCTAGAGCAACAGAGTGAAGAACTGCTCAGACACTTAATCGCTTTTTGTAGCGCACAACGCAATGCTCAATGGATGATAGAGCTAGAGCAACTTCAAAGAGCGCATCACTATTTTGGACAATTGAAGTCGACACACGACACCTACCCATCACCCAATGTCTTAAACTGAATAAGGACGTATCATGTCAGACAAAGCCATCCTTAAGGTCAACAACCTTTCCGTGAGTTTTAAAACCAATGATGGAATCATTGATGCAGTAAAGGGCATTAATTTCACGCTCAACTCAAGCGAAACCCTCGCTATTGTGGGCGAGTCAGGTTCGGGTAAATCGGTATCGTCTAACGCCCTAATGAGCTTACTGCCAGATAACGCCATTATTCATCCAGAATCGTATATTGAGTTTGAAGGCGAGTCGATTCTCGATAAATCTGAGCGTGAGATGCAGGCAGTGCGTGGCGATCGCATCGGCATGATCTTCCAAGAACCGATGACCTCGCTTAACCCTTACCTACGCGTTGGCATTCAAGTCGCAGAAGCGATCATGTGTCACCGCAATGTGTCGAAAGCACAAGCCAAAGCGCGCGTATTAGAACTATTTGATCTGGTACATCTACCGAATCCAAGTCAAGCCTACACCAAATACCCACACGAATTTTCTGGCGGTCAACTGCAACGCATCATGATCGCAATGGCATTGATTAATGAGCCTGACATTCTTATCGCCGATGAACCAACAACGGCATTGGATGTAACGGTACAAGCCGAGGTCCTGTCTCTGATTAAAGAGATTCAAGCCAAGATGGGGATGGCGATTCTGTTCATTACCCACGATTTAGGCGTAGTAAAACACTTTGCCGATCGTGTACTGGTGATGTGTAAGGGCGAACTGGTTGAAGAGGGCGAGACTGTCCCGCTTTTTGAAGCACCAAGACATGAATACACCCGCATGCTGATCAACTCTGTACCAAAAGGCGCGAAGACCCCAATTGAAGAGTCTGCCCCGCAACTACTGGAAGCGGACGACATTCGCGTGAAGTTCCTGGTTAAGCCTCACTTTATTAAGAGCCGTTGCCAATATTTTGAGGCAGTGAAAGGCATCTCCCTCAAGCTTAAGCAAGGTGAAACCCTAGGTATTGTGGGTGAGTCCGGTTCAGGTAAATCGACTCTGGGTCGTGCTTTAATCGGCCTTCTGCCATCCACTGGCCGTATCGTCTACAAAGGCCAAGATGTCAGCTTGTTAACAGATAAAGAGCGTCACAACCTTAAGAAAGACGTGCAGATGGTGTTCCAAGACCCATACGGTTCGCTATCACCACGTATGACGGTAGGTGAGATCATCACAGAAGGATTAACCGTCCACCAGCCTCATTTGACTAAGAAAGAGCGCTTGGAGCGTGCACGAAAAGCTCTGCTCGAGGTGCGCTTAGAACCAAACTCGATCAACCGCTATCCGCATGAGTTCTCTGGCGGGCAACGTCAACGTATCGCGATCGCTCGTGCGCTGATCCTTGAACCATCATTCATCTTACTAGATGAGCCAACATCGGCGCTTGACCGCTCGGTTCAGCTAACGGTGATCGATCTTCTGAAGGATATTCAAGCTAAGCACAACATCGGCTTCTTGTTCATCAGCCATGACTTATCCGTGGTGAAAGCCTTATCTGATCGCGTACTGGTGATGCAAAAGGGTGAAGTGATGGAGCAAGGCACTGCAGAAGAGATTTTCCAAAATCCACAGCATGAATACACGCAGAAACTCATCGATGCTTCTTTCGATCTTGATGAAAAACCTAAAAAAAGTGCTGCATAAGTGGAACTAATTCACATTAACAACGTCATATAAGTACATTCTGAAAATTTGCATTAATGGATTGCTACAGAGTGGATATAGCAAATTGGTTTGGCCGCCAAAAATGAAAAAAGTCGCACGGATGCGACTTTTTTTGTACCTATAGAATCAGTTAAAGCAAAAACTAAACCGTCAATTCCTTAATACCCATATTCCACAAAGTAAAAGCGTAAGTATCTGCAGATAAGTCAATCGCTTTATTCAGTGGCATACCTGCTCCATGGCCCGCATTCACATCAATACGAATCATCACTGGTTGATCACCTTGGTGCTTAAGCTGAAGCTCGGAGATGAACTTGTAAGAGTGTGCAGGGACAACACGATCGTCATGGTCGGCCGTAGTCACTAATGTCGCAGGGTAAGATTGCCCCTCTTTAACATTGTGCACTGGTGAATAACCCAGTAGGTACTCAAACATCTCTTGGTTTTGCGCAGACGTACCGTAGTCATAAGCCCAACCCTCACCAGAGGTAAAGGTGTGGTAGCGCAGCATATCCAATACGCCAACCGCTGGTAGAGCAACTTGGAACAGGTCTGGACGTTGCGTCAAACACGCTCCAACCAATAATCCACCGTTCGAACCACCACGAATCGCAAGCTTGTTTGAGCTGGTGTAGTTTTTCTCAATCAAAAACTCCGCCGCAGCAATGAAATCATCGAACACGTTCTGCTTCTGAAGTTGTGTTCCCGCTTTATGCCAAGCTTTACCATATTCACCGCCACCACGTAGGTTCGGCACCGCATAAATACCTCCCAGTTCTAACCAGCTAGCTACATTGCCAGAGAATGAAGGAGGAAGGCTAACGTTAAAGCCACCGTAGCCATACAAAATAGTCGGAGCCGAGCCATCTAGCTTTGTGCCTTTCTTGTAAGAGATAAGCATAGGCACTTGAGTGCCATCTTTTGAGCTATAGAATACTTGCTCTGACTGGTACTGCTCACTGTCAAATGGCGCTTGTGATTTCTCAAACACTTTCGACTCGCCCGTCTCGACATCAAACGAGAAGATGGTTGGCGGCGTTACGTAGTTAGTAAACGTGTAATAAAGCTGAGTGTGCTCACGCTTCCCTTCAAGGCCACTTGCCGCTCCTTGTGCTGGCAATTGGATATCGCGCACCTTGTTACCCTGATAATCAAACTGCTCATACTTTGAAAGCACATCCACCATGTAATGTGCTAACAGATAGCCACCACCGGTACTGATATCCAGCGGTTGCTCACGTTCAGGGATAATATCGTTCCACTGCTGAGTGTCTGTATCTAAGCTCACCACACGACCGTTTGGCGCATCAAGGTTAGTATATAGAATGAAACGAGCGCCTTGATTATCAATCAAATAGGTGTCGCTATCGACGTGGTCGACAACCGTATTAATTGGTTGCGACTCGCTGTGTAGGTCGATGTAGAACATACGATTACCCGACGTCGACTCTTGAGCCAAAATGATCAGGTAGTTGTCATCTTCTGTGGTGTAGCCGTGGACGTAACGATGGGCTTGTTCTCGCTCTGCGCCAAATACAACCTTATCACTGCTCTGAGGCTGTCCTAGCTGGTGATAGTAGAGCTTATGCTGCTCAGTTCGCGCAGACAGGTGGCTACCATCAGGTTTATCGTAACTAGAGTAATAAAAACCTTCATTCCCTAACCAAGACACCCCTGTAAATTTGGCATCAATGATCTCTGGCTCTAGCTGCTCCTTAGTTTCGGCATCAATCACAAAAATCTTACGCCAATCACTGCCACCTTCCGAAATGCTGTAAGCCACTAAGGTATTGGATTTGGAAAAAGACACTGAACCCAATGATGTCGTTCCATCTTGCGAAAAGGTATTTGGGTCTAAGAACACTTCCGGCTCACCGCCAGCTTTGCTGCGATAGAGGATGCTGTGATTCTGCAATCCATCATTTTTATAGAAGTAGGTATAGTCACCACGTACAAAAGGTTGCGAGATCTTTTTGTAATCTTGCGCTGTCGCGATGCGTTCGCGAAGGGCATCACGAAACGGAATCTGAGACAGATAATCGAAGGTCAGCGCATTTTGCGACTCTACCCACGCAGCCGTTTCTTCACTGGTGTCGTCTTCTAACCAACGGTACGGGTCAGATATTTGCGTACCAAAGTAGTCATCAGAAACATTCTGTTGCTTTGTATGTGGGTAGACGTTCTTATCCATTCTTATCGCTTCCTTAGATTTTAAATGATAACAATTCGCAAATAAGATGACGAATCGCCGTGTTTAAATCAAGTAACCATTTGCACTAAAACGTAACTTTAGATGTCGCTGTCATCAGTCAACATCATCGCGATCAAACCTTGTTCACGTGATAATTGCTCAACAATAAAGCCGAAATGCATATTAAAAGTAATGCGAAATGGCCAGATAACGAGCACGGATATGCTCAATCAACATCTTGATCTTATTCGGGGGTTGGCGTGTAAACGGATAAACAGCGTAGATACCCAGTTTTTTACCCACGATATCAGGGAACAGATCCACCAGTTGACCGTTACGTATGTCGTGGTAGACCAAACAGCGTGGTACGTAAGCAATGCCATGACCACCCAATGCCGCTTTTCTTAACGCTGTTGCATTGTCAGTTGAGAAAGAACCCGAAACACGCACTATGTATTTGCTATCACCCTGTCCTTCTCGAATAAATTGCCACTCACCCGCCCCGGTTGTCTGGTAGGCATATTGCAGACAGTTATGTTTCACCAAATCGGTGGGAATAAGTGGTTTACCATTACGAGCAATATAAGAGGGGGATGCACACACAACCCATTGAGAGTCCAAAATGTGGCGTGCGATTAAGCTCGAATCTTCCAGATAACCCGTTCTGATCACCAAGTCGAAGCCATCATTAACCAGATCGACAAAGCGATTATCGAGTGACATATCGACAGTAAGGCCGGGGTGCATGTTACAAAACTCAGCAACCGCATCTGCCAGTATCAAATCACCCGAAATACTCGGGACCGACATTTTGATGTGACCGCTGACATTTTCACCAAAGCCTGAAACAGCGTCCATAGCCTCTTGGGTTGCCTGCTTCACATTTTTGGCTCCATGCAAGATTGCCTTACCTGCCTCAGTCAGCGTTAATTTACGCGTTGTACGATATAATAATTGAACACCTATCTCTTCCTCCAGTCGAGCAATTCTTTTGCTAACTACCGAATTTGTAAGGTTATTTTGCTCCGCAACCTTACTAAATGAACCCATTTCTACCACCTGTGAAAACAGGATTAAGTCGTCTGCACGCATGTTATTATGCCAATTTTGGAATTAATTATTTTCATTATTTCCCTATATCAATAAAAAATAAAGAGGTAAATTCACGCCAAATTAACAAACCCATTACAACCACTGCCGTTGTAATAACAAAAAACAATAACGTGTAAGTCACTTCAAACCGACAAGGATTGAGGCAAGGACGAGGAAGTACCCATGAATGAAACTCTATTAGCTCTGTTGGCATTTTCGCCAATAGTTATGGCAGCTATCTTGCTGGTTGGCCTAAATTGGCCAGCGAAGAAAGCGATGCCGGTGGCCTTTGGTCTAACCGTACTTATCGCACTATTTGGTTGGGACATGTCAGGCACTCGTGTGTTGGCATCTGTATTCCAAGGTTTTGGTATCACTGTATCGGTTCTCTGGATTGTGTTCGGCGCTATCTTCTTACTAAACACTTTGAAGCACACCGGAGCCATTACAACGATTCGTAACGGGTTTACTGATATTTCAGCAGACCGTCGTGTACAAGCCATCATCATCGCTTGGTGTTTTGGCTCTTTCATTGAAGGCGCATCAGGCTTTGGTACGCCAGCGGCCATTGCAGCACCGCTACTGGTTGCTATCGGCTTCCCAGCACTTGCTGCGGTACTAATGGGCATGATGATCCAATCTACTCCGGTATCGTTCGGTGCGGTAGGTACGCCTATTATCGTGGGTGTAAACAAAGGTCTGGATACGCACAACATCGGTGAAAGCCTAGTTGCTCATGGTTCAACATGGGACGCTTACCTACAGCAAATCACATCAAGTGTTGCGATGATTCACGCAACTGTAGGTGTGATGATTCCTGTACTAATGGCAATGATGCTGACTCGCTTCTTCGGTAAGAACAAGAGCTGGACTGAAGGCCTAGACATTTTACCGTTCGCACTATTTGCTGGTGCAGCATTCACCATCCCTTACGCACTGACAGGTGTATTCCTGGGCGCTGAGTTCCCATCTCTAATTGGTGGTCTAGTTGGCCTTGCTATCGTCGTGACAGCAGCGAAACGTGGCTTCCTAGTGCCTAAATCAAAATGGGATTTCGAGAGCGAAGATAAGTGGCCTGCAGAGTGGTTAGGTTCTCTAAAAATCGACCTTGATGAGAACAAAGGCCAGCAGAAGATGAGCATGGCTCGCGCTTGGGCTCCATACGTACTGCTTGCTGTAACTCTAGTTGCTAGCCGTGTTAGCCCTGAGTTCAAAGGTTTCCTAAAGAGCGTTAGCCTATCGTTCAGCAACATCCTTGGTGAAACAGGTGTGAGCACTGCGATTCAACCTCTTTACCTGCCGGGCGGTATCCTAGTATTCGTTGCATTGGTTGCTGTATTGATTCAAGGCCGCAGCGCTGCGCCACTTGCGAAAGCGTTCGGTGAATCAAGCAAAACACTAATTGGTGCAGGTTTCGTACTGGTGTTCACTATCCCTATGGTTCGTATCTTCATCAACTCTGGTGTGAACGCCGCTGACCTAGCGAGTATGCCGGTTACAACCGCAAACTTCGCCGCTGACCTTGTCGGCTCTGCTTTCCCTGCACTAAGTGCAACAGTGGGTGCGTTGGGTGCATTCATTGCAGGCTCAAACACAGTATCAAACATGATGTTTAGCCAATTCCAATTCGAGGTCGCACAAACTCTGACTATCTCGAGTGCAGTAGTTGTCGCTCTACAAGCGGTAGGTGCAGCAGCAGGTAACATGATTGCAATTCACAACGTGGTAGCCGCATCTGCAACCGTAGGTCTGCTAGGCCGCGAAGGTGCAACGCTACGTAAGACCGTAATCCCAACGTTCTACTACCTAGTTATGACAGGCATCATCGGTCTTGTGGTTATCTACGGATTCAACGTGACTGACGCTCTGATGCGTTAAGCTTAAATTAGGCGGTGTTCATTGCACCGCCACCCAACTTGGCGTCAGCGTTCATTCCCCGACACCGCGACGTTTGTACTGGTTACTCGTTGACTACGCACCTTCTGGAAGCCAGCAGCCTAGCAATTACTGTGTACGCTGACGCCATTTTATTTCCAAACGCCTGTTCCAACTGGCACCACATTCGACAGAGTAAGCCTTCGAAGAGAGGCGAGCCCTAAACTTAGGATAAAGATTATGATTATCTCCGCATCTACAGACTACCGAGCTGCCGCTAAATCTAAGCTACCTCCGTTCCTTTTCCATTACATTGACGGTGGATCTTATGGCGAGCACACTCTGCACCGCAACACAGCAGACCTAGCTGAAATCGCGCTTAAGCAACGTGTTCTGAATGACATGTCGGAACTGAGTTTAGATACAGAATTGTTTGGTGAAAAGCTGGCGATGCCTATCGCACTGGCTCCAGTTGGTCTTACTGGTATGTACGCTCGCCGCGGTGAAGTTCAAGCAGCGAAAGCAGCCGACAACAAAGGCATCCCGTTTACCATGTCGACGGTATCGGTATGTCCAATTGAGGAAGTTGCACCTAAGATTGAACGTCCAATGTGGTTCCAGCTTTACGTACTGAAAGATCGTGGCTTCATGAAGAACGTTCTAGAGCGTGCGAAAGCGGCAGGCGTAACAACACTTGTGTTCACTGTAGACATGCCTGTTCCGGGTGCACGCTACCGTGATATGCACTCTGGCATGAGCGGCCCGAACGCGGCAGTGCGTCGCATTTTCCAATCAATGCGTCACCCAAGCTGGGCATTCGATGTGGGTGTATTTGGTAAACCACACGACCTTGGAAACATCTCAACGTACCGCGGCACACCAACCAAACTGGAAGATTACATCGGCTGGTTAGGTGATAACTTTGACCCATCTATCTCGTGGAAGGATCTCGAATGGATTCGTGACTTCTGGGATGGCCCAATGGTGATCAAAGGTATCCTTGACGAAGAAGATGCAAAAGACGCAGTTCGCTTTGGTGCCGATGGTATCGTTGTTTCAAACCACGGTGGTCGTCAGCTGGATGGCGTTCTTTCAAGTGTAAGAGCCCTACCTGCGATTGCCGATGCAGTAAAAGGCGATACTAAGATTCTGGTCGATTCTGGTATTCGTACTGGCCTTGATGTGGTTCGTATGATGGCACTGGGTGCAGACTGTACTCTACTAGGTCGTTCATTCGTGTATGCACTTGCAGCACAAGGCCAAGCGGGTGTTGAAAATCTTCTCGACCTGTATGACAAAGAGATGCGTGTAGCGATGACGCTAACAGGCGCTAAAACAATAAAAGATCTTACGCGCGATTCACTGGTTAACTTGCCCAAGTAAGCGACAATAAGTAAGACGGAAGCCTAAGAAAACATTTGGGCCACCTCTACCTCCGGAGTGTGGCCTTTTTTATACTTGATGATTTGGCAGTCACTGACTCTCAGCAAGCTCACCGAGCGCCTTCGCATCCAACGCTTCTGCTTGAGCGCCTTGGGCAATCAAATCAATCACCTTGTAATCACTCATATCACCAAATTCCTTTTTCAAATAGTCTCGAAATGCCTGTTCATTTGGCCACTTACCGCGGACTACGTAACCCTCATCAGGGTCAAAATCTTCTGTTTCAAAGAATGAAAAATCGGTGCTGCCGATGTTGTGACAATAAAGAACAAGGTACATTGCGCTTCCTTAGTAATTAAAATTAGTAAAAACTGACTGGGAGATAGAAGTCCAACACAAAGGCTTCATCATGATTAAGAAAGTGATTTTGATGGTAATGAACGTACGCTGGTGTCGATCGCTGTTTGAAGCCAGAACTTGGCAACCATTGCTCTAGAACCTGACTAATCTGAGGCAACAGTTCACCATAAATACCAGTAAGACGAAACACCGCATGCAAGCCACCTGGTATCACCATCTGATTAACCACACTGCGATACTTGATCGGCTCATCAATCGCGATACAGGCCACATATCGACACTGATCCATTTCCACCCAAGCAGGATTGGAGTGATGCAAACCAAACTGACGGCTAAAGTCTCGCTCTTCGGCATTCGCCCACGCTTTTAGGATAAGCCAAGCATTACGTATCGAGCGATTATACCCGGTATGCCTTACATAAGCCGCCAAGCGCGGTGCGACCTCCATGATCTTAGGATCAGGAAGCTCTCTCTGCGCGACACGGTGATAACCTGCGGCAATCTCGGCATCTTTGAGGTACGGCTTTTCTGCAGTTTGTAAGTCGTGCTTTCGCCACTCTCCCGGCGCCATATGAAAGGTAGCCTTAAACGCGCGGCTAAACGATGAGAGCGAGCTAAAACCACACTTGTTGGCTATCTCGGCAACAGAAGAACGGGTATCAAACATCAACTGATTCGCTGCATACTCCATACGGGTACGACGGATATATTGGTGAATCGACTCCCCCACCACACTCTTGAAAATACGGTGAAAATGTTGCTCCGAATATGCCGCGACTTCAGCCAGTTCTTTGGCTGGAAGTTCCTTGCTGATGTCTTGATGAATATAGAAGAGCACATCATTGATTCTGGATATGTGTTGGCGTGACATTCTCTAAATAGCATAAATGGACATATTTAAGAGCATAAATGGACACATCGTTTTTTTCAATGCCATGTAATATCACTGAATAAATAAAAAAGCAGACACAACGAGATAACTACACATGGAAATCGCAAAATCATTACAACAAATCCAGTCTTCCTATATCCGTGAAATTCTTGCCGCAGCAAGCGACAAAAACGTCATCTCATTGGCCGGTGGTCTGCCAGATGAACAAACATTTCCGATTGAACTGATGAAGCCGACTCTTGAAAACCTATCGAACATGCCTGAAGTATTTCAATACGGTTCAACAGCAGGTTACGGCCCGCTGATCGATCACCTCAGCGACACTTATCAATTACCAGAATCACACACTGCGATGATCTGTACAGGCTCACAACAAGGCTTGGATTTGATCGCTCGCGCTTATGTTGATCCGGGCGATACGGTTGTAATGGAAGCGCCAAGCTACCTAGGTGCAATGCAAGTATTTGGTTTAGTGCAAGCGAACATTGTGACCGTTTCTCAAACCGAATTTGGACCAAACCTAGTCGAGCTAGAAGCCTGCTTTAAACAGCAAGCACCGAAGATGTTCTACGCAGTACCCGATTTCCATAACCCAACCGGCGTATGCTGGACATTAGAAAGCCGTCAGCAAGTGGCTGCACTTTGTGAACAGTACAACGTTGCTTTCATTGAAGATGCACCCTATCGCGAACTGCGCTTTACAGGTAGTGAACTGCCACTAGTGTCTTCGTTCTGCCCTGATCATTCTATCGTGCTGCGTTCATTCTCTAAGATTGCTTCTCCGGGCCTGCGTATCGGCGCGGTAACCGGCAAATGCAGCTACCTTGAGCCGCTTATCAAGGTAAAACAAGGTGCAGATTTGCACTCTAGTGTTCCAATGCAGGCACTGCTACTTGGTCTTCTTAAGCACCAAGATTTTGGCCTACACATGGAGAACATCCGCAACCTGTACAAATCTCGCTATGAGGTGCTGTTCTCTGAACTGGAGCAAAAATTGCCACAGGGTTGTACCTTGAAGCCCGTTGACGGCGGCATGTTCATTTGGGTTGAAATCCCAGAGTGCGATACGTTTGCCTTGGCTAAAAGCCTGCTTGGTAACGGCGTAGCTGTGGTACCAAGCCCGGTGTTCTACCCAGATGCGAACGGTGCCAAGGCTGCATTGCGTCTTAACTTTACTAACGCAAATCCAGATGAATTGCGCGAGGCGGTATCTCGCTTAGCAGAAGGGTTAGCTGCGATTAGATAATGACAAAAGCAAGAGTTGATGACGAAAGGGCAATTGCTGTTTCATCCTAATGGCAGCCAGTGCTAAAATGCCCCGAAATTAACAGTCGCTAGTTTAAAGGTAAGGTAATGAACCCAATTATTGCGCTATTAAAAGAGAACAACATCGGTGATGAGCAGATCAACAGCATTTTCAAAACGTTGACTGAAAACCCGCTAGCTGCAATGGCAACCATCAGCCAACTTGGCTTGCCTCAAGAGAAGCTACAACTTCTTATGGGCCAAGTAATGCAAAACCCTGCGCTAATTAAAGAAGCAGTTGAAGAACTTGGCCTAGACTTCTCTAAAGTAGAAGCAGCAAAAGAGCAGCTTAACAAGCAAGGCTAATTTGTTGTGAACCAATGCGAAACGGGCCCACTAGATAATCTAGTGGGCCCGTTTTTTATTTTGACAAGGTTAAGCGGTTATTGAGCAACCACAGCAGAGATGATTGGATCTTTATCGGTTTCCATCACTTTTGGGTTTACCCCGTAGTGACGAGAGGTAAAGGTATAATCTTGTCCTTTGGTATCAATGTTATTTTTCGCAGTTTCACCACAGTTGAAAGAGACTGTAATCGTACCGTCTTCGTTCTTGTCCCATGTATGTGAATTAACATTTCGTACGCCTTCCATCAGATACTTATCACCATCATAAGCCGTTATCGACGTGAAGAATTTGTTCTCTGGATCTTCAAAGGTCGAGGTGTAACAAACATCGGCCTTCATCTTAGGGCTGTTTGAGTACTTATTACCAACAAACGCCTCTGGACTCGCACCGCCCCAACCTGCCGCGTTTTCCAAGTTCCACTGGTGAAGATCCGTCACCTTGTCAGATGTTCGTGGGAAGGTATAGGTAAAGTTGCTCGTGTCGTTGACCTCTTGAGTAAACGCCTGCACCCACGCTTCCACTTCTTCGTAATTGTATGGCTGAGTTTTATAGTCTGTTGCAAAATTGAACTGAGATGAATTCACTTTGTCCAGTGACGCCTTGGCAGCTTCAATGCCATTTTCTGTACCAGAACGATAAAGTAGAAATGCATATTCCGACTCGACTGGTAACTGATACGTGCCATCTTCGACCACGTAGTGCTGGCCATGACCACGCTCTGTCACCACTTGAACTGCCATGTAGTTGTCGGTTTCTGGAATCGAGAAAGTGACTTGACCATCAACGCGCTTCACAATCGCTACCCCGTAGAGCGTATCATCATTCATTTGCACTGTCGGAGCCGCTTTTCCGCGTGGAGGTAAACCCTGCATCTTCACGAACTCTTGCGTCGCACCCTTGCTCGCCCAATTACGGTAGTTACGAGCGGTTTCTGCATGAGTGAAGTTCTCGGCAGTAACTTCAATAGAGTTAGATTGTGCTGCCAAGACTGGTGTAGACATCAAAAGACCAGCGATAATAACACCTGAAACTTGAGCGATTGGGGTACGTTTAATAGCTTTCATAATGCTTCTCTCTTAGAGTCAAACTTACCGAGTCACATCCATTCACTGCGCTAACGATAAGTCATTAAGGTTAACTGTTCAGCTCGCGGCTAGGCTTGCTTTTACAAGGCTCTGGCTTCCAGTGCGGCTAACAACTTGATGACTACTTTACCGACTGAATGACATTACCGGAAATGATTCATAATTATCTTAGAAATGCACCAAACACATATCATGATCAATGACCTACACAACCAACTGAACTTACTGCTCACCCGCTAATGTTGAGAGGATCAACGCTTTCAACCACTGATGAGGAGCGCTATTACTGGTTCGTTTGTGCTCAATAAGATAGATATTCAGGCACAGCTCAGGGAAGGCTTCCATCGTAAGCACAGGGACAAGTTGTTGTTTAAGGTATGAAGAGGTCAACAGCTTATTAGAAGAGACCATCACCGTGTCCGTCTGCTGCATGACCGAAACTAATGAGTGAAGCTGACCACTTTGGAAAACCACATCCCTTTTTCTACCATGTTTGGATAGGTATTTATCAATCGGATTAACCAAACCAGACGCAGAGCGAATATCCAGACTCATATCGACAAATCGATAATTCAGACACTCTTCTAATGTGACTTGTTGTTGCTTGGCTAAAGGGTGATTTCGCGAGACGTAAAAAACGGGATAGGTCGTCGCTATGCATTGAGATGGAAACTCCGATTCATTGTCTGGCTTATCAACATGAAACGAGAAATCCACGCTTCGGTCGGCTAGCTGTTGAGTGGGCTCTTTGGCGACTGGGAACTCAACTAAACTCGCCTTTGGAGCGTGCTCTTTGAGCGCAGTAATCAAAGGAATACTGACAAAACCACTCATCAAAGGAGGCAGTGAAATAGCGAATGTTTGGTCACACGATTCTGGTGTAAACGCGGATCTGGCAATCAGACTCTGCATGTTTCGAAGTAACTCTTCCAAGGGCTCTTGCAGTTCCAATGCCTTCTGCGTCGGCACCAAACCATTGGATTCACGATAAAATAAAGGGTCGTCAAACAATTCACGTAAACGCCCCAAGGTCCGACTCATTGCGGGTTGCGACAAGTACAGCGCTTGTGCCGCTCGGGTGACATTGCGTTCTTTGATTAAAACGCTCAAGGAGACCAATAAGTTGAGATCAAGACGAGAAAGCTGTTGTTCTAGAGTTACCATCTACATGCACCTAAGTTATATCACTTTATTACTATTATCCTTTTTGAAATAAAAATCACCTTTATTGAGACTCTAAAAGACAAAAAGCCCCACCGAAGTGGAGCTTTTGCGCTGGAGCTCAGCTACAGGGTACGGACAGACAAGCTAGTATTTGAAGCGATCGATCTGCCCAGATAGCTCCTCGGTGTGACCCAAAATATCTTCTGCCAGTGATTGCAGGTTGCCATTGACTGTCTGCATGCGGCTCGCACTCGCATCCAGCAAGTTCATATCATCAGCCACAGTAGAGCTCACATTTGATTGCTCTTCACAAGCTGAAGCGACAGAGTCAACCATCTCATTAATTGAAGAGACCGAGCTAATGATACTGGTCAAGGCTTCTTGGATTTCATCCGAGCTCTCTTTGGTTTTCTCGACCAGCTGTTTCGACTTCTGAGTGGCATCAAAAGAGGCCGATGCTTCTACTTGTAAGCGCTCAATAATGGTTTCGATTTCATTGGTAGATTCATGCGTCTTCGATGCCAAAGCGCGAACCTCGTCAGCAACGACCGCAAAACCACGTCCACTTTCACCCGCACGTGCCGCCTCAATCGCAGCGTTCAGCGCAAGTAAGTTGGTTTGCTCAGCAATGGCTTTGATTACCTCAATCACACGACCAATGTCATCGCTACTTACCTTCAATGAATTTGCACAATCCGCAGCACTCTCTAGGCTTTGTACCAGTTCACCGATGTTCTGTGCATTCACTTCAATCGTTTGGCCACTGCGGTGGCTAAGCTGCAACGCATCGTTTGATTGATGCAGCGTATTTTCAGTGTGTGCTGCGATCTCTTTCGTCGCGATATTGAACTGCTCAATCTTGCTCAGGCTCTCGTGAGTTAGGCTCGTTTGTTGTGTGGTTTGAACGTTCATCTCATCACGCAAGTTCGCAATCGCGTGACCATTACCTGTAAGGTGTTGTGTGGTTTTTGCTGTATCAACAATGATGCTCTGTACGGTCGCCACAAACTGGTTAAACGCGCTCGCAAGCTCGGTGACTTCATCATCCCCTTTCTCTTCCACTCGAGACGTCAGATCACCACCACCAGCGGCAATGTCATTCATGTTCTCAGACATCTGTTTGATTGGCGCAACCACTTTACGGTCGAGTACAAAAGAGATAAGCAATAGGTTAATCGCAAAGACACTGAACATGATCAGCGACGATACCTGCATGGCATTGGCCAGTTCATCACGAGCGGCTTGCTGATTAAAACCAATTTCGACCTCACCGACAGGCAGGTTATCCCAGGTAATAGTCAGTGACGACAGCGTTTCTACAGGCAAAGAGTTAACACTCGCTAGCGCCTTACCGTTTTGATCGAGAACCGAAATAGAGGCGATAGAGCTCTTTTGTGCGTAAGCCTCAATGATGTTCTGAACCAGTGCTTTGTCGTAAACATAAACAGGTTCTTGTAGGATAACCTCAAGCTCTGAGACCACTTCAGAGGCATTGAGTTGCGCCTGAGACTCTGCGGCATTCTTACTAATGAAGTACTGAGCTGGCAGAGCAACCGCTGCCACTAACACCATGACCAATGCGATCATCAGTACCATTTTCTTTGTTAATTTGTTCATGTGACTACTTCCGATTCGCTAGTGGGTCAAAATAGTATTTTTCAGGCATCGCCTGTGTCTGTTGTGTGAGGTATGGGTTATCAAGATCGATAATGACGCGTTCTTGTAACTTGGCGAGTGACAGCGCCATCTTTACTTCTTTGTCAGCAAAGAACATCTCTTCATAAGTGCCGTCTTCAAAGATCTCATTGATGATACTGAGCAGATGTTGCTGTAGCTCACTCTCACCTTTCTTTACGAAAAACATGTAAGGCATTCGATAGCGCAGCATGATATGGCTGTCTACAGCAAGCGGCAGCTCAGGATGAGATTCAACCTCAGCAAAGGGTTCCATCACACCGCGAGCAAAGAAATGACAGCGATTGCCCGCCAACATCATTTCAAAGATGTTCGGATACTTAAGCGATTTCGCCGTTTTGATGTTGTTGGCGTCAATGATGAAAGTGTCTGGCCACGTTTTACCTGAGCAGATAGTGAACCTTTGCAGATCAGACAGGTCTTGAACTCCGGCAAGCAGGTTATGATCGTTTTGATGGATCAAACCAATGCGCATACCGAGCATGCCCCTAAATATTGGGAAGTGCACCGGATCAAAGCGCTGCTCCATATCAATACTGGTCGCAGTCCATATTACATCCAGCTTGCCAGACTCTAAGTCCGCCATCACCCTAGAGCCAGCAGGCTCACCCGTTTCGGCATAAACAAATTCGATACTGTCAAAGCGCTCTGAGCGCGCCACCACCTCTTTGATGAGTGTTAAATGCAGCTTTTGGTCGTCAGGTTTACCCGCGACTTTTAGTGGCTCAGCAAATAATGGCATTGAGGTCATACTCGTAACCAGAGCCATTACTGATATTAGTTTCTTCACATCTATCCCCCGTCGATATTGATGCTGTTACCTTATTATCTCGGTAACAGAACAACAAACTGTAAGTTTTTGAGTTTGATATGTGACATATATAGCATTTTGTATGGATTAAACTTTTAAATTGTCATTCATACGAAACAGATAATGAGAAGGCTATCTTTGAAAGTGAGGAGGAAGAAAAACCCTTAGAAAGTAAAAACCACACATAAAGAGGTGCTATATAGCCCTAACTTTGGTTGGTTTTTGTGCTCGACAAGCTTAGCTATACTCACGCCGAAAACTATTTATAAATCCCTCACTGACAAGTGAGATTGCTCTGGAATTACGCTCCAGCTCGCGAAAGGAAAAGTCATGTCTCAATATGTTGTATGCGCACTCTACAAGTTTGTCGCACTGGATGATTACCAAGATATCCGCCAACCACTTACTCAACTGCTTCTCGACAACCAAATCCGTGGCACCTTGCTGCTTGCCCAAGAAGGCATCAATGGCACGGTAGCTGGCCCACGCGAATCAATCGACGCTCTGCTTGCTTGGTTCAAGCTTGATGAGCGCCTAGCTGATGTTGTCTACAAAGAGTCGTTCAACGAACAACAACCGTTCAACCGCACCAAGGTTAAGCTCAAAAAAGAGATCGTAACCATGGGTGTCGAGGGAATCGACCCTCGCCATGTCGTGGGTACATACGTAAAGCCTAAAGACTGGAATGAACTGATCTCAGATCCTGATGTGGTACTGGTCGATACTCGTAACGACTACGAAGTCGACATCGGTACGTTCAAAAACGCGGTCAACCCAAACACAGAAACCTTCCGTGAGTTCCCACAATACGTAGAGGACAATCTAGATCCTACCAAACACAAGAAGGTAGCGATGTTCTGTACTGGTGGCATTCGCTGTGAAAAGTCGACGGCTTACATGAAAGAGCAAGGCTTCGAAGAGGTATATCACCTTGAAGGCGGCATCCTAAAGTATCTAGAGGAAGTGCCTGAAGAAGAGAGCATGTGGGAAGGTGATTGCTACGTGTTTGATGGCCGTGTTGCGGTTAACCACCAGCTTGAAAAGAGTGGTTATGATGTATGTAACGCTTGTCGTTTGCCAATCACTGAAGAAGACAAACAGTCTGCTGATTTTGAAAAAGGTGTAAGCTGCCCTAAGTGTATCGACAAGCACACTGAAGAGCAGAAGCAACGCTTTAGAGAGCGTGAAAAGCAGGTACAGCTGTCTGCAGCTCGTGGTGAGACTCACGTAGGTGGCGATGCTGCACAACTGATCGAACAGAGAAAGCAGCAAAAACTCGAAAAGAAAGCTCAACAACGAGCAAACAATAAATAATTGTTATTTTTGAGATAGATAGGGCACTTTTAGTGCCCTTTTTTATTACTTTCGAGCTTTGCGTTCAGTGACACATTTCTTTAATGGTTGTGCTTCTATACTGATAAGCAAATACCCGAATGAGGACACTCGAATGCTCAATGAAAACCACGCTTTTATCCTAGATTTCCCTGAGTTCAAACTGGATATCGTGCAGCTTAACCACGACGACCCTAAGTTCAAAAACAACATGCAGAAGTACCACGAACTCGACTACACCATTCGCGAACTTGAAGTTTCTGGCAGTCCAATCGATGACGACAACATGCACAATCTAAAAGTAGAACGCATGGAACTGAAAGACACCCTCTACAAGCAGCTTTCTCGCCACCATCAACTTGCTGAAGAGTCCAAATAAAAAGAAATCGAATTCAAGTAACAACGACACATAGCTATATAGATACAGTGATACATAGATAAATAGATAGATACAGGGACGTTCTTTCAACAATGAAACAAGGTGTCGAGCCACATCTATTACGCTACTCGTCAATTCTTCCTTCAGAGGCTGAAGCGCAGTTTTCTGTGATAAAAGAGGCACTCTATTCTCATGTAGACGCCGTATTTGGGTGGGATGATGAATATCAAAGGCAACGAGTAAACAATGACTATCAACAAGACTGGTTTTATTGGATAGATGATGGAGATGATCGAGTCGGTTTAGTCTGCTACAAACCCTACCAAAACGCCTACCATGTACACTTACTGATCATATTCACACCTCATCAAAACCGAAAGCTAGGGTATCGAGTAATGAGAGATATCCAAGACCTCGCCATCAAAGAAAAGCGTGAAACGATTACTCTTTCTAGCTTTAGACGCAATCAGCCAGCGATCGCTTTCTATCAAAGGTTGGGCTATCAGATAACCGATGATAGCGAAGCAGATTTTGTTAGTATGTCGCTTCGTATCAACGTATAGAGACGCCGTTACAAGCCGCCTCTATCCGCTGTTCTATAGACTATTTTTGAATATCTAACTTGTCGACGAGAGACGGGAAGCCCCAACCGTTTTCACCAACCACAACCTGCTCACCCGTTAGGTACTCAAACAAAGTCGGTGCCAATGAGCCATTCGCTTCGATCGTCAGTGGTGTTGAGTTTTCGCCGATCGGCTCGCCCCAGAAACCAATAAAGGCATCTTTCTCAAGGTAATCTTCACCAGCATGTCGCCCCGGTACCTTGGTGTTGTAACCAATCCCCTCTTTCGGAAATAGGTTCACCGTACCGGCTCTATCTTCCAAGTAGATATTGGCCAACTGGTTTACTGAATCGGGCCTTGGTGTAAATCGTGTCAGTTGCGTCCACTCATCTGCGTGACACCAAGTCGAAGGCTGAGACTTAACTGCACGATTTAAACACTTATCGACCAAACGAGAATAAGCGGCAAACTCGGCATCGGTAGGTTTAGGAAGGTAAGTGTTAAGTTGTTGCGTATTCAGTAACTGTGGACGCTGACCAGTCTCTAGTGACTCATAAAACAGCTTGTCTCCTTGACGTGTAATCAACTCATCCACACGCAACTGGTCACGATTACCAATCACTCGTACAGAACAACTCTCCTCAGTACAAGCCTGCTCGCGCACGACCATGTAGTCCAGCGATTCGGGTAGACGCTTTGCTATCTGATCAATGATATCGATGTGGGTATCTTTAGGGGCTGCCAGCGGAGTCCACTCAGTTAACTCTTGATACACAGGCTGTACCTTCCAACCTTGATGCGAGTTAAAGAAGTCCATCATAAAGTTACCCCCCGCAGTCGAAGCCACCACCACATCCACCGCCTTAAGGCTTGGATAATCGAGAGCATTAGTGATCTTCGGACCTTCCCCTTCATCAGATGAAATTTTCTCAACCACGATTGGATAATCAAGCTCTTGCTGAAGACCTTCTAGTACCTGTTTTTCTGGGTTAAGCGCATAGAACACTGGCGTTAAACCGTGATCTCCGGCCATGCCCCACAAGGTTCTCGAATAAACACCTGCAGACTTATAAGTGTTCTCCACTTGCGTCAGCCAGTAATCCAAGCGGTTGAGCTCACCAGTTGGCATCAGAATTTCATCGCTAAACGGGCCAGTGAAGTGAGCAAAATGATCCGGCCACGGGTTATAGATCAAGGTGTAATCCGGCATACCTTGTCCATCTAACTTAGCGTATTGGGATATCGTCTGCTCGACCTGCGCTTTTTTGGCAAACTTGGTGAAAAGATCAAAGCCAGAGATCCTTTCATAAGATTGGATGTCCTCGATTAGCGCTTGGCGCATTTGGGTCAGAGACTGCTCTACATCCGCTCGTTGTTCTAACTCTTTCAAGCAACGCTTTTCGCCATAGTCACGCAAAGACTCACCGAATCCAAGATTCACCAAGCCATCGTAAGTGGTGTGTGCGTTCCAGTCGTACTGAGCATTGCAGTTCAATGTCTTTAAGTAGTTAAGGCGATCAAACATGGTTTGGACCTTGTTATCTGCCATCAACACATCTAACTGCAGCGCATCATTACCGAAGAAGTAATATGCGCGGTCGATCTCTCGATCAACGAAGTGGAAGTTCGGAACGCCTGTTCCCCCCTCTCCTGAGACTTTCGCACCGGTTTTAATGATCGGCAGATTGCGAACACTGATGGTTGGCGTTGAGGAGATACCAACTCGGCTAATATTGCTCTTGTTTTCGCTGTAGAGTCTCTTAAAGAAGGGCAAATAGTACTGGTCTTGATACGTCTGTTCAGCCAATTGCGCCATAAAGCTCACCTGCTGCTTATGTGGCGGCTCAATCACTTGTTCAAGCTTAGGTTTGTACTGTTCGCGGTTTTGGTGGTGCTGATTCGCAACCGAGATAAATGGGGCTGTCGGGTCAACCAAACCTTCAATCAAACCTTGCTGCAAGCCATCAACGGTCACTTGCACCGCAAAGCGACGGTTTTGCTGAGAAGAGAGAAATTCAATCAAATCTTGCGGATTGTCATCAAAGGCTTGCTGCATCCAATCATCAAGTGCGTCTGTTCTCTCTTCTTTAAATACAAATTGGCGATATGCCTTGAGCAAGTTGAGACGAACAAAATCGATCAGGGTGACGGTGAGAGCTTGTGCCTTGTTGTTCGGTTTATTAGCGTTTTCCGGCTTACCATCTTCGACAATGGTCATCATTGCTGAGCGAATGTCGCTTGGCTCCATGCCTTGCGCCGCCTTGTCGATCAAACCTACAACAATCGGTTGGATTTTATTGATGATAGCCAAATCTTGTTCGCTATCAGTCAGGTAAGTATAGCTATCTGGCAGTGTATCCATATCTCGCCACACACCTAAATCAAACAAGGCATCGTAGATCACCACCATATTGGCAATAAACTTGTCATCTACCCGAATACCCTCATGGTGCCCCGTTGATTCTGTTGACGTATCTGGTTGCTGATGATTCTCCGAATGTGCTTCGCTTTTTTCTTTGGCATCGCCAAAATGGTACAAGCTATGTTCAAAGCCCTTTAGCGTGGGTTCATCGTAAATAGTCGCCAGATACTCTTTAAACACATCTTCGCTACCAATGCCTGCATAACGGTCATAATAGCTATACAGAAAGTAACCAAGAGGAATCGAGTAAGCAGGATTCGATAACTGAGCGATGACACGCGCTTTGGTTTTCGCATCCAATGGCAGCGCTAATATGTAAGCGTCTAACGTCACGCCAGCAATCGTAAACAGAGCAGCATCGCGAGTCAGAGTTGCAGAATAGCTCAAACTCGACACAACCTGATTTTTCAAAACTTCACTTGAACTGAATACACCACCAATTACAGGAGTTTCTGAAAGTTGTGCCTGCACACCACTCGCCACTAGGCTTAACGGAAATATGCCCAGAACAAGCGCTGAACGATAAGGACGAAAAAGCTTCTTCATTGAATATCCTTTGACTTCGCGATCGATTTATAAAACTGGCGTATTGTTTCATTCCACATTCATTAGTCAACCTTAGTTTGCGACGAGAAAAATGACAGCCTGTCTGTTATTGAGTGAACTGATACTTACAGAGTGAGTTATTTATATGAAACTTAGAGACTAATCACACTATTAGCTGTTATTTGTATCATTTATTGGAGCAATTTAACCTAAGATTAAGAACATTAATTTCCACGATGGCGTATAAAATGAACAAGTTGGTCGGAAGACACCTAGAAGAGATGGCCGATATTCGTTCGACTCGAAAACAGAAAATCGTCTACTCCTTTTCGCTAACCTCTGCAGCGTTGTTTGTTTTCTATACTTGGGCCTATTTCCAAGATGGCTATTACACCCTGTCTGTCTTTGAAATGATGTTCGCCATTATTGCCGTCATTAACGCCGTTTATATTAAAAAGGTTCAAGAACCCCACTATTGCGAATTGTTGCTGAGCTGCGTATTGCTAATCCAAGGTGTTGTGCTGTTTCTCTATAGCGGAACCATTCCCGAGCGTATGCTTTGGCTTTATCCGATCTTAGCTGCGGTTATCTTTATTAATGAATTTCGCATGGGGTTGATCCTCAGTGTTACCTTCTTACTTTTTCTTAGCAGTTTGATGGCATTTATCCCTCATAAATTCGCACTGCCATTCAACAGTACACACCGCTTCTCTCTAAGTCTTGTGACCATGAGTGCCGTGTGTCACGTGTCATCTTATTACTACACCAAGGCTGTGGGCTATATTCAACGCTTATATCAAGAAGGGATTGAAGACCTTGCTTACCGAGATCAACTCACAGGGCTTGCGAATCGTTGGAGTTTTGAACGTTGGGCAATTGAGAAACTCAACACCGTCAATACGAATAACAGTGTGACGGCTTTAGTCTTCTTAGATATCGATAACTTCAAAACCATCAATGACAGCTTTGGTCATGATGTTGGCGACAGTGTTCTACAACACTTTGCCCAGCGATTGAAAAATAACCTTCGCAGTAAAGACCGATCAACTCATAAGCATGACTATTCGATTGCCCGCTTCGCTGGCGATGAGTTTGTATTAATGCTCTATGATGTGAGAAGCAAGCAAGATTTAGATGGTATTTTGCAGAGAATCAGCGGCTTATTTGAAAACGAAAACCTGACCAACAATCAAGTCGGCACACTCACCTTAAGTATTGGGGTGGCAATGTATCCTAGTGACGCGACTGATCTTGCAGAGCTGACACGCTGTGCAGACAAAGCGATGTATTATGCCAAGCACTCTGGTAAAAACCGTTTCGCTTATTACCAAGACGATCTCACGACACCACTCATTGAAGATGGGCACTGTTCTGAGCCGTGCAAAGCCATCGAGACAATACCAAGTAATGTCACCGCTTTACACCAGCAATCTAGTTAGCCAGCCATATACATAGCCCATAGGCTGACCAGACCAATGATCACTATCCAAACAACTTGACGCTGCTTGCTCGGACTCATTCTCTTTGGTTTAAGAACCGGTTTAAACGCCGCGTTTTTTGCTGATTGGAAGAAAGGTCTATCAAGCTCTTCCTTCTTTTTTCTGCGTCGAAATGCCGCGTTTGCCACTTCGGTAAAACGCTGACGTTGATCAGTGGTGAAGTCGTTTTCGAAACCAACTCGGCCACTTCTATCGTTGTGTTTAGATTGCACAGCCATCGTCGCCTCCTTGGCTAGACTATCCCTTATTGTAAGTATAGTCAGTAATCGCGAACTTTCTGATATTCGAGATCACGATTATCACTCAAGCTCACTGCAACAACGTTAGCATCTTCTTTTGAAAATATTTGAACTGCCATAAATAGCAGCAACAAAACGAACTCATTCCCTATGAAATCGACGCTTCACTGGCGCGTAACCTTCCATTTTTCACTTGTTCGAATTTTTCAAACAAGCCCGTCAGTTTTGTGCCCTGTTTGAGATTGTGCTTCCTACTTAGACTATAGGTATTGAAACATTTGGAGATAACAACCATGGAAAATCGACGTATTACACAAATCATGAATGCTCAGGCAACGTCCGACGGCGATGGTGTGAAAATCCAACGAGCTGCAGGATTCAACAACGCCAGCTTCTCGCCTTTCTTAATGATTGATGAACTCAAATCCGATGAGAGTAAAGATTACGTAGGTGGATTTCCACCGCACCCTCATCGCGGCATCGAGACTCTCACTTATATGCTCCAAGGTCATTTCCAGCATAAGGATCATATGGGCAATGTCGGTGAGCTTCGTAGTGGTGGCGCTCAATGGATGGCCGCAGGTCGCGGAGTGATTCACAGTGAAATGCCAATGATGGAAGAAGGCTCTCTGCATGGTTTCCAAATATGGATAAACCAACCTGCTCGCGACAAGATGAAGCCTGCTCAATACCACGACTTTCAAAGTGAGACCATTACTGAATGGGGTAACGAGAAGATGGGACTACTGCGACTTATCGCTGGCAACGCATCAATTGAGGGCACACAACTATCCGGGCCATTGCAAACGACTGGGGTACCACTCAATGTTTCAGACTGGCGAGCACAATCAGATCAAACGCTGACGCTCACAACCGAAAATGATCACAACGCGTTCGTTTATGTTTATAAAGGCTCGATTGAATTAGGGTCACAATCTCTCGTTGCTGGACAATTGGCGCTATTGAGTAAGGCTGAAATTCTGGAGATGATCGCGAAGGAAGAGTCTGGAGTACTGATTTTTTCGGGAGAACCCATTAACGAACCTGTTGTTCATTATGGCCCGTTTGTAATGAATAGCATGAAAGAGATAGAACAGACGATCCATGACTTTAACAATGGCGTCTTTGAAACCTATTAAGAATTTTGTCTTCTCTTTGGAGGACAGTTAAAACGTGACGTTATCCACTGCCAAGAATATCGTTCACTGATTCGCCACGCTCGCTTGGAGCGTGGCTTTTTTCTTGGTCGCTTGGCGAGTTCAGTAACCGACAGTATTACAAGTACTCACAAAGGTAAGCGGTCGCTTCTGCAACCTTAACATCGAATGAAGAATCACCTGCTACTTCAAACGAATCACCTGATTTAAACGTTGACCAATCATCTTCACCAACACGTTTAATCGTTAATGCACCTTTTACTACTGTCATTCTTTCTGGTGCAGCCGTACCAAATGTAAACTCACCCGCTTGCATCACACCTACACTGACATCTTCACCCTCTTGTGAAAAACCAAGAGATTTAACGCCACCATCGAAATAGGTATTTTCTTTAATCATTGTACTTCCTTGTTTTTATTCAGAACGGCGTGAGCTTATAAAATGCCTCATCACCAAAATTACTTGCTTGAATGTTTTAACTAATTCACCCGTTTCCTACAAGCAATTAATCGTCATAAGTTAGTGCTTTTGAGTGTTCAATCAACTCGCTGCAAATACCAAACTAGCGCCCACTCGAAGTGTGAGTTTGCTTCACAATGTGGATCCTGCTTCTAACTTTGACAACTTTCATTGCAAACTGAGTATTCAATAAATAAAATCGTCCTTTGGAAGATGAAGGAAACAGCCATAAAAATGGGACAAAAGGATTCGAAGAGCAGAGACTTATTGACTCAGGCGCTGTTTTACCTACTTTTATTGACGGGGCTTATTGCCGCCGTCTTTGCTAGTTATACCGCTTATCAAACGCATCAGAAGTTTATCGATCCGAGTAATGTCTACGGCACATGGATTGAGGTAGGCGCGCCACCTTATGACACCGATATCCTTTCCCTATCTGAACAAGGTGTGGTGATGAACCACCGCCTAATCAGTACCAACTTTAAGTTCAATGGCAAGACCATCACCATCAATACTGGGTCTGGTGAAACCGTGTACGCGATAAGTGGCACCTTCAATTCACCTCAACTTAAGCGCTTAGTACCAAACATCCCTACACAGCAATTTGTAAAAGAAGGGTATGAACATACCGCTATTCCGTTAAACAGCAGCGCTGTACAGCAAAGACGCGCTTCTTTGGCTGAGCAATTCAGCAAATAACCCGTTCATTCCAAAACACATCTGATTATTCGCTGTTTTTAAAAACACTACACTACTTCCATTTTTCAACATAAAAATATGCAACATCAAAAATTTGCATCATGTCATGTCGTAAAAGCTCACTTATGAGACCATTCCACTGGCTGCGATAATTTTATAAAACATGGACTCGACCTCTCACCCATAGCGCAACAACTTTGTAACAAGTTGTGATTTTTTCGTTGTCCATCGAAAACGGATTTATTTTCACTTATGAAATAAAAACTCTCTCGAATACTGAACTCGACGCCTCATCTTAGGGGCTGATTCGAAGTTACAGCCAATTCAACTGACCGCTGTGTACTTCAACCACATTCAAGGAGTGAGAGAAAATATGATTCGTTTAAACACGTGTGCGACCGGCATAGCATTAGCGCTATCAGGCACGGCACTGGCCGCACCTACCGCACCAAGCATTGATATGTATGGTTCCAATAACCTGCAGTTCTCAAAGATTGAACTTGCGATGGAGACAACCTCTGGCTACAACGACATGGTTAAATACCATGACAAAGCCAAGATCGCGGTTAAGTTTAACCAATGGAGTGGCACCGCTGGCGATACGTACAACATCTACTTTGATGGTGTAAAAGTAGCGACTGGCGCGATTACTGGTAGTCAAACCACCGCGTCGTTTGAATATGGCCAAGGCGGTTTGTATCAAATGGAAATCGAGGCCTGTGACGCAACAGGATGTAGTAAAAGTGCACCAGCACAAATCACCATTGCCGACACCGACGGTTCTCACCTTGCTCCACTCACTATGAACATCGACCCGAACAACAAGACTTACAATACAGACCCTAACACGGTAGTAGGTACTTACTTTGTTGAATGGGGTATCTATGGCCGAGACTACACTGTCGACAACCTACCAGCTGACAATCTGACCCACATCCTTTACGGCTTCATCCCAATTTGTGGTCCAAATGAATCAGTAAAATCGGTCGGTGGTAATAGCTTCAACGCACTGATGACTGCCTGTAAGGGTGTCAATGATTATGAGGTGGTTATTCACGACCCTTGGGCCGCGTTCCAAAAGAGCTTCAATCAAGCAGGTCATGAATACAGCACGCCTATCAAAGGCAACTATGCAATGATGATGGCTCTGAAGCAGCGAAATCCAGATCTAAAAATCATCCCTTCAATTGGTGGTTGGACGCTATCAGATCCCTTCTTTGACTTTACAACCAAAGCCAACCGAGACACCTTTGTTGCGTCGGTTAAAAAGTTCTTAAATACGTGGAAATTCTATGATGGTGTCGACATCGACTGGGAGTTCCCAGGTGGTGGCGGTGCCGCAGCCGACCTCGGCGACCCTGTTAATGACGGCCCAGCTTACATTGCTTTAATGGCTGAGCTGCGCGCGATGCTAGACGAACTTGAAGCTGAAACAGGCCGTACCTACGAGCTCACATCTGCAATTGGTGTCGGTTATGACAAGATCGAAGACGTAAACTACGGCGATGCTATCCAATACATGGATTACATCTTCGCAATGACTTACGACTTCTACGGCGGTTGGAACAACGTTCTTGGTCACCAAACGGCACTCAACTGTGGCAACTTTATGCGTCCAGGCCAGTGTGACGGCAGTGGCCTTGATGAAAACGGCGAACCATACAAAGGTCCAGCTTACACCACAGACAATGGCATTCAGCTACTGCTTGCGCAAGGCGTACCTGCAAACAAACTGGTCGTTGGTACCGCTATGTATGGTCGAGGTTGGGAAGGCGTACTTCCATCGACTCTGACTGATCCGAACGACCCAATGACAGGCGTTGGTAACGGTAAGCTGAAGGGCAGCACCGCCCAAGGCGTTTGGGAAGATGGTGTTATTGACTACAAAGGCATTAAAGCCAATATGTTAGGCGCAAATAATCAGGGCATTAATGGCTTTGAATACGGCTATGACGAGCAAGCTGAAGCGCCTTACGTTTGGAACAGAACATCAGGTCAATTGATCACTTTTGATGACGACCGCTCTGTGAAAGCGAAAGGTGCTTATGTGCGCAGCCTTGGCCTTGCGGGTCTTTTCTCATGGGAGATTGATGCAGACAATGGCGATATCTTAAATGCGATGCACGAAGGCTTGGCCGATGGCACAACTGACCCAGTCAACCGCAAACCAACTGCATCGGCAGGTGCAGACCAATCAGTTGAAGGCCCAGCTTCTGTTTCTCTAGATGGCAGCGCTTCAAAAGACAGCGATGGCACCATTGCGAGTTACGCTTGGTCTCAAGTGAGCGGTACAGCAGTAACACTGGCTAACGCCAATGCCGCTGTTGCAAGCTTCGATGTTGTTGAAGTGACTCAACAAGAGACGCTTACTTTTAGCCTGACAGTAACAGACAACGAAGGCGCAACATCAACAGACACTGTGGTAGTCACAGTAACACCGAAGAACACAGACCCAGTCAATACGGCTCCTGTCGCGGCTGTTTCGGCGCCTGCTGAGGTGAACGCTGGTGATGTTGTTGTGGTAGACGCCTCTGACTCAACCGATGCAGACAACGATACATTGAGCTTCACATGGAATGTACCTGCTGAACTTAACGCAACGGTTCAAGGTGCATCTGTGAGTTTTGTTGCTGGTGAATATACGCAAGATACTCTGTTTAACTTCTCGGTTACGGTGAGTGATGGTTCGGAAACATCTGTTGCTTCTACTTCAGTAAAAGTCCTTAAGAAAACAACGGGCGGTAGTACGTGTAACAATGCTTGGGATGCTAACACTGTCTACACGGGCGGTGACCAAGTGACTCAAGGCAATACGCTTTGGGAAGCGAAATGGTGGACGAAAGGAGATGATCCTTCACAGTCTGGCCAATGGGGAGTGTGGAAAGAAGTTGGCCCTGCAAATTGTGCTAACTGAGATCAGTTAAAATCCAGGCCCAGCTAAAACCTAGGCTCAAGCCTAATTAACAAAAAGGCCAATCTCATCGCAGATTGGCCTTCTTCAGATCTGACATTTATCTAGAGCGACGCGATTAAATCAGTGCGTCGAAGCTTTCAAAAACTTGCGGGCATTTCATCACTCGACCGTGCCCCTGACCTTGAGTCGTCACCAAGGTCACTCGCTCCATCTCGTTCGCAGCACGCTCCGACACCGAGTACTTAGTGAACTTGTCTTTCTCATCATGCACTATGATGGTATTGGATTGGCGAAGCGCCAGTTTGCCATAAGGGTCGACCGACTGAATTGGGTAATTGAACTGCTCTTCAACTTCACCAACCACCGCTTCAAAGAGCTTCATTGAGTAACCCGATCGAGCCACGCTGCCGAACAAGTTTTCTAAGTAGTCGAGCACTGGCGCGATCAAAAGAAGTGGCTTGTTCTCAAGCTTAGCGTGTTTGCACTCTAACGCCGAAGCCGTGCCCATACTGTGCCCAACTAAACCTGCAACGTCTTCGATGGTATCTAGAATCGCTTCTAAGCCTTTAACAAATGCTGGAATGTGACCGTACACACCATCACTACCACCATGCGCAGGGTGGTCATAAGCAAGTGCGGTGAAGCCTTTGGCTGCAATATGCTCCATCAGAGGATAAAACTGACTCGCGGTACCAGACCAGCCATGAGTGAGCACCCAAACCGGACCAGTACCCAGTGAGTATGTTTTTAGAACACCGTCACGAGTTGTTACTTCGCCCTTAATTAAGCCTTGTGGCTCACTATTCTTGGGCTCTGAACGGACTGGCGTTAGTAGGAGCTTACGCGCAGTTTTCTTAGCGTGGCTTGGCGCAAGAATGTAGTGCAGGTTAGTCGTCGCACCAATCAAGCTGCGCTTGAAGCTGAATTTCGTTGAGGTGTTGAAATAAATTTTGTCACTCATGACGGTTCCTTTTGTCCACTCTATAGTGAGTTGGCCTGTTAGCTCAGCCGAAAAAGAACGACCGTGCTTTTTGTTATTTTAAAAAATGGCACCCATCATTGGGAGCCAGTTTGTCTGTATTCTGTCTATTTTCTAACGGGTTATCACTTCCAACTCGCGATTAATCGTTCTACACCATTCCAAAAATGGTCGTGACTCGCCCGTTGACCATGTAGTGAATAGAACAAATTCGCACTCAAGTACAAACCGTACAACTCAAAGATGGCCTGTTTAGGTTCTAAGTCGGCTCTAAATTCCTGATTATCAATGGCTTTGGTGATCTGAATCGTCAAATAATCGATCCAGACTGCGATCGTTTTCTGCAGTGCTTGCTGGATAACCGACTTTTCACTAGCAACATCTTTCCATGCATCAATAAACATACAACTGCCTTGAAAGGAGTGATTCCAACCAAGCCAGTTATCGAGCAGCTGTTTCAGTTTCGCTTCAATATCACCATCCCCCAACTCGCGAGCTGGCACGATGACACGTTCAGTGAAAACTTGATTCGAATATTCAAGAACCGCTAACTGCATGTTCTCTTTAGAGTTGAAGTGAGCAAACAGACCACTTTTCGACATGCCACATTGCTTTGCCAGCTCGCCAATGGTCAAACTCTCCAGACCATTTTCACTCGCTAGGGCAAAGGCATGACTTAAAATATGCTCTTTAGTTATTCTTCCTTTACTCATCATTCATCACATAAAATTGAGACCTTTTATTTTTAGCACGTTCGTTCTTTTTTGCAATTATTTTTTGGTTCTGCTCAAAATTTGATTTCTGTGTCGATGTTATTTGTGGAAAAATGCGACAGTACTCAATGCGTTTTAATTCATCGTCGCTTATTGCTGCGATCGCTCTTCATAAAAACCTAGCAAGGACTGCACATGACCTCTCTTTGGCAACAATTTGCGTTTTCCGCCTCAATTACTGGGCCTATCTGCTTAATGTTGGTGCTCGGTGTCATGCTCAAACGCATTGGGTTGATCAATGAAAACTTTATCGATGTTGCTTCAAAGGTGGTTTTTCAGGTCACCCTGCCAGCGATGTTGTTCTTAAGCATCGTTCAATCTGATCATGATTTCGCTGCCAGCGGTAAATTAGTGGTATTCGGCGTCGTCGCTAACTTCCTATTCTTCCTATTTACGACGCTGTCGACTCGGTTGGCTTTTTCAGAACCAAAAGATCAGGGTGTCATCGTTCAAGGAGGCTTTAGAGCTAACACTGCAATCATCGGTTTAGCCTACGTAGCGAACATTTATGGCAACGATGGCGTTGCACTGGCTGCAATTTATGTCGCCTCTTTGACTGTGCTTTACAACATTCAGGCCGTGATCGCGCTTACACCCAAAGGACAGGAATCTGGTCAACAAGCGGTACAAGTTATTGTCAAAACCCTCACCAAGAACCCGTTGATCATCGCAATTACACTTGGCGTCGTGTTCTATGCACTATCGATCCCTGTACCTAAAATGGTTTCTGACGCAGGGCAGTACTTCGCCAATATGACGCTGCCGCTGGCACTTCTATGTACCGGTGGATCGTTAGATATTGGCTCTCTAAAGAAAGAGAAAGCTTCAACTTGGTTTGCCACCAGCTATAAGTTGGTACTGGCTCCATTGACCATTACACTCGCGGCGCTGATTTTTGGCTTTAAAGAACAAGATCTCGGACTCATCTTTTTGATGAGCGCAGCTCCAACGGCTGCCGCTAGCTATGTCATGGCGAGAGCAATGGGCGGTAATTCAACCTTAGCCGCCAATATCATTGCGCTGACAACCGTGATGTCACTAATCACTTGTACCCTTGGCATATTTACCTTGAAAGCAACTGGATTAATATAGCTGCGAGTCGCTTCAAATAAACAGGCTTTGACTGGGTAATAACCGCACTTTCTTTTGATTTAAAGCTAGAGCAAGACACGAGAACACTGCTAACTTCTGGGAAAATTTTTCTAAGAGTCTTGTTATGTCTACCGCTAGTTCAAAGCCGTCCACACATATTGCCAGCCTAGAGTTAGGTCGTGTGGTGGCTATTTTGGCGATCATCGGCTTACACTGCCAAATGGCCCTCTCTTATGCACTAATCGATGAGGTGCCATGGGTAGGCTATGTTCTCAACCAAGCAGCTCGCTTTGCCGTTCCGCTGTTCTTTTTAATTTCTGGTTACCTCATTCAACCCAAGCTCACTCGTTCACCTTGGAGCACATTAACGAGTTACTCCAAGCCGCTTCTCAAGGTTTGGCTGGCCTGGAGCGTCATCAGTTTATTGATGCCGTTTAATTTGGGCAAAGTCATGGAAGTCGGTTACCTCGCAGAGCGTGAAGGTTACTGGGGCTTCCTAATGTCGACACCACTGAACAGCTTATTCGAAGGTGGTTTGGTGCACTTGTGGTTCATCCCTGCCCTTATTTGTGCCGTTGCCGTTCTCGCACTGCTCGTCGAAATGAGCCTAACCAAAGCGATCTTGCCTTTGGCGCTCGCGTTATACCTCTACGGAATCTTGGCTGGTAGCTACGCTCCTCTGACTGAATTGGAAGCGCCGATTTTCACACGCAATGGGCCATTCTTCAGCACGCTACTCGTAGCTATTGGATTTATGATTCGACAAAACAGTTGGCGACTCACTTCAATGCAATCTATTGCGATGGCTGCATTGGGAATGAGCATCCACTTTGGAGAGGCTGCTTGGTTGATGGGATTTGACGTCGCATTCAACATCAATGACTTCTTAGCGGGCACAGCGCTCTGGGGCACTGGCGTATTCATGTGGCTACTGGCAAACCCAAACATGGGGGACAATCGTTGGGTTCGAGCCATTTCAAGCCGAATGCTGGGTATCTATGTCAGCCATCTACTGTTAATCATCGTGATGTTTAATATCTGCGGGATGCTTGGCATCACTGGTTTATCGAAAGACATTCTCGCTTACAGCATGACGATAATTCTCAGCTTCGGCTTAGTTGTCGCACTTGAGAAAAGCCCGTTACGTAGCGTGCTGCTTCGCTGATTTATTCTCTGATGTAACCTACTCAAAAAACAGCCCCGCTCATTGCAATCAACGAGCAGGGCTCCCTTTTCAAATACACTTTTCGTCAGTCTGAGCTCTCTTTCAACCATTGCCTTGGCGATACACCTGCGACATGCTGAAAAGCGCGTGAGAACCCTGAATAGCTGGTGTATCCCACCTCATCGGCCACCCAGTTAATCGGCTTATTTTGCAGCAATAGCGACTGAGCAACGGACACACGCCATTTCTGCACATAGTCCCCCGGAGTCTCCCCGACTTCTCGTTTGAACGTTTCAATGAACTGAGTGCGAGACATCGCAGCAAGAGAGGCCATCTCAACCACAGAATAGTGACGTGCCGGAAGCTGATGTATAGCAGACACCACCGATGCAAGGCGCGGGTGAGCAAGTGCAGAAAACACACCTTTGTTTATCTTCTGCTCCTCAATCAGGTGTCGAAAGATCAGCGCCATCAAGGCATCGCTCAACCTATCCATTAAATATTGCTGACCCGAAGATTGCTGGGTCGATTCGCGAAACAGCGCATCAATCACGTGGCTTAAATTTGGGGCGCTTTTAAAAGGAATGACAATCACCTCTGGCAACGCAGACAACAAGGGGTTTGTCTGACCAGAACGATATTCGACACTAGCACATACCAATTCAGCCCCCTCCCCAACACCTTCTATCGCGTGCGAGGTGTTGTTTGGTAGGTACACAATACAGGGCTCAGAAAGTTGTTTAGGCTCACCACCATTTCGGGCTAACACTAGCTCACCACGAGTTAATACATGTAAATGTCCTTGTGTGCCTTGTTCCCCATTAAAAGACGACACTCCACACAAACGACCAGAGTAAAAAACACCGGTGCGTATCGAAAAATATTCCATCAGTTGTGACAACAGGTCCATAGCATCTCCGAACGATTCGCCTACTTTTTAGGTCTTTTGTCTCTCTATAGACCGGACAAGTTCGCTAATTTATTCATACAAGCTAACCAAACAGAGACAAGGAATACGCTATGTCACCTATCAAATCAGCAGGTAAAAAATTCACTCTTGCAGCAGCACTAATTGGCGCGAGTTTTTCAGTGATGGCAGCAGATATCGACATGAGCGTCGATAGCAATGATTTGGCGATTAAAGGCTATGACCCTGTAGCCTACTTTACGGATGCAGGCGCAGTACAAGGTTCACCTGAATTTACGGCCACCTATAAAAATGCCATTTACCAATTTGCGAGCAGTGAAAACCGCGACCAGTTTCGTGCAGATCCACAAGCGTATGCACCTCAATACGGCGGCTATTGTGCATTTGGCGTGGCAATGGGTAAGAAGTTTGAAACAGACCCTAACGCATGGAAAATTGAAGACGGTAAGCTCTACTTGAACTTAGATAAATCTGTTCAAAAACGTTGGTTGGAAGATACTCAAGTCTTTATTCAAGATGCCAACACCAACTGGACAAGCATCAAGACTGTTGAGGCTGACAAGCTTTAAAAATAACACCGCCTTTCGCTTCCTGCCCTTTAATCAAAACGGAAGAGTATGACTCTTCCGTTTTTTTCCCTTTAGATAAATGCGCCTCTCTAACAATGCTTAAAGCGTCGAGTGAGATAAGGCGAACCCACTAAGATCCAGAGCACCCCAATCAAAATAGCCAGTGCATTCACCGCTAAAAGCAAAGTACTGGTTGTTGCAGACGAGACTAAAGCCATACTCACTCCTGCAATCACCATCACACCGATTATTGAAGCAATAACTTGCTGCCAAGGGTTAAGTTTCAAAACGTTCGATTGCTGATTATTCATAAACAAAGAAATGAACAAGCCAAGCGCGGCAAACCAAGCAAACACATAGAGAGGCTGCAACAGTTGTAAGGTACCAAAGAGATAAACCACCAGTAACAACAGCCACAAACGCTTCGATTCAACTAATCGCCTTTGGTTTGCGCATCTAAATTGGTAGACCTTCAACGACAGTAGAGCGATCAAACCACCTAAGCCGATTCCGGCGATAATGTCTGTCGGGTAATGAACACCCAACCAAACCCTAGCGGCGCCAGCAAGAAGCGACAGTGCAAACCAACTGACAATCGCTGCACTTGGACTGATGTAGCCATGCTGTTCACATCGCTTTGTTACCCAGCCTAGTAACAGCCCGACAACTGCCGCCGCTTGGGTTGTGTGACCACTCGGAAAACTAAATCCGCTGGCTTGAGCTTGCTGCAAGCTTGGAAGCAGATAGAAAGGACGTGGAATGGCGAAACCCATTTTTAGAAGGTTGACCGAATAAGCCGTGGCGAGCAGTGCAAAGGCAAGCGTCAGACCATAGCGTAGGGGCAACAATAATAAGAGCAGCACCAATAATCCGACCGCAAATGCCCCTTCACCTAAGCCATTACCAATAGTGAGTAAGCTACCGATGATTGGCATTGATTTAGCCCAAGCTTGAAAAGAGGCCATAAACGGTAATTGCTCTGTATGAAGTTCACTTGCTCCATTGGTCAAGTCATCGAGCACATGAAAAGCGCTGGTGTGGCTCGTCTTGATCCAAGATTTTAGAGCGTCGCTATCACTTGGATAACGGTATTTATCAACAACAGATGGCGTTAAAGGCGCAAGGTAAACCTGACGAATTTCTTTACCAAAGTGCTTGGAGTTAAGAGCAGGGATAATTTTCGCGCCGAAACGGTTCTCGATAACAGGGTCTATATAACCAACACTCTCTTTGGGCTGGCAAGCAAAAACAACTCGATTGTCGTCAATATCAAGCCGCTCACCCACATCGACAGTTATCCCTGTCTCTTCGAACGTTTCTCGTTTCGCGGCAGCCTGAAATGTCTCATCACTATCAATATAACCACCGGGCAAAGAAAACGTGCGCGTCAGGTAATCTTGAACAAGAACAACCTCACCATCACTATTACGAATGACGCAAGTCGCACCTTTGGGTTGATAAGGCTTAACCTGCTGTGAAGCCTGATTTGGTTGAGCAAAGACCGACGAACTGAGTACGCTGATAAAGACGAAAAGTGGCAGTAACGCATGTTGCAAAATAAAGCGCCCATAGTTGTAATAATTAGGTTGCTATTATGTTCCAATAAAGCCTCTCTGTTCCAGCCAAGTTTAGCTATACTCGAACTTAATAAGTCTTTATTTTTCAGGAAGAAGAATGACTCTACTCCGGATCTTTGTAGTTAGCCTTTTCACCTATTCAACGCTTGCTTTTGCCACACCTTGGGCCTTTGTAAAAAGCGAAGATGGCATCACAATCCACAAACGCGACCACGGCAATGGCTTGGTAGAAGTGCGAGCTCAAATGCAGGTCGAGACCAGCTACTCCGGATTCTTGTTGTTACTAGAAGACAGCGACAATGTGCCCAACTGGATCGATAATGTGTCCCACAGTGAAGTGCTGATGCAGATCTCCGCTAACGAAAACATTGTCTATACCCAATTCAAAGCTCCATGGCCGGCCCGTGACCGAGACATGGTTACCTACTCCAAATACGAGGTCGAAGAGGGACAATTTACTCTGACAATCAAAGACGCGTCGAACTACCTTGCAAAGGAATCTGGATATATTCGCATTCGCGATGTGGACGCTATATGGACTCTACAGCCGCTCACTAACGGCTTCACACACATCAACTACACAGCCTATGCGAACGCAGGTGGGATACTGCCTGATTGGCTAATGAATCGCTTGTCAGCCAACAACGCTTTTAGCACCTTTCAAAAGCTCAGAAATCAGCTTCCAAAGTACCAAGGGAAACAGCACCCAAATTTAAATTAATAGCGAATCGATACAGGTCGTCAGAAAGCTCACTACCCTAACTTCGCCTTGCCAAATCGCGAGCGAGAATCAAAGCTAAGCCGAAGATTTGTAGAAAAAGGGCAATGTTTTTATAGAGCGTCATTTGCTCTTCTAGAGCCTGAAGAAGCTCGGATAGGGTTAGATTATCGAGATAGAAATCATCAATGCGTGTCCGTTGCGATTGCTGGGCTTGGTTAATCATCATCATGATCTGAGAAAGGTTTTCAACGGTGATCTCGGGGACCTCTCCGCTCACCCACACACCTAACTGGCCTCGCATCGCTTCCTCTAATTCAGGTGTGACCGCAGAGTTGGATGAGGTACTGATGTCCATGTGTAGCAGCATGGATTCGCGCTTACGTTCTAACGTCTCTATAGTGTTCCACGCCAGCTGAATAGAGTAGATGTTACCTTGCTGGCGCTCGCGGTATTGAGCCTGCTCAACCACCATTTTGTCGAGCACCAGGCTCGACACAACAATGGCGAGAATGTTGAGCACCAAGCCAGCCAATACGATCATCCATGGTGGAGGGAGGCGTAACGCCATGGCTATCCTTACATAAGTTTATCAAATGGTAGATAAACCAAGTTTAGGACAACCAGAGACACCATGCTGCCAAAGGTTAAATACATACCTTGTTTTCGGCCTTTTAGGCTGCGAGCAAGAATGCTCTTCCCGTGAATGATACGACCCGCAATAAAAGCGATGCCGATGATATGAATCAACCAGACATTGGCACCGTTAAACTCTAACAGCGCCATTAGAATCACAGTTATCGGGATATAGTCCATCGCATTACTCTGTGCAGATCGCGCGATTTGCAGCGATTCGACACCACCATCAGCATGGGCGACCTGATTCTTCCTTCTCTGCTTGATCACCTCAACGGCTAACCAGAGCATAATGAGGGCGAGTATAGACGCGTATAACGCTGTAACCATGATATTTCCTTATCTTCAATAATAACTGACGAGTATAAGCCTTCTTGATTCAGTCAAGCTTGCTCATCTCCTTGTAAGAGATCTCTCACAACCGACGTAAGAGATCTCAAATAAGCTTCGCAGAATATACTCAAAAAACAAACTCAACTTATTGTTTTCTAATGAACAGCGCACAAATCTTTCTAATTATTGAACTGAATTATAGTTTTGCTCCATTGCGAGTGAAGTCACAAGAGTGTTTAATTAACTTGTCGACAGGGAGTTGGCAGGAACAGGAAAAGCCTAATGGATTGGGTATCTTCAGGATGAAGATTTGATAGCACAGGAAGGGTTATCAGCAAGGAAGTCACACTCTAGGATGAGTTGCTTATCAGGATGATAAGGTCAGGACACCGCTAGGAAGGCGATGAATTGGATAGGTTAATGGAGTTAACCAAGTCAAGGAACGATGCAGGGAGCATACGTTACCTTATTTAAGAATAAATAAGAGACAACGTTGGTAGCAGGAAGGCTACGAAAAAGAACAGACCCCGTTTGGTGTAAGCCAAACGGGGTTTCTCTATTTTAGGGACCCGATAAAAATCACCAATATAACGCTTCGACTTTTGTCGCGTTCAATCTGATTCATTTCTTGGTCTCTAAATAGTCAGTCGGCTATAAAAGCACATTCATGACCAACATCGCGCCGAACGCATTCAATACAGAGATAGCAATCATCACTGGAATATAACGGCCTTCCGTACCGATAGGCCCCATAATGCGTCCCATGTATTGCACTTGAGAGCCCATTAGATAAATCGCAGGCGCTAAGATCGCAATGTGAGTCCCGTTTAAAATACCTTGGTCAAACAGCGTAATCACAACGCCCACAGCGCCGCCCATCGACATCCAAGCCCCAATGAGTACCGCAGCGGCCTCACCTGGAAGACCGAACACAGCCATAATAGGGGCGAACACACTGCCCATCAGATCGAGTGCACCAGTGATTTGCAATGCCTTGATGATCACAAAAGCCATCAGCACGTTTGGCAGGGTCGACGTAGTCGCGATCACCCAACCTTTTTTAGCACCCTCAACGAAAATATCCGTCACCATAGGTTTCTTTGCTTTTACTTCGCTCATTATGCTGCCTCCTCTGTCATGTTTTGTTTTTTATTGGAGTCCGACTTATCTTCTTTGCCCTCTGTGATATTTAGATAAATACGGAACAGGTTGGCACCAACAAACTTAAAGACAAACATCACCGCAACAGCAAGACCGATCGAAGATGAAACCGCTAATGAACCATCGATCGTGGTGAGGGTGAACAGCACGGCACCAGAAGAGAAAAAGTTGACAATGGCAGCACCAGCCGTAAATTGGAACATGGTAAACACATCGGTTTCACGCTTAGTCAAATGCCCCTCGTCTTTGAGCTGCCTAGTCATAGCGGCCCCGGCATCCGTACTTTGTAAAGACGCAATCAAGGCTAGGCCCGAATTACCTGGAATCCCCATCAATGGACGTAGAAGAGGTGTTAACAACTTGCGAGCAGCCTCTAGTGCGCCGTAGTGTTCAAGGACATTAATCATTCCTAACGCAAACATCACGGTAGGGATCAAAGTCAGCGCGAAAATGAAACCGTCACGCGCGCCACTGCCGCCCTTACCACGTAGTGATGTGGTGGCAGCTTGGACGCCGTCTGCTGTCTCACTGACATCATAGGCGACCTTACCGAACGAACCATTTAACGTGGTAAAGTCAAAAACACCATACCACTCATTAGATTTGAGCAGGCCGGAAAAGAACACTATCGCGAATGCGAGAGCTATATAACAACCAATCGTCACTTTACGATCGGTTTGAGCAGGATTAGTCATAATTGCCTCTATACATCTTGTTTATGTGGAACAGAACACGTATAGATAGTGCAAAGTAATGCACATTGAGATAATGACCAAAATCAAGAGAGCAATAATATTACCCAATCAAACATAGGCAAAATATAAAACTGTGAATTAGCTTAAATTGCAGGTTATGAGGCTATATATTATTTAATAATTAGAATACAAAACCAATTATTGATAGAAAACAAACCATAAACAATTGCCAACATTAAGTATCAACCTCCTCAATTTAAATAACACTCCGTTCTCATTATCTCTGAAAGTCATGTGCGAGATCTCTTACACTAAATTTCACTAAAATTATATTTCCAATACATTACATATACTTAGAGTATGACACCAAACCCCAAACAGACCGTACAGAACACTGAATAGGCACTATTTACGAGCTTGATGATGCTGAGCCTTAACAGCAAAGATATGAGCTCAAAGTGAAATTTCAGCGTTCATGGCTGCTATAGACTGCGATCAGCCAATAGGAAGGAAAGAGAGCAGTGGTTATTATGGAAATGAGAACATTAAAATACCAAGTAATGGGCAAAGGTATGTGGATCAGTGCAACTGTTTCACGTGTTGTCGCTGACAAACTTGCGCTGGAGTACCAATCTTACGGTTGGCCCGTTGAAGTGTGTACCGTTGATCAAGCTGTCGTTTTTGATCGCAGTGCTGCTTAATATTGGCAACCACAGATAAAGCTCTATCAACAAATGAGTTGGTAGAGCTTTTTCATTTTTATCTCTAATACGATTCACTAATCTCTTGAATTATTAAGAGTTCTATCACACTACGCAGCCATATTTAGGTCTACGCTTTTACGCGTACAGACTCATCTAATTTCATGGAGCGTAAATTATGGCAGGCACAAAGATCTTCGTCTTTCTCTTGGCGATTCTTCCCTCTTTATCTTTTGCCAGTGAGACAGGAACAACTCATGCCCTCAATCTCACTCAGTCTTCAATTGGCTATCTGTGTCTGGCCATTTTCGTTATCGCCTACGTGTTTGTGATGATGGAAGAGTATCTGCAATTGCGAAAATCGAAGCCAGTTCTGCTCGCAGCTGGCCTCATATGGATTGCGATTGGCTTAACCTACCAAAACCATCAACAAATTGAAGTCGCCCAACAAGCCTTAGAGCACAACCTTTTAGAATACGCAGAGTTGCTACTGTTTCTACTCGTGGCTATGACCTACATCAGCGCCATGGAGGAGCGTCGTCTATTCGATGCACTGCAAGCGTGGATGGTGGGAAAAGGCTTTAACTACCGTTCACTGTTTTGGCTCACCGGTATTCTGTCGTTCTTTATTTCTCCAATTGCCGATAACCTAACCACTGCGTTATTAATGTGCGCTGTGGTTCTCAAAGTCGCAGGCTCAAACCCGAAATTTGTTAACCTTGCCTGCGTTAATATCGTAATCGCGGCCAATGCAGGCGGGGCATTTAGCCCGTTCGGTGACATCACCACACTTATGGTTTGGCAAGCGGGCTATGTGAACTTCTCGGAGTTCATGCCATTGTTTATCCCATCAGCGGTCAACTACCTCGCTCCTGCGTTAATTATGTCTTACTTTGTTCCGACCACGCAGCCAGACACCGTCCACCAGCATGTAGAGCTCAAACGCGGTGCAAAGCGCATTGTATTCCTGTTTGTCATGACCATAGCAACCGCCGTTGCCTTCCACGCTGTGATTCATTTCCCTCCAGTGATCGGCATGATGATGGGGCTAGCGTATCTGCAATTCTTTGGCTTTTTCTTGCGCAAAACGCTACCCAAATCATTGGCGAAGAAGAAAGCAATTGCGATTGCCAACCATGATGAAGCGGCACTCAAACGCTTAGGTTCAGTGGTGCCATTCGATGTGTTCAGACGTGTATCTCACGCCGAGTGGGACACACTGTTGTTCTTCTATGGTGTTGTAATGTGTGTGGGTGGTTTGAGCTTACTCGGCTACTTAGAATTAGCATCAGGCGTCATGTACAGCCAATGGAACCCGATTTGGGCCAACATCATGGTGGGTATCCTCTCTGCGATCGTCGACAATATTCCTGTGATGTTTGCAGTGCTATCCATGGAGCCAAGTATGTCGATTGGCAACTGGCTTCTCATCACGTTAACGGCAGGGGTTGGAGGTAGCTTGCTTTCGATAGGCAGTGCTGCTGGTGTCGCTTTGATGGGGGCAGCGCATGGCAAATACACCTTCTTTGGTCACCTAAAATGGATGCCAGTTATCGCGATCGGTTATGCCCTCAGCATTGCCGTACACCTCGCCATGAATTCGAGTCTGTTTTAAAACCTAACTTAATCACTGGCTAAAAAGACAAAAGCACGGTAAAGCGCTTGAAATGGAGGTATTCGCCGAGTGGGTTCGTTAGCAGCTCGGCGAATTACTGTTTCGATTCAGGGACACGTGTCCAAACGTTGCTCAATTGAAGGCCCGGACAGCCGTTGCAAGTCAGCTTTCTTCCATCGTTGTGAATGCGCATCACTAACCCTGGACCTATTTTGCTGCTCGCTGAGTTTAGTTCGATACTGATCAAATCATCGTCGACGCTGTAGTCGCGAGTGATGCTGATATCCGTGGTTTGGTAGCGTACTTTGCCCGAGTCAAAGATCAAATAGCTCTCGTTTTCCGGGTTTTCATACATACCGCTGAATAGGACCAATTGAGGAACCTCAAATGGTTTCGTTGTCTCGCTCAAACACCCAGTCAATAAAACGCTACTACACCCAATCGCCGTAATAAATTGTCGGTTCATAGAGTTTTCTGTTTTTATATTTCTTTATTAAGTTTTTAAATAATAAGCAGTGATTTATATAAATACCAGAAAACAATAAGAGCATTTATTCAACTAATTGATAGAATGCCTTCTAATTTCAACAGCGCGGACTTTCTTTCGACACCGCCCGCATAGCCGGTCAGTTTGCCGTTTTTACCAATAACGCGATGACAAGGCACTATGATAGAAACTGGGTTCTTTCCATTAGCCAAGCCTACGGCTCTGACCGCTTTGGGATTGCCGATTTCATCTGCAAGCTGTTGGTAACTCCATGTTTCACCGAAAGGAATACGCGTTAGAGCTTGCCAAACTGACTGTTGGAATGGCGTCCCTTCGGCTGCAATTGGTACAGAAAAATGGTCTCGCTCTCCGGCAAAATATCCATCTAGCTGTTGCTTAGTTTTCTCAAACAACGCAAAACTATCATCTTGTATGCCCAGATCTTCTGGCTTAGTGGTATGCGTTTCAAACCAAATACCCAGTAATCCTTCATCGCAGCCTTGTATCGTCACAATACCCAGTGGGCTGGTGTAATAAGTAAATCGTTTCATCATTATCATTCGTTCTCTTAACGGTGCTTCACCGCGGAATTTAAAAATGGCTCCAGCAATGGAATGTTGCGTAGCTACCCCATGGTGATACCTTGCTTGCTGTCACGGTAGGGTGTTGGTCGATGTATTTCTTCACGATTAAATCACCAGTGAGCAGGTGATCCGGTTCGCTCAAACCTCTCAATAATGCGTACTGTACTGTCCAAGGGCCAATGCCTTTAATATCGAGCCATTGGCTTGGATGTTGATGATTGTTCTCAACCATATAAACCGCAAATCTGTGTAAGGTATCTTTTCGACTCTGCGGCATTCTTAAAAAGCTAATGTCAGCCTGAGCAACTTGTTCCGGCGTTGGAAAATAGGTCGCTTGTTCTTTTGGTGACAACTGCTTGGCTAGCAAATTCAATTGACCTATCGCCGCTTTCACCGACACCTGCTGCCCCAAAATAGCGCGAACACCGGCTTCCCAAGGCGACCATACTCCAGGAATGCGAATACCGGACTCTTGGATCAATGAGGCGTCGACATTGCCTAGGTGCGCTTCAACTCGATTGATGTCGACATCGAGATCGAACATTCGACGGATTTGACGAATCAAATTTCTCAACTGATTCATCTGGCTGAGTTCGAACTCGACTTCCAGCACATTGGTTGGGTGTTTGCTGCTCTTAACACAACGAATACGAAACCACCCTGTCGCCTCGTTGATGATTACCGTTCGTTGATAGTAATCCTCCCCGACTTCCTCAACACCCTCAATCATACGTTTGCGATAAAAGTTCAACATGTGTTGCCAGTTAATCGTCCCTTTCATGGGTAAAGACACAATATTGGTCGTAGCGCTGTCAGATCCGGACTTTCGGATCTGTGATGGAGACAATTTCAGCACCTTAAGAAAGGCATCATTAAATCGACGTGTACTCTTAAATCCACAAGCAAACCCAATATCAGTAATGCTCATCTGACTATTATGGAGGAGCTGCTTTGCAAACATGAGTTGGTTATAGATTGCGTATTGCTTAGGGGAAACGCCCATATATTTACTGAATAAGCTGCGAAGATAGCGGTCTGAGATGCCTAAGCGCTGACACAGAGCCGCACTGTTACCTTCGGCTAAACCACCTTCTTCAATCAGCTTTTGTGCTCTGAGAAAAGTCGTCTCAACGCCCTTCCAAGCTGGCGAGAAAGGGGCGCTATCTGGGCGACAACGCAGACAGGGGCGATAACCCGCTTGCAGTGCCTGCGCTTGATTCGAGAAATATTCGACGTTTTGTTCTTTCGGCGGCGAAGCTGGGCAGATGGGGCGACAGAAGATCCCTGTCGTCTTCACGGCAATAAAAAACAGTCCATCAAAGCGTGCATCTCTCGCAAGGCGCGCTTGTTGACACTGAGCACTGCTCAGATCGCTGTATTGATGAATCTTGCCTTCCATATGCCTACCTTAAAAACCATAACATTAAGTGATGAGTTAAAGTGTAACGACAAGCGAAACGAACGCTAGCCATTTTCGGAAGTGAATATGCATTAAATTGAATTTTTTAATTTGCTTTTGGCAGAGTTCAACTACCCTTAAGAGGGAAGAGAGGGTTCTCTCGCAACGTCACAGCTGTCACTTGGCGCTTAAGATGCCGAGGCTAGCTGAATAACAAGGATAATTGGCTATGGATCTGCACACCTGTCGCATTGTTCTCAAGAACAAGCAAGTTCTCACCTGTCAGTCTGTCGAACAGTCTCTTGGCTTTCTCGAAGATACTTCGCAAAGCGGCATCTCAATGATTGAGATTGACGCCACTGACGGTCATCAAATCCACTCTTACATGTCTCACTCGTTAGAAGAGTCTATTGAGAACTTAATGAATTTATGACATCTCTCATGTGTCGCTCGCCTTCGCTGGCTTAAAACTATAATGGCTCCCAATCGGGAGCCATTATTTCTTTATCTATCTATTTCTAAGAGTCTATGAGTCTAAGTACTCAGCCTTTTGACCAACTTCTACCAATCACAGCCCCAACGGGCTATTCAGGCGCAATCTCAGCGGCTTGCTGCAGAGTATAGGCTGTGGACGGGTCAATCTCTTTAACCAACTCTTCCACCTGCATGATTGCATCCACCGAAGTACTCGATTTACGGTAGCTCAGATAAATCGGACGATACCAATCCTCTACCCCTTTTACCTTGTGCAGTTGACCTGACTCAATAAAGGGTTCAACCAAAGATACTGGAAGATACGCACTACCGCCTTTTTCTAGAATAAAGTCCAGCGCTATACGCGCTGTTGATGTGCGTAGATAAGGAGCTGGCACTTTTGGGTGTCGCTCTGCGTGCTCTGAGCCGAAACGCGTTCCCCAATCCACATAGACGTATTTGTTTTGGAATACGCTTTCAAGGTCGTCGGGCTGTGTCGATACCAAGACGAGAACTAAATCCGCGACCTTTTTGCAGTTCAGCTCCTCCGCTTTGATCTGATCGAAAGCAAAGGCCATATCCAGCGTGCGCTCTAGCAGATTTCGGTTGAGTTGCTCGCGACCCATAACCTCAGCCATAAAGCCGTAACCACCGAAAGAGTCTGTCACTACACTCAAACAGTTCTGCAAGTAAGCATCCCAGATATTTGGTGTGCCGCCCAAGGTTAATTGAAGCGCCTTACCACTCTCTAAAGAGAGTTCAAACTTAGCCTGTTGAAGCGTTGAGACCATCACTTCTGCATAGCCAATCAAACGCTCACCAGAGGAAGTCAGCTTAATATTGTTGCGATCACGTATAAAAAGCTGAGTATCAAAATAGCCTTCAAGCTGTTTGATACGGGCACTCACGGCCGCTTGTGTTAAATACAAGTTTTCAGCAGCACGACCAAAATGGCGCACCCTTGCAACCTCAAGAAAGGTTCTAAATACTTTCACATCCATCAAATACATCTCTGTAATAAATCTGCTAACTAGCAGATCTAGGATTGTTTATCGTAAGGGCAAAAAGGTTTTGTTTTCCATTTTTCCCTTTTAACAATATTTTCGCGTGAGTAACAAAAACACTAATTTCAATCCAACCACATTACTGAGGCTGTTATGTCTGAGACCGAATTCCGACACGGAAAAAAACGTTTTTATGACACCAATAAATTCCCAAGAGGGTTTGCTAAGTCAGGTGATTTTACTCTTGTCGAAGAAGAAATCCTAACCTTGTTTGGTGATACCATGCTAGCACTTGAATCGGGCGAACTTGCACCGACGAATGCTGAAGAAAAACACTTTGTGAAAGTGTTATCGCACCCTCACAAGGCGAAGTCTAAGTTAGAGCGTGTTTGGTTGAAATACATCCAGCTTGCTCGCGGGCGTCGTCGCTTCCACACTCTTAATGGCTGCAAACGTGGCGACGTACCAAGAGAAGAGTACGACAGCGAGTTAGTGTTGGAAGATTAATCTTCTTAGCTCAAGGTGTTTCCACGCCTTGAGCTTACTGACCTACGTACGCCCTCTACAAGTGTAGCGAATAAGCGCTCCTTTACAATATTTTTATAAATTTCATAATGATAGCGAGATTCTTCTCATTATCACACTTCTGCGCGCCTCAAGCTTAAAGCAACCGAAAACTCTTCACTTATCATTCTAAACAGCAAAAATAAATTTCATTTTTTTGAGCTCGCGTTTTGCGACAAATCAAGAGACGATAATTCAAACAAAAACTCCTTTTATGACAAGCAGATGAATCTTGTTTAACGATGATAAATATCCCTATATATATTGTGCAATTTTGAGACTTACTGTCACAGATGTCATTAAAAAACTAAAAATTTGACCTAAAACAATGGCAGAAACAGATCACTTATTTTATAATGCGAATTAATGTTTCAGCACACTATAAATTATTTATCTTAGGGGCTACAAAAATGAGACTTATTCCTTTAAACAACGCGGCACAAGTAGGTAAATGGGCAGCTCGTCACATCGTTGACGCAATTAAAGCATTCAACCCAACAGCTGATCGTCCATTCGTTCTTGGTCTACCTACTGGTGGCACACCACTAACGACTTACAAAGAACTAATCGCGCTATACAATGCGGGTGAAGTTAGCTTTAAAAACGTTGTTACATTCAACATGGATGAGTACGTAGGTATCGATCCTAACCACCCTGAGTCTTACCGTACTTTCATGTACACAAACTTCTTCAACCACGTTGATATTCAAGAAGAGAACATCAACCTACTAGACGGCCAAGCAGAAGACATCGACGCTCACTGCGCAGCTTACGAAGAAAAAATCCGTTCTTACGGTAAAATCAACCTGTTCATGGGCGGTATCGGCATCGACGGTCACATCGCATTCAACGAACCAGGTTCTTCTCTAGCATCTCGTACTCGTATCAAGACGCTAACTGAAGAGACTCGCATCGCGAACTCTCGTTTCTTCGACAACGACATCAACCAAGTGCCAAAATACGCACTAACTATCGGTGTTGCGACTCTACTAGACGCTGAAGAAGTAATGATCCTGACTATGGGTCACAACAAGGCGCAAGCTCTACAAGTTGCTATCGAAGGTTCTGTAAACCACATGTGGACTGTTACAGCGCTTCAAATGCACCGTAAAGCTATCATCGTTGCTGATGAGCCAGCTCAACAAGAGCTTAAAGTTAAGACTCTACGCTACTTCCAAGAGCTAGAAGCTGAGAACATCCAAGACCTATAATCTCAGGTTTTGTTGAAACGAAAAGCCACCTCGGTGGCTTTTTTTGTGCCTGCTATTTCAATGAATCCATGCCACCTATCGATAGCGTAAATTCAGGGAGAAGTGACACTAGCGGAGACAAAGTCAACCGCGTGCAAAACGCCAATGGCAGTGAGAAGTCATTCTGAAAACAGTGAAGTAGCGAAGATAATGAAGAAAGAGAAGAGCGAGAATAAATAGAAGAAAGCGAGCTTTCCCTAACTCAAGTTGGCAACCTATAGGGGAAGGTTGATCTAAGCCGAGCTGACTACACTCAAAGGCTAAAACTCAAAGAAAGGGAAAGCGGTGCAATTAGATAAATGAAATAACCAGAATAGATGGCATAAGCGACCGAAAATAGATAGCTGAAACGCAAAAAGCGATCACACAATCAGTGCGTTGTCGCGACAAAGAGTATTGATGAGATCAGTAATGGCCAGAACGATGGTCGACTGAACCTTCTGATTGTGGCGCCCCAAAAACATATCGAGCATTGGACCCGACATCGACGCAACCATGTCAGCATCGTATTCAATCGGCATGATCTTTTGAATGGCGTGAATTCGGTTTAGCTCAAACAGAACATTAGGGTCAGTGAATGAAACCTCATCACCTTGAATTTTCGCCCACTCTTTCAAGGTGACAAAAATCTCTAGGTCATCATAGACTTCTTTACTGATGACACCCAAACCTAGCAGCAATTTAGCGCGAACCATGATCTCGCCTAGTGGACCTCCACTGTTAAGGAGCGGCTCAACAACAAACTTCACTGCGGTGTCATCTTTCTGGAATATGCTTTTCAGAACCGTATCTACCGTGTCATCCAATGCATCGTAAGCCGCCATAAAACAAGCATTGGCTGTCGTCGCCTCTGCAAGTGCTTCAAGGAGTTCTGTTTCATGGCTAGGATGTATTGGCATAACGGCTCTGCAATAAGAAAGTGCCACAGAAGTGGCACTTTGATGATTTATCATTTCAATGCTTGGTAAGCTTGTTCCGCTAGTTTAACAACTTCTGAGTCGATATTCAGCTCAGAATAATGCGCTAATGTCTCAGCAAAACCTTTTTCTGCGAACATTGCTTGAAGTTCAACCGCTTGAGGGTCATCTTCATTCTTGTAGTGGAATGCTGCAGCAATCGCTTTAATCAAATTCTCATTTGGTAAGCCGTATTCTAGCGTACCATTCAATGGTTTGACTAGACGATCTTGTGGGCTAAGTTTACGGATTGGCTGACGGCCAACACGGTCAACTTCGTCACGTAGATAAGGGTTTGCGAAACGACCCAGAATCTTTTGAATGTAAGCTGCGTGAGCTTCAGGATCAAAACCGTAGCGTTTGATCAGCACTGCGCCACTCTCTTCCATCGTTGCCGTAACCTGCGCTCGAATCTCATCATTCTCAATAGAGTCTTTAATTGTCTCAAGACCTGCAAGTACACCTAGGTAAGCCGTAACTAGGTGGCCAGTGTTAAGAGTAAATAACTTACGCTCAACAAACGCCATTAGGTTGTCTGTACACTCCATGCCTGGAATGCTTGGGATCTCGCCTTTGAACTGAGTCTCATCCACGATCCACTCGCTGAACGTTTCAACCGTTACCGCTAGAGGGTCTGTCTCACCCGCTTCTGCAGGCGGCACAATACGGTCAACCGCTGAATCAACGAAACCGATGTTCTCTTCAGTGAATGCTTTCATCTCATCAGATAGATGCTCAAGCACTGCCGCCTTAAGCTGGCTAGTACCACGAACCATGTTCTCAGCTGCGATGATGTTCATTGGTGCAGTGTTGCCTGCTGCTGCACGCTTCTCGATACCTTGAGCAATCGACTTAGAAATGATCTTTAATACTGTTGGACCAACCGCAGTAGTGATTAGGTCTGACTCAGCGATGCAGTCAATCACTGCGTCTGTCGCTGAGTTAACTGCCGTTACGTTCTTAACAACTTCAACAACGCACTCTTCGCCAACAATCTTAACTGGGTACTCTTTACGCTCGATTAGCGCATTAACGACTGTCTCATTTACGTCTGCAAAAGTGACTTCAAGACCTGCATCAGCAAGTAACTTACCAATGAAACCACGACCGATATTACCAGCACCGAAATGTAACGCTTTCATAATGTTTAGACCTTTTAACTGTGTAATCTATATAGGTGACGGTTCAACAACTTACTTCTAAACCGTGAGCTATCTAGACTGGGAAAATGAGGCCAGGGGGGACTGGCCTCGTTCACTCAGGAGCTTGACTTAAAGCTTCTTATTATCCGTTTAGAATCTTCAGAACATCCTCTGGATTAGTGGTGTTCTGTAAGCGTTCCACTGCTTCTTCGTCATCAAGTGAATTCGTGATAGCCATCAGTACCATGTTGTGCTCGTCACCTTGAGCTGCAATACCGATTACCATCTTCGCGATATCGTCTTCGTCTTCGCCCCATTGAATACCTTCTGGGTACTGACAGAATACGATGCCGGTTTTTTGTACGTGCTGTTTCGCTTCAATCGTGCCGTGTGGTACTGCGATAGACTCACCTAGGTAAGTAGAAACCAGTTCCTCACGAGCAAACATGCCATCAACATAAGCTGGTGCTACGTTGCCAAGTTTTACTAGTTGCTCACCAGCAAACTTAATCGCTTCATTCTTGTCTGTTGCTTTAAGACCAAGGAATACTGCATCGCTTGTTAGCGCTAGACCTTCTTCTTTAGACTCTTCTTGTGCTGCTGCTGCAGGCGCTGCTTTTGCTTCGCCGCTCTGTGCTTCAACAAGCTCTGCTACCAGGTTGTCGTATACCGCACCATCTAAGAAGTTGCTTAGAGACATATGCATTGCACCAGAAATGGTTTTGCGTGCACGGTCTGTTAAGTCTTTGTGTGTAATAACAATCTGTGAATCTGTTGGCAGGTTGTTAATCGCGTAGTTAGTTACTGTGATGTTTAGGCCTGCTGCATCCACTTTCTTACGTAGTAGACCTGCACCCATTGCACTTGAACCCATACCCGCGTCACATGCTACGTATACCGCTTTCACATCTGCTAGGTTGATGTCTGCACCTGTTGCTGCACCTTTAGAAGACGCTTTCATGTCTTTCATTTGTGCAGATGCTTTCTCTAGTGAATCTTCGTCGTCACCTTGTGCTGTTGTTTTAAGAAGAATTGACGCTACGACAAACGATACTGCTGTTGCTGCGATAACCGATAGAATCACACCGATGTAAGAACCTTTAGGTGTCATCAGTAGAATCGCGAAGATAGAACCTGGAGACGCTGGAGAGATTAGACCCGAGCTGAACATTACGTTAGTGAATACACCAGCCATACCACCTGCGATAACCGCTAGAATCAGACGTGGGTTCATTAGAACGTAAGGGAAGTAAATTTCGTGGATACCACCTAGGAAGTGGATGATAGAAGCACCCGCAGCAGACTGCTTCGCACTGCCTTTACCAAATACCATGTAAGCAAGTAGTAGACCTAGACCTGGACCTGGGTTCGCTTCGATTAGGAAGAAGATTGAACGACCGATCTCTTCAGACTGCTGAATACCTAGAGGAGAGAAGATACCGTGGTTGATCGCATTGTTTAGGAAAAGGATTTTCGCAGGCTCTACAAAGATAGATGCAAGAGGTAGTGCACCCGCTTCAACCATTGCGTTTACACCAGCCGCTAGCCCCCCAGAAAGTACTTTCACTGCAGGACCGATTGCAAGGAATGCAATGATTGCGCAGATCATACCGATGATACCAGCAGAGAAGTTATTCACGAGCATCTCGAAGCCGCTCTTCACTTTACCGTGAACAGCTTCATCGAATTTCTTGATTGCAATACCACCTAGTGGGCCAACAATCATCGCTCCCATGAACATTGGGATGTCCGTACCAACGATAACACCCATTGTTGTGATGGCACCAACAACCGCACCGCGGTCACCGCCAACCATTTTACCACCAGTGTAACCAATCAGTAGTGGCAGCAAGTAAGTGATCATTGGACCAACCATAGACGCTAACGTTTCGTTAGGAAGCCAACCAGTTGGAATGAATAGTGCAGTAATGAAACCCCACGCAATAAATGCGCCGATGTTTGGCATTACCATATTGGATAAGAAACGACCAAAGTTTTGAACCTTAATCTTAGCTTCTGGTGATAACATAGGTAGAACCCCGTAGTGTATTGGTTGGTCAAATGACCGAAAGTGTGTGCTCAAAAGTTGAGTAAAATCTAACACAAGATTTTAAAAACGCACGCTCACGCCAATTTAGTGATACAGATCACACAGAAAAAACAACAAGGAGTTATCAACGATGACTTTGATCACATATTTAAGGTGAATCTAAATTACAACCCAAAATAAATGAGATTAAGTCTCATTTAATGATGATTTAGATCACACTTTACCCCTGGAAGGTAAAAAATAATTAGTGATTTAAATCACACTTTAGGCAACACCACTCAATAAAGCATAGATTGCAGGCTAAAAACACAGCATACCAAGTCTAATTTATATGCATCAAAGTGACTTAAAATAGATATTATGTAATTTAATTACACAATTGTCGTGTAGGGACATTTAACTACTAATCAAAGTTACGGTTCTCATATCATCAGGTGTCTACTCTTCTTATGTACAATTAATGATATAAAGAGAACAACGAAATACATCGGATGCCGACGAATCAGAAGAGTGCCCCTTATGACATCAGATAAGCTATCAACATCAGCACTTGCCAAACTAAAAGGTCTAGAGCCCAAAGTTCTTTTTAACCAGTTAAAGAGTGCTGGCTATATTGTACGAAATGAGGATAAGTGGGTATTAACGGAACGTGGCGAAGCGTTCGGTGGAGAATATGTCGAGCACACAAAGTTCGGTCAATTTATCGTTTGGCCTGAAAACCTACTAATCGATACCGCTTCTACTGCTGGAACCACCCTTACAGCAACTCAGCTCGGTCAATCACTTCAACTCAGCGCTAAAAAGATCAATCTATTGCTCAATGAACTGGGTTGGATTCGCCGTGAAGATGATGGATGGCACGTAACGAACACGGGTTTAAAAGTGGGTGGTGAACAAAGAGAAGATAAAGTCAGCAATAATGTTTTTGTGGTTTGGCACGATACGGTGGCCAAGAACAAGCGCCTCAAACAATCTGTGGTTGAGTTTCTAGGTAAAGATGCGGAAAGCCATTCAACGGATGTCTCCTTTTCTAGCTTTAGACAGAAATTCGAAGCCAAGCACCGCACCTTAGATGGGCACTACGTTCGATCCAAGGGTGAACTCATTATCGATAACTGGCTTTATATGGCGGGAGTTGTGCATGCCTACGAGCGACCTCTCCCTATCGCAACTGAAATCGTCAGTGATTTCTATTTACCATCCGGTAAGGTCTATATCCAATTCTGGGGAAGTGACAAAGGCGCAACAGACGCCAAGCAAAAAGAGGCAACGCTGCAAGCTTATAAAGAGCACGGTTTTGACCTAATTGAAATCTATCCCGAGGATATTCCTAACCTCGATAGTGTGCTCCCTCCTCTATTAAGACAATTCGGCATTAAGGCCTATTAAACGACTCCACCCCCTCAGTAACACCAATAATCCAACCAAGCTCACATGATTATGGACAATTTAGTCCATAGTCATTTGAGATCTTCGCTATTTTTCTCTTACTTAAGTTCCTTTATCTTACACCCATCGATTTGAGCTACCGCAGATTCTCGATCATTGGGGCATGTTCGATGACCAGTTAGGTTGTCCGTTTATTGTTGACGTTACTGAACATTAAACCCTAAAACATTTATTCATATAGATACTAGGAGCCAACATGACTCATCCAATCATCAAAGATTTGAACACTCGCTACACTGCTAAAAAATACGATGCTGACAAACGCATCTCTGCGGAAGATATGGACATCATCAAAGAAGCGCTGCGTCTATCTGCGTCTTCTATTAACTCTCAGCCTTGGAAATTCATTATCATTGAGAGTGACGAAGCTAAACAACGCTTCCACGACACTTTTGAAAACATGCACCAGTTTAACCAACCGCATGCAAAAGAAGCGTCTCACACTATTCTTTTTGCTCACGATCCTAAGTTCACAAAAGAGAAATTTGCTAAGCGTGTAGATGCTGAAGTAAGTTCAGGCCACCTTCCAGCAGACATGTACGACATGTTCATGGGTGCTTACGCATTCGCAGACATGAATACAGACGAAGAAGGTTTCAACGGCAACTGGACTAAAGCTCAGGTTTACATTGCTTTGGGTAACATCCTACACACTCTAGCGCGTCTAGGTATTGCATCTACTCCAATGGAAGGTGTTGATTCTGCACTGATTGGTGAGAAGTTTGCTGAAGAGCTAGAAGGTCACGTTGTTGATGTAGCACTAGCAATTGGCTACCACAAAGATGGCGAAGACTATAACCACGGCCTGCCAAAAGCGCGCCTAGCATTAGAACAAGTTGTAGAGACCCTATAATTCGTCTCTAAGATACGATTATCGTTCACATAATCGCACTGCTTTATTTGGCCAGACACACGTCTGGCCTTTTTTGTGTCTGGAAAGAAATCAAACCGAACTAACGAAAACATTTCAATCATTCTTACCTCCCAACGTCGCTTACAACTCTCAAGTAAAAGGACGCATAGGAGTCATAAAGACCCAAAAACAAACCTAGTCAAAATGACACAAAACAAAAGAAACAATCAAAAACAATCAATATAAATCAACAGCTTAAAAAGTTGGCACAAGCGATGCACTGTAGACCTTAGAAACATTCATAGAAGGTAGTATCGTTATGACAATTCACGTTAAATCAAATGTCCATTGGGTTGGTATTCACGACTGGGAAACTGAGCACTTCCACGGCAAAGAGTACCATATGAATAAAGGGACAAGTTACAACTCGTACTTGATTCGTGAAGAGAAGACTGTGTTGGTTGACACGGTAGACCATAGATTTACTGATCAGTTCTTGGCAAACCTAGAGATGGAGATTGACCTCAATGAGATCGACTACATCATCTGTCAGCACGCTGAGGAGGATCACTCAGGGGCGCTCTCGGCGCTGCTAGCTAAAATTCCTAACACACCCGTTTATTGTACTGAAGCTGGCGTTAACTCCATCGTTGGTCACCACCACCAGCCCGACTGGAACTTCCGCACAGTGAAGACAGGTGACACGTTAGATATTGGTAACGGCAAACAGCTTATCTTCGTTGAAATGAAAATGCTGCACTGGCCTGACTCTATGGCGACCTATCTTACCGGTGATGAGGTGCTATTTAGTAATGACGCTTTTGGTCAGCACTACTGCGACGAGCGTCTATTTAACGACCAACTCGATCAAGTAGAGCTTCACGAGCAGTGTTTACGCTACTTCTCGAACATCCTGACGCCATTCGCCCCTCTGGTAAAAGCCAAGATAGAAGAAGTGCTGAGCCTTGGTGTACCGATCGATGTCATCGCCACCTCACACGGTTGCATCTGGCGTGACAACGCAACTCAGATTGTCGAACAGTATTATGAGTGGTCTAAAGCGTACAAAGAAGATCGCATCACCATTGTTTACGACACCATGTCGAACAATACTCGAATGATGGCCGATGCCATTGCCAAGGGTATTCGTCAGGGTAGCCCTAATACTGCGATTAAGGTCTTTAACATTTCGAAGCACGATAAGAATGACATTCTCGCTAACATCTTCCGATCTAAGGGGGTGCTCGTTGGCTCTTCGACTATGAATAACGTCATGATGCCCCAAATTGCAGCACTCCTTGAAGAGATGCATGGCCTGCGCTTCGCCGACAAAAAAGCTGCTGCTTTTGGTTCATCGGGTTGGACTGGTGGTGCCGTCAAACGTATCGACCATCGCTTACGTGAAGCAAACTTTGAGGTGAGCCCACCACAGCACATCCATTGGAAACCAGATACTGATGCTCTGCGTCAGTGTATTGATTACGGTGCGACTCTGGCCGAGGTCTGGAACCAAGATGAGTCATACAGCCAGCCTAAAGTAGTCGAGCCGCAAGCAACCAGATTAGAAGCATCGGACACGCAAACAGACGCACCTGACTCTGAAAAAGTTGAACAACCACTGCCACATGCCGACGACTGTACTTGTTGGCGCTGCACTGTTTGTGAGTGGGTTTACGATCCTAAACAGGGCGAGCCAAACCAAGATGTCGCTCCAGGCACACCTTGGGATCAAGTACCCGATGGCTTCCTATGCCCCGAATGCCACTTGGGCAAAGAAGTGTTTGTGGAGGTGTAACATGGCTCCCATCATTGTTATAGGCAGCGGTTTTGCTGCCTTACAAACCATCAAGATGATACGTAATAGTGACGCTGAACTTCCAATCACGGTGCTCACCGCAGACCAAGGGGTGGAATACAACAAACCAAGCCTGTCGCATGTGTTCAGTGAAAAGCAGTGCCCAAGCGATCTTGTCACGCATACGCCACAACAGCTTGAGCAAAAATACCGTGTATCCATGATCACCAATACACGAGTCACCTCACTCAACACTAATGATCGCACCCTGATCACAGAGCACTGTGAGCGTTATAGCTACTCGAAACTCGTATTGGCGACAGGCGCAAACACCTTTGTGCCACCAGCATTGGCAGAGCATCAAACCTCGCTATTAACCATGAACAGTTTGCAAGAGTTCACTCAAGGTCACGAAAGACTTCAAAAAGCCAATACCGTCGCGGTAATAGGGGGTGGACTTATAGGCGTCGAACTCGCTCTGGATCTGCAATCATCCGGTAAGGAAGTGACCATTGTCGAGCCTGCTCCAACGCTACTCGCAAGCTTACTCCCTAGGTTTATTGCAGGAGAGCTAGAAAACGCCCTAACTGACGCAGGTGTGCAAGTTAAGACGCGCTCGCAGATCACGCACATAACAGATAACGGACTAAACAAAACCTTGTCGCTTGATGTGCCGACATTCGCCTCAAATGAACAAAAGCAATCTATAGACGTCGATGAGCTGATCGTTGCAGCGGGGCTTAAACCCAATATCGCACTGGCTAAACAAGCCGGTATCGCTACTCAACGCGGCATTTTGGTTAATGAACAGATGCAGACTAGCGCACCGGATGTTTACGCGATTGGTGACTGCGCCGAGATAGAGGGGCAAATACGCGCTTACTTGCAACCGGCTATCTTATCGGCCAATGTGCTTGCGAAGCAGTTGATTGGGCAGCCGAGCAAGCTAGCCTTACCGCATATGATGACAAAAGTAAAAACGCCTAAGTACCCGATACTTTTTTCAGGAACCTTTGGAAAAGATGACCGTTGGGAGGCCAGCATCAAGTCTAATGGTATCGTAGCAAGGGCCTTTGACGACAACAGTAAAATGGTAGGCTTTGTGGTCACAGGTGAAGAGTCTTCCTCTTCTTTTGCGTTATTTCGTGAATTGCAAACGGCTTAACGCACAACAAGAGTCGAAAAGAAGAAAAAAATGGGCGGTTCAAACCCAAGCTGAACTGCCCAATAATTAACTCAAGAAGAGCGATTCCGAGTTACAAATCTAATGAACCTAAAAGGTAACACGGCTTACGCAATTATGGTGTAAGTGCTTGTAAGCTAGTCACTTAATAATCCCTTACTTTGTTACTGGCTTTGTATTTTAGCTACAAAAAAAGCTCCACGATTAACGTGGAGCTTTTCATTTAAGGGGCTTGTTTAATCACCAAGCAGATTAACCAATAAACGAAATGTAGCCTTGCAGGATGATCAAGTTAACGATATCGATGAAGAATGCACCCACAATCGGTACCACCATGAAAGCTTGTGGCGAAGGACCAAATCGATTCACCAATGAGCCCATATTCATCACTGCCGTTGGCGTTGCGCCCAAGCCAAAACCACAGTGACCACCAGACATTACCGCAGCATCGTAGTTTGAACCCATCACCTTGAACGTTACGAAGTACGAGAACAAACCAAGAACAACGGCTTGCACGGTCAAAATCACCAAGAATGGGATCGCCAGATCAAAGATGTTCCACAGCTTCAGGCTCATCAACGCCATTGCTAAGAACAGAGACAACGACACGGTACCCAGAATATCCACCGTTTCACTGTCTGTTTTGTGCAGCTTCGTCACTTCGAATACGTTGGTGATGAACACACCGATAAACAGTGCGTAAACAAAGTCTGGGATCATCAGCCACTTAATTTCAAAGGTCGATACCCACTGCTCTAAGTACTTAGCACCAGTAATACAGATAAGAAGGATAAACAGAACTTCAATCACCTTCTTGGCTGTTACTTTGTCTTCTTCATATTCGTTGTAGGTCACAAGCTCAGGGAAGCGTTCGTGGGTATGTGTGCCCGTACCGTACTCTGATTCAAGGCTGTTTTTGTCAATCAGTTTTTGTGCAACTGGGCTACCAATCAAACCACCGATGATCAGACCAAAGGTCGCCGAAGCCATCGCGATTTCTAGCGTATTGGCAATACCATAAGTATCCGCAAAGGTTTGAGACCAAGCCGCGCCTGTGCCATGACCACCCGACAGCGTAATTGAGCCTGCGATAAGACCCATTAGTGGATCTAACCCCAATCCAGTTGCCAAAGTGACGCCCACACCATTCTGAATAATGATGTATACCGATGCGACAGCAAGGAATAGAAATACCTTTGCACCGCCTTTCATCAACTGGGTGTAGTTCGCGGCTAGGCCAACCGTTGCGAAAAACATCAACATAAATGTGTTTTGCAACGGTAGAGAGAACTCTAAATCAATGCCGTTGAAATGAAGACCTGTGATTGCAAGCGCGACAAGCAAGCCACCAACAATGGGCTCTGGGATATTGTACTTTTTAAGAACTGGGAGCTTCGCGTTAACAAAATGACCTAGAAACAAAACGCTTATCGCGATTAGGAAAGATTCTAGTGGCCCTATTGAAATTAAATGATTCATATCACCTCTATATTTTTACGTTCCTCATCTTCCCTAATGAGTCTAGTTTTATCTGTAGTTTTTGGTGCTGCTCTACCTGTGTTTATGCAAATGGTGAGATAGTGAGTTTATAAAACGCTCCACAATAGAGCGAAAGACAACCAAGATGTTAGTCCTAGGTCAAATTTGACGAGGTTTAGGGTGTTTTGTGACCATAATCACCTCGAAAATTCACGACAACATTTGGTAACTTTTAGTATTAACCATCGTTCTGGAAACCTAAAAAAGCAAAAAGGAGCTATTAATAGCTCCTCTTTCATTACCAGCTTTGGCAATTAGAATTTTTTCGGTGCGTAACCAGTCATAACCTCTAGACGAAGCTCTTTGCCGATCTTTGTCATTGGGTGAACAACTACAAGTCCCTTTACAGACTTTTTCAGTTTGCCCATATCCGCTTGCTCAGCTTTGGTAATTTCACGGCTAAAAGGCATATCTAGCAGTGCTTTACGCTCTTTGTTTACGTCGTAGCTTTGCTTGTGTTTCAGCTGTGCAATTTTCTTGGTTAGCTTTTTAATTTCGTCTTCAAATTGACGAACAACGGGACGATCATTACGAGCCTTAGCAGCCGCTAACTTGTGGCGACACTTGTCTAGACGGTTGTTAATTTGTTGAAGTTCGTTTTTAGCACTCATAATAATTTCCTAAAATTAAGCAAGCCAATGCGGATTGGGGCGCGGAGTATAGCACAAGGGTTGACTCGAACCGAAATTTATCTGCTAAATACACACCAAGCTAAATATAGCCTACACTCACAAACGATCGTTAGACTCTAAATTTCGACACTAGAGCTCAAAAACAGAACAATAGGAAGTGAATATGCAAGCCATCAGGAAGACTGTGACTCTCGGTTTTATGACATGTGCGCTACTTGCCACCCCTTATGCGTCATCAGAAACGCGACTCCCTGATAACATCACCATCGAATATCTAAAGCCCACCGGCCAACAAGACTCGAACATTAAAAAAGCCATTCAAGATAGTGAGGTTAACGACACACTTATGGCATTGTCAGAGCAACTGTTTCCATTCAAGACGCCGTTGGTGATTCGATATGGTGGAAATGAAGGCCCAATGTATGACCCAAGTACGCATGTCGTTCATATGCCATACACCTTCTACGCAGAGTCGGCGAACTACTACCGTAAAAACAAATATCAAGAGAAGTATGACAAGTCACCTGAAGCGGGAGCCGTCGATACTTTGCTGCATACACTTCTGCATGAAGCAGCCCATGCTTACATCTACGATCACAAGATACCGGTATTAGGCAAAGAGGAAGATGCCGCGGACAACTTTGCGACTCTCATGTTGATTGATTACATTGAACATGGTGCTGACGCGGCAATCAGTGCAGCCGATCTATTCGCTTATGAGTCAGATGATCGACCTGAATACTACGATATGGGGGACTATATCGACGAGCACAGCTTCGATCTCCAACGTTACTTTTCGACACTCTGCCTCGTTTACGGCAGCGATCCAGAAAGTCACAGCAATCTGTTAGATGAAGTTGAAAATGACTACTTAAAAGATCGCAAAGAATTTTGTATCGAAAACTACGACACTCTAAGCACCAATTGGCATCACTATTTAACCACCCCAACAGACAATTAAATTCATCACATTAAGTATCAAACCAATAAGCCTTGAGCGACGTGTTTGACGCTCAAGGCTATCAAAGATGCACAAGCTATTAGTAACGTTTAGACATTGATTTTATATTTTAGGTCTTGGGCTTCATCGCCCGTCATACCGCGAAAGCCCCAGCAGTGTGACGGCTGCTCTTTAATGGTGATCTCGATATCAATAGGTGACAACCCCAACTGTCGTTCAACCTCACTGAAAATGGTCTTGATGAGTCGCTTTTTCGTCCCCACCGTGCGCCCTTCCATCATGTTGATCTCAATAACCGTATAAGCCTCAGTACGACCTTGAGGGAAGAAGAAATCTTCTTTATCTAAAGGGACAAAACGGTGCGCTCGTTTATCGTCAGGTAAGCCTAACTCTCGGTTTAAGCACTGCTGTAATACGTCTGACAACTGTTGCTTAATCGGGTTTATGTGTTCCTTAATTCCATAAATTACAATCATGACCATTCCTTGGATTTCGATGATTTGAGTACGTTCAACGAGTTCTATAACTATGCTACGAGTCTGTATCAACCACATCACACATACTACGCAATAATCTCTGTAAAAGAGAGTGTCATTGCTTCTTTTCTAGACAGCTCTAACAGAATGCTCGATGGCCAGTCATTCTCCATGAACTGAAGACTATGGCTGTTTGATCGAAAATAAATAGCCCAGCGTATACCAATAACAACCTCTCTTTCAGCACTACGGATGATTAAGAAAGAGCATCTTTATTATTTATTGGGGCAGGCTTTCAATGGAAACAAAAACTGACTACGCAATCTTCCCATTGCCACTCTTCATTCTCCCCGGCGGTCGACAACGCCTGAGAATTTTTGAGCAAAAATATCTCACCATGGTAGCGCAAGCTGCTCAAGGGGACGGTTTCGTCATTGCAACTCACGACAATCGCAACAACAGCCCACTCAAAGACTGGGGCACTAAGGTAAAAATTGTCGACTTCAATCTGTCTGACGACAAGCTACTCGAGATCGACGTAGAAGGTGAGTACTTGGTAAAGCTATTCAACGCTCGAAGAGATGAAACAGGACTCTTGAAAGGCGATTTTGAGACCCTTCCTCACTGGCCAAGTCTGGACTGCCAGCTTCCTCCTGTGTTTAGCGATTTTTTAGTGCAGCTATTCAGAGAGCATGATGCGATCCGAGAACTCTACCCCAATACGAATTTTGAAGACCCACAGTGGATTTGTGCTCGACTTCTGGAAGTCATGCCGCTACCGATAGAAAAGAAAATACGCTTTACCTCTCCATCAAGTTTTCCTGCGCTGGTTCCTTTTTTAAATCAGATAATTACTGGGCAAGAATAACAAATAATTTTTTTCTTTTTGTTTGATCCAAACATCACTTTCTTCCGTATTACTCCTCAAACCCGGATGAAGGTTAGTCTATTATGCAATTAGGTAAAGTAAAAAACGAAAAAGCCAAGGAGTCTGTCATCGTACCCGACAGTAAAGTGCCGCCAGAGTTATCCAGCTGGCTAGTTTTAGTTGCATCTCATCGAGACAAGCAAGCGTTCACACGCCTGTTTCAGTTTTTCGCACCCAAAATCAAACGTTTCGGCATCAATAAGTTGGGGAGTGAAGCCTCTGCCAATGAATTGGTCCAAGACACAATGACCAACGTTTGGAAAAAAGCGCACCTCTACAATAGCGAGAAAGGTGCTGCGACAACTTGGGTCTACACGGTAATGCGCAACGCAGCATTCGACACGTTACGTAAGGTCAAAGCAAAGGCCGAGCAAAACATCGCTGATGACATTTGGCCCATCGATGCGGCTTTATCTGAAGCGAGCGATGACGAAAGCGAGTACAGCGATCATTTAATGAGTCGACACGTTCGCAATCAAATAGACAAATTGCCACCCGCGCAGAGAACCATCGTTGAAGGGGTTTATTATCAAGAGCTGTCTCAAGAACAATTGGCGCAGCAACTCGGAGTGCCTCTCGGCACAGTGAAATCAAGACTGAGACTCGCACTCGCCAAGTTGAAGCTTCATATGGGAGAACAGAACCATGATTAAACATCACCCAACTGCGGAAATACTCAAAGACTTCGCCACTGGTGAACTTCCAGACTCTCTCTCTTTGATCGTATCGAGCCATGTAGAGATGTGTGAACAGTGCCAAGCCGAAGTTATGCGTCTAACCGAGCTCGCTGCATCCGATAGTTTTGGTTCAGATGAAATCATCGCTGATGAGCTAATTGAAAATCAGGTTAATGCGGTTTTACATGGCAATGATGACATTAATTCTGCCGAGTTCGACATGAGCTTAATTGACAGCATCACTGCGGATGAACAACTCGACGTCGTTGTTGCGAGTGAAGAACGCTCACCACAACGAATAAAAGTCGCCGATACAGAATTCGAATTACCACGTGCTCTAAACCAAGTGGTGAGAAAAGACTGGCTTAACCTAGGCAAGATCTCACGAGCTCGACTCGAATTTGAAGATGGCGATCATCACACCAGTCTTCTGCACATCGACAAAGAGGGTGCCGTACCTTGCCATACCCACAAAGGCTTTGAGATCACCCTGCTTTTAGAAGGCAGTTTTGAAGACGAAATGGGTGAATACCATAAAGGCGATTTCATCTGGTTGGATGGTGAACATACTCATCAACCTTTCACTAAGGAAGGATGTGTATGTCTGACGGTGTCAAGCGATGCTCTATACTTTACAAAAGGTGTGAGTCAGTTATTTAACCCAATTGGCAAATTCATTTATTAATGATTGAAACAAGTTAATAAACACACCATCTTATATACAACGTCTTGAGTAATGTTTAAAAGGATTTGACCTATGAACAAAAAAATAAAAATCGGCATCAGCGCTTGTGTTGCAGGACACAAAGTTAGATTCGATACGGGTCATAAACGCTCTCGTTTCTGTACCGACGACCTAGCCGACTACGTTGAGCTAGAGCCAGTGTGTCCAGAGATGGGAGTCGGGCTTCCAACGCCCCGCCCTACGATTCGCCAAACCAGAATGTTGGATGATGTGATTCACGTGTCTCGTCCAGACGGTACTGGCGACGTCACCAACGAGCTCATTGAATATGGGCAAAACTATGCGAAAAATAACGAGCATATTGCCGGTTTTATTGTGTGCCAAAAAAGCCCGACATGCGGCATGGAGCGCGTAAAAGTGTACCATCACCACGGCCGTGGCTCTGAATCGACAGGCATTGGTATGTTCACCAAACAGTTGATGGACCATAACCCGCTGCTACCGATAGAAGAGAACGGTCGACTAAATGATCCGATTCTTCGCGAGAACTTCATGACTCGCGTGTTCACATACCAGAAGTGGCTCGATTTGGTCGATGAAGGCATTACCAAGCACAAACTTATCCAATTCCACAGTGCGCACAAGTACCTTGTAATGTGCCACCACGTCGAAGGCTATAAAGAGCTCGGCAAACTGTTAGGTGAAAGTGATCTGGAAATTAACGAGCTCGCTGAACGCTATATCGAAGGGCTAATGACAGCGCTGCAACATCACGCCAATCGTGGTACGCATGCCAATACACTTCAGCATTTGCAAGGCTACTTCAAAAAGCAGCTTAGCAGTACGCACAAGAAAGAGCTGTCACGCCAAATCAATGATTTCCGTGAGGGTGTTATCCCGTTATTGGTGCCTCTAACGCTGATCAATCACTACTTGATGGAGTACCCGAACGAGTACTTACAATCACAAGTTTATCTGAACCCGCACCCACAAGAACTTAAGTTGAGATACGGATATTGAGCACTCTACTCTGGATACGACGCGACCTGCGCGTTCATGACAATCCAGCTTTGATCTCTGCAATTGAAAACGGCGCTACCCACGCCGTTTTTATTTCTACACCTAAACAGTGGCAGCAACACCACTTAGCACCGATTAAAGCGGACTTTATTTATCGTCACTTAACTTTGCTTTCGGAGCAGCTCGCCTCGTTGGGCGTTGAGCTTGTTCATTTAAAAGCAACCGATTTTACCGACCAAGCAAGCACTCTTGCCAATTACTGCCACGCGCATAGCATTACCGAAGTGGTTGCCAACTCTGAGCCAGAAGTAGACGAGCAGCAGAGAGACGAAGCGGTTCGCGATCTCGGTATCACGTTGACCATCTTTGATTGCGACACCATAGTTCCTGTTGGGCGAGTTCTCAACCAACAAGGGGAAATGTTCAAGGTGTTTACCCCTTTCAAAAAGGCTTGGCTCAAATACGTTCAAGGCGCTGGTATTGAATGCGCCCACTATCCGAAAGTTGCGTCAGAAAACGCACAACCCAAACTAGACACCTTATCCAGAGAGTACGATTTTGACTTCCCAAGGGAGGACTCCTCCCGCTGGCCGTTAGTCGACAATGTACTGGGTCAAGTCGTACCGCAATTTCTCGCTGAGAAGCTTTATCACTATGCAGAGAATCGAGATATCCCATCAATAAAAGGGACCTCTGGGCTTTCACCCTATCTTGCCATTGGCGCTATCAGCCCACGCTGGTTAGCCATTCAACTGATTCAAGAACACCCGGAACTTTTGGTCGATACTCAATGTGCTGAGTTTTCTTGGCTCAACGAACTTATCTGGCGTGATTTTTATAAGCACCTGATATTTCACCACCCAAGGTTGGTTAAGGGTGAAAACTTCCAAGAGAAATACAACGGCCTCACTTGGCACAACAATCAAAATGACTTCCAGCGTTGGTGTGAAGGCAAAACCGGCTACCCATTGGTGGACGCTGCCATGCGCCAATTGCTCGAAACGGGGTGGATGCATAACCGCCTGCGAATGGTAGTTGCCAGCTTCTTAACCAAACACCTGTTAATAGACTGGCGTTGGGGCGAGCGCTTCTTTATGGAGCATCTTATTGACGGTGATTACAGTGCCAACAATGGTGGATGGCAGTGGGCTGCGAGCACCGGCTGTGATGCACAACCTTACTTTCGAATTTTCAACCCGATCACGCAGAGTGAAAAGTTTGATCCTAAAGGAGTTTTCATCCGTAAATATCTTCCAGAGCTGCAAAACATTCCCGATAAAGACGTGCATTTCCCGCACACATTCATCGCTAAGAGTGGACAAAACAGTAGTTATTGGGGACCTGTCGTTGAGCACAAAGAAGCACGATTAAGGGCCCTAGATTTTTATAAATAGCACGACAGATGGAAGTGAGAGTGAACCCATGGAAAATTCACGATGGCTAGATAATTTTCTTGATATGTATAGGCAGCTGGGTACTGAAGACTTTGGTGCACTCCAAGATGTATACCACCAAAACGTCCTATTCAAAGATCCACTTCATCAAGTAGATGGGCTAAACGCACTTACCCGTTACTTTGAGAACATTTACACCAATGTAGCCAGTTGCCACTTTACTATTGTCAGTACATTTGAATCGGGTGAGGAAGCAGCTGTCTATTGGTCGATGGAGTTTACACACAAGCAACTCAATGGACGCAAGCCTATCACCGTTGAAGGGCACTCTCATTTAAAGATGAAAGACGATCTGGTGATTTATCATCGAGATTATCTTGATGTGGGCTCCATGCTCTATGAGCACATCCCAGTTCTTGGCTGTGCGATCAAATCCATCAAGCGAAGAGCGAGTCAATAGCATGAGAATCCTCATTACAGGTGCTACCTCAGGCATCGGTCGCGATTTAGCAATCAAATATGCTCAGCTCGGGCACTCCGTTATCGCCTGTGGTCGCAGCCAAGACAAACTCGATTCATTAACGAGCGAACACAGCAGTATCGAACCACTGTGTTTTGATCTTTTGGATTACGAAAACTATCCGAACATCGATTCAGATAGAGGTCTCGATATGGTCATCTTGAACGCAGGTGATTGCGAATACATCGATGACCCCATTAATTTTGACGCAAAGCTGCTTGAACGAGTGATAAACATCAACTTGGTTTCCATCGGTTATGCGTTAGAAGCTTGGCTTAAATCTATTAAGCCCGGAGGGAGAGTTGTCTTAGTAAGTTCCAGTGCAGGGTTCTTGCCGCTACCAAGAGCAGAAGCCTATGGCGCTTCTAAAGCTGCACTCACTTATTTAGGCCGAACGCTCGCCGTCGACCTCGCAGCACACAATATCCACGTATCTCTCGTTCACCCTGGCTTTGTTGACACCCCACTAACTGAGCGAAACACGTTCTCTATGCCTATGATTATAAGTAGTGAACAAGCCGTTCAAAGAATCATCAGTGGACTCGAACAAGGAAAGAGCGAAATAGATTTCCCTCGCAGGTTTATCTTCATCATGAAGTGTCTGCGATTTTTACCTCAGTCGGTTTGGCATAAGCTTGCCTCAAGGATGGTATAACAATGAAAAAAATTGCCATTATTGGCTCCGGAATCTCCGGACTCACTTGCGCACACGTATTAGATAAACACCACGACGTCACGGTTTTTGAGAAAAATGATTACGTGGGTGGGCACACCGCCACCGTCGATATTGAACACCAAGGCAAGGCATTTTGTATCGACACAGGTTTTATTGTTTTCAATGATCGCACCTACCCCAACTTCAACAAACTGCTAGAGCAGCTTGGCGTCGATCGCCAAGAGACAGAAATGAGCTTCAGCGTTCATAACACTGGCACTCAGTTTGAATACAATGGTCACAGCATCAACTCGCTGTTTGCCCAACGAAGCAATATCTTCAAGCCACAGTTTTGGACCCTGATTCTCGAGATCATCAAATTCAATAAGCTGTGTAAAGAACGCTTTCAAAACAATCAGTTTACCGAGGATGAAACCCTAGGCGACTTCCTCAATCACTACCGTTTTTCCGACTTTTTCAGCCAGCACTATATACTGCCTATGGGTGCCGCTATTTGGTCGACAAGCTTGGAAGAGATGGAGCAGTTTGAGCTTAAGTTCTTTATCCAATTCTTCTTCAACCACGGGTTACTCGATATCACCAACAGGCCGCAGTGGTACGTGATTCCAAAAGGCTCACGCTCCTATGTCGACGTTATCCTATCTCGCTTATCTAAACCCGTTCAGCTCAACAGCCACATCAAACAGGTGACCCGCTACGAAAGCGAAGTTGCCATTGAATTTGAATCCGGTGATGTAGAAACATTTGATGAAGTGATCTTCGCTTGTCACTCTGATCAAGCACTGGCGCTATTAGGCGACGCCACAGAACAAGAGCAAGCGGTGTTGGGTGAAATCCCATACAGTCTTAACGAAGTGGTGCTTCACACAGACACCAAGCTGTTACCAGACCGTAAGCTTGCATGGGCAAGTTGGAACTATATGTTAGATGGCAACAGCCAACGACCAGCTTGTGTTACCTATAACATGAACATTCTGCAAGGCATTGAAGACGAAACCACCTTCTGCGTCACCCTCAACCAGAGTGAAGCCATCAACCCGGATAAGATCATTCGTCAGTTTATTTATCATCACCCAGTACTCAACTCCAACACCGTTCAGGCACAACAGCAGCGTGAAACCATGTGCGGGCACAATCGCACTCACTTTGCTGGTGCTTATTGGTATAACGGATTCCATGAGGATGGCGTGCGCAGCGCTCTCGACGTCACCAAGCGCTTTGGATTAGGGCTATGAGTACGGCAACTCGCCATTTCGATGAAAACACAGAGCGCAGTGGTATCTACTGGGGCAATGTAAGGCACCGCCGTTTTGGTGCCATTACCCACGAGTTTAGTTATCAGCTCTATATGATGGGCCTCGATTTGGACGAGGTCGAGCAAACAACCGCGCGCAGCTTTGTATTCGGGACTCGTTGGTTCAACCCAATCCGATTTGTTGAGTCAGATTATGTGCCCGAAAAAACCTTCGACGGAGATAAGACATCAAATACTTATGAATCGCAAAACAGCGACCAAACGTTAAACCGTAGTGAACCAAAATCTCTAAAGCAGCGTATAGCACTCAAAGTGAAATTACTGGGCGGGCATTGGAGCGAATCTAACCGCGTCACTATGCTCGCACAGTGCCGTTGTTTCGGAATTTATTTCAGCCCAATCAACTGCTTCTTTTGCTTTGATGAAAACTTGGAGTGCCGTTACATGCTTGCAGAGGTTAGCAACACGCCTTGGCGCAAACGACACTACTATTTGATCGATATGCAGCAAGAATTGAAGGCAAAGAAAGATTTCCATGTGTCACCGTTTATGGATTTAGACATGACTTATCACTGGAAGATTAAGCCTCCATCTCGCCGCACTTTAGTCCATATTGAGAATCACAGGGACGAACAATACCCCGGAGACAAAAAGGTGTTTGACGCAACACTGGCATTAGAGAAACAACCGATGACTGTCAGTGGTATCCGACAAACGCTAATGCGAACTCCGGCTATGACCGTTAAGGTTGTGCTAGGCATTTATTACCAAGCTTTGAAACTGTTCATCAAAAAGGTGCCCTTTATCTCGCACCCAGACTCAGTCTCTAAGCCACCACAATACAAGAATTAACTAAGACGAGAATTTTCTCAGCGAGGTCTACATGGAACAGCTTGCCAAACAAAATCACAACATCAAGCAGCAGCCTCAAACCGCAGTGCTGAACAAAAACTGTAAGTATCGAAGCCTTGTTTTTACCATCTTAGAACGCTTACAGGGAGCTCAACTCGAAGTCATCGAAGGGGATGAGCATTCAATATTTGGTGACAGAGAAGCGACGCTTCACGCCGAAATCGTTATTCATGATTCTAGTTTCTTCAAAGACGTTGTTCTTAACGGCAGCATCGGTGCTTCAGAAGCGTATATCGATGGAAAATGGACAAGCCCACACCTAACTCGTGTTATTCAGATTATGGCTCGCAACCAGCAACAACTCGATGAACTCGACGACAAGACACAATGGCTTTCTAAAATTAAAAACTTATTCCTAAGAAAGCAGAATGCCAACACAGAGCAAGGTTCAAAGCGCAACATCTTAGCCCATTACGATATTGGTAATGAGCTGTACGAGCGCTTCCTAGATCCATCAATGCAATACTCCTCTGCTATCTACAGCGAGCAAGCGAGCCAACTGGCAGACGCTCAACAAAACAAGATGCGTACCATCTGTGAACGTTTGGAGCTTACCGAGCAAGACAGCGTGGTAGAGATAGGCACAGGATGGGGCGGACTCGCAATCTTCATGGTGCAAAACTACGGCTGTCACGTCACAACCACGACCATTTCTGATGCTCAGCACGAGCTTGCTAAGCAGCGTATTGAAGCTCTCGGTCTGAGTAACAAAATCACCCTACTCAAAGAAGATTACCGTAATCTATCCGGTCAATATGACAAGCTAGTCTCTATCGAGATGATTGAAGCCGTTGGTCATGAGTATCTGCAAACCTTCTTTACCACCTGCTCTCAACTTCTTAAACCTACTGGAAAAATGTTGATACAAGCGATCACCATCGCAGACAGCCGCTACGAGAAGTATCGCAAAGGGGTCGATTTCATCCAGAAGTACATCTTCCCAGGAGGCTGTTTACCATCTGTAGCCGTCATGACTGGGCACCTCGCTCAAAGCACTGACCTTGTTGTCCAAGAAATTGATGACATCGGCTTGCACTACGCTCGTACTCTAAATGATTGGAATGTCGCGTTTGAGCAGAGCTGGGATGACCTACAAAGCTTAGGGTACTCAGAAGAGTTCAAGCGATTATGGACCTTCTACTTCTGCTATTGCGAGGGCGCATTCCTTGAACGCGTGATCAGCACTCACCACATTGTGGCGCGTAAGCCTCGCTACTTTGGAGCAAAAGATGAAACGGTTCTGGATTATTAACCTTGTTCTGTTTCAAGCCACCTGGGTAAGCAGTGCCTTTTTTACTGAGCAAGCCGTCTTTATAGCGCCGCTGTTGGTGGCGCTCCATTTCTTTCTCTCACCCACTCGTCGCGACGACTTCCGTGTTTTACTGCTGCTGCCCATCGGCCTACTTCTTGATAGTTTGATGATCGGTCTTGGCACCTTTTCCGCCCATCCAAACATTGCGAATCAAACTTGGTTTCCAGTGTGGCTCGCTTGTTTATGGGTGATGTTCTTAATCAGTTTCAACCACAGTCTTAATTGGATAATGAAATGTCCGAAAGTGATCCTCTTTCTCCTTGGCTTCGTAGGAGGTACTAGTAGCTACTGGGGCGGCATCAAGGCTGGTGCGCTTCAGGCCACATGGCCAGATGTTTGGGTGTTATCCACCCTTGCGGTCAGTTGGGGTTTGGTGATCCCACTGCTAGTGGCCGGCTACTCGTATCTAAACAAGCCTAATATGGCGGAGACAACGAGGTGACTTATGGCTTATTCATCACAGGGTCGTGCTAAAGCTCAGCGCCACCCTCATTATTCTCAATGGAAGCGCTACGTACTGTCGGTGCTTGCAACACTGTTTGCGTTCAGCGCCCTCGTATTCCACAACACCGCTAACGCCTCGCCAGTCGGTGACTTAAATAAGCAAGGCGAAGGTGAGATGACCTATCTTTTTTGGACGCTCTACAACGCCGAGCTGTACACCACCCCCACTCGCACAGAACAAGCACTGAAAATTGAATATTATCGTGATATCGACAGCAAAGACCTCGTCGATGCCACCCAAGACCAGTGGGAAAAACTCGGCTATTCAGACAGCAAAATAAAGAGTTGGATAGCCCCACTTTACGACATGTGGCCTAACGTCAAACAAGGCAGTACTCTGACGATTCGCGTATCAGAAAATCAACAAAGCCAATTCTATTTTGATGAGCAACCGATCGGCACCATTACTGATACCCAATTCGGCCCAGCCTTTCTCTCTATTTGGTTATCGGAAAACACGTCCGAACCAGAACTCCGTCAGCAGCTCCTCGGGCTCAACAAATAAAACAGGACACGATGAATGAAAACAGGATGGTTACTTCTACTTTGCTCTCTTTTAATTGGGTGTGGCTCTGCCAACTTATCCGAACATACGGGCACCACACCTGAGCTCAAACTCGAAGAATTCTTTGACGGCGACCTTATCGCCTATGGAATGGTACTTGACCGCTCTGGCAACCTGCTGCGCCGTTTTGAAGCAGATTTAGTCGCAGAATGGCAAGGTGATCAAGGCGAAATCAAAGAGTGGTTCCGCTTTGCCGATGGTGAGCGTTCCACACGAATTTGGAAGCTGACCAAAACTGGAGACAATACCTACACTGGCACCGCGGGAGATGTGATAGGCGAAGCCTATGGTGAAACCCAAGGCTCGGCACTCTACTGGCAATACACTCTAGAGATAGAAGTGGACGGTTCGATGTATGAAGTAACGCTCGATGACTGGATGTTCTTAATGGACGACAAACGCCTGTTCAACAAGACTGAGATGTCCAAATTCGGCTTCAAGGTCGGCGAAGTCATACTGTTTATTGAAAAGCGCTAACTACAGCTAGCGCCCAGACACAAATATCAGTTAAACACGCACAGCAGCGCATCAAACAAGCCTCGACTCACTCTTTGAGTCGAGGCTTGTTGTTTTCACCACCTCAAATCGGCTGTCCTATCACTAGTTTTCCTTTCAATAGCTTTTGCCTTTCATACTTGATAGCTATCTCCTATCAGAACAATAGAAACGTCCGAATTTACCCTCTGAGCCTCTCGAGGCAATATATCTCCATCGACGCAAGGCAGCGTCAAAACAACAAATTAAAGAGAGTAAAATCATGATCAACACAGAAATAAAACCATTCAACGCAACAGCATTCAAAAACGGCGAGTTCGTAGAAATCACAGAGCAAGACGTGAAAGGTAAGTGGGCAGTATTCTTCTTCTACCCAGCAGATTTTACTTTCGTATGTCCTACTGAACTTGTAGACCTACAAGAGAAATACGCAGAGCTTCAGTCTCGNGAAATCACAGAGCAAGACGTGAAAGGTAAGTGGGCAGTATTCTTCTTCTACCCAGCAGATTTTACTTTCGTATGTCCTACTGAACTTGTAGACCTACAAGAGAAATACGCAGAGCTTCAGTCTCGCGGCGTTGAAGTTTACTCAGTATCTACAGACACACACTTCTCTCACAAAGCATGGCACGATACGTCTGACAAAATCGGTACTATCGAGTACTTCATGGTAGGCGACCAAACAGGCACTATCACAAACAACTTCAACGTAATGCGTGAAGGTCAAGGCCTAGCAGACCGTGCTACGTTCCTAATCGACCCAGAAGGTGTTATCCAAGCAATGGAAATCACTGCTGAAGGCATCGGTCGTGACGCTGAAGACCTACTACGTAAAGTGAAAGCAGCTCAGTACGTTGCAAACAACCCAGGTGAAGTTTGCCCAGCAAAATGGAAAGAAGGCGAAGAGACACTAGCACCATCTCTAGACCTAGTAGGTAAGATCTAAGCATCTGCTCACCGATTCTACAGGCGCACCTCAGCCTGCCTCCTAAAGGGCTTTGGCGCGCCGCTTTAATACTCAAAACCACATCCACACGATGTGGTTTTTTTGTTTTTATTCAAAATGTTAGAAGAAATTTTTCGAGTCGATTAGTTTCACCGATTATTGATAGGTTTTACCTACCAAACTAATAGAAACGTCCGAATTTACCAATTGTGATGGTCAAGGCAATATAGCTCCATCAGCGCAAAAGAGCGCCCCCGAACAGAAAAGAAAAGTAGGCATATCATGTTAGACCAAGCAATGAAGCAACAACTGCAAACATACTTAGAATTCCTAAAAAATGACGTTAAGCTCGTTCTTAGCCTGGATGAAAGCGAAACAGCAAGCAAACTAGAGAAGCTGGCAAATGACATCTCAGAACTATCGAGCAAAGTTGTGGTTATCCGTGACGATAGTGCAAGTGATCGCAAGCCAATCATGCAAGTTCTAAACACAGAAAAAGGCACGAGCATCGGTTTCGCTGGTCTACCTATGGGTCACGAGTTCACGTCATTGGTATTGGCACTTCTACATAGCGGTGGTCACCCAATCAAGCTTGACGATGAAGTGATTGAGCAGGTCAAAAACCTTGGTCAACCGCTGAATGTTGAAATCTTCATTTCGCTGTCTTGCCAAAACTGTCCAGAGGTTGTGCAGGCGTTCAACATGATGTCTGCAATCAACCCGCTAATCAAAACAACCATGATTGATGGTGCAGCCTTCCAAGACGAAGTGAAATCTCGCGACATCATGGCGGTACCTAGCGTATTCATTAACGGCGAACTGTTCGGTCAAGGTCGCATGTCACTGGCAGAGATCCTAAACAAAGTCGATTCAGGCGCAGCAGAGAAAAAAGCACAAGCATTAAGCAAGACTGCTCCTTTTGATGTACTCGTTGTCGGTGGTGGTCCAGCAGGTTCTTCAGCAGCAATCTACGCAGCACGTAAAGGCATCCGCACTGGTGTAGTTGCAGACCGCTTTGGTGGCCAAGTAATGGACACAATGGCAATTGAAAACTTCATCTCAGTGAAAGCAACAACAGGTCCTAAACTGGTTGCAAGCCTAGAAGAGCACGTAAAAGAATACGGTGTTGAAGTGATGACTGAGCAACGCGCAGCTAACATCATCGACGCTGAAGACACAGAAGACGGTTACATCCACGTTGAGCTAGAGAGCGGTGCAACACTTCGCGCTCGCACTGTAATCACAAGTACAGGTGCACGCTGGCGTGAAATGAATGTTCCTGGTGAGCAAGAGTACCGCAACAAAGGCGTAGCATACTGCCCACACTGTGACGGCCCACTGTTCAAAGGCAAGAAAACAGCGGTAATCGGTGGTGGTAACTCAGGCATCGAAGCCGCAATCGACCTAGCGGGTATTGTTGAACATGTAACGGTTCTTGAGTTTGCAGACACACTGCGTGCTGACCAAGTACTTATCGACAAAGCAAACGCAACACCGAACATCGAAATCATCAAGATGGCACAAACAACACAAGTGCTTGGCGATGGCAACCGAGTAACAGGCCTTGAGTACAAAGACCGCAACACTGATGAGCTAAAACAGATTGAGTTGGCAGGTATCTTTGTTCAAATCGGTCTAATGCCAAACAGCGAATGGTTGAAAGGCACTAAGGTTGAGCTATCACCACGTGGTGAAATCGAAATTGACGCACACGGTGCAACATCAATGAAGGGTGTGTTTGCTGCAGGTGACGTAACAACCGTTCCTTACAAGCAGATCATCATCGCGATGGGTGAAGGTGCAAAAGCAAGCCTAGGTGCATTTGACCACCTAATCCGCAACCCAGCACCAGTCGCTAAAAAAGTAGCAGAAATGGCTTAATCAAACCGCGCGCTAAGCCTACCAAAATAGCAAACCACCACTGAATTCAGTGGTGGTTTTTTGTTTTGCACAACAGATAGCTATGCTGATTAGGTTCAATCTTGATAAGACTGAGAAGCCAGACGAATAAAGGCGTTGGTTTCCCCGTATTTTTTATACTCGCCTACACGCTGCACCACTTCAAAGAACAAGCCATTCACTTCCTTAGTATAAAAGTGGAAAAACGCACCCGTGTCATCTTCGGTGTAAAGAATGTTGTTTTGCTGCAGCTGTTCAATCGACTCATCTTCCAAATCGAACTGTGCCTGAATATCTAGATAGTAGTTATTCGGGATCTTCAATTGATAGATAGGCGATAGGTTAGCCGCTGCTTTGAAGATGTCTCGGCACTCGATCGCAATCTGATTGATGCTCGCCCCATTAGAGTCATTTAGGAATCGCTGAGCCGAAGTGCGCTTAGCACTGGTGCTGTTAAGGGCGATCTTAATGTTCTCGTTCGGGCTTTTGATGGTGCGACTGGTTATCAGGCCGTTGATGTCTGGCAGATCGAAGCTCTCTTCCGGCACAAAACCGAAAATGGATTTGTAGAAGAACAGATTTGATAGCAAGGTTTCAGGTGGCACGACTTGACCAATATGGTCAACGCGAATCAAATTATCATTTAGCGCAGATGTTTGCTCGACGGGCTTAAAGTCAACATCGTAGAACTTGTCTGCTTGGTTCTCATCTAACAGATGAATCATTAAGTTGCTTGAACTCTTGAGCGTTGGAATATCCAGCTCATTTTCTTGGCGAGCTTGGAAAATCGCAGGGCTATTGTAGCGTTTTGCCAGTTCAACCAAACGGTCTGAATCTTTGGTTAATACGCCTAACGCACACACAGATTCACCATGACCTTCTAAGTAAGCCTGAGCGTTGCTGTTTTTCTCGTAGTTAAAGACGAAGTTAATATCACCTACTTGGTAAAGGTCGACGTTCTTGCTCTTGTGGCAATGTGTTTTGCTAAAGCCTAATGACTCAATTACATCAGTAAATGGGTTATCTTCACGCTCTTTTACCGCAAATTCAATGAAGCTCAAATCAGACACGCTCGGCATCTCGAACAAATTGTTGGTCTGATCTTCTAGCCATTTCAGTGAGCGCACGCCATCAACTGCTTTCTCTTTCGGAGAAGAGGCTCGGAACTCATCGTTAAACACTTCATGAGAGAGGTAATCATCGTAACCTTTATCTTTGAGTGTTTTCACAAAGTCGATAACTGGGAAATCGCCTTGCCCCGGGAAGCAACGGTAGTGGCGGCTGTATTGCAAAATATCCATCTGCATTTTTGGCGCATCAGCGACCTGCACTAAGGCAATCTTTTCCACTGGAATATCTTCACGCAGCGTATCCAGTGTGTTGCCACGAGCAAACATGTGGAAGGTGTCCAATACCACACCAAGATTCGGATGATCGACCATCTTCACCAAATTCCAAGCATCATCGTAGTCGGCAATATGACGACCCCATGCCAGCGCTTCGTAACCCAGTTCCATGTCTTCACGCTTGGCCAGTTCTGCCAAGGCATGCAGATCTTCAGCGCAGCGGTCAAGATTATTGGTCGAGAGTGGATTGACGTTACTGCACATCATTAGGCGTTTGGTGCCCAGTTGATGCGCCAGATCCATCTTACGCTCCATCATCTTGTATTTCTTTTGACGAAGACCATCAGGCATCCCCTCCATGTCTCGGAAAGGTTGTAAAACCAAGATCTCAAGCCCCATGCTGTCAGCGATACGTTTAACATCGGCTGCAGAACCACGGTACTGAGTTAAATCATTTTCAAAAATTTCGATTGCATGAAAACCGGCTTTTGCCGCTGCATGCATCTTCTGTTCAAGAGTGCCAGATAGACAAACGGTCGCGATTGAATACTTCATCCTAAACTCCCTTAATTAACTAGTGCAGTAACATCTTGAACCGGAACGTATTGCTCCGTTTCTGTCGCTTTGATGATGGCGTCGATCACCAACAGATTTTGCAGGCCATCGTAAATGCTGACTTTTGGTGCCTGTTCTTCGCCACGAATTAGGGCGCAGAAATGCTCAAGTTGACGCTTAAGTGGATCTTCACGCGTTACTGGCTCTTGGCGCTCTTCCATCGCATTCCACCAAGAAGGCGTCACACCCTCTTTAAACGACTTAATCTGCATTGTCGGGATCGATAGCGAGCCGTTAGTGCCAGCAACGTGGTAGCAATCTTCAGTTTCATAAGTCGCGTAGGTCTTGTTCTCTTGCGAGGTTTGTTCCCAGCTGCGCGGGCTTGCCGAGGCATCGGACAGCATGAATGAACCCAGTGTACCGTTGGCAAATCGCAGCGAGATTGCGGTTGTATCTTCCACTTCGAACTCGCGGGTAGCGCTTGAATTGAGCGCTTGGACACCAACAATGTCGCCAACCAGATGACGCAGATTGCCAATCTCATGAATCATGTTAATTAAGATCGGGCCGCCGCCTTTAACTTTGCGCCACTCGCCTTCGTTGTAGTAGTAATCCGGTTTGTAGAACATGGCGCTGCCCATGATAGATACCGTCTTACCCAATTCGCCGCTGTCGATGATCGACTTAGCTGTCTCAAGCAGTGGGCTATAAGCACGGTGGTGACCAACCAGCATTTTTGCTTCTTCACGATTTGCGTGCTTAAGAAGCTCAATAGCATCTTCTATCGAATCAGTAACAGGCTTCTCGACAATGGCAGGCACGCCAGCATTGATACACTCGTGCGCTTGAATAGCATGCAGGCGATTTGGTGTCGCCAAGATCACACCGTCTGGCTTGTCTTGAGCAAACAGCTCTTCTAAGCTGGCGTAAACCTTAACGCCATATTCTTCGCCAACCTCTTTTGCACCCGGAGAAGGATCAACAATCGACGCCAACTGACATTGCGCGTTTTCAGAAACCAGTTTGATGTGTGTTTTCCCGATCAGACCTGCCCCAGCGACAGCAATTTTAACTTGTTCCATGTTATGACCTTATTTTTCATTCACGCTCTACAGGCGTCTATTTTTATGATGATGTTGTGATAGCAATTACGACGGACAGCGAGAGTCCAGAGGCTACCGTCGTGATAATTAGAGTGTTTAAACAGAAGCGTTGTTGTTGATATAGCCCACCTAAAATGGGGTAGATGGACAACATCGGTGACGCTGCAAAGATCAACAAGACATACTTGAGATCCCCTTCTACGGGTAGCGTCATCAGCAGTGCAACGACTACCAACGGGAAAAACACCAGCTTCATAGAAGAGACAAAAGCGATTCGTCTGAACTGCTCAAATTTCAGTGACTGCCCCAGCGCCCCACCGATAGCAAACAGAGCCAATGCAACCGATGTTTTCGCAAAAATGGATACCCCTTCCGTCATAAATTCTGGCAAGCGAATCCCCGCGATATTCACGACTAAAGCAAAGCTGATCGCTAAGATAATTGGGTTGCGACTAATACGACCCGCGACAATCTTTAGCTGCTCACTGATGCTTGACGAACGACCTTGAGCAAACTCCAGTGAAATCAAACTCAATGGGATAAACACCAGATTCTCAATCAGCACACACATTAAAAATGCTTCAATGAACTGACCGTCGTACAGCGATAACACGACTGGAAAGCCGACGAATGCGCTGTTTGGCATACCGCTGCCCAGACCATTGATGAAGCTTTCCGTCCAAGTGGACTTAAGTAAGCCTTTGCTGACCAATATCGCCACGGTCATCGCGCTCAAGCCAGCAATGGCATACACCAGCATGAAGTTGACGTGGATGACCTGCCCTAATTCAATGCTGCTCAAGCTGCTGATGATCACGGCTGGCAGCGATACATACAGCACGAACTTGCTCACCTCAGCGACGAATTGTTGGCTAAAAAAGCCTTTTTTGGTCGTGAGGAACCCTACTGCCACGATAAAAATCAGTGGCAGCAACACTTCAAATACAAACATTGTTTTTCTCTAGTAGCCGAATAACTTCGGTAGGAAGAGCACGCTCTGTGGTACGAAAGTGATAAAGAACAGCACCACGACTTCCAGTAGGAATAGAGGAATAACTTGCTTCGATATCGCAGCAATCCCAACCTTGGAAATGGTATTGGAGACAAACAGACAGATGCCCATTGGTGGTGTAATCAAACCAATCATTAGGTTGAAGATAACCACAATGCCAAAGTGAACAGGGTCGATACCAAAGCTCATCGCAATCGGATGGAAGATTGGGATCAGAATCAGCATGGCTGCAATGCCTTCAAGGAACAGGCCCACCGCCAGTAGGATTAGGTTCACCATGATTAGGAACATAATCGGATCTGAGATAGTGCTAAGCACCTGTTGGCTGATGTATTGAGGTACACGCGAGAACGTCAGCAGCCAGTTTGCTACAGAGACAACAGCAATCAGAATCAATACGATAGAAGAATCGCGCATTGAACGCATAAACACTTCAGGTAAGTCGCTGAGTTTGATTGATTTGTACATGAACATGCCGACCGACAGCGCATAGAATGCAGCAAATGCGGCCGCTTCCGTCGGCGTTACAATACCCATTAGAATTGAGCCAAGGATAAAGATTGGCATCGTCAGTGGTACAAAGGCTTTAACCAAAGCTTTGCGACGACTGGTTCGCACACCGGTGTTCACAATCTTATGTTTGGTCGCATAGAAGAAAACAAACACTGACAGGGCGATTGCCGACAAGACACCCGGAACAATACCCGCTAAGAACAGAGCAGGAACCGAGACACCACTGGCGATAAGCGCGTAGATGATCACCGGAATACTCGGTGGAATCATAGGACCAATCACCGAAGAGGCAGCGGTCAGTGCTGATGAGAACTCTTTGCTGTAGCCCTCTTTTTCCATTTGAGGAATAAACACTCGGCCCAGTGCAGAAGTGTCTGCTACCGCTGAACCTGAGATCCCGGCAAACATCACCGAAGACCAGATATTTACTTGTGCTAAACCACCACGGAAATGACCAACCAAGGCGTTAGCAAAATCGATAATACGATTCGTAATACCACTCTTGTTCATCAGCTCACCAGCAAGAACAAACAGTGGAACAGCCAGAATAGAGTATGAGTCTAATCCGCTAAAAATTCGTTGTGCAACAAGGCTGATTGAGATTGGAGTGCTCGTTACGTAGAACGACATAGCCAAAATAATGGCAAACACTAACGGAACACCAAATACGAGCATACCGCCCATTAAAGCTATTGATGGCATAGTAGATCCTTATACATCGCCTTGAGTGAGAGAAGAGACTGGCGCATTGGCGCGTCGAGATAGCGTGACGTGTTGTGCTAAACGCAATAGAGCGGCAACAAACAGACAGATACCACCAACAACTAACGCAGACTGGAAGTAGTACATGCTCAAGCCAATACCTGGTGATTCAATACCACCGCGTTTCATAACAAATAGGTAGCCGGAGTAAGTCATGATGCCCGCCGATACTAGCACTGCGATATCAACCACAATCGCCAATACCTTTTGGAAAATCGCCGACTTAACTGAATCTAAAACCGAAAATTTAATGTGCAGCCCTTCTAAGTAACAGAGAGACGTACCAAACATCACACCGTAAATCATTGAGTACTTACACAGCTCTTCACCCCAAAGAATTGAGGTATTGAAGAAATAGCGTGAGATGGTAGTGACCAGCATGACTGCAAACAGTACAAACAGAGACGAACCTGCGCAGAATGCCAATAGTTTTTTATATTGTTCCATCATAATTCCCTATCTCCTTGGGAAAGCGCAGCATTGAGACCATCAATGCTGCGAACATCAGAGTTACTTCGTTGCAGTCTCAACCGCTTGGAGTGCGCCATCGATCCATTTCGAATCTACGGTGCCTTCAAGCCATTTGATTACCGCAGGCTGAGTTTTGTCGCGGAATTGCTTCTGTTGCTCTGCTGTCAATGACGTGATCTTCATGCCCTTCTTACCTAGCGTTTCTAGACCTTCTGCAGAGTTAACCTGCTGAACAGCTCGGCCAACCGTACCTGCAACTTGCGCTGCACGATCGATGATCGCGCGGTCTTCATCCGATAACCCTTGGTAAAAGTCATCATTCATTAATAAGAAATCGGTGCCATAAACATGACCATCCAGCGTGATGTACTCTTGTAGCTCGTAGAACTTATTTGCGCTGATAACGCTCACTGGGTTTTCTTGACCATCAATAACACCGGTTGTTAGAGCTGCTGGTACTTCTGGGAAGGCAATAGGCGTTGGCTCAGCGCCTAAAGATTTCAGCAACTCAACATAAAGTGGGGTTGTCATTACACGAATTTTTAGACCTTTTAGGTCGTCAGGAGATTTGATTTCACGCTTCGAGTTTGTGAAATGACGAAAACCTGTTTCACCGTACGCTAGGTTGCGCAAGCCAGTCTGTTTTAAACACTGCTCATTGAGCTGCTGGCCAAACTCACCATCTAACACTTCCCAAGCAACAGGTGCTGAAGGGAATAAATACGGGATCTCTAGAACATTGGCTTCTTTACATAGCTTAGAATAAGCACCCGACACCATTGTCATGGTCAGCATTCCCTCTTGCGCAGACTGAAGCAGTTCAGTTTCGCCACCAAGTTGGCCCGATGGGTAGATGTTGACTGCAATACGACCGCCAGACTCCGCCTCTACGATATTTTTAAATACCTGAGTCGCTGCGCCCTTCTTAGAAATCGTCCAATCCTGAGAGTCAACGTGACCAATCGTAATGTCGATATCCGCAGCTGATGTGTTTGCAGCAAATGCCAGTGATACAGCCAGTGATAGTGTTTTTATAGTTTTCATTCGATGGAACCTCCTGTTTCATTGCCGATAAAACTAACACTGGGAATTAACAAAACAAAATTCACTTACTGAAAGCATTATTCAAAAATTAGATAACCTGCGTTATAAAAGAGTTGTTCACAAATAAAAATAAACATAATAAATCAAAAACTTAAAACCAAAGAACAAGCATAATTTCCATCAATAATTGGTTAAATTTGATATTTTACAAATTCGTTAAATTTGGAGAATGAAGTCACACTTTAGAAACAATATATCATTCGCTACTTCATTGAGTGTTTGAATTCCGTTACTAATATGTCCATAGATAAGGGCGTCGAGTATTTCGAGCTACATCATACTTAGAGTTATAACTCTAAGTTTAAAAAGTGTGATTTATTTCATATTCCATGCTGTAAATACAATCAAAAGTAAGGAAGCGGTGTGTTTAATATTCCCAATTTACGTCACCTTAGGGCCATTTCTGAAGTCGTTCATACAGGAAGCATCAGTAAAGCCTCTGACACAGTTTTTCTCTCTCAACCCGCAATCACACAAGCCATTTCCAAGCTCGAGAAGAGCATGAACAGCGAACTCTTCGAACGCACTAGCGATGGCATGACACCAACCAAACAAGGTGAAGCCTTTGCTTTGCGAATTGATCGCGCTTTAGAAAGCATCAGTCAGGGCATCTCGAATGCGCTTAAAATTGCCACTAAACAACGCAAAAATAGCGTTCAACGTTACCTGTTCAATATCACAACCACACAGTTAAAAGCGCTAGTTGCTGTTGCAAATGGACAAAGCTTTACCGAGGCGAGCCGTTTGCTTGAAGTGTCTCAGTCATCGGTCTATCGCGCCTCTAAAGATCTCGAAGAAATTCTGGGCTTTACCCTTTTTGAAAAGACCAGTACAGGTATTGCACTCTCTAAGGCTGGAGCCATACTAGACAAAGCGAGCAAGCTTGCTTTTGTTGAAATAAAACAAGGACTTGATGAGGTAAACCTGCTCAGTAACCGACACAGTTCCGTGATCACCGTTGGCTGTTTGCCTCTGGCAAGAACCTGTCTACTACCAAGTACCATTAATGAGTTTTCTAAGGCCTACCCAGACTGCCAAATACACGTGATTGATGGCCCTTATAAAGACCTGCTTAACCACCTCAAATATGGCGAGATTGATATTTTAATAGGTGCTCTACGCTTTCCTGTACCCAGCACCGATATCCGTCAAGAGACGTTATTTGAATCGAAGAACACCATTTTGTCGCGAGCTGACCACCCTTTAGCGACTAAAGAGAAAGTCAGTATCAAAGAGCTTCAAGAGTCGAGTTGGGTTGTCTCCTCCAGTGCAACACCCGCACGTAAAATGTTCGAAGATATGTTTACCAAAGCATCGCTTGAGGTACCCAATCGCTTAATTGAAGCCAGCTCGCAAATGCTAGTCAAAGAGCTATTACTGGGTAGTGATCGATTAACCCTTCTTTCTCAACATCAAATCAGGCGTGATCTCGACGAGGGTCATTTAGTCGCTCTCCCTTTTGAAGGTGAAGAGCAATCCAGACCCATTGGTTTAACAGTTCGAAAAAACTGGTTTGCCACTTCTGTACAAACTCACTTCTTGCAATTATTGCGAACAAACGGGGTAAAAATGTCTTTGCAATAACCCTATTATTTTCAAAATTGAATACCCTTTGACTTAATTTGATTATCCGCACCCAATACCAAATGTTAGTGTTTGACCATAGCCAAAGATAATTAATGAAGAAAAAGGTGGTTATAGTGAAAGTCAGTAGGATCGCATTTATTGGTTTTGGCGAAGCAGCTACAACATTTATTTCTTCTTGGAAGAATAGAGCACCAGAAATAATAAACGCCTTTGATATAAAGACGAACAATATATTCACCAGAGAACGGAAACTTCTCGAATATATTGATAAAGGTGTGCAAGGGACATTTCGCCCTGAAGAAGCAGTACAAGGGGCACAACTTATTTTTTCTCTAGTCACCGCAGATCAAGCTGAAAGCGCACTGCATCAGATAGTAGATTCTCTGACTAAGAAACAAATTGTGCTCGACTTTAACTCTTGTTCACCGCAAACCAAACAACGATTAGCACAAACCGTTGAAGCACAAGGCGCAGACTACATCGACATTGCCATTATGGCACCAGTGTTGACATCACAGCCCAATATTCCGCTCTACCTGTCCGGCCAGAAAGCTGAAAAAGTCGCGGAGTACTTAACGCAACTTGGTTTCGACACAGAGGTTATCTCAGAAAATGTGGGGGATGCTTCTAGCATCAAGATGTTGCGCTCAATAATGGTCAAGGGTTTAGAAGCACTGACGACCGAGTGTATGTTGGCCGCGCGTAAATCTGGCGTTGAGCATCATGTCCTCAAATCACTAAGCAAAACCTATCCAGAGTTAGAGTTGAGCCACTTAAGCCGTTACCACATGGAGCGGATGCTCGACCATGGTGAAAGACGCCACGCAGAATTAAAAGAGGTCGCAGCGACCTTAAACGAGCTAGGCATGAGTCACTCGATGGTCGAAGGCGCAATGCACTGGCATCAGTCGCTCGGTGAACTCAACATCGAAGCGTTAGATCAGCCTCTCAGTCAACTGTCTGACCAGATCATAGAACAATTGCAGGTCGCAGATAATGAATCGACCGCAACGAAATTACAAAATATCCAATAGTTTAATCGCTTGAATACAAAAGGAATGATTATGAAAGTGTGTGTAGTAGGCGCTACGGGTGCATTCGGCCAAAAACATTTAGAGGCACTGCGTAATATCGACGACGTTACCGTTACTGCGATGGTTGCCCCTGAAGCGGACAAGCTTGATCAACTGATCACAGATTACAATCAAACGGCTCAAGGCTTCTCTTCACTTGAAGAGGCACTCAAGTCTGACAACATCGATGCTGTGATTCTAGCCACACCAACTCAAATGCATGCTGAGCAAGCTATCGCATGTATGGAAGCTGGCAAGCATGTTCTGGTCGAAATCCCAATGGCAGACAACATTGAAGACAGCTACAAAGTGGTTGAGACTCAAAAGAAAACTGGCGTTGTCGCTATGGCTGGTCACACTCGCCGATTTAATCCAAGCCACCAGTGGATCCACAACAAGATCGCAGCTGGCGAGCTAAACATTCAACAAATGGATGTTCAAACCTACTTCTTCCGTCGCACCAACACCAATGCCAAAGGTGAACCACGCACTTGGACTGATCACCTACTATGGCATCACGCTTGTCACACTGTTGACCTTTTCCAATACCAAACCGGTGAGAAGGCATCAAAGATTCAAGCACTGCAAGGCCCGATTCACCCAGAGCTCAACATCGCTATGGACATGAGCATTGGCATGAAAACGCCATCTGGCGCGCTATGTACGCTATCACTCTCTTTCAATAACGACGGTCCATTTGGCACCTTCTTCCGCTACATCTGTGACGAAGGCACCTACATCGCTCGCTACGACGATCTATTCGATGGCAAAGAGAACCCGATTTCACTGGAAGGTGTCGCGGTTTCAAACAACGGCATCGAGCTAATCGACCGTGAGTTCTTCGATGCGATTCGTACAGGCCGCGAGCCAAACTCAAGTGTCGCAAGCTGTCTGCCAGCCATGGAGACACTGCACGCATTAGAACAACTGCTAGAGCAAGAGTAAGGAGCCCGGCGATGATTACACTAGGTGAGCACTCACTCGCGCCAGTCGCCCTTGGATGTATGAACGTTTCTCACGCATACGGAACACCTCCAAGTGAAGAGCACAGCATCAAGCTACTTAATAGGGCGCTTGATCTTGGCTACAACATGCTGGATACCGCAGCTCTTTACGGGTTTGGTAACAACGAGAAACTACTCGCTAAAGCAGTAGGTCATCGCCGTAATGAATTCTTTCTTGCCAGCAAGTGCGGCATGTTTAAAGGCCCCGATGGTAAACGCGCGATTGATGGTCGCCCAGAGACAATACGCAAGACATGTGAAGAGTCACTGCAGCGTCTCAATACTGACGTGATTGACCTCTACTATCTGCACCGCTGGGACAAAAATGTGCCTATTGAAGAGAGCGTTGACGAGCTGGCTAGGTTGGTTGATGAAGGCAAAATCAAACACCTCGGCCTATCTGAGGTATCGGCAACCACGCTGGAAAAAGCACACCAGATCCACCCGATAGCAGCGGTTCAATCGGAGTATTCATTGTGGTCACGCAACGCAGAGATCGCGGTGATTGATAAATGCCAAGAGCTAGGAAGTACCTTTGTGTCTTTCAGCCCTGTGGGGCGCGGTATCCTGAGTGGCGAGCTTCAAAGCAACCAATTTGTGGATGGTGATATTCGCAATGCGATGCCGAGATTTAATGCAGAAAACTTTGAAGCTAACTTGTTGGCTGTAAATAGGTTCGCTTCTCTGCTGCCGATTTTTGCTGAAGAGAATGTATCACTACCTGCGCCAACTCTGGCTCAATTTGCCTTGGCATGGACGCTGGCTAAAGCGCCTCACTCTATTGCACTGCCAGGCACCACTAACTTTAAGCATCTAGAAGATAACTTAAACGCACAGCACTACACGGTTTCGAACGCCCTGCTAGAACTGGTTGAGCGCACTGTACCGCAAAAGGCATTTGTTGGCGGTCGCTACAACGCGCCCACTCAAGCCGAAATCGATACCGAACAATTTTAACCAAATAAAGAACATAAAAGACACGCTCATCAGACGAGCTCAAGAGTAAATAAAGGATTAATAACATGACAACAAAGAAAACAGCTTTAGTAATCAGTGCCCATTCAGCAGACTTTGTATGGCGTTGTGGCGGTGCCATCGCCCTTCACCAGAAGCTGGGCTACGAAGTGACCATTGCATGTCTTTCATACGGTGAGCGTGGCGAGTCTGCAAAGCTATGGAAACAAGAAGGCATGACACTTGAAGACGTTAAGCGTATTCGTCATGAAGAAGCGACAGCAGCAGCGGCAGCTCTTGGCGTAAGTGACATTCGTTTCTTTGACTTCGGTGATTACCCACTTGAAATCGACAAAGAAGGTAAGTACCAGATCGTTGACCTGATCCGTGAGATTCAACCAGAATTCATCATGACGCACTCTAAATGGGACCCGTACAATACAGACCACATGTACGCAACTGAGATCACTCTGCAGTGCCGCATGATCGCACAAGCTTGGGGTCATAACCCAGGTGAGAAAGTACTAGGCGCACCTCAGGTTTACCTATTCGAACCGCACCAAAGCGAGCAGATGGAATGGAAACCAAATACCTTCCTAGACATCTCTGAAGTGTGGGAAAGCAAAAAAGCCGCAATTGAGTGTATGCAAGGTCAAGAGCACCTATGGACCTTCTACGAAAACCTAGCTGAAAACCGTGGCAACCACTTTAGACGTAACTCAGGTGGCCAAGCGGGCGGCAGAAGCTGCCAACACGCTGAAGGTTTCCAAGCGATCTTCCCGCAGTGTGTTGATTCGCTGTAAAGCCTCTAAATAACCAAACCGGCCAACAAGCAAACAGATAAATAACCTAAGCCCCGCTACACCGTGGGGCTTTTTGTTATCGTTAATCATCTACCCTTCGCAGGGCGCAGCAAACATCCGAGCTAAGCCGCTACTGTTTTAATGTAATCGGTCGGCGTCAGTCCGAATTTCTCTTTAAAACGCTGGCTAAATCGCCCCTCAGACAGATAACCACACGCCAAGGCTAACTGAGCAACATTGCTGTAGCCACTCTGTATCAGATACAAAGCATGAGCTAAACGAACTTCCGTAAGCACCTCTCGAAATTGGGTACCTTCTCGCTTTAATTTACGAATCATAGTCGCTCGACTCATGGCAAATTGCTCGGCAACATCGTCTAGAGAATGCTTGTCACTGGGAGAACGAGACAAGTGGCGACTCAGCTGCTGACGAAAGCTGGTATTTATGCTTGGAAAGAGTTGATGTAGAACGCCTTTTTCTGCCAACTGCTGATATAAACCAAGCACCCAAAAACGCTGCGTCTCACCACTTATCGTTTGGGATTCAAGCGAAAACAGCGCATTCAGAGTACTTTGCAGTGCCTTGTCAGATTGAAAAAATGGCTCACTCTTTTCGCAAGCTCTATTGCTACTCAGTTCCAGCATTGCCTCTGTCGGAGAGCAGTGAAAAGTGAATACCCGAGAAAGAAATCGCCCCTTCTGTGGCAGGTTCTCAAAGCTCAATGAGGCGGAGGCTTCACATAACAACAGCTCAGTACTAGAGAGATCTTGAACCGATTCTTTCCAAAACAGCCGCTTACTTCCAGCCATGATTTGAATGAGACTCGGAGAGTGAACCCGCACATTTCTGAGCTTCTGAAGTTGTTCCGCTCGAAACAGAGTCACTTGATACTGAGCGCTCATGACGCCTCCTAAATGATCGACTAACGTGTATACGTTGCCGTTAGTGTTGCCTTATCAATAGCAATGCTATTGAGTGTAAAACCAACCACGGCCGGTGGAGTATTCTCATCAAGGCCTATAGTCGCCTTTGGTAGTGCCCACACTGTAAATTGATAGCGGTGCATACCATGGCCTTGGGGAGGACAAGCACCGCCAAACCCTGTAGTGCCATAATCGATACGAGCCTCCTTACCACCGAGCTTACCAATATCAACACCTTGCGCTAGCTCGGTTGTTTTGTTTGGAATATCAAACGCAACCCAATGCCAAAAACCACTGCCTGTTGGTGCATCTGGATCGTAAGCCGTTACAGCAAAGCTCTTGGTGCCTTCCGGTACATCCTTCCACATCAATTGTGGCGATACATTGTCGCCATCACAGCCCCACCCCTGATATTCAAATTTCTTAGCCATTGGGTGGCCTTCCTGAATGTCTTGACTAACCAGCTCAAATGCTTGAGTTGAACCTGCAGCTAAAAGACCTAGTGCGAGTAGAGATAGTGTTGGTAGTTTCATTGTTCGATTCCTTTTGTGAGTTCGGAATCAGTCTATCGTCAGTCACATCGCACAACACCTCTATAAGTATCACATTAAATTTAATTTAAGCAATTTTTGATACTTTTAGATTTTTCTGAGTTTTATATGGCGGAAAAACCAGAAAGAAATACGGCTTTATAGCCACATTATTCAGACCAAGAAAAAGCCCCAGAGCATGACACTCTGGGGCTTTATGAGTATTTATCGAGTTAATGTAATCAGCGGTTTTCTATCAGCATGGTGCCAGCACCGGTATTCGACACGGGTGCATGATAGCTGCTTTTCAGTACATTAAGCTCGCCCGTCAATGCACCACGCATACCAAGCCACATAATGAATTCCGCACCTTGCGCACCGCCCTGCTCTACTAGGTCGTAGATCGAAAGCTTAGTCAGTTCTTCTGGGTTGTCGATCAACTTCTTCATGCAGTAAAGGTCGAACTCTTTATTGATAAAGCCAGCACGCTCACCGTCCAACTGATGAGAAAGACCACCAGTGCCAAGTACGACAACCTTCAAGTCTTTATCGTAGCTTTCAACTGCCTTACCAATCGCTTTGCCTAGGTCGTAACAACGCTTAGGTGATGGCATTGGGTGCTGTTCTACGTTGATACATACCGGAATCACCTTCATGTGACCGTAACTGAAGTTTGGCCACATCAGCTGCATTGGTACAGTTAGACCGTGGTCAACTTTCATCTCTTGGCAGATGGTAATATCGAACTCGTTCTCAACCAGTTCGTTACAGATGTGCCACGACAGCTCTGGGTCACCGTTGATCTCTGGAATAGTCGGAATACCCCAGCCTTCATCGGCATTCTTATAACTTGGTGCAGCACCAATCGCGAAGGTCGGTTTCTTATCAAGGAAGAACTCTAAGCCGTGATCGTTATAAAAAACGACCGCAACATCTGGTTGAACTTCATCTAGCCAGTGGTGAATCGGTGGATACGCATCAAACAGAGGCTTCCAGTATTCAGTTTGTTGTAGATTGTTCTCAATTGCTTTACCAATTGAAGGAATGTGGGAAGTGGTAATTCCGCCAACGATCTTTGCCATAACTATTTCCCTGCCTCTACTAACATCTGTTTAAATTCTTCAACTGTCATACCCGTTTGCATCGCACCAATGTCTTGCATGTTGAGCCCCAACATACCGACGAATTTAGCAAGGTAGTAGATACTGCCACCTTCTGCGATCAACCCTAAAACATCACGCTCTTTGATTGCCGTCTTTTGAGCTTCCGTCAGTCCATATTTGTCACAGTAGGCCATTTCATCGGCTGAAAACGCATCGCGCCCCGCTTGGTCGTTAAGTGAATGACACATCTTGTTCAAGCCATAGCCTTTACGCGCCATTGCGCCATCAAACATGGTTGTGCCGGGGATCGGCTTATTATTTAGGTAAGTCATGTTACACGCTCTCCGGCCAGTAAAGTTTCATTGGGTTAGTGACGAGTAGTGCTTGCTGTTGCTCTACCGTAGTGGCAATTTGTGGAATCACATCCACTAAGTGGCCATCATCAGGAGTGTGTGACTTCATGTTTGGATGTGGCCAGTCGGTTCCCCAAAGTACGCGGTTTGGAAACAGATCAACCAAGGTTTTAGCAAACGGCACCACATCGGAGTAATCCGGTGGCGTTTGAGTCAAACGCTCTGGGCAACTCACTTTGCACCAGATGTCTGGGTTACGCTCCATCAACGAAATAAACTTGCCGAACTCTTGGCTATCGACACCTTTTGCCACATCAGGACGACCCATGTGGTCAATCACTACCGTCATATTGAGCTCTTCTAAAAACGGCGTCACATCATCAATGTCTTGCGCTTCAAAGTAGACCACAACATGCCAACCTAGTGGGCGGATCTTCTCAGCGATCGCTTTAAGCTTTTCAGTTGGTACTGTATCAACTAAGCGCTTCACAAAATTAAAGCGGACACCACGAACGCCAGCTTTGTCCATCGCTTGTAGCTCTTCGTCTGTCACTGTCTCGTCAACGAATGCAATACCACGAGCTAATTCACCAGCGGTCTCTAGCGCATCAACAAGCGCGCGGTTATCTGTACTGTGGCAAGAAGCCTGAACAATCACATTACGGCTAAAGCCTAAGTGATCGCGCAGGGCAAAAAGCTGCTCTTTTGACGCGTCGCACGGGGTGTACTTACGCGCCGGAGAGTAAGGGAATTTAGCCGCAGGACCAAAAACGTGACAGTGGCTATCCACTGCGCCTTCTGGCACCACAAACTTCGGCTTGCTTGGATTTGGGTGGAACGGTAGGTAATCAGCGTCCATGTTTCTTCCTTGTTATTTTCAGCAGGCTTACAGTCCAAATACGGTGCCATCGAACAGCTTTCTTGCTGTGCGAAGGATCGCGGCGGACTTCACTTGATTTTGTTCAACGTCTAGCACCACGCTCATCTTTCCGATTGGGTGTTCAACATCGATATGTATTTGTTTTTCTATTTCGACTTCAGCAAGTTGCTTTGCTGGGGCGTCATTCAAGATGCAGGCACTCGCGACACTCACCGCACCTAGAACGCCAATCGACGCATGGCAGCGATGAGGGATAAAAGTACGCGTTGAAATACCACCACCATATTGAGGCGCGCTCACCAGTGTCATTTTCGGCACACTTAGTTCACGAACATCGCCGAGATTCATCATTGGCCCAGCTTGCAGGCGTATCGACTCTAGGCGTTGCTTAAGTTCTGCGTTATCGTCCAATTGTTCGCGGGATTCGTCACCAGTAAGGCCAAAATCTTGCGCTCTTAGCACCACGACAGGCATACCGTTATCAATCAGAGTCACGCTCACACCATCAATAACGTCGACTTCGTTCCCCGTTGGCAGCAGAGCGCCGCAGGTAGAGCCAGCTGTATCTTCAAAGCAGACTGCTAGCGGAGCCGCGGTATTAGGGACTCCATCAATATGGCAGTCACCAGCATAGGTCACTTGCTTGTTTGGGGTTTGCACGGTAACCGTTGCTACCTGCTGTGTGTTCTCCATGAAGATGCGAACCGAGGTTTGACTCTCTTGTGCTTCTACCAGTCCACGTTCAATCGCAAACGGTGCAACACCCGCTAAAATATTGCCACAGTTTTGCTTGCCACTAATAAGCTTTTGGTCAACAAATACCTGTTGAAATAGGTAGTCAACGTCGACGCCTTCACGTTTTGACGATTCCACTATCGCAACCTTCGAAGTGAGCGGGTCTGCGCCGCCAATTCCGTCGATCTGTCTTGGGTCGGGGGTGCCCATCATCGACAGTAAAAACTGCTCACATGCTTGCTCGCTCTCTGGTAAATCCTTACGCAGGAAATAGGCTCCCTTTGATGTACCAGAGCGCATCCACATACATGGTGCACTGAAGGGATGACTAGACATATTTCAGCCCTTTCTCTTCTAGGCGGCCGCGCATTTGATAGATGTCCAGACCCAACTCGCCATTCGCTAATCGAACACGCTTTGCTTCTTCACGTTCAATACGAGCTAGTGATTCATGCAGAACCTCTTCCGCTTCCTCGCGACGCACAACCACAACGCCATCTTCATCCGCGACCATCACATCACCAGGGTAAACCAGAGCGCCGGCACAATTCATTGGCACGTTCACTGAACCCAATGTCTCCTTGATGGTACCTTCACTGAAGATCGCCTTAGACCATACTGGGAAATTCATTTCACGAAGATCACGAGTGTCACGTACGCCACCTTCGATGATAAGGCCGACAACACCGCGTGCTTGCGCCGATGTCGCTAGCAAGTCACCAAAGAAGCCGTGATTGGAAGGGGAAGTCGGTGCGAATACCAAGAAGTCACCCGCTTTTGCTTGCTCGATCGCTACGTGCATCATCCAGTTATCACCCGCTGCACCTGAGATGGTCAACGCAGAACCCGCAACCGCGTCGCCTTGGAAAATTGGGCGCATGTAGTGAGCCAATAAGCCCTTACGGCCCTGAGCTTCATGAATGGTCGCCACACCACATTGACGCAGGCCTTCAATAATCTCTTTGTCTGCGCGCTGAATATTTTGTACTACGACGTTGTTCTGCATTTGTGTTCCCTCTTAATACATTTCGGCAGGTGAATCCCTTCAAAGGTGGTTACTGCTCGCTGATGTATTCACTATAAAGAGGTGCTGACAAAGGCGATATTTCAATTATTTCGCAAGGTATAAGATTTTGAGATAGGGAGTGCAATTACACCCGTTACCGCTTAGGTGCTGCGCCCTGCGCTATCAGTAATCTTCAAAAATTGAATGGGTGTTAGGAAAAAACAATTATCGCGAGAAAGTGGGTTTTGCTAGCGTAGTGACAAATAACGATAAGGAGTGAATCATGATTCAATGTCGACTCATAGGGCAGAACATCCAACGTTCTCAATCGCCAGATTTTCACAACGCCCTTGCTGAAAAGCTTAATATTGAGCTGCACTATCAACTCGAAGAGCTGACCATCAACAGCGCAGAATCACTCCACCAGCACACTACTGACTTGTTCGACAACGAGATTGATTCTGCGAACGTTACCTACCCCTACAAAGAACAAATACTATCGGTCGCCGATGAGCTCGCGCCTTGTGCCAAGCGAGTTGGTGCGGCCAACACGCTAGTTAAACGTGACCAACAGATCATCGCTTACAACACGGACTACAGTGGCTTTATCGCTGCATTTACTCAGTTTGGTCAGCACAAGCCGGGTAAAGTAGTGGTGCTTGGTTGTGGTGGCGTCGGCAAAGCAATCTGCTTTTCACTTGCCGATCTCGGTGCGACAGAGATCGCAATCTATGACCGGGATCTAACAAAAATGAATAGCCTCGCGAAGCTGCTTGCGGCTGAGAATATAGATACCGTATGTTTGAATGAAACGACGTTAGAAACAGCGGTACAGAGAGCAGAAGGTGTCCTCAATTGCACGCCTATCGGACACTATCAAACACCTGGTTGCCCTATTGAGCCCTCTTGGTTGCAGCAGCAGGCTTGGTGTTTTGATGCCGTATACATCCCACGGGAGACAGAATTTCTGAAAGCCGCACAGCAGAAATCGATCAATACGTTGAGCGGCTTTGAGCTCTTTTTCCATCAAGCGCATGATGCGTTCACCTTATTCACCGGTGCCCAAGTTTCAACTCAACAACTCAATACTTTTAAGCAAACACAGCTTGCGAATTTACGTTAAGGACAATGACTCAATGAAAAAAATCTTAATACTCAACGGACCAAACCTAAACCTACTTGGCACACGTGAGCCTGCACAATACGGCTACGAAACACTGGCTGACGTAGAAGAAAACTGCCGCAAGGTCGCAACAGAGTACGGTTATGACGCTGAGTGTTTTCAAAGCAATACCGAAGGCAGCCTAATTGATGCTATCCACAAAGCGGGTCGCGAGTTTACTCAAGGTGAATGCGCTGGCGTTGTGTTTAACCCGGGTGCTTACACGCACACGTCGATTGCTCTTCACGATGCCATCAAAGGGGTTGAGGTACCAGTGGTTGAAGTTCATATCTCTAACGTGCATGCACGCGAAGCCTTCCGCCATCACTCGTACATCTCACCTGTAGCCGCAGGCACCATCATTGGTATGGGCACAAAAGGCTACAAGTTAGCGTTAGATTTTCTGTTAGAAAAGTAATCAAACTTGATGAGCCTAGGGGCACTTACAGTCCTTCGAACTCATCAATCGCGATGCGCGCTTCAGCCAGTGAACAGCCAGATTCACTCACTAGTTGAGCGACGGTCATAGAAGGTGTGTTTTGAAGCAGTTGTTGTAAGCAAACTGTTGGCTTAGGTAAGACCTTATCAATTGCAGTCACCATCCAAAGTAAGGGAGCATCGCTAAGTTGCTCTCTTAATCTATGTAGCTGCGCCTCTTCACCCGTTAACATCCAATTCCGAGAACGTCGAATGCGTTTTAACTGACAGCCACTTTGGGCTGCTAAGGCGAGCACCTGTGCCTTATCTGGCACACGGTGGACAAAGCTATTGAGTACAACTGAAAACATAGTGTGGCTTACGAGTCTATCTCTACCGTGATCTCGGTTTTTACGGAGTTGGCAATGAAGCAGTTACTGTGCGCCAAATGATGCAGCTTTTCGAGCTGTGTGCCCGATGGGCGCTTATCACCAACAAATTGAATTTGAGGTCTAAGCGTAACATGACTAACCCAGGCTCGCCCTGCTTTATCTTCTTCCAGAACACCGATTGCATCATCAACGTAAGACTCAATCACGTACTTACGCTTGGCTGCAATCCCCAAAAACGTCAGCATATGACAACTGGCAATCGCAGCAATAAAGGCTTCTTCGGGGTCAACATTATCCTCAACAGAGAGTGGCAATGGCACTACATGAGGTGATGACGAGGCGGGTACAATAACACCCCCATCAAACTCCCACGTATGTCCGCGGCTATATTGGTTATCGCTAAAAGCCTCATGTTCACCTTTTTTCCAGCGAACAATCGCACCATAATCCGACATACTTTCTCCTTAGCGATCCGCTGGGTGGTTCACACCGTCATTGGTCACCACATCACCAATATCAAAAGGATTCACCCCTTCTAAACAACCAATATTGAATCCATATTCATTTGGGCTGGAGCGACGTTGATGGTGAGTGTAGATACCGCAGTTTGAGCAGAAGTAATGCTTAGCGGTATTGGTATTAAATTGATACAACTTGAGATGCTCCGCACCTTTGAGGATCTTGATGCCATCCAAGGCTACTGAGCCCACTATCGCGCCTTTGCGACGACAGATCGAGCAATCACAACGGCGTGGTTTTTCGATGCCATTAGGTAGGCTGAGCTCTAACTCCACCGCACCACAATGGCAGGTCGCTTTATGAAAAGGTTTAATAACCGTATTACCAACGAGTTTCATTCTTCTCTCCAATCACATCCATGTATTGCTCGCATCATAACCAGTTCTGCGCTCACTGTCCGCAATGCTATTTGCAGTTCGAGAGTTTTGTCATACCGCGTTAATTGATTGATTTATCATTCAAACGACTGAAGTTATCGAACAGAAAATCCAAAAAGAGTCGAATACGCTTAGGCTGATATTTCTTACTGATATACACCACATTTAAGTCTGCACTCGACACATTAGTCGAGGTATTAAAGTTCTTCATGTAGCCATTGAGCAGAGTCACAAGGCGCTGGTTATTGATGTCGTCTTGCACATCCAGCACCGACTTAAGCGCAATCCCCTCGCCTTTTAATGCCCAGTAGCGAATCACTTCGCCATCATCAGAAAAGCGTTTGGGCACTACAGTAATCGACTTTTTCATGTCTTGGTCTTGGAAGTGCCATGTCTTGAGTTCTTCATTGCTGCGCAGCATTGCCAAGCAGTCATGGTCAACGAGATCTTGAGGTTTCAATGGTGTTCCGTGCTTGGCGAGATATTCTGGTGAAGCGCAAAGCACACGCCTGCTTGGTGACAAACGTCGGGAGATCAAATTACTGTCCACAAGTTCGCCATAACGAATCACAATATCCATACCAGACTCACCAATATTCGATAGCTTGTCGTTCAAATACAGATAAGGAATCACGTCAGGATACTGCTGACAAAACTCAGATAAAATGGGCAAAATATACTGTTTTCCGATGTCTTTCGGTGCCGCAATTCTCAATGGGCCTTTCACCTCTTTAACCCCATTTTGAATCAAGTTTTCCGTCTCACTCACGCTGTCTAGAATTTCAATACACGCCTTGTGGTACAGCTCCCCCGAGTCGGTCAGAGACACATGCCTCGTACTTCGGTTCAAAAGCTTCACGCCATATCTTTCTTCTAGAGCTTGTAACCGAGCTGTCATCGTCGCAGGCGACAACCCTAGTTCACGACCCGCTGCAGCTAACCCTTGATGTTTCACGATGCTGACGAACATCGCCATGTCTGAAAACTTATCCACTCGTTACCCTTCCTTACCTTTAGATTCACCATTCATAAAAACCGAATAATGAATTCACATTTTAGCCAATTATCAAAATTATTCGAATAAATATAATGACAACCATCAACAGAACAACGCAGGAATTCAGACCATGAACAACGAACTAACGGCCCCAAAAAAGAGCACCTTCGTCATCATTGGTGGCACATCAGGGATCGGCAAAGCACTAGCGATGCAATTAAGAAATGAAAACAACACTGTACACATTGCTAGCCGACACACAGGTCTTGATATCAGCAGTGAAAAGTCGATTTGTGAGTATTTCGAATCGATTGGTGTGTTTGACCACTTGGTTGTTACAGCAGGCTCATACGCTCCAGCAGGAAAAGTGACAGACGTTGCTATCGAAGATGCCAAAACAGCATTTGATACCAAATTTTGGGGCAGCTTAAACGTAGCTAAACATGCCGCGCGCTACATGACACCAAACGGCTCAATCACTCTTACCAGCGGCATGTTGTCACGCAAAGTAGTCGCGGGGACATACGTTAAAACAGCGATAAATGCTGCACTAGAGAGTGTCACCAAGGTGCTTGCGAAGGAGCTCTCGCCGATTCGCGTGAACGCCGTCAGCCCTGGCTTAACCATGACTGAAGCGTACAAAAACATGGACGAGTCTACACGTTCAAACATGTACGAGAATGCCAAACACAAATTACCCGCGGGCAAAGTAGGCGAAGCCTCAGAGGTCGCGATGGGATACCTACTCGCAATGAACAACCCATACATGACGGGTTCAATCATCGACATCGATGGCGGCGCTTTACTCGGCTAACCACCTCGCAAAGACACAAAGTACAACCGTTGGGGCGTGTATCTAAACGTCCTAACAAACAAGAATTTAGATAGGTAACTCATCATGAAACAAGAAAAAATCCCTTTCCAAGTATGGATTCTCACCCTCGCAGCATTTGCCATCGGTACCGCTGAATTTGTTATCGCAGGCCTTCTACCACAAATAGCCTCCTCACTTTCAATCACCGAAGGCCAAGCGGGCTATCTAATCAGTGCTTACGCGTTAGCTATCGTTATCGGTGGCCCGATCTTAACCATCTACCTTGCACGCTTTAACAAGAAAATGGTGCTCATCGGCTTAATGGCCTTATTCATCGTCGGCAATGTGTTTTCGGCACTAGCACCTAGTTACCCATTACTACTGGCAAGCCGTGTCATCGCAGGCTTAGTGCAGGGTCCTTTCTATGGCATAGGGGCGGTTGTTGCGACCAATTTAGTGTCTGAAAAAATGGCGGGGCGCGCTGTGGGTCAGATGTTCGCAGGTTTAACGCTCGCTAACGTTCTTGGTGTCCCTGCAGGTACATGGATCGGCTTGCAATTTGGTTGGCACACTACCTTCTTCATTGTTGCAGCACTTGGCACCATCGCAATGACCTCTATCTTTACGTCAATCAAATCAAGCGGTCACAGTGAAGCGAAAGACATCAAAACTCAACTTATGGCGTTCAAAAATCCAATGCTGTTAATCAGCTTAGCGATCACTGCTTTCGTTTGGTCTGGCTTCATGACGCTTTACGGCTACTTGGCTCCTATCGCTATGCACATCACGGGGTACGGTCAAGAGTCTGTTACATGGATCTTAGTGATTGTGGGTGCGGGTCTGATCATCGGCAACATTTTGGGTGGACGCTCTTCAGACAAAGATCTAAGCAAAGCATCAATGTTTTGGGCTGCTGCACTTATCGTTTCACTGGTTGCCGTTGGTCTGGTGGTTGATAACAAAATCTTGTTCGTTGCAGCTGCATTTGTCTTTGGCATCGCATCATTTGCGAACGTTCCCCCTATGCAACTTCGAGTGATGAATCACGGTGGTGAAGGGCAAGAGTTAGCAGCAACCGCCAATATCTCTGCATTCAATCTGGCTAATGCCTTCGGTGGATTCCTTGGCGGCATGGTACTCGACAGCCAACTAGGCGCAGGCATGATTCCGTTCGCAGCCATTGTTGTTCCTGTGATTGGCTTGCTACTTATCGCCAAAGCCAACCGAGCAAACAAACCACAAAGCAACTCTATTTTCAGCCCTGCGGAAAGTAAGTAACTCGACCCATAACCTGAATACAAAACTAAAAAGCACTCAATTAAAGAGCACAGAATTAAAACGAGGTAGATACCATGAACAAACTATTCGAAACATCAGAACTTAAAGGCCTAGCACTGCAAAACCGTGTGGTTATGGCACCTATGACTCGCGCTCGTACTAGTCAACCGGGCAATGTACCAAACGACATGATGGCGACTTATTACCGACAACGCGCAAGTGCCGGGCTTATCATCACTGAAGCGACGCAAATCTCAGACGACTCTCAAGGTTACTCATTTACACCCGGTGTTTATACCGATGCGCAAATCGAAGGTTGGAGAGGCGTAACAACCGCAGTGAAAGCACAAGGTGCAGCGATATTCTGTCAGCTATGGCATGTAGGCCGAGTATCCCACCCTACCTTTCAAAAGGGCGAACTGCCGATTGCCCCGTCAGCTTTGGCTCCAATAGAAACTCAGGTGTGGATTGCTGATGAGAATGGCAACGGCAACATGGTCGATTGCATCCAACCAAGAGAGATGACCCAATCAGACATCGACCGCGTGGTTCAAGATTTTGCGAACTCTGCAAAAAAGGCGATCGAAGCAGGCTTTAATGGTGTCGAGATCCACGGCGGTAATGGCTACCTAATCGATCAGTTCCTTAGAACCAACTCAAATAAACGTACCGATAACTACGGCGGTAACCGTGAGAATCGAATTCGCTTTCTGATTGAAGTGGTTGATACTGTGATTGCAGAGATAGGTGCCGAGAAAGTCGGCGTGCGTTTGGCGCCATTCATCACCTTCAAAGATATGAACTGCCCAGACATCGTGCCAACAATTTTGGAAGCTGCAAAAGAACTGCAAGCTCGTGATATCGCTTATCTGCACCTGTCAGAAGCCGACTGGGATGATGCTCCCGTGATCCCTGAAAACTTCCGAATTGAGCTAAGGGAGTTATTCTCTAACACCATTATTGTTGCGGGCAGCTACACACCACAACGCGCCAAAGAAGTACTAAGCAAAGGCTACGCCGATCTCGTCGCATTCGGTCGCCCATTCGTAGCAAACCCAGACCTGGTATCACGCCTGCAAAACGGCAGTGAACTAGCAGAACTCGATGGCACGACCTTGTTCGGAGGCAACGAAAAGGGTTACATCGATTATCCAGCTTTGTAGTGGTAAAGCATTAAACAAACACCAGGCCTGCATGCTCCCCGCAGGCTTGTCTCTTTAAAAACGTGACCAATCCGATACCTTTTCACACCCAAGAGTCAACTTGCACACTTTCACTTAAACCACTGTTATATTTGAACTTTACACGAAATTTAAATTATAAAAACATCAATAATAATTAGAATTTAAACCAATAAAAGAGAGGTCATCATTGTTCAACGTAGGACAGGTTTATAATCGACGCACAGATATACACGGTCGTTACAAAGGTCAGCAATATGGTGGCATAGCTACGCCTGCAGCCCATCCATATGTATTTATATTCACTAGCGATGCTGGTGAAGAATTTGGATACTCTGATGGCTTTAGTGCAGACGGCACTTTCCGATATACAGGAGAAGGGCAAGAAGGTGATATGCAGATGGTTAAAGGAAACTTAGCCATCTTTGAACACCAAAACAACCTCAAAGAGATTCTCTTATTTGAATCTGTCTCAACTGGTTTGGTTAGATTCGTCGGTGTTTGCAACTACATCTGTCATCACATAGAGCAACGCCCCGACAAAAACGACCAACTTCGCGATGCAATAATTTTCCATTTAGATATCATCCCGCAAAGTATTGGAGATACAATTCAAACTCCAAAAATGTCATACCTTACCAAGCCAACTAAAAGTAAATCATTGAAGCAATTACGAGACATCGCTTTAGCTTCAACGCCACTTCAAGCTGAACCTAAAGAACAACTCACGCACATAAAGTATCGTAGTGAGGCCATCAAGCTTTACGCAAAAAAGAGGGCAAATGGTCTCTGTGAAGGCTGTGAAATACCATCGCCCTTTAAAGCAAAGTCAGGTCCCTATCTAGAAGTACATCACCTCACTCGATTGGCAGATGGTGGCGCTGATTGTCCTGAAAACGTGATTGCTCTCTGCCCTAATTGCCACCGAAAAGCGCATTACTCTGTAGATGCAGCAGAGTTCAACGCAGAACTCATAGAGAAAGCGCTAAAGATTGAAGAGAACTTGTTGTAAACATTTTCGACAGGCAAAAGAAAGGCTCGCGTGACTAGTGCGAGCCTAATGCTGTTTAGGGGGTAAACTGCATAGATTAAATGGAGATTATTTTGTTTAAGTTTGCCGCAATACGGCAAGTCTCCGCTTGTAAGTCTCAGTTTTAAATGATTAACGAGAATTAATCAACTTTTATAAGTTAGAGTCAGGTCAATTAAAAACCTTAATTTTTACAATGACTTATTAATACAGTGTTCGCTTAATCACGCCAAACCACGCATCTGCCAATACCCTTCACCGTGGGTAGCGAGATCTCGATGCAAAAATTCCAGTACATCTGCGACCTTTCCAGCAAGGCCTTGCGGCGGATTAAACAGCAGCAGTCCACTACCAATGAGGCGATCATCCCCTTTCGGGTCGCGCAGTCTCAGCTCTGCCTTAATCGGGTTTGGTAACTCTTCAGCTTGCATCGCATCGAAACAGTGACTAAGGATCAGCGAGCTCTTATCTTCGGTGTACAACGGATACCAAATGAGCGCCGAGACTTTATCTGATTTCTGGTATGCCTTCGCCAACGCATCAATCACCGCAAGGTATTCATCGTCGCTTTCATAGGGCGGGTCAATCACCACCAGCTGATGTCTGTCACTTTTAGCGACCACATCTGGTAGTGCTTTCAGCCCATCGCCCGCACTAACATGTAGCGTGCTAGAGACGCCACGCTGTTGCTGGATCTCTTCAATGTTGGCACGTAACAAATCGGCCTCAGATTGCTGAATATCGGAGAAATAGAAGTTATCTTGGCTGCGTCCATGCTGATAAGCGATCGCAGCAGACCCCGGATAATCGGTAATCAGTTGATTAGGATTGTAGTATTCCAAAATCGAGATAAATGATGAGAAAGCACTCGGTAAGTAACCTTTGTTGCGCCACAGATACCCAACACCTTCAGCAAACTCACCTGCGTGGTTGCTCGGTGCTGTGGTCAAGTCGTATCGTGCTGTCCCTGAGTGTGTGTCAATCACAGTTAAGCTCGAATGTTGCTGCATAAGCATTTGAACAAACTCACTCAATACTGGATGTTTAAGTGCATCTCCGTGATCGCCCACATGACATTGATGTCGATATTCCATTGCTTTGCCTCGTTTCCAACAAACATCTTATAAACATAAGTCATATTGGGTGGAGACGCTGCGCCAATGTGCAGATTTTTGAAATAGAGTCACTTTATCTAACCTATTGACCTCACTAAAAATAAAGCCCTAAGATTGAGATCAACCTTAGGGCTTTTTATTTATTGAGCACTCATGGCTCAGGCCTAACCATGCATGTGAAGCACATTAGGCTATGGGCGACTCTCTTCCAATTCGTCAACGGGTTTTACTTGATAGTGACAAGGCAGCAATCCTAGTAATTTCGGAAGAGTGATACCGACCGAAATTGAAGACCAAGTACCACTCGCAATACCCACGACCAATGCAATCGCAAACCCTTGCAACGCTGCACCACCCAGTAACCAAAGCGCCGAGACCGTCAACAATGTCGTACCTGACGTCACCATGGTGCGTGAGAAGGTCGCTTTCACCGATTCGTTGAGCAGGTTATCTGTATCACCGTTTGGATTACCACGCAGCATTTCACGAACACGGTCGGCGATAATGATCGAGTCATTGAGTGAGTAGCCGAGAATCGCTAACACCGCAGCCAATACCGTTAGGTTGAACTCAAACTGAGTAAAGGCGAATAAGCCGAAGATAATGGTTACGTCGTAGATGATGGCCGCCAGAGCCCCTAGAGCTAAACGCCATTCAAATCGAACACTTAGATAAAGCATGATCATTAAGAAACACACCAGTACCGCTAGACCACCTTGGTCAACCATGTCTTGACCAACTTGAGGACCAACGACACTGCTGTTGAGCACTTTCACTTGATCGCTCACTGAAGCTAGAGCATCCACCAAATTAGTCTGTGTTGCATCCGTCAGCTGGCTGTAACGTATCGTCCAACGGTCTTGCTCTGCCATACCAACCACTTGAACATCTTGTTGGAATGCCGTATCAAGCTTTGCTTTTAGCGCGTCTTTGGTTACTTGATCAGAGAGCTGAACCTCGGCAACGACACCACCAGTGAAGTCTAAGCCCCAGTTAAACCCTTTTACTGCCACGAGCATCACAGAGCTCATGAACAGCACAATAGAAATCACCGACATCACCTTACGCAGGAGAGTCATATTACTGTCTGAAAAATAGCGGTCTGAAATCGTCATTTTTGTTGAAGTACTCATGCTTAAATCCTTACATCGCGGCGTTGATCACGCCCCCAAACCAAGTTGATGATCGCTCGTGAAGCAAAAATGCCCGTAAACATACTGGTTAGAAGACCTAAGCCCAGTGTCAAAGCAAAGCCCTGTATCGGTCCATTACCAATGGTGTAGAGCGCAACAGCAACAATCATGGTGGTGAAGTTTGCATCGAAGATTGACGAGAACGCGCTATCAAAGCCACGATCGATAGAGCTAGCAAAGCTGCGCCCCTCTTTCATTTTGTCTCGGATACGTTCAAAGATAAGCACATTGGTATCTACCGCCATGCCGACAGTGAGCACCAAACCCGCGATACCTGGTAACGTCAATACAGCACCCGGCAGTAACGCAATCAAGCCAAATAGGGTCACCATGTTTAAGATAAGCGCGCCGTTCGCAACCCAACCAAGGCGACGGTACCAAAGCGCCATAAACGTAAGAGTAAGACCTAAACCAAGTGCCAGAGCCGCAAAGCCGTTGGTGACGTTTTCGGCACCCAAAGATGGGCCAATGGTACGCTCTTCAATGATGGTAACAGGCGCTGTTAATGAACCGGCGCGAAGCAATAAAGCCAACTCTTGCGCTTCAGCCATGGTGCCTGCACCTGTGATTCTGAAGCGACTACCCAATTGAGACTGGATATTCGCTACACTGATCACTTCACTGGTTTTCTCACTGTTACCAGCTCTGTCGCGGCTATACTCGCTGTATACCGTCGCCATTGGTTTGCCGATGTTATGACGAGAAAACTCAGACATTTTCTTACCACCCGCAGAATCAAGCGTGATGTTAACTTCTGCGCTGCCCATCTCACCAATGCCACTGCGTGCATCGATAATATGTTCGCCACTCAAGACGGCTTTGCGTGCAATAACGACACGGTTACCATCGGTATCTTTTAACGTTTGTGTGTTGCGCGTTGGGTTATCGTACACAGAGTAGAACGCCAATGAAGCCGTCGCACCAATTACGTCTTTCGCCGCAGCTGGGTCTTGTACACCTGGCAATTCGATACGGATACGACTCTCACCTTGGCGTTGAATTGAAGCTTCCGTGATACCCAGCTCTTCAATACGGCTGCGCATGATTTGCAGGTTTTGTTGAACCGTTAGGTTGCGTAGCGTTCTTTGTTCATCTTCAGACTGCGTCAGGGTGAGCTGTTTGTCTGAGCTATCACGTAGCCATTGCGGGAACTCTTCACGAATCAGCTTTTGCGCCTTTTCAAAATCCGCTTCCGTACGGAAGTCAAACTGGACTTGATTGTTCACAACCTTGCCACGCGCATAGCGCACTTGGCTGGTTACCTCGTCAACCATCGCTTGAGCTTGGGCGTGATAAACCGGAGCCATATCCACTTCGAGTAAAAACTGCACACCACCGCGTAGATCAAGGCCGAGCTGAATCGGTGCAAAGCCCATATCAGTCAGCCATTTTGGAGCCGCGGGTTCCATTGCCAAAGCCACCGTCGCGTTGTCTAGAAGGCGTTCATTAAGCACCTCCTTGGCTTTCGCTTGTTGTTCAGCATCTTCTAGAATCACGACTAATCGATTGTCTTTCTGATAAGCCGATTTGGCTTGAATACCTTCACTTTCGAGGTATTGAGTGACCTGAGTCGCGTCGATTGTCTGTTGAGAACGGTTGTTGATTTGAACAGAGGCATCTTCGCCATACCAAGAAGGTAGAGCGCTGAGAATCATGATAATAATGGTGGTGATCAGCACCACGTATTTCCACTTTGCATAGTGGTTAATTTGTTGTCTTGGTTTCTGCTTTTTCACAGGCAAGATCTCTTCATTTAAAGCTAATAGTGCATCAACGTGCCGCACGCTTCGCTCTCCCTCATCATGAGGAAGACAAAGTACAGATGTGCACGGTGACTGATTGATAATGAGCAACGTCGATTGTTAAAAACAACCGCTTCTCAGAGTGAAACAATCAGCTAATTAGCTCTCTAAAATGAGAGTATTGGATATTGCCCTCTTTCCACCCAGCAAGCCGAGAGGGTGGTGAAGCAACAATGCTAGTCCAATGCTGTGTGGCGTCCATTAAAGGATCGTTAAGTAGCAGAGAAGTGAGCAGAGAGGGAGGAGAAAAGTCAATCAGCAGATGATAAACCGGCTCAATATCGGCCGAGCCATCTTGCTCATTACTGAGTATTCGACGAAACGTGCTAGCTTGCAGACTCGATTCGGAGTCGTGATAGTGCGAGCTGTCTTCCTTGGGTGGAATCAACTTGGTTTGCTCACACGTCTGTCTTGTTTCTGAGGATAACTTTTGAGAGGAATCAGTAAATTGCTGACACAACTGACTGGTTGAAGTTGCTGTTTGGAAAGGCTTGGCAGGAAACAAGTAGCCATGACTGTTCACTAAGCCAAAACTCAGTACAAACAGTATCAACACTAAACGCGCGCCCAACTTCAACAATTCAAAACAATCCTAAATGGTAGAAACGACGACAATATATAACAGCAATGAAAGATACAATTGATTTAAAAGCTGCCAAATTCATATTTGACACAACGCTGACAATCTTGAGGCAATAAAAAAGCCAAGCAACATTGGCTTGGCTTTGGATCTATGGTTAACGTGCGAGGCTATCGCAGGCCTTAAATTTCAGGTCGAAGAATATTCTTATAGTGGCGGCTATTCTCACCAAACAGACGCTCGGCAAGCACATCCATATCTTGGCTAGAAATAGAATCCACTGTGCCTTCTACATCGAACAGAGCCTCAACGCCAAAGTCATAAATAGTATAACGAGAAACAAACCACGCTTGATCCACAGGCGCCGATTCTAATGGTGAGAAGTCGTTCACGAGTTGCTTACCCGCAGCTTTAAGCTCATCGTCAGAGATGCCTTTAAGCAGATCCGCCACGACCTTATCAATGGCCACCTCTACTTTCTGTGCGTTATTTGGCGAGATTAACGCCCCAATAAACCAGTCATAACTGCGCTCGCCATCTTGTGAGATCCAATAGGTATAAGGGGAGTAGTCCAAACTCAGTTCTTCACGAATGTAAGCATCTAAGCGTGTCGTCAAGATACGCTGCATCAAATCGGTCATGAACACTTCCTTCGCAGACACGCCCACCCCTGTCGGAGGGTTTGACAGATCAGCAGCCGGCACCTTAGAGATCACTCGCAGAATGTATTCTGAGCTCTGCTCCGTATTCGCAGCTATATCAACACGCTCTTTATTGGGCAATTTATAAGGCACTAAAAAATCAGGAATCGACGCTTCTTGCAAAGGAATCGAAGCCACATATTGACTGACCAAGGGTTTCAAGATACTTGGGTCGATGTCCCCCACAACAACTAACTGGTTGTTGCGATTTTGCAGAAACAAAGTTTGCTGAACAGCGAGAACTTGTTCAACCGACACATTCTCAACCGCACTGCCATCAGTCAAATAATGGCTGCTATTTACTTGGTAGGTATTGTGGTTCATAGCCTGCTCGAATTGCCCCATCGGACCTTCTAAGTAGGCGGTTCTGCCCTGTATAAACTCCTGCTTTACCGCTTCCAATTGCTTCGGAGAAACATTCGGTGACATTGCGATTGCGTTAAGAGCAGCAAAGGCTTGGTTGAGGCCATCTTGATAGAATTTAAATTCAATACCGTGACGGGTTGATTCGATAAAGGAGTACAACTCGATACCTTCTCTATCTAAATGCGCCTCCAGTTCAGAACCAGTAAAGCTACCCAAACCGCTGCGAGCTATGGTTGGAATCGCCACATCTGCTGCTGGGTATAGACTCGGATCAAGCGCCATTCTCCCGCCAAGGCTGGTGTAGTACATCCCAACTTCATCGTTGGCATAAGTATCTCGCAGATACCACATCTCAACGCCATTACTTAACGTCCATTTTTGAATGTTAGGATCAGCATACGCCTGCTCGACCAACACCACTTCACCGGATGTTGTTGGTACGGTAAAGCCATGGTCATGAGCAGCCTGAGCTGTTTTTACACCACGCTCAGCATAAGCCGCTTTCAGGCTCACCATTGTCTGCTCAATCGCACTTTTATCTTCACTACTGTCTACTCCTAGAACCCAGAAGTGATCACTAGAGAGTAGACTACGAATATTCGCGTTAATGGTGTTTACATCGAGGCTCTCGACAAAGGCCTCCAAACTGGCTTTCTCATCCTTTGCCGATTGCATCGGTGCTTCAGACACCAGACTACCAACCTTATAGTTAGCAAAATCAGGCCCTTCCATAGCATCCCATTCACGCTCGACATTCTGTAGCCAATCTATGTAGTACTGTTTCTCACTCACGATTTCATCTTGTGACACACCATAATCACGAAGTGAGGTCAGTGCAGAGATAAATTGCTGCTGGGAAACCTCTCGGGCACCGACAGGAAATGCGACACTGGTTAAGGAGTAGCGTTGATATTCCATTGAGTAGCGTTCAGAGATGATCCATTGGGTTGGCAAGGCTGCATCATTAAACACGGTGCCTAAGCGCTGTTGGATAATGCGTTGAGATAGGTCATCTAGCCAGCGTTGATGTTGCTGTTCATGGGTATAGACAACTTCTGATCCTCGATTGAACATCAAGGTAATGCTTGGTGATTCGCCACCTTTTACATACTCAACGAAGTCATCTTCATTGAACGAGGTGATTCTCTGTTTTTCCGGTCTAACAGTTTGGCCACGGTTCCAGTCGGCAAACTTCTCTTTGATGAGTGCAACCGCATCGTCTTTGTTGATATCACCAGCGACAACAACCTCGACTAATTGAGGCTGATACCAAGTTTCATAAAAGCTTCTTAGACCTTGTTGATCGGCTTCCAGAACAGATGCTTTGGTGCCAAGCGCATCATTAGACTGATACTGGCCGCCCTCGATGAAATAGTCGTAAAATTTATCGGCTAGTTGCTTATCTTCAAGTCTTGAGTAACGAAACTCTCCAAGAATCACGCCTTTCTCTTTTTCTACTTCAACGTCAGCAATATCAAGACCATCACCGATGTCGCGCATCCAAGTCAAAGCTTGAGTTAATTGAGTGTTGTCTGGCAGGTCGAGTTGGTAGACCGTCTCTTGGTAGGAGGTGTAGGCATTTAAATCAGCACCAAAGCTAACACCTGCGTGTTCAAATAAGCTAATGACATCGTTTTGAGAAAAGTTGTCGCTACCATTAAACGCCATATGCTCAACAAAGTGGGCGTAGCCCTTTTGCTGCTCTGTTTCTTGGAAAGAGCCAGCATGCACGACAAGTCGTACCGATACCGGAGCTTCATGATCGCGATAAACGTGGTAAGTCAGGCCATTTTCTAACTGGCCCGATGCCCAATCAGGGTCGGATTGAACTCGGTCACCGTTTGATGTGGAACTACAACCGATCAAGGTCACGCTTAGCGCAACCATTAAACAATAATTTTTCATAACAACCTCTTATATGTCATGCGTGACAATATATGGTTCAAATGAATAATTCTTGTTTAATACTAAATCAAATGAATATCTTTGTGATCAAGATCGACATTTTATAAAATCCACTGCGTTATCTGATCTATCAAATCACAATTACAGTCGTGTTGTTTGACTCACAGCAGACACTGGTTCTCAATCACATTCCTTTAAAAAGCCCTTGTGAAGAACGACTTACCGGTAATTTCACCCCTGAAACAAACGCCGACATCTGCCCTGAGAAGCTCTTGCTGACCTTATCAATCGCCGCGACTCTCACTACTACTGAGCGATGGATTTGCCAAAAGACGTCTGGTTCTAATTGACCAAGCAACTCTTTGAGAGACGTACGCAAAATGAACTCTTCTACTTTGCTCCCCTCCCCCAACTTAAACACGGATACATACTTATCTTCCGCTTTGAAATAGAGCACATCCTCTACCGAGATAAGGTGAATATCATCTCCGGAGTGCGCCTTAAGCCAGGTAAGATATTGCGGTGTCGCCACGGTTTGAGAAAGCTTCTGGATGTGCTCCATTAACGAACCCATGTCGACAGGATGTGAACTGGACGGGTTCACCTGTAGGCGCTCTTTGAGCTTTTGACAGCACGAGAATAGCCTTTCTTCGTTGATCGGTTTGAGTAGGTAATCTGTGGCATTACGCTCGAAGGCTTGCACCGCATACTCATCATAAGCTGTGATAAAAACCACCAACGGCGGGTTCGATTGCTTTTGCAACTGCTTCGCCAGCGCCATACCATCGAGCTCAGGCATACGGATATCAAGAAAGACTACATCCGGTTGGTGCGCCTCTATCAATTGCTTAGCCTCTAAACCATTGTGCGCCAACCCAACAATGTCGAGTTCTGGCCAGACATCAGCCAAGCTCTTATCAAGATGATGGCGAAGTAGAGGCTCGTCATCAGCAATGATCGCAGTGAAGCCGTTGTTAGTTGCCATGTTCGCCATTATTCTTCCTTAAAATTCACACTGTAAATCGCCATTTTTACTGGCCTGAGAGCGGTAGTCTTAACTGAGCCGACACTCCACCGGTCGCTTGCTCTTTAATTGATAGCGTTGCTTGCTCATCAAAAAGCATCGCAATACGTTGTCGAATGTTACTCAGCCCGACACCATGTCCACCGCTTGACGATGTGCTCGACAAGCCCAAGCCATTATCAACCACATCAATGACTAACCGCTCTGATTCCACGCTAAATCGAATCGAAATATTCCCCCCAGCAGCCTTGGGCTCTATGCCATGAGTTAGAGCATTCTCAACCAAAGGCTGGATCAAGAATGGAGGGATTACTTGGGATGAATCAACTTGGCTATTGTCTATATTGAAAGATAAACGCTCACCGAGGCGAATTTTCTGAATATTAAGGTACGCATCGAGCAGATCGCTTTCCTGAGCAATCGTTGATTGTTCACTTCGGCTATTACGTAGTGTCACACGCAAAAGCTCCGTGAGTTTATCCAACATCAGTTTCGCCTTGTCACCATCAGTCTCAATCAGCGCGCTGATGGTTGCTAGTGTGTTGAACAAAAAATGCGGTTCAATTTGGCTTTGCAGCTGCTTAAGCTGACTTAGTACTACCACTTTCTCTTGGTCTGCTTGGCGGCGTTTCGCGATTTCTAACTCATTGTCTGCACGCAACTTTTGCTCACGAGTATAGAAGTAGTAATAACTGACGGAGCAGAAAATAACACCTAAGAATATCACTGATTTAAGCTCAGAAATCCCCTCACCAAAAAAGCCATTCAACCAGTAATGGGCATTGAGTGTCCCGACCGTCAATGCAAACACCATAGAAATGGCGATCTCCAGCAGACGCGAAGTGTCAGGAAATAACTTGATCAGAACAAAAGAAGATAAAACCGCGCTGTAGCCAAAACCAAAACTGATCATGGCATTCGTGAATAATGAGCCTCCCCAAATACTTTGAGTGGTCACGCTAATGGCGATACAAAACAAGGTAGTAACTAACCAACTCTTGAACCAAGAGTACTGTTTACATCCAGATTCACTCATTAAAATCTTCCTTTAATATTTAATAGAATCATATGACTATCGGGCAAATTAGCGTAAGCAGAATCCTTATTTCCGCCTAAAAAGCGTGCAGCAAGTTCCAGTTCAACCGATGAGTTGCCACTGTCGATTGCTTGATAGTTGATCCATTGCGTTGCAATAATTCCGCCATCTTGCGGAGCGACCATAACATCTAAGGTGGGTGTGACATCATCAAGCCACGACCATACTGAAGCGCTGTCCGCAAACCAATGCCGCCAACCGCTTGAGTCCAATGACCAATGAAACAGCAGGTTATGCTCGACAATATTGGCATGTTGATATCCCTGCGCGTACGCACTTGCCAAAGGTTGCGTCGCAGGCACTTGAGACAAGTCTTGAGCTCGCTCTAGTGCTGTTTGCCACTCCGACTTGCTCCAAGCGCGGCTGTCATACCAATATTCAAGTACAATGCTATGCCCCGTATCATTGGCCCATGTCAGCCCTGCTAATGCTTGGAAAGCTTCACCCTGTTCTTGCAGTTGAACGGGTTGGTATTGATCGCTCGGTAAGCCATAACCAAGGCTGTGGCGTTGATAGACCATTGAGCCATGAAATTCCCAAGCTAGGTTGAGAACCGACACCAAGCTCGCCCCTAACAGGCCATGTCGTACATCATCGTAATAAGCCAACCATTGATACTCATGGTCACCGATCATGTTGTAGCGTTTTAGTCCAAAGCCTTGTTGTTCACTTGCGGCTTCAAGCTGATTGACCTCTTGTGAACTCCAAGAGGAATCACTGTAAAGCAGTGTCCATTCACCGCTGTGGTCAAACATGGATAAAGATGCCACGCCAGCCCCCTCCTCAGCCACTATCCCGACGGGGTTTTGGCGATAAGGTTTGATCACATCGAGTGGTCGGTAGCCATAGCCTACCCCCCAGTCCAAGCGCGTCTTGCCAAGTGTAATATCAACATACTGTTCCCCCGTGATCGAGGTGGAAAAGCTGGCACTGTGTTGCCAAAACAGCTCTCGCACAATCAACTGCGTATCACTGTGACTATCGGGCACTTGTTGCTGGCTTTGCGCATGATAGAGGTCATCCCCTTTGATTGAGAACAAACCAAGCCATTCGGCATAATTAACCTCAAGGTCGAGTAAGGCATTCACCGATTGACGATGATATTCCGGTGCCGTAAACCATGGTGTTTCGCGGGCTTGCACAGTTTCAGCGCTCACTTGCCAATCCCAAGCCAAGCTCAACGTCTCATCAGCAACAGCGTGGCCGCTCATCAATAAAGCTCCCGTCAAGCCTATTGTTTCTGGGCGTGCAAAGGATAAAAGGTTCATAGTATCCAACCTACAGCCCTGACACGCTGTTACGCGACAAATACGCAGGGTTATAGTACTTGTCTGCCAATGACTGCTCGCTGATCTCCTGATACTCAATCAAAGTGCGCTTATTGGGTTGAATCTTATCGAGCAAGCTCATCGCCACAACACTTGGCAAACCGTTGCGCTCTCCTTCATTAAACCACGCCTGCTTAGCAAGCTTTCCCGATCGTAAATAGAGATCCGCTTTGATAGGGAAAGATCGGTCTGTGGTCAGCCACAAGTCAATCGCTTGATAGCTCGCACCTTTGGTCTTTGCAGTGAGACGCAGTTGATGAGTCTCAACTTGTTGGCCGCCTTCCAAGTTCAGTGGCACTTGCTGTACCCACTCACCTTGATAATCTTCGCTCCATGTTAAGGTCGAGATATCGCCAACAGAGGCTTCACCCAGCAGTTTTTGCATCGGTGTAATTCGAATTGGTCGGCGTGATTTAGGCATCAATAACCAGTAGTTATCTTCGATCATCAGCATCTTTTGTCCCGCTTCCACAGCCGATTTGAAGATCACCAGTGACTCACGATTTGGACGCGTGTAGACGTTGTACTGACGCGTTTTATCCAACTGGTCATTTTCAAAAAGATGCACCACAGACACCACCTTGGAGGCTTGCTCGCTGTTGAGTCGGTAGCGATCGGCTTTCGCAATCATCTCGGTCACTTGTTCGGCATCAACTGCCCAACTCGAACCACTGAATGCAGTGAACAACATCAACACCAACATCGTGGCTCTATGAGCCCAAATGGTCTGATTTGAGCGTCGATTCGAAACAAAATTTGGGAGATTAAACATAAGTCAGCGCCTCCGTAATGGGCTTGTTCACACCCTTGCGAGCAGCAAAGTAAGCAGCGATTAAGCAGATAGCCGTAACACCGACCATGGCGTAAGCCACCAGCTCAAATGAGAAATAGATATTCAATGGATAGCCGTCAGTACGACCTGGAGGCGGCGGCATTTGCACATCCACAACCAGTAGTAGAACGGTCACGACCGCGCTGGCGAAGGCGCCAAGTAAACCACCGAGTACCGCCAACAAGCCCGCCTCTTTCAAAAATCCTGCAATAATTTCAGATGGATAGCTGCCCAATGCCGATAGCGTTCCCATCTCGCGGGTGCGCTCAGTGACCGACATCGTCATGGTATTAAATAGAGAAACAAACACCACCAACGCCATCACTGCCCCCATGATGCCGAAGATCCGATCATAGAGATCTTTCACTTTGACGTAGAAAAATGCGCGATCTTGCCACGGAGTGATCTCGATCTGCGAGCTATCTGTGTTATCACCACCGCTCTGTATCAGCTTCTGTTGTAAGCGTTGATCAACTTGAGCGGTCTTTTCGGTCTCAAACAAAAATACCGATAGTGTGCTCACACGATCAGTGGCAAGCAGTTCTTGAGCTTGGCTGATGTGAACATACAACTGGCGTTTATCTAACTCAGGAACGCCTGTTGAATAGATACCCTGCACCTTGAAATCAAAGGCATTTAGCGCACCGTCACTGGTGGTCGCAAGCAGCGTGACCCAATCACCGACACTCACTTTCAGGTTACGGGCTAAATCTTTGCCCAGCATCACTTGCGGCTCGGTATCGTCGTATCTTGGTGAATCGATACTGGTTAGGGTTTGGCCCTGTCGAACATCCAAAAACGGCCCTTTCATGTCGAACTCACGCTCATTGACGCCGGTTCCCATAAAGATGGTGGATTTAGAACCATTAGAAACCAATCCACTGAAGTAGACTCGGGGCTGAACGCCGCGCACATCGCTATCGCCAATAATCAACTTGGTCAGCTCACCTGCGTTGTCTAATCCATTACTTAGTGGCGTATCTTCATCTTGTTCAAAATAACCCGGCGTACTCAGTGTTAAGTGCCCGGTATCGCGCGCGGTCGACTCTCGAAGTGATTCGTAGGTGTAGAGCCCATAACCGCCCGCCGAAGTGAGCGCAAACACGGCAATCGCCACGATCAAAACCGATAGCAAGCTGCGACGCCCATTGCGCAGGAGATTAAGCCACGCCAAACGCAGCGAAAGTAGAAAACCGAATCGCATTAACTTGCCCATGAGATCGCCTCCTGATTCAACGTTGAAGTAACAAGCTTGCCGTCCACCAGCTCAATCACTCTGTCGCAGCGGCTGGCCATCCTTGGGTCATGGGTAGCAACGATGAACGTAGTACCGAACTCGTGGCCCAGTTCGCGCATAATGTCGATCACTTTATTGGCTGTTTGGCTATCCAGGCTTGCTGTTGGTTCATCGGCGATCACTAACTTAGGCTTATGAACCAAAGCTCGAGCAATTGCGACACGTTGTTGTTGGCCACCAGAGAGGTTATCTGGTCGGTGATGTAGGTATTGCGCCAAGCCAACGCGAACCAACATCTGCTCCGCTTGTTTATGTTGATCTTCTAGGCTCAACCCATTGAGCATCAAAGGGTAGGCAACATTTTCGAGTGCCGTCATCACTGGCACCAAGTTGAACTTTTGGAATACGAACCCTAATCCGTGGCGACGAAAACGCGCAGCGGGGATAGCTTGTTCTGGGTATGCTTGTCCTTCTATCGAAATCGCCCCTTGGTAATCTCGATCCAGCATTCCCAATATATTCAGTAAGGTACTTTTGCCTGAGCCCGATGGGCCACACAGCGCGACCATTTCACCTCGCTCGATACAACCAGAAACCCCATTAAGGGCATGCACACTCTGTTCACCCGTTTGGTAGCGCTTTTTAATCGCTTCGAACACTATCATCTTGTTATCTCCCTTCTTCGAACGGCTGTTATTGAGCCTGACCAACGAGTGCTTTTGCCGTCATGGTTTCAATATTGCTGCTGTCTTTCTCTTCCATCACCGCCAGCCAAGATTGTGCTTGTGTCAGGTCTTCTGCTCGAATCGAAGCGGTAATCGCGTAACGATAAATCCAAGCCGTTGCTGCGAAGTGTTGCTGCTTAAATCCCTCTTCAGCGAGTAGGTCTAGGTAAAGGTCATAACCGCGATCAAAATGGTTAAACATATCTGGCAGCGAGGTATAGGTGGTTGCAGCCATCGCCCTTGTTAAAAAGTCTTCTGGCAGTCCTTGCACTCTATCTTGCTCATGAATCGGAACCTCTACACTGTTCAATAGGGTCAAGGACTTATCGATGGTCGATAAGCCCTTCTCGACATACTTCATCTTGTTCCAAGGCAGAAAAGCATCGCGCCCTTGAAGGGTTTCAGTGCTGCCCAAGTAGACCAAAGTTAGTGGTGTTGCACCTTCTTTATCGAGGATCGCTTGCAGCGCATCATGAGCGGCTTCAACCATCTCCTCATCACCTTGAGCAGCTTGGTTATACATGGAGAGGACCTCTGGCGTTGGGTTCGCCAATACAGGCGCGCTGACCGCTAAACCAAAAGCGAGTGCTGATACAAAAAGAGAGGTTTTAATCGACTGCAGTGTGTTCACTGCATTGAATGGTGTGTGGCTTGCTTTCATCTTGATATTCCCTTTCCTGTTTTGATGATGAAAGGTTAAACCGAGCGATGAAAAGTGTTTTATGAATGCGATAAACGGTCAATCAGCGGCGTGAATGGTAAAAATCATGAGTGAATGGTTAGCGATTTAAGCAAATAACAGTAACTACGATTCTAAGCAAAAAAATAGCCGCAGGGTTGCGGCTATTGGATTTAACTTTGAATAGGGGTTACTTCTTGGATTCGACGATTTAAATCAGCCGACTTTCTTAATCATCGTCACTGGGTTGTAGCCTTTCTCTCCTTTGCTGACAGGCTCACTTGGGTTGTAATGGCGCATCAGCACATTAAATTTGCCCGTAGTATTACCTTCCATCGTTGGAATATTGTTTGGCTGGCCCTCACATCCAAAACGGAGAGTGTAAGTGCCGTCGCTGTTCATCACGGGTTCCATTTCACTCGAAATGTTGGCTTTATCATTAAACATTCGTCCATCAGCATTGTATACGGTCGCAGACCAGAATGCCCCTGCCTTCGGATCTTTAAAAGTCGTCTCGTAACATGCATTCGCATCGAAATACTGACTGGTTTGATAGATGTTGTCTTCGACCATCGCACCACCCCAACCGCCAGCAGCACCAACGTAATTCATATAATCAGTTTGGCCGCTTTCTTTGTTACCAAACGCCTTTGATTGGTCATATCCGTCGCTGAAATCGATGTTGCCAGCTTTATCCGTGGCCTTAAACGACGCCATATCCCACTCTTTTACGACAAACGGCTTATCACTGCTGGTTTCTATCTTCAGGTTACGACGTGCATCATCTTCAAGAGCACGGACAATAACAAATGCGTGATCGGTTTTTGCACTGACTTTATGACGACCCGAACCGTAGATCATTGGCTGAGTCTCGTGGTTTTCATCGACAACTTGCAGCGACACATATTGGTCAGTTTCCGGAACAGTCACATAGACATCATCATTCGACATATCGATAACAGAAACGGAATAAAATGTGTCACGATTCATTCGAACAACGAACTGCTCTTCTGGAACGCTGCTCGGTAACGGCATCTCAAAGAATGTATTGATACCACCCGCTTTCTCCACCACCGCGCCGAGACGCATATTTGTGTATGCCTGAGCAAAATTATCTTCCGTGACAATAGTTGGCGCTGCAACAACGCTGGTTGAGAATAAAGCGACAGCAGTAAGAGGAATTAGTGTTTTCATAGTAGCGACCTTTATATTTCAAAGTGAATGTCATTTGGAAGAGTATTATTTGCTCCGCCGACAGTGATCACTTTATACTTCCAATGTGGAAAGTGAGGAAAATAGGACTTGCCCAAATGGAAAGTGTAGACTTGAACTTGCTGCGTACTTTTGTACTGCTGTGTCAATCGAATAGCCTTAAAAGAGTTGGGATGAAGCTGGGGATCTCAGAGAGCGCAGTCAGCAAGCAAATGACCAAGCTAAGAGAACAATTGGGGCACCCGCTATTCGAACGCACCACGGAAGGATTAAGACCAACGCATTACAGCAAATCTATTTTGCCCAAGATTGAACAAGCTCTTTCGTTAATGCACTCCGCTACCTCACCCGCAACATTCGATCCAGCTACTTATGAGGGGCCAATTACCCTTGCTTTCTTCGCCTCCACACTCGAATTTTCAGGTGTTCATTTGTTTAGGGAACTCTCGCAAACATTCCCCAAAGCACAAATAGAGCTGAAAACTTGGGCATCGGATACAGAGCAAAAATTAGAAGAGGGTGATATCACCTTAGGTGTGCACTTTCTAAATGAAGACCGTAGTTCCAATATATTCCAGAAACGTATCATGGCTGACCAACTGGTGATCGCCGTATCAAAGTCATTGGGGCAACTAACATGGGAAGAGGCATTACAGTTGCCTTTTATCAAGATCCGAAGCCAAGGTTGGAATGAAGAACGTTACCGATATTTAGAAATGTTGAGAAACAGTGGTATTGACCCCCATATCAGTATCACGGTGGACAACTTTTCAGTTGCGAGGCAAATTCTAGATCAAGGTGACCACGCCTGCGTGTTAAGTAATAGTTGGAAGGACGCTTCGCTCAACACCATAGAGCCTCCCAAAGCGCTTAGGATTGATCTAAATCTTGTATCCTGCATGCGCCTTGTCGATCGTCAAAGCCCACTAAACCTTGCCGTTCATGAAGTGATTAAAAAAGTTATGCTTCAGTCTGAATAGGTTTCAATCTAGATAGTTAATGCCCTGAGACGAGCGAGAATGGCCGTTATCATTTTGCACAAACAAAAATAGCCGCAGGGTTGCGGCTATTGGATTCAGTTCTATAAAGACCGTTATTTCTTAGATTCTTCAACCACGGCTTTCATCAATACTGAAGTATCCATGCGGCCTTCGCCCTGTGCAGATAGCGCTTTGTAAGCGTTATTGGTCTTTTCCGTTAGAGGAAGTTTCACGCCTTGACGCTCAGCTTCATCCAAGCAGAAGCCTAGATCTTTAATCATCCAGTCGATAGCAAAGCCAAAGTCGAACTTGTTTTCCGACATAGTGACAGCACGGTTCTCCATCTGCCATGAACCTGCAGCGCCATTTTTAAGACAATCAACCAAAGTTTGGATATCTAAACCTGATTTTTCAGCAAGCACTAAACCCTCAGATAAGCCATTTAATACACCCGCGATGCAGATCTGGTTAACCATTTTAGCGCGTTGGCCTTGGCCGACCTTACCCATGAGAACCGATGATTTACCGTAAGCTTCAAATACTGGTTGCAGGTCATTGAATAGATCTTGCTCACCACCACACATGATGGTTAACACGCCATTTTCTGCGCCCGCTTGACCGCCTGAAACGGGAGCATCCATGAAGCGAACACCCGCTTTATTTGCAGCAGCTTCAAGCTCTTCAGCGAGGATCGCAGAGGTTGTAGTGTGATCAACAAGAATCGCGTTTGGCTTCATTGCAGCCAATGCGCCTGCTTCGCTGGTTGTCATGCTGCGTACGTCATCATCGTTACCAACACAAACAAGAACAACATCCGCTTCTGCCACACACTCAGCTACACTCTCAGCGGCCTTCCCTTGGTATTTATCAGCCCAATCTAATGCTTTGCTGTGAGTTCGGTTAAATACCGTTACTTCAAAACCCGCTTTAACTAGGTGGCCTGCCATTGGGAAACCCATCACACCCAGTCCGATAAAACTTACTTTCATTTCTTTCTCCTTTTAAGAGGCGGGCGCTTGATTGTGGAAGGATCGAATACTTTCAATCAATGCATTAATCAACAGCGTCAACGCCTTAGGCTGATATTTTCTCTCTTTGTACACTAAATATGCCTGTCGGTCACCTCGATGGTACTCAGGTAACAGTTGAATGAGATCCATATTGGGCGAGATATGACGAAATGGCAGTGAGGCCACACCTAAGCCGTTTTCTATTGCTTCCGCCACTCGGTGAATATCATTGACCACAAACTTTGGTTGAATGCTGATATTGCGGTCTAACTTATCCCCTTTGTAGAGTGGAATATTCGTCACATGATCCACGCTGACCCAATCTTGCTCGGCTAGCTGTTCTGGTGTGGTAATAGCGCCTCTACGTTGCACGTATTTCTCACTGGTAAAGAAACCATGCTTGGCTTTAAACAGAGGGCGCGCAATCATCCCTTCCAGATTGGATACATTGAAAGTGACTAATAAGTCGCGATCCGTTTCAGGAACTAAGTGTTGCTGACTCAATACCAAATCCAGTTGCACCTTTGGGTATTGAATTAGAAAGTTCTCAATGGTTTTGCTCAGAAAGCTGCCATAAAAGTTATGTGGTACGGTCAGCTTGATCTTGCCTTGAATGACATCCTTACCCTTGATCAGGTCGACAAAGCCCGCCTGCAGCGACTCCATACCGCTGCTGAGCGATTGAAATGCCGCTTCGCCATCTTCGGTCGCGACCAACTCACGCCCCTTCTTCTCAAGTAAGCGAATCCCGAGCCGCTCTTCAAGAGCCGTTAGGCGACGAGACATGGTTGAAACAGGCAGCTGTAGTGAGCGCGAAGCCGATAGTAAAGAGCCCTTCTCCACTACAGCACAAAATAAAAACAGATCGTCAATGTTTCCATATATGGAATTCATAGTTCTTTATATGCCTATTTTTCTCATTTGTGGATAAGAGTAACCTTAACTCAACGAACAAGAAAAATCATTAGGAGCAGAGATGAACAACAAGCTTCATTATGTCACTGCGACACTATCATCATTGGTCATGGCACTGCTGATGTCGGGCATTATTTCAGGTACCAAGATGGGATTTAGTCACGAATGGCCGCCAGTTTGGTTCAACAGTTTTTTGATGGCGTGGCCATGTGCTCTGATATTGAGCTTAACGCTGCTACCCAAGGTGAGAAAGCTTGCGGAGTGGATTTGTAAGCCAAGAGAGTCGCAAAAAACGGCTGTCGAGTTATGCGATGAGTAATTTCAATCAGTTCCGTTTTTTTCATCGTTCCGGCGGAACAATGATCAAGGAAAAATCGCAGACATAAAAAAACCGAGCACTAAGGCTCGGTTTTTCCATTTGGCTTTTACTCAGTGAGTAACACGCGACTGAATTAAAGCTCAGCGTTGTGGTAAACCTGTTGTACGTCATCACAGTCGTCTAGAAGGTCTAGGAACTTCTGGAATTTCACTGCATCGTCACCCGCTACTGGCGTGTGAGTTTGAGGTACGAACGTGATCTCTTCAACGTCTAGCGTTAGATCTGGGAAAGCAGCGGTTAGTGCTGTCTTAGTCTTGAAGAACTCAGTCGTTGGAGCGAATACAGTGATCACACCGTCTTCTAGTTCAACATCAGTTACGTCTACGTCGTCCATCATTAGCGTTTCTAGGATGATCTCGTCATCTTCGCCTTTGAATTGGAATACAGCTTGGTGAGCGAACATGTGAGAAACAGAACCTTCAACACCGATTTTCGCACCAGTCTTAACGAAACATTGGCGAACGTCTTGGAAAGTACGGTTACCGTTGTCTGTTAGACAGTCAACGATTACGCTTGTGCCGCCTGGGCCGAAACCTTCGTAACGAGCTGGTACGTAGTCTTCACCACCGCCGCCGTTTGCTTTATCGATCGCTTTGTCGATAACGTGTGCAGGTACTTGGTCTTTTTTCGCTTTAGCAATCAGGTGCTTAAGCGATAGGTTCATGTCTGGATCTGAACCGCCATTCTTCGCACACATGTAAATTTCTTTACCGTACTTGGAATAAACTTTAATTTTTGCGCCAGCTGTTTTCGCCATAGAGGCTTTACGCACTTCAAAACTTCTTCCCATCGGGATCTTCTCTCTGATTCAATTAACGGGGCAAATTCTAGCAAAATACCGCATCATTTCAATTCTGCGGCACTGCTGGGTAAGCGTGGTCTGCAATTATGCGACACCCATTACCTGTTTGTATTTCTCTACAGACTGCTCAAACCAAGCTTTCTCTTGTGGGTCAGTGAGCTTCATTGCTTCTTCAACAATGGCTTCAGGGCCACATTTAGCTTGCTTCAATTGCCATACGAAAAATGAAGCCTGCTTATCCAGCTCGATCTTGTTTTTCTCATCGGGTGGAAGGAGTGAAAGGTTGATAGACATTTTCAGCCTTAGTCTGTAGTAAACTTGGCCGAGAAATATAGCATATAGGGGTCTAGTAAAACCAATATTATGAATAAAATTCCGCTACAAAGCGCTCAGTTATGCGCCCTAACATCAACTCATAGGGCGAAGTATCCACTCTTATCACAAATTGCTCACAAATCCCCTATATGCTCGATTCAACTCTTCAACAACAGAGATGGAGCTAGACGTCCTCGTTGAATTGATCGCATTTTGATGCGCAGATGAAATCGTTGCTATGCAGCCCCTTGATAGAGTGGCTCCACCACGTCACCGTCACCTTCCCCCACTCCAATAAAATCGAAGGGTGATGAAACTCCTCTTCCGCCAACGCGGCTACTTTGTCGCTGAATGCCCATGCCAGTTTAAAATTCTTAAAGCGATAGGTTTTCTCCAACTGCGGTATGCCCTCTCTAACAACAATTTCCCAGTTTTGTAACTCTTGAAGCAAGCTCTGCTGCTCGGATTCGTTCAATGCCTTGGCATCACTGGTACAGGCTTCGCATTTTAGTTCATTCAGCATGTGTCGCTTCCTTTGGTTCAAATAGTGGTGGTAATAGACCCGACTGACAGGCCAAATCAGCTTGAGCAATAAGGTTCTGTTGGCTTAACTCAAATAGCTGCGTTAAACCATCAATGACGAAATACTTGGGTTGCATGATATCAATACGATAGGGAGTTCTAAGAACAGTCTGCAGATCGAACGTTTCTCGAATGACGTTTGACTCTTCCAAGGCGTACAAGGTTTCTGCTGGCGATGAGAGGATTCCACCACCATAGATTTTGGTTTGTCCCTGCTCTTTCACTAAACCGAACTCAACGGTAAACCAGTACAAACGAGCTAGGTAAGCACGCTGCTTTGGGGTAGCCGCTTGTCCTAAACGACCATAGTGCTCGGTGAAAGAAGCAAAGCTTGGGTTGGTTAGCATGGCGCAGTGACCGAAGATTTCATGGAAAAAGTCCGGCTCTTGCAGGTAATCGAACTCCTCACGAGTTCTTAGAAATGTCGCGACCGGAAAACGCTTGCTGCCAAGTAGTGCAAAGAACCGATCAAAATCAATTAAAGCGGGCACAGGCTCTACCTGCCACCCTGTGGTGGAGGCGAGTACTCGATTAATTTCAGGCAGTTGCGGCACCTTGTCCAAAGGTAAATCCAATAGACGTAAGCCCTGCAAATACGCATCACAGGCTCGATCTTGAATCACGTGCAGTTGCCTGCTCACCAAGTCATGCCATATCGCATCTTCTTGGCTGTTCCAATCAACCCATCCATCTTGGCTGACTGGTTTAGAATGATAATGTGTCACTGCATCCCTCCAATTGGTTGCCTACTTTAAGCGTATCGTCCCTCCCTTTAACCGCCAGTTTGCAGCGATGGATTGCAAACACAGGATCTGTAACAATTATTTTACATCACAATCAAATTACTGATTTTATTAACTTTAAAATGCTCAGATTCAGCGATAAAACCACCAGTCCTACTTGATAGCTATACAGTTCGCACGTGCATATGATCATGGCTGTTGTTTGACTTTGGATATCGTCGGTACAAGACTGAATCTATTAATTTTTTATCAAAGAGGCACTCATGGATAAGAGTGAACCAATCTGGCAGCCAAGTACGGAGCGTATTGCTCAAGCAAACATCACCCGGTTCATGGAACGACTAAACCAAGATGGTTTAAATCTCGATAGTTACTCCGCTCTGCATCAATGGTCTATCAAACATCCGCAGCGTTTTTGGCATCAAACTTGGGCGTTTTGTGGCGTTGTGGGCTCGCAAGGAAGTGAGATCAGTATTTTGGGTGATCCGCGCTGGCAGCAATCACAACCAAATCGAGACACACAATGGTTCCCTGACGCCAAACTCAACTACGCTGAGAATCTGCTTAAGCATGCCCACCAGCAACCGGACGCACTGGCCATATGGTTTGAAAACGAGCAAGGCGCTCAAGCGCAATACACATGGCAGACGCTGTATGACGAAGTGTCTCGTGTTCAACAATGGCTTATGGCGTGTGGTGTAACAAAAGGCGATACCGTCGCGGCGTATACCCCGTATTTGCCAGAGGTAGTGATCGCCATGCTCGCCGCGACTAGTTTAGGTGCAACTTGGACATCAACCTCTCCAGACTTTGGCGTTGAAAGCGTGCTAGAACGTTTTGGGCAAGTCCAACCTAAGGTCCTGTTTACCTGCGACGGCTACTCATTTAATGGCAAACATTTTGACATGTCAGAGAAGAATCGAGCTCTTTCCCAACAGATACAAGGACTAAAAGAGGTTTGCCAGATAAGCTACATCGGCACAGACAGCGCACCGACATTTTCCTCTCATCACAACTGGCAGGAGGTTGTCTCCTCTTATCAAGCGCACCCGATCGAGTTTGCTCAAGTGAGCTTCAATGATCCGCTGTTCGTCCTCTACTCTTCAGGCACTACAGGTAAGCCCAAGTGTATAGTGCACAGTGTCGGCGGGACGCTGCTCAACCATCTAAAAGAGCATCAACTTCATTGTGATATCAAACCAAACGAGCGCGTTTTTTATTACACCACCTGTGGCTGGATGATGTGGAATTGGCATGTATCTTCGCTTGCGAGTGGCGCTTGTTTAGTGATCTTTGATGGCAGCCCAATGTGTCCGAACCCCAATGTTTTGTGGGATCTCGCTCAGCGAGCCAATGTGAATCTATTTGGAACATCAGCCAAGTATCTAGAAGCGCTGGAAAAGGCATCATTCAAACCCGCAGAGCACGGTTCGCTACCTGACTTAAAAACTCTGTGCTCGACAGGTTCAGTGCTCTACCCTGAACAGTTCGATTTTGTCTATCAGTCGATAAAATCAGACCTGCACTTAGCGTCTATCTCCGGTGGTACCGATATCTGTGGATGCTTTGTATTGGGTAATCCTATCTCTCCAGTTTTTCGTGGGGAGTGTCAAGCGGCCGCTCTAGCGGTGGATGTGCAGGTATTCAATAGTCAAGGAGAAGCCATCACTGAGCAGCGAGGCGAGCTAGTCTGTTGCAACTCAATTCCAAACTTCCCTCACGGTTTTTGGAACGACAATGGCGAACGCTATCACGATACCTATTGGAGTCGCTTTGAAGATACTTGGCACCATGGTGATGATGTCAAACAGAGCACTAATGGCGGTTATGTGTTTTACGGGCGCCGTGATGCCACACTCAACCCTGGTGGCGTACGTATCGGTACAGCCGAGATCTACCAACAAGTGAACCATATACAGGGTATCGTTGATTCTATCGCGGTCGGTAAAGAAACGGAGCGTAATGAGCAGATCTGGCTATTTGTGCAGCTCGAATCGCAGCATGAGCTTACCGAATCGCTAAGAACAACGATCAAGAGCCAGCTAAAAGCTGCGTGTTCTCCAAGACATGTACCTAGCCAGATATTTGCAATTAGTGACATTCCCAAAACCCGCTCTGGCAAGTTGGTGGAGCTGGCCGTGAAACAGGTCGTGAATGGTAAGAGTGTAGAAAACCTCGGTGCTATTGCGAATGCCGAGGTTTTGGAAGAAATAAAGCGAGTTGTTTTGCGTTAACGTTTCAGTAAAAGCCCCCATCAATATCAGGGGCTTACTTTTCTATCTTTCTACTCGTTTGACTAGACGCACGTCATCAACATAGCCAACCAGTCCATCTGCTGGTTCGCCAGGGTAACGTATGGAGAACTCGTCAATGCGAATCTCTAGCTCATCATCAATAAATTGGTCATGTGCTAAAATTTGCTCCGAAGTGAAATTGATAGTATCGATCTCCATAAGAGCGAATATCTCCAGTAAATCATAGCCTTGCGTATTAAAATCAAGAGTCACCTGTCGGAAACAATCCTTGATACTACCTTGGGGAGCGTCGTCTAGATCTTTCACGTGGGCCCTTGCTTCAGCAACAATAGTCCCGCTGTTAGGCAGGCGTAAGCCGTAATGTAAGGTGCTTAGTGAGTCTTCCCCTTTTTTGTCGCAATAGTACATGGCAAATGTCATGTCTGTCCCTGTAGGCAACTCATCGACAACTTGACTTATCCCAGGCTTAGAATCAAAGTCATGTGTTGATTCGCCATACTTAAAGCGGATTCGAGCGGAACCATTACTGCCTACCGCATCACTGAAGGCACTGTCACCAGAGCTCCCAACATCACCTTTTCCTTCTGAACTGCCCTCATAAACAGCCCAGACAGTGCTGGTTCCTCCATCAGCTCGCCATTGGCCTAATTGATGGTCAGCAATGTCTGCAAATACGGTAATACTCTCAGGTAAACTGAGTTTCAATGACGCAACTTTATCTTCCTGAGCAGTAAACTCTTCGCTGACCCAAGTATAATCACCAACATCTTGCCCCTGTACCGTTACTTCATCGCCTAGCGAGAGTTGATAGGCCCCCTTAACAAACGCAGAAATTGCATAGCGGGTGTTCGCTTCTAAAGCAACATCTTGGCTTACCACACTGTTAGATTGAAGCTGTAGACTGCTATCTCGAGAGAATGCTTGCTCTCCTGTCACTGTCGAAGCATTCTGATAACTCCAGTTACTAAGGCCTTCATCAAAAGCGGGATTCTGTAGTGCGACTTCTATCATTATCGCTTGAGGTTTAACTAAGCTATAACTCAATGGCCCGACATCATGGTAGCTAAGAGGTTGGTAAATCACCGAAGAGGTGAGAGATTCATCGGCACCAACGGTAGTGGTTTCACTGCGCTCTTGACCATCAAGATCAATCACTACATCACTAAACTCCCCCTTTTCATAATCAGTAATTGCATCAAGGTTAGGTGAGTTCAACGAAGGGCGATAAATCCCTTTTTGATCCTGCACCAAGTTTGCACTATAGAATTCAAAGCCAGGCTCGGTAACTTTGAGAGTATCGCTGTCAGCAAACTCTTGCCCAAACACAACATTACCCGTCACGTGTGTCGATACATCAAAACCTCGCTCCGATTGCGTCAACACTGGGCCGATAGCCATATCAACCAAGTTGTTCGCTAAATAAGCCAATTTAGGCGCTGTCGATTTGCTACCACCATCGATGTTTAAGCTATTAACGCTGTCGACAATGGTATTGTGAGCCACGTGAACATTCTCGAATTGTTGGTACCCGTTGTCACCATCACCTGCCCCATCCGAGCCCATTAGCACAATGCCGCCATGATGAGTGGTATTTTTATAGCGAACACCTTGAATGTAGTTGTTGGTCACCACATGATCGCCATCGACCAAGCGCAGGCCACCGGCAAACGGATAGTCCTGACTCAAGATGAAGTTATTACTAATGGTAGCGCCGCTGCCATGACGCGTAGTGATAGAGCCGTAGCTATTTAAGACCGTGTTGAAACTGATTGTGTTGTTGGTCCCTTTGTTTGACACCACTTCCGCTTCGCCCTGAATATTTTCAAACACGTTGCGAACAATCAATGAGTCACCGGCATACTGATGAGTATCACTCAAGCCAGTACGAATAGCTTCATAATTGTTGTCACTGCTCTGAGCGTACATCTGACCTTCCGCAGGCGCTCGGTTCGCAATATAGTTGTTATAAACAATAATGCCTTGCGCAAGTTCCGCGAGTTGGGTCTCTTCGTCCCAATCACCAGAGACCCAACGGTTAAAGGAGATCATTGGAGATGCGGTGGTTTTTCCACTTATAATACTATGATCGAGCCAATTATTCTTACCATAAATATGTACCCATTCACCCGATGTACTGTCTCCCGATGTGATGCCTTGATCAGCATCGACGTCGATGATTGCGATTTCGGTAATACGACAGTTGTGACAAAGGTTATGAGTACCAAAGCGTGTAGCAATCAGATTACTGCTGCTACTCGTCGCACCATCAAACACGAAACCTTGTAACTGTACATAACTACCACCCATCGCAATTTTTGCATTACCTGTAATCACCGCTTTACCTGGGTTTTGGGCTGCGACTTTAATCGGGCTCTCTTTTGAACCGGTACCACCATATGTAATCTCCAGGTCGACATACTCACCGTCGGCTAAACAGAGTGTGGTGCCCGCAGCCATATCCTGGGATACCGCGTTTTCGAGCTCCGACGTCGACCCAAATACTTCAGAACATTGAACAGAAGGTACCGTTAATATGTCTTCTGGCAACAGGTCTGATAATACGTCATTCGACCCTCCCGGCACTTCAGGCGGCGTGGTTTCTTCGCCATTGCCATTGGGTGTTGTTGTAGAATCTTCACTACAACCAACGCCCAGAATCAACATCAACACCACACTCAACTTAGATAACTTCATCGAACAGCTCCATTGCTTACATTGTCATTTGTATTACAATGTTACAAATAACAATAACTATCCGTGACACGATCCGCAAAGTCATTGGCTTGGTCTATTTTTCATACAAATTGTGAAGCCATCCAACTGACACTTATCTCCACTAAACGGCTCTCGAGTCCATGTCTACGAATGTACTAACAGGTACAATATGAGCGGATAAGTCTTTGTTCTAACAACAAGTTAATGGCTTTCGTTGGTGCTATACGACGCGCTTTGAATTGATAGGTGTCTTTATTGACAGAAGTGCTAACGTAGAAGTGGTTTGGGGAGAGCAAAGACCTACATTGAAGATTAGGTCATGCATCCCCCAGATAGACTGTGAATTCCGCCGGATAAAGAGTGTATTACGCCGGAATCAGGATGAATTAAGTCAGTTTCAGATCTTTATTCTCTTTATGGGGATGAAGCAGCATCCGCCTGATTCTCTGGCATAGCATCAATGAACGCAGGCAACTGGTTACACGCAGCAACGATCGAGTTAATCAGCGGATAGGGCGACATATCAAGGTCAAAGCGTAAGGCATTGTAGACTTGCGGCACTAAACAAATATCAACGATACAAGGCGAATCCGTGAGGCTATACAGAGAGTCGCCATGTACTTTTCTGTGCTTCGCCAGCTTCTCTTCTAGTGCACAGAAACCTTGGCTCATCCAATGATGAAGCCAAGCCATTTTCGCCTCGTGAGCGCACGACAACTCACCCTCCAAATACTGCAACACACGCAGATTGTTAAGAGGGTGAATTTCCATCGCAATATCCTGAGCCATCGCCAACGCTTGATAACGAAGCGGTGTTTGCTCAGGGATCAACAAGGTATCTGGACTACTCTCACACAAATAGTTTTCGTCCAAGTATTGCAAGATTGTCAGCGATTGATTGAGTTGGACGTCACCATCCACCAGCACCGGCACTAGTTCACTGGCATTGAGTTCGCGATATTGCGGAGCATGCTGCTCGCCACCATTGCGCACCAAATGCACCGACTTAGACTCATAGTTGAGTTGCTTTAGGTTCAATCCAATGCGCACTCGATAAGCCGCCGAAGAGCGCCAATACCCGTAAAGTTTGATCCTCTCACTCATTGCTTACCCTCTTACTAGGAACCTTGATACTGGACGACTTGTTGATCGATCGCACCGAAGATCGACTGCCCTTCCCTGTTTAGCATCTCCAACTTGATGGAGTCACCAAAGGTCATGAAGCGTGTTGTCGGTTGACCATCACGAATCGTCTCAATCATGCGCACCTCTGCGATACACGAATAACCTACGCCGCCTTCTTGAATAGACGTGCCATGATCTGTGCCCTGTTTATTCGAGACGGTTCCAGAGCCAATGATGGTGCCTGTCGACAACGGGCGTGTTTTCGAGGCGTGCATCACGAGCTCAGCAAAATCAAACGTCATATCAACCCCAGCATTAGGACAACCAAAAGGCTCATTGTTGTAAGTAGAGATCAGAGGTAGGTGAACTTTACTCTGTTGCCAGTCTTGACCGAGTTCATCAGGAGTCACCGCGACTGGCGAAAAAGCGGATGACGGCTTTGATTGGAAAAAGCCAAAACCCTTGGCGAGCTCAGCCGGAATCAAACCTCGCAAAGAGACATCATTCACCAGCATCAACAAACGAATCGACGCCTCTGCCTGAGATCGGCTCGCGCCCATCGGCACATCACCAGTAATCACAGCGACCTCTCCTTCAAAATCTATCCCCCACTCATCACTGGCAAACTCAATGTCGTCGCGCGGGCCAATGAAGGAGTCAGAGCCACCTTGATACATCAGTGGATCGCTCCAAAAGCTCTCTGGCATCTCAGCGCCACGCGCCTTTCTGACCAGTTCAACATGGTTAACATAAGCACTGCCATCCGCCCATTGATAAGCGCGTGGCAGCGGTGACTCGCAAGTCGCCGCCTCAAAGGGTTCGCTGCCTTCGACTCTCTGGTTATTGAGTGCTTCATACAATTCAACCAGTGACGACTCAACCTGTTGCCAATGATCCATCGCCATCTGCATCGTCGGAGCTAGATGCAAAGCATGGAAGATTTCTGTCGCAGGAACACATTGTGATAGATCTCGACTCACGACCATCAATAGCCCATCGCGAGTCCCGTTTTTCTTCGTTGCTAGTTTCATCCTTGCTCCCTACCTCTCTTGCCAACTGTAGACATATTGTTTGTTCTCTACCGCGTCTAGTTCATCAGAAAATGATAGAGCGTGGCGTGTATCAATCATGACGGCGACTTCATCTGTGAAGGTTTTCTTATGCTCCAACCCTGCTTTGAATGCCTTAGGGTGAGGGCCATGCGAAAAACCTGCAGGATGGAACGTCACCATCCCTGCTTCAATGTTGTCGCGACTGAAGAAGTCACCCGCATGGTAGAAGAGCACTTCGTCGTAATCATCGTTGTTGTGATAAAACGGCACCTTAAGTGCGCCGGGGTCGCTCTCTATCGGACGCGGCACAAAAGTACAAACCACAAACCCCGCTCCAACAAAGGTAGTGTGAGCAGATGGCGGTAAGTGGTAACGGTGCGACATTAAAGGTCGGATATCGCGCCAATTAACCTTCACAACCGCTAGGTCACCATGCCAGCCAATCGCATCTAATGGATTGAATGGATAAGTGATCACACTCGTCTGGTCATGGCGCTTCACATGCACTCGCGTCTCGTTTTCTGAGTATTGAGCCTGAAACGCCTCATCGATTGAAGGCACCTCAAGCACCGCAGGATCGAACACCGCGTGGTTACCCACCATGCCCTTCTCTGGCAAGGTATACGCCGCATCGGTGTTTTCAATCATCAAGATAAACATCGGCTCATTCGGCTCTAAACGCCAGCTGGTGGAGCGCGGGATCATCACATAGTCGCCATCTCTTACCTCTAAGTGGCCATAGTCACAATAAAGATGCGCACTGCCTTGATGGATGAACAACAACTCATCGCCATCGGCATTACGAACTAGGTGCTCCATATCGCTATCGACTCTCCACACCCGTATCTTGCAATTGGCGTTGTGTAACAGGTGTGGTACTTGCCAAGGAGATGTCTGGCTGGCGGCTTCAACACGGCTAAAATCAAAGGCTCTAGGACGCAGATCGCCCTCCCACTCCGACCAACCAGTCGGGGCATGCTGATGATGAAAATGCGCAGCAGGGCCAAAGAAGCCGCTTCGCCCCGCTTCTCGCTCATAGATTGCCTCTTTGGGAAAATCAGCGTGTGCTTGCTTCGAGCACGTACCCTCACGGTGAGGAAAAGGGATCCATTTACTCATCGGTCAATACTCCGCGTCGGATCTGATCCTCTTCAATCGATTCAAACAGCGCTTTAAAGTTACCTTCACCAAAGCCCTCGTTCCCCTTGCGCTGAATGATCTCAAAGAACACTGGTCCAATAACGGTTTGAGTAAAGATCTGGAGCAAAATGCCATCTTTCGTCGGTGCGCCATCAATTAAGATACGTAAATCTCGAAGTTGGCTGGTATTTTCGCCGTGGCCTTTTACGCGCTGGTCGACTTTCTCGTAGTAAGTGTCAGGGGTTGGCATAAAGTCCATGCCTCGGTCGCGCAGAGTAGACACCGTTTGATAGATATCATCGGTCGTCAGGGCGATGTGTTGGATCCCCTCACCGTTATATTCGCGAATGAACTCTTCAATCTGAGATTTGTCATCAGAGGACTCGTTGATTGGGATACGGATCTTGCCACACGGAGCGGTCATAGCTCGACTGACAAGACCTGTAAGCTTACCTTCAATGTCAAAGTAGCGGATCTCTCTGAAGTTCCCAATGCGCTCATAAAAGCCGGACCATAAATCCATATTGCCTTGTTTGACGTTGTGGGTCAGGTGATCAATCTCGTACAAACCCACATCTGCACCGGCTAACCTCTGATCCGCGTCATCGTAGAAGCGGAAATCGACATCATAAATACTCTGCTTTCCGTAGCGGTCAACAAAGTACAGAAGGCTCTCACCGATGCCATAAATCGCAGGGATGCTAAGCTCCATTGGACCAATGTCTGTGATGTACTCCTCTCCCCCATTGTTCAGCGCCTGTTGTAGCGCAGCACTGGCATCGTGAACGCGAAAAGCCATGCCGCACACTGACGGGCCATGTACTCTCGCAAACTCCTCAGCTTGGCTGTGAGGTTGCGCATTAACAATAAAACTGATGTCCCCTTGTCGATACAGCCACGCCTCTTTTGAGCGGTGCTTGGCAATCTCGGCAAAACCCAGTGACACAAACAGCGCCTTAAGTTGTTCTATCCCTTCATCATTAGCTGCTGTGTACTCAACGAATTCAAAACCATCCGTACCTAACGGGTTGTAGCTATCGACCATGTTTCTCTCCTTGTGAAAATTGAAGCACGCAGAACGTGCCTAACTTAAACGTGGAACAGAATTCGAAATATTGAAAATCTTCAATTAAATCAGTCAAAACGACAAGTTACCCCGAAAAATGTAAACAAGATGTTACACCCAATAGTAAGGGCTCTGAAAGTCAAACCAATCAAGCGATTGAACACTAAAAGCGTGGTTTACAAGACAGGCCAAGTGTGAATGAATTGTTACAATAGGATGATTGATTAAGTTTGTTGTCAAACGGATCAGAGCATAACGCGCACAAAAAAACGGGCCATACAAACAGTCTTGTATGACCCGTTGGTGTGTCTAGACGTGAGAAGATCTAAATGATTTGCTGCTCCACTCCATCTTTGTCTTGTGCTTGCTTTGGCTGACTCAAGAACTTCTCAGCAGCGGCCAACAGCTTATGCTGGTTAACAGGCTTGGCGATGAACTCATCCATCCCTGCCTCAAAGCAAAGGTGCTTGTCTCTTTGCACCACGTTAGCGGTTAGGGCAACAATGGGTACATGTCGCTCAGAGCCCTCTTCGATGGCACGAATCAACTTGGTTGCTTCAAAACCATCGAGTACTGGCATCTGACAATCCATAAAGACAATTTTGTAGTCCGCCTTTTGATACATCTCAACGCCGATCTTACCGTTTTCAGCAATATCTACCTCAAGCCCCAGCTTTTTGATCATCATCTTGGCGACTTGTTGATTCACTCGCGAATCTTCAACCACCAGCGCTTTGCCTTCAAATTGCGGCAGTGGTGCTTGCTCTGCTTGAGATTCTGCTTCAGGAGACGGTTGCTCAGTCGAAACAGACTTGAATGATACTTCACCTCGGTTGGCATAAGTGAAGCCCTTCTCAGAAGCGCGGTTTGAGAGGACACGGTTCACCGTCCACTTTAATTGGTTATCGTGGTAAGGACGCGCAATATACGCCACATAACCCACTTGCTTAGCTCTCTGCTCGTCCTCAAGGTGTGGATCTGCGGATATCATCACAAGGAGTGGGCACTGGTCTTTGAATCGTTGCGTTAAGGTCTCCGCTAATTGGAATCCATCAACGGATGGCATTACCTTATCAATCAATATTAAATCGTAAGGGGTATTTTTCTCTAGCGAAGCTGCCACTAATTTAACGGCCTCTTCAGCACCATCACAACTGACCGACTCGCAACCGAACGCTTTCAGTTGAGCGGAAGTAATGCGCATATTGAGCTGACTGTCGTCCACTAGCAACACCGAGACCTTGTTCATATCTACTTGGGTTTGTGTCACTTCACTGCACACATCAAAGTCAGCGGAGAAGTAGAACGAGCTGCCCTTACCTTCAATACTGTACAGTTCCAGCTTAGAGTCCATCAATGTGACAATTTTCTCACAGATCGCCAGACCAAGTCCGGTACCGCCATAGTTTCGAGTGGTACTGCCATCAGCTTGTTGGAACTTCTCAAAAATGCTGACCTGCTTATCCTCCGCAATCCCGATCCCGCTGTCTTTCACTTCAAACTTAATTCGAACCTTGTCGCTGTTTGGGGCGCCATTCAATGATGGCTCTAAGAACAAGGAGAGCGTCACATGACCTTGTTCCGTGAATTTAATGGCATTGCCGACTAAATTATTCAGCACCTGACGCAGTTGAGTTCCATCGCCTTTGATCACCGCTGGAATACGCGGGTCGGTTACCAATTGGAAATTCAACGATTTTTGTTCAGCTTTAATACGGAATGTCGACTCTACATCATCAATAATATTAGCAATCCGGAAAGGCTCTGATTGTAAGTCGAGATGCCCAGCCTCAATCTTAGAGTAATCGAGTATATCGTTGATAAGGTCTAAGAGCGTCAATGATGAAGTGTTGAGCATGCGAACATACTCTTTTTGCTCTTTGGGCATATCCATATCCGCCAACAACGATGATAAACCGATGATCCCATTCATTGGCGTGCGTATTTCATGGCTCATATTCGCCAGAAACTCACTCTTGTTTTGGTTAGCGACTTCAGCGGCTTCCTTTGCCTGCTTTAATTCTTCATATTGCTGACGAATACGTTCGATTGACTGGTTATAGCTATACTCAAGTGTGGTGATTTCATCAGAGTAGGTATGTCCAACCGGTGCTAGCTTTTGCGGGCCAGCTTTCTGGTCTTGTTCATCAATTTGAGAAGAGATGGTCATCAAACGTCGAACGACAAGGCGATAAACAACGGTCAGACACACAAGTGATAGCAGGAATACCTTCACTGCCTCAAATACGGCCAGAACCAATACTCGATCAACAAAATCATCCAGAATAAGGTTAAGGTCTGACTGCACTGTCAATGTCGCGAGCGGGTATTCTTTCCCCCCCATCTTGTAAACCATATCCCAAGTTTTGGAATAGGCTCTACCGACAATGGGTTGCCCTAACTCAGTCACAACTTGGTTATCGTCTTCAATAAGAAGATAGCTGACCGTAGGTAGCTGAAACACACTCTCTGCTTGTACTTGCAGTTGATCGCGATCCTCAACCCAAAGGCTTGAGGTTAATCCAGGAAGGTGACCCGTTTTTACTTGGTCAATTTGAGTGCTGATGTAAGAAACGCGATCTTGGTACTCAACATATAGGCTGAGCCCTGTCACAATAACAGTGAACAAAGTGCTGATAGCGATAATAATCCCGATGAGTTGTCGAGATAATCCGATATAGCGCTTTCCTTGTTTCACCATAGATAAGTTCCGTTTATTAAGTTTAGTAAATTACTATTACTCAACTAGTATAATAGTAGTCGTCCTACAAATAACCAGGGAAGGTTATGAAAAAATATCTTCTTTCAACTGCAATAGCAGCTTTATTTTCAAGTGGTTACGCGTTCTCATCCGAACCACTCCATTACTACATCATTGCAAGCCAAGCTCAACCTTTTCAAATAGAAAAAGAAGGCGGTGCGCATGAAGGCATGGTGACAGACATCGTCAAGGCCGTCTTCGAAGACAGCAACTACGACATCAACTATCACACCTACCCATTCAATCGCATGATCTCTAAGCTTGAAGCTCGAGAAAACGACAACTGGGTAACCTATGGCAGCCCAAGCTGGGGAAATATCCAAGCTGAGAACCTCTCAGACATCCCAATTTACAATGTAAAACACGCTCTACTAAGCAGCAGTAAGAAACCATTTGAGTTCAATAGCATCGACGATCTAGAAGGCAAGGCAGTGGTACTGCTGCTGGGGTTTGAATACCCAAACCTTGATCCTTATATTGCCGAAGGCAAACTCAATGAAATTCGAGTGAAAGACTATACTGCCGCCTTCCGTGTTCTGAATCGAACTCCTGGAGACACTGTGTTTGTCGAAATGGAGTCACGAATCAAGTACAACCTCAACGATCAAAACCTTGATATCAATGACTACCAGCTACAAAGGTTTGGTTCGGTAATTAATGATTACCCTATTCACCTCGCCTTTGACCCTCAAATGAAGCCTGAACTGCAATCATTTATCAATCAGCGCTTAGTAGAAATGAGAGATAATGGGCAACTTGATGATATTGTTAACAAATACCTTTAATTTACCCACATACCTTTGATCAACCTTTGTAAAAATGAAGCCTCAAGTCTCACTTGGGGCTTTTTAGTATCGTGATTAGTATTGCGCCTTGAAGCTTTCTCTTGGACGTGCAAACAACAGTGGTACAGAAAACAAATCTCGCTCACGGTGTGTTTCCATAGGCTTTAAACAGACAGGCTGAGCATTAAGCTGGCTGCGCACGCTCATCAAGATTCTACCAAGATGATTTTCCCCCTTGCCATCTCCCCCATCTCCCCAAAAGCTATCTTTGTGGGAATGCTCTTTGATCACTGAATCACCCGTATTGATAAGAAACAACGCGAAGCAAGGATTCTGTTTGAATTTCTCCGTCACGATAAAGCGCATAACGTCCACACGAATGTCATACCAATCGTCACGCACTTGCGCGTCAAAGTCACGACTCAGTGAAAAAGCTTCTGCGGGCGAGCTTGCTGTGTAAATCTGTTGCCTCAGCTTTTCACAGGTAAACTTCATTGCTTGATAATAGTGCTCGCTGGTGGCCCACACCTTATCTCCCACACGAATTGGGCAAGCCGCAAAATTTGAAAGGTAACCATTTGGATCTTCGGGCTCATAAAACAGAACCTCTTTGTGACTCGCCATTGTCTACTCCTCACCAACAGTGCATCTCAGCGCCTATCTTTTCTTTTAAAACTAGTGCTGCGTAATGGTAGTGTCAAATAGGGGGAGCTTATGATTTATGAGTCTGTGAATGGGGTTCACTAAAGTGGTAGGAATAGAGTGCAGTACAATGGAACATGAGACAGATAGAGCAGCATTGCGCTGCTCTAAAAGAACTGATCAAAGATCAATGAATCAAGCCTAATTCTCTCGCTTCTTCAAGGCTCAAACCGCTTTCTCTAATTTCTCTAAGAGCCTCAATACGACGGCGAGCTTCAGCCGATTTCATCTGTTTCTCTGGTTTTAGGGATACTTCTTCATCACCATCCCACTTGTTTGCGATATTCGTCATTTCATCATGGTTGATTGAATTAATGGACATGTTTTCCTCCGAAAAGCACCATGTAATGGACAGGTAATCTGTAGCAAATGCCATTTCTGTTGTTAAGAATTTCTGTACCGAAATGTGATGATTCCGACGCTTCATAAAGCTAATTAACAAATGCCTCATTTATACTTTGCCAAGCCGAATTTATGCCATTACATTTAAAAGATTCCCCATAAGAAATGTGGTTTGATCTAACTCTCACTTTCGTGGCCTCCCAGACGACTTGCTCCCCTGAAATTTCCTGCAAACGGATACAAATTAATTACGAGTCACTTCAATATTTCTGAGCTCTTTGCTTTCCCTATAAGTACAACATGATATTGATAATAATTATCAATATCATAACGAGCGATAACTATGTCCAGTGAACTAAAAAGCGCGCCACTGATTGAGGTAAAAAACCTCTGTGTCGACTACATCACCGACGATGGTGACTTCAATGCGGTTAAGTCTGTGAGCTTCCATATTGGCAGAGGAGAAATCTTTGGCCTTGCCGGTGAATCAGGGTGTGGCAAAAGCACCATCGCCTTTGCCATTAACCGCCTGCACAAGCCGCCTGCCTTTATTTCTGGTGGCGAGATCTTGTTTAATGGACAAGATCTATTGAAACTCTCCGATTCTCAACTCAACACATTACGCTGGAGCGAGATTGCCATGGTATTCCAAAGTGCCATGAACTCTCTAAATCCAGTATTGACCATCCAAGAGCAGTTCGCCGATGTACTTCGTCATCACAAAGGAATGAACGACGAGCAAGCTAAAGACCGCGCCGAGAAGCTGTTAGATCTGGTCAACATCCCTCGCAATCGTCTTCCTGAGTATCCTCACCAGTTCAGTGGCGGGATGCGACAACGCCTAGTTATTGCCATTGCACTAGCATTGAATCCCAAGCTAATCATAATGGACGAGCCAACAACCGCGCTTGATGTGGTAGTACAGCGGGAGATCTTGCAACAGATACACCAACTAAGAGAAGAGTTCGGTTTCTCTATCCTATTCATCACCCATGACTTGGCGCTAATGAGCCAATTGTGCGATCGCATTGCCATTATGCGCTATGGCCAGATTGTCGAAGTCAACGATGCCCATGAAATCCGTAACAACCCACAGCACGAGTACACCCAAAAGCTATGGAGTTCATTCCCAAATATTCACGAACAGTCACACGCGATTGCGAGCTAGGAGATCATGATGCAGAAACCAATTATTCAGGTTAAAAACGTCGTTAAAGAGTTCACGGTCGGTGGTGGGCTGGGCAAAGAAGAGATTTTCAGAGCACTACATGGCGTCAGCTTTGACCTCTATGCGGGGAAGACTTTGGCGCTGGTGGGTGAATCAGGTTGTGGTAAAAGCACCTGTGCAAGATTGATGACCAAGGTCTACCCTGCCACCGAAGGTGAGATTTTGTTTAATGGTCAGGACATCTCTACGCTTAAAAGCCGTAAGGAGATTCTAGATTACCGCAGCAAGGTACAAATGGTATTCCAAGACCCATTTGGCTCACTCAATCCGACTCACACCATAGAGCACCATCTAACTCGCCCGCTTAAGATTCACAAACAGGTAGACTCAAAACAAGCGCTTGAGAGCCGCCTCAAAGAGTTATTAGATCTGGTCGAGCTTCCTATCGAAACTTTGGCTAAGTACCCACATGAGCTCAGTGGAGGCCAAAGACAGCGTGTTAATCTAGCAAGAGCACTCGGTGTGGGCGCACAAGTGATTTTGGCTGACGAGCCGACCTCAATGCTCGATGTATCAATTCGTTTGGGCGTATTAAACCTCATGCAAAGAATGAAGAAGGAGCTCGGTATCGGTTTCCTTTACATCACCCACGATCTCGCGACCGCTCACTACATAGCAGAAGAGACCGCGGTCATGTACAAAGGGCAGATCGTCGAGTGGGGATCAACTCAATCGATCCTAACCAACCCACAGCACCCTTACACCAAGCTGCTGATTTCAGCAGTACCGGATCCCGATCTTCCATTTGGCGAACTGGTAAAAAATGAACCAAACTATTCAGTAGATGCCGACCTCGTACGCGAGCGGAGCAGTATTATTCAGCATCAAGTGAATCAAGTTGCTGAAAATCATTTTGTAAAACATTGGGATAGTGTTGCATGAGTGAATTAGACGCATGGTTAGAGAGCATCGAAACTTGGTATCGCTCTCGAAAGCATGATCAAGTAAGCAAACTCGAAAGTCTGATCTTAACGCCTCCAGATGCGATCTGGGGGCCGTTGATCAACGACAAGCAGAGTAAGGCGATTGCATGTTGGCTCGATGGCTGTTTACGAGTTTATACCCACTACAAACAATCCACTATCGACCAGTCAGATAAAGCCTTTCAATTCGTGATGTTTGCTTATAGTAAGCTGCAAGCGGTATCGAGTGATGCTGCGGCGGAAACAGAACTGCGCGACTGGTGCACAAAACGTATGCAACATTTATGCGTGCTTGCGCTCGAATTTGCTAACCAGCAACAAGACCCACGTTGGCAAAGCGAGTCGGAAAGATTGATCGAATCCCATGTAAAATTCATGACTCATCACCCGCATAACGGTGATCAAGTGAATCAACCGTCTTACGTTCATTGATCGCGGAAAGATGATCAAGGAAATCACGGCTAATTTCGGATCTCACTCTTGATCATGCTTTCGATACTGAGACCAGAACAACGCCCAATAATCACTTTGATGGCAAGTTTAGCCACTGATTTTTAGGCAAAAAAAAAGCGAGCTCCAGTGGAACTCGCGAAAAATCTATTCAGTATGATGTAACAAAATATGAGCCAATCTATTAATCATAAGAAAGGACAAAAGGTTGTCTATTCGGGATAAATAATAACCAGTGGCATCAAGCTCAATGTCAGTGAATTGTCAGCGTTAGGTGCGTTTACCATCAATATCCAATCAATTTCATGAAACGATTCATCGAGTCACTATTTCGCCAACTTCTAGCCTATTCAGAAGCACATCAACTTAGTGACCGATGGCCATCTCATCTAATGCTTGAAAGACGTTCTCGTCCAAGTGCCCTTCATGAATCTGCTTACACACTTTTCGTCTTACAGCCAATCCGGAGATCAAGCGTTCGATCGACAGGTGTTTGTTGGTATCACGATCGTTATACAGTTCAATGGTGCGGCTTAACGTTTCGTAAGGAATCACTTCCTCTGCCACTCTCAACCAATCAAGCTTCTCTACAAGCTCTGAGCACTCTTCTTTAATTGAAGCGTGTGAATGTCCTGTCATAGCGGAAAGAGCCGTTATACTGCGTTCTAGAGCCTCTGGAGAGGTATATCGAGAAAGAGTAATGGTGATTTCATCAGCATTGATCTCAACAGAGTGCTTTCTCAGCTTAACTCGACGCCCCAACTTGCCGCGCGGTGAAGGCGCTTTTCGCTGAATAGGCTCGAACTCTCCATCGATAATTTCTGACAGCTCTTCTAACTTCTGTTTCGACACCATTTCATTGCGCAGAGGGTTTGGCAATGTTGGCGCCATGTTGCGCTTACCCGCATTGGTGGTACGAGCACGTGAATAGCGAAGAACTTCTTCCACATTGCACTTAATATCAACCTGGTAATCGACCGTTTTATCTTTTTCGATCATTGAGGTGATCGTTAGATGGTAACCCCATAAATTGACTAAGAATGTATCGTCTTGATCGCTGACTTCACCCAATTTCCTTAATTCTCGGATCAAATCCATCGAAAAACGACGCCAATCGATGTTTCTCGCAAGTTTTTGGTTCAGTTCACTCAACAACATGCAATCGGAATGACGACGCGCCATACGGCTTCTGAAGTAAGAGTAGAGCTGGAATACCAAGGTATGCTGCTTCAGAATTTCAGGCGGAAACAGGAAGAAGTAATCGCGAGTAAGCAGTTCTTCGTAAAACGAAGGTTCCCAAACAAGAATGTACAGATTAGGTTTAATGCGAATTTCACCGTCAGCGCCCTCTGTTGGTGCCTCTTCTGACGCTGTGATAGTACGCGCTAGAAAGCGGAATCGGTCACTCTTGAAGCCCTCTGGCATATTCTCGCTCAGCCAGCGACCGGTCAGTTCATGCAATTGAAAATCGGTAAATTCGATACGATCAATACTGTCGCGAATGGAGTCGCGTGCTGGGCCACTGTCTTTCTTACCACGAAGAGAAAGAATATCCGTAATGTACAGTGGCGTTTTGTTAGGTGTTGATTTTGCATCAAGATGATAATCATCTTGGTGGTGATCATGATACTGCACCGTAAGCGTAAACAGTGCAAACAACGTCATAAGATCGTCAACAGTCATGATATTTTTCGATGATCTTGTCTCGATCACAGCTCGTGTTCCTGAGATCGAAACCATCGATTTTTGATAACTTTTACGAGTGCGTGGTGGCGCTAACGCTTGATCGATAATACCAGCCCAGTTAGTCGGTGAGACGATAAATTGATCCGCCTCGTCCTTCATCGTTGGTGGCGTATTTAAGCCGTGCTCGTTCAGCAAACGCTTATTCACTTTCGTTTGAGCCAATGCTTTAGAACGTTTCTGTTTCTCGCTCTGTTTTACGCTTTCAGTGACTAAGCTAGTTGCACCGAGTACTGAGATTAATTGATTCGGATTAACAAAGCGATGAAGCATGGTTTTTCCGGCTAGACCTTCTTCGAAGCGAACCGGGATCTGTTTGAAAAGGCCAATATTAACGGCTGCTCGTAGTCGTTGTTGAAGTGCGGCACGAGTGACTTGACCATCTGTAGCATCAATGATTTCAGTTGTGGATACATAACCATCTTTACTGCTAAAACCACGCAGGGAGATCAGATTAAGGAGCTCAACAATACTTTTGGTAACGCCCTTAAAGTGTTGATACTGCTCTATCCATTCTACTGCGCTTTCTGATACCTCAAATAAATGACCATCTTTGTGGCTTCTTGCCTTAATCAGTAATTTTTCATCTGGTTTCATTTTTGATCCGTATCACACTAGCCGTAATTTCACTATAGTTCCTGAAGAATAAAGAAAAAATGATCATAAATAAAGAGAATTTATTATCTTTTAAATAACTGATCTTTTTGATTAATCTGATCTTAATTGATTAAGTGATCTAATGATCTGGCGGCTAATACCCTTGTAAGTTGCTGAATAATAGAGATAAAAAAATATAGCACTGGAAAGCATGATCATATAACTATCGAAAACATGATCAAAGTAATTCGGAAAGCATGATCAATAAACGCCAGAACGATGATCACTAAGTTATTGTAACTATGATCATTATCGTTCCGAAAGCATGATCATTAGCACTCTACAGCTTATCCACAGAAGGGAATGAGTTCGTCGCCTATGGAACTGAATTGTGAATAGAATTCGTCACACATGATTAGGAACGATGATCATGGAAAGGGGAATTTGCTGTGGTTTTGCTCGTCATTGCCGAATATTTCGCCTTGTTTGAGGTTTAAGGACCTAATCTTCCATTCAAGCCAATCGTTGGCACTGTTGGGGAAGCATGATCACGAAATAAAGTGACATTTGTATTTCAATTATATGTTGATTGAATTTTCAGGCCAAACCTCGAAATTAGGGCTCAAACCCCAGTCTATCTACATTCTTCCGTAATTTAGACTCAGAATTACATGCTTCCGGAGCTATATACACTTGATCATTTTTCCGAAGATGGATCTTATTGAAAAGCACAATGGCTTGATCAAGAGATGGGTTAATATCCCTTGATCATGCTTCGTCGACCGTGGTTTTGTGGAACAATGAAATGGTGACTCTCCTTGATCATAGTTCCGTTCTGACAGTGCTAGATGCGTCCAATATCGCGTTTGCCACGATTTCTATTTAATTGCTCATGAAGGCTTGATTGAACTGTGACTCTATAGAATTCTGTTCAAAACCTCAAAACCTCAAAACCTCAAAACCTCAAAACCTCAAAACCTCAAAACCTCAAAACCTGTTTTTTCAATAGAAATCACATTCACCGTAATCTGTGCTTGAATTTCAATCGTTCCGAAGAAAATGCACTAAAATTCATTTACATTGTAAATTGGTGACAATGTAACATTTTAAAAGTGGCTAGTTGGGTGACGCATTATCGTGGATATTTGGGGTGATTTTTTGTTCAGCTGTCATCATTACTTAGCACACAAAACAACACAAGCAATCAATTTTATGTGATTTTACTCATAAATGGATGTTCATGTTTTTGTTGGATTTGTCCTTATTTGCTGTACAATTCTTACTAAGTTAACCATAACGGAAATTGGCAATGAAAAGAGAACAAACGATTGATAAGCTCTATCAGCTAGCCGAACAGACTCAACAAGTTCAGGCTGACAGAATTGAGATCATCTTAGAGGAGCGAAGTGATGAGCACTTTCCTCCAATGTCTAAGGCAATGATGGAGACACGCTCAGGTCTAACTCGTCGTAAACTAGACGAAGCGATCACTAAGCTTGAATCGGAAGGCCATCAGTTCACAAAAAATAACGCCAACCATTACTCGATTTCTCTTACCGAAGCACACATGCTAATGGATGCTGCTGGGGTAGCTAAGTTCCACGAACGCAAGAAACACGCAGACAATAAACCTTGGATTATTAACGTTCAGAACCAGAAGGGTGGCACGGGTAAATCAATGACAGCGGTACATTTAGCTGCTTGTCTCTCTCTTAACTTGGATAAGCGTTACCGTATCTGTTTGATTGACCTTGATCCACAAGGCTCTTTGCGTCTGTTTTTGAACCCACAAATCAGTGGTACGGAACACGACAGTATCTATTCGGCTGTTGATATCATGTTGGATAATGTGCCAGAAGGCCAAGAAGTGGATTCGGCGTTCTTACATAAAAATGTTCTACTTCCAACGCAGTACCCGAACTTGAAAACGGTGTCTGCGTTCCCTGAAGATGCGATGTTCAACGCGGAAGCATGGCAGAGTCTGTCTCAAGACCAATCTCTCGATATTGTTCGTCTATTGAAAGAGAAACTGATTGATAAAATTGCTGATGATTTTGACGTGATCATGATTGATACCGGTCCACACGTTGACCCGCTAGTATGGAATGCAATGTACGCGTCTAACGCTCTATTGATCCCATGTGCTGCTAAGCGTCTTGATTGGGCATCAACCGTTAACTTCTTCCAGCACCTACCGACGGTTTACGAAATGTTCCCGGACGATTGGAAAGGCCTTGAGTTCATTCGCTTGATGCCAACCATGTTTGAAGATGACAACAAGAAACAGGTTTCTGTATTAACAGAAATGAACTACCTGTTGAATGATCAAGTTATGATGGCAACTATTCCTCGTAGCCGCGCATTTGAAACGTGTGCCGATACTTACAGCACGGTTTTTGATTTAACGACAAGTGATTTTGAAGGCGGTAAAAAGACACTGGCTGTCGCTCAAGATGCCGTTCAAAAGAGTGCTCTCGAATTAGAGCGTGTATTACACAGTAACTGGCCTTCACTTAATCAGGGATAATCAACATGGCAATTAAAACATCTGACTTAAATGCAAAGCTATTTGGTAAAGCGAATAAGCGCCGAGTAGCGACTCCTCAAGAAGCTCAAACGGCAGCAAAAGAGCAGGCTCAAGTGATTGAACTGGCTGTTGCTGGTGAACAAATGGTGTCTTTTGAGCTTGTTCGTATTCCTGCTGACCAAGTGGCAACACAGACCGTAGTCTTTGAAGAGAATGCGCGTGAGCAATCTTTTCTTAACGAACACGCACTTTCTGACGTTTTAACCACACTGAAAGAGCGTGGACAACAATACCCAGCTGTTGGTCGCAAGAACAAAGATGGCAAGATTGAGGTTCTAGACGGTAGCCGTCGTCGTATGTCTTGTATTCTTGCGGACAAAGAGTTCCTTATCTATATCGCAGAGAACATTAACGGCGAACACGCAAAGTTCCTTTCTGACGTTGCGAATGCACACAAGCCTCTGTCTCTTTATGAGAAAGGTAAAGAGATGCAAGCTAAGTTAGACAAAGGCGAAGCTGAAGATCAAAAAGCATTGGCGAAAATGTTCCAGTGTAGTGAAGCGTTAGTGAGTGGCGCATTAAAAGCAGCCTCGCTTCCATTGGAGTTGCTACAAGCTTACCCAAATGTAAGTGACTTGGGTCGTCCAACTATCGTAAAACTTCACAAACAGTTTGGTGCTTTGAATGAAGAGCAGCAACAAAGCTTACTGACTAAATGTGATGCTACTGATGGTTTTGTTTGGCAGCGTAGCGACGCACAAGGTGTTACGCGTTTGACAAAAGATGTGACTGAAACGCTAGAGAACTGGATTTCTGAACTAGCGCCAGCACCAGCGAAAAAGGCCACACCAAAAGTTGAGTTGGTTAAAGGTCGCGCTTCTTATAGCCGTAAAGGTGCCAACCTAGCGTTGAACCTTAAAAAAGTGGATGATGCGACGATGGAAGAGATCCTCGCTTTTGTTCAATCTAAGCTTAACTAAGCTCCTAGTAAATCAATTAAAAGCCGCTTGATGCGGCTTTTTCTTTACCTGTGATAAACTGTGTTGAGATGAACGTGGACACAATTTATGACGACTCTTCCTTTCTTAACTCAACTCTCGACGATTGCCTTTCATAATAACCACCGCTACGGCGTTCTACTCGAAGGCGATGAAGCGTGGCAATCCAATGAGCTGCAGTCTTATCTCACTTATTTAAATAACTCAAACTCAGATAACTCCAATTTAGATGGCAACAAGGCGTTCGTTTTGGGTGACCTGAATATGCCCGGCGTTACTACGATTGCGTTTAATAAAGGGCAGCAGTTACTGGGCCAAGAGTGCCAAGTTTTGATTTGTGATTTTAAAGCTGGATTTGATGCAAACAGCTTTACCGCTGCGTCAGGTGCGTTAGTTGGAGGAGGGCTTCTTTTTATTATTCCACCAACAGATTGTGATACGACTTTTTCAAAAACTGATGGGGCTTTAAATAACAATCCGTTCGCCTCTTCAAGCAATAAAGCGTTGTCTGATGTTTGGCTAAAGCTTCAGTTTGATAAGCTCATCGGTTTATCTCAGCAAGCTCCGTCAAAAGAGTCGGAACCTCCCACACTAACTGACACGATATTTGCACCTGATGGCTTCGATAAATACGCGCAACAAAAGCACGCGATTGAAGCGATAGAAAAGGTCATGTTTGGTCATCGTAAACGCCCCTTAGTTCTAACGGCTGATCGCGGTCGCGGTAAAAGCTCAGCTCTGGGGATCGCTTCGGCCAATATTATGAAGTCAAAAGACTGCGTTACTATCGTCGTCACAGCGCCCAACGTTAAGGCTGTTCAACCTCTGTTTGAACACGCGCAACAGCAACTACCGAACGCTTCGATGGAGAACCGTCATACACTCGTTAGCGGCAAAAGCAGAATCGTTTTTGTTGCACCTGACGAAGTACTCAGAACTCAGCCTGATTGTGACCTTCTGTTGGTTGATGAAGCGGCTGCAATCCCACTGCCAATGTTGAAGCGTATGGTCGAGCGTTATCATCGTATGGTTTTCTCAACCACGGTGCATGGTTATGAGGGGAGTGGGCGTGGCTTTGGTATCAAGTTTGAAAAGTGGCTCTCTGAGCATCGTCCGAATTGGCGCTCATTTAAACTTGAACAACCTATACGTTGGAACGTAAACGACCCTTTGGAAGATTGGCTGTTTGAGACTTTCTTACTGGATTCTGATATCAACGTGTTGCCTAAAGATGTTGAGCTTAACTCTGATGAATTGTCCTGGCATCAATTTGATAAGCAGGTGTTACTCGGCAACCCGACAATACTGGCTCAATGTTTTGGCTTGTTAGTCAGCGCTCATTATCAAACGTCTCCCAATGATTTGATTCAACTTTTGGACAACCCAGAAATGTCACTGCATGCACTGTTTTCAAATCAGCAGTGTTTGGGTTGTGTTTTGACGGTTGAAGAGGGCGCTTTGGATGATGAGCTTATCAAAGACGTTCAACTTGGAAAGCGTCGCCCTCGCGGTCATCTGGGACCAACACTTATCGCTAATCATTTAGGACTCCATCAGGCTGGAGTTGAGAAATGCCTTAGGATCATGAGAATTGCTGTTCACCCTGATATTCAAGGTCGTGGAGTAGGGCAGCAAATGATTGGTCATTTAGTGAGGTCAAATATTGATTTTGATTATTTGGCAACGAGCTTTGGTGCGACTCACGAGCTTATCGATTTTTGGTGTAGCAACGACTTTGTCTCTGTTCATCTTGGCCATCAGCGCGATCAATCTAGCGGCTGTCATTCACTATTGATGTGCCGAGCTTTGAATGAAAACAGTCATGATTGGATTGTTCAGGGAAATCTTCACTTTGACTCGAGCTTGCGTTATCTGTTGTCGACGACATATGCGTCATTGGAGCCTTCTATCGTACGTTCATTGATTGCCTCTCAACTTGGCAATTCGTCGAGTATAGACAATTCTTCTTTGCTTGCTCACTACGTTGAGGGCGGAAATGGTTTTGACAGTGTCGGCTTTATGCTTGAGAACTTAATCTACGGCTTGGATAAATCGAGCCTTCAACAAGTGACAGACTTGTTGCTTTGGAAAGTTGTTCAGAAAAAGTCATGGAGTCAGTGTTCTGAATTGGCCAATCTTGCTGGTCGCAAGCAAACTGAATCCGCTCTTCGTCAGGATCTTGGATTGCTGCTTTCAAATTTACAGTGTAAATAGAGACAGCCTCTAATCCATCCGACTCATCGATTTACAGTGTAAACTGAACTAGGACTCAATTTACACTGTAAACTCGCTTTTCATATCGGCTGTTTTGCCCTTCCTTTGCCAACTTGAATTATTGCTGATTTGTACTAGCGGCAATAAATTCACTCCCCTGATTCTCTCTCATAGACCTACCTGACAGTGTCCACATTATCAGCCATAACTGACGGTGGTTAGATCGATTTAATGCGTTAAGTCAATAAGTTGCTAATTGAAGTGTAGTAGCTCAATATTGAGAATATGTTCAGTAAAGTGACTTATCCCTTGTTATTGAGAAAGGAATATGTTCACAAAACAGTATCTTCTATAAACTTAAATCATACTTTTTTGCTAAGGAAGTGGCAGTCGTATGTGGGACAACATAGTTACATTGTCTGAGGATGGAAAAGAAGTGATTGCGCGGTTGCAATCAGGCTTTGTCGTGGACAGCACTTTTGACCAGAAAGAATTACCGGCATCACTGGCGAAATTGGAAGCCCAGCAATTCTATCCTTTAGAAGATGAAGTTATTCGCTTTGTTAACTTAGCAAAAGAGGGCAAAGGAGAAGCATACGAAGGCGTCGCTGTAGCGCAAATGCGTAATGCCAGTATGGTTGTAGAGTTGTCTGATGATGAGATGCTTGCCAGTATTACTGTCACCGGCGCTTATGCAGGGCGAGGGCTAAGAGGCGCAGAGATTGTACACGCGCTTGCTCAGGCTCACGTAACCAAAGGCATCAATAAACTCGCACTGAAAAAGGTGCTGGTGATGAGCAACAAACTTAAGGCGGGAGAGAAGTTTACCCAAGCGGTGGCGCAAGGCAAACAGCCAGTAAAAGGCAAAGATGCAAAGTTTGAAGCTCTCGTGCCTGACATTACCCACCAAGTTCTCAAACCGCGCAGTAAAGACTCTGGCAAAATTGATATGCGCGATCTGGGTGAAACCATCACCGTCGGTGAAAACGACCCCGTGATGAGGCGAACGCCAGCGACAAAAGGCACCGCTGGTTTCACTGTTCAAGGAAAACTCCTACCTCCACTTCCGGGAAAAGATAGTCTGCTAAAACCTGGAAAAGGAACGACTATCTCATCTGACGATCCAAATCTTCTTGTCGCCAACTGCTCTGGATTACCACTCATTAAAGAACGCACCATTGAGGTTGATGAGGCCTTGTGTCTAAACAGCGTGAGTGTGGCAACGGGTCACGTGAAGTTTAAAGGCAATGTGTTTGTCTCTGGCAATATCGATCCTGGCATGGTGGTTAAGGCAACAGGCAGCGTGACTGTCGGTGGCTTTATTGAATCTGCCGAGGTGCAGGCTCAAGGGGACATCAAAGTTGCGAAAGGTATTATCGGCCATACCGTCAAAGAGGGTGAGTGCAAAAGTTGTAAAGTGCTGACTAAGGGTTCAATTGAAGCGAGCTATGCTCAGTATTCGGAGCTGCAAGCGGGTACTGATATTCGACTGTCCGTTCATAGCATGAGTAACGAGATACGTTGTGGTCATGATTTGATTGTCGTCGATGGTATGAAAAAGCATGGTACCTTGAGCGGCGGTGAAGCCAAAGTTGGAGGTAAGGTCGAATGTGTGTTCCTCGGCGTTGAGGGCGATACAGCAACCAAGGTTCACTGCTTTGCCCGTTATGATGGCTATAAGCAGAAAATGACGGAACTGAGGGACGTGTATAAGACCGCACAAGAGAAAACAATGGATGTAATTCGACAAGAATTGGAGTTCAAAAAGAGACCCAAGGCGGAGCGTACTGACGAAGAAGCTCAGCGCATAGAGTCGATGAAAGAGCAAAACAATCAAGCCATTGAGTCAACCAAACAACAAATAGATAACTTGGAAGCTGAGTTTGATACCTTACTTGAAGAGTGCACGGTAGAAGCGCATGAAAAGGTTTATACCCGCGTAACCATTCAGTATGGAGATGAGACAGTTACCACTAAGCGCACTCACGGCGGCAGCGTATTCTCGTTTAATCAATACGAGATTCAATGTTCCTTCAAAATGGAGAAAGAAGACATTGGGGAGCAGCTATAGCAATAGCACTCACTTCTTCTTACTAGAGCAAAACAAGAATAAAAAAAGGAGCCAATGGCTCCTTTTTGCGTTCTATTAAGAGAGTCTATTTAGCTGACTGCTCTTACTTTACCTTGCTTCAGATCCGACAGTACTTTGGCTTTCGGTCCGTCAGCGATGATGCAGCCTTTCTCCATTACAATCACGCGGTCTACTACATCTAACATCGACGTTTTATGCGTGATTAGGATAAGTGTTTCACTTGGCAACAGCTGATTAAGCTGGTGCTTGATGTGCATCTCTGAGCGGTTATCCATAGCACTGGTTGGTTCATCCATTAACAGTACTGGAGGACGACCTAAGAAAGCACGAGCGATAGCTACGGCTTGACGTTGACCACCTGAAAGTAATCCGCCGCCTTCACCCACTTGACGCTCTAAGCCCGCAGGGTCTTGCTGAGTAAAGTTTGTCACACCTGCTCGGTTGGCAGCATCCATGACATCACGGTCGTCTACCAATGGACGACCCAGTGTAATATTGTCACGAACTGAGCCATAGAACAGGTTACTGTCTTGCGGCACGCAGCCTATATTGCGACGTACGTCGACGTGGTGTAGTTGCTCCATATCGGTATCATCAATGCGTACATGGCCTTCTGTCGGCTTATACAGGCCCATAATGAGACGTTCTAGCGTTGTCTTCCCTGAACCAATACGACCGATGATTGCGACCTTCTCTCCTGGGGTAATGGTCAGGCTGAGATCACGCACCGAAGCGATAGGTGAGTCAGGGTAGTGGAAGGTCACTTTATCTAGAGCGATATGACCCTGAATGATAGGACGATGGATATAACGCTTACCTTCTTCTTGTTCATCAGGCATAGCCATGACTTGCTCAATCAACGTCATTGAAGACTTAGCTTGGTTGTAGCGAGTCGATAAGATAGACAGTTGAACTAATGGACCAATCGCTCGTCCGCTCAACATCGTTGCTGCAATCAAACCACCCATAGTGAGATCGCCTTCGGCAATCAAGTAAACACCAAAGATGATCATACCCACGTTGGTACTTTGCTGAACAAAACCAGCGGTGTTTTGAATGCTGTCTGTAATTCTTCGGCTCTTAATATTCCAGTTTGCCATGTGTGCAACGGCTTCTTCCCAACGGAACTGGAATTGGCTTTGCGCGCTGAAGAGTTTAACCGTTTCTAAACCCGCTAAGCTTTCGATAAGGTTCGCGTACTTTTGGGAAGCGAGGCGAGAGCCTTCTTCAATGGTACGGCGCAGCGGCCCCTGAATGATGATGGCGTAGATGACCAAAATCACTACACCAACAATTGGTACGTAAACCAGATCGCCGGCCATTAGCCAAATCAGCGTTAGGAACAGAATTGCGAAAGGGAGATCAATCAATGAGCCAATCGTAGCGGAAGTGAAGAACTCACGAATCGATTCGAATTCCTGCAAGTTCTTTGCGAAAGCACCGACGGAAGCGGGTTTAGCTTCCATACGAATCCCCAAAACTTTGCTAAATAGCTTGGATGAGATCAGGATGTCGGACTTTTTACCTGCAATGTCGATGAAGTAGCTGCGCATTAACTTAAGTAGGAGGTCGAACGTGAACACCACAAAGATACCACTCGCCAGTACCCAAAGCGTCTCAAAGGCGAGGTTGGGAACCACCTTGTCGTACACCAAGCGCGTAAACATCGGCGCGGCAATCGCAAATAGGTTTATCAGAATTGAGGCGATTAATACATCACGATAGATCTTTTTGGACTCCCAGATCGTGCCCCAGAACCAGTGGCCGTGACGTGTTTTTAGAATCTCAGGCGAGCGCTCATCGTAACGAAACTGCTTTTTAACTAAGAAGTAGCGGCCAATGAATTGTGCTTTCAACTCTTCCAAAGGAATGAGAATCGGCACCATGCCACTTTCAGCGGTGATGATTTCCGCTTCTTGTTTCTGAAAATCAATTCGGTTGAGAACGCACGCTTCACCCTGCTTGAGAAGCAGTACCGCTGGCAGAATCAGCTCTGGAATACTCTCAAGGTTTGCGCGGTTCTCCTTAGCAACTAGCCCCGCACGCTCAGCAGAGCGAGGAAACAAGAAAGGAGTAAGTTTGCCATCTGCAAGAGGCAGCCCATTAATGAGCGCCTCTGGAGAGTTTGCTAGACCGTAGTATCGGCTGACGTATATCAGCGAATTCAGTAATGGATCTTGCATTAAATACCCACCTTACTACTTATCAACGATGAAGCCTTGGAATACTTCAACGTAGTTATCTGACAATGTATCAAGCTGTGTTTGAGTCTCGATACGTGAGGCGATGGTAGTGATACCCAAGTTGTGGGCCGTTCTGGAGATCGACGTTAGGGTGAATTTCTGTTTTTCATCGTCCAAGTTGTGGGTGTAGAGGTAATCCAACTTAACGTAACCTGGACGGAACTCATTAATGTATTCCAGAGACTGGAAGTTACGACCGTAATTATCCACACCGAATACTGCGTTTGTATTGCGTATTGCAGTGCACAGCAGTGCCGTGTAGTGCGGTTCATTAACAAAACAGTTCTCAGGGATCTCAAAATGCAGCATGTGGCTGATAGACGCATTCTTGCTAAGCGTCTCACCAACCCAACGGATGAAGCTTGGCTCAGAGATGCTGCTTGCTGAGATGTTGATAGCCACAGGCGTGGTGATCTCTTTGGCATGTAGCTTCTCAATCATCTTCTCGATTACGTACTGATCGAGCTCATGGCTGGCACCGAGTTGCTCAAGCGCAAACAGGTATTGAGCAGCGCTGTAGCGAACTCCATCCTTTTCAATTGCTGAGAACACCTCTTGGTGGAAGGTTTTACCAAAGCTGTTATTGGCAGCTTGCAGACGGAAGGTGAAGAGATCGTTGATGATCGCTTCTTCAACCAGTGTACGCCACTGTTGTTTGCCCATCACTGCGCCGTGATCATCAGCAGTTATGTAGCCGTAGGTCATCTCACGGTTTGCTTTTGCTACTGAGAGTGCATTATCCACCAGCGACATGATCTCTGTGCTGGTCTTGCTTTGGCTACTGTGAGTTACACCGAGTGAGATATTCGCGCGAGCGGTTCCCGTTGGATCTGAGCCCAATCCTTGAACACAGTTAACGATGCTGTCAGCAATGAGTTTAAGTTCGCTTTCATCAATATTTGGCAAGATAAAGCCGAACTCATCTTTTGAAATACGCGCCATGGTGAGATCTGGTGATGAGATAGAGGCTTGTAGGTGCTCTGCTAAGTCGTGGACTAACGCGTCGCCTTCTTGGTAGCCCTTATCATCGTATTCGTCGGCAATAAATTGAGCCTGAAGAACCGCTAAGCCACCGACACTGGATTCGGCCAACCATTGATTAAGCTGAGACATGTAGTAAGCGCGGTTACCGAGTTGCGATACAGGATCGATATAAGCGCGCTCACGTAGACGTTGTGCTTCTTGCGCTTGGTTTTTGAAAGCCTGTTCAACCTGAGTAGACATATGGTTAATGCCATCGACAACCAGGATCAGATCTTTGGTTTTTGGTCGCGCGAGGGGTTCACCAAACTGGTTTTTCGCGATCTGGTTCATTTTAGCGATGATCAAGTCCAGTGGTTTCAAGGAGCGTTTTACGATCCATGAAATCGCCAATAAGCCAATTACAAAGATGAGAGCAAAGACGGTGGCTAAGCGAGTAAAGGATTGCCAAAGCTGTGCGTATGCCGGGCCAGGATGGCTAACAATTTCCACTTCGGCTAACTGCATCCAACCACTGGTGATAACACGACGGTCATGAATTGGTTCAAACAGATCGAGTGAAGTAAACCAGCTTGGTACAGCGCTCGGTTTTACCGGATACGAACGTAGAATATCGTCGCCACTATCAAGGAAGATAAGTCTCACGACGGAGTAGGAGCTGCCATCAAACAATGCATTGATGACTGACTCAACCGCGATCGGGTCTTTGTCCTCAAGGTAAGGAGCTAGCGCTAAACCAACGGTATTGATGGTGTTGCTTACCTCAGAGCGTTGTTGTGCCTCTAGGTGGCCTCGAGTGGTATTAAATTCGATCATAAATACTGATGTCATCAGCAATATAAAGACCGCTACCATCCCGACTACAAGCTGTTTATATAAAGTCATTGTACCTACTCATCGTAATTGATAATGGGTTTGTTTAATTTTAGAGAGCGCTCGCGCGAACGAAGATCGTTCCACAAGCTCAATCTGGATGATTTACCTGCAAGCTGTCCGTTTCCTGCTGAAGACTTCATTAGCCATAGGTTTTTACCGTTAAAGCTGTATACCGGTAGTAAGTCTCGGCGTGTTGACGCTCGCTTAATTTCTGGATTTAGGTTATCCAAAATGACTGGTTCTGCACTGGGTGTGGAGTAGTAGGCCAGCACCATGTGGAACTGGTTGAGCTCCAACGCTTTTACGTAGACCAGTCTCAGTTTTTTGTCAGGGACACCAAGCTCCAGTAGCGAGAAGTATTTGGCGATGGTGAAGTCTTCACAATCACCTGCATTACTGCCCAGAAACTCGAGCGGTGTGGCCCAGTAATCTTTCTTGCCCCACAAAACAATATCGTCGACAAAGTAGAGCTGGTTGAAGAATCGATTGACCGATTCCAGTTTTTCAGTCTCACTTTGTGTGCTAAACAGCGCGATGTTCGAGCGCCAAGTCTCGACTCGTTTAGCGGCTCGTTGCCCATAGGTTTCAGAGACCGCACTTACCCAGCGTTGCTCAGTTGTGTTCAAAGCAAATGAAGCACAAGACGATATCAGAGCGAGTAACGCAATCGCGGAACGAAGCTTCATTAGTAAACTGCCTTGTTACTGTGGCAGTCATCTGCGTTAAAAGGGGTAAACATCACACCCCCTTACTCTTTCAATGCATTGTTTTGAGCGCTAAGTATCGGCTTCAACATGTAATCTAGAACGGTTCTTTTGCCAGTAATAATGTCAACTGACGCCGTCATACCCGGAATAATCGGCAGCTCTTCATTGTGTCCAAAGCTGTACTTTTCGGTGCGCACACGCACGATGTAAAAGCTATTACCCTCTTCATCTTGAGTGGTGTCGGCACTGATGTGTTCCAGCACGCCTTCTAGGCCTCCGTACTTAGTGAAGTCATAAGCGCTGAACTTAACAATGGCGGGTAACTCTGGACGTAAAAAGGCGATGTCTTGTGGGGCGATCTTAGCCTCCACAAGCAGTGAATCTTCAGTTGGAACAATTTCGACAATATCCATACCTGGTTGGATAACACCGCCAACGGTATTGATACCTAAGGTTTTGACGGTACCTGTGACAGGGGAGATAACTACCGTTCGATTGACTCGGTCTTCCAAGCCAACAGCGGATTCGGTAAGAGCAGAGAGCTTATCTTGCGCTTGGTTTAGCTTCTCTTGCTGTTCAGAGCGGAATTTCAGTGCTGCGTCGACGCGGCTGAGCATGGACTCTTTGATGGCCGAGCGCAGTACAGGTATTTTTAGTTCGCTAGAGGTTAGCTCACGACGCGTATCGTTCACTTGGCGCTGCAGTTTAAGCAGCTCAATACGTGGCACCACACCCTCGTCAGCGAGCGGCTTGGTGATATCTAACTCTTTGCGAGCAAAGTTGTAGCTTTGACGTAGGTTGTCGACACGGGCTCTAACCTCGACTAAATCTTGTTGCTTCTGCGCGACTTGTTGTTCAAACACAGACAGTTGGTTACGTAGATTGTTAAGGTCTTGGCGGTATTCTGCTTTTTGACGTTGAATCAAGTCCGGTTGACGTTCAATAAACTGTGGTGGGAAGGCCAATTTTCCGTAGTTGAGGGTGACACTCTGTTTCCAGTTATCGACAGAGAAGTTTTCATCAATCACCACACTGGTGAGAGAGGCAGAAAGCATCAATACGCTTGCCGTAAGGTTAGCCACCTGCTGTTCGCGTTCACGGAAGTCAGAACGAAAACGCGTATCATCGATTAGGAGCAGTTGTTGACCTTTTTGTACCTGTTGACCCTCTTTTACTAAGATCTCTTTAACTAAGCCACCTTCGAGGTTTTGGACAACTTGAATTTGAGAGGAGGGAATGACTTTACCTTGGCCGACAGTTACTTTGTCAATCTCTGCCCAAGCTGCCCATCCGATCGCAGCAACAAAGAATAGAACGATAACCCACAACATTATCCGCGCGCTGGTTGGCGTGTTGAGTAACAGTGCCGCTGTTTTATCATCGACATACTCAAGTTCGGTATCGTTCAGCTTGTTGTAACTTTGTTGGCTCATAACAATCCTTGTCTGCGAAATTTAGTGCAAGCCTATTGAGTGTATTCTTACTTCTAAGAAATGTTAAGATCTTGTTCCCATAAAGCGTTGTATTTATAAATATTTAATCAACTATCGATTTTTGAAATCTGTTTTATCCAATTGGTGCTTACGCAGCTTGTCATAAAGTGTTTTACGAGAGACTTGCAGTTCTTGTTGAACCTCTTTGAGCATGCCTTGGTGACGGTGCAACGCTTCTATCAAAATGATCTGTTCAAAGTTGTCCGTTCGTTCACTTAATGAGAGCTGCTTGATTTGTGTGTCGGACGTCTCTTCGTCTTCACCATTCTGACCTTGTTCCGAATCTTCTGGCTGCTTTGCTTGTGTGAGAACTCTAAGCTCGGCCTCTTGGCGCAATTGACGCAAGTTCTCAGGCCACGGCTTGGCGATCAGCCTCTCTATGTCTTGTTTGGTGATGATCGGTGGCGGCAACTGATATCGACTCGCTGCACCTCGCGCAAAATGCTTAAACAGCGAACCGATGTCTTCGGGTCTTTTGGCGAGTGGCAACAGCTCAAATTGACGAAACTCCCCCTTAATTGTAGCGGGTACAACCGTAGATGCGATAATGATACCAGTTGCATTTGAATTGCACTCGTTTTCATGAAGCAGCGTTGATTTTACTTGCTTGAACCACTCCCATTGCTGAGACATTAATACTTCTGTTTCATGGATATAGAGAGTTCCTCCACGATGCTTTACACAGAGTTGCTTGAGAAACTCGCAAAAGGTCTCTTGATCCGATTTAGGCAGGTTGAACGCTGCGATAGGGTAGAGTTCTCCTCTTTGTTGGCTGTGCAAATCGTGGGTGTACTGCGCTGTAATGCGCTTGCCCGTTCCAATGTCCCCTTTGAAAATGATCATCGGGTCTTTGGTTATATCGAGTGTGATTAAATCACGTCTCAGCGCGACCATAGAAGGCGACTGACCAATCAGCTTAGGACCGACATGGGTCTGCATCGCTAACTCTTTACGCAGGAGGTTGTTCTCTTCAACCAGAGCCAATTTATCTGCAGCCTTGTGAATCGCAGCCATCAGAGCATCAACAACAAACGGCTTTTCAAGAAAGTCACATGCGCCCACTTTCATTGCGGTAACGGCGGTTTGGACATCACCATGTCCTGTTAGAACAATCACTTGAAAATTTGGATTGTGCTTTAAAAGCTGCTCAGTAAATTGAATGCCATCCATCACTGGCATATGTATATCGGTGATGACGACTCCCACCTGGGTCAACGGGATTTGTTTTAACGCCTCTACAGCGTTGGGGAAGCAGCGAACCTCAATGCCTTCAATGAGCATTGCTTGTTCTACGGAATCTCGAATCGCAGGTTCGTCGTCAATAAAATAGAGTGCAGGCATGGTTGTCAAAGCGACATTCCTTGTTATCAGTCATTATCATCAGCACTCTTAATCAGTGCTTGAGGTGTTATTGCATGCGTTGTGCAAGGGAATTCTTAGTGAGAATACCATGCCACAAGGCTCGCGCCGCGTTGCTGTGATGGTGCCGTGATACGCTTCAATAATCCGCTTTGAAATCGATAGACCAAGCCCTAGCCCCTCTGGTTTAGTGGTGAAGAAGGGGTCAAACAGTTGCGATAACTTTGACTCGGGTAAGCCGACACCATTGTCCCAAATATCAAGAACGCAAACTTGAGATTCGAGCCTCCACTCAAGGCCTATCTGAGGGCTAGGTTGCTGATGCAGAGCTTGGGCGGCGTTGTGAATCAAATTCACTAACACTTGCTCTAACTCGGTTGGGTGGATCGCGATCTGGATATCGTCACTGATCGAGGTCATTCTCAGTGTAATCCCGTGTTTGATCAGTAGTGCACTCAAGATCCCAGTGGCATTGTTGACCGCTTGATGAAGGTTGGCGGTGTGGTTCTCTTGTTTGGTCACTTTACGGGTAAAGACTTTTAAACGCGCGATGATGTCGGTGATGGATAAATTGAGCGCGAGCATTTTTTCCAAATTGCCTTTCACCATATCATTGTGTCCTATTTCAAGGAGCTTGAGACTGTTTTCGCTGTAAGTTCTTAAGGCGGCTAGCGGCTGATTTATCTCGTGGTTGATACTCGCGGAGAGTTCACCCAATACGGCGAGCTTGGCGGTTTGTGTCAGCTCTTGCTCGGTCTGTTTGAGTTTGCTTTGAGACTCTTGGTATTGATGTATGGTCTGCTGTAGCTGCTGATTTGATTGCTGAAGGTAGAGGGTACGCTTGTTGACCGTCTCTTCGAGCTTATGGTTGAGCGTGGTGAGCGCAACTTTAGCCTTGTAGGTTTGACGCCATGACCAAGCGATCAACAATACGAGGCTGTATATCACCAAGAATATCACGTCGATTTGCATGACTTTTTTCATCTCAGTGTCGCGGCCTTTTAGAGCAACAACTTGATATTGCTGGCTACTGGTTGCTGCGGGGTAGATGTTGAATGCGCCCATTTGACTCATTTTTTGAGACGGTAATGCGGTATTGGCTTGCGGTAGATTGAGAAAGTCGTCAATCAAGGTGATTTTATCTAGCCCATATTGACGCTGTTCGGCAATCTGTTGTTGCTGAGTGGGAGTCAACGGTTGCAGCGAGTGGTAGAGCCATTGTGGCTGGCTTGAGAGAAATACGACCTGGTTGTTGTCGAGCACCACAATGTCGAAGCCATCGCTGGTTAGTATCTCTTCAATGTTTTCTAGACTGACTTTTACCGTCAACACGCCAACAATCTCTTGTTTCACGTATAAGGGAGAAGAGAGAAAGTAGCCGCGAACGTTCGATCTCGCACCAAGCCCTACGTATTGAGAGCTGAGACCGTTGATCGCTTGCGTGAAGTAGGGGCGAAACGCAAAGTTTTCACCAACAAAGGTCTTCGGGTCTTGATAGTTACTCGATGCGACAACGGTGCCGCTATCATCGTGGATATAAATAGTGTCGGCCAAGCTTTGGCTCGCCCAGTCTTCTAGCAATAGGTTGAGTTGCTGTGCGGAAGTTTGCTCTGAAAAATACCCGAGTATGCGAGGGTCGTGACTCAAAATCGCAGGCACTTGTTTGAACTTGGCGATCTCAGAGTCGAGCTGAAGATTGGCTTTGTTCGCTGCCTCTTGCAGTTGTTCTCGAACCAGTCGCTGCTGATACTGCTCGGCCAACAAATGTGTGGCAGCAAAGCCCGCAGCGCCGAGTGACAGTGAAGCGATAACAAAAGGGGTGAAAAAACGGGATATTTTGTTGGCCAAGGTGAACTCAGAGCTGGTTGAAAGTGTATATAGATTAGCAACATGGCTACCAAAGTACCGAGATCTTGGTAACACCGAACCCAATAGCCAACACAATCAGGGAGCATGGGCTTGAATTTCCCCAAGCGAAAGCGCAGAATCACAAAAAAATGAAAAGGAGCAACGAAATGGAACTGAAAGATATTCGCCGTGAATATGCTCAGGGTGGATTAAGACGCAAAGATTTAGCGGCTGATCCAATTGACCAATTTAACCTTTGGCTTGAGCAGGCTATCGAAGCCAAACTTACCGACCCAACTGCGATGACGGTTGCTACGGTCGATAAGGACGGCCAACCTTTTCAGCGTATTGTGTTGCTTAAGAATGTCGATCAACAAGGTTTCGTTTTCTACACTAACTTAGGCAGCCGTAAAGCGCAGCAGTTAGAGCACAACAGTAAGATCAGCCTACACTTCCCTTGGCACCCACTTGAGCGCCAAGTACACATTACTGGTACCGCAGAGAAGCTGAGTGCTGTCGAGAACATGAAGTACTTCTCTTCTCGTCCAAAAGAGAGTCAACTGGCGGCAATCGCAAGTAAGCAGAGCAGCCGTATTTCGGCGCGTGGCATCTTGGAAGGTAAATACCTGGAGCTGAAACAGAAATTTGCTAAGGGTGAAATTCCAGTGCCAAGTTTCTGGGGTGGCTTCCGTGTTCGAGTTGACAGCATTGAGTTCTGGCAAGGCGGTGAGCACCGTCTGCACGATCGTTTCCTGTTCTCTCGCCAAGATAACCGCTGGGACATCGACCGACTTGCGCCATAGTTAAGCTCATCGAACAGAGTTTATTAAAACTAAATACATAAACACCGCGCTGTAACCTTAAAGGTTAGCGCGGTGTTTTTTATGGCTTTTGAGAGGAGACAGTAGAAAGAGAACAACCAATATTCATCAAGCGTTGTGAGTCATATTGGGTGCATGTTGAACATCATGACTAATTCGTCACCGTCACTTCACTGTGCAGTACCACAGAAATCTGCCTATTGAGCAAGCTTTCGGGAATCACGGACCCAAGACCTGAGTCCAATGCAAACTCAATCAATTGGCTCTTACTGTTAGCATCAAATTTTTGCTTGAGGCGTGCCACGTGTCCCTCAACCGTTTTGATCGAAATCGTCAGGATCTGTGCAATGTACTGAGGCTTCTTTCCAAATAGCAGTAAAAATAGTACTTCGGACTCACGTGAAGTGAGTTTTTTATTGAGCTTTGATTGCCTTGGCTCTGAGCCCGCAATCGAACCATCGCATTTCTTGGCACTGGTCGCTTGGCAAACCCAGTGACCCACCTCCAAAATGGCAGTGTCGGTCAGTTCTTGACCATAGAAGATGGTTCCCTGTACTTCACCGTAGTCGTCGAGCCAAGGTGTTTTGGTAAAAATATGGGCGTGCCAACGGCCATCAGGGTAAGGATGAATATCTAGAATTTTTAAAGTCTTACGTGTTTCCATCACGTATTTATCTTGCGCTCTGAAGTCCTGCGCACATTCCGTTGTTTGGCTTGGCATATCGAAGTCTGTCAAACCTGCGCAGTTTTGGCTGTCGGTTAAACCGATCAGTCGATTATAGGCCTGGTTAGCGTAAACAAAGACAGAATCAGTATCTTTGCATCCCCAGCAGCCCGGTAATTGTTCAAACAGAGAGCGTTGTATTGAGTTAAGTGTTTTCGACAAAATATTATCTCAGCTTCGGAACTAAGTTAATGATATCAGTTTCTTATAACGCTGTATCGAAAATTAGTGGGATCCGTTCGAAACGATGATCAAGGGAACGATGATCAAGGCTGGGAAGGGATCTTAGGTTGGGGGACGGGTGAAATGATATTAAGAATTGAGTCGCAAGAGCATATTTAAGGCAAAAAAAAGCCAGCCTGAAGACGGGCTGGCTAAAGACAAGTTCTGCCTTGTCGACGTGTAGAAGATTTCAGATTAATCCACGAGGGTCATGCAAATTAACCTGAGGTATCAGTGAGATACCCAGAGTGACTTACTACTCTGTCGACAAATTTACTCCTAGGAGTGCAAATGCATAAGGGGGGAATTCCCCTATAAACCAGACTCAATGCGACAAATGAGAGTTTAGAGTCCGGTTTTGTGTCACTGAGCGAGTCATCGAAGACTTATAGCTCTCGTAATACCCTAAAGCCTAGGTGATTGGCCGCGGTTGTTGGCGGAACGTACAGTTCAGTGAAGACCTTCGCCTCTTCTGGAGAGAAGCTCCACGCACCACCTTTCGCGATGCCTTTCTGGTTGGTTGTCCACTCCCAAACATTACCTACCATGTCGTAGAACCCAGTTGGAGTCGGTAAGAATGATTTCACTGGCGAGGTGCTCACGTTTGACCAAGGCGTTCCTGCCCAGCCTGTATTGGCTTTGCCTGAGTGAAATTCGTTACCCCACCAGAAGTTGGTGTCTTGGCCTGCACGTGCTGCCGCTTCCCACTCCTGTGGAGTAGGTAGACGATAGGTAAAGCCTGTTTTTTTAGATAACCAACGCGTGTAAGCCTTGGCATCGTTTTGACTGACACAGACCACAGGTGAGCTGTCAGCTTGCTTAAAGCCAGGGTTTCGCCAGTAACTATTAGACACGGCGGTGATCTCGGTATTGGCGAAGGTGTCGCAAGTGTTCATTAACTCTGCGTCTGTTTGGTAGCCAGTACTATCGATGAAGGCTTTAAAGTCTTGAACTTGGGTTGGTGTTGCCGCGAGAGCAAATGGCTTTTTGATCGTCACTTGTTTGGCATTATTCTCACCTAACAGGTAGCGACCCGCGCCAACAACAATCATTTCTGGGCTTTGGTTATCATCACCCATAGGGTCAGCAAACTTGCTGCCGACGTTGAGCTTATTTTGCTTAGCTTGTAGTACGGCTCTTAGGTTGTGATCGCGCGTGATTTTCAGCTCTTGATGGAAAGAGAGATAACCCTCTTTTTCAATCGTCACCATGTGCTGGCCTGTTGGTAACATTACTTCAACTGGAGTGCTACCGTAGTTAACACCATTGATAGTTACCTTGTCATTGTACTGGTTTGAACGAACCACCAAGTTAACCCAAGCGACCTCTTTTTGTTGGTCGTCGGCTTTCTGGTCGGTTTCTGTAAAGCAGTGAGATGATTGAATGCCAAGCAGGCGACAAGGTGTGTTCTTGTCAGGACGAGTTTCTAGGCTTGCGGTGATGTTTGCTTGGTAACGGTTTTCGGCACCAAACCCTGAGCTTGTTACTTTGTGTTGTAGAACGTGAATGTTGAGCGATGTCGATGCCAAATGCTCTTTCGCTTTTTTTGATTCTGTAGCGTTGTCGATCACACTGTTCTGGAACTGCTCGACAGCTTTTTGAAGCGCCAATGTCACCGTTTGATCCGAGCACTGCGCTAGTGTCATATCATCGCTGCAGCGGTTGGTAAAACTAACTGTTTTCTCCTCAGCTTTGGTGATTTCACCTCTGAGTCGGTCTGCTCTCGCTCGCAGTTTATCCTTGTTCAGATCTGCGATTAACGCTTCAATTGCACTCTTTTCTGTTTGGAAAGCCTCTAGCTCCATCATCAACGCTTGTTGCTTTTGCTCTGAGTCAGAAACAGCAAGTTTTCCCTCTTTTACCAATTTCCAAGCATCTTGGAACTGGTTTTGAGCGGACGATATATCGAAATCGGGCTCATCAATCATGCGAGTGTAGTCTTGCTCTAGGCTTGCCTTCGCCACGGTAAGCTTTTGCTCAGATTGTTCAAATAACTGAGTAAGACGGGCGATTTGCTGTGCTTGAATGTCAACTTGGTTCTGTTTTTCCGCAATCTTCTTCTCGACAGCCGCCAAATCGGCATGTTTGTCGAAAAGTGAGCTTTCAATGTTGATGACAGAGGCGGTGACTACGGGTGGTGTCTCTTCAGCGACAACAGCTGGAGTCATTAAACTAGGAGCAAGTGCAAACAATAGAGTGGGTAAACCTTGGCGCATGGTGGGCTACTTCATTCGTAAATGGGTGAATCAAATGTGTAAGCGAAAGCCATATTGGCTGCAGTTGAGTTGTATCACTATCAACACAATGGAGAGTTTTATATCGGCTTAGTTCTGTAATAGCACTAAGCCGATAGACAGGTTTTAGCTTTCCTTGTTTGGAAGAAGCTTAACCCAGATAGTATCGCTGCCGTTGACGGTTACTGTGCGGTTGTAAGATTCGTAACCTTGTTTTGATACAGTGACTTGGTGGCGACCGCTTGGTAGCGCAACCTGAAGAGGTGTACTGCCATACTTGATGCCGTTGATGGTCACAGAGTCATTGTATTGGTCAGAACGCACGGTCACGTTGGCCCATTGCTTATTGTTCTTGTCAGTCGCTGCCGCGTCACTGCCCGTTAAACAGTAGCGTGTTGATACGTTCAACAGGTTACATGCGGCAATGGCTTCTGGTTTTGCTTGCAACTGAGCTTGCATTTGCATGAAGTACGAGTTGTTACCAGAGAAGCCACTCTTGATCGGTTGGCTGTCTTGAACATGGATATTCAGTTGAACACCCTGTAAGTTTTGTTTCGCTAATGTGCTTTCTGTGAGCTGCTCAAGCAACTGGCTCTTGAACGTTTGAACCGCTTTTTGGTTGGTTAGGTATTTACCTTGAGCCGTACACTCACCCAGTGTCATTGTCGACGCACAAGTGGTGGTGTAGCTGGTTTCTAGAACTGCACTTTCGCGTAGTTCTGTTGCAATACGTTTTACACGTGCTTCAACTTTTAGCTCTTTTAGATTGGCCAACTCATTGTTCAGACGTGCTTGCTTTTGCTTGATTTGAGAAAGGTGAATTTCGCTCTCGTTGATCGCTTGTTGGTTGTCTAGCTGAGCCGATTGATTTTCTTTAACGGCTGCCCAAGCATCTTGGTAGCTTTTCTGAAAAGAGATGAGATCGGTTTCTGGATCTTCGAGTAGACGGCTGTATTGTTTATCGAGTGCAGACTTGGCTCTATTACGTTTTGCCTTGAGTTCTTCACCCTCACGCACCAATTTGCTGTTCTTGTTTTGTAGCTCTTTTAGTGTCTCAGTAGCCGATACTTGTGTCGCTGAAATACGCTCAATATCTGAGTTCTTGTCGGTGAGTTTTGCATCGATAGCTGAAACGGGATCGACTTGATTCAGTTCTTCAGCTGATACCGATGCAGATACCCAAAGAGGGGATAGCGCAAGCAAAAGCGCTGAAATTCGAAAGTTAGTCATAGGTCCCTGCAACTTATAGATTGAAATTGGCTCGGTGATAAAGTGTCTACTTCCTAGTTGTAAGTCACTAGTTTATTAGCAATTAACACAGTACCCGACTTTATACCGTTTTATTCCCTTGCAATCTACTCAAATAGGTAGACTTATTACTAATTTTTATAAATTGAAGGTGATTTATTTGAGCTATATACGAAAATTTTCCGTAATGCTCTATCGATGAGATTCTCAATTATGAGTCAAGCAGAGCAGGAGTGGCGGCTCATTTTACTCTGGGTACTAAAAGTTGGTTTTACACTCCCCGTAGTTTATACACTCTTGATCATCTTTCCGGAGGCATGATCACCGTGATCGCAGTAATGATCATTTGGTTATTGCGTGTGCTAAATGACTCTCATGATCATTTACAAATTCATCTTAGGCTAAAATCAGAGTATTATTCCCGATCTGTAACTATCAAAACTGTTTCGACATGCCAAAATTACCCATCATGCCCAATCTCGATCTTTCACCGCTAGGCTTATCAGGCCCTCGCCCTGCTGAGATCGTGACTCTGCCATCTCATATGGACTGTCACGAGCATCAGTATTCGCAAGTGGTGATTGGGCTAAAAGGGCAAGCCGAGTTTGAAGTCAGTGGTAAGGGCAATTTAGTCGGGCCGGGTCAAGGTTGTGTGGTAACGGCTTGCTCTGATCATGCTTTCGGTGGTGTGGTTGGACAGTCGGACATCTTGGTGTTGAATATGCCTCTGCCAAGTAATGATGACCCTTTGATGTTAGAGAAAATCAATCAGCTCGCATCGTCCAATGTTTACTTTCAATTGGATGGGCAGATCCAAAAGCTGATTCAGATGCTTGTGCAAGAGATGCAAGCGAACCCAGATGATCTGTTGCTCAGCCGCGCCTGCAATGACACTGTGATCGCACTGTTGCAGCGTCATATCTCCGAATTTGAAACGTCCGTTAAAGAGTCACGCTTTGATCTTGAAGCGCTTGATCGCTATATCGAGCAGCATTTAGCAAATAAGATCTCAGTGGCGCAATTGGCGGGTAGCGTGTTTTTAGGTGAGAGCCAGTTCCATATGCTGTTTAAAGAGCAGATGGGCATTACGCCACATCAATATGTGCTAGGTAAGCGAATTGACCGCGCTCGCCGCTTAATTGAACAAGGAAACCTTAGCCTCGGTCAGGTTGCTGAGTTGGCTGGTTTCTCTGGTCAATCCTCCTTTACCCACACTTTTTCCCGCCTTCAGGGGATGTCACCATCTCAATACAAAAAGCAAATAAGTGTTAAATAGTGAAACAAAACGGCACATTCGTTTGAAGTTTCATATGTGATGATGTTTTTGTTTTGTTAATAAAGCGAGTTTTTAGCAAAAAACTCGGAGTTTTTGACAAGTATTCCTTATATACTCTCAATACACTGCAGCCATTGTAGAAATCTCGGACGTTTTTTGTTCGGGTGTGAGATTAAGGAAAACGCATGTTTACAGCTACTGATGTGTTAAAACCAGAGTTCAACGAGCAATCGCTTGGTGAGCTGTGGTCGCTTATCTCACCATTATATATGGTGGATGAAACCCAATGGCTAGAGCAACTTCTGCCGCTAGCTACGCCTTCTGAGTCTGAAAAGCAACAAATCACGGACAAGACAACCTCGCTTATCGAAACGATTCGTGCAGACAAAACATCGATTCAAATGATCGATGCGCTGCTGCTTGAATACAGCTTAGATACGCAAGAAGGTATTTTGTTGATGTGTCTTGCAGAAGCACTAATGCGTATCCCTGATGCTGCCACTGCTGATGCATTGATTCGTGACAAGCTCAGCGTTGCTGACTGGAAATCTCACCTGAAGAACTCTGACTCTGTGTTTGTGAATGCATCCACTTGGGGTCTGATGCTAACAGGCAAGGTTGTGGGTCTTTCATCGAATGAGCAGAGCCCAGCTCAGGCGGTAAACCGTCTAGTGAACAAACTTTCAGAGCCTGTGATTCGTAAAGCGATGCACCAAGCGATGAAAGTAATGGGTCATCAGTTTGTTTTGGGTCGCAGCATTGCTGAGGCACAAAAGAACGGCAAACCAATGCGTGACAAAGGCTTTACCTATTCATACGACATGCTAGGTGAAGCTGCATTAACGACAGCTGACGCAAACAAGTACTTTAAAGATTACCTAATGGCGATTGAAGCTGTAGGTCGAGACAACTATGTTTCTCCAAAATCGAATGTTTCATCAAAATCTAGCCCAGCGCCATCTGTCTCTATCAAGCTTTCTGCACTTCACCCTCGTTACGAAGTGGCGAATGAAGAACGTGTATTGACTGAGCTGTGCGACACGCTAGAGCAGCTACTGCGCCGCGCGATTGAGCTTGATGTTGCGATTACCATTGATGCAGAAGAAGCGGACCGTTTAGAGCTGTCTCTGAAACTGTTTGAGAAGCTTTACCGCAGCGAGCTTGTGAAAGGTTGGGGTAAGTTTGGTCTGGTTATTCAAGCATACTCTAAGCGTGCACTACCGGTATTGGTTTGGTTAAACCGTTTAGCAAAAGAGCAGGGCGATCTGATCCCACTGCGTTTGGTAAAAGGTGCGTACTGGGATAGCGAGATCAAATGGTCGCAACAAGCGGGCTTTGATAACTACCCAGTTTACACACGCAAAGAAGCGACCGATGTTGCTTACTTAGCATGTGCGCGTTACCTGCTAAGCCCAAGTGTTCGTGGCAATATTTTCCCGCAGTTCGCGAGCCACAACGCGCACACCGTTTCTGCTATTGCAGTAATGGCAGACCACAAAGACTTTGAATTCCAACGCCTGCACGGTATGGGTGATTCCCTGTACAACCACGCGATGGAAGCTTACCAACAGTCAGTGCGTATCTACGCGCCAGTCGGTAGCCATAAGGATCTACTTCCTTACCTAGTACGTCGTCTACTTGAGAACGGTGCGAATAGCTCGTTTGTACACCGCTTAGTTGATGCTCGTTGCCCTGTGGCAGAGCTAACTCAACATCCAGTAGACATGCTTTTGGCGTTCGATACGTTGAACAACACTAAGATCCCACTGCCACCATCGGTATTCCCTGAGCGTAAAAACTCTTACGGTGTGAACATTGATATCGAAAGTGAAGCGCACAGTTTTGAAGAGCAAGTTAAAAGCTTCTTGGATAAACAGTGGACTGCTGGCCCGATCATCAACGGTGAAGCTCTTGCCGAAAGCATGATCAAGGCAGATCAGAATGTTGAACAAGTAACAGCGCCTTACGATCGTCGTATTAATGTGGGTCAGGTGGCTTTTGCAAACCTTGATCATGTTTCCGAAGCGATCAGTGGTGCCGATGCGGCGTTCGCAGATTGGAATGCGACTTCTGTTGAGGTTAAAGCGGCGGCTCTTGAGAAGCTGGCTGATCTGATGGAAGAGAATCTAGCTGAGCTGGTGGCAATTTGTCATCAAGAAGCGGGTAAGACGATTCACGATAGCATCGATGAAGTGCGTGAAGCAGTAGACTTTTGTCGTTACTACGCAAAACAAGCAGACAACCTACAAGAATTCGAACTGAAAGGCTTTGATGGCCAAGTTCGTTTGGCGTCTCGTCAAGGTCGTGGTGTGTTTGTATGTATCAGCCCTTGGAACTTCCCATTGGCGATCTTCCTTGGCCAAATCACAGCGGCATTGGTTGCAGGTAACACTGTGGTAGCGAAACCAGCAGAACAAACCAGCTTAATCGCTGCTCGCGCGGTCGAGTTGATGCAGCAAGCAGGTTTCCCTGCAGGCACAATTCAGCTTCTACCAGGTCGCGGTGCAGAAATCGGTAGCGCACTGACCAGCCATGATGCGATTGCAGGTGTGGCATTTACTGGCTCTACGCCAACGGCTCAACGTATCAATGTGTCATTGGCAAGCCGCACAGCTAAGCCAGTACCATTTATCGCGGAAACTGGCGGTCAGAATGCAATGATCGTCGATAGTACTGCACTTCCAGAGCAGGTCGTACGTGACGTTATTCGTTCAGCGTTCGCGTCTGCAGGTCAGCGTTGTTCTGCACTGCGTGTGCTTTACATCCAAGAGGACATTGCCGATCGCGTTGTTGCTCTTATTCAAGGTGCAATGAACGAGCTGAGTGTGGGTATCCCGCATCTGCACAAAACTGATGTTGGCCCTGTTATCGATAGCAATGCGAAACAGAAGCTCATGACTCACCTTGAGAACATGACTAACACACAGAAGCGTGTTGCTCAGTTAACGCTAAGCGATGCGTGTGAACATGGTGACTTTGTTCCACCAAGCGCTTTCGAGATCAACGATATTAGCTGCCTAACTGAAGAGCAGTTTGGCCCAGTGCTACACATTGTTCGCTACAAAGCGAGCGAGTTGGCACAAGTGGTTGAGCAGATAAACCAAACAGGCTTCGGGCTGACTATGGGTATTCATAGCCGTAACGAAACCACTTACCGTTGGATTGAAAAACACGTGCGTGTGGGTAACTGCTACATCAACCGTGACCAAGTTGGTGCGGTGGTTGGTGTGCAGCCATTCGGTGGTCAAGGTTTATCAGGAACAGGACCGAAAGCGGGTGGACCACACTACCTATACCGCTTCACCGATGTTCACTTTTCTCAAGCGCAAGCATAAGGAGCGATATCATGGTTCATCAAGTGACAGGTTTTTCCGATGCATTTCAAGCGTGGGAACAGTGGAACCTAACCGATTTTGATCACAAGAGTGCTCAAATTCTGGCATTAAAATCTGAGATCGAGAGTCAATCAGCGCCATTGGCGTCGGTGGCTGGCTATCACATCGAGCAGGCCTCTTCTCTATTAGAAAAAGAGCACCTACTCGTAGGGCCTACTGGTGAGACTAATGAGCTATACGCGGCTGGCCGTGGTGTGGCTTTGGTTATCGTTGATGAGACTCAATATTCACTGCCAAAGCTGCAAACAGCGACAGCAATGCTGACTGCAGCACTTATCGCAGGTAACAGCGTGATTGTGTGTAGTGATGATACTCAGTTCAACACCCTGATCGCGGATGCAGCAAAACAAGCGAATCTGCCATCAAACCTTGTTCAAACGACATCGTTCGATGCGTCTCAACAGCTACTAGCTTGTGACGTTCGCAGCGTGGCGTATGTGGGTAATCCACAAACTGAACAAGCGATTAATTTACAACTTGCTAAGCGAGACGGCGCTATCGTCGGTTTAGTGTCTGAAACGGATCTGACAGCAATGCATGTTGCTCACGATCCACACCTATCGTTGCGCTTTATTACCGAGCGTACACGAACCATAAATATAACAGCCGTGGGTGGTAACGCGACCTTGCTCGAGCTTGGAAGTGAAGCCCACTAACCTTCAACACCACTGATTACTGGAGGCAACTTCGGTTGCGCCAAGACATCAGGAACCCTATCTGACAAAACTTGGCCAACATTATGTTGGCTAAGTTTTATTGGCTAGGCATGGAAGGATTTTTTCTAAATGAGGACTATCAAATGATAGAAAACAGTTTTGCAATAACATCGACGTTCATTGCGTATCTAATTATGATGCTGGCAATCGGGGTTATTGCTTACAAACGTACATCTAACTCAACAGACTACTTTCTTGGTGGTCGTGCTCTAGGCCCTTGGCCTGCAGCACTTTCTGCTGGTGCGTCTGATATGAGTGGCTGGCTACTACTAGGCTTGCCGGGCTACGCATACGCAGCAGGTTTTGAAGCGTTCTGGTTGGCTGGTGGCCTACTAGTGGGTACTTGGGCTAACTGGCTAATCAGTGCTAAGCGTCTTCGTACTTACAGCATTACAACAGATGCATTGACGCTACCTGAGTTCCTATCTCGTCGTTTCAATGATACGTCTAAGCTGATCCAAACAATTTCTGCTTTCTTCATTCTTCTCTTCTTCCTTTTCTACACGAGCTCAGGCTTAGTAGCGGGCGGTAAGTTGTTTGAAACAGTATTTGGCTTAGATTACACCACAGCGGTTATCATCGGCACTGTATGTGTTGTGTCGTACACGCTATTTGGTGGCTTCCTAGCGGTATCTTGGACTGACCTTGTACAGGGTCTACTGATGTCTGCAGCACTACTTATCGTGCCAATCGCAGCGATGAACGGTGGCCTTGGTCAACTGTCTAGTGATCTGCACAACATTAACCCAGAGCTACTAACGCTGTGGAATGATGCAAAGGGTGAGCCTCTATCAGCTATCGCAATCATCTCTCTAGCGGCATGGGGTCTAGGTTACTTTGGTCAGCCACACATCCTAGCGCGTTTCAAAGCAACACGTACTAACAAAGACCTAGGCACAGCACGTCGTATCGCAGTGGTATGGACTGCACTGTCTATGGCGGGTGCGATGTTAGTTGGTTTGGTTGGTCTTATCTACGTGACCAACTCTGGTGCACCTAAACTGGATGATGGCGAGAAGATCTTTATGCTTCTTGTTAACGCAATGTTCCACCCAGTAATCGCTGGTATCCTATTGGCAGCTATCCTAGCGGCAATCATGAGTACTGCGGATTCACAACTTCTTGTATCTTCATCAGCAATGGCAGAAGACCTTTACAAGCAAGTTCTGAAGAAAGATGCGACATCTGAAGAGATCGTTCGTGTAGGTCGCTTTGCGGTAATCATCATCTCTCTTATCGCGCTATTCCTAGCGATGACGCCAGACAGCTCTGTACTTGGCCTTGTGTCTTACGCTTGGGCTGGTTTTGGTGCTGCATTTGGTCCAGCTATCGTGATGAGCCTGTACTGGTCTCGTATGAACCGTAACGGCGCTCTAGCGGGTATCGTTGTGGGTGGTGTGACTATCGTACTTTGGAAACAGTTCACGGGCGGTTGGTTCGACGTGTACGAAATCGTACCGGGCATCATCTTCTCTACGATCTCTATCGTGGTTGTAAGCCTAATTACTGGTGAGCCAGAAGAGTCTGTTAAGAAGCAACACGAGAAATTTGAAAAGCAATTAGTTGAACTAGACTAATTCTTTACACGCCAATCTATTGAAACAAAGAGTCACTTCGGTGGCTCTTTTTTTATGTCTGTACCTATCCATTGAAAAGTCATGCTGTTCTCTAAGATATGGCTTGTGAAGGTTCGTATGAACGGAGGGATGGTTTATATCTTTCGGCTCATCATTTTTTCTTAGCAGCTCAGAAGATGAATGTTCGATGTAGGTCTCAAACTAACAGAACGACAAATTAGAATTGTCTTTTCGATGACTTTCTAAACAAGTTTACATTGTAAATTATCGGCGCTTTGTGACCGAGTCTTTCATAGGGCTGAATGAATACTAAGCTCGCCTTGGTTCAAAAAACAGTTTACCGATACGGTGTTTTTTTGAACTTAGCCCTCATTTTTATAAATCATACGGTGAATGTTTGAACTGAATTGGACATGATGTGTCAATTGTCAGTAATGAGGACAAGCCGGATAGGATAAAGGTATGCCAGATCTATATTGCAAAACGTGTAAGAAAACCACTCACCACAAGTCGATCATGAAGCGTTGTGAGATCGCGCCGGAAACCTTATCAGGCCGTATGTTGTTGCTTACCTCAAAACTGTTTAGTGGCACTCAGTACTATGATATGGAAGTTCAACACTTTTGCAGAACATGTAATTGCCGAGCTGAAGATCTTCCTCAGAAAGAGAACGAAAATGTTGCTGCGCAAGTTGGGCTTGCTTAACTTTTGAACGCTCGTCTCTGAGAGAGTTACCTGATTTTAAAGACGATACGGCTACGGGAATAGCCATTAAAAAACCTCCACGAAGGAGGTTTGATGTGCTTAAGCGGCTTGCTTGAAACCTTCTGGTTCAACGGGAAAGCCATCTAATTTAACTTCCCAGCCGTAGCTTGAATATTCGTTTGCAAGTGCTTGTGCGACATCTTTAGATACGGTTGCTCGAGTCCATAAGCCAATGCCGTAAGGTTTGTATGCGATTTCTTGTGTTTTCATATATAGAGTCATCCTTTCTCTTTGTGCAATCTATTATTCACACACCCCTCAATAGATACTTTTCTCTATAGCTCAACTTATTTGTTAAAAAGGTCAATTTTATAACATTATATTAACAGCGTGAAATTGAATTTATAAGCTGTCGGTATGTGTATTTGTGTTTATATCTTTCATGTAAATATAGCGTTGTCGATCGGTTTTAAATTCTGTGAGCCGTGCTCTGCTGGTTTTGGTTAAGCATGGAATATACTCACCTTATATTGAGACTGTTTATAGAGATGTTATGCCTCAACACCAATTGGATCGTATCGATAAAGAGATACTTCGAATCTTACATATGAAGGGCCGACTGCCTGTGGTTGAACTGGCCAAGCAGGTAAACCTGACAACCTCACCATGTTCAGATCGTTTGAAGCGTTTGGAGAAAGAGGGTTATATCACAGGCTATCACGCAGAACTGTGCTCAGAGAAGCTAGGCCTTGATGTTCAGGTGTTTATTCATATCCGTCTGGATCAAACCAGCTTTTCGATTTTTGATAAGTTTGCACAGGCCGTCGAAATGATGCCTGAAATTGAAGAGTGTTATTCGCTTTCTGGTGACTTCGACACAATGATCAAAGTGCGTGTAAAAGACATGAAGGCGTACCAGTCGTTTATGTCTACCAAGCTTGGAACGCTACCGGGCGTCATTCAGACCAGGAGTGAAGTGGTTATCGAAGAGCATAAAAAGGGGTTTGGCGTAAATCCAGAATTGCTTGCCACCTTGGGCTAGACCGAATTTAAGTTATTGTCACGGAAATAAAAAATGGAAGCCACACGGCTTCCATTTTACGTTCTAAAAGAGAAGATTAACGGTTTATAGAGTAATTGCCGCTGAGATAACGCCAATCACACCACCGAAAACACCACCCCAAACGACAAGCCAGCCTAGGTGCTCTTTAATCATCTTCTGCACCATCTCTTTCACGAGTTTTGGTGTTAGTTCGCTTAGGCGCTGATCGATAATGGCTTCAATGTTTTCTTTGATTTCATCCATCATTGCTGGAGATTCAAACTGCTCTTTCAGGGCATTTTTCACCGAGTCGCTCTGTCCGATCTCAATGATTGAAGTCTGCATCTTTTCTACAAATGGTTCTTTCAATGGCTGAAGCGCTTCTGTGCCGCCGAGCATTGCCAACATTCCGCCAAATTGAGAATTGGCGATCACTTCCACCAAGGAATCGAATGCAGGGTTAAGGTCAATCTTCTTGATCACTGGCTCTAGGTTCAGCGATTGCCCACCCGCCATTTCACTACTCAAGAAGCGGTCGATGTTACTTTCAGTAAAGAACTGTTCCATCATCAACTGCTTGATTGCAGCCTTAAATTGCTCAAAGCGCGCTGGAATCACACCAGAACCATACAATCCCGGCACTTTCTCAAACAGCATGTGAATAGCAAGCCAGTTGGTAATCGCGCCAGAAAATGCGAATAAGCCTGCGTAAAGTAAGTATTGGCTAGCCGTAAAGTAGCCCGCTGCTAGCAAAGCCAAAGCTACCGCATTAGTGATAACACTCTTGTTCATAGTTGATCTCTAGATTAAGTCTTGCGCGCATTTTAAAAAAAATTAGGAGAGAAACAAATAGAAAGCATCAAGGTTGTTCATGGATTTAGGCTATTTATGGGTTTACTGGCTTGTCACGGATTATCGTTTGATCGTTGACTTTGTTTGATAGTCAAACTACATTGATAGACAAGTATTTTGATTGTCAAACTAAACGGAATAACAATGAACCCTCAAGTTAAGCATTCGCACCACTTTTCTGCGCGTAACCAAACTGGTGAGCGACGGACTTTTTATGTCTTGTTGTTAACGGTGATTACTATGGTGGTGGAGATTGGGGCAGGGACGATATATGGCTCAATGGCGCTGTTAGCAGATGGCTGGCATATGGGGACCCACGCCGCCGCGTTTTGTATTACGCTGTTCGCGTATCGTTACGCGAAGAAGCATGAAAACAGCGAACGCTTTTCATTTGGTACAGGTAAAGTCAGTGTTTTGGGTGGCTACACCAGTGCCATTGCATTAGGGATCGTAGCGTTACTGATGTTTACTGAGTCTGTACATCGTTTGTTAAACCCACAAGCCATCCAGTTTAACGAAGCGATAGCGGTGGCGATTATTGGTTTAGCCGTGAATGTGGCAAGTATGTTTTTGCTGGGTGATCATCACCATCACGACCATCACGACCATCACGACCATCACGACCATCACGACCATGACCACAGCCACCATCATCATGATCACAACCTGAGAGCCGCTTACATGCATGTGTTGGCCGATGCGCTAACCTCTTTGCTGGCGATTGTGGCGCTGCTGTTTGGTAAGTTCTATGGCTGGAATTGGTTAGATGCGATCATGGGGATGGTCGGCGCGGTTGTTATCTTAAAGTGGACCATGAACCTACTCAAACAGACGAGTCCAATCCTGCTAGATGAAAGCATTGACTCAAACTATCGTCAGCAGATTATTGAAGAGCTTGCTCCGGATGCGGAGGTGATCGATCTGCACATATGGAGAATCAGCGGCCATCACTATTCAGCCGCGATTGCGTTGCAATCTGATGGTGACTTAACGGTGAATGACTTTAGGCAACGACTGGCGAAGTTTGATAAGATTAACCATCTTACTCTTGAATTAAATTAGTCATTTGCCATGCAAAACCTTGAACACCTAAGTCAGCTTATTACCGAATTCTACGACAAGATGTCTTCTTGGGAGCAGTCGGTTGTGAAAGATACGGGTTACTCGCTCGCTCAGGTACACACTATAGAGGTGTTAGGTGTTCATGGTGCTTTGCGTATGAAAGAGCTGTCTGAGAAGCTTGGAATCACGACAGGAACGCTAACGGTTCAGATCGAAAAGTTGGTCAAAGCGGAGTTAGTTAAACGTTGTGAACACCCAACAGACAGGCGCGCTATCGTGGTTGACTTAACTGAGGCAGGGCAGGAGATTCATACTCAACATAATCAGTTGCATCTCGATCTTGTGAATGACTTAACCAGTGGGATGTCGTCGGAAGAGACACAGATTCTGACGGCGTGCTTAGAGAAAATGAATCGTAAGTTCTAGTTGATAAAAAGCTAGCCAATAAAAAAGGCTAGCCTCCCCCCGAAGTCTAGCCTTATTCCAGAACGCGCAAGCGAAGCGTCTTTGTCTGTTAGCCATAGTATATAATTACGACATAACATTCTGCTACGTCCAATTTACGTCTATCTAACAAATTAGTGTGAATCGCCCCGCATATTTAAAACTGGATACAAATTAAGCGTTGGACGCTTGTTCCAGATCATCTCCGATAAAGCCACCGGTTTGGTGATTCCACAGTTGAGCATAGATGCCATCTTGTGAAATCAACTCTTGGTGCGTGCCTTCTTCTACGATGTTGCCCTGGTCGAGTACAATCAAACGATCCATCGCTGCAATCGTCGATAAGCGGTGCGCAATCGCAATCACCGTTTTACCTTCCATCAACTCAATCAGGCTCTCTTGGATTGCCGCTTCGACCTCAGAATCGAGCGCTGAAGTTGCCTCATCCAGTACCAATAACGGTGCATTCTTAAGAAGTACACGAGAAATCGCGATACGTTGACGCTGGCCACCAGACAGCTTCACACCACGCTCACCCACTTGAGCGTCGTAACCTAAGTTGCCGAACGGGTCGGTTAAGGTTTCGATAAACTCATGTGCATGCGCCTGTTTGGTTGCTGCATACAATTCCTCATCGGTTGCATCTGGACGACCATAAAGGATGTTGTCTTTGATAGAGCGATGCAGTAGCGAGGTGTCTTGTGTCACCATACCGATGTTGCTACGCAGCGAATCTTGAGTCACTTCCGCGATCTCTTGCCCATCAATTAAGATGCGACCTTTTTCAACGTCATGGAAGCGAAGTAGTAGGTTAACCAGCGTAGACTTACCTGCACCAGAGCGACCCACTAGGCCGACTTTTTCACCCGGTTTGATATTAAGGTTGAGGTTGTTGATTACCCCTTTGTTCTCACCGTAGTTAAAGCTGACATTATCAAAGTGGATACCACCTTGTGGCACTTTCAGCGGCTCTGCATTTGGTTTGTCTTGAATCGCAATCGGCTTGGCGAGTGTCTTCATGCCATCAATCACGGTACCCAAGTTTTCAAATAGGCCACCGATCTCCCACATGATCCACTTCGACATACCATTGATACGCAGTGCCAAACTGACCGCAATAGCAATTGCACCAACGGTGATCGCATCATCTAACCATAGGTAAATTGAGATGCCTGCAATGCTGAAAACCAGTAGGTAGTTAGCAAACTCAACCCACACGTTAAAGCCAGTGACTAAACGCATTTGGCGATAAACCGTATCAAGGAAGCCTTCCATTCCCTCTTCAGCGTATTCTGTCTCACGCTTGCTGTGTGAAAACAGCTTAACCGTCGCGATGTTGGTGTAGCTGTCCACGATTCGACCTGTCATCAAAGAACGTGCGTCAGCTTGCTCTGAAGAGACGTCCTTCAGCTTAGGCACGAAATGCAGCTGAATACCGATGTAAACGAACAGCCAGATCAGCATCGGAGCCATCAATCGCCAATCGGATTCTGCGAGCATAAACAGCATGGCCGTGAAGTAGACCGTTACGTAAACAAATACGTCGACCATTTTTGTGACCGTTTCACGCACCGCGAGAGACGTCTGCATTACCTTGGTTGCGACACGTCCGGCAAAGTCATCTTGATAGAAGGAGAGACTCTGCTTAAGAAGGTAGCGGTGAGCAAGCCAACGGATCGACATTGGGTAGTTGCCCAGCAAAGTTTGGTGAAGCAAGAGTGAATACACAGCGATCATTATTGGCATGACGACCAATAGTAGAATCCCTAAACCAATCAGAGTGGATTGATTGTCCGCTAGGAAGGTCTCTTTATTGCTGGTCGATAACCAATCCACGAGCTGACCCATATAGCCGAATAGGGCAACTTCGATGATCGCGATAGTCATACTCATTAAGCCGAGGAGCAGTAACGGTTTTTCAAAGCCGCGTGTGTAATGGCGACAAAAAGCCAATATGCCGCTTGGGGGCTGTATTGGTTCGTCTTTCGGGAAGGCCTCGGTAAAGCCTTCAAATTTCTTAAACATAGATTTCCCTTAGTCAACCTCTGCATCTGTGTGCAAAGTTGTAATTATTGTGGTGATGTTACGTCACGAGTAAAACAAGTCTATGACACCGCAATAAGCGAAATCATAGTTATATTTGAATGAGTTAGGGTTGATGTGAAATGAGACGTTGACTGACTGCCGCGGAATCAACGTGTTATGCAACAGGGGTATCCTAACGCTAATTGGATTAAATTGTAACCAAAACTGACACTTAGCGTAATATTCCTGTTTGAATAGAGTGCGATAAATGAACTGAGGGTAGCGATTGATATAGTGCAGTAAAAATTAGTGAGGATCTGCCATTTGGCAGGAATTATTGAGGTTAGCTAATGAAATTATCAATAATTCAGTGAATTTTCTCGTAACAACCTGTTTACAATTGTCGGGTAAATTCCAGATAGGGACAGTTGAGATGTTAAACCTACATGAAAAATCACTACAAACAACGAATGTACAAAATGCAAACTGTGTAGTGATGGTGCCACCTAAAGAGTTTCGTTTTAACGAAGAGACTGCGCGCGACAATGAATTTCAGCAGCGCGTTAACCTGACTCAAGACGAAGTGAAGTCACAAACCATGGCTGAGTTTAAGGCGATGGTTAAAGAGCTTCGTAAAGAGGGCGTACAAGTAGTCGAGTTTGATTATCCTGAACTTGGTGTTGAAACACCGGATGCGGTTTTCCCAAATAACTGGTTTAGTACCGTTAGTGATGGCAGCTTATACACCTTCCCAATGGCGTGTGAAAACCGCCAACATGAAGTGAAGCCTAATGCTCTCATCGAAGCACTTGAAGCTTCAGGCCGCATTGTAAACCACGTGGATACACTCGAATCCTATTTGCAGCAAGGCGCTTACCTTGAAAGCACAGGTGTTATGGTGATCGACCACGTTAACAAAACTATCTATGCTGCACTCTCTCAGCGCTGTGATAGAGAAGTGTTGGAAGACTACGCTAAGCGTATCGGTTATTCACGAGTGGTATCTTTCCAAACGGCGTTGCCTTCTGGTCACCCGATTTACCATACCAATGTGATGATGGCGATTGGTGATAACTTCTGTGTTATTTGTGATGAAGTGATTCCAGAGTTTGAGCGTCGTTTTGTCGTGAAGTCTCTTGCGAAAGACAAACAAGTGATCTCTATTTCGATCGATCAGATGAACCGTTTCTGTGGCAATATCCTGCAGCTTGAAACTGTGAATGGCGATAAAGTGATTGCGATGTCTCAGTCGGCTTTTGATGCGTTCTCACCTGCGCAACGTGCTCAGTTAGCGACTCACGGAAAACTGCTGCCATTCAATGTAAAAACCATTGAAGACATTGGCGGAGGTTCGGTTCGATGCATGCTGGGTGAAGTGTTCTTACCCACGCGAGTAAATCGCCTGTAAGTTGTAAGCATAAAAAAACCACTTCACGACGAAGTGGTTTTTTTGTACCTGAATTATCTCAACGAAAGCTTTTATGCTCTATGAAATGACTAGAGCGCTGTACCACCTCTTTTGAATACACGAGTGCCGTGTGGTTGAGATTGAGCGCGCAGGTGTCTGTTGCTCCTTTGAGATTCGCGTCTTCAAGCGTTACGGTACCATCCCCATGGTTCTTACCTAATACGATTCGTCCTACGCCTGCATCATAAGTGCCTGTAATCACACCAATCGGCACGTCGATATCGTAGTCACCCAATCCATCGTTGAGGATGTGTTTGGTTGATCCAAAAATGAATCCAAGACCGTGGTTAGAGAGCGTTTTAGCGATAGTAGCACCATTGTGTGGTGTACCAGCGGTAATGATGCACGTATCAGCAAACTTGGGCTGGTAATGCTTAAAGTAGTGACGGATCAGCAAGCCGCCGAGTGAATGTCCAAAGAAGTAGACCTCATCATTTTCATCAAAACGGGCTGTGACAAATCGATTCAGTCGCTTAGAAGCCGATGGAAAGCGCAATGAGTTATAGGCAAATTTATGGGTTTGAAAGCCGCGTTTTCTGAAGTTTCTATCTAGATACTGCATGATCAATGCAGGCATATAGAGGCCGTGAATTAATATTATGTGCTTGTTTTTATTGTTCATTTCACCTCCACTTGTTTCTATGTTCAGTATATTGAGTCGTCATTGCAAACTCAATAAAAGTTGCCTTCGTTAAGAGGAGGTGAGTGAGCTTTGAGGAATAAGGAGCAGAGAGGGCCTACATGGTAAGCCCTCTGTTGATCATGATGTTAGTTAGCGACAAGGCGCAAAGATGTCTTGGTTTTCTCGATACTCTGATGTCTCAACATCCATGATGCCTAACAGTGAATCGAATAAATTGTCATGAGAAAAGTTCTGCTCTTTGGCTGCTTTTCTTAAGCATGTCTGGTTTATGCCTTTTTGCTCGGCAAACCCGTCTGACATCCATACCATCATTGGGACATGAGTTTGTTCTTTGGGTGCTAATGAGTAAGGCATACCATGCAGATAAATACCGTTCTCTCCTAAAGATTCACCATGATCAGAGATGTAGATTAAGGCGACATTATATTGGTCTTCGAGAGACTTTAAGTTGTCGATCAACTCAGATAGGAAGAAGTCGGTATATAAGATGGTATTGTCGTAGCTATTGACCACCTCTTCGTTGGTACAGTTTTCGATGTCTGCACGTGGGCAATCAGGTACAAACTTCCTATGCTCCTCTGGGTAGCGCTCGAAGTACGTTGGCCCGTGGGATCCTGAGATGTGATAAAAGAGAATATTGTCACGCTTGAGGTCTGCTGTATCTTGCGCGAAGGTTTCGAGCATTGCTGTGTCATAACAGACCTCGTTGTTACACAAAGGGTCGCTATCTTGTGGCGTTAACGTCATCTCTTTAATGTGGTGCGCCACGCTTTTATCTCCGCCATCGTGCTCGCGCCAAATGGAGTGGATACCGGCTCTAGCCATAATATCAACGACATTATCTTGGTTGTAGGCGATCTCTTTGCTGTAGTTACTGCGATTCATGTTGGAGAACATGCAAGGAACAGAAACGGCTGTCGCGGTGCCGCACGACTGAACATTTTGGAAGAAGATTGGGTTATGGGGCTTGGTATGAGCATTGGTTGCTTTGTCGTAGCCGTGGTACTGATAGTTATAGACACGCGCAGTTTCCCCTAAAACAAAGGCCACTAGGGTCGGCTTTAGATCACCTGTCTGGGCTGGTTTTAGCGTTGCATCAAGGCCAAGCTGTTTGTATGGGATCGGCTCTTTGATGTAGGTGTTGTTGATGTATTTCGTGGTGGCAGCAACGTACTCGGTTGGGATGATCATTTTTTTGATGTACGAGTGATTGCGACCAAATGAGACATAGTCTTTGTAAAAAAACGCGGCGACGAGCGCAACAACCAATAACGATCCGACTAAGCTGACTGCCTTCCACGTCAAGAAATGGCGCCATGATTGTATTTTTAGTGTGGTGCACGCTAGCAAAGCCGCGGGCACACCGCCCATAAGTACAAACCACAAAATGGAATATGCACTGATGTAACTCCCAGCTTCATGACTGTTGGTTTCGAAGACATTTTCAACCATGCCGTAGTCGACCAAAATGCCATAGTTGAACATAGCGTAACTGACTAGGCTGGATGAGATTAATAACGCAATAAAGAACCAGCGAGCAAACTTGGGCCAGTTGAATAGGTGAAAGATAAATAAGAAAGCGGCAAAAAAGAACACGGGTATTGAGAGAATAAAACCTGTGCTTTCAGATTGCGATGCGCTGATTAAGTTAAAGAGCTCGCGAGTTAAAGGGACATTGACAATCACCACATAATAGATGGCAAGAAGGAAGGGAAGAGTGTTGAGTGATAAATGCAAATGTAGCTTTTTCATGGACATATTTCCTAAATGTCATGGTCTCTTTTCGTGCATAAAGCCGTCAGAGAGGGTTCAATGATTACGCATTACCAAGGGTTGCTATCAGTTTAGACCGCAGTTTCTGTCATCCGCAAAAATGTGCTTTTGTGAGTCTATACAGCTGACTAATGACCTCTAAGTAGTCAGCTGTATAGACTTTATTGACGGGCAGACACCAGCTTAAAAACCGTGCTGCCACTCTGTGCTGGGCTATTTCTGTGGGATTAGAAGTTGTAAGAAACGCCTAAGCTGACACTGCTGAACGTGACATCATGGCTATCCATGCGCACGGTGTTGCCAGCAATGGTTATTTTGTCTTCAATGTTGACCGTATCTGCTTGAGAGATTGCACGTAATGTCAGGTTTTCCATCGGTGAATATTCAACCCCGACACCAAAATGCAGACCTGTGCCGCTGTCGTCTCCGGCAAACGCACTATCGGTCGCATTCAAGTCAACATAACTTAATCCGACCAGCACAAATGGGCGGATGCTGTTATCAAACGTATATCCAAGGTTTGCAGATGCAGAAAGCGAAGTTGGGGACATCATCTTGGTACCACTTTGCTTGTAATCAGCATAATCGGTATAGCCCAGTTCGACACCAACGATACGGTTAAACTGGTAGCCACCATAGAGAGTGTATCCAGTACCTTTGGCGTCTAAGCTGCCAGCTCCATCAGTATCAGATTTCTGAAAAGCGCCAATACCAGCACCCACGTAAGTGCCACCATCAACTTGGGCTGCGAAAACGGGTGCAGACATTAAACTTAATGCAATTAGAGCGGATGTGAATTTATTCATGACGTAAATCTCTCTACTGTTTTGTGATGTTCGTCATGTTATTAAATATGATTAATTTATAAAACCATCAGGAATGGAATCTATCCTTGCAACACATTGTTCTATAATATTGCGATTATTTTGGGGGAAAGTGACGCTAAATGTCATTAAAGTTATAAAAGTTGTTTTGATAAATAAGCTTGAGTGACAAGAGAGATCAAAAAATGCCAGTATTGCTACTGGCATTTTGTATGTTTAATTAAAGGGTTAACCGATTACTAAGAAGAAGATAGCCGTCGCGATGATACCGATCAGTGCGTATGGGAACTGAGTTGTTGCGTGCTGCATCGATGTACACCCCGAGCCTTGTGCTGACAGAACCGTTGAATCACTGAAGAAACACGAATGGCTGCCTGCCGCCGACGCGGATAGTAGTGCTGCTACCGTTAGATGCAGTGGCACACCAAGCTGTTCACCAAGTGGTAATACGATTGGCATCGCTACAGCGAATGTACCCCATGAAGATGCTGTTGCGAATACTAGCGCACCAGTGATCATGAAGATGATCGCAGGGAAGTAAGATGCAGATAAATAAGGGCTCACCGTTTCGATGACATACTGCGTTACACCCAAAGAGTCGTTAACCGATTTCAGCATGAAGCCGCCAATTACCGTAGCCAGTGGCAACAACATCACTTTGATACCGTCGTAGACTGCTTCGAACATGTCGTTCATCGAGATCAGACGCTGCACACCGTAGAAACAGATAGTAAAGATGATTGCGACAAACACACCTGCTAGTAGATCGATACCGAAGTACCAGCTTGCGGCAACCAACACCACCATTGGCAATAGGAAGTTTATGAGACCCATGGTTGGGTTTGTGTGCGCTGAGATGTCGGCGCCAAAGTCGATATCTGTTGCGCCATCTGGGCGAACTTGACCTTTTTTCGCTCGCTCTTCAGCGGCTTTCATCGCGCCTAAGTCAGGCAGTTTTTCCATTGCAACCAGAAGTACAATTGCCAATGTTACCCAGCCGTATGCCATGTAAGGAATCGCTTCGATGTACGCTTTGATGCCTTGGCCAGCTTCAGCAACGCCATTTGCTTCCAGCAGTGAACTAAAGAAGATAGCCCAAGTTGAAATCGGAACCAGAATACAGATAGGTGCAGCGGTCGAGTCCACAAGGTAAGAGAGCTTCTCACGTGAAATATTGTAGCCATCCGTGATTTTCTTCATCGAAGCGGAGATAGCAATCGCGTTCAGATAGTCATCAATGAAGATCAGAATCCCGAGGAAGAAGGTCATCAGCATAGACTGCTTACGGCTTTTCACCTTAGTCACCAGCATATCGGAGAAGCTTAAGATACTGCCCCCTTTCTCAAGAATCGCAATCAAGCCTCCCATTAGGCCACAAACAAGCACGATCCATGCGATGGTTTCGTTCATCATCACATCCATAGAGATGCCAACGATCTGCTCCACTGCTTCGGCAGGGTTCAATAGCAGCACACCAGCAATTGTGCCGCTAAATAGTGCTTCTACGGTGCGGTGTGTCGTGAGTGCGAACACCAACACCAGAGCCGTTGGAAGCAAACTCATCCACCCGTAAGCTTCTCCTTCTTGGTGGTTCAATCCAATTGAAGTGAAGAACACGAACGTCGCCACCACCAATAGGGATACCATGATGTGTTGAGTGTTGATCTTCAGCGGCGCGTCCAACGCCTTGGTTTGCGTAGTCATACGTATATTTCCTTTATTTATGCTGAGTGCAACATCCATTCGATTTCTAATGGGGTGATTTCGCGTTCAAAGTCGGCGAGTTCACTCCGTTTGCAAGCTAAATATAAATCGATAAAGTCTCTAGAGATGTACGGAGCCAGCTCACTGCGTTCTAGCTGGTCGAGTGCCTCTGACATACGCAGTGGTAGGTCAATTGCATCATCACTGAGGGCTTTAGGACATTGGTCTTTGGTATAGTTTTCACTCGCTAATACCGCGGAAAGTACTACTGCAGCGAGAATATAAGGGTTAACGTCAGCTCCTGCTATACGATGTTCTATTCGGCGATTTTTACTATCGCTGATGGGCACACGCATAGCAACACCACGATGATTTTCTCCCCAGTCGGCTTTCGTAGGTACGTAAGCGCCAGGAACAAAGCGGCGGTAAGAGTTTACGTTAGGACAAATCAATGCCATGGAGTCGGATGTTTGAGCTAGCATCGCAGCCATGGTTTGATAAAAGAGGTCACTGGTTTCGCCATCGGCTTGGCTAAAGTGATTGTTGCCGAGTGCATCCACTAAGCTAAGGTGAATGTGCATGCCATTACCGGCTTGGTCGCCAAATGGCTTAGCCATGAATGTGGCATCAAAACCGTGCTGGTGGGCAATCTGGCGGATTAGACGCTTGGCGATGATCACTTCATCACACGCTTTGAGCACATCTTTTGAGTGGTTAAAGTTAATCTCAAACTGTCCCGGAGCGGATTCCGAGAGTGCACCAGAGGTATTTAGCCCCTGTTCTTGTGCGACCTTGTTAAGGTCGGAGAGAAAATCAGCATAGTCATCGAGGCCGTCCAAGTCATACACCTCGGTATCTTTCTCGCGCGATTTTTTGGTTGGGTTAATCGCGGTTTGCAGCGCGCCCATCTCGCCACGTTTTTTGTCGATGAGGTAGAACTCAAGTTCTAAGGCAACGCATGGGTACTGATCTTTAGCGTGCAGTTTCTCGAGCATGTCTTCGACGATATTACGAATGAATAGCGGGCTTGGCTGCTCTGCTGTTTCGTCCATCATGCTCAGTAATACCTGACCGACTTCTTCTTTCGCCGTTGGCATCAGCGTATCGGCAACCGGGAAACAGATGTTATCTGGCTCGCCTAAGTCTTCACCCAGCCCTGCACTCTCCACCACATTGCCTTTGGTATCGAGAGTAATAGTAGAAAGTGGCAGCGCTACTCCTTTGCTTAACTTCTCTAGTGCACTGACCGGAATTCTTTTTCCTCTTGGTGTGGCATTAATATCGGTGAAAATGAGATCAACAAACTCGATGTTGGGCCATTTTTGTCGAAAATTTTTAACTTCCTGTAGATACAATTCCATTGAGTTCTCCAACTAGCCTCTGTACAGCAAACTTAAATCAACAAAAAATAAACAATTTAGTTGTATTGATAAGACTAAAGTCTAAGGTTTTTGTTTTATTTGCTTAAAATACAATGGTTTATTTTGATTTTCTTTCAAGTTGTAAATTTTATGAAAGATGTTTTTGTTAACTATTTTGTAACAGGTGATCGGTTTTTGCTCAATATAATGAGCAAAATTAGCTGTTTTTTTGACCAGAAAGGAGGCGTTGGTCACGATTTGGTCAGAATATCGAACATCGGTGTTGATAATTTTGTACATGGTTTGTAGTGTAAGTGTTAAATAAATCGAGCACGGAAGTAACATGTCTACACAAAGCAAACCCATTATTGGAATTGTTAGCTGCGCGAAAGAGTTGGGTGGCTATCAAATACAAGCTGTTAACGACTTCTACTTAGCGGCAGTAAAAGATTTCGGTGGGCTACCACTGATGCTAGCGCCAGATATGTCGAGTGAAGATATCGAGCGAATTCTAGAGTTGTGTGATGGCTTTTTATTTCCGGGAAGTCACTCGAATGTCGCACCACACCACTATAACGCGACGCATCAAGAAGCAAAGAAAGATGAAGCGCGAGATGAGCTCTCTTTTTCATTGCTACGCAAAGCGATTGATAAAGACATCCCTTGTTTAGGGATTTGCCGAGGCTTTCAAGAGATGAATGTGGCGTTGGGTGGTTCGTTAAATCCTGCGGTTCACGATTCAGGTTTTAATGACCATAGAGAGATCCAAGTCGACGATTTTGAAGAGAAATACGCCCCTTCTCATGCGGTATTGGTGCAAAAGCAGAGTCTATTTGAGAAATGGCTGACAGAGAATCACTGGGAAACCACCGTCTTTTTTGAAGTGAACACCCTTCATAATCAAGGTGTTGACCAACTGGCACCACAACTTCAAGTAGAGGCAAAAGCGCCTGACGGTTTGGTGGAGGCATTCAGCCTACCAGGGCAAAAATTCTTTGTTGGCGTGCAGTGGCACCCAGAATGGAAAGCAAAAACCAATCATTTCTCACAAATTTTGTTCAAAGAATTTATGATGGCTGCCTCTCTATAAGTTAGGAGCCAGATAAATGGACAATCAAGAGATTGGTAAAAATATTGTTCAGTTACGAAAAGAACATGGATTGTCACAACGAGAATTAGCCGAGCGAGCTGGCATCACACATAGTGCCATCTCCTCTATTGAGAACGCTAAGGTCAGCCCTTCAGTGAGCTCGTTGCAAAAAATAGTGAACGTTTTTTCGTTGTCGCTATCGGAGTTTTTCACCTTCGAAAAACCTGCGAGCGATGAAGTAAAAGTGGTCGTTACCCCTGATGAGTTGGTGGAAATGGGCAGTGAGTCCGTTTCAATGAAGTTAGTCACCAACGGCAGTAAAGAGCAAGTCATCGGGTTTTTAATTGAAGAGTATGCCCCACATGGCACAACCGGTGCGGCAGAAATTAAACATGAAGGCGAAGAGATCGGGACCATTCTTGAGGGTGAAATCACGCTTGAGTACAAAGACCAATCTTATGTCCTTAAACAAGGTGAGTCGTACGTCATTGATACCACTCAGCCGCACAAGTTTACAAATCACACAGACAAGGCTTGTCGAATGATAAGCGCGCATACGCCAACCACATTCTAAGTGGGCCTTGCCTTGTTGTGATAACAAGGAGAGCGTATGAAAACCCAAGAACAATGGATTGAATTACAAAACAGTCTAAACATCGAGAATCGAGCATTTATTAACGGTGAGTATACTCTTGCTATCAGCGGCCAAATGCTTGATGTCGTTAACCCAGCAACGGACGAGACGCTTACGGAGATCGCTCGTTGCCAAGAAGAAGATGTTGATCTTGCGGTAACATGCGCTCGTCAAGCCTTTCAAGCGGGTGAATGGAGCAACAGCGCCCCATCTCATCGTAAAGCGGTTCTGAGCTTGTTCGCCGATCTTATTGATGAACACTGTGAAGAGTTGGCTCTATTAGAAACGCTCGATACCGGTAAACCTATCAACCACAGTGTCTCTACAGATATACCGGGTGCCGCAGGATCTTTGCGTTGGTACGCTGAAGCGATTGATAAAGTCTACGGTGAAGTCGCGCCAACCGAAAAAGATGTTCACGCTTACATTTCTCACCAACCGATCGGTGTTGTTGCTGCAGTAGTTCCATGGAACTTTCCGTTGTGGCTAGCCTGTTGGAAGCTTGGCCCGGCGCTTGCCGCGGGTAATAGCGTTATTCTCAAACCCTCAGAAAAGTCCTCTTTGACGGCGATCTTCCTTGGCAAACTGGCTAACCAAGCCGGCCTACCACGCGGTGTATTTCAAGTGATCACCGGTTTTGGCCATGAAGCTGGAGATGCTCTTGCGAAACACGACGATGTCGATTGTATTGCCTTTACCGGTTCAACCCGCATTGCTGGTCAACTTATGGTTCGCTCTGGTGAGTCCAACCTAAAGCGTGTCTTCGCTGAAGCGGGCGGCAAGAATGCCAATATCGTTTTTGAAGACTGTGACGACCTTGACCGCGCTGCGGCAGAAACGGCGGGCGGCTGTTTCTATAACCAAGGCGAAGTGTGCGTAGCGGCGACTCGATTGCTGGTTCATGAAAGCATCAAAGATCAATTTGTTGAAAAAGTGATTGAAGCGTCTAAAGCCTTTACGCCTAAGGATCCTATGGATACCACTTGTTCTATGGGCGCGCTTATCGACCAAGGGCACAAAGCCAAGGTGTTGGAGTACATCCAACTTGGTCAAACCGAGGGGGCAACCCTGCGCTGTGGTGGTGATGTCGATGGCAAAGGTGCTTTTGTTGAGCCGACTATTCTCGACAACGTCGACAACAAAATGCGTATCGCGCAAGAAGAGATCTTTGGCCCTGTATTGTGCGTGATTCCTTTCAAAGATGAGCAAGAGGCGATCGCCATTGCTAACGATTCGAAATATGGCCTAGGTGCCGCTCTTTGGAGCAGCAATATTAATCGCGTTCACCGCGTAGCAAAGCAGCTTCAAGCGGGTTCGGTCTGGGTCAATAACTACAACGAAGGTGACATGACTGTCCCATTTGGTGGCTTCAAAATGAGTGGTAATGGTCGCGATAAATCACTGCATGCCATAGAGAAATTCACTGAAACCAAAACCACTTGGATTCGCCTACACCCTTAAGCTTGCTGACGAATAATAAAGGAATAGAACAATGAATAAGCATACGGATTCGTTTTACGCGCACTCAGTACCAAACATGCCAGATTTCCCGCAACTTCAAGACAACATCGAATGTGATGTGTGCGTGGTTGGCGCTGGTTTTTCTGGTTTATCTTCAGCGCTGCACTTGGCAGAGAAAGGCTTCAAAGTGGTAGTGCTAGAGAGTGCGAAAGTTGGTTTTGGCGCAACCGGTCGCAACGGCGGTCAGATCGTTAACAGCTACAGCCGAGATGTTGATGTGATTGAGAGCCGTTACGACCAACCCCAAGCCAAAGCACTGTGTGACATGATCTTTGAGGGTGGCGACATTATTCGCGGCCTTATTGATAAGTATGATATTGAGTGTGATCACAAACGTGGCGGCCTGTTTACGGCACTGAACAAAAAGCAACTAGCAGGCTTAGAGCACCACAAGAAAAACTGGGAGCGCTACGGTAATGATCAACTGACTCTGCTTGATGCCAATGAGGTAGAAGCGGCAGTCGGTACCCAGGTTTACACGGGTGGTCTACTCGATATGCGTGGTGGTCACATCCATCCGCTGAAATTGGCTCTTGGTGAAGCAGCAGCGTTTGTCTCTTTGGGTGGCCAAATTTTCGAACAATCTGCAGTAACGTCACTAGAAAAAGGTGTAAACCCAGTGGCAAGAACGGCACAGGGCAGCGTGAAGTGCAAATACCTTGTACTAGCAGGTAATGCTTACCTTGGTGGCCTAGCACCAAACATCAGTAACAAAGCGATTCCGTGTGGTACGCAAGTGGTGGCGACAGAACCGCTTACTGACGAGCAACTCAAGCAGGTGCTGCCAAGTGACTACTGTGTTGAAGACTGCAATTACCTATTGGATTACTTCCGCCTAAGTGCGGACAAGCGCCTATTGTTTGGTGGTGGCGTAGTGTATGGCGCACGTGACCCACAGAATATTGAAGCCTTGATTCGTCCTAAGCTAGAGAAGGTTTTCCCTCAGTTGAAAGGGATCAAGATTGATTACACTTGGACGGGCAACTTCCTTCTAACTTACTCGCGTATGCCTCAGTTTGGTGCATTCGACGACAACATTTATTACCTGCAGGGCTACAGCGGCCACGGCGTAACTTGTACTCACCTAGCAGGCAAACTATTGGCAGAAGCCTTAACCGGACATGCAGAGCGATTTGATGCCTTCGCCGCATTGAAACACTATGCCTTCCCAGGCGGCCGCCACTTCCAAATCCCATTCACAGCAGTGGGTGCAGCGTATTACAACCTAAGAGACAAACTGGCTATCTAATCCAGATACAGATAAGGAACATCGAATGAGTAGAGTAGTGAAATTTGCAGCCTTACAACTGACTAAGAGCTGGGATCTGGAAGATAACCTCAACAAAGCCAAGCAAGCGATTCGTGAAGCAGCAAGCAACGGCGCTAATGTGATTCTGCCACAGGAGCTGTTTGCAGCGCCTTACTTCTGTAAAAAGCAGGAAGCAAAGTACTTCGAATTGGCTGAAGAGACCGAGAACTGTTTACTGATTAAAGAGATGAGCGCACTGGCTAAAGAGCTAGGAGTGGTGATTCCGGTAAGCTACTTTGAAAAAGCGGGTAACACCTTTTTTAACTCCTTGGTGATGATCGATGCGGATGGCACGGTACTCGACAACTACCGAAAATCTCATATCCCAGATGGCCCGGGTTACAGTGAAAAATACTACTTCAGCCCGGGTGATACTGGCTTTAAGGTGTGGAAAACCAAGTTTGGTACCTTTGGTGCAGGCATCTGTTGGGATCAATGGTTCCCTGAATTGGCTCGTAGCCTCGCACTGCATGGCGCAGAAGCAATCTTCTACCCAACCGCCATCGGTAGCGAACCGCAAGATCCAACCCTAGATTCTCGTGACCATTGGCAACGCACAATGCAGGGCCACTCAGCGGCGAACTTGGTACCAGTGATTGCGTCAAACCGCGTAGGTACTGAAGTCGATGATGGCATTGAAACAACCTTCTACGGCTCGTCTTTCATCACTGACCATACCGGTGGCAAGCTCGCTGAAGCTCCGCGTGAAGGTGAAGCTATCATCTACGCAGAGGTAGACCTAGCTGCAACTGCGCAGGCGCGTCACTCATGGGGACTATTCCGCGACCGTCGACCAGATCTGTACGGCAGTGTAGGCAAATTGGCGGTATAAGGAGGCACTATGCAGCTATCAACCACGCCTCGACAAGATGGCTTCTACTTTCCGGCTGAGTTTCAACCGGTGAGTGAAGTGTGGCTTGCTTGGCCTGAGCGAAAAGACAATTGGCGTGAACAAGCGCTGCCTGCACAGCAGACCTTTGCTCGCATTGCCAATGCGATTTCGGAAGTAACCAAGGTGTGTGTGGCGGTTAGCTGTAAGCAGTTTGATAAAGCTCGTGCTCTGCTTCACTCCGATGTGCGATTGGTCGAGATCCCATACAACGATGCTTGGATGCGAGATATAGGCCCAACGGTCGTAGTGAACGCCCAAGGTGTTCGTCGTGGTGTCAGTTGGCAGTTTAATGCGTGGGGCGGTGACTACAACGGCCTTTACGATAACTGGCAGCAAGACGACCTAGTGGCGAGTTCGGTGTGCGACATCATCGGTCTTGACCACTATCGCGCTCCGTTTGTTCTGGAGGGTGGTGCCATTCATACCGACGGTGAAGGCACGCTTTATACAACGCAAGAGTGTTTGCTTAGTCCGGGGCGTAACCCAGAGATGAGTCAGCAAGAGATAGAAGCGAACCTCAAAGAGTATCTTGGTATCGATAAAGTCATCTGGCTTCCGAAGGGATTGTTTAACGATGAGACCGACGGTCATGTCGATAATCTGATGCACGTGATTGCGCCGGGTAAGGTGGTATTGAGCTGGACTGATGATCCAAGTGACCCACAGTTCGAACTGTCACGCCAAGCCGAACAAGCGTTGCAATCGCAAACCGATGCGCAAGGTAGACACATTGAAGTGATTCGTTTGCCGTTGCCGGGGCCTTTGCATTACAGCGAGGTTGAAGCCAGCGGTGTTGATAAGAGTGAAGGTATGGTACGTGACGCTGGAGAAAGGCTAAGTGCCTCTTATGCAAACTTTCTTATCGTAAATGAGTATGTCTTTTTACCTCTGCTCGATGATACAACCGACTCGCAGGCGATAGAGATACTGCAACAGGCAATGCCTGAGCATCAAGTGATAGGGATCCCGTCACGTGAGGTGTTATTGGGTGGTGGCAATATTCATTGTATTACCCAGCAGATCCCTGCTTAACCATCATCAATTAAAATTACTAATAGCCGCGGGTGACTGAATCAGTCAGAGAAGAGCGGCATCGTTTAGCTGTCAAAAGGAATCACCATGCAACAAATTAACAACCAAACATTGCTGTCGTTTATGGTGTCGGACCAAGAGCAGGGCATTGCTGTCACTAACCCTGCGACTGGTGAAGTGCTGGGTTATGCCCCTGTCTCTTCAGAGCAAGCCATTTTAGATGGTGTTGAGCGTGCGAGTGTCGCGCAAAAAGAGTGGGCGGCAAGGCCAGCGAAGGCTCGTGCTGCTCTATTGAATAAGTGGTATCAACTGCTACTTGAAAACAAAGAAGACCTTGGCCGTTTAATGACGCTAGAACAAGGTAAACCGCTGGCAGAAGCGCAGGGCGAAGTACTCTATGGCGCGAGCTTTATCGAATGGTTTGCCGAAGAAGCCAAGCGTACTTATGGCGAAACGATCCCTGCCCCAAGTGGTGATAAGCGTCTAGTGACCATTAAGCAGCCAATTGGTGTTGCATGTGCGATTACGCCATGGAACTTCCCAATTGCAATGATCACTCGCAAGGCTGGGCCAGCACTGGCCGCGGGTTGTAGCTTTATCGTCAAACCATCGGATTCTACACCTCTATCTGCGTTTGCTGTTGCGGAGCTGGCGTACCAAGCCGGTATTCCTCACGATGTGCTGCAGGTGACTTTGGGTGAAAGCTCTCGTCAGATCGGCGCGATTTTTACCTCTCACCCACTGATTCGTAAGTTCTCGTTCACGGGTTCTACACAAGTCGGTAGTGTTTTGATGCAGCAGAGCGCGCACGATATCAAACGCACCTCAATGGAGCTTGGTGGCAACGCGCCATTTATTGTGTTTGATGATGCAGATATTGACGCTGCTGTTGCAGGTGCGATGGCATCGAAGTTTCGTAATGCAGGTCAAACGTGTGTTTGTGCCAACCGATTCTATGTTCACAGCAAAGTCTACGATGAGTTCGTAACCAAATTTGATGCAGCGGTACAGCAGCTCAAGGTTGGCAACGGTTTAGATGAGGGCGTGAACATTGGCCCTGTGATCAGCGAGTCAGCGAAGGCGGGTATTCAAGCACTGATTGATGGCGCAATTGAACAAGGCGCGCAGCCGGTTTCAGAAGTACCGACCCTTGACGGCCTGTTCATGCAGCCGGTGGTACTAAAGAACGTCACTCATGACATGCACATTGTCTCGCAGGAGATCTTTGGCCCTGTCGCACCAGTGATTGCATTCGATAACGATGAGCAACTGATCGAGATGGCAAATGACACCATCTACGGTCTCGCATCTTACTTCTACAGCCAAAACATCCATCGCGTCTGGAAGATCGCAGAAGCGCTAGAGTACGGCATGGTCGGCATTAATGAAGGCATGATTTCTACCGAAGTGGCTCCGTTCGGTGGGGTAAAACAGTCCGGTATCGGGCGTGAAGGGGCAAAACAAGGTATCGATGAGTACATGGACATCAAATATCTCTGCTTTGGCGGCAACTAACTTAAGGACAAGACAATGACAAACCAACAACTACACCAAAGAAGAAGCCAAGTAATCGCTCAAGGTATGGGCGCACTTTATCCCCTTTACGTTGAGAAAGCAGAGAATGCCCATGTGTGGGATGTAGATGGTAATAAATACATCGACTTTGCCGCAGGGATTGCAGTAACCAATACCGGTCACTCGAATAAGCGCATCAGTGACGCTGTAAAAGCGCAGCTGGATAACTTTTCTCACACGTGTGCAATGGTGACGCCTTACGCTTCGTTCGTTGAACTGGCGGAAAAGCTGACTGAACTTGCACCTGGCGATAGCGAAAAGAAAGCGATTTTCCTAACCACGGGCGCAGAGGCAGTAGAGAACGCAGTGAAAGTCGCACGCGCTCATACTGGTCGCAGTGGCGTTATCGCATTCAAAGGTGGCTTCCACGGTCGTACAAATATGACGATGGGTCTGACAGGTAAAGTTGCGCCATACAAAGCGGGCTTTGGTCCTTTCCCGAATGAGATCTTCCATGCACCCTACCCAAATGCATTTCACGGTGTGAGCACCGAGCAGAGCCTGCAAGCCCTTGAAGACCTGTTTGCATGTGATATCGAACCATCGCGCGTAGCAGCGATCATCTTCGAACCTGTGCAAGGTGAGGGCGGTTTCTACAAAGCACCTGCTGAATTTGCACAAGGGCTACGTGAAGTGTGTGATAAGCACGGCATCATGCTCATTGCCGATGAAATTCAAACTGGCTTTGCGCGTACCGGTAAAATGTTTGCTACGGAATACCTAGGCATTGAACCAGACATGATGACGATGGCGAAAGGCATCGCAGGCGGCTTCCCTATCTCTGCTGTGGTAGGTAAAGCGGATGTGATGGACTCGGCACTGCCGGGTGGCCTTGGTGGTACATACGCAGGCTCACCACTAGGCTGTGTTGCTGGTCTTGAGGTTCTAAAAATCATCGAAGAAGAGCAGTTGTGTGCGAAAGCGATGGGCATTGGTGAAGTGGTTAATGCTCGTATGACGAAACTTCAAGAGTCTGTACCTGCAATTGGTGAAATCCGTACTACGGGTGCGATGATGGCGATTGAGTTTGCGTGTCCTGAAACGGGTAAACCTCTGCAAGATCTCACTAAAGCCGTAATCAGCAAAGCTCAAGAGAATGGGTTAATTCTGTTGTCTTGTGGCGTGAAAGCTAACGTAATTCGCCTGCTGCCACCATTGACGATCGAGTCTGAGGTTCTTAGCGAGGGTTTGGATAAGCTCGAGAAGATCATTCTTGAAGTCGCGTAACTCAAGTTATTCATTTTAATTCAGAAAGAGCACCATTGAGTGCTCTTTTTTTGTGCGGATTTACAATGTAAATGGGACTTTTCACGAGTTTACTAATGTTTGAGAGTTTTTGAGTATCGCTGCTTTCTGTACGCCTCTCTGTTTGATTAAACTTTTTTCTGCAAAGGTGCATAGGGAAATTTGAAAAACACCCAGTTAAAGACGCTTCTAGGCGCCTTAAATTGGCTATTTTGGGGTGTTTTAAATTGTTGTTTTTAAAGGTTTTTAAAATCGTGACTTGGTATCGAACCAATGTTACGTTTCGGGGACGCAAACAAGGAGCGGCCATGAAAACCAAAAACCATACTTATCATCAGCATGATTTCTCCCATCAAGATCTGAGCTATTTGGCTTTTGAGTCCTGTACTTTTTTAGAGTGCAACTTTCAAAGCGCTCAACTAAAAGAAACCACGTTTAAACACTGCCAGTTTATTGAGACTTCCGACATGGAAGGGTGTCAGTTTAACTCTGCTGATCTGAGAGATGCGAGCTTTCAAGACTGCAAATTGGCGATGGCCAACTTCAGCAATGCTAACTGCTTTGGTATTGAATTCCGGAGTTGCGATCTAAAAGGTGCGAATTTTTATCGCGCTAACTTTGCCAACTATGTGACGCAGAAAGTCTTCTTCTGCTCGGCTTATATCACAGGCTGCAATTTGTCCTATACAAACCTAGAGAGCGCCAACTTAGAGAAGTGTGAACTGTTTGAAAATCGTTGGATAGGTGCGCATTTGGTGGGAGCGTCGATGAAAGAGTCGGACTTGAGCCGCGGTGTTTTTTCAGAGGATGCTTGGACTCAATTTAGCTTTCAAGGTGCGAACCTATGCCATGTTGAGCTTGAAGGATTAAACCCGAAAAGAGTAGATATGACAGGCGTTCAAATTGCAGAGTGGCAGCAAGACCAGCTGCTTGAAGCGATGGGCATTGTTGTGATGCCTGATTAAATGTACTGCTGGCGAAACGAAAATTAGCGGCTCAAACTCTGATTTCTATCCGTAATCAGTTAGGGGCATTGTTGCGATAATCTGGCTCGGATAGGTTCTCTGCAAAGCCGATTTCACCGATGATATAGAGAGCACTGCCAATTGCATCTAGGGTTTCATTGGAGTTTCTTTCAGGCACGTTAACCACGGTGATATTACTGTAGTCGTGAGACAGTGAGGTCGCATCGGAAGGAGCGTAGCTGTTACACACGATGCTTTGACAATTATGCTGTTGCGGTGGCGCGCTTGGTGAGTTTTGAGTCGTCAGGTTTTGAATTGAATCTATATCGAATACATCTGAACCCTCTGCACTTAGTGCGTATCCCGAAAACACTAGCAATAATGATGCAATTACTCTCATCGTAAAATCCAACTCTATTCATAACCCACACCGATAATAGCGAAATCGAACTTTAATTGCACAGTGTTTTTTATAAGTTCGGTTTGATTGTCTATTGTTGGGTTGACCATTTTCTACATCATCTTAAGTTTTTGTTGTTGGCTGGAATGAAGGTTTGTGGAGCAGGGTTGTCGAGGATTCGTTTAGCGAATGGGGGAAAGCCCAAAGTTACGGGTAGGCTTTCCTAGGTAATAGCCTTGTCCCCATTCGGCACCCACTTGTTTGGCTATCTGCAGGTCGGAAGACATTTCGACGCCCTCCATTACGATCATTCGCCCATGAAGCATGAAACTCTCTTTGATGTCCGGGAGAGATTGAACAGGGTGGTTTCGAAGTTGTCGCAAAATGCTTTTGTCGAGTTTGACGATTTGTGGATTAACCTGCTGAACCCTAGGTAGGTCTGAATTTCCGGAACCGAAGTCGTCGATAGCAAGAAGGCACCCGTGACTGCGCAGCTGAGCAAGTTGCTGCTCTAATGGAATCCGTGAATCGGAAACTTGCTCAACGACTTCGATAACAAGGTTTGAAAAGTCATAACGGCTGTTGCTAGCATCATTTTGCTGTACACAATTGAACATGGTTTGCCAGACCCTTGGGTGTCGATGAAGGTACGCAATACTTGCTGGATTAAAATTGATGAACAACTTACCAGAGATCTTATCTTTGTATTTTCGATAGTTAATTGCATGTAGCGTTGCAGCGATCAGATCCATTTTTATGCGTGTGAGCCGAGATAAGTTTGAATTAAACAACTGCTCAGGAGAAATACTCTCACCTCCTGCGTCGGTGCAACGCAGGAGAGCTTCATGCCCAATCAAGGTGTGTTGATTAAGCTCATATATCGGCTGAAACACGGAAAGTACCTGATACCTTCCAAGTGAAAGCGTGTAACCTTGTTCGTCTTCAAGTAGCGATTGAATGCTTAACACTGCGGTGCCTTTGTTTCGTTCTGAAGTTTAAAGCGTTCGAGAATACGTTGCTGCTTAGCTATTTCAGCAAGCTGAGTATTCATATGCTGATTGGTCTTTTCTGTTTGGGTGATGACTTGTTGTCCGAGCTTGGTAATTTTTTGCGTATTCTTACTCACTTCAAATGACACTAAGCTTTGTTGTTCTGTCGCTGTTGCTACTTGCCCAGTGAATTCCGAGATATTACTGATATTTTCTTTTACCAAGTGCAGGGTTGTACTGGCTTGTCGCGCACACTCCACAGCATCGCTCACGTCATGTTCGCTTACTAAAATCGCCTCAGCCATCAGGCTGGTACCTGAACGAAGCTGCTGGATTTTGTTGTGGATCTCTTTCGTTGATTCTTGAGTGCGAAGAGACAACAAACGTACGTGATCTGCAACGACAGCAAAACCTCGCCCCGCTTGGCCAGCTCTAGCTGATTCAATGGTTGCATTCAACGCGAGTAGGTTAGTTTGATTCGCAATTTCACTGATGACATCAAGAATGCTACCTATGCTGTCTGTTGCGGCGATTAAGGTGTCAGATTGGTTGGACACTTTCGCCATGTTAGAAGAGAGCCTTTGAATGCACTGCTCGGTTTGGACGACGACATCCACTCCATTCAATACGTTCTTATCCGCCTCTGTGGCATTTTGAGCCGCGTGTTGAGTATGTTCAGCGGTGTCTTGCGCTGCAGCGGCCATTTGCTCTATCGCCGTCGCAAGGCTATTCAGTTCTGCGATTTGATGATTGATATGGTGATCGGTTTCGAAGGACGCAGACTGTGTCATCTCAGCGTGATTCTGTAGCGTGGTCGAGACACTTTTTGAGTCCAACATTTGTTGCTGTAGATTGGCAATAAAGTGATTAAAGTTGTGCGCCAGTTTGGCGAACTCTGTATCAGTATCCGTTTTTAAGCGCTGAGTAAGATCAGCGTCGCCAGACGCAATATTTTCAAGGGCGGCGTTCAAATCATCAATGGGTCTAAACAGATAGCGAATCGCCCAGTACAAAGACAGAATAACAAGGATGAGGGAGATACCAGTCAGACCCAGCAAGTCAGTGCTTAACTTAGTGAGGTCGGCAAAGACCTTCTGTTCATCAATGACAGCTCCGATGTACCAATCTTCCCCTTCAATTTTTTTCAAACTGACTAGGTGTTTTACGCCGTTGAGTTCTAGTTCTGTGACCCCTTGTTTTAGATGTACACCCGGAACAAATTCCGAAAAGGAGTGGCCATTGTAGTGATTGTTCGGGTGTGAGATGACCGTACCATCATTGGTCATCATAAACAGGTAGCCAGAGCCAAATAGATCGGTTTGATTAATCAGCTCTGCCAACGGTTTCAAAGAGACATCAAACACGACGTTTCCGATAAATTGGTTAGATTTATCAACCAATGAAGAGGCAACGGAAATGATCATCTGATTGGTCGACGAATCGATATAAGGTCTTGTGATTACAATGTCATTAGAGTGGCTAGCCTCTTGGTACCAAGGTCGATTTCGCACATCATAACCAGCTTCTGGGATCCAACCATCATTTGAGATCAGGGAGCCGTCGTGCTCGTAGCCAATGCCGACAGCCTGAAAACTCTTCGTGAGCGAAGGCGTTGAGATCGCCTCTAGGGCCAACTGGCGATTTGAAGCGTCAATGATATTTAAAGAGTGCGTTACGGAGTTAACGAGCTCTCTTTTTGCGCGAAGCTCATGGGTCACAGTGAAACTGATGCTTTTTGTCAGCTCATGGACACTGGTTTCCACTTGGCTTTGAAAGGTTGAATTTGTGGCTTGTTGCTGAACATAACCGACGAGTGAAGCAACGGTGACAAAGAGCAGGCTTGAAGCAATAATGATTTTTGACTGGAATTTCATGAAGTGCGATTGATTTTACAAATGGTTTAACCGCATATGATATATAGAGCAAACGTGAATAATGGTTATACCTTTTATAACTAATGGTTACATACGTCCTCTGTCCTTATCTTGTGTTAACCAATGCTATCAATGTGAATCATCACCGAATCGGGGCGCCAATATTCAAACTCATTGATTGTTCATCTAGTTAGTATCAGTTCACCAGCTGTTAGTGATCGGAGTTTCCAGTATTTAATCAATTTTGAGGTTATTTCGGAACTTTGATAGAAGTCAGTAATTACAAAAAAACCGCCCTGACGGGCGGAAACATAAGTTTTTTTAGGTGGTTACTTAGAAGACGTATTGTACACCTGCACCGCCTGAAACTTCAGAATAAGAGCCTGTAGTTACGTTAAGGGTCGCAGATGCTGACCAGTTTTCTGTAAAACTATGTGCAGCACCAAGAGCTACAGCTCCTGATTCTCCTGCGTAACCCACGCCGACACCAATGGCTGTTTGACCTTCACCAGAAAGGTATGGGCGAGCGTTGTTTACAGCATGAACACCGGCCATTACACTGTCCATTTTTTCATCTAGACGGTCAATTTCACCAAACAAAGTTTGAACGTCATTCTCGATACTAGCCATTGCAGAAGCACCTTGAGCGTATAGTTCCTTAATAGAACCGTATGCTTCTTCACCGCGCTCTTCTAGTTTTTGTGCAACTGCTTTAGCTACTTTTCCGTCCGGGATGATAACCGGATCTTCAATACTACGATGTTCTTCTATCTTCTCTTTGATTTCAGCTTTACGCGAATCAATATGATCGCGAACCTTACTCAGCTTTTCGCCTGGTAGTTTTGGTGGTGTTTCTTCACCTGGAATAGGTTCTACTGGCGTTGGTTCTCCTGGAGTAGGATCTACGATTGGACTTGTGTTGTTCTCATTATAGTGTTCAACCATAGCTGTCTTAATGATGTTTAGTTGCTCAGCATCCAACTCAGAAAGGTTGATAGAGCGTTGCTCACCAGAGACCTGATCCGTAAATGTTAGTGTTTTTGAGCCATCTTTTTGTGTTTCGATGTAAGCATTACCATTGCTATAGTTGTTCAAATGCTCATTAAACTTGGCGATATTTTCGTCGCGCATGTTTGGGTTTCCAGGCAATGGTTCTACAGGAGTAGGGCCACCCGGCACGATTGGATCTACAATCGGTGCTCCCCCAACTAGAATATCCTTTGCTATATCTTTGGCGGTATCTAGATCAAAGTTTTCATCTAACGGTAAACCTATTTTTTCGCCCGTCTCAGGGTCATTCCATACTAATACAAATTCACCATTTGCAGATTGTTGGATATGAGCATCTTTTCCGTGAAGCATTGCTTTGTTATTGAAAAGTTCTGCTTTTTGCTCGTTAGTTAGCTCAATTGGATTGATGCCAAATCCAGGATCAATAGGGTCAATAATAGTGTCGATAGGCTCAATAATCACGTCACCATGGTTGCCTTTAACGTAATCTACTGCCGCTGCTTTAAATTCATTTTTGAGCTCTTCGTTGCGGTGACCCATCTCCCATTCACCATCTTCATTCTTTCTTGCGACTGTGAAAGATGCGGTGCCATCCGGTGCAACAAGACTAATTGATCCATCAGATTCTACTAAATTCCAATCTGTACGCTTGTTGAAAGCTTGAATGAAGTTGCTACCACGTTCTTTAATTGGCTCATTGCCATAGCCAGGATCGATTGGGTCGATGACAACGTCAATAGGGTCAACACCGAACCCTGGGTCAACAGGATCGATAACAACATCAATTGGATCAACACCAAAACCAGGATCAACTGGCTCAACGATTACATCAATTGGTTCAATCACAATAGGTTGATCAATAGGCTGAATTGGGTCTGGTGAAGGAATGCTCATTTCTGCAGCTGCGTTGAAAGAAGCAGTTGCAATTAACGTAGCTAAAATAGTTTTTTTCATATTACCACCTAATAAGTACTAGTACGTATTTAATTTCTAAAAAAAGCACTTATCGTGCCAGTGCTTGAGATGAACTTTATTCGGTACTAATACGTATTGCAAGCGGTATTTTTGAGAATGTTATTATTCCATTGTTTTAATTGAATATTTTTTTGTACATCATTTCGCCAAACACTGACTTTATTGCTGTTTCAGCCTCTTCCTTTGTCATGTTTTGCTCTAATAGATGATGAATATTTACGATGGCACCACGAGAATAAGGGCTGCTACCATCCTTTATAATGTTTTCTAGGAGCATATTTACTAGTTCTTGAAAGATATGATTTTCAGGATCGTCATAAGCACTTAGCCATGACTGAACAAATGATTCTTTTGAGTGAAAATTAAGTAACGGTACTACCATTGGTAAAACCTTGCCTTGCAGTGCAGTAGCAAACATTATGTTGCTAGAGTAATAAGCTTGAATACTGCTTTTTCTCGTATTGAACTCTTTTGCCAATCTGTCATACGTAACAGCGCCCCATCCCTCTTCCAAAAAGATGGACAAAATCTTCTTATCCATGGCTTGTTTCTTTTGTGCTTTTTGCTCCGCTGTAATTCTAGCCATTGTTTTCCCTTTAAATTCAATACACAAGCATCATACGCTCATACTCTCAATTAGTTCTAGTACTAATTAAGAGTATTCTTAAATTTTATACGGATTTGATGAGTTTTAGACCGTGCATGGTTAGATGTTGGAGGATACACCAAGCTTACGCACCAATGCTATCAATGTGAATCATCACCGAATCGGGACGCCAATATTCAAACTCGCAATCCATCAGCTCGCCGTCTTGCTTGTAATTGACTCGGCAAATTTTTAGTACCGGTTGACCCTCTGAGAGATTGAGTGCTTTAGCTACGTGTGCTGGCGCTGAGGTGGGTATCACATCAAACCGTGAACGCTGGGTTTCATAGCCATAACTCTGTTTATAGATGTCGGTGAGTGACATCCGGAGATCGTTCGAGAGGATCTCTGGAAACAGATTGGCGATCAGTACATTCTCAACAAATAGCACCACTCTACCGTCGATGTAGCGCAGTCTTTCAATGACATGAATGGGAGTAATCCCCTCGACTTCTAGTGCCTTGGCGTTCTCTCCGGCCGCCATTTCAGAGCGAGTGTTGATGAGTCGAGTTTCGGCAATCCGGTTCTGGTCTCGAATCATTTGATGAAAGTGGCAGCGTGATAAGGGGTTGTAACGGATACGCTCAGACGACACAAACCAACCGCGTCGATCTTCTCGGTATATTAATCCTTCGGTTTCAAGCGAGATAAGCGCATCTTTAAGCGTGATGCGCGTAGTCGAAAAGAGTTCGCTGAGCTCTCTCTCTGAAGGGAGTTTTTGCCCCTGTTTGTAGATGCCAGACTGTATCTGTTCTCGGATACTGTGTTTGATTTTTCCTAATTGTGTTTGTGAGTGGTTGTTGCCTGGCATTCTCATCGCTGATCTAGTCCATGATTCGTTGTTGTTACCAGTATAAGTCGGCTGTTTAACAGTAATGTGACAGCTAATCCTGCTTAAATGTCGCGCTGTTGAAATAGTTTTGCCATATAAATGCATTCGAACTGTCAAGGAAGTTGTCATAAACCGTAACAATTGCCCTTTAGCATGCAAAGTGAACTTACTGACCTAGTCCAGAAGGATAGAGACAATGAAAACTTTGCTTTGCCGCTCAATCGTAACGCCATCAAAATTGATTGGTGCAACCTTGATGACAGCGACCATTTCAATGCCAGCAATGGCTACTGACACGGATTTAAATGCACTAGTAGAAGCGGCTCAAAAAGAGGGAGCAGTTTACAGTGTGGGTATGCCTGATAGTTGGGCTAACTGGAAAGACACGTGGGCTGACCTAAAGGAAAACTACGGGCTAAAGCACCAAGATACTGATATGAGCTCGGCTCAAGAGATCGCAAAATTTGAAGCGGAGAAGCGCAATGCGACTGCAGATATCGGTGATGTAGGCTTTGCGTTTGCACGCGTTGCGGTAAAGAAAGATGTGACTCAAGCATACAAGCCATCAACTTGGGACGACATTCCTGAGTGGGCTAAAGACAAAGATGGCCACTGGGCTCTGGCGTACACTGGCACTATCTCATTCATCTCAAACAATAATCTTGTGAAAAATGCACCTAAGTCTTGGAGCGATATCCTTGAGGGTGATTACAAAGTGACGGTTGGGGATGTAGGCGTTGCAGCACAGGCGAATAACGCGGTATTGGCGGCAGCGTTCGCCAATGGCGGAGATGAAACGAACCTAAAACCGGCGATCAAGTACTTCGCTGAACTCGCAAAACAGGGCCGTCTGTCATACACAGATCCAAACATGGCGAACCTAGAAAAGGGTGAAGTTGAAGTCGCGATCATGTGGGACTTCAACGCGTTGAACTACCGTGACAAGATCGACCGCGAGCGCTTCAGCGTTAACATTCCACAAGATGGTTCAGTGATCTCGGGCTACACCACCATCATCAACAAATACGCGAAAAACCCAAATGCGGCGAAACTGGCTCGCGAATACATCTTCAGCGACCAAGGTCAGATCAACCTAGCAGAAGGTTATGCGCGTCCAATCCGTACTAATGTGACTCTGCCTCAATCGGTACAAGATAAGCTCATTGCTAACGAAGAGTACGGCAATGTTCACCCTGTGTCTGACTTCTCTGCATGGGAAAAATCAGCACGTCGTCTGCCACGTCAATGGCAAGAAAGCGTTCTGATTCATCAGCAATAAGTTCCGTTTGTTAGCAAGAGAATAAGTCATGAGCAATAAGGTCATCCTTGTTGTTCTAGATGGACTGAATTATCAGGTAGCTCGTGATTGCATGGGCTACCTTAACGGTCTTCTAGAACTGAGTAACACACCAACCTGCGAAAGCGATTCGCAAAATAATCTGACGCCATCACAAGCGAAGTTACGAGCGACGCTTTATCTGATGCAGTGTGAGCTGCCTTCTATGTCACGCCCACTTTATGAGTGCATCCTAACGGGTGTCCGCCCTGTAGAGAGCGGTATTGTTAATAATCAGATTGTCCGTCTTTCCAATCATGATTCGATCTTTAGCTTGGCCAAAGCTCAGGGGAAAACTACCGCTGCGGCTGCTTATCACTGGGTGAGTGAACTGTATAACCGCGCACCATTTGATCCAGTGCGCGATCGATTTACTCACGATGAAACGCTCAATATTCAACACGGCTGTTTCTATCACTGGGATCACTACCCAGACGAGGCGCTGTTTCTTGATGCTGAGCATCTGCGTTTAACTTATCAGCCAGACTTCTTGTTGATTCATCCAATGAACATCGACGATATGGGCCACAAGTATGGCTTAGATTCGCGTCAGTATCGTAACAGTGCGCGCGGCGCCGATATCTTGCTGTCGAACTACATTAAAGGTTGGGTTGAAGAGGGTTATCAAGTCATTGTTACCAGCGATCACGGTATGAATGACGACCTTTCTCATGGTGGGATTTTGGCCGAAGAGCGTGAAGTTCCTTTCTTTGTGATTGGCGACAAATTCACTCACCAAGAGTGCCAAATTAAGCAGACTGATATCTGCGGTACCGTGTGTCAGCTCCTCAACCTAGAACACAATAAATCTTACACTCAGGAATTGTTAGCCCTATGAGCAGTCCTGCCATCACGCAAAAACCGAATTCATTAAAAGCCAATACGTCTAAGCCTGTGCAGTCTTGGTTTAAGCGCTTCAAGCCTGTGTTATGGCTAGCTCCATTTGCGCTGTTTTTCTATCTGTTCCAATTGGCGCCTATGGTTTGGGTGCTGATCAACAGTTTCTTTTATGAAGGCGAGCTGTCGCTTGAAAACTACATTGAGGTGTTTGATTCCGCCTTCATGATGCAAGCATTCAGCAACAGCCTTTGGTTATCTTTGTGGTCGAGTGTGTTCGGCCTAGCGATCGCGACACTGTTGGTTTCCTCTTTGCGCCGTGTCGATTGCAAAATTCGCGATGGGGTAATTGCTTTTACCAATATGAGCAGTAACTTTGCTGGTGTCCCGCTCTCTTTCGCTTTCATCATCATCCTTGGAACCAACGGCGCGCTCACGTTGCTGCTTAAGCAATATGGCTTGTTGGGGGATTTTGACCTGTATGGAAAGTGGGGATTGCTGGCGATCTATACCTACTTCCAGATCCCTCTGGCTGTGCTTTTGTTGTATCCGGCCTTTGATGCATTGAGCGATGACTGGCAAGCGGCTTCGGCGCTGCTTGGCGCGAAAACTTGGCAATATTGGCTCAAGGTTGGCCTTCCGGTGCTTTCTCCAGCTCTATTTGGCACCTTTATTATTCTCATCGCTAATGCGATCGGCGCGTACGCCAGTGTCTATGCACTTACTTCTGGTAACTACAACGTGATAACCATTCGAATCGCAAGTTTAGTCTCGGGCGATCTGTTCCTTGAGCCTAATCTGGCGGCGGCGATTTCAGTGATTCTGATGGTAATGTTGGCATTCATTACCGTGATCAACCAATGGCTTATCAGTAAGAGTTATGCAGGGAAAAAAAGCTAATGCAAAACGTTAATACGCGCTTTCACAAAATGGTGGTTTTCTCGATTGTTAGCATCATGCTGATTCCGATCTTAGCCACCTTTATCTATTCAATTTCATCTCGTTGGGGAGCGACCATACTGCCTGATGGCTTTACTTTAGACTGGTACATCAGCCTGTTGACAGACCCGCGTTTCTTGCAAGCCTTTGGTCGTTCGCTGTTTATCTGTATTGCGGCGCTAACATTGAGTGTGGTGCTGATTCTTCCGGCGATATTTGTGGTGTTCTACTACTTCCCTAAGCTCGATAAGCTAATGAACATCATGATCTTGCTGCCGTTTGCAGTGCCTCCAGTCGTCTCGTCGGTTGGGCTGTTGCAGCTTTATGCTGACAGTGAAATCTCGTTGATTGGCACACCTTGGATCTTGATTGGTACCTACTTCACCATCGCTCTGCCATTTATGTATCGTGCGATTGCCAATAGTTTTCAGGCGATCAATTTGCAAGACCTGATGGACGCCGCACATCTACTAGGAGCAAGCACCACCAAGGCCTTTTTGTTGATCATTCTGCCAAATCTCAAGAAGGGGTTAATGGCATCACTGTTTCTCTCGTTCTCGTTTTTATTGGGTGAGTTCGTGTTTGCCAATATCTTGGTCGGAACCCGCTACGAGACGTTACAAATCTATCTATACAACATGCGTCAAACCAGTGGCCACTTCACTTCAGCCTTGGTGATGACCTATTTCCTATTCATTTTCTTACTGACTTGGATGGCAAGTCGTTTTAGCCGTGGAGTCAAATAATGAGTTATGTAAACGCACACAATTTAACGAAAAGCTTCGGTGACAACACCGTGTTTGAAGACATTCAATTTACGATTGAAAAAGGCGAGTTTATTACCCTGCTTGGCCCCAGTGGTTGTGGTAAATCTACCTTGCTACGCAGTTTGGCGGGGCTGAATCCTGTTGATGGTGGTGAGATATGGGTTAACGGTGAAGAGATCACCCATCAAGCACCACAGCAGCGTGGTATTGGTATGGTCTTCCAATCTTACGCGCTGTTTCCAAACATGACGGTAGAGGGAAATATCGCGTTTGGCCTGAAAATGAAAAAGTTATCGGGCGATGAGATCAAACGTGAAGTGGCCAAAGTGATTGAGCTGGTGGATCTAAAAGGCAAAGAGAGTTTTTATCCACACCAATTGTCGGGTGGGCAGCGCCAGCGTGTCGCCTTGGCGAGAGCCTTAGTGGTTAAGCCTCGTATTCTGTTGTTGGATGAGCCGCTATCGGCGTTGGATGCCAAGATCCGTAAGCATCTTCGTCAGCAGATCCGTGATATTCAGAAAGAGATGGACCTGACGACCATCTTTGTTACTCACGACCAAGAAGAGGCGATGATCATGTCTGACCGCATCTTCTTGATGAACAAAGGTGAAATCGTACAAGCGGGCACACCAGAAGAGATCTACACTCAACCTGCTAATGAGTTTGTTGCCGGATTCATGGGCCACTACAACTTGGTTCAAGCGAATAAAGCCAAACAGCTTTTCGATATCGATACCGACTGGAAGGTGGCAATTCGCCCAGAGTCAATTTACGTGAAAGAGCAGGGCAGACAGTACGGAACCCACATTTCAGCACCGAAAACGGGAACCATCCGCAATCACCAACTGCTGGGCAACGTGATTCGTTACCAAGTGAATGTGGATGATTGTGAGCTGACCGTCGACCTTCTCAATCGCTCCTCTGAGCGTCTACTCGCAAACGGAAGTGAGTTAGAGTTGCTGTTTAATCTAAATGAAATTCAACCTGTGAGAGCCTAAGATGTCTAAGCCTTTGTATGTTTTTGATATGGACGAAACCCTAGTCAACGGCGATGCTGCGATGCTATGGAATGCGTTCTTAGTCGAAAAAGGTATTGTGAGTGACCCAAGCTTTATTGACGAAGATCAGCGCCTTATGGGCTTATATAGCCAAGGTGAACTCGACATGGAAGACTACCTAGCATTCGCCATGGAGCCTCTTGCTAATCTGACGACACAACAGGTGAATACGCTGGTGGAAGAGTGCGTTGAGAGCAAAATACTGCCCAAGCTGTTTACTCAAACCTTACCGCTTATTGAGCAACTTAAGCGCGATGAAATTGATATGTTGATCATCTCTGCCAGTGTAACTTTCTTGGTTGAAGTGGTCGGTAGAAAGCTAGGCATAGAGCATGCGTTAGGGATCGATCTGGTCGAGAAACAAGCGCGTTATACATCGAAGATAAAAGGTGTACCGAGTTACCGAGAAGGTAAAGTAACTCGTTTAGAGCAGTGGATTGCAAAGCAGTCTAATCGCTACACTGACATTCATTTTTACACTGACTCGATCAATGACTTACCGCTTTGTGAATATGCGGACTACACCTATCTGGTTAACCCGTGTCCACGTTTACGAGCATTAGCCGACAGGCCAAATTGGCAAATCCTCGATTGGGATTAAATTTGGCTCTCTACTTAAACAAAAACTCCGACGCTAAGTCGGAGTTTTTGTTTGTCATAGGTTCGCTTTACTAAGACGTTGTGATGGCTAGCACTAATCACCGAGAGGCTGTCGGTCGCCTCCGCCACGGTAGGAGTCTAAAGCAACCTTCAAGCGGCGCAGTTTATCGCGCGAGCGGTTTTTGTGATTGACTGCCATGCCCATTGAAAGCACATCCACTAACGCCAGCATTGCGTAGCGAGATGCCGATGGTTTGTAGATGAAATCAGTTTCCATATGCTTGATAGGTAACAAGATATCTGCAATCTGTGCTAGTGGCGTATCTTGTGGGGTAATCGCGATGATCTTAAGCCCGTATTGCTTCGCTAACTCGGCGGTTTCGGTGATAACGGGTGTAAAGCCAGTCGCGGAAATCATCACCATCACATCATTGGCATCGGCTGTTGCGGCAACCATGCGTGACATTAAGCCATCGTTGTACGACACCACCGGGTAGCCTAAACGAAACAGTCGGTGCTGCAGCTCTTGAGAGGCGATGGTTGAACCGCCACCCATGCCGATTGCGATGATCTGTCTGGCGTTGTGCAGCCAACTTACCGCAGTTTCAACGTCTTGTTCTTTAAATAGAGTGCGGTTGATGTCTAGGCTCTGCTTGATCGATTCGTAGATACCTTGATAGCCAGTTTGGTTAACCGGTTCAAGAATAAAGCGCTGGCCCACCGTTAGGGTTTGAGCAAGCTTGATCTTCATATCACGTACGTTGTTACAGCCAATCGCCTTAGCAAAACGGGTAATGGTAGCTTCACTGACTTGCGCGTTTTCAGCGAGTTCTGTAATGCTGGCTTTGGCGGCAAAATCAATGTCATCCATGATCAGCTTGGCGACTTTTTTCTCGGCATCACGAAGAGCGGGAAAACGCTCCGTTATCTGTGAAATGATATCTACTTCTAAACTCAAGAATCTTGATCCTTTGTTGATGGGGCTAAGCCTTAGCCCCGTTAGTATATCTGAATGCTTCGCTGATTCTAGCTTATTGAAAAATTGAGCTAGAAGCAGGTCTCTACCCAGTTTGTGACCTGATAGTCGTCATCGCTAATAGCAATGTAACGCCACTTATCGAAAGTCAAACACGGGTGTGAGGTTGAGAACGCAATCATGTCTCCCACTTCAATCTCTGAAGAGCCGTCCGTTTCCACAAAGGTATGTTGATCCATCACGGCTGTTGCTGTCAGGCCCTTTACTGAAATAGCTTCGCCATTGCGATATCCGCGTTCAGCAATAGGTAATCCCGCGTCGAAGGCCACATCACGCTTACCTAGCCCAATCACCAGTTTGGTTGGCTCTGCACGAGAGATAACATATGCCCAAACCTCAAGTGCTGATTCTAAATCTCCTCCCAGTTCACACGCGTAACCTTGGTTTACTTGCGCGCGCTGCAACACTTTGCTTTGAGCATCTAGGTAGATCCCAGTATCGTGAATGGCATAGCAACCTGGGCGGATGATCGCCAAGTAATCGGTTAGGTTCGCCAAGCACTCTGCCACCACATCATACCAAGCCGATCCCGCGCCAGTGATGATTGGTTGTCCCGTGATCAGTCCATCTGATTCAAGGCTTTCGACAGAGCTTAGTGCTTGCTTTAAGAAGGCACGAATATCTTGCTCGGCATTGTCGCCATGAATCACACCTTCGTACACTTCGATGCCCGCAAGAGAAAGTGCAGGCGCGTCTTGAATGGTTTGTGCAAGCTCTAGAACCTCTTGTGGTGAGCGACAGCCACAGCGCCCGCCTGGTACTCCAAACTCAATCAGAACCTTTAGCGTTTGCTCTGTATTAGCGAAGTGTTGACTCAGTTGTTGCACGTTCACTGGTGAATCGACACAGCAGTAAAAGTCGACGTCGAACTCACTAATAAGCTGTTCGATGATCGCAATATTGGTTTTACCCACCAATTGGTTAGCCATGATGATTCTTTTTGCACCCGCCATGGCTGCAATCTCTGCTTGAGCAGGTGTCGCAACAGTAATTCCCCAAGCGCCATTTTCTAACTGCTGACGAAAGAAATCAGGCGTCATTGATGTTTTACCGTGTGGTGATAATTTCACCTGATGATGATTGGCGAATGACTGCATCCAATTCAGATTATTGGTTAAGGCTGATTGTTTGATAATTGCTACCGGAAGCGAAATATCTTCATCGACCAGTCGATAAACACCGTTCTCAGTTTGTGATACTGCTCTCCCTTTTTGGCCTCTTTCAGTCAAGACGAAACAATCTTTTTGATACTTTATAACATCTTTTTGTGCAGGGTTATGTTTCATTGCTGATTCCTAACATGATTTAAGTGGTTGTTATTTAATGTTTAAATCTATCTTGTGTTTATTTTATGATAGAAACTATCACACAAATTAAAATATTATGTGTGTTTTGTCACTGAAAATAATCGGCTGGATTTTTAATATAGATCCATCAACAGAGTGGATTGAGAGAGTGAGAAATGTTGTTCGATACGATAATTAAAAATGTAGAGGTGTTCGATGGCACCGGCGAACAATCGTTTTGTGCCGATGTAGCAATCCGAGATGGAAAAATCGCCGAAATTGGCAGCATTGATCATGAAGATTGTGGCCAGTTGGTTGAGGGAGCAGGCTTAGCATTGGCTCCTGGATTTATTGATGTACACACACACGACGACACCAACGTCATTCGTTACCCAGACTGCTTACCAAAGATCAGCCAAGGTGTGACAACCGTGATTGTTGGTAACTGCGGTATCAGTGCGTCACCAACGGTTTTAGCTGGTGATCCACCAGATCCTATGAACCTTTTAGGCGCGCAGGCTGATTTCAAATACCCAACCTTTGCCGCGTATGCACAAGCGGTGGAGCAAGCACAACCTGCAGTAAACGTAGCAGCCTTGGTAGGTCACACCACGCTACGTAACCAAGTGATGGATGATCTACAACGCACTGCAACGGAAGATGAAATTGCAGAGATGCAAAACAACCTTGATTTAGCGATGGAGCAAGGCGCATTAGGTTTGAGTTCAGGCTTGGCTTACGCAAGTGCGAAACAAGCGAACGCCAATGAAGTCATGCAGTTAGCCAAAGTGCTGTCTAGCCATGGCGGCATCTATACCACGCATATGCGTACCGAATTCGAAGAGATCTTAAGCGCGATGGAAGAAGCGTTTGAAACCGGCCAATACGCAAAAGTACCGGTTGTTATCTCTCACCTTAAATGTGCAGGGGCGGGCAACTGGGGCAGGACCGTTGAAGTGCTTGATTTAATGGATAAGGTTTCAGAGCACCAAGATGTGTCTTGCGACTGCTACCCATATTCAGCGAGCTCCTCAACATTAGATTTGAAACAGGTGACGGACGATTTCGACATCTTCATCACTTGGTCTGAAGCAAAACCAGAACATGCAGGCAAAACCCTGAAGCAGATTGCTGACGAGATGAACCTACCACTGATGGATGCGGCGAAAGCACTTCAACCAGCCGGTGCGGTTTACCACTGCATGGATGAGAATGACGTAAAGCGCGTCTTGAAATACAAGCTGACCATGGTTGGTTCCGATGGTTTGCCTAATGACCCACATCCACACCCGAGATTGTGGGGTACCTTCCCGAAAGTGTTAGGCCACTACTGCCGAGATGAAAAACTGTTCTCGCTACCAGAGGCGATTCACAAAATGACGGGAATGTCGGCAGAGCGTTACAACTTGTCTGGTCGAGGCGAAATTCGCCAAGGTGCATTTGCTGATTTGGTTTTATTTGATCCAAACAATATTAAAGACACAGCAACATTTGAAAATCCTATTTCAGTTGCTCAAGGAATAGAAAGTGTATTTGTAAATGGTGAGTTAACTTACCAAAAAGGAAAAGTAAGAAATAATCGTTCTGGCGTTTTTATTTATCGTAATTAATTGAATCAACGGAAATAAAACGACGAATTAATTTAAATATATTGGAAAGCAACCAATATTATCTATAAAGAAGTGGAGTTAAAAAATGACTATTAAACGTTACGGTGTTGAAGGCGGAACAGGTACAGGCGGACAACATTTACCATTTGCACGCGCAACAGAAGCGGGTGGTTTCCTATACGTTTCTGGCCAGACACCGATGACAGATGGTGAAGTAGTTGAGGGTGGCATTATTGACCAGTCTCGCCTAGCAATCCAAAACTGTGTCGATATCATGACTGAAGCAGGCTACGGCCTAGAAGACGTAGTACACGTAAAGGTTGTACTAACGGATTCTCGTTACTTCCAATCTTTTAATAAGGTATTCAAAGAGTTCTTTGGAGCTAACCCACCGGCTCGTATCTGCATGGTGTGTGACCTAGTTGTAGACGTGAAAGTTGAAGTAGATGTGACTTGCTACCGCGCTGACCGCGTATAGTAATAACCTAATCACAATAACCTACTTAGAGAGTATTGGGGCGTAGTCATCCCTGTTATTATTCCTTAATACTCTCACCCTACATTTATAAAAATTGCTTTAATTAAAATATACAAAATAAATAAAGCAATTATATGAAATATAAAATGAATGAATCATAAATAAAAGCTCTAGAATGAGCTTAATATTTCACTGAGAGGTGTCAAATGAACAGCACTCTTTTTCTTACAGGCTTCGGCGTGTACGTATGTTTTTTAATTTGGTTAGGCTGGTTTGTCTCGCGTAATCAAAAATCTGGCGAAGATTTCTTATTAGGTGGCCGTGGCCTGCCACTATTTTTAGTACTTGGTACAACGGTAGCGACGATGGTCGGTACGGGTTCAAGTATGGGTGCGGTTGGCTTCGGCTACGCAAATGGCTGGGCTGGTGCTCTGTACGGAATTGGCGGTGCTGTTGGCATCCTATTGCTTGCGTTATGGTTTGCTCCGGTTCGTAAGCTGAACTTCATGACAATGAGTGAAGAGCTCGCGTATTACGTGGGAGCCAACCGAATCGTGAAAAACGTGGTTGGCCTACTCATCTTTATCGCGTCCATCGGCTGGTTAGGTGCACACATTTTAGGTGGCGGCATGTACCTAGCGTGGATTGCTGACATCGACCTGAACCTTGCGAAGATCATTATTGCAGCGGCATTCACTATCTACGTTGTTATCGGTGGTTACACAGCGGTTGTATGGACCGATACTATCCAAGCAATCATCCTTTTTGCTGGTTTCATCTTGATGGCGGTAATGTCTGTGAACCACATTGGTGGCATGGATAACCTTTACGCTGCGATGGACCCTGCTGCTACAAGCTTTTTAGCAATCGATAAACTAGGCATTCTGCCTGCTGTTTCTCTGGCTGTGGTTATCGGTGTTGGTGTTCTGGCAACGCCTTCATTCCGCCAACGCATTTACTCTGGTAAAGACGTTTCAACTATCCGTCGTTCATTCGTGGCTTCTGGTGTGTTGTACCTTTTCTTCTCTATCATTCCAGCAATTATTGGTATGGCGGCACACGCTATCGACCCAACGTTGGATAACCCTAACTTCTCGTTCCCTTACATTGCAGCAACGGTACTTCCAGTTGGTGTTGGCATGATTGTTCTTATCGCTGGCCTATCTGCAACCATGTCGAGCGCAAGCTCAGATGCGATTGCTGGTGTGTCTATCCTGCTGCGTGACGTATACGTGATGTTCACAGGCCGTGTACCAAACAAAGAATCAATGATGAACTACTCTCGCCTAGCTTTGGTTGTGGTGATTGGTTTTGCACTGCTGTTCGCATTGACGTCAAACGACATCATTGGCTACATCACTAAGATGATTTCAACGGTTATGTCAGGCATGTTCGTGTGCGGTATGTTGGGACGCTTCTGGAGCCGTTACAACTGGCAGGGTGCGATTGCAACACTGGTTGGCGCCTCTATCGCTTCTTTCACTGTAATGCTAAGCGCAGACCTAACAGCCTTCTGGGGCAACCCAGTGATTCCATCTTGTCTATTCGCACTAACAGCGGGTGTGGTAGTAAGCCTATGTACACCAGCTAACCAAGTGACTCCTGAAATGGCAAAAGCGATTCTTGACGACGAGCGTGCTCTGATGGAGATGGAAATGTCTGAGACTGGCGTCCTTGAAGAGGAAGCTGCACCTCAACGCCCTGCAAATCAAACAAGCTAAACCTAGTCTCCACAACGGGTTTGCCAAGTTCTGGCCCTGCTTGTCTGCAGGGCCCTTTCCCCAAATTATCTCTCTATTTTAGGATCGGCTATGCCTGCATCTTCTCATTTCAATATTGCTTTTTTTGGCGAATGTATGGTCGAAATCAGCGGCTCTCCATTAACCAAAAAGTTTGGCGGTGACACGCTAAATACTGCGCTTTACCTCTCTCGCTTAACTCAAAATAAAGACCTATCAGTGCATTACGCGACAGGTCTTGGTAGCGATGAACTGTCTCAAAATATGATTGATAGCTGGCAGTTAGAAGGTATTCAAACCAATTTCGTAGAGCGCATTGCGAACAAGCTTCCTGGTCTCTACATGGTTGAAACCGATGAGACTGGTGAACGACACTTTCACTACTGGCGCAACGACGCGGCAGTCAAATCTTACTTCCAAACTGACGATCTGAATAAGCTTGAAATCGCGCTGACAGAGAAACAAGTCGACGCGGTTTACATCAGCGGTATCAGTATCGCGATTTTAGATGACACCTCACGTGAACGCCTGTTGAAAGCCATTGGCGTATTCTCAAATCAAGGCGGTAAGGTGATTTTCGATAACAACTATCGCCCACAGCTTTGGACGACTGAGCAAGCCCAACATTGGTACGCCAAGTTATTGCCATTAGTAGACATCGCGTTGATCACCGAGGACGACGACCTACTGGTTTGGGGTAATTCTGAGAGCGTTCAACAACGTTGCCTGCGCTTGGGTTGCCAAGAGATCGTTATCAAACGTGGCTGTGAGCCATGCAAAATCGTTCAGGTAGAAAGCGGCAAGGTAGTAGAAAGCTACGTATCAGCGAGACCTGTTGCGAATGTTGTTGATACGTGCGCTGCCGGAGACTCCTTTGCGGCGGGCTATCTGGCTGCACGTTTAACTGGCGAGAGTGCTACCGAAGCAGCTGAACTTGGTCACCAACTGGCTTCTACCGTTATTCAATATTCAGGCGCCATCATTCCGGTAAGCGCTATGAACCACTTAATCAAAAAATAGAAAGATAAAGCGAAATTATTATGTCTCAAGAGATGATCAACACACTTAAGCAATTCAAAGTTATCCCTGTTATTCAAATCAACAAGGTGGAACACGCGATTCCATTAGCAAAAGTGTTAGTAGAAAACGGCCTGCCAGTCGCAGAAGTGACGTTCCGTACCGAAGCGGCAGCGGACTCGATTCGTGCGATGCGTGATGCCTACCCAGAGATGTGCATCGGTGCTGGCACGGTATTAACCCCTGAGCAGATCGACCTTGCGAAAGAGGCGGGCAGTGAGTTCATCGTAGCGCCAGGTTTGAATCCAAACACGGTTAAACGTTGCCAAGAGATCGGCATGCCAATCGTTCCTGGCGTAAATAACCCAAGCCAAGTAGAGCAAGCGTTGGAGCTCGGTCTTAACTTCTTGAAGTTCTTCCCAGCAGAAGCGTCTGGTGGCATCAACATGGTCAAATCTCTGCTAGCGCCTTACGTTGATGTGTCGTTAATGCCTACTGGCGGTATCGGCAAGCATAACGTCAATGACTACCTAGCCGTCGATCGCGTGGTGTGCTGTGGCGGTACTTGGATGGTTTCTCCAAAAATGATCGAAAACGAGCTGTGGGACGAGATTGCAGTGCTGGTTCGTGAAGCGGTTGAGCTGGTTAGCCAGTAATACGTTTGTGGGCTCGTTCGTTTTTAATAGGCGATAGGCTTTGAGCTCACGACAAACAGCAGCAGTGGCTGATGATTCTGTTTTGTGAATCGCCTCCGATAAACAAAACAGAACCCCCGTTATATAGGAAAACTAATAATGAAAAAAACTATATTGTCTCTATTAATTTCAGGTTCACTAGTATCCCCAATGGCGTTAGCAATGGCTCCGAATACCGATCTTAATTTAATGCCGTACCCACAAAAGGTTGAACTACAAGCTGGCCAAGTAAAGGTAGACGGTGACTTCAAGGTTTACATCAAAGGCTTTAATTCTGATCGCGTTGAGTACACGGCAAAACGCTTTGTCGACCGTTTGGTACGCCAAACCGGTATTCCGATTCTGAATTGGCAGGTTGATAGTGCAGACCGAGCAAATCTGATCATTGATATCGACGCAGCTCCAAAGTCTGAAATTCAAAACATCGACTCTGTAGAGTCTTACAAGATCACCACTCAGGGTGAACAAATCACGCTGAGTGCCCCAAGTCCTTATGGGGCTATTCACGGTATCGAAACCCTTTTGCAGCTCGTTGAAACGACAGCGACTGGCTACCATATCCCTGCCGTTACGATTGTTGATGAACCTCGCTTTCGGTGGCGCGGTGTTTCTTACGATACCTCTCGTCACTTTATTGAATTTGATGTGTTGATTCGTCAGCTAGATGCGATGGCTTCTGCGAAAATGAACGTGTTCCATTGGCATTTCTGGGATGATCAAGGTATCCGCATTCAAACGGAATCTTGGCCGCGTCTATGGTCAGAAACCACCGATGGTGACTACTACACCAAAGACCAAGTTCGTTACTTAGTTGAGTATGCTCGTAACCTTGGCATTCGTGTGATTCCAGAAGTCTCACTGCCGGGACACTCATCTGCTGTGGCGCATGCTTACCCACGCTTAATGTCGGGTGGCGAAGGTCAAAGCTATGACCAAGAGCGCGGTTGGGGCGTGTTTGAGCCATTGATGGACCCTCTAAACCCAGAGCTTTATGAAATGCTGGGTGACGTGTTTGATGAAGTGACCGAGCTATTCCCAGATGAGTACTTCCACATTGGTGGCGATGAGCCGAATTACTCCCAATGGATCAACAGCGAAAAGCATCAGAAATTCATCGAAGAGAACGGCATTGATGGCGAGCGCGGTTTGCAGTCTTATCTCAACGTAAAAGTTGAGAAGATGCTGGAAGAGCGTGGTAAAAAGATGACAGGTTGGGATGAGATTTGGCATAAAGATCTGCCGACGTCTATCGTGATTCAAAGCTGGCAAGGTCACGACAGTATCGGCCGTGCAGCGCAAGAGGGCTACGCAGGCATTCTCTCTACCGGCTACTACTTAGACCAGCCTCAGCCAACAAGCTACCATTACCGCAATGACCCAATGCCAACGGGAATCACGGTTGATGATAAGCTTCACAGTGGCGAGAAGTTCGTGACTTACCAATGGCAAAAGCCGCGTTCTAAAGGCAGCCCACGTAAGGGAAGGCTTACTATCATTGAAGCCAAAGACGGTACTTTCCGTGCGTTCAGTGATTACAACGGCAAGTCTCGCGAAGAGATTTATATCCTCGATTATGTGCCGGGCAAAACCTTTATCGGCCACTTCGATAACTTTATGTCGTACACGGAATTTAACCTGAACCTCAATCCAAATGGGTTCTCCGAGGGCAGCTACCAATTGATTGGTAACGTGCGCTGGCCAACGACAGGTGAAGTGATTGCAAGCAGTGATATCGAAGGCAGTGTAATCCCTGAGCCAAATGGTGGTTACCCTGCAGAGCTCACCGATAAAGAAAAAGATCTTATCTTAGGTGGCGAGATCACCATGTGGCTAGAGAACAAAGACAGCCTTACGGTAGAAAACTACCTATGGCCTCGCAGTTACGCGATCGCGGAACGTTTCTGGTCAGATGCTGAACTGACTGATGAACGCAGCATGTACAAACGTATGAAAGCGATGGACACATGGTCGGAAATCTCTGTAGGCCTACGTCACCACGCGGATGCCGATATGTTGTTGAAGCGCATTGCCAAAGGTCAAGACATCCAAGATCTGCGTGTTCTTTCAAAGTACACCGAGCCAGCACAATATTATGCTCGTAACTGGGAGAAGTGGAACTCAACAGAGCCTAAGGGCACTTTGTACAGTCAATACGAGCGCCTAAACCGCTTTGTTGATGCACTGCCAGTAGAAAGCTACGCGGTGTATGAGATGCAAGATTTGGTTAACGAAGTCGCGACAGGTAATCAACAGGCATTGGAGCAGCTTACTGAGCATTATCAGCAAGCAAAATCGGCTGCACTTGCCGCTGAAACTATCTTTGCCGCTAACGTCTCTTCGGTAGAGACTGTGGTGGTGGCAGAGAAAACGGTCGAAGTTGCCGATCTTGCGCTCACCTTGATTGCTAAAGCGAAAGCGGGTGAGCAAGTTCGAGAAGCAGACATCAACGCCTATCAAGCGATTCTGTCTGATGCTGCAAAGATCTACGATGAATCGATCATTGCGATTGTTCGTCCAACGGAGCGCTTGTTGAAACACTTAACTCAGTAATGAATCTTCTCATTTAATAGAAATGTAGCCGCCCAATTTACAGTCGGGCGGCTTTTTATTTTAACTGCCAACTATCCCCCTCCGGATTCGTCTCTTTTAGGACGTCAACTTCATTCTCAAAATGAGAAAGCTCTCTCCAATGTTGCTAACGTAATGAAATTAAAAGACTAATTTTTAGGCATCATCCTTGCTCTCTTCTACTTTACACATTTACCGTCAGTTGAGAGAGGGAACGCAATGAGAATATGGAATGCACTGGTCATGTCAGGCTGTATGATCCCCAGCCTAGCGCTTGCACTTACCACGTCAGATTTTATTTTTGAGTCAGGCGCTGACAGCTCGAATTACTCCGCAAAAGGCAAACCGAATGACACCTATTCGATAGCCGATACACTACCCCATGACACTTTAGACAATGTTTACTCAATGCTGCCCGAAGGAGCTTATGTCAACAGTGCCTTCATCGCACCAGAGCGTTACTCAAACATCGATATTGATGACGAGCTAGGTGGCGAAGCGTTTGCTTCTGCCAAGGTGACGTTTCTAAACGAAGGGGCAGGCTACCGCAATGCGTTAGGCTATTTTGTTTATGACACCAATAACCCTCCAGCGTCGATCGATGACATTACTGCCCACACCATTATCTTTCCTAACAGCTCAAAAGCGCCAGATGGTGAGATGGTCGAAGGGGATACCATAGATTTAGACGTTGAACTGACGGCGGGGCAAACCTTAGCCTTCTTCGTGATCCCTAATGGTTGGGGGTGGTCGGGTTCTTATAACAACATTGAATCACTGGGCAGTTGGGGAACGCCATTCTATAGCTACTCTGAACTCAATCCAGAAACGACAGCAAGCCTGCGAAGACATAATGTTGCCTTCATTGATACAGAGAATGAGTTCTTCGTTTTAGGTTTTGAAGATTTACACCGCACGGGGGGGGATCATGACTTCAACGACCTACTGTTTACCGTTGAAATTACACCGTTTACTGCGGTTGATGGGGTTAACACCGATGGTTCGACAGACTCTAAATATGAGCCATTAGTGCAGCAAGACAGTGACATCACCATCACATCTGTTTATCCGAGTGGCAATGAGTATGCGACGATCGCGTTCGAGGATAGATGGCCATTGATGGGCGACTACGATTTCAATGACGTGGTTTGGCGTTACCAAATAACAGAACAGTTAAACGGCCAACGTGAGCTAAAAAACATCAGCTTTGATTACACCTTACAAGCGATGGGAGCTGGATTTTCAAACGGTTATGGTATTCATCTACCGGGTGTTGATCCAAGTAATATCGCTAACGCAACCCTGATGCGTAATGGTGTAGCAGTAACGCACTCGATTGTGAAACATGGCACGAGCGATGCGGTGTTGATTGTCTCTGAAGACCTTAAAGTTGACCTTCAAAACCTAGGTGAACTTACTGAAAGTTGTACCTTCTATCGCACGCAAGTCGACTGTTTGGGGACGCAAACTGTTGGCGCACTGCAATACCAACTCTATGTCGAATTCGCCACTCCTGTACCGCGTGACATTGTTGGCTACCCTCCCTACGACTCGTTCATTTTTGCCGCTAAGTACATGTATCACGGCGACTTTACCAATGAAGCTCCTGGGTTCACTTGGCAGACTCATTTAAAACAGTTTGCGGGTACCAATGACATGAACAACGCTTTCTTCAATACTCACGATGACAAGTCGGACAATATTGCTTCATTTACTACCGAAAACAATATGCCTTGGGCGATCAACATCCGTGACGAATGGGATCACCCAATTGAATACACAGACATTTGTGAGGCTTACCTAACCTTTGATGATTGGGTGGAAGCGAGCGGTGAGAGCCATGGTGAGTGGTATAAAACCGCGGTAGAAAGTACCTCTGTATCAGCAACGGGCGAGTAAGGAGAGCGTCATGAAAACATCTATTAAATCAGTCAGCCTACTTGCGATTCTAGCCCTTACCGCATGTGGAGGTGGCGGCGGAGGTGGCGGTGGTTCAACGGCTCAACCTACTGCGACCGTTGCTGCAGAAGATATCGTCGCTTCGCGTGACTTCTCGTTTGATGTCGGTGAGAAAATCACCTTATCAATTGATTATTTAGGGGAAACCAAGGGAGCGTTACACCTCTACTCAAAAGCGGCCTTTGTAAAAGCCGATGGTGAAGCGATTCCAGATCCCGTTTCGCGCATCACGACGATCTATCCAGATCTCACCGATGAGGTTGAGCTAGAGGTCAATTCGAACTGGGACTCACTCTATGTACGCTGGGTACCGATGACCAGTAGCGAGTCAGAACAGACGTGGAGCATTTCCCTAGGAGAGCCGAGCAACAGTTATCACCTTACCTTTTAATTGATCATTGTTTCACTTCAAATCGAGCGGAGAGTACGACGTTGTACTCTCTGTTTTTGTGCATTGTCTCTTAATGTCCTCTGATTAATTATTGAACAACTCTTATCAAAAACAATCGACTAATAAACATCATACCTCAAATCTTTTGGTTATTTATTTAGAGTACTAACTGTTGGTTAACTCTTTGTTTTTATGTGATTTGTTTTGGGTTTTTGGTCTGCCTTGTAACTATTTTGTTAAAATAATCATTTGAACCCTAACTAGTTTTCTGTCATTTTATAATTAATTGAACGTTCAATAAAAAATAAAAGGACTCACAAATGCCCAAGGTTGGGATGCCAGATATCCGAAAACCACAGCTAGTACAAGCCACAATGACGGTGATCGATCGCGTCGGTTTGCACTCGGCCAGTATTGCTTTGATCAGTAAAGAAGCTGGCGTATCTACTGGAATTATCAACCACTATTTCGGTGGCAAGCATGGGCTACTTGAAGAGACGATGCGCGAGATCTTGCGCCAATTGTCAGTAACCATCACCAATGCTCTGAAAGAGCTTCCCGTCAATGCTCATCAACTAAGAATCAATGCCATCATCAACGGCAATTTCGAAGGCTACCAAGCGGAGAACAAGGTCGCGAAAACCTGGTTGGCGTTTTGGTCTTACTCAATGCATGACGCTCAGCTTAAAAGGCTGCAGCGAGTGAATGAGAAACGCCTTATTTCTCATTTGCTTATCGAGCTAAAAGCCCTTTTAGAACCTGAACAAGCTGAATTGGTGGCGCACGGTATCGCATCCTTAATTGACGGTATTTGGTTGCGTGGGACGCTCAACCCCGAAGGCATTGATGCAAGCAAAGCACGTGCAATCATTAATGATTATCTCGATAAGCAGCTGACGTTTTACGCACTGAACGTCGATTAGTACGCTAAAAATCTCATAATTTTAATGGGCCAACAGAGCCCAAACATAGACAAAGTTAGAAACTCAAATGGAAATGAACTCTTTATACATAGATGGACAAAGCGTTGCCGCGACCTCGGGGGAAACCTTTGTTAGCACTAACCCAGCTAATGGTGAGCCGATCGCGATTGTTGGCCAAGCATCTCAATCCGACCTCGATAAAGCTGTTGAATCGGCCAAGCGCGGCTTTGCTGTGTGGTCATCAATGACCGCTGTGGAACGCAGTCGTATTTTGATGAAGGCGGTAGAAATACTTAGAACACGAAATGATGACCTTGCAAAGCTTGAGGTTGCAGATACTGGCAAGCCACTGCAGGAAGCGATTGAGGTGGACGTCGCCTCTGGTGCTGACGTGATCGAGTACTACGCGGGCCTTGCACCTACACTGCAAGGTGAGCAGCAACCGCTTAGCGAAAGTCAGTTTTTCTATACCCGTCGCGAGCCTCTAGGTGTGTGCGCGGGGATTGGTGCTTGGAATTACCCAATTCAGATTGCGATGTGGAAATCTGCACCCGCATTAGCCGCGGGTAATGCAATGGTGTTCAAGCCTTCAGAAGAGACTCCGCTTACGGCGCTAAAATTGGCGGAAATCTTTACCGAAGCGGGTCTGCCTGATGGCGTGTTTAACGTTGTTCAGGGTGATTACCGAGTCGGCCAAATGCTGACTGCTCATCCAGATATTGCCAAAGTCTCTTTCACTGGTGAAACCGGTACCGGTAAAGCGGTAATGGCCGACAGCGCTAAGACCCTTAAGTCTGTCACCATGGAACTTGGCGGTAAGTCACCAATGATCATCTTTGATGATGCCAAGCTCGATGATGCAGTGTCTGCAGCCATGGTCGCTAACTTCTACACCCAAGGCGAAGTGTGTACTAACGGTACTCGTGTTTATGTTCATGAAAATATCTACCAAGAGTTTGTCGACCAACTTAAAGCACGTACTGAAAAGCTCGTAATCGGTGACCCAATGGACATCGAAACGCAAATTGGTGCGCTCATCTCCAAACAACACCTATCTAAAGTTCTTGAAGCGATTGAGATGGCTAAGCAGTCTGGCGCAACACTCCTGACTGGCGGCTATCAGGTGACGGACAACGGCCTTGCTAATGGCAACTTTGTTATTCCAACCGTATTTGTTGATTGCGACGACGACATGCCTCACGTACAGCAAGAGATCTTCGGTCCTGTGATGTCGGTGCTCAAATTTACCGATGAAGATGATGTGATTCGCCGAGCGAACGATACCCATTACGGCTTGGCAGCGGGGGTATTTACCCAAAACCTAGCGAGAGCTCACCGCGTTATTCATCAAATGCAGGCAGGGATTTGTTGGGTTAACACTTGGGGTGATTCACCAGCAGAGATGCCAGTCGGTGGTTACAAGCTTTCTGGTATTGGGCGCGAAAATGGCCCTGAAACCCTACTTCACTACACCCAAACCAAGAGCATTTTGATTGAGCTAGGTGACTACGCTAGCCCTTATGCATAACGCTTAACCCCTCACGGAGAACAGAACATGGAACAACGCTACGATTATATTATCGTCGGCGCGGGTTCGGCCGGCTGTGTGTTGGCCGATCGGCTAACTGAAAGCGGTCAACATAGCGTTTTATTGCTAGAAGCTGGTGGCACGGATAAGAGCATTTTTATCCAGATGCCGACAGCCCTTTCTTACCCGATGAACACGGAAAAGTATGCTTGGCAGTTCGAGACTCAGCAGGAGTCCGGGCTTGATGGCCGTCAACTGCATTGTCCTCGCGGCAAGGTATTAGGTGGTAGCTCGTCGATCAACGGCATGGTTTACGTGCGTGGTCACGCTTGCGACTTTGACGAGTGGGAAGAGCATGGTGCAAAGGGTTGGAACTACCAAGCGTGTCTACCTTATTTCCGCCGTGCTGAATCTTGGAATCAGGGCAGTGATGTCTATCGTGGTGGTGATGGCCCTGTTGGAACCTGTAACGGTAACGACATGGCACTGAACCCTCTTTATCAAGCATTTATTGATGCGGGTAAAGATGCGGGCTACCCAGAAACCAAAGACTACAACGGTTATCAGCAGGAAGGTTTCGGTGCTATGCATATGACGGTAGATAAAGGGGTACGAGCCTCAACATCTAACGCATATCTACGTAGAGCACTAAAGCGGTCCAACCTCACCCTTATTAGGGGCGTGGTGGTTCGAAAGGTATTGCTAGAGCAAGACTCCAAAACATGGAAAGCAACCGGTGTTGAGTTTGAAAAATCTGGCAAGGTTCAAACGGCTTCTGCATCGAAGGAAGTGATCTCTTCAGCTGGTTCTATTGGCTCTGTTCAACTACTTCAGCTATCCGGCATTGGTCCGAAAGCGGTGCTAGAAAAAGCGGGTGTAGAGCTAAAGCATGAACTCCGTGGCGTCGGTGAAAACCTACAAGACCATCTAGAAGTGTATTTCCAGTATCACTGTAATGAACCTATCACGCTCAACAGTAAATTAGGGCTCGTTAGCAAGGGCATGATTGGCGCAGAGTGGATTTTAACTCGCAAAGGATTAGGTGCGACTAACCACTTCGAATCTTGTGCCTTTATTCGCTCTCGCAAAGGTCTGAAATGGCCAAATATTCAATATCACTTTTTGCCTGCAGCGATGCGCTACGATGGGCAAGCGGCCTTTGATGGTCATGGTTTTCAAGTCCATGTTGGCCCGAACAAACCCGAAAGCCGAGGGACAGTGGCAATCACTTCAGCCGACCCACACGCGAAACCTGAAATCATTTTTAACTACATTTCGACAGAACAAGACCGTCAGGACTGGCGCGATTGTATTCGTCTGACGCGCGAAATTCTCTCTCAACCGGCGATGGATAAATTCCGTGGTGAAGAGATCCAACCGGGTGCTGATGTCACCACTGATGAAGCGATTGATGAGTGGGTAAAACAGAATGTTGAGAGTGCCTACCATCCGTCTTGTGGGTGCAAGATGGGCGCAAATGACGACCCAATGGCCGTGCTGGACGAAGAGTGCCGAGTACGTGGTGTGGCTAACTTACGCGTGGTCGATTCGTCGGTATTCCCAACCATCCCTAACGGGAACTTGAATGCGCCAACCATCATGGTTGCCGAGCGCGCCTCGGATTTCATATTGGGTAAAACGCCACTGGCTGCAACCGATGTACCCGTTTGGATTGCACCTCAATGGCAAGACACTCAGCGCGAAAACGAACCGTTAAGAGCATTAATCAACGAAAGCTAATTACATATCGAGAATCGGTCGCGCATAAAGACCGAGCAAAAAGTATGAGTCAGAAACCACATCGACGTGGTGAAAAGGAAGAATAAAAGGAATCACTATGACAATTATCCGCACCGTGACTAAAAAGACATTAGCCGCTTCGGCCATCAGTGTATTGGCGTTGAACGCACACGCTGCCGTCGAGCCTCAACAGTGTGAGAACGTGCGCTTTGCAGATGTTGGCTGGACCGACATTACGGCAACGACTGCAGTAACCACCGAGCTGCTAAAAGGACTTGGCTATCAAACTAAAACAGATCTGCTGTCTGTACCTGTTACTTACTCTTCAATGGCGAATGGCGATATTGATGTATTCCTTGGCAACTGGATGCCAACGATGGAAGGCGATATTGCTAAGTACCGCGAAGCAGGAACTGTGGAAACTGTGCGTGCCAACCTTGAAGGTGCGAAGTATACATTGGCTGTTCCAAAGTATGTTTACGATGCTGGCGTAAAGAGCTTTGCTGACCTCGCTAAGCACGCAGACAAGTTCAAAGACCGTATCTATGGCATTGAGCCTGGTAACGATGGTAACCGTCTAATCCAATCGATGATCGACTCAGATGCATTTGGCCTAAAAGACTTTAGCCTTGTTGAGTCGAGCGAAGCGGGCATGGTTTCACAAGTGTCGCGCGCGGCACGTCGCAACCAATGGATTGTTTACTTGGGTTGGGCTCCTCACCCAATGAACAGCAACGTTGAGATGGAATACCTAGACGGTGGCGATGACTTCTTTGGTCCGAACTACGGTGGCGCGAATGTCTACACAAACGTGCGCGCGAATTACTTATCTGAGTGCTCAAACGTCGGTCAGCTTCTGAAAAATCTAGAATTCTCTCTGGAGATGGAAAACGAGTTGATGGAAGCCATCCTTAACCAAAACGTTCAACCAAACAAGGCTGCTCAACAGTGGTTAAACAGCAACCCACAACAAGTGGAAGCGTGGCTTGAAAACGTCAAAACGTTGAAGGGTGAATCTGCTTCAGAAGCCGTGTCTGCTTATTTGAAACAAGTAAAAGCTTAACGTTAATTTCCAAAATGGTGAGTTGCGTTTGGCAACTCACCAAAAATCAAAGGCAATATTGTGAATTTTATTACTGAAAACAAAATCCCAGTCGGTCAATGGATGGAAGCTGGTGTTGATTGGCTAACGATCAATGCTGCGGGACTGTTTGATGCCATTTCGATTTTTCTAGAGACGGTTATTCTGTTTCTGGTGGATGTGTTTAAGTGGATGCCGCCGGCTCTGCCGATTTTAATCACCGCGGCTCTCGCGTGGTATCTACATCGTAAGATCTCTTTGGTTGTGTTTGTCGTCGCGGCCCTGCTGACCATTCTTAACCTTGGCTACTGGCAAGAAATGCTGGAAACCTTTGTCCTCGTGTTTGCGGCGACAACGATTTCCGTATTAATTGGCGTTCCAGTCGGCATCATGGCAGCCCATCGCCCTTGGCTGTACACAGTCTTAAGGCCGATTCTTGATTTAATGCAGACGGTTCCAACCTTTGTGTATCTAATCCCGACCTTGGTGTTGTTTGGTCTTGGGATTGTGCCGGGGCTCATCTCGACCATTATTTTCGCTATCGCGGCACCGATTCGCCTGACCTATTTAGGGGTAACTAAGGTGCCTGAAGAATTGGTCGAAGCGGGCAAGGCATTTGGTGCTAGCCGAATGAAACTCTTGATGAAAGTTGAGCTGCCTGCGGCTCTGCCAAGCATTATGGCTGGTGTGACTCAATGCATTATGTTGTCACTGTCTATGGTGGTGATTGCTGCATTAGTCGGGGCAGATGGTTTAGGCAAACCAGTCGTTCGCGCGCTCAATACTGTAAACATTTCTCAAGGCTTTGAAGCGGGACTCGCTATTGTTCTTGTAGCGATCATTCTTGACCGCCTATGTAAAACACCGAACCAAAAGGAGGCTTAATCATGAGTCATGACAAGCAAAGAATGGATGCGATTACCATTAAAAACCTCGATGTTGTGTTCGGTGATAATACGCAACTAGCACTTGAAAGGCTCGACCAAGGTAAGTCTCGCCAAGAGATCATCGACGAGACAGGGCAAGTGGTTGGCGTGGATAACGTTTCATTGAATATCCAAGAGGGTGAGATTTGTGTGCTGATGGGGCTTTCTGGCTCTGGCAAGTCATCCCTTTTACGCGCCGTAAATGGCTTAAACTCAATTAGCCGTGGTTCTTTAGAAGTGAAAGATGGTGACAAGCAGGTCGATCTTGCCCAGTGCGATGAAGCGACACTTCGTCAACTGCGTACTCATCGCGTATCTATGGTGTTCCAAAAGTTTGCGTTAATGCCTTGGTTGACTGTGTTGGATAACGTGGCCTTTGGTCTAGAAATGCAGGGAATGGCAAAAGATGCACGTCGAGCTAAAGCACGTGAGCAGCTAGAAATGGTTGGTCTTGCTGAGTGGGAAACCAAATTCCCACATGAGCTCTCTGGCGGTATGCAGCAGCGTGTCGGCTTAGCAAGAGCGTTCGCGATGGACACCGATATTTTGCTGATGGATGAGCCTTTCTCGGCGCTCGATCCTCTGATTCGTGCTCAGTTGCAAGATGAACTGATTTCACTGCAAAACAAACTGAATAAAACCATCTTGTTCGTAAGTCATGATTTAGATGAAGCCTTAAAAATTGGTAACAACATTGCGATCATGGAATCGGGGAAACTGATTCAACATGGCAAACCCGAAGAGATCGTATTGAAGCCAAAAACTGAATATGTGAAGGACTTTGTTGCTCACACCAACCCGCTGAATGTGCTCAAAGGGCGCTCTTTGATGCAGCCTTTAGCTGACTTAGAACAGCAAGACCAAAGCTGGAAAGTATGTACGGCAAAAGATGTGTGGATAGAAGAAGTTGAAGGTGCTCTTAGCATTAAAGGGGAGAATGACCTCAGTCTTCATAGGTGGCAACCGTCGGACGTAGACACGCTGGATATCGAGCCGTCGACTTTGGTATTGGCGAGCCCAGAGATTGGAATGCGCGATGCTATTAAACTTAAGCAGCAGAGTGACTACCCTATCTTGCTTGTTGAGGGACAACAGCTCGTGGGAATTCTAGACGATAGTGAATTCTATAGTGCGCTCACGGGTGACTTCCAGCTCAACGATGCGGCTTAACCTACCTAGCAGACAAATGAGAGAGCCGATTTAGGCTCTCTGATACGCACTTCAGCCATATACCAATCCGCCTCTTATCCTATGTGATCTCACAAAAGTGCCACGCTACATAGGTTTAGGGTTTGAGAAAAGATTGAGAATAGTAAGAACATAAGTACAATGCGGAAAAATCAATGAAATAATCCATCAATTTACAGTGTAATTTCTATCATGTTGCTCGTATGACGGCGATGATTTTTGTTGTACTGTAAAATCACTCACAGCATATAAGTACAAAGGTCTGCATCTTGGACAAACATGACGAAATACTGGTCGCTATTCGCCAAATTATTCGCGCTATCGATTTACACTCGAAGAAGCTGAGTAAAGAGTATGGTTTGACTGGCCCTCAATTGATTTTAATGAGAGCAATCCAAGAGATGGGCAATGTGACGATCAAAGAGTTATCGAATCACACCAATGTGAGTCAAGCAACCACGACCACCATCATCGATCGTTTAGAGCAAAATGGCTATGTACAGCGTGTGCGCAGTGTCGCTGACCGACGTAAGGTGCACGCCAATCTAACCGAAAAAGGCCAAGAGCTGCTAAACAGTGCGCCACCACCTCTTCAAGACAACTTTGTTAATAAATTCCAGAACCTAGAGCCGTGGGAGCAAAGCTTGTTGCTGTCTTCAATGCAGCGAATTTCTTCGATGATGAACGCTGAAGATATTGATGCAGCACCTGTATTGCAGTTAGAAGGCATTACCAATACGGTGAAAACGGACGACTCCGCTAAGTAGTCCTTTACTGATGTTTTAGACACACCTATTAAACGAAAGACCACGCATCATCGCGTGGTCTTTTTTATTGCTTGCTAGTCACTCTGGAACTTAGCTATCAGAGCTAATACGTCATCTTCCGTAACTGGGGTGCCGTAGTAGTAACCTTGCAGGTAGTTACAGCCTAAACGGGTGAGGAAGGTTTCTTGCTCCTTAGTTTCCACACCTTCAGCGACGACTTTGAGAGAGTAATTTTTGGCGAGACGATAGAGCACATTCACCATCTCTTGCTTAGATGGGTTGTTGTTTAGTATCTGGTCAACGAAGGACTTGTCGATTTTTAAGGTATCGAACGGATAGCGAATCAATTGATTGAAAGACGTAAAGCCCGTACCAAAATCATCGATGGCTAGGTCTACACCGATCTTTTTCAATTCAAACAACACATCCAATTCCGTTGTTTCGTCGGGAACAAATGCAGTTTCAGTCACTTCAAATTCGATGTTCTCCGCAGGTACTCCGGCACTGATTAGCATGCGATTAACATCGGCAGGAAATCCCGGCGACATTAACTCAAGGCTAGATATGTTAATCGCAAATTTGAGTGAACGATTTCCTCTGTCGATCAGTCGTTTTGCCGCCATTAAGCCATTGCTGATCACCCACATATCAATGTCACGAATCATGCCCGTGCGTTCGGCACAAGGGATAAACTCGTCTGGTCCAATATTCTGCTGAGCGAGCTCAGGGCAGCGCAGTAACAGTTCAAACCCACGCAAGGTTTTAGAAGATGCATTGATGATTGGCATGAATGAAAAGCTGAACCCATCTTCGTTGAGTGCTTTGATTAGGGTCTGCTCAATCAACAGCTCTTTGGCCACCACTTCTTCGAGATCGGAGTTATAGAAGTAGTGACGAGCGTCAGACTCTTTGGCGACATACATGGCTCTGTCAGCTTGGATCATCAAAGAGTCAGTAGTGAGGTTCTCGTTATGCTCATTGATTTCAACCACCCCTAGACTGATGCCAACACGGTAGCGTTGATCTCCAAGGAAAAAGTTGGATTCGAACTGCGCTTCAATGCTTTCAAGTACGCTCAAAATGTCAGAGAGTCGCGTGATACCGTAGGTGTATATCGCGAACTCATCGCCACTGAGTCGAGCAAATAGATGAGATTCAAATAGACGCCCGCGTGAGCGCTGTAGAATTTGTTGAGTGGATGAGGCAAAGCGTACAAGAAGTTCATCACCCGCATCGTGACCATAGTTGTCGTTTACCGCTTTAAACTTATCGAGGTCAATATAGATAAGATAGCTGGTACCGTGGTGTTCTTCGGATAGCAATTTTTTTAAGTTCTGCATGAAGAAAGTGCGGTTGTCGAGGCCTGTAAGTGCATCGGTTTCTACTAGAGTTTTGACGCGTTCAAACACCGATTGATAGCTTGGATCTATCTGGTCTTCTTTATTCGTTTGATTACCCTCATCGGGTTTTAGGGTGTTGAGCTCTCTGGTGTATGCCTGTAGAGGTTGTAACACTTGACGATAAAATAGAAAGTAACCGCCGCTAATCAAAAGCAGTGTAATCGCTAAGGTAACGCCGCCTATGGAGATCTTGGCTTGGTTGAGTTGGCTTTGGTAGTTCTCAGGGAAAACATGCAAAGAGGCTGAGATAAATGGGTCAGTATGTTTGAAAGCGACGCCGTCAGAATAATCCACATCCATCTTCATGGCGTGATTATCAAAGGCGTGATAGTTGGTGAGTGCGGCAACTAATGGCTCTGATTCGTGTGCGGAAAACTTGCTCCGTTCTACGCCAGTCAAGAATCGATAATCAAAAGAAAAACCGAATGGTAACTGCTCTTTTAATGTGGCTTTGAAGCTGTCGAATACCGAAATTGGTAAGATGAGAACTGCAATACGATCGGGGTAACCATCAAGGGTGTGAGCTGTGATCGCGTAGAGCTTACCATCGATGATAGAGAGCTTTTCTGAATTGTTCGGATCAGACAAATAGGTGCGGCCTGTATCAAGGAAAAGCTGGTTTGATTGGTGTTTTAAAGTTTGCACTGAACTTGCAATGAGATTGGACTGTGAATCGATGATCGCAAACGAATAGGAATTGTTGGTGTTATAGTCAAACCGCGTGCTACTTAATTGTGTATCGATTGATGCAAACGCGTCATACACTGTTCGATTCAAATCTGCGCGTTTTATAAAATTTTCTCTTTCCGCAATGTTGTTTAAGAAGGCCTTTTGATCTCTTAGCTCTTCTCCCATCTGCTTCACCACAAATTCAAGCTGTACACACCACTTACTCACGATCTGATTTTTAATTTGATGTTCGTAAGACAAGTAGTAAGCAACACCACTTGAAAAGACAATAATGAAAATAGCGGGTATAAAAATGCGTGCGGCTTTGTTCGTTAAATCCATACAACACTCCAATCTTGCCATCGTCCATCCATGGCCAATGGCTATTATGCTACCTTGCACATAGTTCAAGTTAGGTCAGATCTCCGACCTTTGCAAAGGGATTTAACAGAGAATTTAAGCCTGTGACTGAATATCACATTTCTATTGTTTAAATTTAAACGCTAATCGATAGATTTATTAATTTTCAATGCCTTACGGTGCCTGGTCTGATCGGGTAAATGAGTTTTTCATCAATGCTTTGATCCTGTTTGAAAGCAAAATTACCTCTTCTTCAGGTAGTCCCCCGCTTCAATCACCACATCGATTAACGACTGCAAGTGACTCCTTGATTTGATAGGGTATTTTATAAACGTTCCACAATTTGAGTGTGTCGCTTTTTGGGATGCGTAGAGCTCATGTAAATAATCGCTTTGGCAATCATCCAAAGCACGGTTTTGTTCGTATACAGAGCAGTTAACTATGAGAGAGTTTTTATGTCAGCAAAAGAAAGGAATATTCCAACCCACCGTATTTCTCGCTTCGGTAAGTTTGCATCTTTGGCGACTCGTGTTGCGGGTAACGTGTTAACGGAAGGAACAAAGCAGATAGTGCAGGGTAATCGCCCCAAAGCGCGAGACTTATTGCTGACACCTCAAAACATCGGACGATTGACCGAGCAGCTTGCGCACTTGCGTGGAGCAGCCATGAAGCTTGGGCAGATGTTATCGATGGATGCTGGCGATGTGCTTGAGCCTGAATTGGCAGATATCTTGAGTAGGCTTAGATCGGATGCTGATCCTCTCCCTTCTAAACAACTGAACCACGTACTGGAAAGCTCTCTGGGAGCTGATTGGAAGTCTGAATACATCGCGTTTAACTTCAAACCTATCGCCAGTGCCTCCATCGGGCAGGTGCATCAAGCGTACAGCGATGCGGGCGATAAACTGGCTGTAAAGGTGCAATACCCAGGGATTCGGAAAAGCATCGATAGCGACGTTGATAACGTTGGCACCTTGTTAAAAGTTGTCGGATTGATTCCTGAATCAGTGGATTACAAGGGCTTGTTGGAAGAAGCGAAAAAGCAGCTGCATGATGAAGCGGACTATCAACGAGAGGCACAATTCGCGATACGTTACCATCAAGCGCTGCAGGCCGATGCTCATTTTGTTGTACCCAAAGTTCATCTACCAAGTTCTTCTGATGCAGTACTTGCGATGGAGTTTATTGAGGGGAAATCGGTCGAATCGGTAGAGCATGCGTCACAGGAAACACGCAATTTTGTGATGACGAGTCTGCTTGAACTGCTGTTTAAGGAGCTATTTGAACTCAAGATGGTGCAAACCGACCCTAACTTCGCTAACTATCTCTACAACGAAAAAACCAACCAGATCGGCTTGCTCGATTTTGGAGCGACGCGAGAATACAGCGACAAATTCAGTAACGGTTATCGTCAGGTGTTTCGCTCTGTGATTGAAGGTGATGAATCCGCTCTTAACCGAGCTTTGGAAGACATTGGCTTCTTTAGCGACACCATTGTTGATAGCCAACGACAAGCGGTATTGAACCTCGTGAAAATGGCCTGTGAGCCTATGTTGGTTGAAGGTGAGTATGACTTTAAGAGCAGTGACCTTGCTAAGCGACTGCGAGAGGCGGGAACGATTTTGAGTATGGAGCAAGAGTATTGGCACACGCCTCCAGCTGACGCCTTGTTCCTTCATAGAAAGATTGGAGGCATGTATCTGCTGGCTGCGAGAATTGGCGCCAATGTTAATATCCGACGGCTGGTGGAGCCTTATCTAAACAGTCGGTAGAGGTACAAGTGAAATGGCTGTTCGTTGAATATTGAGAGTCGAGTAAAAAGGCCAGAACCTAACAGGATCTGGCCCTTCCTCATTTAGCGTTTTACTTGTTCAACAATTTCGCGGGTTAAGCGAGCAATCTCATCCCATTGTTGGTTCTCTACCAACTTCTTATCCACCATCCATGTGCCTCCACAAGCAAGCACTTCTGGCACTGCTAAATAGTTGTCGATGTTACTTGGTGTAATTCCGCCTGTTGGCATCAGTCGGATATTGCCGTATGGACCAACCAATGACTTGACCATGCTAATGCCACCAGAAGCCTCTGCAGGGAAGAATTTGAGTGTTGTTAACCCCATTTCTAAAGCAGCCTCGACGGTACTTGGGTTGTTCACTCCAGGGATGATGCCGATACCAATTTCTTGGCAAGCCTTAACTGTATTTGGGTTAAAGCCAGGTGACACGACAAAAGTCGCGCCCGCCTCTTTAGCAGCCAAAGCTTGCTCGCCATTGATGATAGTCCCAGCGCCGATAAGCATGTCAGGTTGCGCTTCGCGCAGTAGGCGAATGGCCTTAACCGCCGCGTCAGAGCGGAAAGTGATTTCAGCCGCAGGTAGGCCGTTTTCTGATAACACCTTGCCGAGTGGAATAATATCTTGCGCGTTGTCGATGGCGATAACTGGAATTACTTTTAGTGCTTTTAATTGATCGTTAATAGTTGGCATGAGTTTATTTCTCGATAAGAGTAGAAAGATTGTCTGTGACAGATTGTGGGATGATTGCCCCATGATGCTGGATGACTAACCCAGCCAGCGCGTTACCATATTGACACGCTTGTGCAACGCTTCCGCCCGTTAGGTAACGTGCAAGGAATCCGCCATTGAATGAGTCTCCCGCAGAGGTCGTATCAACCACGTTGGTGACCGGTTTTGTTAGGATAGAGACAGGATCTTGGTTTGGATTTTCGCTGATTAAGCAGCCCTCAGAGCCCATCTTAACGACCACGATTTGTACGCCGAGTTTATGCAGCCTAGCAATGGTGTCTTGGGGAGTTTTGTCTTGCCAAATCAATTGTTCGTCATCGAAGGTAACAAGTGCAATGTCGGTCGCTTGATAAGCAAGTAAGTACGCTTCTTTGGTTGCTGAGATGCTTTCCCAAAGTTTCGGGCGGTAATTGCTATCGAATGCAGTCTTAACCCCGTTGTTACGCAACTTGTCTATTTTGGCTAGCAGTTCAACTCGGTCTGAGTTAGGCAAAATAGCCAGAGAAATGCCGCTGAAAAAGACCATGTCAGCATTACTTAGCTGAGTCATTACATCCGTAAATTTTGGGTGTTGAACCATATAGCTCGCCGCGGAGTCATTGCGCCAATACAGAAAGGTGCGCTCGCCCTCATCGTCCAATTGAATTAGGTAGAGCCCTGGAGAGCGCTTTGGGTCGCCCAGTACCAAGTCGATTGATATCCCTTCATTTTGCCAACGACGGGTCATTTCTTGGCTGATTGAATCGGTGCCAAGCGCGGTTACGTAGCTAGTACGAACTTGAGAAAAAGCCACATCTTGTTTGAGGCTGCGGTTCAAATATATCGCAGCGTTCAGTGTGTCTCCGCCATAGCTTTGGAGCATGTTGCCAAAGGGCGCACCATTGAGCTCAATCATGCATTCGCCGATGATTGCGATATGGGTCATAGAATAAACCTTAGAAAGAAAAACTTAGAATGAAGGTTAGAAAAATAAAGCGTGATCATCAGGAGCGACGATCACGCTTGGCTCGTTTAACCCCACAGTGGTGAGGCAGGGGGTTACTTATTATCGAGCTTGACAAGTAGCATGGTCAGAACATAAGAGAGTGCGAATACACCTACTACACCCATCAGTGCTTGAACAAAGTTCTGAGTACCGCTAGCTAGGTAAGCAGGCAAGCTGAATACCGAAGATAGAATGTAGCTCGTTAGGTGAGTGTCGATCGTTACAGAGATAGCACCGAATACGCCCGCAGCTAGACTCGCAGTCATCATTGCTTTGGTGTACTTGGTTAGAACACCAAACAGAGCCGGCTCTGTGATACCTAAGATAGCTGTGACACTTGAACCTGCAGTAATTGAAGACTGCTCTTTAGACACATACTTACGTTGTTTGTGCCAGATAGCCATGGTTGCGCCTGCAATCGCCATGTTACCCAGACACATGATTGGCATTAGCAAGTCTTTGCCGTACAACGCGAAGTTGTTGAGGCTGATTGGCGTCATACTATGGTGGATACCAAACACAATAGTGATCGGGCGAGTTAGACCAAAGATAAAACCTGTTAGGGTAGGCGAGATCTCAAGCAGTGAGCTCATCACCCAACCAGCGCCGTTACTTAGCCAGATACCTGCAGGACCAACAAAAGAGAGTGTGATTGTTGAAGTCACGGTAAACGCAAGTAGGGGGGTAAAAACCGGTTTCGCGGAAGATGGTACTAGACGGTCAACAAGAGGAGTCACCTTAGATAGCAACCAAATCGCTAAAATAGCTGGTACGATCGCCCCGCCGTAGTTCAGCAGTTCGATAGGCACAACACCAAGCACTGTTAGTTCTGGCGCAGCGCCAGCGTCTTTAAGTAGCGTTGCTTTCTCAACCAGCAGTGGCGCTAGCATGGCTGAAGAAACTGCCAGTGCGATGTATTCATTAACCTTAAACACCTTAGCTGCAGAGAAAGAGACCAGCATAGGTAAGAAGAAAAACACAGCCACAGAGATAGAGCGGAAGAAGTACACCGTATCTGAGGTTTCAGAGATAACATTGGTCGCGATAAGCCCTGATAGCAGACCCATTAGCATACCTGCACCCGCGATAGCTGGTACCACTGGGCCAAAGATACCAGCGACAATACGCATCACGCCTTGGAACAGTTTGCCTTTTTCTATTTCGTCAGTAACAGAGTTGTCAGCTTGTTGCGTGCCTGACAGCGCGTTAAACCATTTTTCAACTTCTACGCCGATGATCACTTGAGTTTGACCTTGTTGGCTTACCATGCCTTTTACGTCTGAAATCGCTTTGACAGCATCTTCATCAGCCAAAGACTCGTCTGCCAATTTGAATCTCAATCGAGTCATACAGTGAGTGATACTCACAATGTTATCTTCACCGCCAAGAGCGGAGACTAATAACTGTATATTTTCATTAAAACTTTTCTTTTTGGGTGATGACTTTGAGTTATTAATAACAGCATCATTCTTTTCAACAATTTGCATACAACACCTGTTACTGGGAGATATTTAACTCGAGCAATCATAGCGATAAGCGTTTTTAATCCAATGGGATAAAAAGAGATCCCAATCACAATTAAATTTCTAATAATTTATTTTTTACCATTTTTCGGCAATTGGTATGTTTTGTTTGTGAAAAAAAATCACTTAACGTACCAATTATTTTTGACCAAAATTTAGCGCTTGAAATGTGGTTTTTAACACGGTTAGATAATAGGAGTTGACTAAGTTTAGGTTATTTAATTGTGAAAGAAACTATTATATCTGACGTCCAATGCGTTATTACAAAACCGGATAGACATAACCTCATTACCGTAATCGTTGAAACGAATGAGGGTGTGACTGGCTTTGGTTGTGCGACATTCCAGCAAAGACCATTAGCTGTAAAAACCATGGTTGACGAATATTTAAAACCTATTCTCATTGGGAAAAATGCCAATAATATTGAAGACTTATGGCAAATGATGATGGTCAATGCATATTGGCGCAATGGCCCTGTTATTAATAATGCGATATCTGGCGTTGATATGGCATTGTGGGATATTAAAGCAAAACTTGCTGGTATGCCGCTGCATCAACTATTTGGTGGTAAGGCTCGCGATGCTATTCCAGTGTATACACATGCAACCAGCGATACGATGGAAGGTATTTATGACCTAGTCGATTCATTTTTAGATAAAGGCTATCGTCATATCCGTTGTCAATTAGGCTTCTATGGTGGTGTACCGACACAGCTACATGCGACTCAAAACCCGACTGAAGGTTCGTATTACGACCAAGACCAGTACATGGACAATACCTTAACCATGTTTAAGTCGTTGAGAGAGAAATATGGCAATAAATTCCACATCTTACATGATGTGCACGAGCGTCTTTTCCCAAATCAAGCTATTCAGTTTGCCAAAGAAGTTGAGCAATACAAGCCTTACTTTATCGAAGATATTTTGCCGCCAAACCAAACGGAGTGGCTCGATAACATTCGCAGCCAGAGCTCGGTATCATTGGGCTTGGGTGAGCTGTTTAACAATCCTGAAGAGTGGAAATCTCTGATTGTTAATCGCCGTATTGATTTCATCCGTTGTCACGTTTCACAGATTGGTGGAATTACACCAGCTCTGAAACTGGGGCATCTATGTCAGACCTTCGGTGTGCGTATCGCATGGCACTGTCCGCCAGACATGACGCCAATCGGCGCAGCAGTAAACACTCACTTAAATGTGCACCTACATAATGCTGCCATTCAAGAGCATGTAGAGTATAACGCTAACACTCATAAAGTATTCCCGAACGCAGCAGAACCTGTTGATGGTTACCTATACGCTTCAGAGGTGGCTGGTATCGGTGTCGAAATGGATCGTGAAATGGCACAGGAATTCCCAGTGATGTACCGTCCTCACGAGTGGACACAAAGTCGACTCCCAGATGGTGCAATCCATACACCATAGCAATCACCTTCAAATCAAATAGCCACGTTCAGTGGCTATTTTTTTATGTAAAGTAAAACTGAGATTATTAGTAGTGATGATTAGTATTCGCTTTGTGAATAATTAAAGATAGTTACATTATTTATTCTATGTGTAATATTGAACAGTGTATATTAACGATTGTTATAATTCTTATTGTTATAAATTTAATGAAAATCAATTCAATTACAGAGTTAGATATTATAAAGGTTATTTCTTATCTCTATAGCTCATGCTTTCGCTATTAAATGGTGTGTGATAGGTACATTGGTAATTGATGTCGATAATATCACTGACGATAAACAGTTCACCTGAAGCCAAGAACCCACGATTGGTAATATTCATTGCTGCAGCGTTTTTCTTACAGCCAAGTAACTCAGCATCATCTTTTGATGCGTTTACTGCCTGATAAGTGGTGAGGTAGCTGTCGATTTCAAGTCCGATAGATAATGCATGCTTCTGAATGGAGCTTTCGATGATATCGGTGTTCATCTCGGGGAATATACGAACGGGTATTCTTGCTCCTTCTACTTGCACAACTTTATTGTTGATCAATCGTAGGCGTCTAATTTTCCAGATGTACTCATCATCTGTGAGTGAAAATATCTGCTGTTCATGTTGATCTGGGAGGGTTTTATTAAGCTGAAGCTTTTTGTAGGAGATCTCTTCGAAGCTGTTTTCAGTAATTGAGTTGTAAACAAGCGGTGTGCCGATAAGTGCGGTATTAACGAAGTAACCCGAACCCACTTTAGATTTGACCATGCCAATCGCTTCGAGCTTAGCCAAAGCCTTACGAATCGTAAATCGAGACAGCCCATAGATTTCAGAGAGTTCTCTTTCTGCAGGGAGCTTATGGTTGATGCTGTTCTGGCAGATCTTACTAACAATATCTTGAACAACTAATTCATACTTCTTCATTCTCAGAACCCAAAAATACTCATCATGACTAAATTATAGTTAACTAAATCAGAGACTCAGCGCACTGCGTGTGGCTCAAAATTCTAACACATAAGGTGAAACAGAATGGTGGGAAATAACGGTGGAAAGTGATCAAAAGCCGACCTTAGTGAGTAAAACTAAGACTACCAATCATTGAGATACACGGATGAATAAATATCAACTTAGCTTGGCAACACTCTGTCTGAGCGCGCTACCATTTGTGGCTAATGCGTCATCATGCCCCGATATACTAAAAGGCTCACAACGTCTCTTGAACTCTACTGATGAAGTCAATTTGTGCGAAGAGTTTCATGGCAAGACCATACTTGTGGTCAACACCGCAAGCCAATGTGGATTCACTTCTCAGTTTGGTCAGCTTGAAGCACTCCATCAAGAGTACAAAGATAAGAACTTCACCGTGGTTGGGTTCCCAAGTAACGACTTCCGACAAGACAAAGGCAGCGAGGCAGACAGTGCCAAAGTTTGTTACCTAGATTATGGGGTGACCTTTCCGATGATGGCGCGTTCTTCTATCTCAGGGCCTGAAGCTAACCCTGTGTTCAGTGAGATCAAGAAGCAAGCAGGCGTTTCTCCGCGCTGGAATTTCTACAAATACCTGATTGATAAAGAAGGTAAAGTGGTCGGGACATTCGGAAGCTCGACTTCACCCTCTAGCGCCACCTTGATAAGTGCCATTGAGCAACAATTGTAGGGAGGCAATATGTCACAAACAAGAAGCACCATGCTAAGGCTAGGGTATCTTGGCCTCATACCTTTTGCGTTCGGTCTGTTGTTGATGTTGTTAGACGCTCAATTTTTCTCTTTGGCGGGCGACCAGCTCTTTGTCAGCTACAGTGTTGTCATTCTGAGCTTTCTATCTGGTGTGTTGTGGGGAAGGGCCATTGACTACCCAGAACAAAGCTTGAGCCGCAAAGCACTATTGTTGAGTAATTTTTTTCTGTTGATTGCATGGGCTGCGTTATTGCAAGGGACAGGCAGCACCAGCTTAACCATCATCGTACTAGCAGCGGGCTATATCGCAGTCTGGTTCTCCGAACACAAGCTCAAACCCAAACCACAGAACCAACTCCCCGAAGGGTACATGGGTATGAGAGGAGTCCTAACTACTAGTGTCGTGGTGATGCATGGAGCTGCTTTGCTAAGTTAATAAAAACGGCCATCGAAATGATGGCCGTTTTTCTTGGTGTGTTTAGGTAGTTTGCTTTTCAACATCGAGCCTGCGAATCAGTTTTGCAGGCGTTCCGCCATAGAGACAATCAGGTGGTACATCGCTGTTAACTACTGAGTTGGCTGCTATCACTGAACGGGCTCCAATCGTGACGCCTTGGTTGATCACGCAGTTGCCACCAATCCAAGCGTCGTCTTCAACTGTAATAGGCTGGCAAAAGGTTTCCCATTTACGGCGGCTTCGATAATTCAATGAGTGAGAAGCGGTATAGAGCTGTGCACTTGGACCTATCATCACATTATTGCCGATCTTAATGTTCGCACCATCCAGCATCACTACATTCATATTGATGAAGGTATCGTCACCGATTTCGATGGTCTTGCCGAACTCACAATGAAAGGGAGCACGCACAATACTTTTGCCCACTTTACCAAATAGATTGGCCAGCAAGCGGTCTTGCTGAGAAGCATCGATGCTTCGGTTAAATTCAGAGAGAGCGTGCAACGCATGAGTACGCATTTGGTCGATTTCTTGATCAGCGCCATCGAAGATCTCGCCTGACAACATTTTTTCGAGTTCTGTTTTCATCTCTGTACCACTCATTAGTCAATATTGAATATAGAGTAACGACAAATAGGTAATAAAAAAGAGAAAAGCTTTCGCCTTTCTCTTCCGGATTTATTCGAGTTATTGAGCTCTAATTAGATTTGATCTGCAAAACTCATTAGGTGTTGTTTCACTTCGTCTGAAGCAAACGCGTTTTCTACAGAGTACTTGTAGATTTGTGCGTAATCTTCTTTAGTTAGGTCGAATGTTTCACATACACGCTTAACTTCGTTAGTCATGGTTGTGTTCGATACTGTGCGGTTGTCAGTGTTGATAGTTACCACGATCCCGTCTTTCTGGAACTCAGAGATAGGGTGGTCGCTGAACTTGTGAATACACTTAGTCTGAACGTTACTTGTAGGGCAAGTTTCTAGTGCAACCTGCTTCTCTTTCACGATGTTGTACGCATCTTCGTTACCTTGGATGTGAACACCGTGACCAATGCGCTCTGCATCTAGTAGCGTTACTGCGTCGTAAACGTTTTGACCGTGCCACTGCTCACCAGCGTGAACTGTCACGCGGTAGCCTTTTTCGATAGCGTATTTAGTGTACTCTGGGAATTCTGCACAGAAACCTGGCTTTTCACCGCCTGCGATATCAAATGCAACGACACCTTTGCCTAGGTAAGCTTGGCCCGCATCAATAACGTCTTTGATTGAATCTTTCGGGAACATACGAAGAACAGAAAGGATGTAGTTACCTTTAATGTCGTATTTCTCTTCTGCACGCTTCATGCCTTTTACTGCGCTCGCGATGATTGCATCAAGAGATAGGCCTTTGTTTACGTGAAGAATTGGTGCAAAACGTACTTCTAGGTATTTTACGTTTTCAAGCGCTGCATCTTCGTATAGCTCGAAAGAGATGCGCTCGATCGCTTCTTCAGTTTGCATCACTTTAAGTGGCAGGCTGAAACACGCAAGGTACTCATCCAGGTTCTTACAGTCTTCTGGCACAGTAAGAGACTCAACTACGGCATCACGGTCTGCAGGAAGCTCAATATCGTATTGCTTTGCAAGATCAATGATGGTGTCTGGACGAACGCTTCCGTCTAGGTGGCAGTGAAGATCAATCTTAGGGAGTGCTAGAAAGTTCATGAGTATTCCTTAGTTCTATTATTCTTGAGTAGTTAACTCATAGGTTATATGGGTCTAAATTACCAACTTCATGATATGATTGAAAGTGACATAAAATCATTTTTGATGTGAATCTGAGGAATATCATGGTTGATGTGAAGCGATTACTGAAATGCGATATGAATCTTTTGCTCTGCTTACACGTTTTACTTGAAGAGCGCAGTGTAAGCAAGACCGCACAACGAATGTTTCTCAGCCAATCTGCGGTGAGTAAACAACTCACAAAGCTAAGAACTCTGTTTGATGATCCCCTATTCGAGCGTGAGTCGAAAGGCCTATTTCCGACTCCTAAAGCTCTGGAGATAGCCCCGAAAGTGCATCAAATACTTCTGCAAGTAGAGCAACTTACCGTACCTGCAGATTTCGACCCACTGGGCAGTGAACGCACCTTTAACATCGATCTCGTCGAAACCGCTTATACCGCGATCTATCCTAAATTTATGCCCAATGCACTCGCTCAAGCGCCAAACATTACCATCAATAGTACAACTTGGACGGGTGAAACCTATAAACGTTTATTAAAGCGAGAGGTGGATTTTGGTATTGGTATTTTCGAGTTAGACGAGCGGGCAAGTACTCATGTTCATAGTATCCCCTCGGATCTGAATTACGTTGAATTGCTGCAAGACTATTCAGTCTGTTTGATGCGTCAGGATCACCCCGCACTGAAAGAAGAGTGGAATTTAAAGACGTTCCTCAAATACCGACATATCCAGTTGGTCACGGGTGGCGTCGGTGATTGGTTGTTACTAGAAATACTGCAAGCGAAGCAGCTTAAGATCAATAAAGCGGCCAACGTTTCTGATATAACAAGCGCCGTTAAACTCTGTAAGCAAAGTGATCTGTTGATGTGTTATCCCTACAACTCGGTAAGGGACTATATTGAAAGCGGTGAACTGGTGATGAAAGAGATTCCGATGGAGTTGGTACCTGGTGGATTGTTCTTATTGTGGCACCGTTACTACGACTCTGAGCCAAGCCACAAATGGCTCAGAGAGTTGATTATCGAACAGACTCGATAAACATCCATCACTTTGAGCGAACTCTCACTTTAAAACGAAGGGACGAAAATAATTTTACTGTTTTTCGTCTTTTGGGAATAAGCGTCGTCTTACCTTGGGTGCTCCTAGTAAGTAAAGAAACAATATGAAAACCAATACTCAATCGTTAGTTCCACAACAACTTCTGCAAGAGGCTTGCGAGTGGGCGATTATGCACGGCGTCGCGTTTCGACAACCTGATAATACAGCGCGGCACTGTCCATTCAGCATTGCGCCGATGACCATGACGCGTAAAAGCTTCGACCATTTGAAGCGTGTTGTCCCATTGATCACCAAGCTGATTAATAATGTATCGGAAGATCACGACTTCTTGCAGTCCTCTTTAAAGGACATGGCCAAAGCTGATCCATTTTTTGGCCGTTTAATGGCACTACATCGTCAAGCTCATGGCGATAACACTCAGCGACTGTTCCCCGCTCGCAGACCACTGTTGTTGATGCGGACTGATTTTATGGATGATCGAGAACATGGAGCTAAAGTTGTTGAGTTTAACGGCATTGCGGCAGGAATGGGCCCCTTTGGTCAAAAAGCCACAGAGCTGCACGAGTTTTTGCAGAACCAGTGGCCACAACATTTTTCATCGTGGTTAGAGCAACCATCGGCCATCCCAGCTGACAATAAAGGGCTTGAGCAGTTAGCACTAGGCATCGCAAATGCGGCTAATAAGATCAAACACCATTTTGATGAGTCGGGTAGACCGACGTTTTTAATGGTGGTGCAGAACAACGAAGACAATGTCTACGATCAGCATTTGTTAGAAATAGAGCTACAGAAACAGGGCGTGAGAACGGTACGTCGCACATTTGAACAATTGAGCTGTCAGCTCAGCAGTGGTGAAGGTGAGCGCTTGCTGCTCAAAGATGTTGGTGGTGTTGATGTTGTGTACTTAAGAGCAGGATACCAATATTCGGATTATTGGATGCCTGAACTCAATGAAGATGTGTGTTGCCAAACTCTTAGCCAGACTCGTCTGTTCATAGAGCAGCACTATGTGGCGATGAATGCCACCATCAGTCAACAATTGGCGACCAGTAAAACGATGCAGATGTTGTTGACCATGATGCCTTCGAGTGAATATTTGCGCTGGGGGTTAACTCTTGAAGAGGCAGAGTTGGTTCAGAGTGTGCTGGCCGATATGAAGCCCATCAGTGAAGCAACGATCGCTTGGTTCAATGAACACGCAGATAAGCAAAACTGGGTGCTGAAAAATCAAGGAGAGGGCGGCGGTCACTGTGTGTTTGGTGATGAGGTGTCGAAAAAGCTACAGCAGTTAAATCCAAATGAATACGATGCTTGGGCATTGATGCAGAGAATCTACCCTCATGAGCGCGATAAGCCAACACTGGCGGTTAGAGATTCTAAAGCCAAGTTAGTCAATGATTTAGTTAGTGAAATCGGCTTGTTTAGCATCTATTTCGAGGGGGAACCTATGACTCAAATGAACGGCTACGCAGGCTATTTGATTCGCAGCAAACCCGCCAGTGAAAACGAAGGTGGTATCCACAGTGGACAAGGGATCCTTGATTCATTGATGTTGATTGACGAGCCATAAATTACCTCTCGATGAGATCATTCAAGAAGCCAAAATCTGTGCGTGGATTTTGGCTTTTTCTTTTTTATCTCCGCCCAAATCAACATGATGTGGCGAATCTGGATTACACAATCATCGAATCGTGAACGAAACACCGCTATTGACATGGGTAGAATGATCGTTCTACTCTTGTGGGTAGAACAACCATTCTACCTTTGTGAGTGCGTTGATGTATTTCCTCTGAAACGTATCGAGATTGCTCTATGTTGAAAGAACAGATAGCCGCAGCTCTTGAAGTTGCATTTAGCCAACACGGCTTTGCTGAACCCAGTGTTGCTCAATTAAAAGCGGCATGCGGAGTGAGCCTAAGAACCTTGTACAAACATTACCCATCGAAAGAGGCAATGATTGTTGGCGCTCTTGAACATCGTCATCAGCGTTATTTGAGTTTATTGCTCGAAGAAGCCCCACAAAGTGCAGAAGGGAGCATCGAACACGTGTTCACGCGCCTTCAAAATTGGATGGAAGAGTATGCTCCACATGGTTGTTTGTCGATGAACGCCATCGCCGCGTTCCCTGATAATGAGCTGATCAACCAAGCGGTACTCAACCACAAGCATGAAGTACGTGCCTTGTTGGGGCAATTAAGCCAAAACGAAGCGTTATCAACCCCATTATTTTTATTGCATGAAGGCGTCTCTAGCGCATGGCCAGTGTTGGGCCAAGCAGCCGTTGCTTCTGCGAAAAAGACAGCTAAAGCACTGTTAAACTGAGGATTCATTATGATTTTTGATGTACCAGCAAGGATGAAAGCCGTTGAAATGTTAGGCCATGGCGGAGAAGAAATGCTGCAATATCGAGAGGATGTCTCGGTGCCAACTCCTGAGCCTAACGAAGTTCTGATTAAGGTGATGGCGGCAGGCGTCAATAATACGGATATTAACACCCGTATTGGGTGGTACTCGAAAAGCGAGGACTCTGATGATGCAAGTTGGTCCGGTGAATCCTTGAAATTTCCACGCATCCAAGGTGCGGATGTGTGCGGTATGATCGTCGCAGTGGGTGAGCAGGTGGATGTTTCACGTATTGGCGAGCGTGTGATGATTGAGCCATGCCTTACAGAAGTATACGGTCGAGATCTGCCTCAGCCTTGGTACTTTGGTTCTGAGTGTGATGGTGGTTTTGCTGAATACACTAAGGTCGCATCCAAGCACGCGTACGCGGTTCAAAGCGAGATGTCTGATATTGAGTTAGCTTCGTTTCCCTGTTCATATTCAACTGCCGAGAACATGCTTACTCGCGCGCACGTTGTTGAAGGTGACCGTGTCCTTATCTCTGGTGCTTCTGGTGGTGTGGGCTCTGCCGCGATTCAGCTGGCCAAAGCGCGCGGTGCGTATGTGATTGCGATAACTAGTCCAAGTAAAAACCAGCAGTTGCTTGAACTCGGTGCCGATGAAGTCATCCCTAGAGATGCGAATCTTGTTGAGGCATTGGGTACGAATAGTGTCAATGTGGTGATTGATTTGGTGGCCGGTGACCAGTGGCCGCAGTTTTTGGAAGTGTTAAAGCCCGGCAGTCGTTATGCCGTATCAGGCGCGATTGGCGGTGCGATGGTAGAGCTAGATGTGCGTACGCTTTATCTTAAAGACTTAAGCTTCTTTGGGTGCACAGTGCTTGAGCCTGAGGTATTTCAAAACCTGATTAATCGAATCGAGAAGCAGCAGATTCGTCCGATTGTTGCTGAGTCATTCCCGCTGGCTGATACCCACAAGGCACAACGAGAGTTTTTGAAGAAAAACCACGTGGGTAAGATTGTCTTGGAAGTTTCAGAGCGCTAAATATGAGCGGTTGACTACCTATAAAAACTTACAAAGGGGCTCAATTGAACCCCTTTGTTGATTTATTTAGCGATGATGTTTTTACTAGGGCTTTCTGCGTGATGACTTATGACGCGACGTTGAAGTCAACTGCTTCAGCTTTGATTGTCTCAACAATCGCCAATGCTCTCGGTTGTGTGATGCGTTGTTCACTCCGTTTCTCGAAAGTCTCAAGATCAATGATTCCTGACTGCAGCAACGACTGCAACTCACTCAGATAGTTGGCTTCTAACACGGTAATAGCCAATGGCGTAGCCGCAAATTTCTGCGATTCTTGATACGCGATCGCTAACAGCACCGACTCCGGCAGTTCCCAGAATTTGGCGAGCGTGTAGGTCAACTTAATCGCATAGCTATTGATTAATCGCTTAAACGCCGTGGAATTTGGTGGCACATTTGGGTCGACATGACTAAAGGCTTCCACCATTACTTGGAAGATGATCATCTTACCTAAGTTACGAATAAGTCCAACGAAATATGCCGTCGATTCGTCTTCACTCGAGACGCTATCTTTCAGCAGTTTTCTTGAATAACACGCTGTACGTAAGCTGTGATCCCAGATCTTTTCACCAAATTGTCGCCAGTAGATGTTTACTGTTGGCGAGAACTCTTTCAGGTAGGCGTTAATTACCCCCTCAATTAGGCCTTGTGAGCCCATATTCATGAAGGCGGTTTTTAGGTCTGTGACCTCTTTTTCAGAGCGGCGATAGCGCGCGCTGTTTGCAAGCTTGATCATATCAGCCGCCATGCTTGGCTCTTTATCGATCACTTTTAACAGAGCTTCTACATTGAATTCGTCACTTTTCAGCTCACTCATTAAAGTGGTGATTGAAGCAGGCATCACTGGAAGCTCAGTAAGCAGTGCCTTTGGTGACAGCAGTAGCTTTTCGATACGAGCAGCAACGAAGTCACTGAATGGATCTGACTCTGTGTTCAATCGAGATTCACCAAACAGGTAGTTAAGAAAGTCAGCATCGTGCGGACTAAGCGGCTTATCGGCTCTTAACGTGTGTTGGGGTGCTGGTGGCTGGCTAGTCTCTGAGTGTTTCTGTTGAGAGATGCTTTCAACGTTGTTGACTGATTCTGGAGAGGTTTTTAATGGTTGCCCCTTCAAAGAAGGGAATAATGCTTGCAACACTCTTTTGAACATTGAGTGGGATCCTAAAAGAAAATCATAATGCGAATCTATACCCACAATTATCTCATAGGAATTGTATAAATTAAATCAATGAGAGTCTTTGAGATTACAAACCCTTACGAATGGTTACTTAAATGTTAAGGACGGTCCGATATAGTGCGCCTGAGTGTTAATAATTAAAAAATCAATAACACCGTATTGGGATAATAATTTAGAGAGAGATTTTCATGCTTGTCTTTACAGCAGATTCACTAAACTTGGTTTTGGACTTACTGAAAACAGCCGACTATACGCAACACAACATTTACTTTAATGATGGTCAGCATCAACAACAACTGGCAGGTTTCGAGATTCAGTATGAAGATTTCGAATGCAACGGTATGTTCCAACGCCTAGAAGTTGGCTACCGCATGAAGATGGCTTCGGGAGCAGTGGTAGGATTCTGTTTCAACAATGGTGTGTTGAAAATGGAGCCAATGAAAGCTGTCGCACCGAAGCAGGATATCGGGACACCGAGCAAAATTGCAGAGTACAACTTTTAGTTTCCTACTTTAGCGCAATCCTTTTATTAAGCTGGGTCCATATGCACCCAGCTTTTTTCTTATCAGCGGGATAGACTTAACTTCCATTCGCTCAGTGCTTGAATGTGCTTTGGACCAATGCCACAACAACCTCCGATGATAGTTGCACCTAGCTCATACCAACGTTTGGCATAAACTAAATAGTCCTCTGGTGACAACTCTCGCATACATTGCAATGTATCGTTCGCTTCATGTTCACTGCTGATCGGCGCAAAGTTATTTGCATAGACACCAATCTCGATTGAGCTATCTAACTCTCTCAGTACCTGTTTCGCATCTATGATTGCTTGCTCTATCACTTCAGGAACCGAGCAGTTAAAGAGTACTGCCGCTGCATCCGATTGAACTGCCAATTTGATAGCGTGGCTGACAGCTTGTCCTGAACGTAGCATAGCCGTCGAGCCAGATTCGTCGTTAAGGCTGAACGCGTAGTAGCAAGGCTTGTTTGACTCTTTCAATACGTCATGAATTGCACTGAACTCTTCGAGGCTGCACAACGTCTCTACGATCCACAAATCCACATAGGGTGCTTGTGCATCATATAAGGTTTGTACAATGGGTTTTGCTTGCTCTGCCTTAAATAGATCGGGACGGTAGCTACCAAATGGTGGTGGGATGGCACCCGCAACCGCCACTGGGCTCTTCGCTGCACTTGCGACTGATTGAGCAAGTTTTCCAGACAGTTCTGCGAGTTCAAAGCCTTGTTCAGCAAACCCTTGTTCGCCGAGATGGAAGGGAACACATGCATAGCTATTGGTGATGATCAGCTCCGCACCTGCATCGATAAAATGTTGATGCGCTTGGGTAACAAATTGCGGGGCTTCGATAAGTGCTTGAGCACTCCAAAGTGGTTGTGAAAAAGGAGCGCCTATCTCTTTGAGCTCCCTGCCCATACCACCGTCTAATATTGTGAGTCTGTTCATAGTCATGCTCATATCCGTGACAGAAATTCTAGCGACACCATATCAGACACAATAGGCGAAAACTACGTTACGGTTGTACTCGAATTAAACTATTGCCTTCGTGACATCGAAGAATGGTGAACGGTTCATGGAAGTTGAGACAACAAAGAGGAAGGTAGCGGCACATCTGTACCGCTATGTTGAATTAGACTTTCGCTTCAATCAGGCGGTCTAGCGCCTCTACCAGTTGTTGGTTTTTGTGGTTGTCGAGAGCATCGGCGTGAGGGGGCTTAAATAGCCCGGAGTCATTATCAAAGTATTGCCCCGATACATCAGCAAATTCATCCGATAGTGCGGCTCTGCATAAGATGTCTGCACCGATGGCTAGGTCGTTGCCATCCAAGCCATAGGCCTCTTTGACCAGTTTACTGCCCAAAAACGAAGCTGGATTAACGGCAATGACCGATGGTCCATTTCCCGCGAGTGATTGAGCCAGTTCCATAGACCACATGTTAAGAGCGAGTTTGCTTTGCGCATAAATGGGGCCATGAATGTCACCAGCATTGGGGCTAGTGAGCGCATTAAGATCGACCGAAGCTTGCGCTGCTGAAGATAGGTTGATGATGCGGCCATTGGCATCGAAAAGAGGAATCAGCAAACGAGTGAGTCGGTAGGGGGAGATAGTATTGACCACGAAACGTGTGTCTAGATTGTCTTTTGTCGTTACTTCTGAAACGCGGTACACGCCCGCATTATTAATGAGAACATCTAGTTTACGGTGATTGCGGATCACCTGCTGAGCGAACTCCTCGACTTCTGCCAATACCGATAAGTCTGCAAGGTATTGTTCAATTTTCGCCTGTTTAGAGAGGCGGCTTAAGCTGGCAGCGACGCGTTCTAACTTGACGCGGTTTCGGCCGTGAATGAGTAGGTGGTGTCCTTGCTGAGCCAATTCTCGTGCGGTCTCCAAGCCAATCCCATCGGTCGCTCCTGTGATAAGAATTATTTTTTGCATTATTAACCCTTCAAAAAATAGCTGGAGTAACTTTTATAACAAAGATCACCTGCGCAAAGTTTTTGTCGTGTCACACGGTTACAGAGGAGGGTTGGTTAAATAATGCACAGATCACGAATGGTGCAAAGATTATATACAAAACGTTGAAACTCATTCAGGAATGTTGGCGCTAATCTTTCTCCGTGTGCTCCGTATACTGCATGTTGAGAAAACAGAAGAAAGAGCCCAACTATGCCGCTAAGCCTGCCAACCACTATGCGCATTGTGATTGAGAAAACCTTGCCGTTAACGGTAGGGGTTTTTGCGATCATGATGGTTCAACTTGTGGACTCGATTTTTATTGGGATGTTGGGTGTCAATGAGCTCGCAGTGCACGGTATTACTTTGCCATTTCAGGCTGCATTTACGGGCGTTCAAGTTGGAATGGGCGTTGCAGCAACCTCGATTATTTCACAGGCCGTCGGGGCGAAAAATCGACGCAAAGCGAGCTCGATGGCGACGTTGTCCGTGGGTGCTGGCATGGTCGCGACTGCGCTGCTGTGCTTTTCTTTAATTTTAGCGAGTGACTGGGTATTCCACTCGTTTATTGCTGATGTTCCTCAACAGCAATATCAATTATTGCTTGCGGTATTCAACCAGTATTGGCCTGTTTGGTTGATGAGTGCTCTGAGTGTGGCGCTGCTCTATTTGATGACTTGTATCTATCGTGCGAATGGCGATACCAAAACCACAGGCAGCATGTTTCTTGGCGCGAGCATCATTAACTTGATCCTCGATCCGATTCTGATTTTTTGGCTCGATATGGGCATTGTTGGTGCCGCGGTTGCTTCAACCTTAGGCTATCTGACGTGTTCGGTTTATATGTTGGTTAAAGTACAAGGTCGCGGTTGGTTTGGCTTATCTGATGCTAGCATCCAGCAGATAAAACAAGATGCTTCCGAGTTGGTGAGAACGGTTATTCCGACAACCATGAATCAGATTTTGCCATCAGTCAGCACTTTTTTCACCATGTGGTTAATTGCTCATATGGGCACCAGCGAAATGGCGTTTTGGAGCTTATTATCGCGCGTTGAAAGCTTTGTTCTGGTGATGTCATTGGCGTTAACTATGTCGATTCCACCAATGATTGGGCGTTATCTTGGAGCCAAACAGCACCATAAAATTCCCGGGTTGTTAAAAGCTTCTGCACAGTTCTTACTGACTTTCCATATTGTGATAGCTGTCGTCTTGGCATTAAGTAGCGGCTTACTTGCCTCCATGCTGTCGGACGAAACGACCATTCGTCACTGGTTTGAAGTCAGTTTGTTGTTCATTCCATTTAGCTTTGGTCCGCTGGGTTTGTGTATGTTAGTGGCATCTGTGTTCAATGCGCTGGGTTTGCCTAAACAGGCTTTGAATGTGTCATTTGCTCGACTTTTCATTTTCTACATTCCTGCACTATGGATAGGCGCGTCTACGGGAGAGATGATCTACGCCGTTGTCGCAGCGTCTTGCGCGAATGTCTTAGCCGGTGGTTTTGCTTGGATGCGATTACGCCGTTACGTTAAAGAGAACATCGAAACGAAAGCCACCAAAACTCCATGTCAAGGTACGTTGAGAACGGAGTGCTAAGGTATACATTTAAAGGGATGGCGTTGATTTTTTAACTTCGATTCAAACAGTGATCCAACAAAAACGGCCTCTGATATAGAGGCCGTTTTTGTATTGATGTTAATGAGTACCTATAGCTTACGAAGGCTGTTTAGCTCTGCGTCTCTTAGCAGCTTGAAGCATCGCGTAAGGAGATAAGCCCGTAACTAACATGGTGCCGATGATGACAAATACCGATCCAAAAATAGTGTTAATGCCAATATGTTCGCCCAAGAACAAGTGTCCCCACAAGATACCAAACACTGGGATCAAGAAGGTAACCGAAAGTGCTGGCGATGGTCCAAGTTCATTAATGAGGTTGAAGTAGAGTAGGTAGGCTAAACCTGTACATACTGCACCTAATAAGATCACTGAGGTAGCGATGGTTAGGTCGGGCGCTTCTCTTACTGGAATAAAGAATACAAACGGTAGCACCAGCAGTACTGATGCCCACATGCTGCCGTGTGCATTGCTGAATGCTTCTACTTTTGGTGCCGTTTTGGTGTAGTTAGAGGCGATGCCATAGCTCAGTGCTGCCCCGACAGCTGCACCAATAGGAATGATCGCTTCGCTGCCAATATTGACCGCATCCCACCCAACTAAGATACCCACACCTGCGACGCCGAGTCCAAGCCCAAGAACAACGCGTTTTTCGAGCGGGGTCTTGGTCCAAACTGCACCAATAATGGCTGCCCATATTGGAGCGGTAGAGTTAAGAATCGACAAGGTTGAGGCATTAAGCGTCTGTGCCGCGTAGGCAAACAACAGAAAAGGCAGCGCCGTATTGAACAAGCCCAGGATAAAGAAGTGCCGGGTATGCTCGGTAAACTTGAGTGTTTTCTTGAGGTAAATCGATACGATCAATAGCGTCAGTGCCGCAAAAAGCACACGAGCCTCGATTAGCATTGCGGGGCCAAGTGGTGTTGCGGCTATCCGCATGAAAAGAAAAGAGCCACCCCAAATTGAGGCGAGTATCAGTAATTTAGCGAAACTTAGCATGGCTTATGACTCAAGCGTTCAAAAAAGCGACTATGGAGCAATTACCCGTAATACACAAGCCAATGTTATAAAAATGTTGTCCAGCTCATCTTCAAATTCATCATGTTAATTTAGGAACAAAATTCCCTCATTCTGTTCTGTTTTATGTTCCGGTTTCTGGCCTTAATCTATCTATCGTTGATTTAACGATTAGGAATAGATGCCATGAAAATCGAACACATAGCGATTTGGACTAAACAACTAGAAGTACTGAAACGATTTTATGAAGATTACTTTGGTGCGACGTCTAACCAGAAATACCATAATCCAACTAAAGGTTTCTCTTCCTACTTCCTATCTTTTGATAGCGGCAGTCGTTTGGAGATCATGGAGATGGACTCGGTACCTGAATCGAAAGATGATATTTACGATCAGTTTACGGGTTTCATCCATATGGCCGTTTCACTGGGTTCAGAACAGGCAGTCGATGATTTAACCCAACGCTTGGTTAAAGATGGTTATGAGCGATTAGATGGCCCGAGAAGGACTGGCGATGGCTATTATGAGAGCTGTGTCCTCGATCCTGATGGCAATCGCTTAGAACTTACCGTTTAATGTAGGTCTTAACTGAGCGAATTGAGGTGTTTCAATGAAGAAGCGTATTTTGGCTGTGATTTTTAGTGTTGGCCTTGTGGGGTGTGCGACCTCAGAGGTAACGCAAGTAGCTGCGCCTGATACAAGGCTCGAACCATCTCAACCGATTGGCTACATTGGCTTCAAGGATCATCAAGACTGGGCTATCAAATTCAATGATTGTACGGTTTACGATCTAACCGGAGCTCAACCGTATCAATGGTTCGATCGCACTTCTGAGTCTGTAAGTTGTTATACCTTTAAGCCAAACGATGCTATTACACCTTTGGCTGTTTATTCTAATGCAAGTTTCGAAAGCGATCAGCTTACTTCGATTGACCGCTTTCAAGAGTTACAGGTGTCGGATTCTGGCTGGGGCCGTTTTCCTGTTGTCTATGAGACAAACGGCACCAATTGGTTCAGAGTCAAAGAAGGCTGGATTCACCTCACCCTGGCTGATCAAACGCTCGTACAGTTTTATCCTGGAGTTCAAGATCAATCTGGCAAGTCACAACACGACCAATATTTTCTCCAACATTAAACCCAGCTCCAACTTGCAGACAAAATGCCCCTCGCTCAGTGCGTATGGGGCATTTTTGTTTGTCTAAATGATCGATGTAGCATCATTGGGTTTCACTTAGATCAACAAAAGATCAAAAAACATATTGTTGAAACCGGTTTCAAGGTGTATCTTTTTGCTATCTTGAAATCGGTTTCAGAGTTGCAGTTGGCTCTCTAATCCTGATCTTTTTCACGAATAACTTGTAGCGAGTAATGGTATGAATAACGAATTTCCAAACGATTTTTTATGGGGCGGTGCGGTTGCAGCGCATCAGCTAGAAGGCGGCTGGGATGCAAATGGTAAGGGTGTTAGCGTTGTTGATGTATTAACGGCAGGCGCACATGGTGTACAACGTCGAATCACTGATGGCGTAATCGACGGTGAAAACTACCCAAACCAAGTGGCTGTGGACTTCTACCATCGCTACAAAGAGGACATTAAGTTATTCGCCGAGATGGGCTTTAAGTGCTTTAGAACCAGTATTGCGTGGACACGTATTTTTCCAAATGGCGATGAAGCCGAGCCGTGCGAAGCGGGATTAGCGTTTTACGATGATCTGTTTGATGAGCTTCTGAAATACGATATTCAGCCAGTTGTGACCTTGAGCCACTTTGAAATGCCTTACCATCTAGCCAAAGAATATGGCGGCTGGATGAACCGCAAAGTGATCGATTTCTTTGTTAAGTATTCGATCACAGTGATGGAGCGTTACCAGCATAAAGTGAAATACTGGATGACGTTTAACGAGATCAACAACCAGATGAACACCTCGGCGGATATCTTCGGTTGGCTGTGTTCTGGCGTGAAGTTTCCACAATGCGAAAAGCCTCAAGAAGCCATGTATCAAGCGGTTCACCACCAGTTTGTTGCGAGTGCGTTGGTGGTTAAGAAGGGGCACGAGATCAACCCAGACCTTCAGATCGGTGCAATGTGTGCGATGGTGCCTTTCTACCCTCGATCTTCAAAACCTGAAGACATCATGGTGGCACAACAAGCGATGCGCGACCGTTATTTCTTCTCGGATGTGATGGTTCGCGGCCATTATCCAAGCTACGCAAAACGTGATTGGGCAATCAAAGGCTTTAATATCAAAATGCAGCCTGAGGATGAGCAGATCTTGAAAGAAGGCAAAGCGGACTACCTCGGCTTTAGCTACTACATGTCGAACACTTTGGATTCGTCTTCTCATCAATCGACAGAAGAAGCGATGGACGGTGGTCATGAAAACTCGGTGGAGAACCCGTTTATCAAGTCGAGCGATTGGGGTTGGCCGATTGATCCAACAGGTCTGCGCTACTGCTTAGCTTCTTTGTACGAGCGTTATGAAGTGCCGCTGTTTATCGTTGAAAACGGTTTTGGTGCGGTTGATACCATCGAAGAGGATGGCAGCATCAATGACGACTACCGCATCGCTTACCTTGGCGATCACATCAAAGAGATGAAAAAAGCTGTTGCGATTGATGGCGTTGATCTCATGGGTTACACCCCTTGGGGCTGTATCGATTTGGTGTCATTCACTACAGGTGAGATGAAAAAGCGTTACGGCTTCATTTATGTCGATAAACACAATGACCAATCAGGCACACTTGAGCGCAAGCGTAAGAAGTCTTTCGAGTGGTACAAGGGCGTGATTGCATCTAATGGTGCCTCTATTTAGAATGCCTGCAATTAAACGGTAGGGATCTGTCGTTTCACTAAGCAATACAATGAGTCGGCTTAGGTCGGCTCATTTTCAATAGAAGGGTAAGTTGATGGTAACCATGCTTGACGTTGCAAACCGCGCCGGTGTTTCAAAGTCGACGGTGTCGCGTGTGTTGAACGGCAAAAATATCGTAAGACCCGACGTTGTTAAAAAGGTCTTTGATGCGATACAGGAGACGGGTTACCGACCAAACTTATTAGCTCAGCAATTGGCGACCAAGAAGACCAACTTCATCGGCTTTGTCATCACCAATGAGTTGTTCAACGGCCCTTACTTTTCTTCTTTGATGTATCACGCCGCTTCTTACAGCGAAAAATCGAATCATCAGTTGGTGATCACCGATGGTAAACACAGCGCAGAAGATGAGCGTAAAGCGATCAATTTTCTTCTCGATATGAAATGCGCGGGCATCATCATCTATCCTCAATGCTTAACGGAAAGCGAGATCGCTCAGATCATCGAAAGCACGGATATACCGATTTTGGTGCTTAACCGAGAAATGCCTTCGAAGCCTGAGCACGCGATTACCACCGATCACTACCACAGTGCTTGTGTGATGATGGAGCATGTTATTGAACAAGGTCATCAGCAAATCGCTGTGATCCGAGGTAAGGCGGGTTCATCGACCGATGAGCAGCGTTATCAAGCTTACTCAGATGTACTCACTAAGCATGGTATTGCGTTGGATGACTCGAAAGTTGTTCAAGGTGATTGGACGATGGAGAGTGGTTACCGTGCCGCGCAGGCTTTAGTGGAAAGCAAAGTAAACTTCACGGCTATCTTGTCTGAAAACGACGATATGGCGATTGGTGCGATGAAAGCGCTAACGGAGCTGGGATATTCATTACCTCAAGATATCTCTATTGTCGGCTTTGATAACAGCAAAGTGGGTGAGTTCCTCACGCCAAGCTTAACGTCCGTCAGTGTTCCACTAGAACAGATGACTCAAAAAGCCATCCTCAAGATCGTGGGAGAGTCAGAACAAGCCGATGCTATCAACACCACAGGCAGCCTTGTGATTCGAGACTCGGTGTTCAGTCGGTAAGCTTCTCGAGCTTAAAGGAGTGCCTAGAAGGTTCGCAATACGAAACGCTTCTAGGCTGGGGATGTTCGATTATGTGTAGAAAAGTGGGCAAAAGTTCTTAAGCTAATCACTGATCTTTGCAATAACTTTCCCTACGGTGCGTTGGTTTCGTATATCCAGTAGAGCGTTACCAATTTCATCGAGTGTGATCACTTTGAGGTTGGGAACGACAATGTTACCTGATTCAACTAAAGCATTAACGGCGTTGCCTGCATCGACTAAGGTTTTCATGCCTTTAGTACCATTTACATGGCCGGAGCCTAGGCTAAGCTGGTGGAAGCTGAGACCTTTAAGGAAAGCATTGTCATAGCGCTCTGGTGTAGCGATTTGAACCAACTCAACCATTTCACCTTCAAATGCCAACACATCGGCAGCGAGCTTATCGTTATCACCTCCGACACAATCCAAGGCAATATCGACCCCTTGCCCTTGTGTGAGAGCCATTATTTCGGCCACTACGTCGGCATTGCGGTAATCAATCACATGAGTCGCACCGAGTTGGCGCACAACCTCATGGTTTGCTTGGGAGCAGGTTGTAATAATGGTTTTTACACCAAGTGCTTTGGCAATTTGAATCGCAAAGCTGCCTACACCACCTGAACCACCAGTGATGAGTAAACTCTCTTTGTTGCTGGCATGAAGTTTATCCACCAAAGCGCGATAAGCCGTCCAAGCGGCACAAGGAATGGCTGCAGCAGATTCTGGTGAGATAGCAGGGTGTTTTACAAGCGTGCGGGAATCTTGAACAGCGAACTCGGCAAAACCTCCATGGGCGCGACGCATATTTCCGTGATAGAGGACTCGATCGCCAACTTGCCAATTTTCCACACGGTTACCAACCGAGACGATTTCTCCAGATACATCTAATCCACCGACAAACTGATCATTCATATCTGCGACCATGCCATGCCAAAGGTTGATTTTTGCATCTACAGGATTGAGTGCGACAGATACGACCCTAATCAGTACATCAAATTCACTTTCTAAATTGGGTGTTGGGAGTTCGGATACAGAGAATGTGTCGCTTAATTTTTGGTAGGTGATTGCCTTCATTATCGCCTCTATTCCATCTGGTATTATCATTAGAATAGCTCGCATTTAATAAAATCATAATTATTGATTGTTTGGCTTATCATTACGTTTTGTTATCTACTGATGTGGTCAATTCAGCCGATTTATTGGTTGCCCGATATCTATTTTTAACGGTCAAATTGAATCGCAAAACTGTGCGCAGCGTTGATTATTGTGTCAGTACAAGCCTCTATAATCGGCGAAAAGTTTTTGGTAAGTAGATAAAGAAAATGAAAACAGAAAAACAGAAGATGTTGGCTGGAGAGCCTTATCTCGCTTGGGATGAAGAGCTTTACGCGGAACGTATCGAGTGTCGTAAGGTTCTCCAAAAGCTCAACAACAGTATTCCGGATAGTGAAGAGTGGCGTTCTGCAATTGATACTCTTATCCCTGACTCTGAAGGTGCTTATTTAGAACCCCCATTTCGCTGCGACTATGGTTCAAACATTAAGCTGGGTAAGAACTTTTACGCCAACTTTAACTGCGTAGTGTTGGATGTTGCAGAAGTAACGATTGGTGACAATGTCCTTTTCGCTCCTAACGTACAAGTGCTAACAGCGGGTCATCCACTCGATGTGAAGAGTCGTGTTGATGAAGGCGTTGAGTTCGGTACGCCAATTACCATTGGTGATAATGCTTGGATTGGTGCAGGCGTGATCATTTGCCCTGGCGTAAACATTGGAAAGAACAGTGTGATTGGCGCAGGTAGTGTGGTGACTAAAGACATTCCAGACAATGTGGTTGCGGTCGGTAACCCATGCCGAGTGTTAAAGCCTATTGATAACGAATAGTCGAACCGTTGGATAGATAAAGCCCGAACTGAGATTCGGGCTTTATTTTATTTACTCTTTTAGATGCTAGATGGGACGGCTTGCTCAGTTTGCTTCTTGTCTAATAAGCCACTGAATCTCGTTAGTGCCAGTGCAATCAATACAATCACTGCACCAATCCAAGGTGTGTTCATCAAGCCTGACTCTGCGACAATGATACCGCCGCCCCAAGAGCCAAGCGCGATGCCAACGTTAAACGCTGCGATGTTCAAGCCTGATGCTACGTCGACGGCATCTGGCGTGTATTTCTCTGCCAGCTTAACAACGTAGACTTGCAGCCCTGGAACATTGCCAAACGCGAACGCACCCCAAACTAAAATCGTTGCCACTGATGCGTATGGGTTAACTGCAGTGAAGTTAAACACAACCAGTACCGCCGCAAGGCCAGAAAAAATAACCGTTAGCGCTTTGATTGGCCCCATTTTATCGGCCATTTTGCCACCCCAGATGTTACCGACAGCCACTGAAACACCATAGACCAACATGATTAGGCTAATCGCACTTGAGTCAAAACCAGATACGTTCTCTAGGATCGGAGCAAGGAACGTAAACGCGGTAAATGTGCCACCGTATCCCAATGCTGTGATTGCATAAACCAGTAATAATCTTGGCTGAGTTAGAACTTTTAGTTGAGCTGACAGTTTAGTCGCTGGTGGCTGTTTTAGGTTGTTTGGTACGAGTAGCGCACTACCGACCAAAGCAATCAATCCAAGCAATGCCACGATCAAGAAGGTTGCTTGCCAGCCGAACGTTTGGCCAATATATGTACCCAGTGGAACCCCAGTAACCAGCGCTACTGTTAGGCCCGTGAACATAATTGCGATTGCACTTGCGGCTTTCTCTTTTGCGACCAACCCCGTTGCGATGGTTGAACCAATAGAGAAGAACACGCCGTGAGCTAGACCCGTTAATATGCGTGCAGCGATTAAGGTGTTATAGCCAGGTGCTTGCCAAGCGAGCAAGTTACCTATCACAAACAGAGACATGATGGTGATAAGCACCAGTTTTCGATTCCATTTACCGGTAAGTGCAGTCAGCACTGGCGCACCGACAGCGACACCCAATGCATAAAGGCTAACAAGTAGACCTGCAGAGGGCAGGGATACGTTTAGATCAGTCGCCATGGTTGGTATTAAACCAACGATAACAAACTCTGTGGTTCCTATGGCAAAGGCGCTGAGCGTCAATGCGAGTAAGGCTAAAGGCATAGTTATTTCTCTCAAAAATGATGGTTTAAAATGGAGCTCATTTGATGGCTCGTTTTGTTGGCGAGGATTATGAGAGAAATATCCTTTGCCAAAAACAGTGTGATTGACAAATTACTTTTGTTATAAATGCAATAGTTGTTCTGTTGATGGCTTAGGAGATTCCCGTGTTAACGCGATCGGATGATTTAGAAATTATGCTTACTGTCGTCGATAGCGGCGGTTTTTCTGCTGCGGCGCAGACGCTCGATATTCAAGTCGCGAGAGTCTCTCGAAGTATTAGCAAGATAGAGAGTCAGCTAGGTGTTTCCCTGTTCAACCGCACTACGCGACGCGTAGAGTTAACCGAAGAGGGGCGACAGTTTGTTGATTCTATTCGAGCGGGTTTAAGAATCATTCAGGAGGCAGAAGAGGAGATCGTTTCACGTGGGGAGTTGCCTAAAGGTCGGCTTAGGGTCGATGCAGCCAGCCCGTTCGTGTTCCATCAATTAGTGCCGTTAGTGAGTGACTTCAATGAAGCGTATCCAGATATTGAGCTAGAACTGACTTCCAACGAAGGGTTTGTTGACTTAATTGAGAAGCGAACCGATGTAGCAATACGCATTGGTCGGTTAACAGATTCCACACTGCATGCTCGTCCATTGGGAAAAAGCGCCCTATATATGGTCGCCTCTCCTAGCTACTTAAGTAAGCGTGGTATTCCACAAAGTGCAGAAGAGTTGTCCAGCCATCAAACCGTGGGTTTCACGGGCGCTAAGGTGCTTAACCATTGGCCACTTCCTAATCAAGGCTATGTTGAACCAACCATCACGGCTAGCAATGGAGAAACAGTGCGTCAATTGGTATTGGCAGGAAATGGTATCGCTTGTTTGTCTGGGTTCATGATACAGAGAGATATTTCAGAAGGGCGCTTAATCCCTGTATTAGAGGGTGTAAAGCTAAGAGACACAGAGCGAGAGAGAGTGAACGCAGTCTTCTACAAATCTTCATCAGTCTCCAAACGTATCTCAGCGTTTATTGATTTTATTCAACCAAGACTAAGCCTCTAATAATAAACTAGAAGAGTCATTAGCCGCCCGAAATCTGGAGCAAGGAGTGTTAGCTCATTTAGCTACAATAGCTTGCTTCAGAAATCAGATCTCTTAGCCAGCGATGCCCTATGTCATCGTGTTGAGCTGGATGCCAAAACATCGCGACTTTTATACTTTCTGAAATGAACTCACAGGGTAGGAGTTTTAAATCTGAACATTGAAGGTATTTATTAAGTAACCGCTTCGGGAACAAACCAACATGGTGGCTATTTTCAATAATACTCATCATTTCAACGATGCTGTTCGCGCTCCAAGCCACATCTCGTTGTTTCAGGATACTCTCATAGTCCAACCCTTTGCCATGCAAGTAGGCTTGATTTTGATTGGACGTTGTATGCACGACATGTTTTTCTGACAAAAATTGCTCAAGCGATACAGTTGGGTTCGTTAGGCGAGGGTGATTTACGTGGCATAGCACACATATCTCTTCTCTTAAGATCTCTTGCGACTTGAGCTCTGGGTATTGCCCATGCTCAATATCTATCGATAAATCATAGTGATTTCTCAGCAATGAACTCATGTCGTTGTTAGGCAGGTTTGAGTCTGCTTTAACTTTAATATTGGGAGCGTGAGCGAATATACGGTTTGAAACGGCCGGTAATATACTGAGCCCCAAGACAGATACCGTTGAAATCATGAACTTCCGAGAGCTAGTTTCTGCATTGAAGTTTGAAAGAGGTGGAGCTGTGAGTTTGATTTGATGAACGGCGGCGGACAGTTGGGGATAAATACTATTTGCTAGCTTGCTAGGTGAAACACCATGACTTTCACGAAAGAAAAGAGGGTCATCAAATAGAACTTTAAGCTTGTGGAGGCTCTGACTAACAGCGGGCTGGCTCATGTTTAAACGATGAGCGGCTTTACTAAGGCTTTGCTCTTCCATAACAGCAACGAAGATGGGTATTAGATTGAAATCTGAGTGCTTCATAAGTCGATTTAGATTTGAGGCTATGAACAAATATCTTGGACTTTGTACACCAGTCAGTGGCTAGTGGGAGTACCATTTAGTCGAGAGTATTACAATTTTGACTCTGTTTTGTAGACTTTGCAGTCATTTATACAAAGTCTATGTGGCTAAGCCTAAATGTAACTCTGTACTAAGTTTCGCCCTTGTCTCTTGGCTTGGTAAAGCATCTCATCTGCAATTGATACGACTTCTTCAATAGGTTGATTAGGTAACATTACTGCGAGTCCTAATGATGCGGATATCCCTCCCTTAGACATGATATGAAGCCGTTCATCTTCGGCAATTTTTTCTCTCAGCCTCTCGGCTAATTTCTTAGTATCAGACAGTGTTTGAGATTTAACGATGACAATGAACTCATCGCCGCCAATGCGGTAGCATTCGTCATTGCTTCGCACATTATCAGCCAAAATGCTTGCGACTCTGATTAGGATATCGTCTCCGGTTGGGTGGCCATATTGATCATTGATATCTTTAAAATGATCGAGGTCGATAACAATCACGCAGATACACGCATGTTTAAGGTGGTCGTGTTTTAATCTTACGTTCGCCGATTGTAAGTAAGCTCGATTCTTAAGCCCAGTCAAGGAGTCTGAAGCCAGCTCTATGTTGGTATTGTGTTGATATTGTGCAAACGTCGCTAAGAGAATATAGCTAGCAAGAAGAAGTAATAGGATCTCTACCAAGCTTTGCAGCTCATTTTTTAGCTCGATAGCCGAACTGGTCATGTCATCGAAGATGAGAACATTTCCATTGAAAGCTGGTAACGGTACTTTAATCAAATGAAAGTACCGATCTTTCTGCGAGTCTAATTTGTATAAATCGAGTGAAAGCAGGGATACAGGAGTTACTTTGAGTTGTATTGTTTTTTCTGATTGAGGCGAGAATGAAGAAGAAAAGACAACGTGAATGGGTTTTCCAGAAAGTAAGTAATATTGATTTTTTTGGTCTTGAAGTATGATGCTTTGTGCATTTGAAGGGGGAATTTTTTCAAAATAATAATTTAATTTGAAGCGACTTTCTAGATCTTGTAGAAAGTCTTTACTTACCTTCCCTGCGTTAGGTTCTTTACTTTCTAAAAACGTGAATTTCTCAAGGTCAGCAAGAAGATTCTTAAAAAAAGAGAGGTTGTAATCGATATTGTTTATAATGAGGTTTGAGATTAAATCCTCTCTTTTCTCTTTTTCAATTTCGATTGTTCTTACTAAACTATGAATACTATTGTAGTGGAATAACAGTATTAGTAAGCTTAGTGAAGATATCAGTATGTTCCTTTTTATAATCAGAAAGTTAAGAATATTCATGATGGTTTATCCTTTAACCATTAATTAACTGACAACTTAAATTCGATTAAACTTTTTTGCTGACTTTAAGAATAAACTCCTCGGCTATGACAATTTATTGTCCATTGAGCTTGAGAGAATCTCGATATCAGTTGGTTTTGACTATGGCAGTGAGTCTTATGAAGAATACTCTTGATTTGAGTTCGTACGGTTTCCTTTGATACGTTTCTAATGCTGGATATCTCTGGCCCAGTGAATCCTTTTATCAATAACTCTAAAACGTTGAATTCTGATTTGGTTAACGTTGAAGTAATATCTACATTCTTAGGCTCGGAGTACTTTTTCCAGTAATGCAACATAGTGTTGTGGGCAACCCATGAGTTGGACCAGGCTGTCATAATATTAGCTACCAGTTGTAGGTGCTTAGTCTGATGTTCAGATAATGATTCAACGCTGTGAAAGATAGCTACCATTCTATGTTCGTAGTTTAGGGGAGAAAATATAGAATATTTACTCAGTTTATTAGTGATTATTGACAGCTTTTCGTGGTCAAATATTCGATTCTCCAAAACATTGTCATAGGTAAAGTGCAAAATGTTTTTCTCATGGCACATGGCGGCGTCAAGATAGCTTTCAATGCTCTCCGATATTCTTTTGCTAATGGATATTCTCTTTGAAATACTCTCCAAACTTTCAAAAACGATGTCCTTCCCTTCGGACAAAATGATTAGGCTCACATGTTCAACGCCAACTTTTTCTAACCCTTCACGAACTTCACTTTCCAGTTCGTTCGGAAGATAGGAGATGTTTGGATTTGTAAATTCATTATTATTTTTCTTAGCCATACAGTAGCCAACACTTGTTTTAATTATATTGATATCATACGTCTTTATATTAATTCATTTTGTTAGATTACTATCATCACCCTATTGGGTGAAATTTAAATAAAATTTAACAAAGTGATGAATTAAATGATTGAGATCAAATTACATTCGATTTCTTACTTTTTATGATTAACTATAAATAATTTTTAAGCAATGCTATATCCCTAATATCAGATATAAGTTGGACGATCAGTTTGATTTTGCCATGATAAGGCAACACATTATTTTAGGCTTTGTTTTAAATGAAAGCTTAAACTATCGACGATCAGTATAACGGACTGAAATTGAGAAGTGACTTTCGATACCTCCTATATTTTTGAGTGAGTACCACTCAATGGTCGCTCCTATTTTTATGTCTTTGCAACCAGATACAGGTAGTTGCCCCTTCCAGTTGTCTAAATTGCTAGTGAAGTCTCCTATGGAGAGCGAGCTTGCTTTGGATGACTTCAAACTAACGTAAGTTGGCAGTTCAAGTAGGAAGCCTTGGTTAGGTTCGCCACATAAATAGAACATGGCTGGCTTAATGCGCTCCAATGCTCTTATGTTTCTTTCGGTGACTTGCCCTGATGGGGAGATGGTAATCGTACCTTTTTGATTTCCACCTCTAATTAGCTTGCCAAAATCGAAGCTTTCAACTTGTTTTAATTGAAGTCTCTTTAACTGACGGCCTTCCGTATTAATAGACGCACATGAATCAGATATCAGTCCGAAAAAAGAGAAACACGCGAGCAATGTATTCATGGTTTTCATAATAACTCTCCTGACTCGTTGACGGCTCTAAGCATGTTTTCATCAGGATCATTGATGACTGAGGAGTCGTAAAGCCAAGGGGTCATACACTCTTTATTTAAGATACATGGATCGGTCAGTGTATGCAGGAACGCTTCTATGTCTTCAATTTCGTCGTTAGTAAGAGTGATCGAAATAGGGTGCTGCAGTTCAAATGTTTGACGTGCAGAGAGTGACTTTTGGGTGTGTTCTTTAGCTAGGGGGTAGAGGTCCATACAGCTCGCTAAGCGAGATAGTTGGTCGCTTTGACACCATTTATATTCTTGAAAGTAAGTAAAGAATGATGGCAACGGATCCGCAGAATACTGAATAACTTCTTTTAGCGTGTTGAAACTTCCAGCGTGACCATAAGGTGCTGTTTGGGCAACGTTAAGCAGGGTTGGGGTACGGAACTTGTAGATGTCTTCAATATCATTTGTTACTCGGTATCTTCCAAAGTCATCGGTATTTCCATTACTGTCTGCAACGCCATCCCCCTTTCCATGACCAATTTGTGGGAAGCCTAGCGGGTGGAGCTTTTCATCGGAAAATAAAAGGCCACTATGACAACTCACGCAGTGTGCACCTCCATTTTGTTTTTCTGCATAGAAGAGAATTGCCCCGCGCTTTTGCTGTGTTGTGAGTGCAGATATGTCCCCTTTTAAGTAGGCAAACCATGGGTTATCAACAAACAGCATTGTTCGTTGGAATGCACTGAGGGCTAATTGGATATTTTCAGGGGTGATAATTTCACTGGCGCTTGCTGATGGTTGGTTGAAGACCGTACGAAACATATCGGGCCAATGGCTGAATGCAAGCTGAGGGTCACCATCATCTGGGGCGTCAGCTAACCGCTTGGCAAGGTGTTTTCGTAGTTCATCATTCGATGCCGTTTGTTTAAAATATCCGCGCATCTCCTCTGCAGATGTCACAGGGAACGCGGCTTGGGCGAATAGCAGCTCGTCACCGGCGCTGAGATCAGGTTGACCATCGGGTGTATTAATTTGTTTTAGCCCAGAGTTGTGGACAACTTCAACCCGTCCGTCCCAGAACAGAGTTTTTTCCCAAAGCGCGATATTGAAAACGGTCAGTGCATTTCTAGGGACTGTTGGTGCCGAATGATCAGTCGTTGTTCTTCCTAAGCCTAACAGATTGGGTAGTTCTGCTCCGACACCTACAGACAGGTTTAAATTATCCCCACCTCCAAGTAACGGATGGTGGCAGGTTACACAAGCGCTATCTTCTTCTCCACCCAGGGACTTGCTATAAAACAGTGTTTTCCCCAACTGTGCTAATGGAGAATCTATGTTGGGAACGGATAAATTACTTAAAGAGGTAAGAGAAAGCTCATTTTTTTCTATGAGTGTTCTTAACTGTATGTCTTCATTATTTTCCGGTTCTCTATCTGAGCATCCAGATATAAAAAACAATATAGAATAAAAGACGATGAAATAACAAAAGTATTTCTTTGAATTCATTTCTAACACTGCGATTGAACTAACCATAGCGGGACCTTAACGTAAGATAGTTGCCACGCTTTAACTCTAATTAATTCTAGCTATTTTAAATCACCCGAAAAGGGTGATGAAAATTTAGTGGATGATTTCATAATTCCTAATGTCAACAGTTTGATTGACATAACAATAAGTCGGAAATAAGGAAATTTATTATGAAAACTAAATATATCGTTGTCAGTATGGGTTTGGCTTTAGCTTCTTCTTCTTTTGTCGCTAACGCTGATTGGGATTCATCAAGCGCAGATGCAACAGTGACTGCAGATGTGTTAAACCAACTTACAGTGACAGCACCAACAAATGGTAATAATGGTGTACTGGGTAAAGTGCTGATCGATACACAAACTAAAGCGCAGTTAGACTTCAACGTTGAAGCGACGAAAGGTTATGAGCTTCAGTTCCAAGCCATTGTTCTAGATGGTTGTAAGGGTACTGGCGATGCTATGGGAGAAGATGGTGCCGTTGTGCTTGATAATCCAAATGCCTATAACATGACTCCTACGCAAGATGACTTCATTGAACCCGTTCACTATACATACCATTCGCCTAAAGTAGCTAAAATTGGTGCAGAATGTATGGTTAATTTGGCTGCAACATATATGTGATGACAAAGTTATTGACATTAATAGCGCGAGATTACGTGACATTGTACGTGAATAAGCGCAGATAACATTAAGGATAGTGTTATGAAAAAATTATTAATTGCTATAGCCGTTGCATCATCAATTCCTATGCTTGCAATTGCTGAAGATAATGCTGACTGTGAAGTAGGTGGCGATGTTTTAAACCCTATTTCGTTAACTGAAAGCCAAGCAGCTTCGTTTGGTAAGTTTCCAGTTTCAAGTAAAGATCGTCATATCACTTTAAGTACTGACGGGAAAGTATATGAGGGTCTTTGGTTCTTGAAATCTGTGCCTGCAATTGGCTCTGTACCGGGTCAATTTAAGTACAAAGGAACGAAAGGACAGCGTTCTCAAATTGATATGGGTGCATTCGCGAGTTGTACTGGTGGTATTGCTACATCTGAGGTGGCAGCAATATATCGTGCCCCTGTTGAAGGTGAAGAGTGGTGGAAATGGCCTTGGGAATATAACGGTGAGAAAGAAGAGTTCTCATTCCCGGTTGGTGTCACCATGCGTATCGAAGGTGGCAAAACAGGTCATATTAGCTGCAGCTACACGCTAACGGCAAAATATATTTAATCTATAAAAGGAGCTTCAAACTACTGAAGCTCCAATTTTATTATTTATAACTCTATATTACGCATATTAAGGAAGTATTATGTTTAATAATTACGTAGTTATTTTGTTTCTATTCTGCTTTACAAACTTTAGTCATGCTGGTGTCAGCTTAAGTCACTACCGAATAGAATTTGAGCCCAATCAGAGATTACAACATTTATATTTATTTAACCCAAGTGAGGAAGCCCAGACTTATCGTATTAGTTTTGTAGACATGGAGATGAAGCCAGATGGCAGATTAGAAGAATCCGAGGGTGTTATAAATTCAGCCCAAAAATATGTAAGGATATCGCCAAGGCAGATAAAAATTGCACCGAATGGAAATCAAACCATTAAACTGCTCGCTAGAAATAGCCACAGATTAGACGTAGGAGAGCTAAGAAGTCACCTATTGTTAACTGAGGTTCCAAAAGAGACCTCTAACGATATAAATCAAGCCTTAAAAAACAGTTTGGGTGATGATGAAGTAAGTGTTGGGCTGCAGATGACAACGTCTTTATCTATTCCTGTCTTCGTTCGAAAAGTCCCATCAACCAATACCCGAGTAGCTTTAGATTCGTATTCTTTTGTTAAACAAGACAATCAGTTGTCATTAAACATGCAATTCAATCGATACGGTAATACGAGCGTGTATTCTGACATCGATGTTTATGCTGGTAATAATAGCGAGCCTATTGCGATGCTTAGAAGTATGGGCTTTTACTATCCACTACCTCAACGCATGGTTAACTTAAATTTGGATAACTGGGATGGTCATAGCCCTTTGAAATTGGTTGTTAAAAGACATGGCACTGAGCAGGTCTTTGTTAGTGAGGATCTGAGTTTAGTGTCCGCTCTCGCTGCTATACATTGATCAGCGGGGTGGGTAGCCATGAGATGTTTTTGGGCGGAAGTGATTAATTATAAGCAGAGATCACTTTTCGCTCTTTTTTCAAGGTTGTTAGCTCTCATTACGTTGTGGCTCATGTACATCACATCAGCTCAAGCGATCACAAACGAGTTGATAGATGATGAACCTATTATTTTGGAGCTACACCTTGCAAGAAGAGTGTTAAACGAAGCTGTTCTGGTTTATCCAAGAGAGGGAACATTGCTAGTCCCATTGGGTGAACTATCTCGCTCTCTGAAGTTAGCTATTGACGTTGATCCTGGGGCAGGTGTTGCAGAAGGTTGGTTTGTTCGAGAAGACCAAACCTTTGCGCTAAACCTTACACGCAATGAAGTGATAGTTAATGGTGATACGTCTACTCTATTAGAATCGGATTACTTGCAAGAGTTTGATGATATTTACATAAACAAGACTCTGATTGAAAAGTGGTTTCCAATCGATTTGGATTTAAAACTGTCTGATTTGACTCTCTATGTAAATTCAAGAACTCCACTTCCCTTAGAGCAACAAATAGAGCGTGAAAAAAGAGCTAGAAATCTGAGTAACAACAGCACCAATCAGGCGACATATCCTCTTGTTGAAGGAGAGTATCAGTGGTTGTCTTTCCCGTTAATGGATATCACGCTCGATACCTACCTTGACTCAGACAATCGTTGGGATACAGATTACAGTGTGTTTGCTAGCGGTGATTTAGCAAAATTAACGAGTGAGTTTTATCTCGCAGGTTCGATCTCAGAAGGAAGTGTAACAAGTAGTCGCTGGTCTTTAGGCCGACGCCATCCAGAAGATACCGGGATTCTAGGGACGACTGAGTTTCAGATTGGTGATGTCTTTACACCCAGTATAGAGCATCTGAGTAGTAGTTCTGAAGGAAGAGGGGTGTATTTAGCGAACACCGATTTGTCTAGCGCGACAGAGTTCGATAGAACGACTTTACGTGGCCCATTAACGACAGGCTGGGAAGTTGAGCTGTATGTAAATAATCAGTTGATAAGCATGCAGACAGCGAACGATCGAAGTGATGGCTTGTATGAGTTTTCCGACGTTAATTTATTATTTGGTCGGAATGAGATAAAACTTATTTTCTATGGTCCAGAAGGGCAGCAACAGGAACAGGTTGATGCTATCTATATTGGTTCAGAGCAGCTGAGTCCAGGAAAATGGTCTTATCAAGTCGGTGCGAATCAAGCCGATGTACCTGTTATTGATTTAACCAGCGTTGATCAATATTCCGATCCAAATGGTCAGTTGCATTTCAGTACACGGTTTGAATATGGCGTTAGCCAGAATCTGACTATGAATCTTGGCTATGTCTCGCTCTATGATCAAGATGACAGCTTGCGGCTGAATATGTTCAGTATTGGCGCAACGGGAGGGTTCTGGGGGCTATACAATCAAGTTAATTGGTTGATAGACAACGACCGAAACAACGGCTTGGACTGGCAACTCCAAACTCGCTTGTTCTCGACCAACATTAACCTTAAACACTTAGAGTTGTGGGGATTAGATACACAAGATTTGCCCCGCGATGTTTATGAGTATGCGCGCCAATCGGAAATTCGACTAGACGATAGCTTCGGTCCTCTAGGGCTCAGTTTGACCGTTGATCGTGAAGAGTTAAAACAGAGAACAGATCCGGACTATGCAAAAGACCAATATCGCGTAGAGCAACGGACCTCACTTTCGACAAGCTATTTTCAAACCTCTAACACTCTTAATTATGAGTTGTATTATTCGCGTGAGAGTCAATTTAGTGGGGATATTGCGTTGACTAAGCGTTTGTTTGACTGGACCTTCAGAACATCGGTTGACTATGACATAGAGCCCGAAAGCAACATCACTAGCTACAGCCTTGATGCAAGTTGGCGTTCACCCAATGGATACAGTGTTGGTATCGATACTAACTATGATACGGAGAGTGAAACTACAGACTACGGCTTCCGTGTTAGTAAACGATATCAGAATATTGACTTTGGTATTGAAGCTAATGGTGATGACGAAGGCGACTACGATGTACATCTTTCAATGGCGTTTAGTCTGGGTTATGTCGATAAAACCGATCATCTATATGTCCGCTCGGACACGTTAGCGACAACAGGAGGAGTAGAGGTACGAGCTTTTAACGATTCAAATGGCAATGGAGTATTTGATTCTGGCGAGCAACTGATTTCGGATATTGCGTTCAACAATGGCGACGTCACCGAACGTGGGGTGCTGTTGATGACGGATCTGAGCACCACCGAAAGCAAAAACATCTTTATTGATGATCAAAAAATGCAAGATCCTTATCTATACCCAATGATTGAGGGACTGAGTGCCTTAGGACGTCCCGGTATTATCCAAACTTTTGACTATCCTTTTATTGCCACTGGAGAAGTGGATGGTGATGCCTATTTGTTCAAGAATGGGGAGTTTCAGCCGATCGCTGGAGCAAAACTTCAACTGGTTGATCAGAAAGGACGAGTCGTCAGTGAGCGAACCTCTGAATATGATGGCTTTTTCTTTATGGATAAAGTCCCTTTAGGTGACTATCGATTAAGGGTTGACCCAGAGCAGGTTCAACGCCTCAATCTAAAGCCAATCCCCGAACATCAAATATCTCTAAAGAACTCTGGTGATTTTGTAGGGCCAATTCGAATAGAGCTTATTGTTAACAACTGATCGTCGAGATTTTTTATTAAGCGCTTCTGCCTAGTTCAATGGAGCAGAGGACAAAGGCAGTCCGTGATGAAATTTTGATACCCCGCTAAACTCGTTATAGCTGAGATACTTTATTGATAAATGCATGCCGAGAATGGCAATCTGTTTTCATCATGATGTTCTTAATATGAGTTTTCACGGTATTAAGGCTAATAAACATGTGTGAGGCGATTTGCTTGTTACTATATCCATGCAATAGATGGTGCATGACTGCTTGCTCTTTTTTTGTAAGATCGAAATTTTCCGAGACAGATTGAATAAACTCTTGATGGTAGTAATGATCAATCGTGTTGATGATAAAGGAGTCTAAGGCTCGACGTGGGAACCATAAACCTCCATCCAGTGCAATATCGATGGCTTTCATCAAGTCATTGTTTGTGCAGCCACAATTTAATACACCTCGCCAACCATGTTGCAAGTGTTGGATAAGTACTTCAACCTGACTACTAGGGCTATCGACCAAGAGGCAGATATCATTTGAGCAATTCTTATTTGGGTACTGTTTTAGGAATTGCACTGCTGAGCTATCGTGCACGAGATAGAGATGCTGATAACGGTCTTTCGTGCAATTTGCAGCCTGGTAAGGAGGCTTATTTTGATAGCAAAGGCATATATGTTGCGTGATATCAGTTTCTTGAAGTGGTGTGAATCCAAGGATATGAAATACGATGTGATCTACTGGCGTTGTAATTTCCATATTAACTCGCTGACGTTTGTCGTTTAGTTCATTTACATACTTCGTTCCATATCATCATATTTTTATGTAACAATGTTCACATCACCCACTCGGGTGACAGTTTAGAAAGATGGTGAGTTAAATTGCGCTAGATCAATTTACATACAATAAAAAATCCCGCACAAAAGTGCAGGATTTTAGTGGTGTAACATCCGCTATGACATTAAGTCATCAATAGGGATCAGTTTTTAGTATGTAGAACAATGACTTCATTCTGATCAAGGTTGAATGTCGCACTGCCATTTGCAACCACGACTTGGTCGCCACCTAGTACGTTGTCGTATGTACCGTTTGCTAAACCAAGGTTGATGGCGTTGACTGAAGTAGAGTTGCCTAAGTTCATCGCTACTACAACGACATCGTCGCCTGCGTTACGCTCATAAACCAGTACATCGTTACTTATCCAGCGCTCAATGTAAGAACCTTGTTGGATTGCAAAGCTCTCTTTACGTAGTTTGCTGAGCTTTTTGATCATTTGATATGCCGGTGTTGTTTTATCGAAACTTGGCATCATTTCACGGTTGTATGGGTCATTACCTTGCTGACCAAACCCATTGGTTGTGAAGTTTGCTGCGTAGTGCTCGGTACCATAGTAGATACATGGAATACCACGAGATGTCATGATCAAAGCCAAACCCAGCTCAACACGATCTTGAGCGAATGGGATACTTTGACGACCACCCCATTTGTCTTTACCTGGACCAAAGTTAGTCGCATCAGAACGCAGTACAGTAGATAGACGAGGTGCATCATGGTTATCTAAAAAGATGACCTGCCAATCACTACTTGTGAACTTCTGGTCTCTCAGCTTCATGTAGTTGTTAATAGCGTACATGCCTGTACCGTTATGGTTTAGCAGCGCGTTTTCGATGGTATTTCTTAAACCAAAATCGAGCAGAGCAGAGCCTGATGTGTTCGCGAAGTCGATAGACGCAAAGTTTGAACCGGTCGCATCTGCACCGGAATCCATCCACTCACCAAAGAAGTAGAAGTCTTTTCCTTGGCTCTGTTTGGCATAGGCATTGATTTGACCAGTAAAGTCTTGGATAAACTCTTTGTCCATATGCTTCACCGCATCAATGCGGATAGCGTCAACGCCTAAATCAACCCAGAACTTGGCACCGTCAATCAGGTATTGACGTGCTGGGCCGTCTTTTCTTTGGTCAAAGTCGGTTAGGTTGAATAAAGTCTTGTTACGAACCGCCCATGCATCATCCCATTCCCAGTTTTGGCCGTTAGCGGCGATTGCGCCGTTGCGGTGGTAATAGCCGCTGCTGTCGTTGTTGTAGTCGGCAAGACGAACGCCATTTTTATAAAGAGCGCCATATTCCCCTTCATCATCTGGGTTAGAGTGGTTAGGCGCATAGTCCAGCACGAGCTTCATGCCGTAGCTGTCCATTTTCGCTTTTAGCGCTTTAAAGTCGTCAACCGTACCTAAGTGTTCATCAACCTTAAAGAAATCACGTCCCCAGTAACCGTGATAGCCAGCGCCGCCACGACTGTCTGGTACGTTAATGTTATCCGCTGGTGGCGTGATCCAAATAGCAGTGATGCCCATATCATGCAGGTAATCCAGCTTTGCAGTGAGACCTTTTAAGTCGCCGCCGAAGTACTTTTTGAAATCTGACTTGTCAGCCGAGTACATGTTGGCACCAGTGGACGTATTATTGGTTGAGTCGCCATCATGGAAGCGGTCAAGAAATACGAAGTACATGGTTTCATCACGCATATCGAACGGAAGCTTTTCATGGACAATAACGGTGTTGGTGTCGTCGTAAAAGTTGATTTCATAGGTTTTGTTCGGATCGACAACATAGTTATTGATCGGGTAGTTCTCTGACCAATCACCAAAACGATCGACTTTAAAACTCGGTGGGTTATTCGCATCGCCAGTATTGAACTTCTTAACAATTTGCCAGTGGTTCGGTTTGATCTTTACCATGGATTCGGATTGCCAATCATTGGCAGTGCCACGGAAATACGCTTGATTCCAATCTGCAGCGGCAGGTAAAGAAGCGAGCAATACTGAAAGAAGTACTATTTTGTTCTTCATGTTATCGTCCTGTTTCACTTATTAGATAAATTTAGGGTGCACAAAGCCGATCCAGATATTCTCTGAATTAGGCTTAATTATTGGGTTTTAATTTTTTGAAAATATAAGCCACCCCAACACATCAAATAAGAGGCAGCTTTTGTTTAGCGATTAGGCACTTACAGCGTTAGGTTCTGCTCTGTTTCTGCATCGAAAATATGGCAGAAAGCAGAATCAAAATTAAAGCGAATATTCTTACCAATATCTGATGTGGATATAGTTTGGTTATTAACTCGCGCCACCACCTCATTTTCACCAATTCTGAAGTAGAGGTATTTTTCATTACCTAAGTTCTCTACAACGGTGAGTTCACCGTCGTGTACATTGATTGTCTCGTCATCGCTTGCGAGATTGATGTGTTCCGGGCGAATCCCCAGACATACGGGTTTATCTATGTGATTCAGAAGTTTTTGTTGCTTGTCTTTTGGAATGATAATGCGCGCGCCTGGAGCGAGCTCAACATAAACATCTTCGCCCAGTTGACATAGCTTGGTGTTGATAAGGTTCATCGCAGGAGAACCAATAAAACCAGCGACAAACTTGTTTTCTGGGTAGTTGTATAAGTTGGCTGGCGTATCCACTTGCATGATGTTGCCTTGGTTGAGAACGCAGATACGATCGCCCAACGTTAACGCTTCTGTTTGGTCATGCGTTACGTAGATCATGGTCGCTGGATTGCCTTCTTCTTTCAACGATTGGTGCAACTGTGCAATCTTAACGCGCATAGAAACACGCAGTTTGGCGTCTAAGTTAGATAAAGGCTCATCGAATAGAAAAACATCGGGCTTACGTACAATAGCACGACCTACTGCAACACGCTGACGCTGACCACCTGACATCTCTTTGGGTTTGCGGTAAAGCAAGTCCGTAATCTCAAGCTTTTCAGCGGCTTCTTCAACGCGCTTTTTGATCTCGTCTTTTGGTCGCTTCTGCATTTTGAGGCCAAAAGCCATGTTGTCGAATACGGTTTTGTGCGGATAAAGGGCGTAGTTTTGAAACACCATCGCGATGCCACGATCTTTCGGAGGGAGATCATTCACTACTTTGCTGCCGATACGAATATCACCACCAGAGATGCTCTCTAGGCCCGCAATCATTCGCAAAGTTGTTGATTTTGCGCAGCCTGATGGGCCGACAAATACCATGAACTCACCTTCATGAATGTCTAGATCAATGCCATGCACAGCTTTGAAGCCATTGTCATACTCTTTTTCTACTTTGCGTAGGCTAACTGTTGCCATTTGATACTCCGCATAGGGTTATACAATCAAGTGATGTAGCATATTGATTCACATGATTTTATTAGATTAAAACTGTTGATTCAGAAAGGCGTTTTCGGCTGACAGCGACTTGCTCAATGAACAGAGATAGAGAGCGAATATGGGCGATTCGCTCCCTCAATTTTGTAATTACTTACACGCTTTTAGCAGAGCTCGGACTGGCTTTTTGTCTTGTCCGATTTCAATGCTCCATAGGTACTTTCCATCCTCAGGAATAGCAACGGTGGTGTTCTTTGCGAAGCCGCCTCGTTTGAGCTCTTTCTCGTACCCTGCAACCATCTCTTTACCTGCAGCAGTAAATTGTGGATTCCAGCTCATGGTGGCAAATTGTAGGCTGACATTACCGGCCTTCTCTTCACTCACAACTTGGTAGATACCGTTGCCTTTGTGAGACATTTGACGGTTTTCCATGTGCATCCATTGGCCATCAGGGAATGTACCAACAACATAGAGTGACGGTTTAATCGGGCCACGCTCTTCAACACTTGGTAGGTTACAGTTAGCAAAAGGACCGGTAGCCATAGCTTGTGCACCTTCGGTGCTGTCTGATGTGCTAGCACATCCCATGAGTGCTGATGAGAGCAGGGCAGTAAGCAGCAAAGTACGTTTCATCGTCAATTTCCTTTATCTTATTCGCGTTATATTGTTAAGTTTCGACTGGTTTCATAATCGAAAATATGACCAAAATAGGTATCGAAATTAATGCGAAAAGACTTTCCGATATCACTTTGGCGAATTAATTTTTTTGTTCTGAATAGTATTTCTTTATGACCAATGGCTAACAGGATTTCAAAGCTGTTATCGGTCTTTCTATAATCGATGAGTTGACCGTTGATAGTATTAAGCTGCTCGTTGTCTTCTGCTAAATAGACAAAATCAGGTCGAATACCAAAATAAACTTTTTCATCGATGTATGAGGACAGGCACGCTTGCTGCTGCTCGGGTATATTCAATGATGTACCCGGTTCGAGCTCGATATACAGTTCTTTGGTATTTGATCTAATGTAAGCATCGACCATGTTCATGGCTCTGTCCGTCATTGCTAATTCTCGCTAACGTTACAAGCTAAACAAACGTGCGATAAACCCCTTCGATTTGGTCGGAGTCTCCGCTTTATCTGGGTTTGATTTTTTGTTGGTTAGCTTGTTGAGTGTTGCCAGGTTTTTGTAGTAGCTGCGAGCATCCTTTGCTGGGTATCCGAAGATATCGCTATGTGCAGGGAAAGAGTGGCTCACGCCTGATTTTGCTTTGATGACCGAGTTCTTTCCGATGGTTAGGTGCCCAGCGGTGCCTGCTTGACCATGCACGATAACGTTGTCTTCCAACGTTGTGTGTCCAGCGAAGCCTGTTTGCGATACCAATAGGCAATGCTGACCAATTTTACAGTCATGGCCAATTTGAACTAAGTTATCGATTTTGGTACCTCGACCAATTACGGTATTACCCAGCGTGCCTCGGTCGATGGTGTTGTTGCATCCAATTTCTACGTCGTCTTCGATAATGACGCGGCCAATACTCTCTACGCGCTGGTATCGAGTTTGTTTACCTGTCATATATTCAAAGCTGTAGTTGCCAATGGAGTTGTTCGAATCAATCGTGACATTGTTGCCGATGATGGTGCCTTCTTTGATCACGGTATTGGCATGGATTGCCACGTTGTCGCCAATGGTGACGCCATTCATGATCTTCACACCAGGCATAAAGTGGCAGTTGTCTCCGATTTGACAGTGCTTACCAATGTATACATCTGGGATATCAGAAGTGTTGCCTTGATCAAACAGTTGGTACTTATGCACTTTGTAAAAGCGCATCAGTTGGTTGAGTTTATCGGCATCCAATTCATCAATAACGATTTTGGTTTTTGCCGATGACTCAAGAATCGCTCGTGGTCCAATAATCACATCCGCTAAAGTTTCAGAAATGCCTTTGAGATCGGATTTGGCAAATACAATCGCAAGCCCACCTTTTTCATCGCTTGAAACCGGACGAATCAACGATATTTCTACCGTGTTATCACCAACGATTTCTCCACCAACGACCTGAGCTATTTCTGAAACTTTGAGCATATTATTCGACCTATCAATTAGTTAGAAGCGATATAGAGCTTGTAAGAATAGTGTGTTCTGTTCAACTACTTTTTCGTCACCAGCCAATTGTGCAGAGTTCGACGTCTCAGTATCTTTCGCCCATTCGTATTCCGCTTTCATCAACCAGTCTTCACCCACGGCTTGTTCGTAGCCGATGGTCGCTTTACGAATGTCTTTGAAGTAGTCGTCGTTGCTGCCGATGCCGTTGGTTTCGTTTTCACCGATACGAGCTCGAACATACATGGTGCCGGCATCATCAAAGCTGTATTGAACAATCGGTTCCACATACTTCTCAGTGAAATCGCTGACTTTAGTGCCGTTTCTCTCGTTCTCTTTGATTTGGTAGAAGAACTCAACACCCAGCTCCCAGTTACCTAAGCGCTTGTATGGTTTGAACAGTAGGCTATAGCCTTCCTCTTTAGTTTTGCCCCACTCACTCTTATCTTCATCATTTAGTAGATACTCGAGGTTAGAGTAGAAACCCGCACCGAAGTCATTGCTCCAGTAGGTGAGGTAAGGTCTAAAGCTGTGTTCAACCGTAGTATGTCGTAAACCACTTGTACCCGATGTGCTGTAGATCTGACTGCGTGAGTATTCGATGTCATAAACCGTACCTACTCCCCAGCCTGAACCAAAGTTGAAGCCTTTATCAAGAGACAGTAGGTGAATGTAACCATCTTCAGTTTCGCTGTATCCCGATTGCTCTTTTTTACGATCTTCCAGCTTAAAAGCGTAAAGGGTCGAGAAGTTCCACTTTGAGTTTCGGTAGAACAGGCTCACCACTTCATGTGTACGCGTCTGCTCAGTTATTTCAGCTGCGCCCCACAGAGCCCAGTTAGTCGTCGTTTTGTATTCATACTCAACAGACGATCCAACATGCCCACCAAAGTTCAAAGCGTCATCAAAAAAGGTGTCTTCAGGAGCAAAGCCTCGATCGCTAGCAAAAGCAGTGGTACTCACAAGCAAGGTGTTGGCTATCACTACAGACAATAATGTTCGTTTCACAGTATTTCCTTATTATTCCGGCATTGGATTTATTTCGATAATTCTGGCCATGAATTTAGTAGTTCACGTTGAACGCCTAATTATTGTTCTTTATTTATTTTTATTTTTCTTCCCATAGAAATTGGTTATGTGATCTCGCTCACTCTCATGGGTGGATTTTATTGATCATCATCACGAATAGTATTGTTTTCATCGATATAGCTATCAGAATGAGCTTATTTCTTGCTGTTAAGCCTGATTCAGACTGGTGTTATATATAATCATGCGTATGGTTAGTAATTACGCATTTATGGTGATCTAAGTCACAAAGGTGGTTCTGATTTGAACAAATCGTATTGACTTGTTTAGGGCGAGATATAACCTAGTAGTATCTTATGGACTACTAAATTTAACTTGTGCGGTGTGAGTATGAAAGAAAAGCTATTTAGAACAACGCTATTGGCCTCGCTATTGATGTCTGGGTTGGCTAGCGCTGAAGAGATAACACCAGAGAAGGGTGCCGAACTACTCATTTGGACGGATAAAACGACCGTTGAATACATGGAGTATGCAGCAGACTCTTTTAACCAAGAGTTCGGCTACGATGTCGACTTTTCGTTTCGTGGACTCGCACCTATCGATTCTGCTTCTCGTTTAATTCAGGACGGTGGCTCAGCTCGAGTGGCTGATGTGGCAGAAATTGAGCACGATTTGCTGGGACGTTTGGTTGTTGCGGGTGGTGCTATGGAGAACCTGGTTTCTTCAGAGCGCATTGATAGCACGTTTATGCAAAATGCCATCAGCGCTTCTAAGTCTGAAGGTGTGAGCTACGGTTTTCCTGTTAGTTTTGCCACTACAGCACTTTTCTATAACAAAGACTTGCTTCCGAAAGCTCCAGAGAGTTTTGAGGAGATTATTGAGTTTTCGGAATCATTCAATAATAAGCAAGAACACAAGTATGCATTGCTTTGGGATATCCAAAACTACTACGAGTCGCGCATGTTTGTAACTTTGTATGGTGCATATGAGTTTGGTAACAACGGCACCGACGCGAAAGATATCGGCATTGACTCAGAGGAAGCTCAAAAAGGGTTAGAGGCAATGAAGAGCTTGCGCGTAGCAAACAGTTCTAACCCAATTGATATGCGTAACCCGCAAGTTCGCCGTGGTCTCTTTGGCGAGGGCAAGGTGGCAGCGATTATTGATGGCCCATGGGCGATTCAAGGTTACAAAGATTCTGGTGTGAATTTTGGTGTGGTACCAATGCCAAAACTGGAAGGCCAACAGCCACGCACCTTCTCAACCGTTCGACTTGCAGTGGTCTCTTCTTACACCGAGTATCCAAAAGCGGCTCAATTGTTCGCCGACTACCTATCAACAGAAACCATGCTGAAGAAGCGTTACCAAATGACCCAATCGATTCCACCCGTTCAATCGGTGATGGAAGAGATCATTGTTAATGCGGATGAAGCGACTTACGCGATCATCACTCAAGGTTTCTACTCTGATGCGATGCCTTCATTACCGGAGATGGGCTTTATTTGGTCACCAATGGCCAGCGCAATTACCGACTTGTGGGTAAATGATAAGTCACCAAAAGCTGTTCTTGACCGCGCTCGTTCAATTATTGCTGAACAGATTGAACTACAAGAGTAGAAGAGGATCTATGTTGTTATCTGAGACTAAGGCAGCTCCTAAGTTGCCTGCTGCTCTCCTTATCATGGGGAGCACACAGATCTTAAAGGGACACTGGTTGAAAGGCGGGATTTTTCTCGCCATCCAACTGATTACGTTGCTTATTTTCCCTGAAATTGTGGAGTCGTTAAAAGGCCTTGTGACTTTGGGTGACGTTGCTCAAGTACGTAAAGGCTTTACCATCACACAAGGCGATAACTCAATCTTTATGTTGGTTGAGGGTGTGATTGCGCTGCTCTACTCATTCTTGTTTATCTGCTTGTACGTGTCGAATGTGCGCGATGCACAACTGACTCAGCCGTCAAAACTGTCTCTTAGTGAACAACTGAAAGATATCTATGATCGCAAGTTTGCGTTCATTATGTTGTCGCCTACGTTTATCGCAAGCATCGCATTCATCATCATGCCGATCATTATTACGGTGATGGTGTCTTTTACCAACTATTCAGCACCACATCATATCCCGCCGAAGAACTTAGTCGATTGGGTTGGGTTTAAGAACTTCTTTGCGCTGTTTGAGTTGAAGATCTGGTCGAGTACCTTCTTCGGTGTCGCTTCATGGACAGTAATGTGGGCATTCTTCGCAACGGTCTGTACTTGTGGCTTCGGCTTTTTGTTGGCGCTGGCACTGCAGAACAAGAAGATAAAGGCGAAAAAAGCGTGGCGCTTTGTCTTCATTCTTCCTTATGCGATTCCTGCTTTTGTCACTCTCTTGATGTTCCGCTTGTTACTTAACGGCATTGGCCCAGTGAATGCAGCGCTGAACAGCTGGGGCTTTGATTCTGTCGCTTTCTTGTCTGATCCCTTCATTGCCAAGATTACAGTGATTGCGGTGAGTGTTTGGGTCGGGGCACCTTACTTCATGCTGCTGATTGCAGGGGCATTAACCAATATTCCTGAAGACCTATACGAAGCAAGTGAAGTGGATGGCGCGAGCAAGTTTCAACAGTTCTGGGAAATCACCTTGCCGATGGTGCTTCACCAAGTTGCGCCATCTTTAGTGATGACGTTTGCCCATAACTTCAACAACTTCGGAGCGATTTTCCTACTGACCGAGGGTGGACCAATCAACCCTGAATATCGCTTTGCAGGGCACACCGATATCTTGATTACTTGGATCTACAAACTGACTCTCGACTTCCAGCAATATCAAATCGCGTCAGTTATCTCAATTGTGATCTTCTTGTTCTTGTCGGTTATCGCGATTTGGCAATTCCGCCGCATGAACTCATTTAAAGACGATGTAGGTATGTAAGATGGATAAGTTTATTGGCAAAGTTGGGACCGTAATTGTTTATCTGTTCTTAACGGCAAATGCACTGCTGGTTCTTGGCCCGGTTATTTGGACAGTGCTTGCATCGTTCAAGGTCGGTAACAACCTTTTCAGCTCTTCGTTTACGGGCATTGAGTTTACTTTGGATCACTACCGCGCGCTGTTCACCGATACGCCGTATTTTGAGTGGTACAAAAACACGTTTTTCTTGGCAACCGCCAACATGATTATCTCCTTGGTTGTGGTCACACTCTCGGCGTTTATCTTCTCTCGTTACCGTTTCAACGGTAAGCGAAACATCATGATGAGCATCTTGGTACTTCAGATGTTCCCGGCTTTCCTATCGATGACAGCGATCTACATTCTGCTCTCAAAAATGGGGCTGATTGATACCTACGCTGGGCTGTTGTTTGTTTATGTCACAGGCTCTCTACCATTCATGATCTGGCTGGTTAAGGGTTACTTCGATGCGATTCCAACATCGCTTGATGAAGCAGCGAAGATTGATGGTGCAGGGCATATGACCATCTTCTTGGAGATCATCCTTCCTCTTGCCAAGCCTATCTTGGTGTTTGTTGGCTTGGTGTCGTTCACAGGCCCTTGGATGGACTTCATATTGCCAACCCTGATTTTAAGAAGTGAAGAGAAGATGACACTGGCTATCGGTATCTTTAGCTGGATCTCATCGAACTCAGCAGAAAACTTCACTTTGTTTGCAGCAGGTTCTCTATTGGTAGCCGTGCCAATCACCTTGTTGTTTGTTGCAACACAAAAACACATTACAACCGGCCTCGTCAGCGGTGCAGTAAAAGAATAAAAAGCTAGGAATACATAATGATTACAAAAAGTGCGCTTACACACTCGGCAAAGAGTGCGGATAGTTACGCCTACGATAATGAGACATTGCATCTGAGATTACGTAGCGCGAAAGGCGAAATTGAGCGTGTCGCTCTATGGATAGGTGACCCTTACCACTGGGCTGAAGGCGGTTTAGATGGCGGTAACTTGGGTGGCAGTGACGCTCACGGTTGGGTTGGGGGTAACGAAGTCCCGATGAGCCACGAGGGTGAAACGGAGCACCACGATCATTGGTTTGCGGCTTTCAAGCCACCTAAGCGTCGTAGCCGATATGGCTTCATCCTTTATGGTAAAGATGGTGAGAAAATCTTGTTTGGTGAGAAGCGTTGTGCAGACCTTTCGGATCCAAGCAAAGCAGAAGTGGAGCTGAGCAATCTCAGTAACTTTTTCTGTTTCCCATACATCAACCCGCGCGACGTTTTAAAAACGCCAGACTGGGTGAGAGATACGATTTGGTATCAGATTTTCCCAGAACGTTTTGCCAACGGTAGACCGGATATTTCGCCGGCTAACGTACAGCCGTGGGGAACAGAACCAAAATCCGATAACTTCATGGGCGGTGATTTATGGGGCGTGATTGAGAAGCTCGATTACTTGCAAGACTTAGGCGTGAATGGCTTGTACTTGTGCCCAATCTTTACCGCCAATGCCAACCACAAATATGACACAGTTGATTACTACAACGTTGACCCTCACTTCGGTGGCAACGAGGCGTTTAAAGCATTAGTTGAAGCGGCTCATCAGCGTGGCATGAAGGTGATGTTGGATGCGGTCTTTAATCATATCGGCGCTCAATCACCACTTTGGTTAGATGTTGTCGAGAAAGGTGAAAAATCCAAATACGCCGATTGGTTCTGGGTCAATCAGTTTCCGGTCTACCCTGATACGCCCAAAGATCAGTGGGACTTCTGGAACCTAAACTACGAAACCTTCGGCAATGTGGCAGAGATGCCAAAACTCAACACAGAGAACGAAGAGTGTCGTGCTTATCTACTTGATGTTGCACGCTATTGGGTTGAAGAGTTCAAGATTGATGGCTGGCGCTTAGATGTGGCAAACGAAGTCGACCATGCCTTTTGGCGTGACTTTCGCACCGTTATCAAAGGCATCAATCCGGATTGCTATATTCTGGGTGAGATTTGGCACGAAGGGATGCCTTGGCTACGAGGTGACCAGTACGATTCATTGATGAATTACCCATTAACTCAAGCGATTACCGACTACTTTGCTCTGTCTGCGATGGATAAAGATGGCTTTAAAAACGCGGTTAATACGTCGTATCTGGCTTATCCGAGAAACGTTAATGAAGCGATGTTTAACCTGCTCGATAGCCACGACACGACACGTATTTTATCTCTGTGTCAGGGTGATAAGCGTCGAGCCAAGTTAGCTTACTTGTTCATGTTCACTCAGGTGGGCGCACCATGTATTTACTACGGTGGTGAAATTGGCATGGATGGCGGGCGTAGCATGGGCAGCGAAAATAACCGCAAGTGTATGGAGTGGGATGAAAGCAACCACGACTTAGACTTTAAGCGCTTTATTCAGCAACTTATCGCCATGAGAAAGAACAACCCAGAGTTTAATCAGCCAAACCTGGAGTGGGTTCCAGTACAAGATGAAAACTGTATCGCGTACCGACGCTCTGATTATTTGTTCATTCTCAACAACAGTGACCAATCTAAGTTGGTTGAGTTGGACGGGCAAGTTTATGCGCTTGATGCGTTTGGTTACGTGATTGAGAAAGCGTAACGCACATGAGTGACTCTGTTGTTATGGGGATCTCTATTGATCCCCAATCCATCCATTCTGTTACGAACACCTCCTCAGGGCGAGAAGTGTATCGTAATGTCCAAAACTGTCCGGATGACTCACCCAAATTATTGGAGTGCTTGAAGCAGTTAGTCTCAAGTACGGTTTGGCGATTCGGGAAGATAACAACAGTCGTCATTAGTGTATGTGAGCACCTACATACCTTTCGTGGCAGCAGTAACAATAGGTTGTCACTCGTAAATGCAGCTCAGCTAGCCATAGACTTAAGCAACCATTTTGGCTTTGATTGCTCGATAGTGAATGCTTCACAAGCGGGCTTCGCTTCGGATAGCAACTTGCTTAATGCTGTCGACGGCGCGGCTTTGAGTGTGTCGCTCGATGTAGGCTGTAGCTTAAGTTTCTATAAAAATGGCAAGTGGTCTACACAATCACTGTGTCGCCATTGGGCGCACTCACCACTGCCAGATTTTCAGTGGCTGATTGATGGTTTGACGCCGGTATGTCGCTGCGGTCGAGAGGCGTGTATCGAGCAGTTTTTATCGATAGAAGGCATTGAGCGTCAATATCACCAGGTGGTGCTTCAAGACAAATCCTTGGCGGATATCTTCTCAGGTGTGGAGGAGGCAGATACCCATTCGACTCGGGTGTACCGAGCCTTTATCGATCAGTTGGCGCGTAGCTTATTGTCGCCGATTGAGGAGTTAGCGCCCAAGCAGCTCGTTCTTTCTGGATTCGCAACCGCATACCCTTCGCTCAACAAAGAGCTCAAGGTTGCCTTGTCTCGGTATCACTCATCAGAATCGCTACCTGTCATTATTCAAAACTCACAGGATAGCTTTGTATTTGCCTACGGTGCGGCTCTCATGGCAATAAAAAATAACAACAATCATTTACGCTCATAGTTGCAGTAATGGTAATCTTAGCAGGAAGAAAGTATTGAATAGTTTCAGAGGACAACCCGTGTCAGAGTTAGTGATCAAATTAATGGATTTTGGATTCACCAAAACCGATGCACTTGTTTACATTAATTTGCTTAAGAATGGTCGTGCGAGTGGGTATAAGATTGCTAAAGAGATCGCTCTTTCTCGCTCATCAGTCTACTCATCGATTGATAATCTATATACCAATGGCTACATCTTTATGTCTGATGGCGATACCAAAGAGTATGAAGCCAAGTCACCAGAGTTGATCTTTAGCCAAATCGAAAAAAAGACCGTTGAAAATATCAATATTCTCAAGACTGAACTATCAAAGATGATGCTTCAAGAAGAGAAGGAGTTCGTCTACAACCTAACTGGGTTCGAAAACCTTCTTCAGAAAGCGAAAGAGATCATCAATCAAGCGAATTTAGAAATTTACCTCAATACGGATTTCAATTTAAACCTGTTCGAAAAAGAGTTGTGTGACGCGATTGAACGTGGTGTTCGAGTGATAGGCTTTTCGTTCAATAAGATGGCTAAGCCACACGAAAAAATTGAGCTCTACTCGCGTTCTGAGAACGAAGAGACAGAATACCCTTCACACCGATTTATGTGTGTTGCCGATATGAAGTTGGCACTGATGTTCTCTCACCGTGAAGAAACTCTAGGCTTGTATTCGAATAACCGACTGATTGTTAAGATGATTGCTGAGCATATTCACAGCGATATTTATCTTACTGAATATGAGCGCCTAGAGCCTGAAAAGCGAGTTCGTGTTAATACCATCCACGAACAACACAACTCGATGGTTCTGGATGACCTAAAGAAACAATAATTGAAAAGCCGCGTATCCACGCGGCTTTTTTGGCAAGGTATTTTAGGACGAGATACTGATTTAAGCGGCTAAAACCCACCTGCCCATGCATCGAAGTCGTCGATGTTTTGCAGCTCTTCTTTGCTTCTGGGTGCAGGGTAGTAGGGTAGGGCTAACCTAACTTCTGAAGGCTGCAGTTCCCAGTCTGGCGTCATTTTCAGGCGTTTCAATTCGCCTTCTAGTCTAACGAACATGTAGTAACCATCGGCGTGCGTATTGGCATAACTGGCAACGGTGGCGATTTCGCCACTTGGAAGCTTCACATCACGGCCAAGAGGATAGAGTTGATGAAGGGCAAAGCTCACCTTAGGATCTTGCAGCTTACCTTGCTTGAATCGCTCCAAACCAATGGCGGTGGAGGTGGTACGAGGCTTCCATCCCGTGAGAAACAGACCGCTTAACGTATCTTTGAATGGCTTACCTTTGCGAGTGCCTTCATTGCTGATGAACTGAACCAACAGTGAATCTCCGGATTCTTCCAGTATTTCAAGAAATTGTTCACCAGTTCGATCGACAAGAAGCTTCATAAGGGCAGTACCATTTGAGAGATGTGCTCCAAATGGTACTGATAAAATAGCGAATTTAACAGTGTGTCGTGTTGTTATTTATTGATATACCACATGGAAACGCTCAAGAACCAACATCATATCTTGCTGAGGTTCAATCTTGAGCTCATCACACTCTTTCGAAAAGAAATTCCAATGCGCTTCTCTCCACCATTCTAAAGACAGGTCACCTTCACCTTCTGCCTTGGCAAATTCTGCGGTTACTGCGTTGTAAGGGCATTGAGTAACGGTGTCTATTTCAATAATGCAGATCGGATTGCCATGCCAATCGGTCACCACTTGCAGGTGACCAACGGTAGGCATCGGCTCTTCTCCAGATTCATACCAATAGGCCATGCTGCAAGTTGCGGTTTTCTTACCCTGCTTAATAAGTTCTGCGCACAAATTGGCATTGTATTCGTCGCCGCAGAAATAGTCGGAGCTGAAAGAGTGGTACTTGAGACGTGTCTGTTCTGAGAGCGAATTGAGAAATTTGTCTAAATAGCGTTGTGATTTGTCGTCCATGAGAGCCCACTGGTTTGAGGTGAATACGTTATGTATGATTTCACGTAGAGTACCACAACTCAGTTAGGCTCAAATAACCTTACTTACTTCAGAGTGTTAGCGCTTTCTGATGAACTGGCTTTGTACAATTTTCCCCAAATAAGTCTCACTGTTTTTCAACTCAAAATGGAGGGGAGATGTAAGCTCACCAAACAGTGGAGAGCCACCACCAAGTAGAATAGGAATGGTGGTGATGATCATCTCATCAATCAGATCTTCTTTTAAGAAGCTCTGAATCGTCACACCGCCATCAATGTAAAGATCCTTTAATCCCTGTTTATTGAGATCGCTGACGATGGTGCTGAGATCTCCTTTCACCAAGAACACTTTACCCTCAAGTTCAGCAGGCACTTCCGTTAGTGTGTTGCTAAGTACATACACAGGCTTGGTATAAGGCCAGTCAATGCCAAAACTCAGAACGATGTCCATTGTATTACGGCCCATAACGAGAGCGTCCACACGTTCCATTAGCGCGTTATAACCTAAGTCATCATTGTTTGGGTTAGGAACGGATTGTAGCCAATCTAGGCCACCTTCTTTGTCTGCGATATACCCATCAAGGCTGGTTGCAATAAACACGATGTTCGACATCTTTTACTCCAAATCTAGGCCAGAGCTTGGCTTCTTGTTAAAGATAAATTAAAATATTCTACAGTGTAGAATTAAAGTTTATGGAGAGATCCCATGAGTGTCAAGGATCAAAAACGTGGTCGTCCAAAAGTGGGGGATCGTCAGCTCAGTGCCGAGGGGATTTTAGCTACGGCCAAAGTGATGATGCGAGAAGGCGGCAAGATCCCGAGCATTCGTGCGCTCGCGACCCAACTGGGTGTGGATGCAATGGCCATCTATCACTACTTCAAAAACAAGAGTGAGCTGCTTGAAGCGATTACAGTCTCACTGATGCAAGAGATCGTGGAGCCTGATGAGCAGCTTGATTGGAAAGACAACATTTATCGACTGAGTACCAGTTACTTAACGATTCTAAATGATCACCCAGGGCTGCTAGAGACGCTCCTAACGATGAAGTCATTAAGCCCAGTAGAGGTATTTAGCCAACGATTTGAAGCATCGATAGCATCTCTTAATTTATCGGAAGAACAGAGAAACACCGGGCGAGATTTGTTGGTCGACTATCTTCACGGCTACGCACTGGCGCTGAACTGTAACCCAGACCGAACCGAGTTAACCGCCGAGATGATAGAGAAACCAATAGAGCTTTATTACTTAGCTTTGTTGGCTCTAAACAAATAGTCATTTCTGCAATCACTGCTTTGCTTGTACTAGGCTTGCTTTTTGTCTTTAAAGTGGTGAAAATGTAACCATCATTTCTCGAGGAGTTTACGCCAATATGAATCACTAAACCTGTTATCCACTTATTACATTTTTTTGGATTTACAGGGTTAGTAGGCGTAGCTCACTGTCGTCATATCTATCAAACCGTTATATAACTCACGATCGTTTTTAAACGATGGATTTGCTTAGAGTTACTGCATTTATCGGTTCACATTCGTAACGTGCTGCTGCGGCTGATGTCCCTGTTTACAGGAGGCAATACATGCCATATTTACAAGCAAGTAATATCAGCCATCAATTTAGTAATGGCGACGTCATTTTTGAAAATCTCTCATGTGTTATGACCGACTCTCGTGTTGGCCTTATCGGGTCAAATGGTGCGGGTAAGTCGTTGCTCGCAGCTATGCTATTGAAACTGACAGCGCCCTATGAAGGAACAGTGTCAGAGCCAAAAAGCTTCGTCTTTTATCAACAACAAACAGAGCATCGTTTTAATGATGGCGAAACCATCGCGGAGTTCTTAGGTGTATCTAAAATATTGAGTGCGTTAAAGAAAGTTGCGTCTGGGGATTGTGACCCATATTGGTTTGAAGTAGTTGGGGACAATTGGAATTTAGAGCAGCACTTGAAAGATGATTTGTTGCGTTTGGGTTTACCTACACAACCGGATTTTTTATGCGAGCAGCTTAGTGGCGGTCAACGAGCAAAATTACTGTTGTGGCAAGCGTTTGATAGTGAGTGTGAGCTCTTAGTGCTAGATGAACCTTCAAACCATTTAGATTACGAGTCAAAGCAATGGCTTATGGATGCCATGCAGCACTTCAATGGAGGGATCTTGTTGATCAGCCACGATCGAGAGTTGCTGAGAAACATGAATGAGATCTGGGAGTTATCAACCTTAGGCTTACGAACTTTTGGCGGTAATTATGACGATTACGCAGCGCAAAACGAAGCGGAGCAAAAGGCGGTAGAGCGTCAACTCAATCACAATCTCAAACAGCAGAAGTTGCTAGAAAAGCAAGCGCAGCGTAATCGCGAGAAAGCAGAACAGAGAGCAGCGCAAGGAGCCAAACAACGAAAAAATGGAAGTCAGCCAAAAATCTTGATGGATGCCAAGAAAGGGAAAGCGACCGCGAATATGGCGAATCGCCTAAGAAATGAGAATTTGCGGCGCACGCATTTAGACGATAAAGCGCAACGCTTAGAAGCTAGATACGCGAAAAGCCAATCTCAATCTCTGTATTTGGGACAGAGCGATGTACGAAGCAAAAAGGTGCTGTCTGTAATTAATGGCAGGCTACCGTTTTCTGAGCATGATCCAATCACCTTTCAGCTTTACTCTAATAGTAAACTTTATCTTGAAGGGAAAAATGGCATCGGGAAATCAACCTTGTTGAACGTACTGCGTGGAAAACAATCTTTAGTCGATGGTGAGTTACAAGTTAGCGCCCCGGTGTGTTATCTCGATCAGCATTTTGGCGCGATTAATCTCGACCTCTCAATGCTTGATAACCTGACTCAAGCGTGTCCTAACTTGAGTATGAGTGAGGCTCGGACTTTGCTCGCCGGCATTGGTTTTCGTCGTGACAGTGTTCATCGCAGTGCTCAAGTTCTTAGCGGTGGAGAAAAGATGAAGTTGGCGATGCTCATGGTGAGTCATCAAGTCAACCAACCTATTTTGTTGCTCGATGAACCCGATAACCATCTCGATATAGAGTCGAAAGTCATACTGGCGAAGGCGCTCGCGCAGTATCAAGGAGGGTATATTCTGGTGAGTCATGACCTAGACTTTGTTCACGAATCTGGTGTTGAGCAAACTCTGAGATTGAGTGCTCTTCATACCTAGCAATGCTTCAAAAGCCCGCTGAAACAGTGGGAGCTGAGATATTGGCTCCCATTTATTGCGCAATCAGTGGGGGAAAGTGGAAAGTTTGGTATATATTTCATTAATAAGGACTTATAAACTTGGTCTCCCCTGAACCGTCAGGACTTGTAGATCAACCACCACTAAGGAATGGAATTAATGCTTGCGCGCAAACGCATCAGTCTCTCTTTGTTACTCATTGCTACGCTAGGTGGCTGTTCTTCGTTACCAGAACAAGTAAATCATGCTCAAGAACCGGTTGTGGCACCACAGCAAGGTGTGCTTTGGAATGTGAGTCATCAACATCCAGCACAGCCGAATGAAATTGGCCATAGTGCGGTACTTATCCAAGAAGCGGGTTGGGATGCTTTGGCTCAACGTATCGCGCTGGTGGAGAGTGCTGAACATAGCATCGATATTCAGTACTACATTTGGAACTCCGATAATACAGGAGGCTACCTTGCTAGCCGTTTGTTAGCGGCGGCTGAAAGAGGCGTAAAAGTGCGTGTGATGCTTGATGACATCAACCTCAACGAACGCGAAGCACTGCTCAATGCCTTAGATGCTCACCCCAATGTAGAGATCCGTATTTTTAACCCGACACCAAGTCGTAGTGGTTTTTCAAAGTGGTTTAGCTTTCTATCCGATTTCTCGCGTTTGAACCGACGCATGCACAATAAATCGTTCACAGTCGATGGCGTATTCTCAGCTGTTGGCGGACGTAATATTGGTGATGAGTATTTTGATTACTCTGATGAGATTAACTTCCGAGATAGGGATGTGTTGGTTCGAGGCGAGGTTGTCACAGAGATCCAAAGCAGCTTTGTCGAGTACTGGAACAGTCAATGGTCTTACCCAGTTGAGATGCTAGGTGATGCCGATTCTACCGACCTCTCTCTTCTGGATCAGGCCGTACTGCCTCGTTATAAAAATTATCCAGATCTGCCTATCGGGCAAGAAGCATCTCAGCGTTTCTTAAGTGAGTTGGCGCCACAGATGACATGGGTTGAGGCACACTTTGTTTATGATCGCCCAATCCCTGTCGATGCAGGTGAAACCAACCAGCCAAAAGAAACGGCAGTGATACTAGGTGAGCTGGCAGAGCAGTCAAAGAAGGAAATTTTGCTCGAGTCGGCCTACTTGGTGTTTGATGACGGTCAGCTTGAAGAGTGGCAGATGTTGAATAATCAAGGTGTTGAGATTAAAGCGTTGACCAACTCGATGGCTTCAAATGATTTGGTCACTAACCACTCTGCCTATGCGGGAAGACGCCAAGATATGCTTGAGCATGGCATTGAGCTGTTTGAGCTGCGACCAGATTCTGGACTTTGTGAGGTATCCACTAAAGATGCAGATAAATGTGCGCCGAAAACCGCTTATGGTCTGCACGCTAAGTCGGTGGTGTTTGATAATCGTGTCGCGAGCATTGGATCGTTCAATTTTAATCTACGCTCAACGTACCTAAATACGGAATCGGTACTGTTAATAGACAGCCCTGAAGTGGCAACGCAATTGGCGGACACGATCAACGAGGCGATGGATATTAACAACAGCTGGCGCTTAGACTTGGAAGACGGCGATGTACGTTGGTACTCCAGTGATCAAAGTTGGGATAAAGAGCCAGAAACCGGCAAATGGGAGCGAGCGCAATCTGGATTCTTGCAGTTGCTACCTATAGAAAAATATTTATAGCGACAATATGCTTGAATAGAAATGAATGTAACAAAGGCTCCTTCTGTAGGAGCCTTTTTCATTGTTTAGATAGTTAACTTAGAACTGAGTTTTTATCGTTAACTTAGAACTTAACCTGGTAGTTCAAAGTGTAAGTACGACCGCGGCCACGGTAGTCATAAGCGGCTGATTCATAGTGTGTTGCGTAAAGAATCTGCGCACGTTGACCCCAAATCGTGGTGTAGTCTTTGTTAAGCAGGTTTTGAATACCGAAACCTAGACTGCCCACTGGTAGTTGGTAAGTACCAACAAGGTCGAAGACAGTGTAACCATTGAGTTTGTTATCGCTGTCATCTTCATAGTCAAACATGGTTTGGCTTTGAACCTTCAAAGATAGATCTGCTTCGTACCAGCCTGCCCAAGCGTTCGCTTTTGATGTGCTCGCTTCACCTGCAGATTGATCTTCCCAGCCGTTATCGCCTTTCACTTCGGAAATAACGTAGTGGCCAGATGCACCCAGCTGAACGTTCTCATGTACCCAGTAAGAAGCAAGCGCCTCTAAGCCATAAACACGTTTCTTGTCGTCGATCTCTTCGATTAACAATGTGTTTTTGTTGTACTTAACATTCTTATCAGACTGAGAGTAGTAAGCCGCTGATTGCAAGCTTAGGTCGCCAGTGTCTAGGCGGTAGCCGAGTTCAAAGCTGTTGGTCTTGATACCTGACATCTTAGAGTCATTCACATTGATGCTGTCATTAAGCGTCCAATGATCGCCGACCAAGGTGTAGTTGCCTTGACCGTAGTACTTAGCGGGATCGGCGAGATCAAAGCCTTGTGAGAAGTTAGCCCAAACTTGTGAGTCACTGTTTAGGTGATATACCGTGCCTAAGTTGAAAAGACCCACACCGTAATCCGTTTCACCGCCAGGAACTGCGTCTGCGCTAGTACCATTACCTGCAGCGATCTGTTTTTGCTGTTGGTAGCCAACGAAGTCATCAATCGTGTTCTTCATGTATTGGTAACGGAAGCCACCTTCTACAGACCAATCATTCGTGATGTCGAAGCCTGCTTGAACAAATCCCGCGATAGACGCGACTTCAACGCCCGGATAGCGTCCGACTTCAGCGAAAGTCTTGTTGATGAGGTTACCCGAATTGTTAGCAATGGTCGGATCGTAAAGCGCTTGGTTGCTTTCGAGCGTGTCTTGGTAAGCGTCCTTTCGAGCGTGTCTTGGTAAGCGTCCACACCATAAACGATGTTGAAGCGACCGAAGTCTTTCGCCAATGCCGCTTTTAGAGAGAGCACATCAGTGATTTGCTGACCAGAAGATTGAAAATAAGGTGTATAAGTTTGGTCTTCTTTACGATATGACGCTTCAGCAATTAGCTGGTGGCCAAGGAACTGCTCATCAATGTATGACGCACTCAGCATGATACGCTCGGTGCCATGTTCTCTATCTGAATCAAAACCTTTGCGAACGTCAACGAAGTCACGCCCAACAATGTATAAGCCATATGGAGAGTCTTGTTGGCTGTCGTAATACTGAGCTAGGAAGTTGAGCTTTTTTGTCTCTGAGACATTAACGCCAACAGTCGTTAGGAAATCGAGCGTTTTATTGAATTGCAGAGATCCTTGAGAAATATCCGGTGTAACGATATCGCCATTCGCGTCAAAGAAACCTTGAGTTTCAGTGTAGATAACAGACGAACGTGCTTGAACAGTTTCATTGCCGCCCGAGATCGATTGTCCAACTTTGTAGTCAAAATCTTCGCCCGAGTTGAAGCCTGATGTACCGCCAACAAAGGATTCAAACTCAATCTCTTCACCATCTGCTTTTTTGGTGATGATATTAATTACACCGCCGGAAGCACCAGCACCGTAGATTGATGTTGCGCCGGATAGCACTTCGATACGTTCAATATTGAATGGATCGATAGAGTCGAGGTGGCGGCTGATTTGACGTGAAGATTGCAGGGACACGCCATCAATCATCACTAGCATTTTTCTACCACGTAAGTTTTGACCGTAGTTAGTACGAGCACCGCTGCTCACATCCAGAGATGGGATCGCACTTGCTAGGATTTCGCCTAAGGACTTACCGCCTCGGTATTCCTGCTCGATCTGTTGTGGTTCGATGTACCAAACTGTACCTGGAATATCGCTAATGGCTTTTGGGGTGCGGCTAGATACAACTACCATTTTCTCGTCGGTGGTGTGATCTTGCGCTTGGGCTGTGAATACGGAACTTACCGCCGCTACTGCTAGAGCGACTGTGGAAAGTTTGAAACTTCCTTTTTCGGTTTTCATTTTATTCTCTGCAATTATCAATGAAAGGCTGCACACATTTCTTTGGCGTGATGACTTTATTTTTATTGTTTTTATTGAGAATCAAGTGGTTGAACTTAGACCAAGCGCATGCTTGCTTTTTGTTTTTGATTCTAAATAAGAATCATTATTATTGTGTTTTTGTTGCGAAAAAACAATATGCAAATGCGATTTATTTTCAAATGCAACAATAGACGAGTAGGCATGAGCCAGTTCTTGAGATACTAAAACTGTATTAAGTTTATGATTTTAATTGTTATTTTTTGGGTTTTACAAAGAAGAGAGGAGGGCGACATAATGCAGTGCCGCCCTGTTGATTAATTGTTTTTTAGAGAAATACTGTTGATGATCTGCTCTCGTTGCTCTTGAGATACATTCATCACGTCTTGGTAGGTACGCTTCATAACTCGAACGTCATTTTCAAGTAACTGAGCGAGCTTCTCCGAAGCTGCTTGGTTATTCCCTTCTAAAACGAGATCCATGATGTCTAGACGTCGTTGGCATGAGCGGCTGACAGAAGACTGGATGTGCATAGAGACTAAATCGGTCGCCTTACGCAGTCGGTTTTGCTGCTGCATCATACCGAGCAAAAATCGGTTTCCTGAACTTGCGGCGAGAATTTCATGGAAGTCGGCACTGAGCGTGAAAAGCTGGCTAGCGGTGATGGAGTCTGGATTATTGATTGCTTGAATATGGCGCTCACGACACTTCTCAAACGCGTCACGTTTTAGCTTCCACGTCGGTTCAAGCAGGCCAGCTGGCTCAAAAATCAAACGGCATCGGTAACTTTCGGCATGCCTTTCAAGAGAGTTGAGTACCCCATCTAACTGCCATTTGTAGCCAGGGCTGCGTCGGAAAATGGCATCGCTTTCTAACAGTCTGAGGACAGATTGTATCTCGCCACGATTGGCACCATAGCGTTGCTGGAGTTCATTTTCCGAAAACGAATCGCTGATCTCGCCGAAAAAGATATCCATCAGCAATCTCAGGTAAAGCTGCTCTTGGCGGGCTTGCTCTTGGTTGCTTTGCTCTGCAGTTTCGATATCACAAGCATCGATCTGCAGCACAAACCCCTTGTATGGAACGGATTTGGCCACACCTTGATCGGACAAGTGTTTGAGCACAGCTCGCATCGGAGTACGAGAGACCTCGAACTGCTGAGCAAGCGATGATTCATTCAAACTGCTGCCTGCAATGGCGTTTTCTTCTTTGAGTCGTGTTATCACTTTGAAGAGGAGATCTCGTTGAAGTCGTGTGATTGCTGATGTGTCCATATCGTCCAAGATTGTTCTGGGTACCGTTACACCAACGTAACTTATTACACCCAAGGTAAATGGTTGTGCTCATGGTAAACAGAAACACGAGCGAATACCATAAATTGTGTTTTTGTTGCAGAAATACGACGTGTTGCTTTTAAAAGAAAAGCCCAGTGATTCATTAACCACTGGGCTTGTTTGGTGAGTATTGTATTGTGAAAAGAGTTTAGCGTCTCATCAGGTAGAGGAAGTAACCACCACCAATCAGAGATGCGAGCAGCCCTGCTGGAAATTGCCAAGGGAACCAAAGGGTTCTGCCGATCCAATCTGCGCAAACCATGATGATTGCCCCCAACAATGCCGCGGTCAGCATCTGCGGTACCGCGCGATATTGGTGCAGCGAGCGTGCCATATGCGGTGCGAGCAATCCGATAAAACTCAAAGGGCCGATGACAATCGTACATAGTGTGGTGAGTGCCGCAACGAGCAGTAACAGAACTAGGCGCACTAAGGTCGTGTTCATGCCCAAACTGGTGGTGGTGACTTCGCCCAAATTAATCAGTTCTATCCAGCGATTCAGTGAGATAGCGAGTGAACCAACCATCAACACACCGAACGCGAGAAGTACAACATCATTCTCAGCAACGAGATAGGTAGAACCGGATAACCAAGTCAGCAGTGCGGTGGCGTTCTCGTTACCAGAGCTCATTGCGATTCTGAGCAGAGCATCCAATCCGGCACTCAATGCAATACCGGTTAGTAAGGTTTGAGTGGGTGCAAAGTTATGTTTTCGGCCCATCAACCAGACAATACCGGTCACCGATGCAGCCCCCAATGTGCCTAGTATCATCTGTTGTTCACGCCCAATAGCACCGCCGATGAGAGTGCCTAGCACCAGTGCCAAAGCCGCGCCTGAACTGATGCCGAGGACTTCGGGACTTGCCATTGGGTTGTTTGATATTCGTTGGATGATGGTTCCGGCAAACGCCAATCCAATACCTGCGAACAATGCAACAAGCACTCTTGGTAAGCGAAGCTCAAGCAGAGATGAATCTAACTCTAAGCTCCAACCAAGCTGGTTTCGTCCGAGTGAGATTGAAACCATACACACCAAGATAAGCACCAACAACATGGCAACTAACACTTTGCTGATGGCGATATGTTTGAAATGTTCGACATGCTCACTGCGGCTTTTCAGCTCTGAGTTCAGCTTAGTGCGTTGCAATAACCAGAGTAGAAACGGCGCACCAAGCAGAGCTGTCATAGCTCCGGTGGGTAGCAGCTCACCACCGACACCGGAAAATGGTTGGATTAACAGATCAACCGTTAACAAGGTAACACCACCGATCACTCCACTGGTCAGGATCTGTTTTGCTAGCGCTCGCACTCCTAACATGCGCGTAATCGCAGGAGCAACAATACCGATAAACCCAATAATTCCAACTTCGCTAACCACAGCTGCGGTGATAAAAATCGATAAGGATAAGCACAGTAGTTTGATCTGTTTGATGTTCACGCCCAGTGATGTGGCGACGTTATCGCCAAACTGCAGTGATGCCAACGGGCGCTGAAGTAGCAGGAGTAGTAAGGTTGGAATGCAGACCAGCGGAAGAAGAATCTGAGCACTCGACCAGTCGTTTTGATTGAGGACGCCAGCTCCCCAGACAAACAAACTAGTGAGCTTCTGTTCGTTCAACATCAGCAACATGGTATTGAGTGAACCCAAAAACAAGCTCACGACCATGCCTGATAACACCATGTGCAGAGGTGAATAACCGCGTGTCGAGCTCAATAAGAAAACTAACCCAGTGGCTAAGCAGCCTCCGATAAATGCCGGTAAAAAGTTTGGTAAAGCAAGACTTGCAGGCAGCAATAGAATACCCAACACCATGCCCAATTCTGCACCCGCCGCCACGCCGAGCGTTGTCGGAGAAGCAATTGGGTTTCGCAATACAAACTGCATTACGCAACCTGCGACTGCAAGAGCAAATCCGCAAATCAGAGCGACAGTCAAACGGGGCAGATAGGTTAAGTTGGTGATGATGTGCTGATAGTTTGATGCGTCATACCTAAATAGCGTATCCCCAATCAGCCCCAGACCTTGGGAGTATGGTGCGGTGATCTCAAGCAGTGAACCAATAATTAAAATCGCAATGACGAATAGCCCTGCTGTTTTGAGTTTTAATACGCCTGCCTTTGGCGTTAAAGTGTTGGTTGTGATCATGGTTGCTGATTTGACGGTTAGTTGGTCAACTGCTCGGTGATGTGGTCACTAAACCTTTGAGCGGCAATCAGTCCACCAAATGTCCAAATTGCAGGCAGTTCATAAACCGAATCATTGCGAGTGAAAGCCATAGCTTGCCAAAGTGGAGAGCCGGTTAGCTTGTTGCGTTCGTTGTCGGTAAGCGGACCAAATATCATCACGTTGGCGTTTTGATGTTCTGCGATTTTTTCGATTCCCGCGGTGCTAAAGCCCCAAAGGTTTGTTTGTTCATTCCAGTCGTTGTTCAGACCCATAGCATGGATCGTGTCTTGAGCCAGAGAGCCTGTACTGTGAATACGCAGTGTTTTGTCATTGATGAAACGAGTGAAAAGTAGCGGTTTTTCAGCGTTTCCTGCCACATTAACTTGCTTACCATTGGCATTTAGCCTCCGCTCAGTGGCGGTGATGACCTCTTGGGCTTGCGCTTCACGGTCAAACAATTGGCCGAGCGAGCGCGTTACCGATTTCGCAGACTCAAGCGGCTGTTTTTCTTCGCTGTAGATGCTGTAAACCAGCACCGGTGCAATTTTGTTGAGCTGCTCATACGCAGCCGCCATGTGCTTGCTCATTAAAATAACATCAGGTTTTAACTTGGTGAGCAGCTCTAGGTTTGGTTCTCGGCGGGAACCGACATCGACCGCACCCTCGTTGAGTTGAGGTTCTACTACCCATTGTTGATAGCCTTTTGCATCAGCAATGCCTTCCAGTTCAATGCCCAAGCTCAGTACTGTCTCTGATAGCGCCCAGTCTAGAGCGATGACTTTTTGGGGGGTAGTTTCAAAGTGGGCGGTTCCCATTTCATGAGTCAGTTCTAATGCGTGTGCGTTGAACACCAAGGCGGACAAGAGAAGCGTAACGATTTTTTTCACAACAGAATCCTTTTTGTTTAGGGAATGTAGCTGATCGGTTGACCGGTTACTGGGTGATTGAAGAGTGCGAGCTCCATTCCATAGATCTTGGTGAGCGTCTCTGGGGTCATCATCTGTTGAGGTGTACCAGACGCAATGACCTTGCCAGAGTGGAGTGCAATCAGATGGTCGCTGAACTTGGCCGCCATGTTCACATCATGCAGCACCATGATGACCGTCAGGCTCAATGACTGATTAAGCTCACGAATCAATGCTAAGAGCTCATGCTGGTGGGCAACATCGAGTGCCGATGTGGGTTCATCAAGCAAGATGCATTGACTCTGTTGGGCTAACAACATCGCGACCCAAGCTCGTTGCCTCTCGCCTCCGGAAAGCGTGGCGACGAATCGTTGAGAAAATTCGCTTAGGCCCACTTTTTCAATCGCTTCATCGACGATCGCGTAGTCATCTTTGCTGTAACGCCCAAAAGCGCCTTTCCAAGGGTAGCGACCAAAGCAAACCAACTCGCGCACCGTGACACCATCGGTGATTGGTGGGTGCTGTGGTAGGTAAGCGACTTGGTGTGCAAACTCAAGGTGGTTGAACGATGAAAGTGGCTTTTGATTAAAGGAAACTTGCCCTTGAGTCGGGCTATTTTGACGGCTTAATAACTTAATTAAAGTCGACTTTCCGCACCCATTATGGCCGAGTAATGTCGTGACTTTATTAGGCTCAAAATTCAAGCTCGTTGGAGAAAGAATTGTCTTACCGTCGATTTCAAATGATGCATTGGTAAGCTGATACATAATGAAATATGAAGTTGAGTTATAGGGAAAGAGCCGTTAATGTTAGCATATTGAAATTAAAATGATAATTATTCACATAATCAATAATAATAAATTCTGAACTGGCGTTTTTCATTTCGAGTTTATTTGCTCTTATTTACGCCCTTAAATTATGCTCGCAATAAATAATAAAAAGTTTCACCTAATGTCGATTGGCCTTATTTCCGCCCTGATGGGAATTGGGCAAAACGGCTTGCTTGTATCACTGCCTTTTCTGGTTGAACGGTCTGCTTTTGATCTGCCTACCTGGTCTGCTTTGATTGCTGTGGGCAGCTTGCTCTTTCTTCCTTCAGCCCCATTTTGGGGGCGATATAGCGATAAACATGGTCCAAATAGAGTAGTTATCCAAGCATTAGTCGGGATGACCATAAGTTTTCTGTTGCTTGCGGTGTTCTCTATGGTGAGCCTATCAGGGAATATTAATGTAACGTTATGTTTTTTAGGGCTAATTGTCGCAAGGGTTATTTATGGGTGCACAGTGTCGGGAATGGTACCCGCGAGCCAGCATTGGGCAATAATATTGTGTGGTGAACAACACCGTTTAAAGGCAATAACTGCAGTCAGTATTGGATTAAGTAGTGGGCGATTGTTAGGTCCTGTTGTTTCTATTTTAGCGCTCAAGTTGAACCCTTTTGCTCCGTTATTCTTGATGGTTTTGTTGCCATTTATCGCCCTTATTCTCGCGTTAATATTACCTATTCCTACCGTCGATTCTTCTCCTTCTTATAATAAGAAAAGCCAACCTTGGTTACCGAATAAAAGCTTATCTCCGTACCTTATTAGTGGGTTGTTACTTTGTGCGTCGGTCGCACTGTTGCAATACAGTTTATCGCCTTTGATCTATTCATTTACTGAATGGCCCTCTGAGAAGCTCAGCGATGCTATCGGTGTACTATTGAGCATTAGTGCCGCAATGACACTGTTTTCACAGGTGTGGATTGTGAAAAAAGAGAAAGTGACGACTCGAATGATGTATTGGGTTGGCTCAATCGCCTTTCTGGTCGGCATGTCGTTGTTCACCATTCCCCAGTTATTGATTTTTGGATTGGCGATGGCGGTTACGTCCGTTGGCGCTGCGTTACTGGTCCCTGCTTACACAGCGTCAGCAACAGATAAGTGGAGCTGCTCGCCGGGGGCAGTGGCTGGTTATATCTCTATGTCTCACACCATAGGTTATGGAGTCGCGGCAATGTTGGCGTTTAGCGTGGTGATTGAGCCGCTTTACCCTATCTATCTCTGTATCTTTTTTTCGATAGTGATTGTCGCTTTGGCATATTGGACAAGAGCAAAGAAAACACAATCAGTGAGCGAAAGTTCGGCCTAACTTTGACTTAAATGCCTTGCGCCATAAGTTATCTCTTTTGGTGTGAGCCTGTTTAGCTTCAGTAGAGGCGAATAAATGAGTTCATTTTTTGTATCCCCATCTTCAGTTTTTCTTGGTGCGATGAAAGTTTTTCCATTCTCGCTAGGTCGGTTATAGATGGAGTCTATGAATTGTATTTTTTATCAAGCTCTATCGAATGATTATGGAGGTCAAATTATGAAATGGTTGTTTCTATCTTTAACTATACTGTTTGCTGCTGGGTGTCAGTCGACCGCGTCGTCTTCGACAGAAGATGGCAGCGTTTGGGAGCATACAGGTGGTTGCGACAACTAACTTTTCTTTGCTCTTTTCTGTCGCAACGAAATAAATACCCTCGCTTTCTGTTGGGGGTATTTTATTTAAAATCTATAAACTGATTCCATATCAGCATCTATTATCAATTTAATTCCTCATTGTTAGACTTCTCCACAACAAAACAGCGCTCCGCCAATTGGCGACATTTAGAGCGCGTAACTGGAGACACCACTATGCAATATGAGGGAAAAATCTATCGCCCTTGGATTGAGGCTCGCAGCATCCTGATTCAAACCACACTTGGATGCAGCATTAATACCTGTACGTTTTGTAGCATGTTTGATGATAAGCGCTTTAAGGTGCGCGATATCGAAGATGTGTTCAAAGATATTGAAGAAGCGCGTCAGATCTACCCATACGTAGAGTCGATTTTCTTGACGGATGGCAATGTCATGGCAGCGCGCACCGATTACTTGTTGAAGGTACTAAACAATCTCAAGCATACTTTTCCAGAGAGCCAAAGAATCTCTCTGTATAGTGGACTGAACGATTTTCGTCGTAAGAGTGTCGCGGAGCTGAAAGAGCTCAAAAGTGCGGGTCTTGATATGGCTTATTGCGGCTTAGAATCCGGCGATCCAGTGGTACTAGACCGCATTAAAAAACGCATGAGCCAAGAGCAAGCGATTGAAGGCATGGCGATGGCCAAAGAGGCCGGAATCGAAGTGCTGTTGTCGTTCATCTTTGGCCTAGGTGGTCGTGAACGCTCGAAAGAGCATATCATCGAGACCACTCGAATTTTGAACATCACCAAGCCGGAACACATTGCGCCAATGGCCCTTGCGATTCAACCGGGAACCGTGATGGAGCAAGAGGTCAAAGACGGTACGTTCGTTATGCCGACGCAATTACAAATCCTTGAAGAAGAGAAATATCTACTCGAAAACTTAGAGATAGATACCTTCTACTGGGGCGATCACGGCAACAATATTGTTCCTCAAAAAGGGTATCTGTTGGATTCTCGTGAGCAATTTTTAGCACGCATAAATCATGCTATCGACAGCAACCCAATGGCAGCAGAAAACATCATTCAAACCTATTCTTGGTAATGACAAATGGCGGGAGCAAGGTAGTTGCTCTCGTCTAATTTAAATACTATTTGTGTCTAAATATTGTTCGATGCTGTGTGCTGGATCTCATCGTTTTTGGTACTCAGTTGCTAAGGTATTTATGACACATTCTCTAATTTCAGCCTGAAGGCTCTACAAAAGGAAAGAGGTCTCTATGCTAGGTGAAAACCACTCTCTTGTTCATGAATTTCCAGAAATGAAAGATAAAATTGCTCAGCTTGCGGAGGATAACGAAAACTTTGCGACTGACATGAAAACCTACAACGACTTAGATAAAGAGATTCGTAAATTAGAGCTAAACGGCTCGCCGATTGAAGATGGTCAAATGCACCAAATGAAGCACGACCGTTCAGTGCTTAAAGACTCGCTTTATGCGCGACTCACCGCCTAACTAAATTAGTTACAAAGCAAACACTATGACTAAGCTCCTTCGGGAGCTTTTTTTGTGTCTGAAGTAGCAGAACTTGTACGGTATAGAGATTGTATTACTTTAGAAACCAAGCATAATGTTTAGTATTAAATTATGACTTTCAAGGTTTTGTTGGTAATCAGATGAATATTGAACACCTGAAATTGTTTGTTCGCTTAGCTTCAACCCATAACATCAGTATGGCTGGTCAAGAGTTGGGTCTTTCCCCTGCGGTGGCAAGTTCGCACATTAGCAAGCTCGAAGACAATTTGGGTGTGCGCCTTGTGCATCGTACCACCCGCAAAGTCTCTTTGACCGAAGAAGGGCAGGCGTTTCTGCCACATGCGGAAGAAGTGTTATCGAGTGTCGATGCCGCTCGCTCGGCAATTGGGGTCGGCAGTGACTCTCCAACCGGTACGCTTAGAGTCACTGCGTCGGCATCATTTGGTCGCTTGCACTTAGTTCCTGCGTTGGCAGGGTTCATGGAAGCTTATCCTGGGCTGAAGGTTGATCTGAGATTATCCGACACTGTGGTGGACATGGTTGAGGGTGGGTTCGATATTGCGATTCGTATATCTGAGCTTAAAGACTCTTCATTGATCGCACGAAAGCTTGCGCCTGATGATCGTATTATCTGTGCATCTCCAGATTACTTAATCAAATATGGTAAGCCAGTCACTCCGCAAGACTTAAACGATCATCGATGTATCAGTTTGATCGGGTTAGAGAGTTGGACATTCCAGACAGAAACTGGGCCTGTTACTGTAAAAGCGAATGGTCCATTTCGTACCGACAACGGTGAAGCCCTAAGAGATGCAGCCATTGGTGGGATTGGCCTCGCGATTGCCTCAACATGGTGTGTTTACGATAAGCTAAAAAGTGGTGAGCTTGTTCGCGTGTTAGACGACTACCCGCTTACCTCTGAGCCATCTATTTGGGCCGTCTATCCTAGCTCGCGTCTATTGGCTCCGAAAGTCCGTGCCTTTATCGATTACTTCTCTGAACATTATGGAACCCCACCTTATTGGGATTTGTAACCTCAGAGCGATAGTCAACATGTTAAAAAGCCCGCACTGACTTTAATGCAGTGCGGGCTTTGTTGTATTTGTAAGTAGAAAATTGTTTACGCTAACTTTTCTGAAAGCGTGCGCTCAATTGACTCTACCACCAGTTGCGATTTATTGCCTCGAGTGGCATCTGGGTGTGGGTTAGCAAATACGCCATTGTCATTATCGAAATATTTGCCATGAGCCTCGGCAAACTCGTCTGACAGCGATGCGCGCACTAAGATATCTGAACCAATACTTAAGTCGCCCCCTGCAATCCCGTAAGCATCTTTCACCATTTTACTCCCTAGCAGTGATGCTGGATTTACCGCGACCACCATTGGTCGTTCACCTGCCAGTTCGTTGGTCATTTCACGAGTCCACATGGTGATAGCAAGTTTACTTTGTGCGTAAGCCTCGCCGTCTGACAGCGGTTTACGACCTTCTAACGCATCAATGCTGACCGGTGCTTGAGCAGCAGAAGACAGGTTCACGACGCGGCTTGAGCTACCCAACAGTGATAATAAGCGCTTGGTCAGGTGGTAAGGCGCTAGGGTGTTTACCACAAAACGCACATCTAAATTATCGCTGGTGACTGGGGTTGACGTATTGAAGACACCCGCATTGTTGATCAGCACATCGAGTCTAGATTGCTCAGCCAGTACTTTGCTTGCTAATGCTTCGACGTCTGCCAATACCGATAAGTCTGCCACATAACTTTCAATTGTTGCGGAATTTGAAATACTCGCGAGCTTTTGTTCAACGTCTTTTAGTTTTTGCGGATTACGACCGTGCAACAGAACGTGATGACCTTGTTCAACGAGTGTTTTGGCTGTTTCGAAGCCGATGCCATCAGTAGCGCCCGTAATCAGAATAACTTTTTGCATGGTATCTATTCCTTATTGAAACGCTGAATGAGCAAGCGTTTATGTGTTTGGTTTCGTTGGAATAAAGCATAGCAAGGTTTTGAAAGGGTGATAATTAACAGGCTGGTGAAAACACTCTTTAGATTTTGTTGAAAATAAAAAAGCTTAGTCGAGGGATGACTAAGCTTTTTGGTTACTTGAATTGTTCAGGAGCAATTAGCTTACTTGAGAAAAACTCACTACCTTCTGCTCAAGTGTGGTCTTTAAATAATCGGCCACCATTTGCTGTTCCTCTTGGCTCATGTAGAGTCCAAGTTTGGTACGACGCCACAGCATGTCTTCTGAAGTCTGAGACATCTCTTGCGTAATGAGGTAGTCGATTTCACGCTGGTAGACACCGTGTGCTTCTGAAGAAAACTTCTTACCAAGATCCTCTTCACAAGTCGCACCTGCTAACAGATCCCACGTCTGCGTACCAAACTGCGTGATGTAACGAAGCAGTAGCCCTTTTGAAGCCCAAGGGTACTTAGAGTTCATCATCTCAGCCAGCTGTTCACGGCTACAGCTAAAGTTACCACCCGGTAGCGTATCGGTTGCTGTCCATGCTGGACCCATATTCGATAAGAATGGTTCTAATTTCTTCAATGCCGCTTCACCAAGCTTACGGTAAGTGGTGAGTTTGCCACCAAATACAGACAGTAATGGTGCTTGGTCAAGTTCAGCATCAAGCTCAAGAGTGTAGTCACGCGTGATCGCTTGTGGAGAGTCAGACTCATCATCACACAATGGTCTCACACCGCTGTATGTCCAAACCACATCCTCAGTCGATATTTGCTTAACAAAGTGCTGATTTACGATGTCGATTAGGTAATCCACTTCATCGTCCGAGATCGCTACTTCGCGAGGATCGCCTTTGTACTCAACATCTGTTGTGCCGATGATCGAGAACTTATCTAGGTAAGGGATCATAAAGACAATACGATTATCTTTGTTTTGAAGAATATACGCTTGAGGTTCGTCGTGAATACGAGGAACGACAATGTGCGAACCTTTGATCAGGCGAATATTACGCGGTGACTCCTGCTCAAGGCCATCATCAAAGAACTGTTTCACCCAAGGACCAGCCGCATTGACTAGCGCTTTCGCTTTACGTTCGAATGTTTGGTCAGTCATCACATCACGAATCGTTACGACCCATACACCGCATTCTCTGCGTGCTGCTTCTACGCGACAGTAGTTGCGTGTTTCAGCGCCATTCTCTTTTGCTGCGAGTACGTTGAGCAGTACCATTCGAGCATCATCAACCCAACAGTCTGAGTATTCGAAGCCGATTTTCATTTCAGGTTTCAATAAGCCTGATTGCGCTAGGTTGACTGTCTTACTTGCTGGAAGTGTGGTTCGTTTACCCAAATTATCGTAAAGGAATAGGCCACAGCGAATCATCCACGCTGGGCGCAAGAATGGGCGATGTGGTAAACGAAAACGCATAGGTTGTGCGATGTGCGGCGCTTTTCTTAGTAGAACTTCACGTTCTGCGAGCGCTTCTGATACCAAACGAAACTCGTAGTGTTCTAGGTAGCGTAAGCCACCGTGAATTAGTTTTGAACTTGCAGAGGATGTAGCAGAAGCGTAGTCATTCGCTTCGTATAAGCCTACTGTTAGACCACGTCCAGCTGCATCAGCTGCGATACCTGCGCCATTAATACCACCACCGATAACGATCAAATCTAAAGTGGAGGTTGAACCATTATTTGTATTATGTTGTTGAGCACTCATGATTTTGACCTCTTGGTGAGCGAACGAGCATTTTTGAAACTCATTGAATCCTACTTTAACTTTCGTTTGTGGTCACTATTTATTTTCGTTTATGAGCGTTTAATGTGATTTGAACATAAAAAAACCTCTATCCGATATCGAATAGAGGTTTTTATTAACAATTGATTAAAGTGTAGACTGGTTTTTTGCGTAAGCGAACATATTTGAGTGCAAATGATAAATTCGCGAAATCAATGCCTATTCTGAAGGTGCAGAGCGAGTTTCAATCACTTCCAATGGGATTTCAGCTTCTTTAAGAATGGTGTGAATCTCTTCAGGTGGCTGCTGGTTGGTGAAAACCATATGCGCCTGGTTAATATTGCCCAATTTCACCATTGCGTTACGACCGAACTTAGAGTGGTCCACTGCAATGAAGATACTGCGGCTGTTCTCAATAATGGCTTGTTTTACTCGTACTTCGTGATAATCAAAATCGAGCAGTGAGCCGTCGAAGTCGATGCCACTGATCCCTAAGATGCCAAAGTCCAAGCGGAACTGTTTCACGAAATCGAGTGTCGCTTCGCCCATGATTCCGCCGTCTTTATTGCGAACTTCCCCGCCCGCTAGAATCACTTTGATTTCAGGGTTAGCCAGTAGAATGGTCGCGACATTGATGTTGTTCGTTACAACGCGCAGCTGCTTGTGGTTTTTATTCAGCGCTCGAGCGACAGCTTCCGGTGTGGTACCAATATCGATGAACAGCGTCGCGCCATCAGGAATGTGTTTGACTACCTCGTCGGCAATGATGTCTTTTTCGTTGAAATTAAGCGTCTTACGAGTGTTGTAAGAGGTGTTTTCCGAGCTGAGAGGGATGGTGGCACCACCGTGATAACGGCGGATTTTGTTGCTGTCTGCGAGCTCATTGAGGTCGCGTCGAATGGTTTGCGGGCTTACATCAAACTTCTCGACCAGTTCGTCGGTGCTGACGTATCCCTGTGTTTTCACCAGATCGACAATCTGCTGGTGCCTTGGTATCTGTTTCACTTACTGCTCCCTTGTGCCTAGAATGTGTTCTAGAACACCACTTTCGAAAATATATACTCGCTCTATTGTGCGCGAATTGGCGCGATGTGAGAAGTTTCGATGCTGAGTTATCGGGGCTAAAACGCAAAAAGAGCACGACATGCGTGCTCTTTTGGAGTTTCGTTTGGTGATTTTGGTTAAATCACACCCGATTTATAACGAATTAATCTTCGTTTTCTTCATCGTCGTGAAGTTCAGACCATACTTGTGCACACTTGATAGCACGTTTCCAGCCTTTGTAGCGACGGTTACGCTTCTCTTCATCATGGTGAGGTTCGAATGTGCGATCAAGAACCGCTTTGTCTTGAAGCTCGTCGATGCTGTCCCAGAAGCCGACGGCAAGACCTGCAAGGTAAGCTGCACCTAGTGCTGTTACTTCGGTGACTTCAGGACGGTGAACTTCTGTATCCAGAACGTCAGATTGGAACTGCATTAAGAAGTTGTTCGCTACCGCACCACCATCAACACGTAGGTTCGCTAGTTTGATGCCTGAATCCGCTTGCATTGCGTCCAGTACGTCGCGAGTTTGGTAAGCGATGCCTTCCAGTGTCGCACGAATGATGTGGTTCGAGTTAACGCCACGAGTAAGGCCAACAATCGTACCGCGAGCGTAAGCATCCCAGTATGGCGCGCCTAGACCGGTAAATGCAGGAACAACGTAAACACCGTTTGATGTATCTACTTTTGTTGCGAAGTACTCAGAGTCTTTTGCATCAGCGAGTAGCTTCATTTCATCACGCAGCCATTGGATAGATGCGCCACCCATGAATACAGCCCCTTCCAGTGCGTAAGCTGGTTCGCCTTTCGGGCCACAAGCTAGTGTCGTCAGTAGGCCGTTTTTCGACGTTACTTTCTCTTGGCCTGTGTTCATTAGAAGGAAACAACCCGTACCGTAAGTGTTCTTCGCTTGACCCGCTTCTACACACATTTGACCGTAAAGTGCTGCTTGTTGGTCACCTGCGATACCAGCGATTGGAATACGAGTACCACCTTTACCACCTAGGTTAGTTTGGCCGTAAACCTCAGAAGAGCGTTTCACTTCAGGCATCATTGAAGCAGGAATACCCATCTCGTCTAGTAGCTTGCTGTCCCAACATAGGTCATTGATGTTAAACAGCATGGTACGTGATGCGTTAGTGTAATCCGTTACGTGAACGCGGCCTTGAGTCATCTTCCAAACTAGCCAAGTATCCACTGTACCAAACAGTAGCTTACCTGCTTCAGCGTCTTCGCGAGCGCCTTCAACGTTGTCTAGAATCCATTTTACTTTGGTACCCGAGAAGTACGGGTCAAGGACTAGGCCCGTATTGTCACGTACGTAATCTTCTAGGCCACGTGCTTTTAGATCTTCACAGATGTCAGCGGTACGACGACATTGCCATACGATTGCGTTGTAAACTGGTTTGCCTGTCTCTTTGTTCCAAACAATCGTTGTTTCACGTTGGTTGGTGATACCGATACCAGCAAGCTCGTCACTGCGGATACCAGCTTTCGCTAGTGCTTCTACTAGAGTTGAGCTTTGTGTTGCCCAAATCTCCATTGGATCGTGCTCTACCCAGCCTGCTTTTGGATAGATTTGAGTAAACTCTCGTTGAGAAGAGCTAACAATGTTCGCATCATGGTCGAGGATAACAGCGCGAGAGCTTGTTGTGCCTTGGTCTAGCGCTACAATGTATTTTTGCTCGGTCATGGTAAGAATCCTTTTTGTTTCGTTATTTATATTTTAGTAAATGTTGGAAGGCTTAGGAGTTAAGCACGAGCTTGTTCAGCTTCTTCTTCTGTTTCACATTGATTCGGGATAGTACAACCTTGGCCCGTTGCTGGTAGGTATGCGGCGATAGCTTTCGGGTATAACCAGCCACCAAAACACGCACCTGCAATTGGAGCAAGAATTGGAACAATAAAGTAAGGGATGTCACGAGCACCGCTCAGTGCGTAGTCCCAACCTGCAAAGTAAGCAAATAGTTTAGGACCAAAGTCACGCGCTGGGTTCATCGCGAAACCGGTTAGTGGACCTAAAGAGCCACCAATTACAGCAATCAGAATACCGATAAGTAGTGGGTTCATTGCACCGCGAGAAGCACCGTTGTTCTCATCGCCAAGCGCAAGAATGGCAAACATTAGAACAGCCGTAATCACGAATTCCACAGCAAAAGCGCCAAAGAAAGAGAGGGAAGCGTGTGGGTAAGTCGAGAAAATACCAGCTGTTGCAAGTGCATCTTGGCTGCTACGTACAAAGTTGTTTGCGATTTCGTAATCGGTAAACAAGTTGCTGTACAAAGTATATACCAGTGCCGCTGAGCAGAATGCACCAAGCAGTTGAGAGATGATGTAAGGCACAACCTTCGCCTTATCAAATCCATGGAACATAGCCAGTGCGATGGTGACTGCAGGGTTAATGTGCGCACCAGATACGCCAGCAGTGCAGTAAATCGCGATGGTCACGCCGAAGCCCCATACAATACTGATCTCCCATTGGCCAAATGTTGCACCGGTTAGTACGAGTGCGGCTACACAGCCCACACCGAAGAAAATGAGTAGTCCTGTCCCTATAAATTCTGCTAAGCATTCGCCGAATAAAGAGGGGTGTTTTTTTATTGTCATTGTTCGAGTCCTTGTTAGTTTGCTTGTCTAGCACGTGTATTGTGCATATATTTGCGAACTCGAAAACAAACGAACATTAAAAGTGAGCGTTTGAGCATGAATTTGTTAATGAAACGCGGTTTTATTGTTAATTAGCGCAACTTTGATCACAAATGAAACTCATATGAAAGAAGGCGGGTTGTTTCGATGATCGTTTTAGTGAGTGTTTCGAATGTTTACTCGCGGCTAAAACTACTCGTATGCGTTGCAATGCACAACTGGTACGACAAGCCGAGAGTTTGATTTTGTGACGCTGCTGCCTTGATGGCCGAAATGTAATCAAACACCTGTTTAAATTGCATCCAAGGACAGTTGTACTGAACAGAATGCTCTAAATGTGATGTGGTACTGCTCTTTGTTTTATTATTGTTACTTTTTATCGTCGGGGCTTGTTGTTAACAATCGAATTACAAAAGTGGGGTATTGTCGGAGCAAAGCAGTCGTATTTATCTCCTTTTTACGACTGCTTCTTTTCAGTTAGCCCCTTTTTCCTCTCTTATTTCTCCGTTGTATATTCTTATGCCAGAGCTTTTACTTTGCCTTTGCTAACCAGAAGATCACGAGCTGAATCGTAAGCCCAGTTAAAGCCAATCGCATACACCACGAAGAAAATGACTAAGCCAATATCCATGATAAGCACGGTGAGAAAGTCGAGTTTAAGTACCCACATCAACACAGGTAGCGTGACGCTCATTAATCCGAGTTCAAAGCCAAGCCCATGTAATAGGCGCGTTTTTTTAGTTCGCTTGCTGCGATCAGCCCCAAACACTTTGTCGTAGCCGTAGTTGTATACATAGTTCCAGGCCATTGCGATTAGTGACATCGCAAGCGCGAGTCCTGTCATTTTTCCTGCACCATTACCTGTGATGTAGGTGGCAAGCCCAGCCATCAATACCAAGGCAACTAACTCAAACAGCACCATGTGTAAGATTCGTTCTTTGTGTGACATGTTGTTCTCTCTTTTCTTTTCAATTGGGCTTTTGTCCCGTTTCAATGCTGGCAATAATATCGATTATGTTGATAATAAAAAGATGGTAACTATCACTATTGGTGATGATAGGTGAGGTGGCATGTACAACATAGAACAACTCAAAATGTTCGCGTATGCGGTGGAGCTAGGATCATTTTCTGCCAGTGCACGTAGGCTTGGTAAAGTCCAATCAGCGGTGAGTCAAGGCATAGGTAATTTAGAGATCGACTTTAATACCACGCTGTTTGACCGTTCAACGCGAAAGCCGACGCTCACTCGTGAAGGTGAGCAGATATACAAGCAAGTGAAAGCGATCATCATGCAGGTCGAAGACTTGAACGTGATGGTTAATGCCATTAATGATCAACAAGAGGGGTTGATCAGAATCGCACTCGATGATTCGCTGCTCGTTCCGAACTTGTCGCGAATATTGAAAGAGTTCAGTTCGCACTTTCCCGCCACAGAGGTTGAGCTGATCGCTTGTACCACCACAGAAGTGAACCCGTTTGTACAACAAGAGAAAGCGGATATCGGCATAATGTTTACTGACTTGGCGTTTGATGTAGGCTCCGAGCCCTGTTTTATTGGTCACCTACCGTTTGTGGCGGTCTGCCATCCCAATCATCCCCTTGCGTGTGTTCCAGAAGCGAAGTTGCCTGATCTGCTTCCACATCGTCAGTTGATGTTGCGGGGCGATAAGGGAAAATTGATGGACCAATTTCCTTTAATTGCGGGGAAAGTGTGGTGGTCGAATAGCTTCATTGTGATTAAAGAGGTGTTGTTAGGCAGTGACATCGGTTGGGCATACCTACCAGAGCACATAGTCAGAGATGAGATAGATAAGAAGCAGCTGGTGGAAATCAACATCGCCTTTGATCATAAGACTTGGTCGCCTCCGGTGGATTTGATTCTATCAAAGACTAAAAACAAAGGGCCCGCGCTTAAATGGTTGGAGCATGGTTTGAAGAGTTTGCTCGATTAAATGTCTGTGCAGCTCTTCAATGATGTTCGGAAACTAAAAAGGCTCATACCTTTCGGAATGAGCCTTTGGTTTTCTGTATCAACGATGATTGGGTGCGCTCATACTAGTTAAGCGTTTTGACTGTTTGACCTGAGTAATACTTGTCTTTCATTTTTAGAGCGACGTTAACTAGGTAAATAAGTACAGGTACTTCGATCAGCGGGCCAATAACGCCTGCGAATGCTTGGTCTGAGTTAATGCCAAATACTGCGATAGAGACTGCAATCGCTAACTCAAAGTTATTACCCGTTGCTGTGAAAGCGATCGATGCGTTCTTATCGTAATCAATGCCCATTTTCTTACCCATGAAGAAGCTGATAAAGAACATCACAGTGAAATAAATCGTCAGTGGGATAGCAATCAGCAAAACATCCATTGGCAGTTCAACAATCATCTCACCTTTCAGGCTGAACATAAGGACAATCGTCGCTAGTAGGGCAATCAAAGTCATTGGAGAAATGCGTGGAATGAAAACGTCTGTGTACCACTGCTCACCTTTCATCGAAACTAAGATCTTACGACTTAAAAAGCCAGCTAAGAACGGGATTCCCAAGTAGATGAGTACACTATGGGCAATATCAATCATCGAGATATCAACCATCATTCCCTCGTAACCAAACACAGGTGGCAATACGCTGATGAACAACCAAGCCATAAAGCTGTAACTCACGACTTGGAAAGCACTGTTGAGGGCAACTAAAGCTGCACCGTACTCTTTGTTACCGCCACCGATGTCGTTCCAAACCAACACCATTGCCACACAACGTGCAAGGCCGATTAAAATAACGCCGACCATGTATCCTGGGTGATCACCCAAGAAAGTAATGGCTAGAACAAACATCAAGATTGGACCAACGATCCAGTTCATAATGAGTGACAGTTTGATCGCTTGCTTGTCTTTAACCACGGTACCTAACAGGCTGTAATTGACCTTAGCCAGTGGCGGATACATCATCAATATAAGGCCAACAGCCAATGGAATATTGGTGCTGCCAACCGACATCGACTCATTCCATTGCTCTATCTGTGGGAACATAATACCTAGCAGTACACCTAGCCCCATGGCGATGAAGATCCAGAGTGTTAAGTAGCGATCAAGAAAACTCAACTTGGGTTTCATACTATTCTCTCTTTTTATCGTTAATCGTCGAAAAACGATTGGTTAAGGTAAAAAAACACACTAAAGAAAACAGACCTTACTCTGGCCTATCGCTTAGTGTGATGGTTTTGTTCTTGCCAATAATGGCGGTTACTTCAAAATGTTATTAAAGATAGATTCAAAGCGTTCAATATTGTTACGGTCAATGCGGTAACACATCTTTGGTGGGATGGATTCCGCTGTAATAAAGCCACTGGCTTTCAGAATTCTCAAGTGTTCAGAAACCGTCGATTGAGCAAGACCTAACTCGCTAACTAAGTCACTATTTAAACAGCCACCTGCCTTCTCTAAAGCAGAGAGAATACTCAAAATACGTACTCTTGCAGGGTGCGCAAGTGCTTTGGCTAGGGTTGCCATCTCTTGTTCTGCTTCACCGTTACCTGGTGGTAGTGTGCCGCAGTTACCCTTCGCTTCGCATTGTGCTGTCATAGTGGTGCTTCGCTTACTACTAATCGTTAAAAGACGATTAATAGTAAGGCGATTTGTTTGGTCGGTCAAATTTATCTTGTTTGGCTGAATACTTAGCTATTGGTGACTATATTTTTTTATCAATAAATCATAGCGCTAGAGGTTTTTACCTCCAACCCAGTAGAGTGGCCATGAATGAGTTTTACTACTGTTATTTAGCAGAGTGCCAATAAAAACCAGAGCCAAACTACCACTCAATACTGGTGTGATCAGAAACATCCAATCTATATTCGCTGTGCCAGCAAGTGCTATCACAATCGGGTTAGCACCTGCAGGAGGGTGCACTGCTCGGAAATGCTGCATTAGCATGATGGCCGTCCCGACAGCAATCGCCATAACGAGGTAAGAGTCACCAAACATAAACAGCGCTGATAACCCTACAGCGGCTGAAATAAAGTGACCGAGTACAATGTTTCTTGGCTGAGCGAGTGGTGATGTGGGTACCGCAAACAACAGCACACATGTGGCGCCAAATGGTGCCATTAACCAAGGTATCCCTGAATATTCGGCAAGCAGAGACAAAACTAAAATTCCCGCTGTTCCACCTATGAAGCCTTTAAATTTCTGCAAAGTGTCAGCTTTTGGGGGCAGCATTCCTCCACCCGACAGTCGATTTCTCATACTTATTTCCTCGATTAAGGTAGTTTGATATTAAAAGTGTACAGATCTGTACCGTTTGATTGGAATGATACAGATCTGTACACTTCTTGCAATGGCATATTTCAAGTAGTGTTTTAAAACACATCTAACGAGTTGAAAGTAATGAGCAAAAAAGATCTTATTCTGGATGTGGCAGAGTCTCTTTTTAATCGACTTGGCTACACCGCGGTAGGCGTTGACATGATTCGTGATGAGGCGGGGGTCTCAAAGACCTCGATGTATCGTCATTTTGGTTCTAAAACCAAGCTCATTGAATCGGTATTAGCAAGACGCCACCAAAGGTTTGAGCAAAGTTTAGAGGAGTATATTTCTCAAGCTCAGGATTTTGAGGGTAAGCTGTCTGCTCTTTTGGATTGGCATTTCGATTGGTTCGCGCAAGATGACTTTAAGGGGTGTATGTTCATGCATGCACTTGCCGAGTTTAAGGAGTCAGAAACTGAGATTACGGCTTTGTCTCGGCAACATAAAATCTGGATTAAAAACCTTGTTCATCGGGTTATCAACTCCTCATCAAGCAACGATCCTCGCTCAGAAATGATGATGGTATTTTTGGAAGGCCTGATTGTAAGAAGTGAGTTTGAAAGATTGGAAGCCGATAAACAGCAGTACCATAAAACTTGGTTGATGTTAGCGGGTTGCTGATTTATAGGCAGTAAAAACACCAACACGAGCGTTCTCATGTTGGTGTTTTTACTAATTAGAGTTCAACCAAATCAGTAAGTGAGCTAAACGAATTCATTAAACTGTTACCAGACTTTTTGCTTTGTGGTATTTCCACTCCAGCACTGCTGTGGCATTGCGCTACGATATTGCTCTCGCTGAGTCCTTTACATTTAGTGAGAAGGTTAGCCACTTCAGATTCATTTCCTAGGGCTTTATGTGCCGCTATGTACTCCGGCAAGAATGGCACTTGAGTACCGATAACTTGTTCACCTTTGGTCAAAAGTTTGAGTGAATTAGCTGGCTTTTTCTGTTCGCGATAAGATTGTGCCGCTAAGGTAAAGGTTTGAATTGATGCATAATCCCAGTTCTTAATCAGAGCAAGGTTTTGCAATGCTTTCGCATCTTGATTTTGCGCTTTACGCACACCATAAAAGGCCAGTCTCGGGTAAGCATGATTTTTTGTTGGTCCCGATACGGCTTTTCTCGCAAGCGTTTCAGCGGTTTTGATATCACCAAATTCAAGCGCTTTGAAGGCTTCCGATGCATGCCAATAGTTTTCTTGAATCTGTTGGCCTTTGCCTTTTTTCACCACTTGTTCAAACTCACCAGGCGACATCTTTCGCTTACGTTCTTTACGATATTCTCGTTTTATGTAGGCGGATAAGTCTTTCTTACGGTCCATTGGAGAGGCGTGTCTAGCAGAGAAACTTTGTAGCAGTTGTGTGCCGGCTTCATTGGCGGCCAAATAACCTAAGTTACTCCATTTGTTATCACTAGATAGGTGTTTACCTGCGTCACTCGCCAATGTGACAAAGCTCTGAAACTCTTGTTTCTTGGCTTTGAGTTGAGCTTCTGTGAATTTGTGACTGCTCTCTAGACGCTCCAACACTGGAGAAAATGCACGTGGGCTGTATCCGGCCTTAACCAACAAGTCCATACCGAGCAAATCGGCTTCGTCTTCATCACTACGGCTCATTGAGGAGCTAATAACATCGCGGCTTAGCCTGTTGATAGTCAAACCGGCTCGATAAGAGTCTTGAATCAGGCTCTTGGTCGAATCCTTGTTCTGACTCGTGACTTTGTAGCCGTTAGCGGTCTTTTCCGTTTTCATATCGGTAATGAGGGCGGTACTCATTGCGATATTGGCGGTTTTACTGACCAAGGCGCTCTGTTTTGCAAAGTACTCATTGGTGGCGTTGTGCTCTAAAAGAATATGAGAAAGTTCATGAGCAATAATGAAAGCAAGCTCGTCTTCCGACTCCGCATCTGCTAATACGCCTTGAGTAATGACAATGGTATTGGGTGTTGCGTAGGCTGAATAGTTCCGATCAGACGACACCATGATAGAGATCTCTTTATCTATCGGTTTGTCCCATTGTTTGAGGATCTTAGCTAATAAGCCATCAAGGTATTTGTTGACGTAAGGGTTGGCGATAAGATCTTTATCCGCTGCGGCTCGAGTATTGACGATGTTCTTAAACTCTTGACTCGCGGCAGCGTTAGTAGCAGCGGTTTTGCTTGCAGGCGAATTGGTTTCGCCGAGGTGTTGGTCGATAAACTTTCCATCAAAGGACTCATACTTGCTACCCATGATATTGTTGATACTGTCTACCGCACAGCCAGACAGTATGAGGGGAGCGGCAATCCAAAGTAGTTTTTTCATTAGTTACACCCCTCACCAAGACCCAATGTTGCGTAAGTACCGCTGTCGCTTTTTGCGCTGATTTTTTGAGTGCTACACACAACGCTCGCCACCGCCGTCTTATTCAACTGAACTTCAATTTGGTCAAACCATTTTTCTTGGCCGTTGATTTTTACCATTACCATTTGTTCTTCTTGGTCATAGTTTTCCACTACTAGGCCAGTCTTTTTAGGGTCCGGTAGGGTATTCTTTGGGACATCTGCGCAACTGTTGTCCTTGTCGCAAACCCAAACATTATCGACTAAAAAATCGATAACCTTGACTTGCTCTTGCGCCATAGCAGCCGATGATGCAAGACCAAAACTTAAGCCCATAACTAACATTGATAGCGATTTCATAAATGTTCCTTATTTACTGAATGTTTTTGTTTATTGTGTGTTTCTTAGTTTATGTTTTGTGTTTTTTGCGAATAGACAGACCCTCTCTTTGTAAGATTGGAGTTTTGGTCTGAAAGCTTCAAAAATGAAGAAGAAAAAGATGGGTAAGTCGATGAATATTATTAGGATTAACCCATACCAGTTAGGCGCGCCTACATTGAGTACGAAGTGAGATATCGCGACAGAAAGCGCGATCACCGCGATAATGATCAGCATAGGTACGAAGGCACCCCATAGCTTTTGTCGCTCATCGAAATGTTGCGTCTCTTGTTGCTCCAAAAAGTTGAAGCGAAACCAAATCACAAGAAACAACACGATGGTTTGAACTGATATTTCGACCATGTCAGCGATGCTTAGGTTGAATAAACCTGCGTCGTCAGGCGACCGCCAATACTCGCCGTCGAGCGTGACCAAGTTATCGAGAGCCATAGCATGAAAGTAGACGCCCGGAAGCGTGCCATGAACGGGCGATACCACGAGGTCAACACCGCCAGTCACGTGGTAACCAACCAATACCATTTTTCCTTGAATGGCTTGCTTTAGTTCGGGAGAGCCAGCTGCGCCTGGAGCACTCAGCTTAGAGGCCGCGATGGTAAGAAAAGGTGGACAACGTTTTCGAAGTGCACTGTCGACATCATCTTGGTCTTGGATACCTTGTGTCAGGCTAACGATGAGTAACTCCTTGAGTTGTTGCCACTGACTGAGGGTTCCATCACCGCAACTCATCCCTAACGGAAAGAATTTTTCTTGGTTTGGTGCATGTTTATTACTCCATTGGACGATAACGGAATCATCAAGATCGTCCATTTGTGTTTCATCGCAGCCAGGGGCGCGGCTGCACCAATCTTTATACATTGCAGCGGCAACAGTGTTCATCTTTTTGCCATTCCAAGGAACAGAAAGAGGGTAATAGCGACCTTCTCCACTCCATGATACGGCAGCGAGCTCAGAAACATTGGCGATTTTATGTCTTAGTGATTCAGGGTCATTGAGACGAGCCTCTGTATCGTAATTGGTATTACTGGCCATAAATATGGGGAACTTTTGGCGGTCTAAGGTCGTTAACCAACGGTTGAGATTATCGGAGTGTTCATGGTGTTGAAGAATGTCATAGAACATTGATTGTGGTTCAAACCGAGAAATGGTTTTGAGCAATCGAGCAAGGTTCCGATAACTGACTGGATATGTGTTGGTTTGATCGATGTATTGGTCATCGATCAATACCACGACGATTTCATCGGAAACCGATTCACTAAAAAATGGAGACCATAGCCTAAGTATGTGGTCTTCATAATGATCTTCTGCAGAATTACGAATACCCAACGGATCAACAATAAAGACAAGTAAAATTAGACCAGTAGTAATAAGTGCTTTGGAAAATATTTCTAAACTAAAAGACATCAAATGCTGACCGTCGATAACCTATAGGCAAATTGTTGGTGAACAACCTGTTGCAAATTTGTTCAAAAATAACACTACAAGATGATGCTTTATGGGAGCGGTATCACAAATGAGACTGGCATTTATTAATGAAACAATAAGTTAATGATAAGTCCCATTTTGAGTGGAAATTATTGATTTAACTGTCAGTTGAAATATGTGTTTGAGACAAGAAATCGCGCCTCATCTTGAGATATACTCTCGCTCTTGGTTCGCTACTGCGGGCAGAAAACAATAATTTTAGGGTAAGTTTTGAAGATGCCACACCACAACATTAAATTTATCGCTGCTGATATGGACGGCACTCTACTCAATGAGCACGGTAAGCTCGATCCTGCATTCTTTGATCTTTATGAAAAGCTAGAAGCGCAAGACATTATGTTTGCTGCGGCTTCCGGTCGTCAGTACTACAGCTTAATGGAGACTTTCGCTCCGATTAAAGATCGCATGATGTTCGTTGCTGAAAATGGCACATTAGTGATGCACAAAGGTGAAGAACTTTACAGCTGCACGATCGACAAAGCGTCAATTCAATCCATCATTAAAGAAGCACGTAAAATTGAAGGTGCTCACTTGGTGCTTTGTGGTAAGAAGTCGGCGTATATTGAAACGCAAGATGAGCAAGCGACCACCGAGTTTGCTAAGTACTACCACCGCTGCGAATACGTAGAAGATTTGCTAACGGTTGACGATGAGTTTATCAAAGTGGCCATTTGTCATTTTGAAGGTTCTCAGGAGTTTGTGAACCCTTCGATTAACGAAAAATTTGGTCAAGATTTTCAAGTCGTAGTCAGTGCTAAAATCTGGCTGGATGTGATGAATGCAGAAGCATCCAAAGGTGCGGCGATCAAACATCTTCAGAATACTTTGGGCTTCACATTCGAGCAGACGATGAGCTTTGGTGATTACCTTAACGATTACGAGATGCTAAAAGAGAGTTACCACTCTTACGCAATGGATAATGCGCATCCACAATTAAAAGAGATTGCGCGTTTTAGTGCGCCGAGCAATAAAGAAGCGGGTGTTTTCCAGGTGATTGAAAAGCTTCTTAGCTAATCCGTCCCAACTTCTCTTATTTCATCGCAAACCAGCTCATTCGTATGAGCTGGTTTTTTGTTTGCGTGTTTTTAATTAGCGATTAAACACATTGATTAGAGAGTGTGCATTCTGGGCTAATCTGCTTAACGAGTTGTGTCATCCAAAGTGCTGCGGCTAGTACAATGATGCCAGCAATTACAAACCCGTACACAATCGCATCGGCTGAGGCTAAGAAAGCAATGAGCACGTAACTCAAGCTTTGCGTCATAGTAGCGAATAAGGTTAGGCCACCATCAACACGTCCTCGATGAGCCATATTCACAGAATGGTGCATCCAGTTGGTTCGTGCAATTCGATTGAGCGCGTTGAAGGCACCAAGAGCTAGGGTTAGTGCGATGATGTAAATAGGGTCACTGAGTTGGCCAATCGCCACCAAGGTCATACCAATGACGATCATCGACACTTGCATAATGGTTTGATGAGAAATCATTTTAAGGATTTTAGGTATCAATAAACCAATAATTAAGGCTCCAACTCCTAAAGCTATGTTGTAAAGGGCTAACCAATCACCTGTAATTTCGATTTCAGAGAACCAAATAGGGACTAGACGGCTGAGAAAGGTGAGGACTGGATAAGAGAGACACGACGCCATCAAAAAGGCAAAGAAAGAGGGTGATTGAACAACGAGTGTCTTTATCTCTACGAGTTGCTGCTTGAATGGTGTGCGAACGGATGATTTGATACGGCGCTGATAAGGGGTTAGCAGGTAGCTAAAGGTTGCCAATAAAGACGCGACACCTGCAAACAATCCAAACTCTATAATGCTCCATTTTTCCAATAGAATGACACCCAGCGCTCCTGCCCCTAATGTCGTAGATTGCATCACAATTTCTTGGTAGCTCGAGATCTTTGCGTATTCGGTTTGGTCATAGTTTTCTTGCGTAAATGCGTTATTGGTATGCCAAGCCAAGTTACTTGATACCCAAAAGATCAATTGCGCTGCTCCTAACACCCAAAGGCTGCCCCAACCGATAACGTAGATCAAAGCGACCAAAAATGCCGTCATGAATTGAATCACTTGCATCCACACCAATATGTTTTTACGTGAATGTCTGTCGATCAAAGCTGAGAAATAGGGCGTTGAACAGAAGGTTGTTAAAGTACAAGCCAATGCGGTGAGCGCAACAAACTCACCTTGACCGGGCTGACTGAGCATCAGCCAAGGTAGTGCTAGCATAAAAAGACCTGAGCTGATGCCATCAAAGAATCGTCCTGCAAGATAAGGTGGGGTTTTACTTTTCATACTCTGTCCATGTAATTGTGTTCGTTTTGAGCTACTCTAATTCCTAAAGTTAACTTGAGGTCAAACGGTTTTAGGAGAAAGTTTATGCATATGACAGTCGGGCAGGTAGCCAAGCGAGCTGGTGTCAGTGTTCCAACGTTGCATTTCTATGAGAAGAAAGGGCTAATCACTAGTACTCGAGATCAAGGCAATCGCCGCCAGTTTGACCGACAAATCTTGCGTAGAATTGCCGTGATCAAAGCGGCGCAAAATATTGGTTTATCGCTGCAAGAGATCATTGATGCTCTAGCAACCCTGCCCACTCATCGAGCACCTAAGAAAGAAGAGTGGGAACAGCTCGCGTTGGATTGGAACAAACAGTTAGAGGCAAAAATTCAAAGTTTAAAGAAGCTTCAAAATGAATTAAGTGGCTGTATTCATTGTGGATGTTTATCGATGGAGAAGTGCAAGCTATATAACCCAGATGACACGAAAGGGGTGCACGAAGCCGGTGGTAGCTTGATTCAAGGTAGGCCAGAGTCTGGTAATTGACCTTGCTGTCGACCAATATTGGCGGAAGGTCAGATCTATATAAGCTAGAACTAATTTATTATTGAACGACTGTTCATGTTTGGCTATATTAGTTCAACCAGAACAACTGTACACAGAGTACTAAGTGATAAATGATGAGTAATAAAATCCAGTTAGATGTGGTTTCCGATGTCATGTGCCCTTGGTGCGTAGTTGGATATAAAAATTTGGAAAAAGCGATTCAAGAGCTTGGGCTAGAACAGAATATTGAACTGCAATGGCAGCCTTTTGAGCTAAATCCAGATATGCCGCAAGAGGGTGAAAATCTTCGTGATCATCTGATGCGTAAGTATCAAATCACCGCAGAGCAGAGTCAGCAAAACCGTTTAAATATCGCTGAACGTGGTAAAGAGGTTGGGTTTACGTTCGACTTTTACGACGATATGAGAATGGTGAATTCTCGCCATCTACACGTACTGCTTGAGTATGCTAGTGAGCATGGCAAACAAACTGAGTTGAAACTGCGCTTTTTTACCGCGCACTTTAGCGAACAGAAAGATCTTTCAGACCTTAGCGTAGTAAAATCCGAGCTAGAGCAAGTTGGGTTAGACGCTGAAAAAGCCCTAGAGCGTTTGGAGCAGGCATCTCATATCGAACAGGTTGAAGCGCAAGAGTTCCAATGGCAAAGGCTGGGTATCTCATCGGTGCCAACCGTAGTGATCAATCGCACCAGTGCTGTAACGGGCGCGCAAACGGTTGAAACCTATAAGCAGATTCTGTTAGAAGAGTTAGAGCAAGCGTCGTAGATATCTCCCTTGCTTCTCCAGTGTGTTTGCTGTTTTGTGACTGTGTCGTTTTACAGCAAACATGCGAATCGATAGGCTTCTGTCATTCCCTTCATCAATCACAGGATCTCTATGGAGTCACTGTCGCTTGCTCAAGCCCGAAAGATCATTCTGCACTCTCAGTTATTGCCACCTAAGCAGATTAAACAACCCTCCAAAGCAGTCACTTTGTCGGCAATAGAGCAGCTTGGTTACATTCAAATTGACACCATCTCTGTGATTCAACGTGCTCACCACCATACGTTGTGGAACCGGAATGCTCGTTACCACCCCAAGGATCTTGATGCGCTACTCGATCAGAAACAGGTATTCGAATATTGGTCACATGCCGCTGCCTATCTACCAATGCGTGACTATCGTTACAGTCTGTATCGCAAAAACGCTTTCAGAACTGGGCAGTTGAAACACTGGTATAGAAAAGACCAAACACTGATGGATGGTGTACTTAAGCGAATTGAGCAAGAAGGGCCTCTAATGGCCAAGGACTTTGAAGGCGAACGTGCTAACAAAGGTGGTTGGGGTGGAAAACCCGCCAAGCAAGCATTGGAAACCTTATTCATGCAGGGTGACCTAATGGTGCCTAAGCGGGTCAATTTTCACAAGGTTTACGACTTAACCGAGCGTGTTATCCCAAGTCATATTGATACCAGTGTTCCGAGTGATTTCGAATATGCTCGGTATCTTATCGTCCAATATTTAGAGGCGAATGGGGTAGGGCTTGTTTCTGAGATGAGCTATCTGCTGAAAAACGTAAAGCCGTTGCTTAATCAAACACTGCATCAGATGCTGGAAGAGGGGGAAGTAGTAGAAGTCGCCATAGGGCAGCAGAATTACTACATGCTTCCTCACTCGTTTGAGTTATTAAAGCGTCCGCTAAGTCGCAGCAAACTCAAGATTTTGTCGCCATTTGATAATCTGTTGATTCAAAGAAAGCGAATGACTGCACTGTTTGATTTCGACTACTTGATTGAATGCTACGTGCCAGAGGCGAAGCGTCAGTATGGCTACTTTAGTTTGCCAATACTGTGGCAGGGTGAGTTGGTGGCGCGCATGGATTGTAAGGTGGAAAGGAAGAAAGGCTGCCTTAATATCAATAACTTGGTATTAGAGGGCAAGCTACAACAACAGGATGCCTTTATAGAGGCACTGATCCAAGAGTTGTCTCACTTTATGGCGTTCAATCAAAGTCATTACTGCGTTGTTCACAAGACTTCACCTGCCACACTTCGTCAACCCTTGGCTGAGCGTTTAAAGCGGCTATTTGATTAGTGCCAGTTCACTCAATATGAAGTCGACAAAGGTTCGATTTTTGAGCGATAGCTGCTTGGTTTTGTATAGTAGGTGTATGGGTTTTGGCTTAGGCGCTTGTCCAACTAAGATCTCTTTGAGTGTGCCTTTCTCTAACTCGTCTTTGACTAAAATTCGTGGCTGCAACAGCACTCCAACGCCTTGCAGTGCGGCATAGCGCAGCACATCCCCATTGTTAGACGTTAAACGGATATGTTCCGACGTTCCCGACTGAGTGGCCGTTTGTCTGGTTTGACTATCACCACGGCTAGAGTAGCTAAATCCTAGGGAGGGGTGTTTTGTGAGATCGTCCAGTGACTCGATCTTAGGGTGATGTTCTAGATAGCAAGGCGAAACGCAATAAATCATCTCATAATGGCCTAAGTGACGAGCGACCAAACTGGAGTCTGTAAGGTCACCGATACGCACGATCAAATCAATATCAGAAGAGTAGGGATCGACCAGATCATTATTGAGCATGAGCTCGACGTTGATACTTGGGTGTTGGCTCAAGAATTTAGCAATGATGGGAGCCAAAACCTTATTTCCATAGGTAATTGGGCTGTTAATTTTAACGGTGCCCTGTGGCCTATTTTCGAGAGTTTGGATCAGGTTTTCCGCATTGCTGATATCTTCCAATATCCGTTTACACTCGCGGTAGTAGAGTTGCCCTGAGTCAGTCAGCGACTGCTTGCGTGTGGTTCGGTGCAAGAGCTGAGTGTTAAGACCGGTCTCTAGTGAATGGATATGTTTGCTGATCATAGTGGCGGAAAGTGCAAAGTGATCAGCCGCGCGCCGAAAACTGCCTTGCTCCACGACGTAAGCGAACACCTTCATACTGGTGAGTTTATCCATATTTCGACCTTATTAAACACTCTAGGTTTACAAATAATAAACGAAAGATGAGTTTATCAATTATTAAGGGGTAATTATATTGAGGATGAATTAAAACTGTGGAAAGACAAGAATGACTAATCCAATCTTCGTGACGGCGGAACTAAGAATAAAGCCAAACATTGAGCGTGCTGTTGCCATCGAGGCCATCGAACAATTCTGTGTAGACATGCAAGGTGAAGCGGGTTGCCTGCAGGCTATTGCAACCTATGATGAAAAGCAGAGTGATCGCGTTATATTGCTTGAGCAGTACGTCGATCGTGAAGCTATTAACCAACACTTTGGTATGCCTCATACACAGGCGTTTATCGAGCGTGATATTGCGGAATTAGTGCAAACATTTGAAACTCAAAAGCAGGAGCAGTAAGCGATGAAATGGGGAATCCTAGGGACTAGCTTTATTTCGGGCGTAATGGCAGATGCAATCAAAGGTGATGCTAAAAGCGAGTTGTATGCAGTTGCTGGGCGTACAGAGAAAACACTGAACGAGTTTGCCGCGCAGTATCGGCCAACTCTAACCTTCAATAGCTATGATGCGCTGATTGACGATGAGTCGGTCGATATTATCTACATCGCTTTACCTAACCACGTTCACCACGAATACGTAATCAAAGCCGCTCAAAACGGCAAAGCGATTCTGTGTGAAAAATCGTTGTCGGTTGATATGGAAAAAACCGAGCAAGCTCTGCAAGCGGTGAAAGAAGCGGGTGTGTTCTTTGCTGAAGGCTTGATGTACCTAAACCATCCACTGATCGCCAAGCTTCACCAAGAGCTGGCAACCGGCGAAATCGGTGAAATACGCTCAATTCAAGGTTCATACGTGGCGGCGATTGACCAGTTTGTGAACCCTGAGAGCAAAGGCGCATTGTACAACTTAGGTTGTTACCCTATGTCACTGATTCACTCCGTCGCACAACACCAGTTTGGTGAGTGTGTATTTGATGACGTGCAGATCTCAGCAATCGGCCGACGCGGTCATGATGGTAACATTTGTGAATCATCAGCCTTGATACGCTTTAATGACACTTTCACTGCGCAAATCCACACTGCTGAAGACCACGGCTTAAAGCATGGCTTTACGGTTTTAGGCAGTAAAGGCTGTATCACGCTCGACACCAATCCGTGGCTACCGACTGAAGAAAACACGTTCACGGTTGAGATCTATGAGACGTCGACACGTGAAGTGAAAGTTGAAGCGCAAGGCGATGGATTCCACTACCAAGTTCGAAACATTCGTCATGCTGTCGAGCGAGGTGAAAAACAACTCACAGCGCCAATGGCTACTCATCAAGCTTCTCACGTAATCATGAAGTTACTGACTGATTGGGAACAAGCGGCAAGCGCTTAATCTGCATCTAAGTTGTCGACTCATGTTGAATGATCTCGCGGAGATATTATCAATAGAGCATGAGTCGATATTAATTATTCTTCTCTAACGTCCTTTCTACAATCTCCTATAAACCCTTTGCATTCGAAACAGCCAAAGGGTTCAATACAGCTTAAGAAATTAAAGTTGCAAAAACCTTATGTTTTAAGGTGTTAAATAGGGATTCCGCTTCATGCGCAAATCAGATAAGAAGATCGAAAATCAAATCAGAGACGTGCTGACCGATGTTTGTGAAGGCACTTTGAAAGGCTATGACGGTTTTCTTTGGGTGACTCATACGGTCAACTTCTCTTCTTTTCCCCAGAGCCTAAAAATTGTCTGTGTATTCGATACTAATCAAGACAGAACGAACTTTTTAGAAGGTGGTGGTCAACAAAAGGTGGCTGCGGTGGTTCAAAGTGCATTCAATCTGGTTGGGATTAAATTGAAGAATCCTGATAAGCACATGAGTTACGACACTCAAGAAAATTGCGACCGTGATCATCAAGGCAAATGGAACTTGCGACTTTAGTTCTGAGGGCTCTTCAATCATCCCGCTGTATTGTGCATAAAGGCTATAAATGGAAAAAAATCAAAACATGTTTAGTAAGAGCGTATTACTCGGTACGCTCGGAGAACTCTCATGGCTAGCACTATGTCTGCTTGCAGGAGGTGTCGTTTGGTTTGTTTGGATGATGTGGGGAGTCAATGTTGTTCCTTTTGACGATCCTTACCTTTCCGATGCTGAGTATCAGCACTTAATTGAGCAGGAAACTCAGATGATTAACGCCGGCCTATGGGTAGGCAAGCTCTATATTGCAAGCGTGGTGACGTTTTTCACTGTTCGGATTGTAAAAGTGTTTCGAGCAAAAAAGTAAAAAAACTATAAGGAATGGATACGAACATCAGAGCATCGAAACCCAATCGACTGAGCAGCATTCATTAGCGCAGTTTGCGTTTTGAACACTCTGGGTTTAGCGGCTTTTCCAGATTCAAGGAAGCTTTGCACCCCCCATTTATTGCTCTTGACCAAAAGATAATAACCACTCTTCTCTGGTGATACGACACCAACGGCTTCATTTAAGTCGCCTTGCTCAAAGTGGTGCTTAAATTCACGTAACAACATATCAATCTCACTATCTGATAACTAAAAAAGGGAGCGAATCGCTCCCTCGTCCATATGGTATTTAATGATTACAGGAATGCGCGGTAAGGCAGTTCTGGATCATTCTTGAAGATGTCAGCAAAGCCACGGAAGTGCTGGTAGTGCATGCGACCTTTGTCTGTTGGGTAAGTGTACTTACCACCCACTTGCCAGAAGAAAGGTGCGAAGCCGTATTGAAGACGCTCTTTCTTCATGTTCCATAGCATCTCGATTTCACGAGGATCGTTTTGGAAGTTTGCCCAAATGTCATGGTGGAATGGAACCACCACTTCACAGTTCAGAGATTCAGCAGCACGAAGGATATCTGAAGACGTCATTTTATCAGTCACGCCACGTGGGTTCTCACCGTAAGAAAGCAGTGCTACATCGATTTTGTGGTCGTTACCGTGCTTCGCGTAGTAGTTCGAGTAGTGAGAGTCACCTGAGTGGTAAACAGAGCCGCCAGTTGTTTCTACCAAGTAGTTCACAGCGCGGTCATCCATGCCATCCAGAATGTCTTTATCGATAGAAGACGTACCTTCTGGAAGAGTGACAAGCGCTGTACGGTCGAATGCGTCTAGAACCTTGATGTTTACGTCTTTAATGCGAATCTCGTCACCAACTTTAGCAATAACACAACGATCTTCTGGCACACCCCATTTCATCCATAAATCAACACACGCTTTAGGACCAATGAATTTCACGTGATCACCACAGTTTTGTAGAACTGCCGCTGCAACGTTGATGTCGATGTGGTCACCATGGTCATGTGATGCCATTACCGCATCAATTTCTTTAATCGCAAATGGGTCTAGCGGGAAGATAGCAGTACGTAGGTTTGGTTGAAGCGCTTCAACACCACCCATACGCATCATTTGGTGTTGGTTTTTCATTTTTTGAACCGCTTGTGTCTTCTTACCAGTACCACACCAGAAGTCCATTGATAGGTTTGCGCCTTCTTCAGATTTTAACCAGATACCTGTACAGCCAAGCCACCACATAGAGAACGTGCCTGGTTCAACTACAGTTTGTTCAATCTCTTCATTTAACCATGTGCCCCACTCTGGGAATGTATTTAGGATCCAAGATTCGCGAGTGATTTCGTTTACATTGCTCATGATAATACCTTTTATTTCAATAACTTGATTAATTTTGGATGTAGGGGGCCGAGCGCCTTAATTTGGACTAAGGCACTGAGCTGAAATTTATTATTATTTGAGGGCGGGTTAGCCCATTAGATTTACACTAAGATGACTTGCGTCCCTTGAGCTTCAATCTTTTTAACCACGTCTGGGTTGGCATCTTTACCGGTGATTACGATGTCTATTTGCTTGGCATCGCAAAACAGCATTCCGGTCCTTTGTCCAACTTTAGAGCTGTCTACCACAACGACTAACTTGTCGACTTGTTCTAACATTTGTTGCTCGGCAACGGCGGTTAGCATGTCGGCTTTGTAGAGACCCGCATCAGTTAACCCTTTACCAGACGTAAACATCCAGTTCCCGGCATAGCCACCCAATGAGTTTGGTGCTGGGTTTAAAAAGATGTTCTGTGCCTTGTTGTATTGGCCACCAATGATGATCACGTCGTCATGATCTTCGTTGATCAGGTAGCTAGCGAGTGGGAAATAGTTCGTGACGATCTGAACGTCTTCTCCACACAGCTGCTGACCCAGCAGGAAAGCGGTTGAACCACAGTTGATGACGACGGTGTCACCCGCCTGACAAAGCTCGGCAGCGGCATGCGCTATTTGAGATTTCTCTTCATAAAACTCAGTACTGTTGATATTGAGCGGTGACCACTTTCTTTTTTGGTTTTCTATTCTTTCGGCGCCATTTCGTACCTTTCGAAGTCTGCCTAACTCATCTAATTTTGCGATATCACGTCTAGCTGTTGCCGGTGAAACTCCAAAATTATCAATAATATGAGAGACGTTAATCGTCTGCATGTCTTCTAGTAACGACAAGATGCCGTTGTGTCTTTGCACTTCGTTCATATTTATCACTCTATTTGTCTCTGTGACAACTTTATGATTACTTTTGATTTGTTTTGATTCTAATAATCACATTGATGATTGTCAAATATCCCAACTTACAAAACAAGACTTTAATCACAATCTATTTTAAGTTGTTGTTTTTAATGGCTTTATTGTTTTTGTGTGTGATCCGGCGCTCAATTAACCACATTGTTGGGGTGGATAATTGACATAAATCAAAGTAATCATAAGTGAGCATTGAATGATTACTTTTGATTGTTAAAGTTTATCTCGTGAGCAAAACAAGACATCACTGAAACCTACAAATCATTAAAAATACAAATTATATCAGGGGTAAAGATATGGAGTTCTTATACGATATCTTCTATATTTTTTACAGTCAGGTTATGACCAAAGCACCTTTGCTGCTTGGTATCGTAACTTGTCTCGGTTACATTCTTCTCAAACGTGACGCAACAACCGTTATCTCCGGTTCAATCAAAACCATAGTTGGTTTTATGATTGTGCAAGTGGGTGCGGGAACACTGGTAGCAGGCTTCAAACCTGTTATTGAAAAGATGAGTGAAATTCATGGATTGACAGGCTCGGTAATCGACCCTTACACCTCCATGATGGCCACCATGGAAACCATGGGTGATAATTACTCTTGGGTTGGGTACGCAGTCCTTATGGCACTGGGCATCAACATTCTTTTGGTTGCCTTCCGCAGAATTACGGGTATCCGCACCATCATGCTTACGGGACATATCATGTTCCAACAAGCTGGCTTGATTGCTGTTTTCTACTTCGTGCTTGGCGCGGGTATGTGGGAAACCATCATCTACTCTGCAATTCTGATGGCTCTATACTGGGGCATCTCTTCCAACATCATGTTCAAGCCTACACAAGAAGTGACAGGCGGCGCAGGCTTCTCGATTGGTCACCAACAGCAGTTTGCATCTTGGGTTGCAACGAAAGTTGCTCCGAAGTTGGGTGACAAGAACGACAGTGTAGACCACATCAACCTACCGAAATGGTTACACATCTTCCACGACAGTATTGCTGCGACTACGTTAGTCATGACGGCATTCTTCGGCATCATTCTTCTCTCTTTCGGTCTTGATAACCTTCAAGAGATGGCAGGTAGCACGCACTGGCTTATCTACATCTTCGAAACGGGTCTGAAATTCGCAGTAGCGATTCAAGTAATCGTAACCGGTGTACGTATGTTCGTTGCCGAGCTTTCTGAAGCGTTTAACGGTATTTCTCAACGTCTCATCCCGAATGCAGTTCTTGCGATTGACTGTGCGGCTATCTACGCATACTCACCAAACGCAATGGTGTTCGGTTTCCTTTGGGGGGCAGTGGGTCAATTCACAGCAGTATTGGCGATGTTGGCTTTCGATGCGCCAATCATGATTATCCCTGGCTTCATTCCAATGTTCTTCTCTAACGCAACGATTGGTGTGTTCGCTAACCACTTCGGCGGCTGGAAAGCGGTGATGAAGATCTGTTTCGTGATGGGCATTATCGAGGTGGTTGGTTCAGCTTGGGCGATTCACATCTTCGCGCAATCAGGTACTGAGTTTAACGGCTGGATGGGTATGGCTGACTGGGCTCTCGTATTCCCACCAATCATGCAAGGTATCTCTAGCTCTAGCATGTTCTTCTTTGTTGTGGTCGCACTAGCGGGTGTTTACATGTACTTCGCATCGAAAGCACTGCGTGCTGAAGAAGACGGCGAAGCGCAACAAGCGCAAACCATGACAGCAGTAACACCAGAAGGCGTAGAAGTTGAGGTTGAAGCGCCTAACTCTCAAACACCTAAGTCAGAAGCGCCAGTAAAATCTCAAGTGGTGGCTGAGGCTCCACAAGCGAGCGGCGCCACGGAACAGAAACCAGTACGAGTTCTCGTGTGCTGTGGCTCTGGCCAAGGTTCTTCAATGATGTGTTCTAAGAAGATTAAAGAGTTCTTAGATAAGAAAGGGGTTCCGGCAACCACATTCAATAGTGCAATCACAGACTACAAATCACACTTAGGCTCATTCGACATTATCGTTACTTCGGTTGCGCTGGCTGAAAAGATTACCAACTTACCGGAAGGTAAACAGCAGCTAGCAGTGAAGAACATGATCATGGTGAAAACCTTTGGTGATGAGCTGATTTCACTTATCGAAAACAACTTCCACAAATAATTGAACTAGCCCAGCGGAAAAGCGGCTGGGCTAATAAAAATACTAATAACAAAATACTAAGTGAGCAAAACAATGAACTTGAAAGAATCTCTGATTACCAACAACTCAATTCAACTTAATGCAAAAGCAACCGACTGGCAGTCGGCTATCAAAATCGGTACTGATGCACTGGTTAAAGCAGGTGTGGCTGAAGAACGCTACTACGATGCGATCATCAAAGCGATTTCCGCTGAAGGCCCATACATCTGTATTCACGATGCATTCGCTCTACCACACTGCCGCCCAGAAGATGGCGTAATCAAAACAGGCTTTGCGTTAACGGTCTTAGAAACCCCAATTCTTTTTGATGATGTAGACGAGCCAGTCGATGTGCTGATCACCTTGGCAGGTAAAGATTCAGAAGAGCACATCGAAGGCACGATGCAGGTCGCGAACCTAATCGAGTTTGATGAAGATTTCTCAAAACTACGTGCATGTAAAACACCGCAAGATGTGGCGAACCTGATTGATATGGCACTTGCACAAGCAGAAGCGGCTTAAGGAGTCGATATGTCCAAATATAGCCAATTGAAACAACGTGTTTTAGAAGCGAACTTGCAGCTTCCTAAGTACGGCTTAGTGACCTTTACCTGGGGCAATGTTTCTGAGTTTGACCGTGAAAATGGCGTGATAGCGATTAAACCTTCAGGTGTTGAATACAGTGACATGACGGCTGACGACATGGTGGTAGTGGATTTAGAGGGCAACATCATTGAAGGCAAGCTGAATCCTTCAAGTGATACAGCTACTCACCTGGAGCTCTACAAAGCGTTCCCAGACATCGGCGGTATTGTTCATACCCACTCTCGCAGTGCAACGATTTGGGCGCAGGCGGGCATAGATATTCCAGCTCTGGGCACGACACATGCTGACTATTTCTATGGTGATATTCCGTGTACTCGCAAGCTCTCGAACAGCGAAATTGCTGACCAGTATGAGAAAAACACTGGCTTGGTGATCATCGAAGAGTTTATTCAGCGTCGTATCGACCCGATGGCAGTACCGAGTGTGATTGTGGCGGGGCATGCGCCTTTCTCTTGGGGCAAAGATGCCAAAGACGCCGTACATAACGCAGTGGTGCTAGAGGAAGTGTCGGCCATGGCATTGGCTACACGCTCGCTGAACAGTGGCATCAAGATTCAGCCGGAGCTATCAGACAAACATTACCTACGTAAGCACGGTGAAAATGCTTACTACGGGCAGCAATAAGTGTGATGTGAGGAGGGGCGATGTATCAAGTATTGGCGTTAGACCTTGATGGAACCGTGTTGACCGATGATCACACCATCCATCCTGAAGTGAAAAAAGCGATCCAAGAGGCCAAGCAACATTGCCATGTGATGATCGTGACTGGTAGGCATCACACCGCAGCAAGGCCTTATTACTATGAGTTAGGGCTAGACACTCCAATTATCTGCTGCAACGGGACCTATGTGTATGACTACCAAACAGAGACCGTTTTAACTCAGAACGCAATTGAGCATGAGCATGCTCTGACGTTCATCGACCTAGCACAGGAACACAAGCTCAAGATGGTGATGTACATCACCGATGCGATGACGTACTCCAACTACAACCCATTCGCCTACATGTTGGCGTTGGAAGAGTGGGCTGAGCAAGCACCAGAGCATCACAAGCCAAATATCTATCGTGTGGATTCATTCTCAGAAACGGCGAAGAACACCGAGTTTGTGTGGAAGTTTGTGGTGGAAGGTGAACAAGAATCGGTTGACCGCTTGATGCAAACGTCTTGGGTCAAAGACCACTTTAACGGCGAACGTTCGTGGTCGAACCGAATCGACTTTGCCGCCAAGGGCAATAGTAAAGGCCGACGCCTTGCTGAATACGTGAATGAACTGGGGTTTCTGCCCTCCCAAGTGATTGCCGTTGGTGACAATCACAATGACATATCAATGCTTCAATACGCAGGCTTAGGCGTAGCGATGTTTAATGCTGACGACACCGTCAAATCGAACGCTCAAGCTGTATGCAAAACAGATAACAATCAAGATGGCCTTGCCTATCTAATACGTGAACAAATTAAAGGATAAAACCATGACTAAACCAATGATTCAAATCGCCCTAGACCAAACTAACCTGCCTGCTGCTATTGAAGTGGCGAACAACGTAGAGAGCTACGTAGATGTTATTGAAGTGGGGACTATCCTTGCGTTCGCTGAAGGCATGAAGGCGGTTTCGACACTGCGTAAAAACCATCCTGACCATATCTTAGTGTGTGACATGAAAACCACAGATGGTGGCGCAATTCTGGCTCGTATGGCATTTGAAGCCGGTGCTGACTGGATTACGGTTTCAGCAGCAGCGCATATTGCAACCATTGATGCGTGTAAAAAAGTCGCTGATGAATTTAATGGCGAAATTCAAATCGAGATCTACGGTAACTGGACAATGGAAGATGCTCAAGCATGGGTTGATTTAGGTATTACACAAGCGATCTACCACCGTTCTCGTGATGCTGAGTTGGCGGGCGTGGGCTGGACAGAAGCGGACTTAGTGAAGATGCGTGCTCTGTCTGAGCTGGGTATCGAGCTTTCTATCACTGGTGGCATCGTGCCTGAAGATTTGTACCTATTTGAAGGCATTAAAGCGAAAACCTTCATTGCTGGCCGCGCGCTGGCGGGTGAAAAAGGCCAAGAAACCGCAGAAGCGCTGAAAGAGCAAATCAACCGATACTGGAACTAGGAGGCGTTATGTACCAAAACTTAACGCGCCATCGTGCCGGGCTTTATGAAAAAGCTCTGCCGAATGACTTAAGTTGGGAAGAGAAGCTAAAAACGACGAAAGAGTTAGGCTTTGATTTTCTTGAAATTTCGGTCGATGAATCCGATGAAAGACGCAGCCGTTTAGACTGGGGCGATGAAGAGGTCTATGGCTTACGCCGCTTGTGTGAAGAGCATCAAGTGCCGCTACAGTCGATGTGTTTGAGTGCACACCGCAAGTTCCCATTTGGCTCAGCCGATCCGAAAGTGCGAGAGCAAGCCGTTATCCATATGGAAAAGGCCATTACGCTTGCGTACAAGTTGGGGATTCGCACCATTCAGCTCGCAGGTTATGACGTGTATTACGAGCCTGCAGACAAAGCGACACATCTGCGTTTTATAGAAGGCATGAAGCTCTCGGCACAACTGGCGGAGCGCGCTGGGGTGATGTTAGCGGTTGAAATCATGGACACGGATTACCTGAACTCGTTAAGCAAGTTTGAAGTGTTGAGCCGTGAGATTGATTCGCCTTATTTCACTGCGTATCCAGATGTAGGCAATATCTCGGGTTGGAATTATGACATCGTGACGGAGCTTAAGTTGAGTAAGCCGCGCATTACTCAGATTCACCTTAAAGACACGTATCGCGTCACTCCTGAATACAAAGGGCAGTTCCGTGATTTAGTGATTGGCGAAGGAGAAGTCGATTTCAATGCGATCTTCAAAACATTGAAAGAAACGGAGTGCGTAGTACCACTTGTGATCGAAATGTGGGCGCAAGATGAACACTGGAAAGAGAACATTTTGAAAGCGCAGGTTCGCTTAAACGAAGTTTGTCGTCAAACGGGTGTTATGCCTTTGTTTGGTCATTAACGAAACGTTGGGTTAGAAGTTTAATGCTCTATTCTGACCTAACATGTGCAACATATAACCCCCTATATGTTGCACATTCGGGCAGGCAGAAAGTCGACTTTAAATTGGACTTAAATGGCGACAGTAATGTGGTCGCGTCCTACTTTTGCCATCTCCATCAAAACCTCAGTGTGGTACTTCTTCTTCACGGTAACGTGAGTACCAATTTCACTGGCAATCTTTACGATTTCTAGTGCGTCTGTTGGGTGTAGAGAAGAGTCTTTTGCGATTTCGATGTTTACGCCTAGTTTGACTAGTTCAATTGCGTCGGTTGAATGCATGGTCTTTTTCCAAAATTGAATTTTGGTGGACTATATCACTTTCATTTTATTCAACTCTATACGCATTCCTCAAAAACGGATATCGATCCGATCAAAATAGGATTTCAAGAGTAAAAGCACTCATTGTTTACCACTGCAAAAACTATTTACCGTATTGGTGGCGGAGATCATATTCACAACAAGAATTGATAGTTCCGGTGCGCTGTTCTTATTATGATAAGTGGTAAAAGGATTGAAAAAGTCATGCCGAATTTAGACAAATATAAAGGAATTATCTTTGACTTAGATGGTACCTTGGTTAATTCCATGGTTGCCCACGCTCATGCTTGGGAATTGACCTGCAGTAAGTTCAACATCCCTTATGACAAAGAGTGGTTGGATCAACTGGGCGGCATGCCATCACGAAAAGTCACGCTTGAGATCATGAAGCGATATGACTTATCTCTTGACCCACAACTGGTCACCAAAGACAAAATTGCAAACTTCGAAGCAATTGAGCACAAGGGCAACGTATTACCTGAAACCTACGCCATATTAGAGCGTTATTATCAGCTCAAGAAAGTGGGTATTGGTACGGGCGCACAAGCTAAGCATGCTAAAGCCATTCTAGATACCACCGACATTCCTTCAATGATCACTGCGCTCGTGACCTCCGATGATGTCGATAATCACAAGCCTCATCCCGATACGTTTTTGAAAGTCGCGCAGCAACTTGATGTATTACCAAGTGATTGTGTTGTTTTTGAAGACACACTCATAGGACAGCAAGCGGCGAGCAGTGCCGGGATGGACTGTTTTATGGTGGAAGAGGGTGTCGTCACCACGTTCATACCTGCCAACAACGAATAACTCAAATATACAATAATGACCTCAAGGAACCCTATGAAAGATTACCTTATCGCGCCTTCCATTCTGTCTGCTGATCTTGCTCGTTTAGGCGAAGATGTTGCAAATGTCATTGCAGCTGGTGCTGATGTGATTCACTTTGACGTAATGGATAACCATTATGTACCTAACTTAACCTTTGGTGCTCCGGTGCTAAAGGCTCTGCGTGATTACGGTATTACTGCTCCCATTGATGTCCATTTAATGGCAAAACCCGTTGATTCAATGATCCCGGATTTTGCAAAAGCAGGGGCGAGTATGATTACTTTCCATGTTGAGGCGTCTGAACACGTTGACCGTACGCTACAGCTGATCAAAGAGTGTGGCTGCAAAGCGGGTGTAGTGCTGAACCCTGCAACACCGCTAAGCCATTTGGATTACATCATGGATAAAGTGGATCTTATCTTAGTGATGTCTGTGAATCCTGGCTTTGGAGGCCAATCGTTTATTCCTGCTACGCTAGATAAACTGCGTGAAATTAGACGACGTATCAACCAATCGGGGCGCACAATTCGTTTGGAAGTAGATGGTGGAGTGAAAGTAAATAACATAAAAGAGATTGCTGATGCTGGTGCTGACATGTTTGTTGCTGGGTCGGCGATTTTTGATAGTGAAGACTATCAGCAGACGATTAACGCGATGAGAGCGGAATTGGCTAAGTAGCGCCAACAAAGGCTCGACAACTAGCAGGCTTGGTTTCTTCTTGGTTCAAAGGGGGCTCCAAGCCTTTTTTGTATCTCCCAATCTAGAGAAAATATTGTCTAGAAGAGCCTTAAGGTGTGGTTAGCTTATCTTTAGCGTGACCAAACTAACGATTTACCATTGTGTAATAAAAATACAGAAATTGTTGACTTCAATCACATTTAGGAGGAAAATTAGCCATAGATCACACAACAACGAGAACGAACAATGAATGCTACAGTAATCACAAACGAAAGCAGCAAAACATTAGTAAAACCTTCTGTAATGAATGAAGTTCTTTTCTTTGCAAAGTCTACGGCAATTATGGGTGCAATCATCCTACTTGTTGCTTCTGCTTGGGTTTAATCTCAACAGATAAACACTAGCTAAGTGTGATCAGGGGTGATGCAATATCACCTACTGATACAACTTAGTTCAAGCTCAATTCAACCTCTCCTTACTTCCCTTATACTTCCTTCAGCAGTCATACTGATCTTTATCTCTTCGTTATATGTAAACGTTATTTAAGCGATTGATTTAGCTTGGTGCTTCACCACTGACCAATACAATACGACCATACCGATATAAGCCAGCGCTGGCGCAACATAGCTCATACTTAGCGTAAATGCGTCAATTAAGCTCGCTTGTACAAAAGGCAATGCAATTCCACCAATAGAACACATGATCAGAATCGCGGCTCCTTGTGAGCTCTGTTTGCCAGCTGCTTGAAGCGCTTGAGCGTAAATGATCGGATAAAGTGTCGAGTTGCAAAGGCCGACGACCAGCAGTAAATAGCCTGTCCAAAGGTGATCAAGCAGCAATGCGGTGATACTGATAACAATAGCAACCAAGCATGAACACAAAAACAGAGTGTGTGAGTTCAGGCGTTGGCCAAACTTGGCAAACAACAAACGGCCAATAAACATAAATACCCAATACGCAGCAATGATCTGGGTGGCTGAGATAAGCCCTAAATCACCATACTTTGCGTCTGCCAAATAGGTAATAGTGAAAGTACCAAAGCTCACTTCAACCCCAATGTAGAACAGAAGAACCAGAGCCAATTTTAGGAAAGAACGATTTTTCAATAACGTAAGTAACCCACGCCAGAAGCCGGTTAGCTGCTTCGGTTTAATATCAGGGACATCAATGCGCTGAAAGAATACGAGCAAACCAAGGAAAAAGATCGCGATCATTAGAAAGAGAATGGAAACTTGCTCAGCTGTACTGTTAATTTGATAACTTGTCGCTATTACTACTACCGCACTCAGCACCAAAGGCCCTAGCACTGTTCCTATCGAGTTAGATGCTGTTGCGATGCTCTGTCTAATCACGCTTTTATCGGGTGTTGAAAGCAGAGACACATAAGGTGAGCTGACGACTTGAATGGCAGAAAGCCCCGATGCCATTAACAAGATACCAAGTAAGGTAAGCGTTAAGTCTTGTGAGCGAACTAAATAAGCCATCACCAAGCAGCCTAATACACACCAAAGCAAACAGACTTTTAATGTGCGGCGATAGCCGATTTTTGCCATTACGAATGACGTTGGAAGCGAGACGGTCACTCGAGTGATGAAAAACGCCATCGGAAACAGCATTGCCATTTTATAGTCGAGAGCAAAAGCTTCTTTGTAGTAGGGAATGAGTGAATTGCTTGAGACGGTGATTAGCCCCCAGATAAAAAATATTAGAGACAGCAAAACCAGAGGGGCATCTTTTAACGGGAATACTTTCATAGTGATTCCTTATAAATAGCGACAAAAAAGCAGAAGATGATCTTCTGCTTTTGATTTAAGTTACTAACAATTAGTCACGCACAAAATTAATGTGGTGCACATGAATATTGTATTTTTCGATGATCACCTTAGTGGCGTGCATGCTTCTAATGCGAGCGTCAGAGTCGAGGGCTTCCGCCATTGCTGACTCACTTTCGTAGCTGTGCTGCATCATAAGTAGCAGGTGTTTATGGCTTTCTGCTTCAATCGCTTCAGGTCTATTAAGCGTTAAACCCTGATTATTCGGAAAAGTACGAATGATCGGTGCGACTTCACTTTCCATGTATTGGTAGAAGTCTTGTTTTTGCTCTTCGGTTAAATCAGCTTCGAAAAATGCGGTGCGAAAAATAGTCATGGTCGCTCCTTATAGCTCAAAGCCAGATTGGTTGGCGATCGATTTCAAGGTTGCTTTCGCTTGTTTGATGTCTTCTAACCAGTGGTCATTTTGAGCCCACATTTCGATCACTAATGGTGCGCTGTAGTCAATGTCTGCCAAGGTCTTGAAAATCGCAGGGAAGTCGACTTGGCCTTCACCAATCACAAGGTCTCGGAACTGACCTTTGCAGGTTTCCGAAACGCGCAGTGTATCTTTTAGATGCACTTGCACTAGGTGGTCACGGCTCAGTTTCAGCTCAGTACAAACATCGTAATTCCAACCAGAGATATTGCCGACATCTGGGTAGGCCATGAAGTAAGGAGATGGAATCTCACGTTTTAGGACTTCAAACTTGCTTAGCGAGTTGAGGTAAGGCGTATCCATGATCTCAACGCCCAGCATGATGCCAGCGCGCTCTGCCATTTTCGTTGCTTGCTTCATGCCATCGATAAAGCGTGCATGTGTTTCAGCTGATTGCGGTTCGTAATACACGTCGTAGCCCGCCATTTGAATACAGCGGATGCCTAGTTTGTATGCAAGAGAGATCGCTTTCTCCATGATGATGAAAGACTCTGTGCGAATCGCTTCATCCATAGAACCGAATGGGAATTTACGGTGTGCGCTTAGACACATTGATTGGAAAGGCATTTGATGCTTTTCACATAGGCGGCGAAGCTCGTAAATTTCTTCGTCTGACCAATCGAGACGTGCACGACGCTCGTCGGTCTCATCGACAGAGATTTCGACAAAGTCGAAGCCTGCGTCTTTAGCATAAATAAAACGTTCTTCCCAAGTGAGAGAAGCTGGCATTGCTTTCTCGTAAATACCTAATCTGAATTTGTTTTTAGAATCAAACATTCTTTTTCCTTAAAAGAGTTGTTGTTCTATACGCGCCGTGATGTCTTGGATTTTGTTGGCAATTTCTTCATAGCCTAACGCTTTCATTTTTGGCGTTAGTGAAGAGACACTTACCGCGTATACAGGGGATTTGTTCTTGTCGAAAATAGGAACAGCAACACAAGAAATGCCCGCTTCGTTCTCTTCATCGTCCAGCGCATAACCGCGAGCTTTGATCTTGTCGAGAACATCGAAAAACTGAGATTTATCGAGAATCGTATTCTCAGTTAATGGCTTCATGGTGCTGACATTGCGCTGCCAGTAGGTTTCACGCACAGCGTCAGAGCTGAACGCTAGGTAGCATTTACCAGCGGCAGAGCAGTACATAGGAGAGTGCAAACCGACGTATGTGCGAGTACGAAACGCGGAATTTACCGGTTCAAACTTATCTTTGAAGATGATGTTATCAGCGTCAAAAGAGAGAAAGTTCACCGTCTCATTCACATCGTCGAGCAGTTCAGAGAGGTAAGGCTTAACAGTGCCAGTCACGTCAGAGTTGATGGCGGCATGCCCTAGCTGAACTAACTTCATTGTTAAGCGATACTCTTTACCTGAGCACATTTGAGCAACATAACCAGAGGCTTCAAACGTTGCCAAAATACGGTGGACAGAAGACTTGTTGATGCCTGTCCCTTCAGACACTTTCTGTAGTGAAACGCCATTAGGATAATTCCCAAGGAATTCCAGAACAGTCAGTGCTTTCGACAACGATTTAATTTGCTCACTCATAAATGTGCTACCAGTGTTTACCTATTTCAGTATGGAAATTTTCAGCAATATCACGTCCATTACTTCCGGCTAAAGCTCGGCCAGCAATAAATGATTTTGCAGTCAGATTCTTAAACAAATGCAGATCGTCAGGCACAATACCACCAGTGATGGATAGTTCAATTCCTATATCCGATAATTTTTGCATTTTTATCAAATCTTCTTCTGTCCAGCTCACTCCAGCAAGCTCGGCATCACGAGAACGGTGGTAAATTGCTTGTGTAATACCCATATCGACCCATGCGCGTGCGTCATCCATTGTCCAGTGGCCGTACAGTTCAATTTGTACTTCGCCGTTAAATTCATCGGTGACTTTCTTCGCTGAGCGGATAGTCTCAATGTGAGCGGCTGCGCTAACGGTTACCCAGTTTGCACCGGCTTCCATTGCTAGGCGGGTTAAAATGGCGCTCGCATCAGTGATTTTCATGTCACACACGATAGTGTGGTTTGGGTACTTTTCTCGCAGGATTCTTACGCTGTCTACGCCGTGAGCAAAGGCCAGAATCGTCCCGACTTCAATCACGTCGAGCTTGTCTGCGACATGCTCAATAGACGCGAGTGCGGTATCAATATCCGTTGCATCAAGCGCCATTTGTAATAAAGGCTTAGATGGTTTTAGTAAGGACTTAGTCATCCATTTCTTCCTCAAATTGTTTAAACAACTGAACCAGTCGTTGGTAGTGCTTGTATTTTTTCTGATATTTTTCGTAGTTTGTTGGGTTCGGCTCAACGCGAGAGGCTGAGTGAGTTACGCTTTGCGTGCACTCCGCGAGAGAAGCAAACTCACCAGCGCCAACCATAGCCATCATGGCTGCGCCAAGTGAGCCTGTTTCATCTACGTCGGAGACTTCAACCGTCATTCCTGTAAGGTCTGCCAGCATTTGCATCCAAACCGGGCTAGAGGCAGGACCGCCAGTCACTTTCAACACATCAGCTTTCGGGAAACGCTGGCGCATACGTTCAAGATGAAGGTTATGGCAGAATAGAATGCCTTCCCAAATCGCTTGAACTAGATGGGCTTTGGTGTGGTGAGACTGTAATCCGTAGAAGCCAGATTTAAGCCCTAAGCCTTGGTTTGAACCATAAAGGAATGGCACGAAGTAGACCGAACTAGATGCCGGGTCTAATGCGTCGACTAATGCTTGATTCTGAATGTGGTCGAGCTTGCCATCTTCACCAAGGTAGTCGGCAAACCACTCATAGTTACCTGCTGAGGTTGGGCTTGCCTCATGAATGATGTATTCCCCATCGACCGCATAGTGGCCATAAACAAAGTTGTACGTCTCTTGAGTGACTTGTTTGGAAATACCCGAGGTGACCGCCCAAGTGCCCATCACATAATTCAAGGTGTCTTCTGATGAATTGATACCAGAGCAGATGGCTGTTGAAACCACATCAAATAGGCCACCAAAGACTGGAGTGCCTAGTGCAAGGCCTGTCTCTTCAGCGATAGCGGCTGTAATTTTGCCCGCTTGCTGTTGAGGTTTTACTACCGGTGGCAACGCGTCCCAGATCTCTTCAATACCAAAGGTTGTCAGCAATGCTTTATCGTACTCGCCAGTAATGGAGTTGAAGAAGTTGCTCTCTGAAATGTTGGTCAGCTCAGCCGCAACTTCACCCGTTAAGCGATAACGTAGGTAGTCGTGCGACATCATGACCGCTCCGATTTGGTCGTAGCGCTGACGGTCGTTCTCTTTGATCCAGCGAATGATCGATACTGGGTGACCTGTCCACAGAGTCTGCAACGTGGTTGGGTAGATCTCTTGTGCTTTGCCTTGCTCTAACCACTCTTTAACAATAGGTAGCGAGCGAGAGTCTGACGACATGATGCCGTGGCCCAAGTTTTTGCCCTGTTTGTCCAGCAAGTAGACACCTTTACCTTGCGCTGAAATGCTTAAGCCTTTGATGGCTGTTGGCTCAACCTGCGTGGTTTCAAGTAGCTGTTTAATCACGGCTACAGCGTTGCCCCACAGCGCGTCTAGGTCGCGTTCTACCCAACCTTGCTTTTCGTTAATGACACTCGCTGAGACACGTGACAAACCTTGCTGTTCGCCTTTGGCATTGAAAAGCGCAGCTTTCATAAAGGTACCGCCAGAATCAATTCCGATGTAGTAATTCATTATTTGGCATCCAATAAATCATTGTGAATTTTTACCACCAACTTTCTAACAAGCGAGCTGTCGTCATTTTCAATGTTGGTGATATGAACGGTATCGGGTGTGAAAAGATAGAACTGTTGCGGTTTGGCATGGATAAAGTTCAGTTCAACCCCTTCGAATTCATAAAACTGCAGATCTCTCTGTTCGTTGTAAGGTTCTGCGAGCTTGTGGTCGCCAGTGTCTTTAGACCATGCCATGATTTCGGAACCTTTAAGTACAATTTGTAGATCTGAGTAGTGCTTGTGTACTTCTGGCTTAAAGCATCCGAGCGGCTCTTTTTGATATTCCAGTACAACGAACCAAGCTTGGTCTGCATCAAAACCAGGTAAGGTATGGCGCCCAATCGCTAGAGCATCAGTATCCAAGCTATTGATATGCTCCAGTACATTTTGAACAGCGACTGGGTAGCTACGGGTAAATTTAGAAGGTTGAGTATTTCCGACTAGCATAAAATTCTCTATTTAAATAAGCGGCTTAAAAGTTCTGCGAGCCTTGTCTTGTCATCGTTATTTTTGTCTGTGACAAGGTCTGCGGTGTTTTTAACGGTGTCGTCGGCATTGTGCATGGCTATACCGAGACCAGCGGCTTGCAGCATTGAGATATCATTGTGGTTATCACCGACAGCGACACATTCTTCAAGGCTAATGCCTAGTGGCTCTATGTAACGAGTAAGCGCATTGCCTTTGCTGTTTCCTTTCGCTGCGAAATCGACGCGATCAATCCAAGAGCGCTCGCCATTAAAGTGGTCTTGGACAAAGGGAAGTTTGGCAAATTGGTCGACTTCTCCCTCGACGACAAACTTCCAAACGAACTCAGACGCAGTGGCTTCATGATGGAAGTTGTCTACTTTCTGTATGTTCGGACGTTTCGCTGGTGGAAAAGTCTTTGACCATTCAAGTAGCGCTTCCATGTATTCGATAGGGCGACTTTTTGAGTAGAGCATGGCGTCACGCACATACATCACCATCTTGAGATCATGCGCTTGAGAAAGCGTGATAAATTCAGCAGCCATCTGTTTGTCGATGGCATTTTCTTTAAGAACGGTATTGGTTTGGTAATCAAAGATATAAGTACCGTTACAGCAAATGATTGGCGTCGATAAACCCAACTGGTCGTAGTAAGGTTTAGCAGCAACATGGTGACGGCCGGTCACTATCACCACATGTGTGTCTTGCGCGATGCTTTTGATTGCGTCGATTAACTCTTGGCTGATGGTGTGTTGAGAGTTGAGCACTGTTCCATCGAGATCGAGAGCTAGAAGCTTATGTTTACCAGACTTGAGCGGTGATGACGTATGCATGTGCGAGGCCTTACTTCTGTCCGTAGTACGAGTTTTTGCCGTGTTTGCGGTTGTAGTGTTTATCTAGCAGTTCTGGTTGAATCGCGACCTCTGGGCTGATTGAGCGAGTTGCGGTTGCCATAGCTGCGATTTCTTCCATCACCACAGCGTTATGGACAGCATCTGAACTATCTTTACCCCAAGTAAACGGTGCGTGACCGGCAATGATCGCGCCAGGCATTGCTTGCGGATCAATATCGCGTTGGTTGAACTCTTCGATGATCACAAGACCAGTGTTTTTTTCGTAATCAGATTCAATTTCTGCTTTGGTAAGGAGTCGAGTACAAGGTACATCGCCGTAGAAGTAGTCAGCATGTGTGGTACCTAGCGCTGGAATGTCTCGGCCTGCTTGCGCCCAAATCGTCGCGTTGCGAGAGTGCGTATGAACAATGCCGCCAATTGATGGAAACGCTTTGTAGAGTTCAATGTGAGTCGCGGTATCGCTAGATGGGTTCATTGTCCCTTCAACACGATTGCCTTCAAGGTCGACAATCACAATGTCGTCTGCCGTCATTACATCGTATTCAACGCCAGAGGGTTTAATCGCAATGACACCACGCTCGCGGTCGATTTCAGAGACGTTACCCCAAGTGAAGGTCACAAGGCCATATTTAGGAAGTTGTAAGTTAGCTGCGAGAACGCGTTCTTTTAATTCTTGGTACATAGTGATTTGCCAATGTTCAATAAGTAGAAATCAGAAGGATGGAAATTAAGGCTGCCTCAGTGGGTAGACTGGACAGCCTTCATCGGTTGATGTGCTTTAGGTTTACTTAGCTGCAACCTTGATCTTGTTGATCATCACATCACCGTTTTTCTCAATGTATGCGTTCCATACGGGTTGAATCGCTTCTTGGAAGGCTTTGCCATCAACGTCGCGGTTAACTTGCATACCGTTTGCTTCAAGCTGAGATATCATTTGCTCCTCTTTCTCTACGCTTAGCTTACGTTGCATTGCGACTGCTTCAGCCGATACTTCTTCGATGATTTTTTGCTCTTCAGCACTTAGTTTGTTGAACTTGCGTAGGTTCATTGTCAGAACCAATGGTGAGTATGCGTGCTGTGTCAGGCTTAGGTACTTTTGTACTTCATCAAACTTGAACGACAGCGTTACTGGAATTGGGTGGTCCTGTGAATCAACAACGCCCGTTTCAAGTGCTGTGTATAGCTCAGAAACTGGTAGCTGTTGTGGGTTAGCACCTAGCTCGTTGAACATATCGTTCAGTGCTTTAGAGCCGTTTACACGCATTTGCAGACCTTCAACATCAGAAGGAACACGAATAGGTTTTTCGTTGTTGGTCATGTTGCGGTAACCGTTCTCTGGGAAACCAAGACCTTTCAGACCGAATTTCTCGAACTTAGTTAGCACTTCTTTACCCGGCTCACCGTCCAGTACTTTGTATGCCGTTTGGCGGTCTGGGAACATGAACGGCAGAGTGAAAGCTGCTGACTCAGGCATCAGGCCGTTGTAGTTGTTCAAACCAACCATCGTTAAATCAACGATGCCAGCACGAGAACCGTCGATCATCTGCTTATCACTACCTAGCTGACCTTGAGGGTATACGTTGACTTTGATTTCGCCATTTGAACGAGCTTCTACTTCTTTCTTAAAGAAAAGAGATAGATCTTGTTGCAGGTCAGACTCAGGTGCAGCGTGTGCAAGCTTTAGAGTTGTTGCAGCAAACGTGTTAGCGCTCATCGCGATGGTTGAAGCAAGTAGAGTCATTTTTAGTAGGGTTTTCATTATTATTTTCTCCGTCGAGGATTAACCAATGACATACGACATTGGCACAGTGATAATGCTAGGGAAGATGACAAACAGTGTGAGTAGGGCCATGTATGCAGCAATGAAGGGTAGTACGCCTTTCACAGCAGTCGACATTGGCACTCGAGCTACACCACACACTACGTTCAGTACGGTGCCTACTGGAGGCGTAATCAGACCAATTGAACAGTTGATAACGAACAATAGGCCAAAGTAAGTTGGGTCGATTCCAGCCATTTTGATAACAGGCATCAGTAGCGGAACCAGAATTAGAATGGTCGGGCTTAAATCCATCACCATGCCAACACACAGAACAAGCAGCATGATTACGGCCATTAGTAGTCGAGGACTATCGACCAGTGGACCTAACATTTCAGCAAGCTGTTGTGGTAATTGAGCGACAGTAATTAGCCAAGCTGCCACCATGGCACAGCCAACCAAGAACATAACCATTGCGGTAGAGCGGCCAGCATTAAGTACAATGTGGTAGAAGCTCTTTAGCGTTAGCTCTTTATAAACAAACGTTGAGATGAAGATTGCGTACGCTGCTGCGACAACCGCCGCTTCTGTGGGAGTAAAGATACCGAAGCGGATACCCACAATGATGATGACAGGCAAGAATAGAGCCCAGATACCATCTTTAAGTGCTGCGCGTTTTTCTGCTTTGGTTGCGCGCTCAGAGGTTGCTAAGTTCTCTTTGCGAACCGTCATGCGCCACACAAACATCAATGTCATACCCATCAATAGGCCAGGAACAATACCGCCTAGGAAAAGGTTTTTAATCGAAATACCGCCAGCAACACCAACTAAGATAAGTGGAATTGAAGGTGGGATAACTGGTGCGATGATGCCACCTGAAGCGAGCAGACCCATTGATGGTGCTTCTGGGTATTTAGCTGCTTTCATCATTGGGTAAAGGATACTTACCAATGCTGCTGCATCTGCTACTGCTGAGCCGGAAAGACCGGCAAGTAGAACCGAAGTCATGATGGCTACGTAACCTAAGCCACCTTGGCGGTGACCAACATACGTAGTAGCTAGTCGAACAATACGTTGTGACAAGCCACCCGACGCCATTACTTCACCGGCAATTAGGAAGAATGGGATTGCGAGTAGCGTAAAGCTGTCGACACCATTAATTAAAGACTGCGCAAGAATGTCCGCACTAAAGAAATCCATGTGCAGCATCAGTGCCATTGAAGACAATAGCAGTGCAAACGCAACAGGAAGACCAAGTAAGATTGAGACAATCAATACCGATAAGAAAATGGCTAACGTCATTATTCTTTCTCCTCTTCTAAGCTATCTAGTTGCCAGTCAGGGTTAAAGATTCGAACAAACGCAATCACACCCATTAACACGCCTGACACCACGCCAGCTAAATAAAATAATGCTGAAGGAAGCCCTGTAAGTTGAGAAATATCTGACCAGTTAGACATCATTTGACGGTATGAACCGATGTAAAGCATGCCGACTGAAACCAGTACTACCACCCAACAAATTCGTCTTAGTACGGGCACTGCTTTAGGAAAAAGTCGTTCAGAAAATTCCGCAACAGCGAGGTGCTCACCTCGGCGCAGCACAACGGCTGCACCGAGCATCACAATCCATACAAGACCAAGGCGAGATAGTTCTACAGAGGGACGAAGACCAGAGGAAAAGCCGTAACGCAGCACTACGTTTGTGAAGACCAGTACAATCATACAAGTCAGAATAACGGCCATGATGACGTCGATACTTTTCCAAATACTCTTAAATACACTTTGCATAAAGCTTTCCCCACCTCAGGCGAATTACAGAGACGTAATTTGGTCCCAGATTCCATCGTTGATTTCAATACCGCCAGCCGCTGCGTGCTTGTCGATGAAGTTCTGAATCTCAGAACCTGCAATCATTACTGAACCTGTTTCTGCTGGCTCTGACGCCAGTACGTAGTCACGGATACGCTTCATCTCTTGTGCGTATTGGCCCTCACCCATTGTTTTGCTGAGGTCAATTGCGATAAGGAATTGTGAAACGCCGAATTCGCCGCCCATGTCTTCTGTTAGGGCTGGAACTGAGTTACCACCAGTGATAGCAGTTAGCATCATGTCTAGCACGATTGCCATTGAAGAGCCTTTCCAGAAGCCCATTGGCAGTAGACGTTTATTTTCCCAAAGCACATGTGGGTCTTTGGTTAGGTTGCCTTCGTTGTCGAAGCCACCCACAACAGGAAGTTCTTTGTCTGCAAGTACGAAGTTTTGCAGTTGGCCATATGAGAATTGTGTCATTGAGCAGTCAACCACGACTGGTGGATCGCCTGCGATCGCCATGATCAGAGGGTTAGAACCAACGCGGTGATCTTTACCACCCCAAGCTGGCATCACTGCGATAGAGTTTGTTGATGCAATACCTGCAAAGCCTTCACGAGCCATTTTCAGAACGTATGCACCGCCACGCATCCAGTGGTTCGAGTTACGCATACCCACCATGCCGATACCGTAGTCACGAGCCAATTCCATTGCACGTTCAGCACAGAGAAGACCGTTCAGTACGCCTGGGCCAAAATTACAATCCCATTGCTCAAGTGCACCCATGCTGTTCACGCATTCTGGCTCTGCGTTAAGCTTGATTTGACCTTTGTCTACTTGATCAATGAACACTGGGAAACGGTTAATACCATGTGAATAAGTACCTTCATTAGCCATTTCAACAAAACCCGCGGCAAGCTTGGTTGCCATCTCTGGTTTCATGTCTCGAGCTAGTAGGATTCGTTCATATTCTTGTTGTAGTTTTTCAGTGGATACTAAAGGCATCTCTGTTCTCCGATAAAGTAAATTCCATAATGCGGAATGAATTATTGTTGAGATTCCAAATTAATACTGTGAGCAAAGTGGCGCTTTATTTTCTTATTAAGTTTTTCTCTAATAACTGTTAACGAGTTAAAAAATGAAATAAAAAGATCTTTGGATTCCGTAATTCGGAACAAAAAGCGTGTCCTCTATCAGGTTTTGATGAATAATTTGGTTGAATTGGGCGTCTTAATGGCGGCAAAAGTGCCAAATAGTGAGTTGACAGCAAACGGTAGTTTTACTGAAGAGGTGAATTGGTGGCTGATTTTCGAGATCCCTGACCGGTTTGCTATGCTCGGAGAGCTTAATGTTTCCTCTTCTATATAGTAACGTTGTTGAGTATCGAATTATTAGAGTGCCTCCCAATGAAAATAGTTATTGCACCAGACTCATTCAAAGAGTCCTTAGACGCTGCTTCTGTGGCAACATGTATTGAAAATGGGTTTCGGGATGTCTTTCCTGACGCGGAATATGTTGCGCTGCCACTGGCGGATGGTGGAGAAGGTACCGTGGATGTTCTTCTGCAGGGATTGTCGGGCGAAAAGTACACCTCCGAAGTGATGGGCCCGCTTGGCAATACAGTCCGTGCGCAATGGGCAATGTTAGAGCCTTCACACAGTAACCCAAAGCGCACTGCTTTAATTGAGATTGCTGCGGCATCTGGTTTGGACTTGGTAACGCCAGAGCAGCGTAACCCAATGCTCGCGACGTCGTTTGGTACTGGGCAGTTGATGCTTGAGGCGATTGAACAAGGTGTGGAGTCAATCATTCTTGGTTTGGGCGGTAGTGCGACCAATGATGGTGGTGCTGGTATTGTTCAAGCGCTGGGTGGCAAACTACTGGATGAGCAGGGCAACGACATTGCGCTGGGTGGATTTGCTCTGTCTCAGTTAGCAACGATTGACCTTTCATACCTAGACGAGCGCTTACGAAACATTGATCTGACAGTCGCTTGTGATGTGGCAAACCCACTGTGTGGTGAAAATGGAGCGAGTCATATCTTTGGTCCACAGAAAGGGGCGTCACCTGAACAAGTAACAACGCTAGATTCCGCACTTCATCATTTCGCGACCGTCGCGATGCAACAACATCCCACTATTGCAAAAAGCGACACCTTAGAAACGTCTGGTTATGGTGCAGCGGGTGGCACGCCAATGGGGCTGAGCCTGCTGTTTGCAATGCAATTAAAGCCGGGTATTGAGATGGTGTTAGACACACTTAACGCCGATGAAGTGTTAAAAGGTGCTTCTCTGGTTATTACCGGCGAGGGGCAGATGGATAACCAAACTCTACAAGGGAAAACGCCTTATGGTATTGCCCTTCGCGCTCAAAAGCAGGGCGTACCTACGATAGGTATCGCAGGGTCGTTAGGCAGCGAAGTTGATGAGCTTTATTCGGCCATGACGTCTCTTTTTGGAACGGTGCGGTCACCGCAACCTCTTAGCCAAGTTCTCGAAGAGGCAGAAGCTAACCTTACCCGCACGGCTAGGAATATTGCTGCGACATTAAAATTAGGTCACTCCATCCTAAGCTAATATCCTTAATCAATTAGCTAAACTTGATATTACCGCTGGTGGTTATTCCGGCGGTATCTTCAATGATAGATTTCACCTATCGAATCTATAAATTTATCCCATTATCATTTGTAGCCAGTGAGTCTTACTATTTCTGCATCAGTTTTAAAGTAGTAATAGAGTAGATAGATGAGTAAGAAAGCACTGATTGTAGAAGGCGGCGCAATGCGCGGTATTTTCGCGGCGGGTGTATTAGATGCATTCATGGCGGAAGAGTTTAAACCGTACGATTTTGCAATCGGTGTGTCAGCCGGCGTCTCTAACCTGATCGGTTACTTGTCGCATGCCCCTCGTCGCAGCCTCGATGTCATCACTACCATGGCGACAGACAAAGCATTCTTTAATCCAGCTCGCTTTGCCAAAGGCGGCAACTTGGTGGATGTGAAATGGTTGTGGGAAGAGTCCAACTTACGTTATCCACTGGATTACAGCCGACTGTTTGGTGGCATTCCGTTTTACGCTGCGGTAACGAACGTAGAGACAGGTAATGCTAACTACTACCAAATCCAACCAGAAAATCTATCCAATGTCGTAGAGGCGACCACTGCATTGCCGATCGCTTATCGCGAAACACCGTGTTTTTCAGGAGGCTGTTATACCGATGGTGGCGTAGCGGATTCTATTCCAGTCAGAGAAGCCTATCGTCGCGGCGCGCGTGATATTACAGTGATTTTGTCGCACCCGTTGAGTTATCAAATGAAGCCGCAAAAGTATCAGTGGGTGATCAAAAAGCTGCTTTCCAAATACCCAAACATTGCAGAATCGATGGCAGTGCGAGCGGAAAACTACAACCAATCTCTCGAGTTTATTCGTAACCCACCAAAGGATGCGAAAATCAAAGTGATCGCCCCACCAGAGAACTTCGGAGTAAAAAGGTTGACCATGGATCAGTCAATATTGAGTGACGGGTACCAAATGGGTATCGATGCAGGTAATGAACATTTAGCGATTCGAAATGGAATCCATGGCTTGGATACTGAGAACTGCCACTTCTGTATTTAGTCGTCGATTTCTAACCACGAGCCTGTGTATTAGGCTCGTGGTAATGAGTTGGCGCTGATTACTTACAATTCAATAAGTTCGTTGCCACTTTTCTCATTGCCAAAGTAAGCGGTAATGCTACCGAGAGTAGTGTTGGCAATATTTGCTAAGGCATCTTTTGTCAGAAACGCTTGATGGCCTGTAAATAGCACGTTGTGACAAGCGGATAAACGGCGGAACACGTCGTCGACAATCACATCGTTAGATTTGTCTTGGAAGAACAGCTCTTTCTCATTGTCATATACATCAAGGCCTAATGCGCCAATCTTACTCTGTTTTAGCGCCTCAATAGCAGCCGTTGAATCAAGTAACTCACCACGGCTAGTGTTTACGATCATCACCCCATCTTTCATTTTGCTAAACGCTTGGGCGTCAAGTAGGTGGTAGTTCTCTTTACTCATCGGGCAGTGCAGAGAAATCACATCTGAGTTTTGGTAAAGCTCATCCAGCTCAACGTATTTTGCACCTAACTCTTCAGCAAGTGGGTTAGGGTATGGGTCGTAACATAGGATGTTCATTCCCAAACCTTTGAGGATGCGCATTGTTGCTAGGCCAATTTTACCGGAACCAATCACGCCAACGGTTTTTCCATAGAAGTTGAAACCAACCAGACCTTCAAGTGAGAAGTTTGCATCACGGGTGCGTTGATACGCTTTGTGCAGTTTGCGGTTCAGACACATCATCATCCCGACTGTGTGCTCAGCCACTGACTCTGGTGAGTAAGCAGGAACGCGAACGACCTGAAGGCCAAGCTCTTTTGCTGCCTCTAGGTCTACTTTGTCAAAACCTGCACAGCGCATTGCAATTAGCTTGGTACCACCTTGAGCCAATACTTCGAGAACGTCACGAGACAAGTCATCGTTTACAAAAGCACAAACCGCTTCGCAGTCGTGAGCCATTTTTGCGGTTGTGGTTGTTAGGCGGAAATCGTGGAAATGAAACTCGGCTTGGAGTTCTCCCTTCGCCAATGTAAATGATTTTTCGTCGTATGATTTTGAGCTAAAAAAAGCAATGTTGAGCATGGCTTCCTCTCTTACCTTAAACATCAATAATAAGTATCAAAATGAGCAATTTACGCAGTGTGCGCCACTTTAGATGTGTTGTCTATCATGATTAGTCATTGTTTTCATTATGGTTATTTCATTCTACCAGTAGTTTTCGCTGCTGAACTGTCCGGGCTTACGACGTAGGTGTTTTTCTAATCCAAGTTGATTTAAGGCTGCACTGGCGTCACGAACCATTTCTGGATTGCCGCAAAGATAGAAGAAACTACGCTCTTTATTGACAGTGACAGACGTGGCTTGCTCAAGGTCGCCTCCAAGTAACAAACTTGGGATTCGTCCGCGCAAAGCTCCGGTAACGGATTCTCTTGAAATAATTGGCACATAATGGAGTGCTCCTTGAAAGTGTTGGATGAATGTTTGAATGCGCTCTTGATAAGTCAGATCAGCCTGAGTTCTCACCGCGTGCACTAGGACAAGGTGTTCAAATGGCAGAGCGGACTTCTGTAATTGCAGTTGTTGTAGAAGTGAGAGAAAGGGACCGATTGCTGTGCCTGTTGACAGCATCCATAGGTCTTTGGTGGTCGCTGGAATCTCTTCGAGAGTCATAAACCCACTTGGATCTCGTCCAACAAATACCTCATCGCCTTGCTGCAGTTGGTGGAGCTTGGGTGAAAGCTGACCATCTGAATCTTTAACGATTAAAAACTCCAAATGCTGATAGCCATTTTGGTGTGATGGGGCGTTTACCATCGAGTAGGCACGTCGAACCAACTCCTCTTGTTCAGTCACAAGCCCCAACTTGGTAAATTGCCCTGCGATGTAATGCGAAACGGGTGCTTTTACTTCAAGTGAGAAAAGCTGGTGGTTCCAATCTGTTCTCGCGGTCACGGTCCCTGAAACTAAGCCATGCGGAATTTCTGTCATAGTCTTGTTCTCCTATTGAGTGCCTCTATACCAAGGCTCTAATAAGCATAATCAAAGAGTCTGACTTAATATTAGCAGGTTACGTGCCAATAATGAGAATTGTTATCATATGGGGTTGGGGAGATAAGTTGGTTGGAAAAATGAGTATATATGACTCATTAATAATTGAGTCTTTAGGGTGTTATTGTGTCTATATGACTCTTATATCTTCGAATCTCTGATCGCTTTAGCTAACTTCTTCGAACCTTGAGTGCAAATTAGGTCATCAAGGCGGATCGTTTTGTTTGGCGTTTTAGAATTGAAGGGTTTGGTTTTGGTTGCGATTTTACAGCTGGGGCAAGCAGGGTTAGTGAGTATCGATCTGGGTTGCTTAAAGACAATGTGATTGCAGCTAGGGCAAAGCAGTGAAATCTTAGTGGTTTGATTTTGGTAGTGGTAGCTGTCGGTAAATTGATAGCCAAACTCTATAGCCACTTGTTCGATTTCACGCTGAGATTTGGCGCTTCTTCTAATAACGGGTTTGATCGAAAGTAAGTATTGTTCAAAGTCAGAATCAGAGAGCTGGTATAGAGTTTTCATGAGCGTGTTTCGATAGCGATAACGGTGTTTGAATTAGGACGTTGAGTATCATAACAAGAGGGTTTGTTGTCTGGCGTAATGGCGTGTAAGCGAGGTAAGGGAAGTTAAGCCAAAGAGTTTTGGCAAAATAATTCACATAGAAAAGGCACAACTGATTTGAATGAGATAATGGTTCTGTATTCACTTAGTTTTCAGTATCTATGCAAAAAGCCACCAGTTTGATGCTGGTGGCTACCTATTTCTAGGACTTTTCGAAATATTCAGTTCAATAAACAAGAGTTCAGTGAACTTTGATGAATACTATATTCTGCACTTATAAAAATAAAGAATAGAAAAGTAAAGAATGTAAATGAGATGAATTATCATTCGCATCGTGTATTATGCACCGCTCTTGTTGTTGTTTATAAAATATAAGTACCATTATGAAACTGAAGTCACTTTCTGCAGCGGTTATTGTTGCACTCGCCTCTTTTTCTGCCCAATCAGCAGATGAAACCATTGTTGTTGTCGGTTCTGCCCTAGATCAACACGTTCAGACTGAGATCAACTCAGAGACTCTAGAACAGAAACAAGCGTCAGATATCAAAGATGTTCTAAATACCATGCCGAGCGTAACGGTTGATGGTAACGCGCGTTACTCTCGTAAAGTCTTCATCCGTGGTATGGAAGATAAATTCTCAGTCGTAACCATTGATGGTGCACGTCAAGAAGGTCAGCTGTTTCACCACTCGGGCGATCAAACCTTTGACCCTGCAATGCTGAAATCAGCGGAAATTACCCTAGGCGGCAACTCTGTACTTTCTGGTGCAGGTGCGATTAACGGCTCATTCAGCTACGAAACAAAAGATCCGAGTGACTTACTGCGTGGTGATGAAACAGTTGGCGCACGCGTTAAAACGGGCTACCAAACGGCTTACGAGCGTTTCACAACTAACGTGGCGGTTTACGCGAAACTGAACGACAAGCTTCAGTTCATGGGTATCGCTAACTACTTTGAAGACGGTGACTTACATATCCCAGGTGAGGACGATGTTACATCTAAGCAAGGTGAACTAAAGTCTGGTTTGGCTAAAGTGGTATTTATTCCAAATGACGCGAACGAATTTAAGCTGACGTTCAATAAATACGAAGATGGTGGTAAGCGTCAGTTATCAGGCGAAAAAGCAGGTGCGCTATATGCAGATAATGAGCACAACTATCATGCAATCAGCCGTGACACAGTGACATTGAACCACCACTATGACAACGGCAGTGATCTTGTAAACCTAAAGACAGACCTATACTACAATCGCCAGTACATGGACCGTGACGCTCTAACTGAAGATTACGGTAATTGGGACAATTCATCAGGCAGTTGGGTGTTTACTAAAGACGGCGAACTGTCTATTCCAGATCGTGAATACAATGTGACGACCATTGGGGGTGATATCCGCAACATCTCATGGGTAGGTGAGCACGAGCTGACTTATGGTGTTGAAGGTTATAAAGCGAAACAGTGGATTGATTCTGGTCTCGGTACTTACACATCTGGCTCAAAAGCGGGTGAAACTAAGAACTACGACATGGATGGTGGCACGGTTACCGCTTATGGTATCTATGCTCAAGACGCTTTTGAAATCAGTGACTTCCGCTTTGTTACCGGTCTTCGCTATGACATTCATAAGCTAGGTGGTGTGTTCTCTGGTAAGTATGATCAGCTATCACCTAAGTTCCAAGGTGAGCATCAAACAACAGATAACCTAAGACTGCGTGTGGGTTACGGCCGTCTATTCAAAGGTGCAGCTCTTCCTGAAACGCTAACCATGAAAGCTGCGAGTGATGTAAAGCAAGCCGATACCAAAGCAATGACAGGTAACAACTACGAAGCGGGCTTCGATTACGACCTGTCTGATTTGTTGGCAGCGGATCATGCAATTCTAGGTTTCACTGCGTACCAGTACGATCTTGATAACCAGATGCACCCAACCAAAAACAACACAACGTTGATAAACCAGTACGATGTTGAAGTATGGGGTGTCGAAACCGTGTTTACGTACAGCATCGATGACTTCGCTCTGTATGCGAACCACTCATTCTCTGACGGTGATCAAACCAGCTTGAAAGATGGCACTACAAGCCACATGAACAAAACCGGCATCCACAACATTAAAACGGGCTTTAATTACAGCCTGTCTAATGAGCTAGTGTTTGGTTGGGATGCGCGTTTCGTACCGGGTAATGATTATACGGACGCAAAAGGCGTGAAGATTGAGCGTGCTGGCTTCGGTACTCACAATATTTGGGCGGCTTACGTGCCAGATTTTGCGAAAGATCTATCGGTTAACCTTGCTGTCGATAACCTATTCGATAAGAAGTACGCAGAGCACACGGGCTTTGGTATCTCTTGGGGGTCTGAGAAGTACACCAGCTACGAAGCCGGTCGTAACTTCAAAGCGTCTGTTGCTTACAGCTTCTAAAAAAACAGAAACTGCCTAGAACAAACCTCGCAATACGCGGGGTTTGTTTTTTTGAGTTCATTATTTTGCCGACGGTGCGGTCAAATCATTTAAACTTAACTCCTATGACCACCTGTTCAAATGTGTCATAAATATTTCAATCGGTAGATAGAGGTGCAATGAAAAAGGTATAATATCCGCTCCTGTTTTATACCGAATCTTGTTAAGTTACTGTTTATCAATATGTTAGATATCCTCCGTTTAGTCATCAGTGTTACCTTGGTGACTATCAACACTGCCGTCATAACGGTGCTGATCTCATTGTTCGCCCTGATCAAACTGCTCATTCCTTTACCCCAAGTGACCACTTTTTCAAACCGTTGTTCTGATGCGGTATTTTGGCTATGGGCTACGGTGAATCTCGGCATCCTGTCTTCAATGAATCGTATAGACTGGCAAATTGAGGGAGGTGAGGAACTGTCAAAAGAGCAGTGGTATTTGATGATGTCGAATCATCGCAGTTGGGCAGACATCGTGGTTTTGGCCTCTGTTATGAAAGACAGAATGCCAATGCCGAAGTTCTTTCTAAAGCATGATCTTCTCTACGTCCCTTTTGTTGGTTTGGCATGTTGGGGTTTAGATATGCCATTTATGAGAAGACACTCGCGCGAGTTTTTGCTGAAACATCCAGAGCGTCGTAATGACGACTTCAATGCGATTCAGAAGTCTTGTCAGAAGTTTCAAAATAACCCGACGACGGTGGTGAACTTCGTGGAAGGCACGCGAGTAAATGCGGGTAAATTGGCGACAGTGAAAACACCTTACCAACATCTACTGAAGCCCAAAACGGGTGGCGTGGCATTTGCCCTTTCTAATATGGGCCACATGCTCAATGGGGTCGTTGATGTAACACTGGCTTATCCAGAGAATCAAGAATCACCATTTGAAGATATGCTTAAAGGCAAGATGACTAAGATTGTTGTGCGAATCAAAGTGCACCCGATGGATGAAAACCTAGATGGTAACTACTTCGAAGATAAAGCCTTCAAGCGCCGTTTCCACGGTTGGCTCAATGGTACCTGGGAAGAGAAAGACCAGTACCTTGATGGCGTGTATACCAGTAAGCAATAGTCAATATTATTGATAGCTAAATACGAGAAAGCCGATTGATTCCAATCGGCTTTTTCTTTGTTTTCCGTATCTGGCTCTCGTGACTTAAACGGCTTGATAGTGCTCTATGATATGGGCAACGGAGTTAGGTTTACCTTGTTTCTCCAACCCATAAGAAATGCGTTGGTAGTGTGCCAACGTACGTTGTTTATATTGTTCGATAACACGCTTATCTTGTTCGCTATTCGCTAGCCAAATCTTGTTGCCGACTGCTGATACCTTATCGCTTGGCGAGTAAGTGTGTGCTAACTCACTACAATTTGGTTGATAAGAAACATGCAATATTTCGTAAAAACGTCGGTTCTCTTCTACGAGCTTTTCATCGATCATCGAGAAATCACCTTTCCCGAGATATTCACGCAACTCAAACAGTTGATGTACCGGACACAGCAGAAAATCAAAGGACATATTCGGGTTATTTGAAATGACCGCCTCGATTAACGTTTGGGTTAGTTCTCCCCCGACACCTGCAATCACAACCAAGTGTCGTTCGCTGTACTGATTAAGCGGCAACTGACTGACATCCATGCAGTGCACATGCCAGTGCTGTGAGATGTGATTATCTCGGTTTGCCAACTGATCAGGAGAAAAATGTTGAGTAAGGGTTGCTTCGAGCTCCGCCATTAGATCAGGAACAATATCGACAAAATGGATGTGTTCCGCTTTTTGCGCCATCAACAGGTGTATACCGAGATGACCGTGATCGCAGCAGCAATCCCATATGTGGTCATAGGGTTGGGTGATTAGATCACTGATTGATTGAAGTCGATGGCTAAGCTTTATCATGAATGGTATCTGTCTATTGAGCGAACTGTTTTCTTCGAGGTGAACGAACTAGGTGGAAGGGCATTGTAGTCGGTTTTAGAAAAAACAAAAGCACCGAACGAGGTGCTTTTGTGTTTGCTTGTTTTACCAATCTATGCGGCGGCAATAGAGACAGGATCAGTGACCGATTGAGTTTTGAAATAGCCCTCAACGCGGTTTCTACCAAGTTGTTGAGCAATCACTTTGGCTTGTTCGGCGAGCGCTAATGCAGATTCCGATTCCCCTTCCAGTGAAGAAAACCCAATGCTGACATTGGTTGAAAGATCAATATCTGGTGTTCTTAGGGGATCCGAAGCAATGCTTGCCCTACATTGGTCTAGTTGGAGCTTTGCGTCATTTTCATCGTTGGCCTTAAACAGAATCGCAAACTCCTTTCCACCAATACGCGCTAAGCTCAAACTCTTGGGTTTTGGAAAATGGGAGCGAATCGCTTCTGCCGTGTGTTTGATTAAACGATCCCCAATGGCGTCGCCATACGCGTTGTTAAGATGCTCGAAATGGTCAATGTCCAAAAGAGCAACAAACGTATCCGGCTCATTGAGATGAGACGACAAGGCGGTATTGAAGTTATTCTTGTTGTCGAGTTGGGTCATGAGGTCTTTGCAACTGAGTTGATGATGCAGCAACAGGTTCGCTAAAGAGGTTTCGGCTGCTCGTCTAATCATTCGCAGAATAGAACGATTAATTGGTAGCGCACTATTAATGTAGAGTACGGCTAACAGCTGATTGCGTGAATGCAGTGGGATACAGTAGTGGCGCTGAGTGATTTTAAGGCTACGAGCGAGTGAGTCAGCATATTGGCCATTTCGATAGATCAAACTGCTAGGTTGAAAGTTCTGTGCCAGTGTTTGGTTGGTGTGAACTACGCTCTTGTTTCCATGGTAATCAAGTGTGCTAAAAGTATGGTTGTTGGAGTCGTAAAGACAAAATTGAATGCCGCTGTTGTAGCTGAAGCTGCCAACGACGGATTTGAGTTGGCGTTTGAAACTCGCAATATCGTCCACCTGATTAAGCAATGAAAGTGCGTGGTTAAGTCGATGAATCAGATAGTTAGCGACGACCCAAAGCAGTAGCAACGACCCAAGAATAATTGCGGTTAAGGTAAACTGATGGGAGTTTGTGAGTATATCTTGACGATCGGTACCTGCAATAAACACCCAGTTGAAGCTGTTGTTCGCGTCATAAACTGAGACTTTAAAGTGGTCTTGATAGTAGTACTCATGTTGGCCAGATGTCTCGCCTTGCGAGAGCTGATGACTGATCCCTGCGTGGTAACTGACGGATTTAGTCCCAATGCGCGTTGGATCAGGGTGGAATATCAGCCTTTCCGTTGCGCGGTCGATGACAAACAGATACCCATTGCTCAATGTTTTTAAGTCACGTAAGCCTTGAGTGGTGTGCAGTAGGTCGAATTCAATCCATATCTCTTGGGGACGATCTGAAATGGTGTGTTTGACAGCAAATACCCAGCGACCATCGGTTTTCTGGTATACCGACGAGATATAAAAATCGTCCGTTATGCTATCAATTTTGCTCCATTTGAGTTGATTGAGTGTAGATGAAGGCAGCGATAAACCACGACTCGAAAAGTACTGATGCGTGTCTAAATGGTATAAAACGATATCGGAGAAGTTCGGGGTGCGTTTGAGGATGTTCTCGCTCAAATTGATGAAAGCGCTCTTTGAGGCGGTGTGTCCCTGTTTTAAGCTGGTTTCGAGGAGGTAAAGTTTGCCAAAAGTCGCTTCGATATTGGAACGGATGATAGAGTTACCAATCCGGATATTCGATGCGGATTGCTCTCTTGCAGACTCCTCCATCCGCTCGAGTTGCGCAGCCGCTAAATAGATCATTCCCCCTGTTAGTATGATGATATAAGGTTTGAAAAGACGAATTAATGTTTTAGGTAAAGCCATGATATCCAAAGACGTTATAGATTCATTTTTATAGTGGCAGCATACTAAACAGTTTTCTTAATCACATCAATGCAAATGATTCCATATAAATAAAACGAATTTGTGATATTCACCGAATAAAAAAACCAGCTATAAACATAGCTGGTTTTTATATAAATCGGTCTTATATTGAGCGAAAGACTAGGGTTAATCGCAATTCTCTTTGTCAGGCGCAGTAAAGTGCAAAATAGCCATTGAAGTGGGTGAGAGCAGCATTTCACCTTCAGCAGAGCCCGGTTTCACATTGTGAGAGCTGGTATCACAAATTGTTACCCAGTTCTGTTCTCTATCGCATGGCAATTTGAAGCGGGCAGGGGCATTGGTTTGGTTGATCAGGTAGATCATTTCATCACCATCGTCACCGATACCCAGGTGGAGAGCTACCGAACTCAGACGGTTCCAGTCATCATGCTCCATTAGCGTGCCATCAACACGACTCCAAAAGATTCGGTTAGAGTTACGCTGTTCTCCGCTAAAAGCTTTTATGAACGGCACCATATACTCTTGGCGAGCTGCGACCATATCAGACAACCACTGCTTGAAGTCGGATTTTCGCTCACTCGGCTCCCAGTTTAACCAGCTTGTCTCACTGTCTTGGCAATATGCGTTGTTGTTGCCCTTTTGGGTATGAGAGAGCACATCGGCCGTTAATACATGCGGAATACCAAACGCGAACAGCAAGCTCGACATGAAGTTGCGTTTCTGCTTTTCACGGGTATCGATGACCAAAGGGTTTTCAGTCTCACCTTCAACACCGTAGTTTTCAGAACGGTTGTCACCGTGGCCATCACGGTTGTTTTCTCCATTCTCTTCATTGTGTTTATGCTTGTATGAAACAAGATCTTGCATGGTGAAGCCATCATGGTAAGTGATGTAATTCACTGTGAGTTTGTATGGCCAATGAGCTGCACTGTAGATGTCACGAGACCCCATAAGGCGCGTTGCAAACTCTTTTAAGTAACCTTGATCACCGCGCCAGAAGCTGCGAGTGATATCGCGTAGTTTGTCGTTACATTCATTCCAACCAAGTGGGAAATTACCAACTTGATAACCGTTCGGTCCAATGTCCCATGGTTCAGCAATCAGTTTGGTCTCTTTTAATACTGGGTCTTGAGCTACCGCTTTGAAGAAGGCGGCATCAGGGCTGTATTGATCGCCTTGGCGGCCCAAGGTCGCGGCTAGGTCGAAGCGGAAACCATCCACCTTAAATTCCGTTACCCAGTAGCGTAGCGTATCCATCACTAAGTTGAGTGATGCTTGATAAGTCAGGTCAACGGTATTACCACAGCCAGTAAAGTTTGCGTAGTGACAGCCGTGCTTGATGTAATGACGGTGATCGAGTGCTTTTAGGTTAAAGGTGCAGCTACCTTCACCTCCCTCAGCTGTGTGGTTGTAGACCACATCAAGGATCACTTCAATCCCGTTACGGTGAAGTTCTCGGATAGCGGTTTTAAGCTCTGTCACGGCGTCTTTTTCTGCGTAACGAGGGTCTGGTGCCATAAATAGGTATGGGTTGTAACCCCAGTAGTTTACTTTACCCATATCTAGAAGATGCGGTTCGTGCATGCAGGCAGCTATCGGTAAAAGTTGCAGAGAGTTGATGTTCTGTTCTTTATAAAAGGCGAGCATCTCTGGGCTAACCAGACCCATGTAGCGGCCCTTATCGCTGCTTTCTACTTCTGGATGAAGGTTGGTGAGGCCTTTTACGTGAGTTTCGAATAAGACGGTTTCTTCGCGGCAAATCTTAGGACCTTCGATACCTTGCCAATCAAATTTGTCGTCTGTCACGACACACTTTGCCATACCGAAACTCTTTTCCGGCGTATAAGGTGTTTGATAGTGCAATGGTTCACTTAATGCCTTGCCATAAGGGTCAGAGAGAAGCAGAGAGCCCTCTTCTGTTTCAGCAATGAAGCCATACTTTTGACCTGCAGACACACCTTCAATAAACGTGTACTTAATGCCGGCGTATTCGTTTTCTAATTTATAAGTGACAAATTCATCGTTCTCATCAAAGAGAGCGAGAGAGAGATTTGGACAGTCAGGGGAATAAATAGAGAAGTTACAGCCAGTGTCATCTAGGGTTGCACCGAGTGGATATGGGCGTCCGAGCGTTCTAGTCATTGCTTTATTTCTTATTCGTTAAACAGCTTTGGTGAACTATTAGTAAAAAGCTTTGTCTCTGTAAGGTCAAGCAACTTCAAGAAGAATTTATTGTTAAAAAAATAATTTACCGATTAAGTTCAAACAATATATTTGAGCTGGATCTCATTTGATATGAATAATTAGATCTGTGTGCTGTCTACTCCTCCTAGATTAAGTGATCTAACTCTTCTAAACACCGTTCTGTATAATTTCTACTCCCTTCTCATCCCCCTTAATTTAGTTAGGGGTGGAGGAAGTCAAACTAGTGCGCCCCCCTTAATATTGACCCCGTTGAAACGAATCAGGGGAAACCCTAAACCTCTCTATCTTACGTCCGCCATTACTGCCTTTGGCTGTCGCAAGAGAGCAAAAATATAAAACCTAAAAATAAATCGTCCTTAATGGAGTTAAGAATGAAAAAAGTAAGTTTGATTGCTGCTGCAGTGACTACAGCACTAATGGCTGGCGCGGCATACGCTGAGAGTGAAGTTGCACTTGATGTAACAAGTGGTGACTCGGCAATGGAAGTAGAGGTGAAAAACCCTACTGACGTAATTGCTGATGGCTGGGAAATTCACGGTTACATGTCTTCTAATGTTCGCGTTGTTGACGGTAAAACAGTTGATACTGAATTTGGTAAACCAGACTACAAAACTGCAGGTACTCACGGTAAGAGTACTAACCAAGTTGAGTTTGTAGTTAAGAAGCACTCTGAATACCAAAACGGTGTATGGGCGGACTACGTTCTACGTACTGAATATGGTAACGGTAACTCTTACGCTTACACTTCTTCTGGTAGCCAAAAAGACAACACGACTGCACAGTTTGAAGTAAAAGAAGCGTTTGTTGAGCTAGGTGGCATTCTTGGCGAAGACACGTCTATCTGGGGTGGTCAACGTTTCCTAAACCGTGCAGCAGGTATTCTTTCTGGTGAGTTCTGGAAACAATCTTCTGGTATCGGTGCGGGTATCCAAACTAAACTAGGCGGCAACACTGCGGGTATCGCTTACATGATGGCAGATACTGACGACTCAATTAACAATGGTGCAGATCGTGCAACTCTATCTTCTCTAGACCTATACTACTACGGTGTAGATGCTGGTATCGGTTCTCTAGACTTTGACTTAAAATACGGTCAGCAAGCGCTAGACGGCGAGAATGATGATGGCTTCGGTGCTTCTGTAACATTGAACACTAGCTACTACGGCCTAGACGGTTGGACACAGAACGCGATTGCTTACGGTAAAGGTGTAATGCAAAACCGTGGTGTTAACTTCGGTGGTTGGTCTGGCGGTGATGATAACGCTGAATCTCTATTCCTAACTTCTTACGGTGTGCTTAACATTTCTGAGCGTATTCAATTAGGTACAGAAGTGACTTACTTCACAGCTCTTGACCAATTGTTTACTGCTGAAGGTCTAACTCGTTACATCGTAGCAGCTCGTCCTTCTTACAAACTAAATGACAATGTTCGTCTAGAAGCAACTGCATCTTACGGTCATGAAGAAGGCGATGAGGGTTACTGGGGCCGCACTGGTGATGCTGTTGAAAGCAACATCATCAACCTAGAAGTTGCAACGGCATTCACAGCGAACTCTGACTACTTCGGTCGCCCACAAGTAAAGCCTTACATCAGCTACATCAAAGCTGACGATGAAGCGAGTGCAGCACTAATCGGCATCGAGAATGGTAAAGACCAATTTGTATTTGGTGTTCACACTGAAATCTGGTTCTAAACCATTTATAGTAAAGGGCAGCCAGTTGGCTGCCTTTTTCCGTTTCCCCCTACTAACAACCAATAGTGAGAGAGATTACAATGACAAATAAAAGCTCCATGTTAGCCGTTTTACTAGGTGCCTTGCTAAGCGGTTGTGCTTCAGATGCTCAAGTACAAACAGAATTAACGCCCCCAACTAACGCAGAAGTATGCTGCAGCGATTTTTCGCAATTTCCATACGCTCAACTCAATGATAATGAAGAATTAAAATTTGATATCGACTTAGGCTCGCCGGTCGGTACATTTACAACAGGTAACAGCCATTTTGCTGCGTTTCGATTCAGCGATCGTTCTGCAGAGATGCTAGTGACGCTGTCTAGCTTGATGATTGATGATTCGGTGTTTGCACCTGAAGCGATACTGCTGGATGAAAATTTTCAACCAGTGAAAACATTGAAGTTTGAAGACTTTAAAGTTCGCGCATCAGATGCCTTTACACGTACAAGCTATATTGAGCGCTTGCGTATTGATGCAAGCAAAACACCATTTTTGGTTGTCTACACCCCAGCTGATGAGCTCGGCAAACAGATAAAAGTTGACCATCCTGCCAAGGTGCGTGCTAAAGAGTTTGGTGAAGTGATGCCGATGGTGACTGATCCGGTTTATACCAATCAACTTGGTGGTCGCCTAGAGCTAGAAGTAGAGACGCTTAAGCTTCGCCCTTACCGCGCTCAACCTGTTGTAGCGCCTGCTGCATTAGCTGCCGCGCCAGTCGTTGCTGAAACGAAAAAGTCGACAACGCAAATCCGAGTTCAGCAAGAAACTCAAGATTTCTACATCTCTGCGATTCAAAATGCAGTGAAATCGGGCGATGTGCCGAAAGCGCTAAGCTTGCTAGATGAGGCAAAAGCACTGAATGTCGAAGGGGCACAAGAAGCCTTTGTACGAGCAGTCAACGCCAAATAATTAAATACAGATAGCGCCTAATACGGGCGCTATTTTTTTGTCTAGAGTTAACGGTTTTTGGTATGACACAAATAGAACAAGACGACCTACTATTAATAGAGGCGTTCCCCATGCCTCAGTTGAAGCGCACGCGCACCTTACGAATTTACCTCCCTTACGATTACAAAACATCCGATAAACGTTATCCAGTGCTCTATATGCACGACGGTCAAAATGTGTTTGATGAGATCACGGCGACTTACGGCATGTGTTGGCAGGCGAAAACGACACTGGATGAAATGCAACAGCAAGGTGAAACGGATGGCATCATTTTAGTGGCCATCGACAGTAGTGACGAGCTCGATAAGATGGGGCGTTACAATGAGTATTCTCCTTGGAAAGCCACGAGCCAGATCAGTGAGTTTGGTATTCCAGACGAATTCTGCGAGTTTGGTGGTGAAGGGGATAACTACGTCGACTTTATTGTGGATACATTAAAGCCATACATTGATCTCAATTACCGAACGCAACCGCAACGTAGCACGACGTATTTGGCTGGGAGCTCAATGGGAGGGCTGATCAGTTTATATGGTGGTGGAAAACACCAACATGCTTTTGGCGCGCTTGGCGTGTTCTCCCCTGCGTTTTGGTTTAACCACGGCGAATATTTCAATTATGCCTCTGGCTTGGAGTTTGAACTTCCCGTTAAGATTTATATGGATATGGGGACAAATGAAAAACGAGACGATACGAATGTCGACTTTGCTAAAGTGTATTTAGATGGCTCTCGTTCTATAAATGAGCTTTTATTAAATAAAGACAATGTCTCGCTTATTTATATGGAAGCAGAAGGGCATGAACATAATGAAATCGCTTGGGCGAAACGCTTTCCCGATTTTATTCGATTTATTGTGAACCATTAAGAAAAAGCCTGAACAATATAGTATTATAAAACACTTGTTCAGGCTTTTTTTATTTCTTATTAATCTTTAGCTACTGCTAACTCCTGATTTTCCCTTTTACCGCGCAAATAGTCTTGATTCAGAATACTATTATGGGCAATGGAAAACTCTGGCATCGCAAATTCAAGCCCTTCTAATAATTCATAATTTGGTTGATTATGAATAGTGATCACCGTCTTAGCGTTGTTTGCTGTGACTTCGCCACTCTCTTGGTTGATCGTGATCTCTAGATCGATCGCAAGTGGAGACCGAATTTCTGCGTATTGGCTATTATTGATATCTAAGGTTAAAACCAGTTCGATATCAGACATCGCTTCAGACTCTTCACTCGATGTGAAAGTGTAACGTGCGACCTCATCGTTTAATGAATAACTCAGGACAACTTGTTTGTTTTTCCCATAAGGTAGCGATGCATCAAATTGCGTCCACTGCTGAGGCAGCTTAGGTGCAATATTAATGCGGTTATCCAGCAGTTGAGGGCGGTAGCCTAGGTAATCTTGCTGAGCGTTTCTCGCGTACTCTGATACCGACCATGCCTGTGCAAAGGTGCCAGATTCAACCAATTTGCTGTTGTCATGTTGGTAAGCATCTAAGTTTTCACTCATAGTGCCACGGCAACCTTGATTCAGGATCTGCTTGGCAAGGTTCTTAGACAGTTGGTAGCTAAAGTCTTGTTGCTTGTATCGAGTTAACGCCGTGACGGTAAAGCCGGCATTCCAGCCCCAGATCGTTCCATTGTGATAGGCTGCATCTTTATGATATTGGCTTTGATTGTCATGATAAGGGTGGAAGTCTACATGTTGTTGCTGCAAAGAACAGATACCCCAAGGGAACAGCAACTTATCGACTGCATTTTTGACGATCTGTTGCTCAATGTCTGGCGTAGTCAGAGATTCTTGCTGCGGAATTGATATGGTCATTAGTTGGTTTGGCCTAACGCTATAGTCAGGCTTATCGCCATCGGTTAGGTGATCCGCTAAACAACGTTGCTCTGAGTTCCAAAATTGACTGATAAAGCTCTGTTTGACTTGGGCTGCACGCGCTTGCCAGTGCTTTTTGCTCTCATCATCGTCACCAACCAGCTCCGCTAAGGCCATCGCACAATGCAGGCTCTCAAACCAAAGTGCTTGAATATCGTTGGCTTTTGGCCCTCTTGGTGACCATGGGATCGCACCGTCGATTTTAGCATCCATCCAGGTATCAGGGTGGCGGTGGCTCATCAGTCCATCTTGCGCAAGGTAGTGTTTTTCAACCCCGGAGATAAAACGCTTTAAAGCTGGATAGATGGCTTTAGCAAAAGCTTCATCGCCGGAATAGTTAATGTACTCCAGTGCCTCGCGAATCATCCACGGCGTGCCATCTGTGGTGTTATAGATGATATTGGTTTTACTAGTGACTCGGTTTGGAATTCGGCCAAAGTTAACCGAAGACTCATCGGTCATCTGCATTGCGGCAAAGTTCTCAATAATGGCTTTCGCTTCTTCGAAAAAACCGTTAACTAAACTGGTACCAGATAGCGCGATAAAAGTATCCCGTCCCCAACAATCTTTAAACCAAGGTAAACCAGCCCAAATACCCGTACCAAATTCGTGACTGACAAAAGTGCGACTGGCTAAACGCGCCCACATCACCGCTTTGTTGTATTCAACATCATTGGTCCACAAGTAGTTGTTACATAAGAAGTGATAGATCGATTGTTGATGACTGACGAGTGCACTTTTTTCCGCTGCGTTCTTAGCCATGTTTTGAGCGTCGGAAAGCTGATGAGCAAAACTCAAATACACCACTAACTCTGTTTGTTCTTCCTGGGTTGAGAACAGAAGGTTAAGGTTATTTGAAGAGAGATGCATGGGCTCTGCAATGGTACGGGCATGCTGTGCTGAAAGTTCCTGAATGTGTACCGGGTGATTGGCAATCAGCGAGACAAACTTAGGGCACCCTTCAGGACAAATTTGGTCATCCAACTCTAGGATAATGTGATCGGCGGATTGATGAACCTGAACATAGTGACTTGGGATATTGAGCTCAGGTAGCAGACTTAATGTCTGTTGCGTATCGCTTTTTACGGAAAGGGCGATCTGTCTTTTCTGTTGCATCAAGCTTAAGCAATCTTGGCTCGATGAGTAGTGATGTTCCAGCCCGTAAGGCATCAAAGACGCTTGTTTAGCTTGAGTTTTGTCATTGATAACCTGATTGATGAAGCTAGCAAAACCTCCAAACAGCCAACCTTGATGATGGCGATATTTGCCGCTGTTTACAAAAGTGTGGGTGGTGCCGTGATAGTAGCCATCAACGTTGTCGCCAAACACGAAAGTAAACGGGGTTGCCTCGGTAATTGCGAGTTGTGCAAATAGTTCATCGGCTTCTAACGCAAAGCTAGGCTTTTTCCACTCTAGTTGCTGAGCTTCGGTCGCCTTCAATGCAATATCAATAGTCGGTCTATCTGTCTCTGCTTCTGACTTCTGCTCACCTTGTTCTATGGTCATGGCAGGTGTGCCGGATGTGAAATCAATGGTCACTGTATAGTGGCCTGCGGCTTGTGGTGTGAATAGAAGATCGTTACCAATGCCTTGAGTGTTAACGAGTGATAACGCTTCTTCTAGGGAACATACTGTGGCTTTGGTTGAGTGGCCTGATAATGTCCATTGCTTGGTGCCATCGAGGTCCGAGATTTTGAAGCGGTATTGATCTGTCGAGAGGCATAACGTGGCTTGAAGCGTATGGTCGTCGATTACTGAAAGTGGGGTGTCGAGTCCCCAGCCATTAAATGTACCTTTTAGGTAGAGTGTTGGGATTTGCATAGAATGAAGGTTCCAAAACAAAAAAAGGCACAGCAAACTGCTGTGCCAAAGGACATAGGATATTAATTATGGAATGGTTTACTTAGTAATTTGTTTTGCTGCTGTGTCTAGTGCTTCGCGCACGGTTTGTTTGCCTTGCATAGCGTTATCAATCGCCGCGCCCTCAGCGAACCAGTAAGCGGTCATTTGTGGGATGTTTGGCATGATTTCACCGTTTTCTGCGTTAGTCATTGTCGACTTGATACGCTCGTCACTCTCAAGAATTTTTTGGAATGACTTTAGCGTTACCGCACCAAGAGGCTTGTCATCGTTCATGATTTTTAGCGCTTCGTCTTGGAATAGGTAGTTTTCTAAGAACTCAACTGCTAGGTCTGTGTTCGGGCTCGAAGCGTTGATACCTGCACTTAGGATACCTACGAATGGGTTACCTTTACCGCCGTTCAGTGTTGGCAGTTCAGCAACGCCGTAGTTTACGCCTAGTTTGTCTAGGTTACCCCAAGACCAAGGACCATTGATGGTCATCGCGACTTCACCTTTCGTGAACTCAGCTTCTGACACAGAGTAATCCATGTTTGGATCAACAACGCCTTGGTTAACCATGTCCACTAGGAATTGTAGGCCTCGAACACCCGCAGCGTTGTTCACGCCAGTGCTTTTCGCATCGTAGCCAGTTGCTGTTTTCTCAAATGCAAATGCACCACCTGCTGAGATCATTGGCCATGTGAAGTAGGCGTTTTTCACGTCCCACATGATGGCTTTTTTGTTCTGCTTCGCCATCTCTTTTTGAATGCTAGCAAGCTCTTCCCAAGTTTTTGGCGGCGTTGGTAGTAGGTCTTTGTTGTAAATAAGAGAAGGTGCTTCGATAGCTAATGGGTAACCCACCACTTTGCCGTTTACTGTTACGGCATCCCAGCTGAAGTCTACAAGCTTATCTTTAAACTCTTTGCTTGGGTTTAGCTCGTGAAGTAGGCCAGCTTCCGCGTAACCACCAAAACGGTCGTGTGCCCAGAAAATGATGTCTGGACCGCCACCTGTTGCAGCGTGTTGCTGGAATTTTGCTTCTAGAGAATCAGGGTATTGAACTTTAATCGCAACACCTGTGTCTTCTTCAAATTGTTTACCGATTTCAGCAAGGCCAGCATAGCTCTTGTCGCCGTTGATCCAGATTGTGATTTCGCCTTCTTCCATTGCAATAGCCGGTGCATTACATAGAGCAGCAAGAGTACAGATTGAAAGTGTTTTTAATAGAGGTTTCATAGTCTTGTTCCATATTAAGAAGGTTATCCGTAACGGGAAACGCTTCTACCAGTTCTTATTATCTGCTGAAAATAATATCGACTAATTTAGCCTTTGAGAAATAGGTAAATGCACGCTTGATATAGTAAAAAACTATAGCAAAACTGATATGGCGCTGTTTTACAGGGAATAGCCATGGTTTTGTGAAGTGGCGCGTATAGAGAAATGTGAAGGCGGGCTCAAACTATTTTGGCCTGATGAGGCCCCTAAAAAGCTAAGCGTTAGGTTGCTTAGGTTGAGATGGGGAAGGTTGCGTAGAATAGATGAATTTGGGCAATAAAAAAGGCAAGGAGAACCTTGCCTTTGGTGTGTTGAGATCAACGCATGGTTACAGTTTTACAGCGAATGATTCATACGGTGCCAGCTCAAGTTTGGCTGACAGCTCAGTGACCGATTGATAGTTATTGATTAGACAATCAAGTGTCTGAGTTTGGTACTGCTCAGGCATATCCAGTGTTAGGTTGTCGTTTGAGAAGTTACAAACTACAAACAGCTTTTCGCCATCCAGTTCTCTGACGTAGGCAAAGACTTGGTCATGCTCTTCAAATACCGGAGTGAATGAACCATAAACGATAGCAGGGTGTGCTTTGCGTAGCTCAATTAGTTTTTGGTAATGGAAGAAGATTGAGTTTGGATCGCTTAGTGCACTCTCTACGTTAATTTCTGGGAAATTCGGGTTAAGTTCGATCCAAGGCGTCCCTTCGGTAAATCCACCATTAGGTTTGTTGTCCCAGTGCATCGGCGTTCTAGCGTTGTCACGGCTGTTCTCGTGAATCGCGCCCATCATGTGTTCATGGGTTACGCCCGCTTCTGTTTTTACTTTGTAGAAGTTGTGAGTCTCGATGTCTTTGTATTGTTCTAACGTATCGAAAGCAACGTTGGTCATGCCGATCTCTTCACCTTGGTAGATGTAAGGTGTCCCTTTTAGGAAGTGCAGACACGTCGCGAGCATTTTCGCTGACTCAATGCGATACTGCTTGTCGTCACCATACTTAGAGACTAAGCGCGGCAAGTCGTGGTTGTTCCAAAATAGCGAGTTCCAGCCATCGTCAGCCAGTTCTACCTGCCACTTGGTGAGTACGTTCTTGAATTCACGCAGGTCGAGCGGGATTGGGTTCCACTTGTCACCGTTTTCCCATGTAAGAGTGATGTGCTCAAACTGGAACACCATTGAAAGCTCGTCGCGATCTTGTGCGCTGTATAGCTTGGCAATTTCTGGTGTTGCGCCCCAAGTTTCACCAACCGTAAGCAGGTCTTTACTACCAAAAGTCGCTTGATTCATCTGCTTCAATAGCGAGTGAAGACGGGGACCGTTGCCAGTAATGCCTTTATCAATCTCCTTACCAATCAGATCAATAACATCAAGACGGAAGCCCCCAATACCTAGGTCAATCCACCAGTTCATCATTTGGTGGACTTCCTCTTGTACTTTAGGGTTTTCCCAGTTTAGGTCAGGCTGACGTTTTGAGAATAGATGGAAGTAGTACTGCTCCGTTTGCTCGTCCCACTGCCATGCGCTGCCTCCAAAAATCGATTGTTGGTCATCTGGTGCGCTACCGTCTGGCTTTGCATCACGCCAGATGTAGTAGTCACGGTACGGATTGTCTTTTGAAGAGCGAGCCTGTTCGAACCAACGATGTTCATCAGATGTGTGGTTAACCACAAGATCCATGACAATCTTAATATCACGTTTCTTCGCTTCATCCATTAAACGCTTCATGTCTTCCATGCTACCGAACTCTTCAGCGATCGCTTGGTAGTCTGAAATGTCATAACCGTTATCATCCATTGGAGATTGATAAACCGGTGATAACCAAATGACATTAATACCAAGTAGTTTCAGGTAATCCAGTTTACTGATGATGCCGTTTAGGTCACCAATACCGTCGTTGTTCGAGTCTAAAAAGCTGCGAGGGTAGATTTGGTAGACTACCGCGTCATGCCACCATTTTTGTTCCATTGTACGATCTCACTTATTCATTTCACTCTCGCCACTATAGAGATTTCGCTTGCCTGTGGGAAATAGTGAGAATAGTGCTCTCTATAGAAAAATCCTATATCATTAACATTTGAGGCGTGATCCAGTCTTAGGGCATTAAAACTGTTGAATTTCTAACCTCGCATTTTGTGATCCGATGCAAATTAAGAGAAGACGATGAACAAACTCTACCGATATTTTTTGATGGTTGCGCATACAGGCAGCATTAAAGGCGCTGCGGAAAAGCTCAATATCAGTCAACCATCGCTCACCGCTGCGATCAAGAAACTTGAGAATGATATCGGTGTGCCAATCTTTATTCGAAAGTCAAAAGGGGTCGAGCTTACCGAGTACGGGTTACTTTTTCGTGAACACGCGCAAGAGCAACAGGAGAAGCACCTTTCGTTGATGCACCGCTTTACTGATATGCAGCAGCGCCAGCTCGGTAAGTTAAAGCTGGGAACAGGTGAGGCATGGTGGGAACAGTTTGTTCGAGATGCAGTAGCAACCTACAAAGAGCAAGAGCCATCGGGGTCACTTCATCTTGAGTTCGGCAATAACCTCTCTTTGATGCACCACTTGGTTCAAGGCGATATCGATCTGTTTGTTGGTCACGAAATCTATGGTTTGCATGAACGATGCAAGGTGACCTTTTACCCGCTATTTAGGGATAAAGAAGCGATGTTTGTCAGATCGGGTCATCCGTTGTTGGCTCGTAAGAAGTTGAACTTTGATGCCTTAGAAAAAGAGTCTGAAAACTACCCTATCTTGAGGGTAACCCCAGACCATTCAAGGCATAATTCGGTGTTAAGTGATCATATTAATTCTCAAATCATGACCAAAGAGAGCGAACATTTGGGTCGAGATATATACGATGTGGACTCTCTATCGGCCAGTATCGATCTGTTGAAAATGACCGATGCGGTTATGCCATACAGTCACACTATGTGCCAGTGGATGGAACAGCAGGGTGTTGAAACTCTGTTGGTGAACAACGAACGTCTTGGTAATGTTGGGTTGTATGCTAAGCAGGGCGTGAAAGATAAAAAGATCGAAGCGTTTATCGAGATTCTACAGCAACACTCTTACTCATGAACCTGTGTTTCAATGAACCTGAGCTTCGAATCTTGCTTTTAAACGAGTAGAAAAAGAAAACGCTGACCTAAGTCAGCGTTTTTTGTTGGTTCTCAGCGAGCGGTTATTTAGCCGCTGCGATAGTCACCTGTTTCGAGATGATATCGAATGTCACTGTGTAGGTGCCTTCATTTGCAGGCGTAAAGGCAAGGTTGCCACCATTGTCAGTAACGGCAAGTGAACCTTCCGCAACCACGATATCGCTGTAGCCGTGTTCACACTGTCCCCAATCGCCACAAGTAAACTTGAACTGAAGCTCTTGGTTTGCAGCCAGCTCTGCAGTGGTGAAGCTCACCATTGTTGCGTCTTGCGCATCCGTGGTCATCTTCTGTGCATCGTCGTGGCCCCAGTTACCTGATAGGGTACCTGGAATGTACCAAGTTTTTCCTTTGTAGCTTTCGGATAGCTTAGCATCAACAATCACTGGTTTTTCTACATCTGAGGCATCTAGCGAAAACTCATACATACCCATATCAGTGAAGTTTGAAGGGCAATCCTTACCATCACAGCTAATTTCCGAGGCCCAGTCACCGTGTGTGAATTTGTAACCAGTATCAGACGCTAAACCTAACTCAATAGTGTACAAACCACTGTTGGTGTATGGCACTTCAATAGCCGCAGGATCCCAGCTTGCTTGCTCGAAGCCGCCAGCAATGTACACCTTAGTTTTACCAAACGGTGGTAAGTCTGCTTTCTTCTCTGCAACTGGAAGACCTAGGCCGCGTTCAGAACCTCGTGGTTGAACGAATACTGCGGTAGACCAAGCTGGTACTGAGAACTTGCCTTCAGTGAATGATGCATTTCCTGCAATACCGTTATCTTCGTGTGCAGCACTCAGTTCAAAGCCAGACAGAACAATTGGCTTGCTTTCGTGGTCAACGAAATCACCGACTGTTTGTGTCTCTGGGGTTGCATTGATGATAACGACAATTGCATCCACTGAGCTGTCGATATCGGCGGTTTGGGTACTGCCGTTATCGATGGTCATTGCAATTACACCCGTTGTTTGGCCTTTACCCGTATTACGGAAGTCAACACGGTTGATGATCTCTTGCGCACTTGGCAGCGTCATTAGATCCGAAGCCGAACGAAGCGTTAACAACTCTTTGTAATTGTTGTACATGCGCTCCATATGCTGAGCTTGAGGCTGAGAGTTTACATCGGCTGTTGCGCGAGCGATCTGGTCGTAATTACCTGCGTCTTTGTCTTTTGCTGGCAGACCCTTGTTCCAGTTACTGTCAGCAAGAGTGAAGTCAACAAGGTTGTACCAATCACCGTAGTCGTACGAGTCACGTTGCATCGATTTTGAACGCAATAGCTCGCCACCCATATGATTGAACGGCATCGCCTGACCGAGTAGTACTGTAGACATACCAATGGTCTGCATTTGAACACGTACATCTACGCTAGCATCTTCCGATACCTTGTACATGTTGATGTCCCAGAACGTTTGGTTATCGTGTTTTGATACGTAGTTCTGTACTTCCCATGGTTGCTCTGCGTAACCCGCTTCTTGACCGTTATAGTCGATTGAAGAACCCACTTGCGTGTTGCCTTCGAAGTCGACCATCTTGAAGTCTTTCAAGTTACCCGCCATGCCCAAGCGAGTCAGATCGATTTGGTGCAGTGCGCGTTCTAACTCAACATCAGAAACATTGCCTTCATCATCGGCCATCAGCTCATTTGGCAGTGTTGCCGCGCCCGTTGCGAAGCCTTGGGTTTTACGAATCGCGTCACCTCCATCGAATGGGCTACCACCACGTACTGCATCACGTAGGCGGTCCGAGAACGAGCCAATACCTGTACCACCAAGGTTAGGTTGTGTCGCTTGAACAAAGCGGCGGTTGTTTTCAACTTCACCAAAGTTCCAACCTTCACCGTAGAAGTAAACCTCAGGGTTCACCTCACGAGCTGCTGCAAGTGTTTGTTGCATTTGAGACAGTGGGTGGTGGCCCATTAAGTCCCAACGGAATGCATCAATCTTGTATGCTTCAACCCAAGTTTGAATCGAGTCATCGATTAATTTGGCAAACATTGCATGTTCAGGTGCGGTGTTCTCACAACATGTTGATGTTTCGACTAAACCTGAATCTGGAACCAAACGCTGGTAGTAGAGTGGAACGACCTTATCGAGAACGGATTTGTCGTTCATGCCAGAAGCGTTGGTGTGGTTGTATACAACGTCCACTACGACATTCATACCGACATCTTCTTTCACAGATTTCACCATTTCACGGAACTCAAGGATACGTGTGGTGCCTTCTGCATCGGTTGCATACGAGCCTTCAGGAACTGTGTAATGGAATGGGTCGTAGCCCCAGTTGTATGAATCGACAGAACGTACATACTCGTTCAGCCCTTCAATAACTGCATTGTCTTTGGTGTCCGTCGCTTTTAGGTCTTCGAACGCTTCTGCAATTGTTCCACCACTTGTGCAGTAATCACTGTAACGTTTGTCGTTTTTGATCGATTCGTTCAATGAACACAACTTGCTAAATGGTTCGTCGATGTTGGCGACTTGGTCTGGATCTTCGTTGATGGTTGCGATGTCAAACACAGGCATTAAGTGTAGGTGAGTCATGCCCGCATCACTAAGCTCTTTGAGGTGGTTCACTGGCGCTGAGTTTTGCTCAGTGAAGGCTAAGTATTTGCCTTTGTTGTCAGTGCTTTTATCGCGAGCTGAGAAGTCACGAACGTGTGATTCGTAGATCACCATATTCGCCAGATCACCGTTATCAGGATCTTGTGAGTGAGGGGTTTCTAAACTATCCCAACCTGCTGGCTTAAGTTCATCGGAATCAAGATCGACGGCTTGGCTGTAGAAAGAGTTCATCGACAAGCTGACAGAGTATGGGTCTGTCACTTCGTAGCTGTAACCTTTCTGCTCTCTTGGTTGGAACACTTTCATCGCGTAGCGGTAGAATTTGTTATCAACCGTGTCTGTTTCGACTTCAACACTCCAACTACCTGACGCTGTGTCTTCTGTCATAGTGTGGCGCGCTGCCTCAGATTTATCGCTGTTGTAAACAACAAGCTCAACTTCAGATGCCGTTGGTGCCCATAAGCGGAATGTTACGCCATCATCACCATAGATTGGGCCATAGTCGAGTTCAGTAGCGGATTCAGCAAAAATAGCATCAAGAGCACCTGCATACTGCACGGCGGTAGACGAACGAAGTGCTGCGGCTTCTCCCTCTGCACCATCAGATGATGCGAGTGCGATTAAACTGCCTTTCATAAGAGAAGCTAATGATAGGTCTGTAGGCAGTTGTGGCAGTTCAAATGCTGGGTAGTCAGCTAAGTGAGGGAACTTGGTTTTTTGCTCGTCAGTGAGTGTAGTTGTGGTCAGTTTGATTGATGCACCGCTAACAACACCCTCTTCAGATACTTGATATTCGCCGTTAGAGCTGAACATGATCTGAACTTGGTCAGCGCCTTTACCAGCACCCCACACCAGCGTCTTATCATCAATTAGAATTGCACCGACACTATCGATAGTGAATTCTGAAGATGGGCCTGCAACCTCAAAGGCTTCGCCTCGTGTCGCGTACGCTTTCGCACTACCCGACATGTAAGTCACTGCTGGGTTATCTGCTTGGCCAGAAATGTCGATAACTAGGTCGGCACCAATCAGTTTATCTTTGTTGGCGTTACGGAAAATAAGGTTGAAACATTGGCTAGCGTCATCGGTAACTGGAACGTACCAAACTGGGCCAAATTCATCGGAGTCATCCGGCGTTACGCTAGTGTCTTCCCAATCTTCGTTGAAGTAATCTGGATTACCCGCTGCACATTTAGAATCATTCCAAATGTGTAGGTTTAGGTTACCGTAGCCATTCTTATCTGCACCTTCTTCTTTTTTATCGCCTAGAGGATCATAAAGATGAACGGCGAAATGGTCAGCTGGTGGTGTAGGCAGTTCACCTGGTGGCTTAGCTTCAGGGAGTTTTACGTCGGTGCCCGTTTGGTCAAGCCCGTGGCCTTTAAGCATAGTATCTTGACGTGAACCAGACACTTTGTCGCCTTCGTGGGTGACACCGACAGACTTACCAGCGTCTGCAGCATCTAAGCTAATGCTGGCTTGATCTGATGTCCCATCCGTGATTTTGCAACTTCCTGTTGCTTCACTTGCAGCAACAAGCCACATAGGCCCAAATTTGTCAGACGAGGTTGCGGTGAAAGATTTGTCACCACAAACAAGAGTCCATTGGCTAAAGTCTGCCGTGCTATTGGACATTCTCGCAATGTTCGATGTGGTATCGGCAATGTAGCTTAAGGAGATCTGGTCTGCACTTGGAGTCGGTGCTGCGCTTGGTAGGTCGACACTCGGTGCAAGCTCGACTTCACCCGGTACTGACGTTCCCGGTGTTGGTGCAGTGTAGTTACTTTCGTCGTCATCTCCACAAGCACTTAAAGCACCAGCAGCCAGGATTGGCAACATAGCTTTTGCAAGGGTAGAGAGTTTAAAGTTTTTTGTATTCACGTGTGATATCCATATTAGTTTTATTCTCGATGAATATCCTAATGTTGAATATGGTGATCTATTTGTGAGCCTTATAAATAAAGTTATTTAAAATGCGGAAATTAAAAGTAATTAGTGTAAGAATCACATTTTGTATTAGGTCAAACGATAATTAATTGGATCGACAACACATAAAATTAGTGATTATTTAAAAAGGGCGTAGAGGGGAGGATGAGTAAATAGGATGAGAACTCAGCCTAATTATTGTGAGATTACCAGCGCTTTATTTGCAACTTAATAATCATTAAAAAAAAAGAGCCGTTTGGCTCTTTTATAATGGGTCATAAATATAAAGTTATTTGAGTTTCAAAACCCAAGCTAATGCGGCCAGTGGCTGCAACTCACAACTGAAATAGCCAATACCATTATCGACGGTGAGAGATTGCGTTTCCAAACCTTCAATTTTCTCTTCCAAAGAGTAAGTCCCATCGACTAAATTCATTTCTGAGATATGCTCAGCTGGGATGGTCACTTTAATCGACTCATTGCCTTGCGCCGCAAAACGACTGGTCGCGATAATTAGCTCACTCGCGTCATATCTTAAAAAGGCGTGGCTAGCGTCAGAGAGCTCGCCGTTGGCAAACAGATCGACGTACTCGCCAGTCAGTGAAGAGTGCTCTAATGTGAAGTTCATGACGCGCTTATAGAAATGACGTAATGCGGTTTCGTTCTCATTCAAGAGCCCGCCATCAAATTTGCCGCTGTTCATCCATTTCTGGTGTTGCGGAACGCCAATGTAATCGAAGATCGAAGTGCGTGATGGCTGTCCAAACCCTGCGTTCTCCGCTCCAGCTTCACCGACTTCTTGACCGAAATAAAGCATAGTCGGAGAGCTGCTGATTAGAGCACTCACTAACATTGCTGGCCTTGCTTTGTCTGGATTGCCAGCAAACTCGGGAGAGGCGATTCGCTGCTCATCATGGTTGTCTAAGAAGTGCAGCATATGATGCTCAATATCCTGCATCTTGTTTTGGATATCATGGATAATCGCAGTTGAGGCTTTGCCCTGCATGATCGCTTTTAGGCCGTCATAGAGGTCGACTTTGTCGTAGAGATAATCCATTTTTCCGAGGCGAATGTAATCACGGTATAGATCTGGTTGGTAGACTTCTGCCATCAGGAATGCATCGGATTTACGCATTTTAATTGACGAGTTCAGGTAGCTCCAAAACTCGACAGGTACCATCTCCGCCATATCGTAGCGGAAGCCGTCAACGCCTTTCGCAATCCAATAAAGTGCGATATCACGAAACTTAACCCAAGAGCTAGGTACATCAAATTGCTGCCAGTAATGATAGTGCTCGACGTAATCTTTATCTTCATAGCCTAGAGGGAGTTCAGGGAAGTCTTTGCTGCCGTCTGGCTTAATGCCGTAGTTAATTTTTACTGTTTCATACCAGTCGTCAAAGTTCGGTTTAGCCAAGCGCGAACCATTTCCCGTCCATTTAGCGGGCTTTTCTATGAATGGTGTCTCTAGGCTAGGGTGCGCTTCTCCACCAAGTGGTGTGAAGGCTGGCTCGATGTCTGGGAGCTCAAATTGTGAGCCAGGGATATAGTAGAAGTTATTCTCTCGGTGGTATTCAACACTGGTGTCGTCATTGGCACCGAAGTCTTCCACACCTACAGGATTATGACTACCGCGATATTGGCGTGCGACGTGGTTTGGTACGATATCAATGATAACTTGCAACCCATTGTCGTGGCTGCGTTTAATAAGAGCTTCAAACTCTTCGACACGTTTCTCTGGGTCATCAGCCAAGTCTGGGTTGACGGAGTAGTAGTCCTTTACTGCATAAGGAGAACCCGCTCGGCCTTTTACTACGCTTGGGTGATCTGGGGTAATTCCCGCTTCTTGGTAGTCGTTGATCACCGCATGATGAGGAACGCCGGTATACCAAATGTGGGTGATGCCAAGGTCTTTAATTTCAGAGAGTGCTTTATCGGTGAAATCACTGAATTTGCCGACACCGTTCTCTTCAATCGTGCCCCAAGGTTTATTATTGGTATTTTGGTTGCCAAACAGACGTGTAAAGACTTGATAGATGGTATGTTTTTTATTGTACATGGTTATAATTCCTTAACTTCCATCATGTTATGTAGGGATGAGGCAAGTAGGCTAGCGCAAATAACTGCCCAATTACTCATCCTTTTAATAAGAATTCAGGGCGTAGTTATTAAGCTTCGTGAGCTGCTGCGCAAAAGGGGATAACCTTGTCATCATCATTGAAAATCGTCTTTACTTATCTCTTTGTTGTGAGCCTATCGAGCGCATTTTATTCAAGCTCAAAGCTGATGCTTTTAAGTTATATATTGATGAGCATTATTACTTATTTAACTTACGCAAAAGATAAGCGTGCGGCAATAAAAGGGGAGTGGCGCGTACCGGAAAATACACTACATTTTCTTGAATTATGTGGTGGTTGGTTAGGTGCGTTGATAGCCCAGCAGCAGTTTCGACATAAGACTCAAAAACAGCCTTTTAAAACGGTGTTTATTATCTGCAGTGGCCTTAATGTTTTGGGGTTTGTGTGGACATTAACGCCTCACGGACAGTCTATTCTGGGACCGCTTCAAGAGGCGCTATCGAGGTTGTTTTAGGTTAGGTTTGGAATAATTTAAAGAAATCTGCGCTTAGATCATTGGTACGGTCGAAACCAACAGCAACAGAGCCATCGCGTAATTGAAGCCTTTAATGCGCAAAGGGGTCGTTAACCAATGCTGTAGCTGTTTCCCTGCTGCGGTCCAAAATGTCACCGATGGCAGATTCGCAAGTGTAAAGATGGCAGCGATGATCGCGAGCTCAACCCAAGAGCTTCCAGTGCTATAAACGGAAATCGCCGTTAATGCCATCGACCAACCTTTCGGATTAACCCACTGAAAGCTTGCCGCCGCTAGAAATGACATCGGTTTGTAGCTCTCTTTCTCTTCTGCTTTGCCGCTGTTTGCAATCTTAATCGCCAAATAAACAAGGTAAGCCAAGCTTAGGTATTTCAATACTTGGTGAATAACAGGGAAGCTGTGGAACAAACCCATTAAACCAAAGCCGACCAACAATAGCATAATGGCAAAGCCGAGGGCGATACCGAGCATATGGGGAATGGTTTTGGTGAATCCCACGTTTGCACCCGAAGTCATCAACATGATGTTGTTTGGTCCTGGTGTGAAGGTCGAGACAAACGCAAATAACGCGAGTGCAGTAAGTTGTTCAAAAGGCATGGCGTTGTTCCTAAATAGTGAAAATTACAGTTGTGTCTGACCGGTCACGATTCATACTAAGTGGAAAGTCGGGCAATTATGTGCTTTTATTCGAGTTAAATTCACCAAATGCACAATTAAATTCAGCTATGGATAGATTTGACGAAAGGATATTGCTTGAGCTTAAAGCGGACGGCAGAGTCTCCAATATTGAGCTATCTGAACGCATCGGTTTGTCTCCGTCTGCGACTCTGCGCCGCGTTCAGGAATTAGAGAAACAAGGTGTCATTCAGGGCTATCGTGCAGTGCTTGATAACACTTTGATGGGCGTTGGCTTTATCGCGTATGTGTCGATTGGCTTATCAAGCCACAGTAAAGCAGCGCAGCAAGAGTTTGAAGATCACGTCAGCTTGGAAAAAGAGGTAGTCGAATGCCACAACATTACTGGTGCGAATGAATACCTTTTGCGGGTGGAAACTCAAGATCTTCCAAGTTATAAGAAGTTTCACGCTGACGTGCTGGGTGAGTGCCCTCAAGTACAGTCCATCACAACCATGGTGGTGATGGATACGCCGAAAGATGAACGATAACCGAATCTATTTTCTAGAGAGAGCCATGTGTTAAATACTAACCAATTACTTCTATTCCTCGATGTCGTTCAGCAAGGATCGTTTACCAAAGCGGCAACGTTGCATGATATGGACAACTCGTCACTGTCGAAGCAGATCAAGCGTTTGGAAGCTGACCTCGGTGTACAGTTGCTCAATCGATCGACACGATCATTTTCTTTAACCTCGGCTGGTGAAGAGATCTTAGCGCAAGCCCGTGTCCTGCAAGATACCTTGAATCAGATTCAGGGGATTGCTGATTCGTACCAGTCAGAACCCAAAGGGGTGCTGCGAATTACCTCACCAATCTATTTCGGCCAGCAGTATTTGCAGCCGATCGTGACTCAGTTTATGCGTCGCTATCCTGATGTTCAGATTGTGCTCTCTTTGGACGATAAGATTGCCAATATCATCGCGGGTAAGATCGATATCGCTTTTCGTTTCAGTAAGTTGGTTGAATCGAACCTTATCGCCAAGAAAATCGCGGACAGTCATTTTATGCTGGTGGCATCTCACGACTTTGTTGCCGAGCATGGTGAACCTCAAACACCACAGGATCTATTGTCGCTGCCGGCGATTATTTATACCAATGGTGACATGACACTCGATCAGCTGCGTATAAGTGAACAACCCAATGGTGACACCTTCCAAGTGCTTTCACTGCAGGGTAATTACAAGGTGAGTGATGTACGTACGATAGTGTCCGGTGTGAGTGATGGTCTAGGCTATGGGTTGTTGGATCAGTCTAATCTGCACGCACCAATGAAAGAGCTTGGACTCGTCCAATTACTGCCTGAGTATCGGATTTCAACGGAAGAGACCGCTATTTATGCCGTTTATCCACATAGAAAGCAGACAAAACTGGTCAAGGAGTTCATCAGTAGTGTTCAAGAGTACATAGGCTCGCCGACGATCTGGGAAAGAATGCAGAGCGAATAGCCACAATGTTGCTGAAACGATCAATTTGAGCGGTTCGAGGGATAGGCTTCGAGCCGATTTTTTATATTTGCCGTTTATGAGTGGTTTTGAGGTGTCGATTTACAATGTAAAACTGAGCAAAAATGAGGCGTAATCAGACGAATAAAGATGACGCAGTTAACCTGTAAGTTACGGTGTCACTTTTGGGTGTTGGTGTTATCGAATAAAACTAGCAGATTGCCGATAAGCGAAACGATAGCGCAGTAACACTTTCGCGAAGCTGAATAGGGAAAAGTGCCGGGAGTGGGTATGATGGATGAAAGCAACCAACGGTGGTGTGGTTATTGTGAGTGGCTTTACCTAGCCAACAATTTACGATGGAATCAATATCACGCCACCTAACAGCATTTCATTCTTAAAGAATCGGTTTAGCTTCTTATGGCATAAGAATCTTGAGATACTAAACTCACTATGGCTAATGAATAGATACGTTTTTTTAGTCCGCCAACCTTCATTTATCGGCTAGTATCGAAATTAAAATAAACACTAGTTGAACAACAAACAGTTGAGACGTTATGAGCACAATGGGCATCGCTATCGGTGCAACCGCACTTTCTCTGATTTTGGTCGTCATTTGGCTGATCTCTTTATCTTTGAGAAAGCAGCGACTAGAGCAGGAGCGCAAGGCTAGAGAAGTCGCTTATCGAAAGGCGATAGAGAAGGCGCGCCTGCAAGAGAAGAAAGATCGTCTTTTTAAAGCCGAGACTGGTCATATTCCTTCAATTCTCTATCTGGCTAAAGAGGCAGAACGCACCAATATTAAAGAAGCTCTCTATTGGTACGAGAAAGCGGCTCAGCAAGACAACGTCAACGGTATGTATGGCATCGTAAGACTGAGTATGAAGCGTAAGGAAGACCTGATCTTAAGAGAGCAGGCAAACTTTTGGCAGTTAGCGATAGCTGCGCTAGATAACGATTCCGACGCCAAATTCAATATGGGGCAAGCTCTGATTCACGGCCGTGGCACCACTAAGAATATTCCCAAAGGTTACGCTCTTATTGAGGAGGCAGCCACAAGTGGACATACCGACGCCATGTTGTTCATGGGCGATTGGTGTCTTGACCAAGATAATGCTGATTACTCTCCAGAGAATGCGGTGGAGTGGTTTCGAATGGCCGCGGATAAGCACGATCTCAATGGTAAAATTAAGCTAGGTTTGAGCTATTTGAACGGTTTGGGCGTGGAGAAAAACCACGGGCAAGGCTGCTATTGGTTAGAGAGAGCAGCAGAGAAGAATAATACTGAAGCTATGTTCCATGCTGGTGAAGCTTGGATAGATCATGGAGAGCACGGCAATGCGATCGCTTACATCTGGTTGTTCCTGTCTGCTCACTTTGGCTATGAGCCTGCAAAAGCGCTGCGCGACAAAGTAGGCGCTAACCTTGGTGTTGACTCAATAGTTGGATTGCAGTCGTTAACTAAGCCTATTATGACTAAGTTGTCTCAAGAAGCGGTAACTAAGCATTCGGTGATCAAGGCGCTTAATAAGCTCTATAAACGCAAAGTTCCTGTGCCTAAGAAAACCGAAGAGGGCGTTGAGGTGATGCCAGAAGAGGTTATCGAAGAAAGTTCAGCGTCAGAGTCAAAACGAACAACAGATGCGGGGGATTACACGCAAGTTCCGTTTGATGCCTCAACCAGTAAGCCTAGTGATAGCGCTGCTGGCCTTGATTTCAGTCAGTCAACCGTCCAACCCAATTGGAAAAGTTAACTCAAGCATCAAATGATAGGCGACGGAGTCATCAATTAGAAAATCAGCGTTGTGAGTTTGAAAATGAAAGGGGTAGCCATTGGCTACCCCTTTTTGATCTTAACTTAGGGACTTGTGTTTAAACGGATATGAGTACCTGCTTGAAATTCAGATACACGTCACACCTAGCTAGGTAATATGTGTCGAAAACCACCGTTAATTGACGTGGATTACCTGATTACCCTATAGCAGGCGAGGTCGGTATATCTTGTTTTGGTCTTAATTTACGAGAGTAAGAGCAATGAGTTTAATCAGTATCCCTTATGTAGAGACCACTGCAGATACCGCTTTGCATATAGCAGCCGCAATCGTGCTGATCAGTACCATCGCTGCTGGTCTGTATGGCTTTTGGAAGCTTCATGAGATCCCTATCCAAAAGGCTCATCAGACCGACCACCATCAAATAGGATTGATTACCGCACTAACCTGGATTGGCTTTATTTGGCACTGGGTATGGGTGCTCGCCATTATCATTGCTTTTGTAGATTTTGAAAAAGCCATTATCCGATTACGTGATTTATGGAACTCTCCGACTCAAGTTAACAAATCAGAGGATGTCTAGATGTTAGAAGGTTTAGCGGTTTGGTGTTTATTCATCTATCTATTAAGGCTTGTAGGTATGCCTTGGAATGCGGGAACTAAAGCATTCGCATATCTAGGAGGTAGCGGTTGGCTGTTGTTTGTGTGGGTCGGACTCATCAACTATACACCGATGGATTTGTCTGGTGGTTCTGTGGTTCAGTCTCCTCATATTCAGCTCCGCCCAACTTCGACTAATGTGTCGGGCAAGGTCGACCAGATTTACATCACCCCAAATCAACGTATTGAGAAAGGGCAGTTAATCTATGAGATTGAAGACGAGCCTTATCAAATTGCTTATGAGCAAGCGAAGATTTCTCGTAACTCTGCCGGTGTCGCGGTGAGTACTGCGACAGAAGAAGTAAAAATTGCTGAATCGAGCTATCAAGCGGCGTTGCATGATTTCGAAATGACGCAGAGTGAGCTCCTGACGGCACAGTCTAATCGAGACTTACAGAAGAGAACGTTGAAGCGTTATCTTGAACAAAATCGAGTCGTGCGTAACACGATCACGGAAAGTATGATTGATAATCAGCAAACGGTAGTTGATTCTGCGGTACATACTGTGGCCAAGCTTGAATCACAGCTTAGCAAGAAGAAATCTGATGTAGAGAAAGCTAAGCTGCAAATAACCAAAGCGGAACTCTTGGTTGAGTCTCGTCAATCGGACTATAGCGAAGCTCTGCAGAGAGTGAATAAGGCGAAATGGGATCTTGATAGCACCAAGATCTATGCACCGACAGACGGCTTTGTGACTAACTTTATTCTTCGCGAAGGGCAGCTTGTTTCTAAAGTTCCACGTTTACAGATGTACACCAATGAAAAGTACGTGTTGATGCGTGTGAATCACCAAGCTATTAGAAATGTTAAACCGGGTCAATTGGCTGAATTTACTACTCCAGTTTACCCGGGGAAAGTGTTCACAGCTGAGGTTGAAGGTATTGTTGAAGCAACAGGTGAAGCGCAAAGTAACTTGCTTGGCTTTGACCAGAATGTCCGCTCTACCACAGGTAAGAACCTACAAAACAAACACCACTTTGTTAGGTTGAAAGTCGTTGAGCCAGAAGGCTACGATGTACCAGTTGGTTCGGTTGGTCTAGCTTGGATAAGTGGAGAAAAGCCAACAGAGCTGATGGCGTTTCTTGATGTAATACGTGGAATTATTTTACGTATGAAGTCGCAGCTCTACTACTTCTACTCTTTCTAACAGAGAGTTGGACTCAGAACCTGCGATCTCGTTGAGCGTTACCCTAATTACAGTAATGCAACGCCGACGGCAGCTCTCGCAATCGTGTTGTTAAGATGACAATTAGAGAGAACGAAATCAGCTAGGTTAACTTTCACATCCGCAAAGTGGCGACACTCTGCGGATGTTTTATTTTATTCCAATGACTTGAGATATTGTTTCGGTGTCATGCCTCGATGCTTCTTAAACATATGCGTAAAGCTATCGAGATGGTTATACCCTAAACTGCTTGCCACTTCTTCGACGGGTATTGATTGGCTTAGCATTTTGACCGCTTTGTTACTTAAGACAAAACCACACATTTCGGTAAAGTTGTGGCCATATTTATGGAACCTACGTTGAAACTGCTGAATTGATAGGCCTAACAGGCTCGATACTCTTTCGAGTGTCGGTAAACCAAAATGACATGAGTAGTTGATGGCTTCATAAACTAGCTTAGTGTCATCGCTAGGATCGGGCATGTCTAAACATCGGTCCAAATCTTCAAAATTCAGCGAAAAGGTTTGCTTGGTATCTTGATTATCAGCCAAGTTTGCCAAGCGTAAACTGGAATGAAACCAGATCTCTGTTTGATGATGATTCCACGCAACATCACAGCCAAAATAGTCTTGATATAGCTTCTCATCCGCACGCTCTCCTGAAAGCAGTACGCGCATCGGCGCAAAATCGGCTCCTAGGTATTTTTTCAATATTTTTGACATCAAAACAGCAACTCTAATGCTGTCATGAACATCTAAGTGCTTCGCATTGTATTGATTGTTGTAAGTCCATTTGATGATAGAACCTGCAGGCGCGGCAACCCAAAAAGCACCCGATTGAATGCACCCCATACCGTAGTTTACTTTTCTGATTGTCGACATTAAGTCATGACCAGAGAACATCCACTGTCCTAAGCCACCCAAATCTTCGACCCGAAAATGACGTATAGCTTCGAGCATAAAGTTGGGATTTTTTGTATAGCACTCGAGTTCTTCATAAAGCTTAAAGACCTCAGAAATGGGCAACAGATTCATGGTGTGATTAAACGCGGATCGGGGAATCGTCTGGGGAGAAGTTTGATCTGAATAATATTGACTACATACGTTGTAATACAAGTTCATCAGGCTGTTTACTCTAATAAAGTAAGTCTTGTTGATCGTCATCTTATTCATTCAAACCTATGTAGATTAGGTCATAAACTTAGCATAAATGACGTGATTTAACGAGTTGGAAGGGCTCTCACTATGTTCGCTAAACGCCTCTATTGGCAAATTTGTGAGTTAATATTGGGTAATAATAGCGTTTAAAGACAGTGGCCATTTGGGGTATCAAGATAGGCATCAAGAATTTTCAGAAATGGTGAGATATTGGACGCCAACGACGGAGAAATAGTCAAATGTCTGAGCAAGCATAATTGGAATGGGAGAGAGGGAAAGTTCATACTAGTAAAGTACTGGCTAAGCGATTAACCGCTTCGTCGTATTGCGATTGATTTGCCTTCTTCCTTGAAGGCATAGGCTTTCCTATAGTTTAACTGGTTGAGTAGGGTTTAGGGAAACACTCACCTAGACGTCTTCATTCATCTGTACGAAGGGTACTGTTGAAACATTTCAGCGATTTCTTCGTGAATCAGTTCGTTACGTTCCTCAGAACTCATTGACTGAGTTAGTTTTCGGCTTGAGTTCGCAGTCCATACAACAATGTTTGTTCTATCGTCGATTAGCTCGACAACTAGGTGGCCATAGGTTTGTTTCTGATAACTTTGTGGCGTAGCCATCATCCCATGGACATTGTTTCGACTATAGCCAATACCAAAGGAAGAGCCAGATGAAATAACTTCTGACTCTTGCAGAAGTTGATAGCGAACATATAGGTCACCGCCGTCTTCGACAAGTTCTACGTCAGTACGATCCATTTCCTTGACGATCGCATTTTCAATTCTGATTGAGTCGATACTAATTGGCGTTTTATTCTTTGCTTCATTCGTTATTTTAAGTGAACCAAAATCATAGGTTTTATACTGAGAGAAATCGGTTTGGCTATCAAAGTCGGTATTTATTGTAGAGCAGGCTGCTAGAGGGATCGTCAGTAGTATGGTTGTTAGACGAAGCATTTTCTATCTCCTAGGAAGGTGGTTTGAAATGAATATCTCTTCTTAAGGTGAGTATACTTGTCTGGTATTTGAGGCTTCTTTTTCGCTATATTCAGTCATATTTATGATAAAAGTGACGTGATTCATCGGATTTGATTTTTTGATGTAGAGGTAATGACATTGGACGGGATCGTTCTGCAGTTACCACGAAGGTAAAAAGGTTGTTGTGTTTGACGTCTTATTGAAAGGTAGCTCGACAGAGGAATCTGTTCCCAATAAAAAAGGGTAGCGCGTGGCTACCCTTTCTTGCATTTGCAAATCAGATTATGCGTCTGATTTTTGCTGTTCAGCTTTACATACAGCGGCAGTGAATACCACGTCTGTAGAGCTGTTAAGCGCTGTCTCAGCTGAATCTTGAATCACACCGATGATGAAGCCTACCGCTACAACTTGCATCGCTACGTCGTTTGAGATGCCAAATAGGCCACATGCTAGTGGAATCAGTAGTAATGAACCACCCGCAACACCAGAAGCGCCACATGCAGACACTGCAGCAACAAGGCTTAGCAGGATTGCAGTAAAGATATCGATTTGGATACCCATAGTGTGCACTGCAGCTAGCGTTAGAACAGTAATCGTGATTGCTGCACCAGCCATGTTGATGGTTGCACCTAGCGGGATAGATACAGAGTAAGTATCTTCGTCTAGGTTAAGCTTCTTACATAGGTTCATGTTTACTGGGATGTTTGCTGCACTTGAACGAGTGAAGAATGCCGTTACACCAGATTCACGTAGACACTGAAGAACAAGCGGGTAAGGGTTCTGCTTAGTCTTAACAAATACGATGATTGGGTTGATAACCAGCGCGATGATCAGCATAGAGCTTAGTAGTACAGCCAGCAGTTGACCGTAGCTTGCTAGCGCTTCGAAACCCGTTGTTGCAAACGTTGCAGATACCAGGCCGAAAATACCGAAAGGTGCTAGACGAATAATGAAGCGAACGATGTGTGAAACACTGTGGCTTAGGTCTTCGAATACCGCTTTGGTTGTCGCTGAAGCGTGGTGTAGAGCAAGACCCAGACCGATCGCCCATGCAAGGATACCGATGTAGTTTGCGTTCATCAGTGCGTTTACTGGGTTATCAACCAGTTTGAATAGCAGTGTTTGTAGAACTTCTGTGATGCCTTGAGGTGGGTTTGCACCCTCAGCACCGGCAACTAGCGTAAGCGTTGTTGGGAACATAAAGCTCAGAACAACCGCTGTTAGCGCAGCAGAGAAAGTACCAATCAAGTAAAGCACGATGATTGGACGCATATGAGTATGCTGACCTTTCTTTTGGTTAGCGATAGAAGCAGCAACAAGAATGAATACTAAAATTGGGGCTACAGCTTTTAACGCACCTACGAACAGACTACCTAGTAGACCTGCATCTTGAGCCGCCGAAGGCGAGAACATGGCGAGAACGACACCGAATACAATACCTGCAAGGATCTGTAGAACAAGATTTCCACGAGCGATGCGGGCGAACATGTTGTGATTTTGCATAAATTACCTGCAATTGTTAACTTATTATAGTGATATTTCTTTTATAAAATGGAACCATTTCGAACTATACACTAGTCGAATGGGCGGTCATATTAGCTTGATTAATCTCAGTGTCTAGGATTAGTTTCATTTTGGTGTAATTGTTTGCGCTGTGTGGGTGTTTTGGCCCTAATTGTTAAATTTATGTATGTTATATAAGATATAAATCTTTACAAATGTGGATATGTAGTTGATGTGTCTGCGCTTGTGATTGGCAAGGAATGGTTATGCAAACTATGTATGCAGAATTGATATCTTGGATGTAAAAATGCTGCCGAGTGATTGCTCACCGGCAGCATACTTTGCTTAGTCTTGCCTATTGATTTAATGAATAAATATACTTATTAATCATCAAACTGTTTTCGATAACGACCCTCGTTTTGCACACTGCGATACATCTTAGTCAGTTGCTTATAGCTCGCTCGTTTCTCTGCCAACGTCGCGCTATTTCTAGCTTGCTCTCGAAGTAGTTTTTGGTAATTGTTAAACCGACGCTCAGTTAACTCTCCACTCTTCAATGCGCGTTGGATCTCGCATCCTGGCTCTGATTGATGTTGGCAATCTGAGAAACGACAATTCATGGCAAGCTCTTCGATGTCAGCGAAGGTTTCACTAACGCCTTCAGCGCACTCAGAGAGTTGTATCTCTCGCATTCCCGGAGTGTCGATCAACAAACCCCCGTCTTTCAGAAGATGAAGCGAACGTGATGTGGTTGTGTGTCGACCTTTACTGTCGTCTTCACGAATCCCGCCTGTTGCTTGAGCTTGTTCAGCCATTAAAGAGTTGACGATTGTCGACTTGCCTACACCTGAAGAGCCCATTAGAGCGACTGTCGCACCAGAGGCACACCATGGCGCTAGAGCTTGAACTGATTCCAAATCAAGGCCGTTGACTGTTTCAATCACGAGTAACGGATCTAGGCTTTGAACTTGGCTCACTTTTGTTTCTGCATCATCACACAAATCTTTTTTGGTTAAAACGACGACAGGTTCAACCTTTGCTTCATTGGCGAGCGCTAGATAACGCTCAATGCGGCTTAGGTTAAAATCGTGATTCAAAGAAACGACGATGAACACAGTTGTCACGTTGGCCGAGATCAACTGCTCTGCGACTCGAGTCCCAGATGCTTTTCGGCTGAATAGTGATTGGCGCTCCAATAGTCGCTCAAACTGTTGATTTGGCTTGAGAATCACCCAGTCGCCAACCGTCATAGCGGGTAGGGCGTGGTGAATCGCTAGGTGGATCTCTCCCTGCTCAGAGGCAAGGGTATAGCCACTCCGGTGATGTGCGATCACTCGTGCTGCGAAGTTTTCTTGCTCGTAATCTTCAAGTGTTAGTTGTTGTTGAAAAATAGGTTTCCATCCAAGTTGTGCGATTGAGATTGGATCGGAAAATGCGTTTTTAGAATTCATTGCTATACCTCGACATACAATTCGCGACTGTTGGCGTTATTGCGATGTCAAAAAATGAGAATATGGGTCGAATTCAATAGATAGGACCCCGGGTATTGTGCTTGTCTGTAGCGCAAACCGGGTAAAAGAAGGTGGTAATAGATTTTCAGCTTAGTGCGAATTATGTTTACACTGTGCTGGATAACAAGTTACAGGTACAGATGAAGTAACTTATTGTTTCGTAAGGGAAGTAAGTTGTTGTTGCCTTACGAGTAGTACGCTTCTTTTACTACGGGCGCTAGTGGGTTCATTACAATCATCGACGTTCTCCTTGGTGAGTTATTGGTTGCCGTAAGTACAACGTCTCGTTGTACCAATCGACTTATATTTGCTTGGCGACTGTAACAAAAAACCATGACAACGAGAAGCTGTCATGGTTAATTATTATGCGAAATTGAACTGAAACTCTAATTTAATGATGAGTGTGGTCCATTTTCTTCATGCCATTCATCACTTTTTTGACTGGGACTTCTACGGTTTGAGCGTCGCCATTCGCGTAGTTGAGAGTCAGGGTGATGTTTTGTCCTTCTTCAAGGCGAGAAGCTAAATCAAATAACATGATGTGTAAGCTTCCCGGCTTAAGCTCTGTACTGCCCTGTGCCGGTATTTGAATACTTTCAACCTGACGCATTTTCATGACCTCACCTTCCATGATTACATCATGCAGTTCTACTTTCCCAGCTGCCGGTGTAGAGGCGGAAATCAGCGTGCGAGTTTCATCGCTGTGATTCATCAGAGTAGTAAAAATGGCACTATTTACAGCGGAAGGTGGCATTGCGCGTGCGTAGGCGTCATGAATCATAACGTCACTGGCTTGAGCAACTGAAGAAAGCAGCATACCTGCTAATGCGAGGGCTTTTAGTTTCATTATTCTCGGTTCCCTAAACAATCTAATTGAATCGGTTAACGGCTATCGCTAGGCGTTATAGCTTTTTGATTGCATCAACAATCGGTGCTGGCGTAAGTGTATGTGGAACCTTAGAAATCAAGGTGCCATCAGGCTTTAAAAAGTAGAAGTAAGAGCTGTGATCAAGCGTGTATTCAAGTTCTGAGCCTTCTAATTCTGACTTACGGAAAATCACGCCGTAGTTATGAGCCAGCGCTGTTGTGATATCAAGAGGGCCGCTTAATCCTTCCATATTCGGGTGGAAGTATTGTGCGTATTCATAAGATGCTTCTGCAGCATCACGTTCTGGGTCTAAAGAGATAAACATCGGGCGAACGTTCGCGACTTCTTCTTCAGATAGCTGATTGAGCGCTCCTGCTAACATGGCCAGTGACGTTGGGCAAACGTCTGGGCAGCGTGTAAAGCCAAAGTACACAATGCGCACTCGAGCATCACTTTCGTCGAAGATCTCTACGGGTTGGTTGTCTTTACCAAACAGAGTAGTTGCCGAGATCTGTTGCTCTTTCTCTAGCTGCATTTGAGCTTTACTCTGTTCATCAAGGTAGGTTTTGACCCCGAACCCGAGTACGAACGCAACGACTAATGCGAGTGACCAGTTTTTACTCATCTTTCCATCCTTATTGCTGGGTGTACCGTATTATTCCCGTCGGTTAATTCGCCGAGCCACGTCATTTTATCCATGGTGCATACAGGTAAAATTACTTGACCTTGGAAGGTATTCCCTTCGGTGCGTGTTAATTGAAACCTTGCTGTTCCCATCTCCATTTCTAAACCACTGAGTGACAATTGAAGTTGGTCGGAACTAGTGCCATCCCAAGTGACAGTTAGGGTTGCGGGAACCAGAGGCTGAGCCGTATCGTGCTCAAACACCATGGTGACAGAATCTTGATCGCACTCCTGTGTGCTCAACATGCAGTATTGACTGATGTCACGCTCGGTGTGCGTATCTAAAGTGTGGTTTACTTGTTCGAGTAGTTGTGGGCCAAAGAAGCCGGCAAGCAGTGCTGCGCTTACCATCGCAACCTTTAGTGCTGGGTGCATAAGGGCTCTCATCATTCCTTTTATTGTTGAGCGATGGTATCACAAAGGTCAGTACGTGCTTGTATCAAAAAACAATTTTGTGCGGAGGGTAGAAGCTTTGTCAGGCTCTAATTTGCGGCTAGGTTAATGAACTTTGCCTATTTGCCTAATACAAAAAAGCGAAGCTGGGTGCTTCGCTTTTGGTGAATAGGTTACATGCGAACTTAAGTTCTATTAGTGACTGTTGCGCTCTGCAAATTTCTCTAGACCGAGCACTAAAGCAATTGCAGCAAGCATCATAATAACAGCCAGAACAAGCTGTGATGGTTGCGATGTTACCGCTTCGAAATCAAATGGCGACAAGTTTTCTTGAATCAGTGGTACCTGTTCACCTTTAGAGTTGGTGCGCCAACTGATGGTCTCTTTCCAAGGCCAGATCTTAGGTAGCGTGCCAATCATTAAGCCTGTTAGGAACACTAAGGTTACATCTCTGAATGAGCGTAACAGCCAAGAAAGAACATGAGAGAAGCTCAAAAGACCAATCACACATCCAGAAAGAAACAGCAGCAGGATGTCGATTTGGAACCCTTTTACCGCAGCAAGCACAGGTGTGTACATGCCGATGAGTAGCAAAATGAAACTGCCCGAGATCCCAGGTAGGATCATGGCACAGATTGCAATTGCACCGGCTAGCATGACATTAATGCTGGTTGGTTCCATGTGTAGTGGTTTAAGTACAGTGATGCTGTAGGCAAACGCAACACCAAGTAATAGGAATAAACCACGTATTACGTCGCGCTTTTCAACTTGCTTGAGAATATGGAACACAGAGACCAATATCAGACCGAAGAAGAAAGACCAAAGTGGTACAGGGTGAGCGACCAGTAACCAAGAGATGAGTTTCGCTAAGGTTGCAATGCTGGTGAACACACCACCAAATAGAGCGATTAAGAAGAAGCCATTGATATGATTGAATGCAGCTTTAAAGCCATCGCGTTTCCAAATGCCTAAAACGCTCGGGTTGATTCGACGAATGCTTTCTAAAAGCGTGTCATAAATGCCAGTAATAAAGGCAATGGTGCCACCCGATACACCAGGTACAACGTCTGCTGCACCCATCGCCATGCCTTTAAAAAAAGTACTTAAGTAGTTCATTTGTCTCTGAGAGTTAATAATGGTTTGCTGCAGTATACAAACTTTGGTGTAAAAAAAGTATGAATATGAAATCAGGGACGTCACTTTAATTATTTAGTCATTTAACAAGGGTAGGCTGTGTCATCAAATTCATTCTGGGAATCGAATTTATAGGCTTATCCACTGATGTTGAATCGCAATATTACGTAATTAAATGAAATTGATTTCTTATGCGGATTGCGTTGCTTTGCATTATGCAATTGCAATTTGCATATTTAGAATCGTTTATGGTGCTTTTTTTGCGATATCCTCCCAAAAAATCGACCTTTTAAAGTTGGCACGCATCCTGCTTAATACCAGGTGACCCTTCTTAAGCCGAGGGTCACCTAGCCAACTGACGTTGTTAGTGAACCTGAATTTTGTTCACACATATATAGAGCCAATCGCGTATATTGCGGTTGGCTATTTTTTTGTCTGCAAGTCAGTATTGTCTGTTGTATAAGCAAAAAAAAAGCTAGCCACCAACGGCGACTAGCTGTTCCTTTCCTTCGAAATCTCGAATCTTCTTTAGTATCCCATTAACTGTAATAAGTTCTCAGCGGTACTGATCGCCTCTTTACGGTTAGCGATATTTAATTTCTGATACAAGTTACGAATGTGGGTCTTGATGGTTGTACCCGCCACATCGAGCTCTTGTGCAATTTGCTCGTTGCTAAAGCCCGAGTAGATAAGCCCGAGTACTTGCCATTCACGCTGTGTTAGTGGGCTGGTGCGTACAAGCTCAGGAATGTTAGGGTGATTGACCAAGTTCTCTACAAAGTCTTCATCGAAGTGTACAGAGCGGCTTCGCTGTGTGGTTGAGATATCTTTCATGATTTGTTGAGCACGGTGTCGCTCTAGATCGCCTAGACCTGGTTTGTTACTCAGCTTATCAAGGATATGACCAATCGTTGAGCCATCAACAAGGAAGTTGCCGACCATACCCGTTTGGTTCGTCATGTGCAGTGCTTCCTCAAGCAGCACACGTGCGCTCTCTTCGTCGTTGGTTTGAATGCGCAGCACAGCTTCAACAATTAGGTTGCGGTTGGTATCTGTCACTAGGTGAGAGCGTTTTGCTTCGCTCTTCAAGAATACTAACGCTTCTTCCGCCTCTTCAAACTGCTCCAACATAATGTGCGCACGTACGATGTTGCGCCATTGCAGCTGGCAGAAGTGGTTGCTAGCTGATTCAGGACGAACTGCAACGTTTAACCAATCTTGAATCGAATCTTTATCACCTTTTACCTGCCAGAATAGCAGCAGAGAAAGAGAGGCATTGGCTGTCCAATCTACGTGGTAAGTGGACTGGCGCAGAAGGTGCTGAATCTGGTCGATAAACTTGGCAGCTTTATCAATTTCACCGCGGCTGAGTGCAATGCGAGCTAACATCGAGTAGCTGTGAAGATGCTTACTTGGTGAGTGGTGACCTAGAATATCTAAGCCTTTGTAACAGCACTCTTCAGCTTCGTCTAAACGGTTCCAACACCAACAGATCTGAGCTCGGACGCGCAACAGGAATTCGTGCAGTGGTACGTACTGCAACTGATGCTCTTCGATAAGCTTGAAGGCGCTGTCTTGCAGTTCGAATGCTGCTTGAACATAACCTTGCGCAATCAAGATCTCGCTCTGTTGCAAGATTGCCCAGAGTGCTTGATGGTAAACCTGATACTGGCGCGCCAGTTTTTCGGTTTGCTGCATCATAGGCAATGCGCGGCTTAGGTTACCCATTACGTGGTTAACTTCACCAACAACTGAAGTCGCAACAATACGGCTGCGATAGACGGTGGTATTGAGTTGGCTCAGTGCTAACTCTGCGAGTTCTAGTGCTTTTTCAGGTTCATTGCTGTTGATCGCTACCTGTGCTCGTAGCGCGTTGTATTGACCTTGCTGTTGAGTGTCGAGCTCAATATTACGTGCTTGATATTGAGACTCCGCTTCTTCTAACAGCGTACCAACTTGATCATAGCGATGTTGGCTTTGTGCCAACCAAGCTCGTAGCATTGAAAGCTTAGGATCGCTGTAAAGCTGATCTGGTGTGAGTTGCTTGATCGCCATTTCCAATGAAGACAGTTCACCTTGGTTGAACATCTGCCAACCGTGAGTGCCAAGGATCTGTACAATGAGTTCGGCATTATTGGCTCTTTGTGCATGGCGAAGGGCTTGGTGAGGCGTGTTCTGTTTGAGCCAAGCATGAGCTGCGGCGTTGTGCAGTTCAGCCTCTTGCTGTGGAATGCGTGCTTGACGCTCGTGCGCCAAAAACTCACCGAATAGATTGTGGAAGCGGTACCAGTTTTTCTCGCCCTCTAGTGGGTAGATAAACAGCCCAAATCGGTTGAGTGATTCAATCATACCTAGAGCATCTTCACGCTGCGTGAGCGCACAAACTAACTCGTCATTGAAGTGATCCAGCACCGAGCACTGCATTAAGAAGTGGCGAGTCTCTTTGTCTAAGAGGTCAAATACTTCTTCTACTAAATAGTCCCAAAGATGAGCATGATTAAAATGAGAAACCGACTCTGCTGATTGAGCGAGGGTGCGTTTTTGATGTTGCGCTTGCAGGGCAATTAGCTGAAGCGCAGAAGGCCAGCCCTCAACATAGGCGCAGATACTGCCTGCCGTAGTGTCATCGACACCGTCAGTAACACGTTGATTAAAGAAGCGGGTGGTTTCTTCAGTATCGAATGCCAATGAATCGTTACCCAATTCAATCATTAGGTCGCGCACACGTAAGTTTGCTGTACCGAGTGGTGGCGTACCGCGGCTTGTCACAACAAGCGTTAGGTTATCTGGCATGTGTTTTAAGAAGAAGCGCATGGCTTCATGCACATCGTCATTATTAACGAGATGATAGTCGTCAAGTACAAGGAAGCACTCATGGTGGAAGTTTGCCATCTCTGCGAATACTTCGCTCAATAAGGAGTGAAGCGATGAGAATTGACGCTTTTCCGCTAACTTCTGAGCGTTAGGACAAGCATTTTGTGTCGCCTTGTTGAGAGACTGAAGCAGGTAGTTGATGAAACGGAAGGCATCATTGTCGCTGTCGTCAATGCTGTACCAACCTACATTGGGTTTATCAACTAGCCACTGAGCCGCCATGGTAGTTTTTCCATAGCCAGCAGGGGAGCGGAATAATACGAGCTTATAGCAGTCGGCATTTTGCAGCAGATCTAATACGCGTGGTCTTAAGATTGCGTTGTGTAATCGCCCTGGGCGAGTCAGTTTAGACGGGATCCACATGTCGAAGGTTACCTATTCCATGGCCCTTGTCTTTATAAGAAGAGTCGATTGCGTCTAACCGACCATCAAAACAAAAGCCGTTATGAATTAATTCTGAAGCTATGTTACGTGAAGAAAAATGGCCCAGACCATGATCAGCCTCAGAAACCTTGCACTGTGGCATATTTTGACCCAACTACGCCCTTTAATTGTGACTTTAATCACTAAATGGGGTGGTTTGTGATCGTGATGTTGCTCGTTTCTACACATGAATTTGTGAAAAAGATGAGAACGTGAAAAATATTTCGTGATCTAAATATCAGAACTCGCAAGAAAGTGAAAATAGGTAAACAAAAAATTCATCATTCAAAGTTAAGTTATGGAACGGGGGCTTGTGATCATAATCACTCCAATTTTTTATTCTGGAGCTGAACATGAGATTTGGATCACTAACCCAACGTCAGTACGCCCCCTACGCCCTTTCATCTACTCCTAGTCATCCGTTAGGCCGGGATGATGTTTAGTTAATTGTGACCATGCACGATATGTCACAGATGAATTAGAACAAATAAAAGCGAGATTTCTGAAATGAAAGCAACTCAGCAAAAAACTTTTGATAAAGTGTCGTTCCAAGAAAGTGTTAAGAAACACCTATCTGCAACCTACGCAACTACAGTAGAAACAGCGGATAGCCGCGCATGGTACCTAGCAATGGGTCGTGCTTTAGCAGAACTTACTACATTTGATCTGCTTGCTACTGAAAACGATGAGAAGATTAAGAACGCTAAGAGCGTTAACTACCTATCTCTAGAGTTCCTGATTGGTCGTCTAACAGGTAACAACCTGATTAGCATGGGTCTTTACGAGCAAATCACTCACGCAATGGAAGAGCTAGGTCAAAACCTAACTGACCTTCTAGAAGAAGAGCGTGACCCATCACTAGGTAACGGTGGTCTAGGTCGTCTAGCTGCATGTTTCATGGACTCTTGTGCAGCACAAGAATTCCCAACAGTAGGTTACGGCCTACACTACGAGTACGGCCTATTTAAGCAATCTTTCGAAGATGGCCGTCAAAAAGAAGCACCAGATGCATGGCGTGGCGTTGAAGGCTACCCATGGGAAGTGGCTCGTCCAGAGCTTGCACAACACATCGGTTTCTACGGTCACGTTGAAGTAGAGTATGTAGACGGTCGCGAAGTACGTACTTGGGTTCCAGGTATGGAAGTAAAAGCAATGCCTTGGGATCTACCTATCGTAGGTTACGAGTCAGACACGGTTTACCCACTACGTCTTTGGGAATGTCAGGCTATTGCACCATTCTCACTAGCAAGCTTCAACAACGGTGATTACTTCGAAGCACAACACGCGCTAATCGATGCTGGTAACATCACTAAGGTTCTATACCCGAACGACAACCACGAAAAAGGTAAGACTCTTCGTCTAATGCAGCAGTACTTCCACTCTGCAGCGTCTGTTCGCGATATCCTACGTCGTCACGAAGCTGCAGGTTTTGCTCTAGCAGATCTACCTAAGCAAGAGACTATCCAGCTTAACGATACGCACCCAACAATCGCTATCCCTGAGCTAATGCGCATTCTTATCGATGAGAAAGGTCTAGATTGGGATACTGCTTGGGACATCAGTGCAAACACGTTCGCATACACGAACCACACACTACTTCCTGAAGCTCTAGAGACTTGGTCTGAGTCGCTAATCCAGCGCCTACTTCCACGTCACATGGAGATCATTTTCGAAATCAACCACCGCTTCCTACAAGAAGTTCGTAAGATGTGGCCTGGTGACGGTGAGAAGCAAGCGAAGCTTTCTATCATCCAAGAAGGTTTCCACCGCATGGTTCGCATGGCAAACCTATGTGTAATCGGCTCTTACAAAGTAAACGGTGTAGCCGCGCTTCACTCACAGCTAGTTAAGAAAGATCTATTCCCTGAGTTCAACGAGATCTTCCCAGGTAAACTGACTAACGTGACAAACGGTATCACGCCACGTCGTTGGTTGAAGTTCTGTAACCCAGGTCTATCTAAGCTTATTACAGACAAGATTGGTTCTGAGTGGCCAGCGAAACTAGAGCAGCTTGAAGGCATCGCTCAGTACGCAACAGACGCGAAATTCCAAAAAGAATTCATGGCTGTTAAGAAAGAAAACAAACAGCGTCTTGCTGATTGGGTTCAAGAGAACATGGGTATCGAGCTAGATACTAACGCTATCTTCGACGTACAGATCAAGCGTCTGCACGAGTACAAGCGTCAGCACCTAGACTTGCTACACATCCTATCTCTATACCACCGTATCCTGAACGAACCTGGTTTTGAGTGTGAGCCACGTGTATGTTTCTTTGCAGCGAAAGCAGCTCCGGGTTACCACCTAGCGAAAGAAATCATCTTCGCGGTGAACAAGATTGCAGAGAAGATCAACAACGATCCTCGTATCGGTAACAAGCTGAAAGTGGTATTCATCCCTGACTACCGTGTAAGCATGGCGGAAATCATCATCCCAGCGGCAGACGTTTCTCAACAAATCTCACTTGCGGGTAAAGAAGCTTCTGGTACAGGTAACATGAAGATGGCTCTAAACGGCGCTCTAACTATCGGTACGATGGATGGTGCAAACGTAGAGATTCGTGAAGAAGTTGGCGAAGAAAACATCTACATCTTCGGCCTAGACGTTGATGGTGTTCAAGCGGTGAAAGCGCAAGGTTACAACCCTTACGATTACTACCACGCAGATCCACTACTGAAAGCGTCACTTGACCTACTAACGGGTGAAGAGTTCACTCCAGGTCAACCAGGTCTACTACGTGCAACGTTTGATAGCCTACTAGATGGCGGTGACCCATACCTATGTCTAGCGGACTTCGCATCTTACGTGAAAGCACATGAAGACATGGACAAGCAATACAAAGACCAAGCGGGCTGGGCTAAGAAAGCCATCCTAAACACCGCGTTGGTTGGTAAGTTCACATCAGACCGCTCAATCCGCGACTACGTGAACAACATTTGGAAACTAGAAGCGGTTAAACGTTAATAGAACCCAAAAAAAGCCAAGGCAGTTTCTGCCTTGGCTCAATTAGTTGGCTCAAAGCTAAATTGAAATAAATAAACTTAGATAAATAACCCTACAAAATTGAAAGCGTTAGCGCGTTTTCGGAGATAGCGATGAAAGAACAAAGCGTATTAAAACAAGTCGCAGAAATGGCAAACCTTGCCGACAGTTACGTAAGTGCGTGGGGCGATGAAGCACAAGTATCTGACGAAACATTAACTCGTCTATTGGCTTCATTGGGCTACGACATAAGCAGCGACGACGCTCTGCTTAAATCTGCAGAGAAAAAACACAAGAAAGATGTATTAGACCCAGTTCTTGTCTTGCGCGATGGTGAGCCTGTAGAGGTTGCACTAAATCTAGGTGTGAGTGCTCGTGAAAGTGAGTTCAGCTGGCGTTTAGAGACAGAGCAAGGAGAGGTACTTGAAGGCTATCTTCAATCTCAAGTTGTACGAGACGAACGTGCAGAGGGTGGCCCTTTAGTGTTTGCATTGCCAAACGATTTGGCATGGGGTTATCACAAACTAGTCGTTAGCCGTAAGCGCCGTAAAAAGCCTTATGAGATGACACTTATCATCACGCCAAAAGCGTGTTACAAGCAGAATCCAATTGAGGAAGGTAAGAAGCTTTGGGGCCCAAGTGTCCAGCTTTACACACTTCGTACTCAGCACAACTGGGGTATTGGTGACTTTGGTGATCTAAAGCAACTTGTCGCTGATATCGCTTCACGTGGTGGTGACTTCGTAGGTCTTAACCCAATTCACTCTCTGTTCCCTGCAAACCCAGAAGGTGCGAGCCCATACAGCCCATCTTCACGCCGTTGGTTGAACATTCTATACATCGACGTGAGCTCAGTGCCTGAATTCGCGTTGAGCGCAGAAGCACAACAAACGGTAGGCAGTGCAGAGTTCCAACAGCGCCTACAGAAAGCACGCGATGCGCATTGGGTAAACTACACAGAAGTGTCTGAGCTGAAGATGAGCATTCTTCCGCTGCTATTCACTGAATTCAAACATCGCCACCTAGATAAAAACAGCGACCGCGCACAAGCATTCCTAGCGTTCGTTGAAGAGGGCGGTGATAGTCTAATGCACCAAGCAGCATTCGATGCACTGCACGCAGAGCTTCACGCAGAAGATTCAAACATGTGGGGCTGGCCTGTATTCCCAGAGAAATACCGTACATTTGAAAGCCCAGCGACTCAAAAGTTCATCAAAGACAATATTGAGAAAGTACATCTATACATGTACCTGCAATGGCTAGCAGATTGCCAGATCAATGATGCACAATCTTTGGCAGAAGAGAAGGGCATGGCTGTTGGTCTTTACCGTGACCTTGCGGTAGGTGTTGCTGACTCTGGTAGCGAAACGTGGGCGGATGAAGGCAATCTAGTTATGGATGCGAGCATTGGTGCTCCACCAGATATTCTAGGTCCACTTGGTCAAAACTGGGGTCTACCACCACTAAACCCAGAAGTACTTCAAGCAACGGGCTACGATGCATACATCAAGCTACTGCGCGCTAATATGAAGCACTGTGGTGCACTGCGTATTGACCACGTATTAGGTCTACTACGTCTGTGGTGGATTCCAAAAGGTGAAGACGCAACGCAAGGCGCGTACATCTACTACCCTGTGCAAGATATGCTAGCAATTCTGGCGCTTGAATCTCACCGTTATCAGTGTTCTGTGATTGGTGAAGACTTGGGTACTGTGCCTGATGAGATCGTAGACATTCTTGCCGATGCAGGCGTTCACTCATACAAGGTATTCTTCTTCGAAACATCTGAAGAAGATGGTGGTTTCATCTCACCAAAACATTACGCATCACAATCTATGGCGGCACTGTGTACGCACGATATGCCGACGCTACGTGGCTTCTGGCACTGTGATGACCTGAAGATGGGACAAGAGATTGGTCTATATCCAAATCAAGAGCAGCTGAATGGCTTGTTTGATGACCGTCTAGAGTGCAAGCAAGGTATCCTAGACTCTGTGGCATGGCATGGTTTTCTACCAGAAGGTGTAGGCCGTGACGCAAGCCAAGTTCCAATGGATTCTTACTTAGCTGAGGCACTACAACTGCACGTTGCGGCAGGCTCTTCAACACTACTGAGTGTTCAGCTTGAAGACTGGCTAGAGATGGATCAGCCTGTAAACATTCCAGGTACGGTTGATGAGTACCCGAACTGGCGTCGTAAGTTGTCGATGAACCTTGATGAGATTTTTGCTCATGATGGTGTTAATCGTATCGCTTCTCGCCTGACCGAAGTTCGTGAGAAAGCGGGTAACTAATATGCTTGAGTGGCCCGAGAATACTGAGATTTTTGCTTGTTGCATAAGAAACTATAATCTTGGTCACTCAAACGTTTTCGTACGTCAGGTACAATAGATCGTCGTTATATTGCCCGCATCCATAGCGGGCATTTTTATTTTATATTTTTTGGATGTTTGGTTAGGGAGAAAGGTTTTGGAAATGAGTTCAATTTCAAAGCAAGAACAAATATATACCCAACTATCACAGGCTTCGTTTGCAGACCCATTCTCATGTTTAGGTCCATATATTCCTTCTGATGAAGGTGCATTGCGTGTATGGATTCCGGGAGCAGATAAAGTTGAGCTGATTGTTGGCGACGAACCTCGCGTTGAGTTAGTGCGAGAGGGCGACAGTGGCTTTGTCCTAAAGCAAGAGCGCGATTTGCGTTTCACACACTACAAATTGGCTGTTGATTGGGCTGGCGTAGAACAGATCTTAGATGACCCTTATCAATACCACGAGCTGTATGCGAGCTACGAAGCGCTGCATACGCCAAAAGACATGTACCATCATATGGGTGCTCAGTTTATTACGTTAGAGCGTGATGGTGACTCAATCTCTGGTACACGATTCCTAGTTTACGCACCTCACGCGTCAGCGGTTAGCTTGGTGGGTAATTTCAACTCTTGGGATGGCCGACGTCACCCAATGCAACGTCTTGATTATGGTATTTGGGGGCTATTCATCCCTGAACTAGAAGAAGGCGCACAGTACAAATTCGAGCTGAAAGGTCCAAATGGCGAAGGTCTACCGCATAAAGCAGACCCTTGGGGCTTCTATTCTGAGCAGTACCCATCGTTCTCTTCGGTGACTTACGATCACGCACGTTATGAGTGGCAAGATGCGAAATGGCAAAGCCGCCCAGTAACTGAAAAACGCAAAGAAGCATTGTCGTTCTACGAACTGCATGCGGGTTCTTGGAAGCGTGATGCGAACGGTGATTTCTTAAACTACCGTGACCTCGCAAAAGAACTGATTCCATACCTAACTGACCTTGGTTACACCCACGTTGAATTGATGCCTGTATCAGAGCACCCGTTCTACGGTTCTTGGGGCTATCAACCAGTGGGTCTATTTGCGCCAACGAGCCGTTTTGGTTCTCCGGATGATTTCAAATACTTTGTTGATCAGTGTCACCAAGCTGGCTTAGGCGTGGTGTTGGATTGGGTTCCTGCCCATTTCCCAAGTGATGATCACGGCCTAGCAAACTTCGATGGTACGCCTCTGTTCCACGATCCAGATCCACGCCGTGGCTGGCACCAAGACTGGAACTCTTACATTTACGATCTTGGTCGTGAGCATGTACGTCGTTTCCTAGTTTCTAATGCGCTGTATTGGTTTGAGCAATTCCACATTGACGGTATTCGTGTGGACGCTGTCGCGTCGATGCTTTACCTAGATTACTCACGTAGTCATGACCAATGGGTACCAAATGTTGACGGTGGCAATGAGAACTACGATGCCATCGCGACATTGAAGTGGATGAACGAAGAGGTGTACAAACACTTCCCGAACGCAATGACTATTGCGGAAGAGTCCACCGCATTCCCAGGTGTATCTGCTCCGACATTCATGGGCGGGTTAGGCTTTGGCTTTAAGTGGAACATGGGTTGGATGCATGACAGCTTGTCTTACATTCAAGAAGATCCAATCAACCGTAAGTATCACCACGATACGATTACTTTCCCACTCGTTTATGCGCACAGCGAAAACTACGTGTTGTCACTGTCTCATGATGAAGTGGTTTACGGTAAAGGCTCTATCCACAACAAGATGCCAGGTGATGAGTGGCAGCAAACGGCTAACCTGCGCGCTTACATGGGATACATGTATGCACAACCGGGTAAGAAGCTTAACTTTATGGGTGCTGAGTTTGGTCAGACTGCAGAATGGAATCACGACGACCAACTGCAATGGTTCCTATTGGACTACGAGCGCCACCAAGGTGTTCAACAGCTAACCAAAGACCTTAATCATCTATACCGTGATGAAGCGGCGATGCACGATTTGGACTTTGATCCTCGTGGCTTCGAGTGGCGTCTTCAAGACTCTGCAGAGGCAAGTATTTTAGCTCATGAACGTATCAGTGAATCTGGTGAACGCGTATTGGTGGTTTCAAACTTTACGCCAGTACCGCACGAGCACTTCCGCCTAGGTGTACCTGTTCAGGGTCAATACCGCCTGTTATTGAATACCGATGACGCTAAATACAACGGTAGTGGTTTTGAAGTGAAAGAGGTTGCGGAAATCGAAGCCGTTCAGAGTGAAGGGCTGGATACCTCGATTGAGCTGAGACTTCCACCACTAGCGACGGTTTTCTATAAGTTGAGCTAGGGTCTGAAGATCTTTAACTAAGATTGAAAGCAAAATGGGAGCCTCGAGGCTCCCATTTTTATGTCTACTTAACTCGCTTTAGCTTGGTCTAAAGTTGGTCATTTTCAGTAAAGAACGACCAATTACCGTCTCAATTACTTGTCTTGCATTACTTCCAAAGCTCTCGACTGCTTTCTGGCGCAGTTCTCCGTCCGCTTGTAAGTTGAAACCCTCAGGTTGCTCTGTTTGCGAGGCGTGAAAGAAGATCAGTTTCATGACACTTTGAAATTGTGGTTCTTCTAACGCTTTATCCCATGACTCGTAAAAGGCATTCTCGCTCGAAAAATTAAGGGGCTGCAAAAGAATAGGCAGAATATGCCCATGCAGAGCTGCTCTAATAGCGCGAGTTGATGGAAAGTAGCCTTGCAGGGTAGTGAGGCTTACACCAATCTCTTTAGCAATACGAGCATATGTGAGAGATTCATGCCCTTCTGCCAAGAATAGCTCTAGAACGATTTTGTTGTATTTCTTCTGGTTTTCGAGTTTCTGTTGTTGTGTTATACGTGCCATACGGTATTGGGATACTGTTCTGAATTTAGAGTATGGTAATCTGATAACGCAATTATCGCAATTATGAAACAAATAATTCATATTAATTTTCATAAAAAAATAAGTTTCAAAAATAGTGTAATAAAAAAGCCGCTTGATGAAAGCGGCTTTGCAAATGCGATCTAGAACGGATACCAGAATAATTGGGGTTCCAATATTCGCTTAGTGATGGCGAGAGCGACAATCAATACGATGACAACCAGCGTAATGAAGTCCGCTCTTTTTAGCGGTGCTGAGCTATACCAAGTACGTGACTTATGACGTCCGAAGCCGCGTAGAGTCATCGCGTTAGAAATCTCATCAGCACGGTCCAAACTCGAGAAGATGAGCGGCCCTAAGATCTTAGCAACGTTTTTAATACGAGCTACAAGTGGCGCTTTCTTTGACAGTTCAACGCCTCGCGCTTGTTGTGCGTGCATGATATTAACGAAGTCTTTTTTCACTTCTGGTAAATAACGAAGTGTAAGACTGACAGCATAAGCAATCTTGTATGGCACACCAATTCGGTTGAGACTTGCTGCAAACTCGGTAGGGTGAGTTGTAAATACAAAGATCAACGCAATCGGAAACATACTCATGTATTTCAGAGTGACTGTGATGAGATAAAACAGTGTCTCTTGGCTTAGAGAGTAGTTACCTGGCAAAGTAAGCAGAATATGCTCACTGCCGATTAGCTCGGTACCTTGTTGAGGTGCAAGCAAGTACATGAACAACGCATTCAAACTCAATACACTGACAGTACCAATCAACAGTGGTTTATAAACGCTCACAGGTACGCGCGTCATTTTAAGTAGCAGTAAACCAGTTGTAATCAGCGCTACGATTAAGCGCAGATCAAACGTTGTCAATACAACGGTTACCCATGCTAAAAACAGAGCAAACTTGGTGATGCCATTCAGTGCGTGCAGCGGTGATTTGGTATCAATGTAGTTAATACCAAATTTGATTTTCGAGGCATTCATAGTGCGCTTCTCTCGTAGTCGATGAAGTACTGCATAAATGCATTGGTGTCTTCGATTTTCATCATTGTCGCGAGTTCGTAAATGCTGGTGGTACACAAGTTAGCACGGTCTAATAACGAAGGCTGGCTAAAGACTTCAGTCATAGGTGCATTGGCAATAAGCTTGCTATCCGCAATAACAATAGAGCGAGTGGTGTACTCAAGCACAAGGTGCATGTCGTGAGAGATGATCACCACGGTAATACCTAGCTCTTTGTTTAACTTTTGGATAAACGCCAACATAGAAGTGTAGTTACGATAATCTTGGCCAGCTGTTGGCTCATCAAGAATCAACAATTTTGGCTCTAGCACAAGAATGGCAGCGATAGTGACACGCTTTTTCTGACCGTAGCTTAGGGCTTCGATTGGCCAATGACGGAACTTACTCAGCCCGCAAAGCTCAAGTACCGATTCAACTTTCTCTTTTATGGTTGCTTCATCAATACCACGATTACGCAGGCCAAAAGCGACTTCATCGAAAATCATATGATGTGAAATCATATGATTTGGGTTTTGCATTACGACGCCGACTTTCTGGCTACGCTCAAAAATAGAGAGCGTACTCAGGTCTTCGCCATTAAGGTAGGCAGAACCAGAATCAGCCTCAATCACACCCATGATCAACTTGGTAATGGTCGATTTACCAGAGCCGTTCTTACCTAAGATCGAAACAAACTCGCCTTGACCGATTTTAAAGCTGACATCCTCAAGCGCGTTTTTTTCGCCATCGTAAGAATACGTCAGGCCATGCACTTCAAGTAACGGCGTGTATTGTTTTTCAGCTTGTGCTGGTGGACGCTGGTTAAACCAACCCTGCACGGTTGGTCTAAACGCTTTGTAATTCAAAGACTTTAAGTCCGAAAGCGTGTCTTTGGCTGAAAGCGGTACTTGAGCAGCTTTTAGCGCTGAAAGGTACAGCGGCTCACGAATGCCGTGCTTTTCGAGCAGACCGGATGCAAGCAGCTCATCAGGTGTTGAGTCAGAAATGATCTCACCTTGGTTCATTAAGATGACGCGATCGACATGGCGATGCAGCACATCTTCAAGACGATGCTCGATAATAATGACGGTTTTGTTCGTTTCACGATGCAGTTGGTCGATGATCTCAATAGTCGCCTTACCCGTTTTAGGGTCTAGGCTCGCTAGAGGTTCATCAAAAAGCAGCGTGTCGACTTCATCAACTAAAATTCCGGCCAAAGAAACACGCTGTTTCTGACCACCAGACAGGTCATGAGGTGAGCGATCAAGCATGTCCGCTAGATCAACCATCTTAGCGGTCGATTTCACTAACGGGTACATGTCGATGCTCGACATCAGTTGGTTCTCTAGTGCAAAGGCAATGTCTTCACCAATGCTTAGGCCAACGAACTGGCTATCGGTATCTTGAAGTACGGTACCAACTTGTTCGGTAAAGTCGTGCATGGAAAAGCTAGCACTGTCTTGGCCAGCAATCTCTAGTTTACCGGTGGTTTCGCCTTTAATTGCGTGTGGGATTAAGCCATTTAAACATTGACCAAGGGTAGATTTACCACTACCACTTGGTCCAATAATGACGATTTTCTCTCCTTTCTCTATCCTTAGATTGATATTCTTTAGCGTCGGCTTATCCAGCGACTCATATCTAAAAGAGAAGTTCGAAAATTCGATAGTCATTAAACGCTTATGCCTCTGTTAGGTTACGGCTTTGCTTATTGCGCTTTGCAACAGATTTTAGAATTAGGAAGCCTACAACAGCGATAAGTACAGTGTTACCTGCTGCAATGATAGAGAGTTGCGTAAAGACTTTAGTGAACGGTTCTGCGTAAAGAATCGTGTCTAAGAATGCTGAACAGCCGTAGCCTACAACGTTACCGGCTAAGGCTAAAATGACGAAAAGAGCGAAATCTTTCATTGGAAGTTCGCCTTGCGCAAGGCGGTTTTTAGTCATTGCTGGGAACAGGCCAATGACCATACCCACGATACCTGAGCCCAATACCCAAGTCAGCCAAACGCCCCAACCAGCGAAAAGGTCAGTAACCCAGTGACCGATAAAGCCGACAAGGAAGCCTACGATAGGGCCAAATAGAACAGAGAACAGCGCAAGCACTGCCATTGCTGGCTTTAGAGTGGTGTTTGCAAAGACAGGCACACCAAACATAGGTAGACCACCAATACCATATAGGGCAGCGCCGATGGCAATGACGACGACAGTTTTCGCTGAAAAGTTCATAGATAACCTCAAATGAAAAAATTTGCTTTATAAAGAGCGTGTATTCGCCATTGAATTATAAGTTGTCTTAGAGACGATTTTTTAGGCAAATATAAAAATAAGGCGCGCATTATACAGTAGAAATACTCTATAAGGAAAGATAAGTGTCTGGATGTCTAAACAAGTTAAGCAGCTTGGTTAAAGAGTGATTAATATGCGCTGAATTTAGACCCAATACGAAAAAAGCCAGACAGTGTCTGGCTTTTGCATTCGCGATGATTGGATGTGGGAACTACCGCTTAGATTAATGATCTAGGTAGAGGTAGTTCTGCCAGCTCTTCATTCGAATGAGCACCTTACGCATCACCGAAACATGAGTGAAACTGTCGGAATACACCGCAACTTCAACCGCCGTACCCATTGGAAGGTGGTACTCCGACAGATCGTCGGTAATCGTCATTTTGGCAAACACGCGTCCAGAGGTTCTTACTGCATTTGTACCCAGTAATGTGCCTCGAGCTTGTATTTGGCTTTCTCCTATTGCAGGAATAACTTCATCAATACGTCCTTTAAATATCTTCCCTGGTAGCGCTCTGAATAGGAACTCAGCCTCAAACCCCGGGTGCAGTCGCTGCAAAGAGTTTTGGCGAAATGCAGCTATGTAATATTTGTCTTCAGTATGAATAAACGTCATCACTGGTGATAGCGGTAGTGGAACGGCCATAACACCTGGACGCAGCGCAACTTGAGTAACATAACCATCTGTTGGTGCTCTTACTACGGTCTGTTCTAAGTCAAATTGAGCCTTACGTAAATCGGCTAATAGCCCCGCAACCGCCGTATTCTCACCACCAATCTCTGAATTTAGTGCAATTTGAGCTTGCTGCTGGTTGGCTTCAGCAACTTTTAGGGTCGCTTCAGCTGCTTTGTAAGCCTGACGTTTAGTATCCAATTGTTGCTCAGTAAAGGCACCGCTTTTGTAGCCTCTTTCGTAACGAGAAAACTCTCGTTGGGCTTTATCTCTTTCAGCGATAGCTTTGATTTTTGCCGCTTCAGATTCTGCGAGTTGGGATTCAAGCCCTAAAGCGCCTTGGCTCGCTTCTTTTACTTTCGCTTCTAGCTTAGCCACTTCAGCTTCAAATGGGACAGGGTCTATCTTGAAAAGAATATCGCCTTGTTTAAGAGGAGTGTTAGGTTTTACTGGAACCTCAATCACTTTTCCTCGTACACCAGACACAATAGGTGTTGTTGAATAAACCTGATTACCGAGCTGTGTGAAAGGGTGGTTGTAGTTCATTAATAGAATCAATGTACCTACGATGACAACACCACCAAGAACAGCCGTGGGTACCGTCCATTTGTTTAGAGGGATATTGAACACTTTGAAAATCGTGATACAAAGTGCCGCATAGGTCATTATCAGTAGTAAATCCATTACTTAACCTCCTGAACTTGAGACTTATCTTGGTTTGAAACTTCAGGTGATGCTTGCGTGCCAACGGCTTCTTTTAGTGCAGTGACTTCTTTTTGAAGAGCGGCGACTTGATCGATTAACGTATCGACGCGGTGGTGAGTATCGTGCTGTTCTTCTTCTAATTTAGCGAAGCCCCAGCCACGGTCTGTGCGCCACAAGGTTGCCCAAATCCAAAGAAATGGCCAAATGGTGTGAAGTGTGAATAGACTAACCCAACCGGAAACGTGAATGGCATCTTGATGAGGGTGATTACGCTCTTTAGCGATTTCATAAGGGATATCATGAATCACAATGATTCCGTAAAAAATGACTAGTGCAACAAAAATTAATAAGCCGAGTGCGAAATAGTCTAAAAACATAACAGGTCCTTGTAATGTTATTAATGAGTTATCAGTATAGTACGCTATCGCACAAGTAATTGTTATAAAAATGATTTGTTTGTATATGATTTTTAGAACGGACACCGATAAAACATAGATTCTCACTATCAATTTCACTTGTTAGTGTTTATTTACTTTCTGGAGGCGAAGAAGAGCCAATGAGCTATATAGGTGAAGTAGCTGCGATTGGAGCGGCCATTGTTTGGGCTGGCGCTACGTGGATTTATAGTCAATTCAGTCACCGTTTTTCAGCGATGCAGCTCAACATAGTCAAAGGTGTACTCGCTTCGGTGATGATGATGCTTGTTATCCCTATGATGCCTATGCCCGAACTTAACATAGAGACGAATCATATATTGGTGTTAGCGATATCAGGGATTATTGGTATCGCGATAGGCGACAGCGCTTATTTTGCTGCACTTAAGAGGATAGGGGCGAATAAGACGTTACTGCTAGAGTCGCTCGCACCTCCCCTGTCTGGCGTATTGGCTTTGATGTTACTCGGTGCTGCGCTATCAATACAGAGCTGGCTCGGAGTGATAATCACCACGCTGGCCGTGACCTTTGTTGTGTTTCAGCCTAGCCAAAAAGAAGAGCGTGTTGATTGGAGTGGCGTTGGCTACGGTTTATTGGCAAGTGTTTGTCAGGCATCTGGCGTGGTTATTTCACACTATGCGTTGGTCGCTGGTGATATTCCGCCGTTACTCGGGGCGTTGATCCGGTTAGCGGTTGGGTTTTTTGCGGTGATAGTAATGATTCGATTTTTCGAACCCAAACCATTTTCTAGCATGCTCAAGCATTTGAAACAGATGGGTAAGAAAGACAAAGCTTGGTTATTGGGAGCGATTTTTGTGGGGACGTTTCTTGCGCTTTGGCTTCAACAAGTCGCGCTTAAGCATGCCAATCCAGCGATTGCTCAAACGCTGATCGCGACCAGTCCCGTATTTATCCTGGTGATCTATGCCATTAAAGGGGAGTCAATATCCAAGCAGAGTTTGGTCGGAACATTGGCTGCTGTGGGGGGCATATCTCTGTTCTTTCTCTAGAGTTGAGACAAAAATAGAGAGGCAGCGACCTCTCTATTTTTATAACAATAACGGCAAAGCGAGCGTGTTGAAAAAGGCTATTCAGTACAGACTTGGTTTCGTCCATTTGCTTTTGCTCTGTAGAGCGCCTTATCCGCACGATAGAAGGTACGTTGCGTGTTTTCACCATCACGATGTAAGGTAATACCTACGCTGACGGTTAAACCGCGTTCACCCAGTATTTCATGCCAGCCAAATTGGAAGATACGCTCTCGATAATTCTCTGCGTGCATCGCAGCTTGTGCCTGAGTGGCGTTTTCCAGAATAACCAAGAACTCTTCGCCGCCAAATCGGACACAAGACGCGCCACGGAATTTAAAGTAGCCAGCTAATTCCTGAGCCACGCTGACGATCGCTTTATCGCCAACTAGGTGACTCAGCTCGTCGTTGATCGATTTGAAGTGGTCGATATCGACAACCAAGAGAGCAAACGACGTATTGTGGATAAGCAGGTCTTTAAGTTTTACATCCAACCAACGGCGGTTGTGTAAACCTGTGAGTGGGTCGGTAAACACGTCTTGTTGCAGTTGAGCTACGGTATTCTTATGTTGCTCAGTCGTTTCTTTAAGCTCTTTATTCTCTTGCTCAGACAAGATGAGTTTGAGTTGCAGTTCAAAACGCGATAAACGACGAAGTTGGCTTGCACCGAGTTCACTGATTGGGATCTGTTTCATCAGATCTGTTTCGATGCGATAGCCTTTCTTTTCATGTTCTAGCGCTTCTTTGTAGTGCCCTTGACGCATACAAACTTCACTCATTGAATCGTAGAACCGCTTAGCGAGTACAGGCGATGAGTAGCTTTTCACTCTTTTGCTAGTGCTTTCAAGAATCATACTCGCGTAGTCTTGCTTATTGATGATGGTTAAGCAGTGTGCAAGCTCCAAGCGGATCATGGTGGCTAACCAACTTGCTTGGGTATTGGTTGCTGTGTGTTGTACAGAAGAAATACAGCGCAAGGCATCGTGGTGTTTTTTCTGCGCTCGATAGACTTTGGCTTGATAAAGCGAAATTTGTGCCGTCAGCAGTTTATTGCTCACCAGTATGCTGAGCTCTTCACATTCGCGAAGGAGATCACTGGCTGCTGTGATTCGGTTGAGATGAAGAAAGCTTGCAACCATGTGAAGCTTAAACTTTAGACGGAGTAGGCGACTACTTATGGCATGATCGATACTGCTGATCTTTTGGTAGTAACGAAGCGCACGGTTATGATCTCCATAGGCATCGCATAGGTTACCCATGCCTAAAATTGCCATGACATATTCGTCGATGTGCCCATGTTCAACGGCAATGTTAGAAGAGCTAATAAACTCATTCAGCGCTGCAGTGTAATCTCCGGTTTCGACTAAGCGATTACTGAGACTGGTTTTGACCGTTAGTATGTCTTCAACATCATTAGGCAAGGTTAGCAGGTTGAGCGCTTCGCGCAGCTCATCAATACTGATTTGATTCTGTTGCAGCTCTGCACGGTATTCAGAGCTAATAATGTAGCAGTGTGCTTGTTCTTGTTGTGTAGTCGCGATGTGCTGGCGAATGTGGTTCCAGAAAATGATCGCCTCTTCACCAGAAACCGAAGAGGGGTCCAAGCCTGCGTCCGTGATCTTATTTAATAACGTTTCCATCAGCCTCTTTCTCAGCTTCGTCTTCTTCTAACTGTTCTAAGGTGAACGGGAAGGTCAAGATGTCATGAAGTGTAACAACAGGAGGAGCACCTTTTAGTCCCTTCCTGTGCCAAGGGTAGATGTTAAGCATGGTCGTGATCTTGTCAAAGATCGCCTGTGCCGCATTCCCTTTTTCGGCCAGCATCAGCGCAACTCGTTCACCGCTTAAACGCGAGATGAAATCTTCTTGGTTACAGAAGGTATGAGCAAGTTCGGTGCACACTTCGAGATAGTTAGGGTCATCATGCTGGAACATAATGATGCTATGGTTTGAGCGTTTAAGCTCAGTCTTAAACAGCACCAATTGTTCCCACCAAAAAGTCTCTGAAACCACGTGAGAAAACTGTTTCTCAGGGTCGTATTCGTATTGACCGCGAATTCTGTTAATCAACTTACGAGCTCGTTGCTCTAGTTGGCGTTTTGAACTGCGCGCTTTGTCTAAGCCTACACGGGTGGTTTGTTCGCGAAGCATATTGGTCGAATATTGACGATATTTTTTAAAGGCAATCAGTGCTGTTTGATAATCTTGATTCTCTTCTGCGACCAGAGATTGTTGGTAGCAGATTTGGCTAAGCAGCTCACCGTTATCGAATTCGTTGGCCGACTGCTCTGCGTGAGTTAACAGTTCAGACGCTTGGTGTGGTCTCTTTCTCAATAACTCTAAACGGGCACGGCTAATGAAAGAGTGTGCTTTCATCCAAACTAGGTTGTGCTCAACCGCGAGCTTGTGCGCCTTGGCGGTTGCTTGTTCCGCATCATCGAGACGCTCAAGTCCAAGTAAGGCTAATCCTCTAAAATCCCATACCTCGGCGTGCCAGGTGTTATCTGGGTGATCTTTCAGTGCTTCTTCTGCACCGTCGAGCACTGAGAGCATCTCAACATAATTGTTGAGTAGGTAGTAATCCCACGCTAATAAGATCCTCGCCTTGCCTTCAAGCCAGCCAATTCGGCTATTATTTGCCACCTTAACTGCAAGCTGATGGGTAGAACGTGCGAGCTTGTACTCATGCGTGATACGCCAGATATTACCAAGTCCAATCAGACATTCGATTTGAATTTCGAGTTCATCGACCAACGCAGACTGTTCGAGTGCGTTAATCCAGTATTGTTGAGCAGAGTAGTATTTGGCTTGCCCCCAGAATTGGAGCGCATGAAGATGGAGAATTTCAGGAAGAAAGAGATCAGTATCGAGTCGATTTTGGCGCTTATAGGCCTCTTTTATGTACTTTAGGCCCTTGCGGTAATCCATAAGATTCCAGCAGCAGCGAGACATCAGCATCAGTGACTGAATCGCCCCCTCTTCAAACAAAACCTGTTCAGCTCTCACCAGGCATTGCTCAGCCACCTCAAAGACGACGGCGGGTTCTGAGTCTATACGCTTTTTGAGTTTTTCAAGCTCTGTTTCAATTAGATACTGGTTTTTGTCCAAGGCATAAGTCCATTATTATCGAACATACTGATAACACCATCATTATAAGTGTGTGATTTAGGATAAGCACTAATTATCTAACGAAGAGGTGATACCAAGTAATGATCTTTTCGATTAATGAGTACTACCTCATGTTATTACTTGGTATTCAACTACTTCTAGCATATTCAGCTAGATGACTATCTTCGCCTTACGACAGTAGCTGCTTCAAGGTGAGAGGTTGTTCAGCGACGCCTAAGCGTTGTGCCGCGGTTAGCCCCTCTTTATCTTGGTAGCACAAATTATGCCAAGCTCTGAAAATATCGAGCAGAGGAAGGATACCACCAGGACGCAGCTTACGTCTTGGTTCATTAATGAAACCGTCAAACAGGACTTGGAATCGCTGTTGGTAAAATTTGGTTTGCTTAAGAGATGCGTGCTCAAACCAATGTTCTGGTTGAGTTTGGTTACCAGCCAAGTAACAGATCCCTTTTTGCTTGTCACCTTGACTAGCGATCGCCCAACGGTCTCGCCACCAACTCATGTGGACAATGTCGATCTTCTCAAATCCTAAACTATCGTCCCATGCTGCATCTTCCTCAACATACATCAAGTCGACGTTGTTGTTTTGGATTCGTGGTAAGCAGACGCTCAATGCCGCTGATCGCAATAGCGGATCTTGAGGTAGGTAAATAGATACAGGTTTGCTCTCATCACACATATCTAATACGTGAAGGAAGTGAGCATAAGAGGTATAAGGTGGACGAACTAAAGCCCCTTTAGATGGATAGCTGAAGGAGGTGAGGTTACCCATTGGATCTTCGACGTTACCACGAGCAAGAATCACTTGATATTGCTGCTCAATGCGCTTTTTTAGATCGTCAGACGAGGTTGGTAACTCTAAGTTAGCCTCAGACGAGTGTTCTTTGGAAACGAATCGAGCGACGGAGTCGTAAGGGTTATGATCAATATTGCCAACAGGCTCTTCATTTTGAGAGTAGTTGACGTGTTGACAAAGAATATAGCCGGAATGCGCTTCGCCCGTAGCAATCCACACCACGCCATTATTACTGTGTGGCTGTAATCGCTGATAATGGGAAGCAAATTGGTAATCCTTCGCGTGATTAACCCAACGCGCATCGATCATTGCAAGCTTGCGACGGCAGCGGCTAGCAATATGATCCACGTGATCGTAGAAAGTTTTTGGGTTGATCTCTAGTTTTCTACAGATTTCACGTACGGAATAACCCATGAACAATAAGCCCATGAGATTTTCTTGAAACTGGAGTTTTTTGTTGGATCCTGACCACTTATCAACAAACGTCGATTGGCAATCTTTACAGCGATAGCGTTGTCTATCTCCGCTGTAGCCAAAAGCGTGATACAGATGTTTATGAGTGTGAACAGAAAGCCCAAAGTTGTCGCAGTCATCATTGCGACACGCAGGAAGGCCGTCACTATGGAGGTGACGAAGCCGATGAAGTTCATTCAAAACTTCATGGTTATTAAGTAAGGGGGGGAAAGCTCCACATTCACGACAAACCATCGCTGGACGCTTTGGGTTTGCATGTTGCAAAACATATCGTTTTGCATCGCTCAAGCCAAAGTTGTCACACGCCAATGTTTTACAAAAGTTGAGTTGTAAACCGTCCGCGTCTTTTGGCAGCTCGTCGTTGGACACGATCGCCCCCTCGGGATTATTTGGGCAGCCAAGCGAACCTGGCTGCGGGGTATTGCTTTTCAATGTATCGTTTATCAAGGATTAGATGTTGATAGCTGTCTCTAGAGCTACTTTCATCATATCGTTGAACGATTTTTGACGCTCTTCAGAGCTTAGTTTTTCACCACGGATGATGTGGTCAGAAACTGTTAGGATAGTCAGTGCTTTTGCGCCTAGGTCAGCAGCAACGCCGTAGATACCAGCAGCCTCCATATCAACACCTAGGATGCCTAGTTTTTCCATCTTCTCGAAGATGTCAGCTTCAGGAGTGTAGAATAGGTCAGCAGAGAATACGTTACCTACTTTTACTGGTACTTCTTGAGCACGCGCTTGGTTTACAGCTTCTTCTAGAAGACCGAAATCAGCGATTGCTGCGAAGTCGTGGTCGTTAAAACGAATGCGGTTAACTTTAGAGTCAGTTGATGCACCCATACCGATAACAACGTCCATTAGTTTAACGTCGTCACGTACTGCGCCACAGCTACCAACACGGATAACATTTTTTACACCGTACTCAGCAATAAGTTCGTGAACGTAGATGCAGCATGAAGGGATACCCATACCGTGGCCCATTACAGAAACTTTCTTACCTTTGTAAGTGCCTGTGTAGCCGAACATGTTACGAACATCACAAACTTGCTTCACGTCATCAAGGAATGTTTCAGCGATGTATTTTGCGCGAAGTGGGTCACCCGGCATCAGTACAGTTTCAGCGAAATCACCAGCTTGTGCGTTAATATGAGGTGTAGCCATTGTCGTTCTCCAAATTTATAGCGGTAATTATAGGAACAGAATTTTTAATTACCGTTTCTGTTGAATTGAATTCGTTTCGATGAGGCAATATTAGCGAGTTAAAATGGGATTCCTTGAGAGGCGGGTCACAAAAAGAGGCGTTTACAACAATTGTTCGATCGTTGATAACTAAATTTGTTGAAACCGCAAAGGCAATCGATTTTGCCAAGCTGATATCTGTTGAATTGAAGAGGGAAGCATCAACTATGGTGCGATTCGTATGCGAAACAGAGTTTAAGAGCATTGTCGAGACAAGGATTCAGCATTAATCTAAAATGATAATAATAAAAAATAGGGTTATTTATGTTGTACCGCTCAAGCTCAACGCTTCTTAACGTAGTAAAAAAACGAATAATTAAAAAACGTATTGCCATTTCTTCGTTGCTGGCGACTAGCCTTTATTCTGCCTTTAGTTTTGGCGCAACGTTTGAATTGCCGCCGAGTGATAGCCGTGTTGTTGGTCGAATTCAACATCATGAAGTGGTGGCAGGAGAAACATTAGCTTTGATTGCAAAGCAGTATGATATTGGCTTTTTGTCTCTGATGGCGGCAAATAAAGGGGTCGATCCATTTCTGCCAGCAGAAGGTTATGTGCTGAGCATTCCCAGTCGCTTTATTCTCCCTGACACTCCGCGCCAAGGGGTTGTTATCAATTTAGCCGAATTAAGGCTTTACTATTTTGAACCAGTGAAGAACCTTGTTCATGTGTTCCCCGTTGGCATTGGGCGAGTAGGACGAGACACACCAGAAATGGTCACAACGATTAGTCAAAAACGACCAAACCCGACGTGGACGCCACCTAAATCTATTCGTGAAGAATACTTGAGCAAAGGCATTGAGCTCCCACCAGTCGTACCAGCAGGGCCAGAGAACCCTTTAGGTGATTACGCTTTGAGGCTGGCTTATGGCGCTGGAGATTACCTTATCCACGGCACTAACAAAGACTTTGGGATTGGCCTTCGTGTCAGCTCGGGTTGTATTCGAATGGAGCCGAAAGACATTGAATGGTTGTTCGATAAGGTTAATAAAGGTGAGAAGGTCGCCATCATCAACGAACCTATTAAGGTGGCATTAGAGCCAGATAGGAGTGTGTTCGTAGAAGCGCATGAGCCTTTGACACGTAGTGATGGTTCTAAAAAGCCGTTAACGATCCCCATTGAACTAAAATGGTGGTTAGACGAAGCCGATGTATCTAATTCGAAAGCCAAATCTGTAATTTTCGCTCAGAATGGTGTGCCTGTAGAGATAGCGCCTCCCACTCAGCAATGGTAGCTCTAGGCACTGTTATCTGAATTTGAACGAACGCATTTAGTTTGTTCTCTCCAATAGGTTCGAGACAAACAAAAGCGCCACTGCAAAAGCAGTGGCGCACAACTCATTGGTACATAAATTATTTAGTGTACGAGCTTGCGATATTGTCGATACGCTCATTAGCACGCATCGCTTCTTCTTTCGCTGCCATCGCCGCGTCGTTAGCTTCTTGAGCTTTCATTTCTGCGTCTGATTTTTCATTCTTAAGTGCTTCAACTTCACTGCTTAGTTGAGCTACTTGGTTTGATAGCTGTTCCATCTCCGACATTGCCGCCTCTTCTGGATCTGAAGAACAACCTGCCAATACGAACACAGAGGCTGCAGCTGCGATTAACACCTTATTCATAAGAACTCCTTGCTTATTGATCATCAAAAGATGCGCTATACATTCTTAATCATATAGTCGCTTCAACATTGATTGTAGCGACTAATTACTCAAGCGCAAAAGTGATCCTACGAAAAATTGCCAAATTATTGAGGTAATTAGCAAGGTGTCACACTGATTCTCAAAAGTGAGAACGATAAAACCCTCGAAGATAAGAGGTTGATATCTGTATGATGCTTCACACTAATTTACCGCATGTATACTCGAAGACTCAGTAAAAAGCCGGATAAATTTTATGTGATCTCTATCCTTGTAAAGGGGTTTCGCGGTATCATGTCGCGTTAAAATATTTTTATTCAATACCATCAAGACTGGAGAGTCCTTTGCACTTTAAAGATTTAGGCTTAGATAACCGCTTACTGAAGAACTTAAAACATTACGACTTTAAGAAAGCGACAGAGATCCAATCGAAAGCGATCCCTGTTGCTATTGCCGGTAAGGATCTATTGGCTTCATCAAAAACGGGATCAGGTAAAACATTGGCATTTGTACTGCCGATGATTCACAAGGCATTAAAAACAAAAGCGTTTTCTGCTCGTGATCCTCGTGGTGTAATCTTGGCTCCTACTCGTGAACTTGCTAAGCAGGTGTATGGCGAATTACGCAGTATGCTTGGTGGTTTATCTTACGAGGCGACACTGATCTTAGGTGGTGAAAACTTTAACGACCAAGTTAAAGCACTTCGTAAATACCCTCGCTTTATTGTTGCGACTCCTGGCCGTTTAGCTGACCACCTAGAACACCGCTCGTTGTTCCTAGATGGTGTTGAAACGCTGATCCTTGATGAAGCTGACCGTATGCTTGATTTAGGTTTCGCTCCAGAATTGCGCCGCATCGCTAATGCAGCGAAACACCGCCGTCGTCAAACCTTGATGTTCTCTGCAACACTTGATCACGCCGAAGTGAACGACATTGCAAATGAGATGCTAGACGCCCCTAAGCGTATTGCGATCGGTGTTTCAAATGAGCAGCACCTTGATATCACACAGAAGTTCTACCTATGTGACCACCTAGACCATAAAGAGGCGATCTTAGACCGCGTTCTGGAAGAGGCTGAGTACCGTCAGGTTATGATCTTCACGGCAACTCGTGCTGATACTGATCGTCTTACCGAAAAGCTGAACGAGAAGAAGCTAAAAGCTGTCGCATTGAGTGGTAACCTAAACCAAACGCAACGTAATGCTATCATGAGCCAGTTCGAGCGTGCGGTTTACAAGATTCTGGTCACTACAGATGTGGCTTCTCGTGGTATTGATATTCCAAACGTGAGCCACGTAATTAACTTTGATATGCCTAAGCACACGGAAGAGTATGTTCACCGTGTTGGTCGTACCGGCCGTGCGGGTAATAAAGGTGATGCGATCTCTTTGGTTGGTCCAAAAGATTGGGATAGCTTCAAGCGTGTTGAGCTTTATCTACAGCAAGATCTTAACTTCTCAGTTCTTGAAGGACTAAAAGGTAAGTTCAAAGGCATCAAGCCTCGCAAACCAGCTCTCAAGAAGGGCGGTCCTGCTAAAAAAGCGGGTAAACCTCAAGCGAAGAAGACAGCGAAGAAACCAGTTAAGCGCGATAAGAGCTTCCACCAGAATGTGGCTGTGGGTGATTCAGTCTTCATCCCTAAAAAGAAAGTCGCACCTAAAGTCGACGACGAATAAATATGAAAACCGCCGGAATGGCGGTTTTCTTTTATTTGCACAGTCGGATATCTTTAAAAGTCGAAGGTCGACATTGAATTCATCAGTATATGCGTTGCGATGTATTTATGAGTTGCTGTGGTTGGGTGTGTCACGCCCCAAAATATATAGCTATCAGAACCATAGGTTGCACAGTCGTTGGTCAGACTATGGCTGTATAGGTAGTCTTGAGATGCACTACGATTAATATCTAGGCAGGCATCTTTTGCGTTTCTAAACCCGTGTTTTTGTGGGGCGCTGGTGATGCTAGAGAATAGAGCGTGCGCATCAAATAGGATCACGTTGTCACCTTTGCTTTGATAGTACTCTGCTTGTTCTTTGATGAACTGGTTGAACGCCAGAATCTTGCCACGAACTGTCTCGATTTCTTGGGCCGTTGAGTACTTAAACTGAGGGGCTTTGGTCGCATCTGGTAGGGTGAACAACAGAATGTTTTTTGCGCCAGCGTCGGTCAGGCGAATCAGTGCGCTACTAAAGTCAGCTTTGACATCAGCCACTTCACGTCCGTAATTCATAAAGTCATTTAACCCAAACTCTAATGTGAATAGCGTGTTCTCTGGGCGATAATTTTTCGCCATCTTCATGTAAGTCAGGTACGAAGTGACCTGATCATAGACACCAGTAAGAGCGACATATTGATTGGTTCCTGCTGCGCCACCCACAGCCCAGTTATAGAGTGGAACGCCCTTAGCGTTAGCCAAGTATTCAGTCCAAACAAAGCCGTTAGAGAAGTGACCCAAGAACCAAGAATTAGGGTTAGGGAAAATCCATTGTGACCCATTAAATAGGTTCCCCGTGTCTGAAAGACTATCGCCAAAAGCAACTATTCGGTTGATTTGGTTCGCTTGAAAGCCGTGATCGTTGGTCCAGATAGAATGGTTGTAAGAGAAGCGGTTGTCAGCGGCAAAGTAGGTGATGTTGGCTTTGTCGTGCTGAACATCCAAGGTGTCTACACAACGCTGCTTGATCTCTTGTTGTGGAGTCTCGCTATAGAACATATTTTTAAAGGAGATCGATGACCACCAGTAACCGTCAATTGTGTAATAGTCTCCGTTTTCTTTTCTAGCCCACTCCCAGTCGGTTGCTGGTGAATCATGGCTTGCGTCTGTTCGATACCAACACCTAACGTAGGTATAGGTGGAGGCTAATTGTGTTTGTGCGACTTGAGCTGACGTGATTGCTTCTGGAGTCATACTATTGTCTTGTGCGGAGGCGGCACCAAATGGCATCAATAGAGCCAAAACTAACGTTGTCTTTTTCATATATAGGTTCTTTCAATCGATTGTTAGAAGTTGAATAGACCAGTTATCAGTATCAGTTATTGAAAACTGGTCAGACCTATATCTCGTAGTGATGCGTTTTGGTCAATCCATTTGATTTTATAATTTTCTTTATCTGGTACTAAGATCCATTTTTCAACGTAAAACCGCTCAAAATTTGTCCTTTGTTTATTCCCCAAAACTTCATCTCAATCACTCTAGATTTTCCATACTTCGCCTAAATCAATTAAAAACAACAAGTTAAATGGGTGGCGTTTATTGAGTTAAGATGAAGGTAGAGACATGATCATAACGATTTGTGGCTGTGTGAATGTATTACTGATGTTTAATTTAGATGTTGAATGGTGGCTATTGCTCACGATTTCTAATTTATAAATTTCTACTTTTTGAATTCCTCTCCTAGCTTTTAAACTCATCCGAGGTCTAATTAGTTAAGGAGAAAGACGTTGAAAAAGATGATGCTGATGGCAGCTCTGTGCATGGGAAGTGCCAGTGTGAACGCTGGAACGAGTACCGCACCACTGGAACATTCAGGGTACACACAAACTCAGTACCCAATTGTGTTGGTGCATGGGTTATTTGGTTTCGATACCTTGGCCGGTGTGGACTATTTTTACGGTATTCCTGAATCGCTAGCCAAAGATGGAGCTAACGTTTACGTCGCACAGGTGTCTGCGACAAACAGTTCTGAAGTGAGAGGCGAGCAGCTTCTTGCGCAAGTAGAAACCATTATCGCGGTTACTGGCGCAGAGAAGGTTAATTTGGTTGGTCATAGCCATGGCGGCCCGACTGCAAGGTATGTTGGCTCCGTGAGGCCAGATCTCGTGGCGTCAGTGACCAGTGTCGGTGGGGTTCATAAAGGCTCTAAAGTCGCTGATTTGGTGAGAGGGAATGTCGCCGAGGGATCAATAACCGAGTCGATTGCCGTCAAATTGGCTGGTGGCCTTACAACATTGATTAACTTACTGTCAGGCGGGAGCGATCTTGAGCAAGATGGGCTCGCTTCATTAGAAGCTCTGACCACAGAAGGTTCTCTAGCATTTAACCAGCATTATCCAGAGGGTGTCCCTACATCAGCGTGTGGAGACGGAGAGTGGCAAGCTAGCAATGGTGTCTATTACTACTCTTGGACTGGATCGTCGACCTTCACCAATCTACTTGACCCAACCGATGGGGCGATGACGATTTTAGGCTTGGCGTTTGATGGCCCTAGTGATGGTTTGGTTGGGACTTGCAGTGCGCATTTAGGTCGAGTGATTGGTGACAATTACAAAATGAATCACTTGGATGAAATCAATGGGACGCTAGGGATCCACCACCTTTTTGAAACAGACCCTGTCACTCTCTATCGTCAACACGCCAATCGTCTCAAGCTTGCCGGCTTATAAAGCCAGTTAGTATTAAAGGAGTTACTCAATGAAAAAGACCACACTGTTACTGATATCGATGCTCGCTGTAGGAAGTTTCAGTGCGGTCTTTTACCAAGACCAGTCGCGAGCGCAAGTCGTATCGGCAAAGCAACTCAAGAGTGAGTCTCAAAGTGATACCGAAATCGACCAAAGTTCCGCCAAAGATACGATGGACTATTTCATGGCGGCAATGGTTGATGTTGACCTCAACCAAGTCATAGAAAATGTCTCAGATTTCAATAATATCGAACCTAATAGCGTGATAGATGACCAATTGTTCGAAAAATATTTGGAGTACAAATCGGCGCTAGAGAAAATAGATTTCTCGAATAATTATTCTAATTTAAGCATTGAAGATCTCACCGAGTTACACGAGTTGTTGATGGAGCAGCAAGCTTATTACTTCACAGCGAGTGAACAAGAGTTACTGTTTGCACATGAAAATAGAATGCGTGAACTCGCTATTGAAAAGCTGAAATTGAGACAGGAATATACTGACCCTATTGAATTTGAAAAGCAGTGGCTAGAGACGCTGACTCTTCAACCTGAGTATGTTCAACAAACGCAGAAAAACACCCTAACCTTAACTCAGCTCACGCATACAAATGGTTTGGATAATCAGCAACAATACCTTAATCGAGTCGAGATTGTCGGCGAAACTGCAGCACAACGGTTAACTGCGTTAGACGCTGAGCGTGCGCAATTTGATAACGACTTTAAACAGTTTATCAATCAAAGAGAGACGATACTTGATAATCCCAATTTGAGTGCTGATCAGCAGGCACAGGAAGTTGCTTTGTTGAGAAACGACCTATTTACTGAACAACAAATAAAACGCGTGGAAGCACTAGAGCGAATTCATGATAGTGAAAAAAACTGAAGTGTTCGCTTAACACGCTGAAAATGAATAGTTAGACAGAACAATAAACCAGTAAACCCAGCCCATTGAGCACAATAATTGAGATTCATATCACCAAATTGTGAAAATGATAATTGATCTCATTACCATTTGGGTGCAGTATACGCGAAATTTATTAAATTGGCGTATGGATTTATTGGGTTTATGAAAACGTGTTGCCTGCTTGTTTTAGCAACTTTAGTTTCAGGAAGCGTGACTGCTGCGGATCAGTTCTCTTGGTTGAGAGACGATTCTAGAAGCAGTGAGCGCGTATTGGGTTATCTTGAGAAACAGAATGAGACGACCGGCGCGTATCAGAAGACCTTACAGAGTGAAATCAACTCGCTGCAATCCATGTGGCGAGAGAACCGACCGCAACGTTCAGAGAAGCCTTGGCGAGAAATCAATGGCGTAGAATATGCTTGGAATGACTACACATTGTTGTCGCGCGCACCAAGCAGTGTTGGTGTGACAACTGTCATTTTTGATGCCAAACATCACGCTGATCAACACGAGTATTACCAAATTGGTGGTTGGAAACTAAGCCCTGACAATTCCTTACTCGCTATTGCAGAAGATCTTGATGGTTCTGAACAGTATCAAATCAGTATTGTTGAGCTAGCGACCAATAAAATCACGCACCTTATCACTGGTGTTGAGCCATCTATCGTTTGGTCGAATGATGGGAAATCGCTGTATTTGGTAAAACAGGAGCCAAAGACACAGCGATCACATACCTTGATCAATAAGTCATTGAAAAGCGGAGTTGAGACATCGCTTTTTCAAGAACATGATAATGTTTGGCTGCTTTCAACATACCTAACAAGCGATAGAAATTTCGCCGTTGTCCAGAGCAACAGCGACAACAGCAGTGAACAACGCTTTCTCGATCTTAACACTGGTGAGTTATCACCACCTATTCAACAGCGCCAAGAAGGCATTGAATACTATGCAGATCGTTTTGCCGATCATGTGTATATCAATAGCAATCACCAACGCAAAAATTTCCAGATCTATCGTGTGAGTCGTTCTGATTTAATGAACATAGAGGCTTGGCATTTATTTGGTGATTTTGAAACGGGTGAGGCAATCAACAACTTTCACCTATTCCGTTCAGGTGTCGTGGTTCAAACCAATCTGCAAGGTAAGCAAAAACTGCACGTCTTTGATGAAAGCGACAAGCTGATAAAGATTGAAAACGTTGCTCGTGAAGGTGGCGTCGCTTGGGTAAGCCAAGTGGGAGACTACAACAGCAATAAGCTACATATCCGAAGTATGTCTATGATCCAACCGGGCCTTTGGGAACGCTTTAATACGCTAACGGCAACTCGTGAATCGATTGGGCAAGATGTCTATCCAAATTATCAAGCAGAGTTGTACGTTACTCAAACTTTGAATGTTGAGAATGATGGACATGCTGTCCCAGTGACGCTCGCTTACCGAAAAGATCTCCTGAACAAGCTGAGTCCGGTAGTTCTATATGGGTATGGCTCATATGGAGTCACAATGAAGCCATACTTTATGCCACAAACCATCAGTCTACTCGACCGTGGTGTCATCTACGCTGTTGCTCATGTCAGAGGCGGAGGTTTTAAAGGTGAACAATGGTATCTCGCTGGTAAAGGCCTAAACAAATCGAACAGTATCGCTGATTTCGTTGCTGCAGCTAGAGCACTTCAAAATTTTCAACAAGGCGAACGAGCTATCTTGGCAATGGGGTCAAGTGCTGGCGGCACCTTAGTGGCTGGAGCCTTAAATGAAGCGCCCGAAGTATTTGCTGGCGCCTCCCTTAAGGTCCCATTTGTTGATGTGATCAACAGTATGTCAGATGAGACGTTGCCGCTAACTGCTCAGCAGTATGCCGAGTGGGGTGACCCTCATCAAGAGTCTGAACTTTTAGCAATGAAAGCCTATGACCCATATTTCAATCTTTCCAAAGCCGACTATCCACCTGTTTTAATCAGTGTTGGCCTAAATGATCGACGGGTTCCCTATTGGGAAGGCGCTAAATATCAAGCCAAGTTGAAATCTTTGACGACAGGAAGTGGCCCTTATTTGCTGTCTACCAATTTTAGTCAAGGTCATTCGAGTGACAGGCGGCAGTCTTTATCACAACAAGCGTTTGAATACGCATTCCTATTATCACTTACGCATAAAAATACTAAAGCGGAGCAGTAAATGAAGCTTTCACCCCTATCAGCGGCAGTACTGAGTGTACTTGCTGCCAACGTCGTGTACGCCGAATCCGAGGTTTTTCAGTTTGAAGAGGTCGTGGTTACCGCGAATAAAATCGAACAACCCCTATCTGAAGTGGCTGGTTCCGTTGCTGTTATCGATGGTGAACAGATCGAAAAAAACGGCGCGACCGAGCTTTACGATGCAATCAGAAATGAACCGGGTGTTAGCGTGAGTGGCGGGGCAGGTCGACCTCAAAACATTACTATCCGTGGTATGTCAGGCAACCGCATTGCGATTGTTAAAGATGGCATTAGAACGTCAGACGGCTTTGGTGCAAATGCCCTAAACGACAAGGTAGGGCGTAACTCATTTGATATGTCTGATCTCGAAAGCATTGAAATTGTTAAAGGCGCGAGCTCATCTATCTATGGTTCTGGTGCGATCGGTGGTGTGGTTGTGTTTAAGACCAAGCTACCAGGCGATTACCTAAAAGACAAAGACTTTTATAGCGATGTGTCAGGTACTTATACCGGTATAAGCAATAAATATCGAGGTGCAACGAAACTTGCTTTTCGCTCGGGAAATGTTGAGAGCTTAGTCAGCCTAGCCTATTGGGAAGGTGAAGAAACACGTAATTTCGATCAAGACTTATATAACCGTGAAATCGACGGAGTAAGCGGTGCTTACACACTGAACTACTGGGTGGAAGATGACTTAATGCTGAAAGGTCGAGTCGAGTACTACAAAGATAATCAGAGCCGATTGGAAGGACTCGCTAAGATTCAAAAAGATGGTAGTTGGGTTACTCAGAGCTTCAACCAGCAAACATATACTGAAACGGTAACTGCGTATGTGGGGGCTGAGTATTTGCCTTTGAATTCTTGGTTTGAAGAGCTTGATACTAAGTTGTACTGGCGCGAGATGGTGGCCGATGAAGCCTTAAATGTGCTGATCTCGCAAGATCAGAACAACGTGCCTGTGCAACGCAGATTGATTGATGATCGCCATTTCACAGACCAATTAATTGGTTTAAATGCGGACTTTATCTCTTCATTTCAACAAGGGAATGCAAGCCACAGCTTAGCGTATGGCGCGAGTTTAGAAAGTGCACTCTATGAACGCCCTAGCTCAAGTTCGACAATCGATTGGAATGGCTTGAAAGTCGAAAACAAGAAGCCTTTTTCACCTGCTCGTACTTACAATTTTGCGGCACATGTTCGAGATGTTATGGAGATAGACAAATGGACACTGACGACCGGCGTACGATTTGACTTAGAGCAGATAACCCCTGAATCGGAAAATCAGATTCAAGGTTATGAAGTGAAAGATAGAACTAGCAGCGCCGTATCACCAAGTCTATCTGTGGCTTATCAATTGACGGATTCATTGAACACGTACTTGTCATACAACCGTGGTTTCAGAGCGCCTAGCTATGACAAGATTTACGGTTTTCAAAATCATGACTTTGTGCCAATTACGCCCTTCGTAATCATACCTAACGAAGATCTTGAAGCTGAGACGAGTGATTCATTCGAGCTAGGCAGTAAGTTTGACGATGGAAGTACTCTTTTATACACGTCTGTTTTTTATCAGAAGTTTAAGAACTTCATTGATGTCAAACAGATCTCGTTCGCTCCTGATCCAAGCAACAATGGAAACTACTACAAGCAATATCAGAATGTGAGCGGTGTTGAAACATACGGCTTTGAAGCATCGGTAGGACAGCGTTTAAGTGAGTTTTGGAGTGTGACTGCGCAGGTTGGTTTTGTTGATGGTGAAGACAATAACGGTGAAAAAGTGCGTACGTTAACCCCTTGGGAGGGCAGTGCTCAGCTACGTTACGACAACCAAGCGTTATCCGCTTATACCATGTTGAATTGGGCACAAGCGATGGATAAGGTGCCGGAGTGCGAAACAGATATTGGCCTTGCAACGGATTGTGCGACAACAGCAGGTTGGGCGACCGTAGATATGGGGGTGAGTTATTCGTGGAGCTTTGGCTTAGACCTTTCTGCCAATGTCATCAACCTATTTGATAAGGAATACATCCGTTACCAAGATGTCGCAGGCATCATGGACGAAAACAAGCACTACTCTACAGAGCCAGGGCGTTACTTCACTGTAAATGCTCGATACGAGTTTTAAGGCGGATTTATGAAAAAGAGATCGCTTTACCTCGCAATGTTACTGGCATCTACTCCGAGCTTAGCTGCGGAGTGGGACTACCCTGTAGGTAACGTTTCAGTTTCTAATTCTCAAGAAGCACTGGCGTACTTGGAGCAAGCATACCCAGAGGCTGGCTCGTTAAAATTTAGGTACCAAAAACAGTCTAAGCTTGGCCATCACTACAATTTTGATGTCCTGGTTGCGGGGGAGTACAAACAGCAGCGTACGATAGTACTTTCCACTAACAGTGACGATCAGGTTTCTAGAATATTCAGAAGCTTGGAAGATACAGTGCTACTTAGTGGTCAACCGACGACAGCCGCTGAGCTTGAAGCTCCACGACAGTTAGAAGCAGAGCGTGCGCCAGAACTGAGCAGCGGCCAACTTGTGCCAGCTAAGGTAAAGGTATTTAGCCCAGATTTAAGAACGATGGATCGCAGCGCACCTCCCGAAACACTGCTTACTGATATCACTCAGTATCAGAATGCGCCGCAGTACGTTGAAGCTAACGTTGATGTTCTCGACCACGCTGATGGCATCTATTTAAGTAACTCTCGTGTATCTCAGGTCGATGCAATCGCTTTAGTGGCTTATGATCCTGACTCGGGTGAGGTTGTGTCCCGTGACACATCGGGCTTTCTTACACCTGAAGGTATTACAAGATTCGATAAAATCGAAGATCTTCAGCAAGTAGGGTGGCAAGACAATCGTTTCCCACAGTTGATGGCATTTACTCACCTTGACCAATCACTTCGCTACATCGAAGGGCTTGGCTTTTCTCTATTTGAACAACCACTAGAGTTCGATGGGCGTGGGTTATCCGCTGATAACTCTACTTATTACTACGGTCCAAAAGCCACTCTGTTTGGGATTGCGGGCGGTTCACCTGATGCCCTTGATGCAGATGTGATTTTGCATGAGCTTGGCCATGGAATCCATTATCAGATTGTTCGCGACTGGGCTTATGGCCATACCGGAGCAATTGGTGAAGGATTTGGTGACTACTGGGCGGGGTCGTTTAGCTTCAGAGCGCAGTATGAAGATGCCCAAAATCAAGGACAAGAGTTTGAAATTGATACTGTCTTCAACTGGGATGGTTACTTTGGTGTAAGAAAGACGACGCGTAGCCTTTGGAATCAAAAAGCGCGCTACTTTAGACAAGCTGAGTATCGTGCGCACGAAAGTGTCGCAGGTGAATTGGGCGATGAACTGTGGTCGACACCCTTGTTTCAGGCTCTAAAAGTCGGTGTAGAGCGTTACGGGCACGCTGCGTTTCAAGAGTTCGATTCTATCGTTCTTGAATCAATGTACGGTGTTGGTCGTGGCGTCAAGATGCATGACCTAGCAGAGAGCATGTTGTTTGTTGCTGAAGCGCTTTATCCAGCGCGAGACTATGCGCAAATGTTGAAAGAAAAATTTGATGTGCATAACTTGATCATTGAGCCATTCTCGGTCGAGACGAAGGGCCGATACGCTCACCCAGAGCAATCCTTAGATATCGAGCTACATCCAACATTGCGTCAGCCTCAATGGAGTGGACATATTGATATCGACGGTCTGAGTCAGCCTTTTGATAGTGCCACAACTGCAAGTCTCGCCATTCAAGCAACGTTGCCTACAGGTAAAGTGTGCGGAACTGCTATTCCTTTAAATACAACCATCGACTACCAGTACTCAGCTTCGCTGAAACAGCAGAATTGGCAGCATGATATGACGATCGTTTATGGCTTGCCTTCTTTCTCCACGCCAATCAAAGAGGTGAATGGTTACTTACCGGATAGCCGTCAGAGTTCGAACAATCAGCCTATTGTTGGTTTCAAAACTTTTAACTTCACGGTAGAAGGCTCTGGGCGAACCGTTGGTGAGAATTTTGGCCTGTATCTGGATATTGACCACTCAAGGTTGAGTGACTTGGTAATTAGTCTCGTCTCTCCACGAGGAACAAAGGTCGATTTAATCAATCACCAATCAACAACGTTCGACGGTTTTGATGGGTATTTCACGTTTAAACACGACTCGGTCTTAGGTGAGTTTAAAAATGAACCCATGAATGGTACGTGGCGACTTGAAGTGGGTGATTACGTTGAAAGTGAAACAGGGCAACTTAATCGCTGGGTAATCGGCAATATCTCTCATTACGAATGTGGTGACGCTGCAGCTAAGGAACAAGGTTCATCCAGCAGTTCTGGTGGCTCGATATCACCATTCATTCTCTTATTTGCAGCTCTGCTCTCGTTCGGCAGGGCTGCGAACATGCGTACTTTGTCTCTTCTGACAATGCTCTTTAAAAACAAAACAAGAAGATAACTCTATGAAACCACAATTGACTATTTTGGCCATCTCTTTGGCTCTTGCGGGCTGTGGTGGCTCAAGTGGCGATACCTCTGCGCCAACCTATACAACAGCAGGAAAGATCACGGCACAGAATGTGAACCTTGAAAGTAAGGTTTGTTCTGACTTAAACCAAAGCTTTACTTGTGATGCTGGTGAGCCGACTGTTACGGCTGATAGTAACGGCGAATTTAGTTTGACGAGTACGCAGAAATCCATTCTTTCTTTACCCCTTTTGGTTGAAGTCGATACCGGTGTCGCAGCAACAAGGTCGGATGGTAGCTCATCATCAGTGGCCTATATCGCCGCACCTGGTATTCAAAAAACGTCAGGCAATGAAATTAATGGTATCAGCTCCTTGATTGCGGGCTATATGGGCGATGGTTTCACGTTGGATCAAGCTAATGTGAAATTGAAAGCTCAACTAGCGAAAAAAGGGATAACCATTAATTGTGCACTTGAAGACCAACTGTCGGCGACGGAGCTTGCTAGTTTGGAACAAAATGTTGTCTCAACTTTAAAGCTGTTCGATAGCAGTAATCGCGCGTACATGTTAGCTCAGTTTAGCGCTAGCTTTGATGATGCTTCCGCTGATTATGTGGCGGGTGTATTAGATGCAAATACAGTGTCTACTTTTGTACAAAATCTTGAAGATGAAGTGAAAGCAGGTACAACACTGAATGATACGGGCGCAACCCTTTATTTTTCAGATACTGATAACATACAAGATGTTCAAGATAGACCTGACTCCTTTCCTGGACAAGATGCTGAGTACGGCTTTGATAAGACCGAAGTAAATACGAATACAGGTAACGGCTTTAAATTCGTAAAGCTTGATTCAAAAGGTGTGGCACTTGTAGATGATGCGACTGAATGGTCATGTGTACTCGATGAGCGCAGCGGCTTGATTTGGGAATCTAAGACAGAAGATGCCAGATCCCTACAATTTAAAGACCGACAGCTGGCACTGGAAATTCCAGGGGTAGTGACGCCTTACGAATTGGATATCGCTGAAGCAACCTGTCAAACCCGGGGTGACAGCATATGTACCACGCAGGATTATGTTGAGCACATCAACTCAATCAGCCTCTGTGGTAAAACAGATTGGCGTTTACCGACGTTTCACGAGTTCTATAACTTACTGGACTTTGGCGAGACAGAGAAAAATGAAAAGGGCGCGGTGTATGGCCTGACTTACAAGTATTTCCCACATCAAACATCTGGTGGTAACTACACATCCATAGGTGCGGTATGGAATCAATCCATCGTTTACAACCAATACAGCCCTAGTGCTGTTGAAGGTGGTTTTTACTACAACGAGATCGGAACATTAGGAGGGGAGCGTGGCTACATCAGTGCGTTAGAGATCTACTCTGGAGATGTTGATTCTTCTGAAAATTCTGATTCTTACTTATTCCCTGCTCGTCTCGTTTCAGTTCAAGGTAAATAGCGATGAAAAAACTAATCACAACTGCCCTAATTGGTCTATTTTCGGCGGGTGCGTTCGCACAGGAGTGTAGCCTCGATATCACTAAGACGGCTGCTAACAGTCGTTATGTCACCAACAGTAACGGCACTTTTACTGATCAGCTTACAGGCTTGACGTGGATGCGTTGCCAAGTAGGTAAAACTTGGAATAGTTCTTCTAGCTCTTGTACTGGCACTGCAGAAAGGTATTTCTGGCAAAGTGCATTAACAATGGTTGAGTCAGTCAATGACGTAAACGGAAACCATGCACTGCATAAGTTTGCGGGTCAAGATAAATGGCGCATGCCAAACATTAAAGAGTTAGTGTCGCTTAAAGAGGTAGCGTGTCACTCGCCAGCAGTTAGCACTAAGGTTTTTGGAGACTCTATGAGTTATGAAGTCGGTGACTTGGCAGCATATATCTGGAGCGCGACTTCTGCTGGAAATGGGGAGAGCATCATGGCGTTTGAAACCTTCAATGGAGAAGTCTTACCATACAATGCAGCTCAGTTTGAATATAGTGTTCTTCTAGTTGCAGAGTAGCTGAAAGCTAGACGCCTTCGCCAATAGAAACGAAGAGGCCGTGGTAGATACCACGGCCTCTTTTTAGATTTTGTTAGCGATCTATAACGTATTGATTAGGAAGTTCACTGACTTCTCAAATCTATAAAGTATCTAAACCTTAAAGTAATTCAGCGCCTGCTTCTGTCTCTCTGATAGCCCAGACAGCTCATGAGCAGCAGCGGCTGATTGAGTAATACCGGTTACATTTTGGCTTACCAATTCGTAAATGGTGCTCAAGTTGGTGTTGATATCCGCCGTTACTTGTTTTTGCTCTTCAGATGCAGTCGCAACTTGTGTATTGATGCTGTTTAGATCAGCAATCGCGTTGCTGATGTCGCTTAGAGAGCCGCTTACCTTAGTGGCAAGCGCGTGGTTATCTTCAAGCATAGCTAGGCTGGAGTGCATGCTCTCATTCGCTTGACCCGATTGAGTCTGTAGCTCTTCAATAATCACTTGGATCTCTTTGGTCGACTCTTGAGTACGAGCGGCAAGCATACGAACCTCATCTGCAACTACTGCAAAGCCACGCCCACTTTCACCGGCACGTGCTGCTTCGATGGCTGCGTTGAGTGCCAATAGATTAGTTTGCTCAGAGATGCTTTCGATTACTTCGATCACTTTACCAATCTGCTCTGATTGATCCTTCAAAGAAGTAACAACGTCGGCCGCTTTGTTTAATTGGTCTGCCATCTTTTCGCTTGCTCGCGTGCTCTCTTCAAACATGCTCAAGCTTTGGCTTGTTAGCTGGCTAGCTTGGCTTGAAGCACTGTCTGCGTCTTGCGCGTTGCTCGATACCTCTGCCGCTGTTGATTCTAATTGGTTAACCGCAGAAGCGACTTGTTCGACTTCTTGCTTCTCTTGATCTGAGTTAACGCTCGATTGTGTCATTACGGCAGCAAGCTCTGTCGATGCTGAAGCGACCTCGATACTAATTCGAGACAACGAGCCTACTGTTTCACGAAGTTGATCTACAGTTTGGTTAACATCTTGAGCTAGGTGAGTGATTTCATTATTGCCCTCAGCTTTTGCTTTCACCAATAGGTTGCCTTTAGCCACTTCGCGCATGGTTTCTTGCAGCTCGCGAATTGGTTTCACAATCACACCAGCTAGAGTCCAGCTAATGATAAGTGCAATTGAGAGAATGACAATAAGGCCGATTTTCGCTGAAGTTAGGGTGGTGTCGTGTTTTGCACCATTGTTCTCGACTTCTTGCAAAGCGATGTGGTTCAGCTTTTTAGATAGGGCATTAATGGCTTTTACCATTTCATTGCCAGCGTGGCGATATTGATCAGTCGCTACCTGATACTGAGTATCAAAGTCGGCCGGTGGGAAGCCATTACTGTGTTTAAGTTGCAGAAGCGGCAGCATTGTTGTTCGTGAAAAGTCGACATAGTGGCCCATGGCCTTACGCATTGCCGCAACTTCATCTTGTAGGCCTGGCACGGTATTAAGAGAGTTAAGCAATTGCGTATTATCGTCACGTTTTTGATTCAATGTATCGATAAGAGTACGTACATCGTCAGGGTTAAACAGGCTGTAAATCGCTTTGATACGCATACCGTAACTATTGTCGACGATGTCACTAAGTTCTTCTTTATGAACAATCAGATTGTCTGTGGCTTTTGATACATCTTGGAAAGCTTCCTCAAGCTTTTCTCCACCAATAATGACACCGGCAAGTAGTAGAACGACGGAGAAAAGTACGGGTAGTAGCACTTGCATTTTAATGGATAAGCCACTGAGTAACTGGCGCATGAATAGGTCCTCTTGGTAATGCGTAATTGAGAATTGTTCTTATTTGTTATTGTTGAGATTGAATTCTAACTAATGAGACTGATACTTCAATCAATAAAAGATTACATTTTGTTATGTGCGAGCCATGTTGAATTACATTTGGTAATTAATGTGCTGATTATTCACTCACTTATGGTGTGGTTTTTTGTGAGCTGTGCGACATGTTACAGAAGAGCTTTCAAGAATTGTAGGTTTAATTGATCGAGTTGTTAATAAAGTAATGTTTTTAGAACAATGAGTTAGAAGAGAGGCGTGGAAGGTTAAGGGTAAGAAAAATCAGAAAATTGCAGTTGTCATATAGGCTTCAATTTACTGAAACACAACTGTCATATTCGAAACTTAAAGTGAGCACCGTTCAAGTAAAACACAACGGCAATAACGCCACTTAAGGAAATTGTGATGAAAAAGACAGTTATCGGTGCAATGGCACTACTAGGCGCACTAACAGTGAATACAGCTTCAGCTAAAGAAACTATCTCTGTAGTTGGCTCTAACAGTGCTTCTCCACTGGTTGAAGTTTTTGCAGAAACATACATGAATAAAGGTGAAGAAGTCTTCATCGAAATTCAAGCTCCTGGTTCATCTGCAGGCATCAAAGCAGCAAAAAATGGAAGTGCTGACCTGGGTATCTCTTCTCGTGACCTAAAAGCTGAAGAAAAAACAGCAGACCTAAAAGAGCTAGTTATTGCTCGTGACGGTATCGCGGTTGTAGTTAACCCAAGCAACGAAGTATCTGCACTAACTGCAGACCAAATTACAGCAATCTACAAAGGCGAAATCTCTAACTGGAAAGACGTTGGCGGCGCTGACAAGCCTATCGTAGCAATCACTCGTGATACAGCTTCTGGTACACGTGGTGCATTTGAAGACATCCTAAAACTTAAGAAGAAGATTGGTGACAAGAAAGTATCAGCAATCTCTCAACGCGCTCAAGTTGCTAACGGTAACGGTGCTCTTAAAGTATCTGTAGCAAGCAACCCATACGCAATCGGCTACATCTCTCTAGGTACAGTAGACAACTCTGTTCAAGCTCTAACTATCGACGGCGCAGCAGCAACTGTTGATAACGTTAAGAACGGTTCATACAAAGTAGCTCGTCCTTTCCTAGTTCTTTACAAAGATGGTGCTCCATCTGCTGAAACTCAGAAGTTCCTAGACTGGATGGTAGCTGACGAAGCTCAAGCTATCTCAGCTAAGAAAGGTTACATCACTGTAAACTAATCTGAATTTAATCAAGACTTTAATTATTGCTCAGCCTGCCTTTAGGCTGAGCCTTTTCTTTCAGCTTTGTTGTCCACAGAGCATGAGATTTTAAATATGACCATCGCACATAGTGAAAAGCTTATGAATACTGAAGCTACACAAGTTAATAAGCCGAGCCTACGTACTAAAAAGCGTATCGACTGGAAAGAACGTATCTTCCACGGTTTATTCTTAACGAGTGCTGTAATCGGCATCGTTTCACTGGCAGTAATCGCTTATTTTATCGTTGCAGAGAGTATTCCTGCATTCCAAGAGGCTGGCGTTTCTGGCATCGTTCTCGGTGTAGATTGGCTACCACCAGCGCTATTCGGTGTTGCAACAATGATTGTTGCTTCTATCGTTTCAACATTAGGCGCGGTAGTGGTTGGTGTACCAGTCGGTGTTTTGACCGCTATCTTTATCGCTGAAATCGCACCAAAACGCTTGGCTGATATTATCCGTCCTGCGGTTGAGCTTTTAGCAGGTATTCCTTCAGTGGTATACGGCTTCTTTGGCCTTGTCATTATCGTTCCAATGATTCAGAACATCTTCTCAGTACCAGCGGGTAACACTATCCTAGCGGGTATCATTGTTCTGGGTATCATGATTCTACCAACCGTTATCACAGTATCGGAGACGTCAATTCGCGCGGTACCTCGTACCTACAAAGAAGGCTCTCTTGCGCTTGGTGCTTCTAAGATCTTTACCATCTTCAAACTTCTCGTTCCTGCCGCTCGCTCGGGCATCATGACAGGTGTGATTCTGGGTATCGGTCGTGCACTTGGTGAAACCATGGCGATCATCATGGTTATGGGTAACGCCCCAGCGATGCCAGAAGGCATTTTAGACTCTGCTCGTACACTAACAGCAAACATCGCGATTGAAATGTCATACGCAAGTGGTGTTCATGCTAACGCTCTGTACGCAACGGGTGTGGTACTTCTAGTGTTCATCATGATGCTAAATGGTGCTCTACTTTATCTAAACCGCGAAAAAGCTAAGTAAGCGGAAGGTGGAAAAAATGGATCGTGTAAAATTAAAACAGTCTCGCCAGAATAAAGACAACATCTTAAATGCCTTTATTTGGGGAGCGGCGGCTGTCACAGTCGGTTTCCTATTTTGGATCATTTGGTACATCCTTTCTAACGGCCTACAGCACGTAGATTGGAACTTCATCACAGATAACTACACACGTACAGGTACTGAACACGGTATCTTCCCAATGATCGTTGCAACCATCTATATGGTTATCGCATCGATTGCGGTGGCAGCGCCACTGGGCATCATGACGGCAATCTACCTAACGGAATATGCGAAAGTGGGTAGCCGTTTAGTGAAAGTTATTCGATTCTGTACAGAGTCACTAGCGGGTATTCCATCGATCATCTTTGGTCTGTTTGGTATGACTTTCTTCGTATCGATTCTTGGTCTTGGCTTCTCCATTCTATCGGGTGCTCTGACACTAAGTATCCTGATTCTTCCTGTAATCATCCGTACTACAGAAGAAGCATTGATGGCGGTACCACAAACATACCGCGAAGGCTCATACGGCCTTGGCGCTTCGAAAATCTACACTATCTGGCGCTTAATCTTGCCTAGCGCGATGCCAGGTATCTTAACTTCGGTCATTCTTAGTATTGGTCGTGTAATCGGTGAATCTGCGCCTGTTTTCTTAACAGCAGGTATGGTGGCACGTATTCCAGAATCTCTAATGGATTCAGGTCGTACCCTAACGGTTCACTTATATAAGCTAACTACCGAGCTGTTCACCATTGATGAGTGGAATCAAGCTTACGGTACAGCGACAGTCCTGATTGTGCTTGTTCTTCTGATCAACATGGTCACAAAACTAATTGCAAGACGCTTTAACACAGCAACGTACTAACGATTCCGGGTATTGAACAAAGAGACGCCCTAGTACAGGGCTCCACGGTGAACCCATTGATAAAGCATCAAGTTAGACACGAATTTAAGAATTTAGAGATTAAGAACATGAACAAATTTGATATTGAAAACCTAGATCTGTTTTACGGCGAAAACCAAGCACTAAAATCTATCAACCTACCAATCCCAACGCGCCAAGTGACGGCTCTGATTGGTCCATCGGGTTGTGGTAAATCAACACTGCTACGCTGCCTGAATCGCATGAACGACCTTATCGAAGGCGTGACGATTAAGGGTAAGTTGGATATGGATGGTACGAACATCTATGGTGACATCGACGTTGCAGACCTACGTATCCGTGTTGGTATGGTTTTCCAAAAGCCGAACCCATTCCCAATGAGCATCTACGAGAACGTGGCATACGGCCTACGCGCTCAAGGTATTAAAGATAAAAAGCACATTGATGAAGTGGTCGAGCGTTCACTGCGTGGTGCAGCACTTTGGGATGAAGTGAAAGATCGTTTGAAGTCTCACGCATTTGGTCTGTCTGGTGGTCAGCAACAACGTCTATGTATTGCTCGTACTATCGCAATGGAACCTGATGTGATTCTTATGGACGAACCAACGTCAGCACTTGATCCAATTGCCACACACAAGATCGAAGAGTTGATGGAAGATCTGAAGAAGAACTACACCATTGTTATCGTAACGCACTCGATGCAACAAGCTCGTCGTATCTCTGACCGCACCGCATTCTTCCTTATGGGTGAACTGGTTGAACACGATGACACTCAAGTTATTTTCAGTGACCCGAAAGACGATCGTACTAAGGGTTATGTAAATGGTGACTTCGGTTAACTGTAACCATTGCCATCACCGCGCTTAATTTACTGGCATATCACTACAATAATAAGCGATGGACTTTTGCCCCACATTTGTGGGGCTTTTTTGTGTTACGAAGAAAGTGAATTTGTCGATGAATTTTTGGGCACAAAATCCCATTTTTGTAGCGCTTCTCAAGCTTGTGATAAAGGAAAATAGGAAATTGCGAGCCGCTTAACATCTCATTTTCACTTACATTGATTGCATATTAAGGCTTAGGTATTTTTGCTACACTCTTACAACCATTGGATGGAAAGTCGTGCCAGTAAAAGCCTTTGCAAAACAAATATCTTCCACTCGCGACCACCGTCTTTTGGCTGACTCTTTGTTCGAATATTTGTCTCATTTATTAGACCCTCAAGGCATTGGGATTTTTGTCGAACCTGCATCCACCTCTACTCGCACACCTATGTACCAGTGCGGTGATCTTTCTTGCTTAAATAGCTACCCCGCAACTTTTTGGTCTTGGGTTTCTCAGTTTGATACTGCTGACGGAGTACTTCCGATGGCCATCAACACCTGTAATTGGGACCACTTCGATGTGTTGGGCGGCGAATCCTTCATACTTATGCTAGACAACTGTCCGAGTTGTCGAACGTATCTGATCATTCAAAACTGTGCCGCTGAAAAGGTTAATCAAACCTTCAGCGATGGCTTCGATGTGTTGCAACTGGCTGCGGCAAGGTGGCAGTGCATACGTGCGGAAAAGAATGCCACCATAGAGATTAAGAACCGAGACACGCGTGAAGCGCAATATCTCGACGAAATTAAGTTAAGAGAGCAGTTCGTAGAAAACATGAAGTTGGTGCATCAAGTCGCACTAGACCTCTCTAATCCAGACTCATTAGATGCTCTTTATAAGGCGTCTGTGGAAGCAGTGAGAGATCGTTTAGGCTTTGACCGAGCAATCTTCATGTTGTTAGATATGAAAAAGCGCTGTTTTAGCGGGACTTATGGCACCGATGAGAACGGCAAAACCAACAGTGAGCACCATACTCAGTACGATCTTCATCAACTAGAAAGTGAATACATTGAAGCGCTCTCTGACGACCATACCAACCTAGTGATCATCGAGCAGGCACCGCTTTATACCGCAGGCCAAGTGGTTGGACAGGGGTGGAATGGCATGTTGATCCTCAGAGAAGGGGACAAACCTGTCGGTTGGATTGCCATGGATAACTATATCAATCGTGCGCCGATAACAGGTTATCAAAAGCAGATGCTGGAATCTTTTGGCTCGTTACTTTCTCAGATTTATATTCGTAAACGGCAAGAGCAGAATATTCGCATGCTGCACTCGAGCATGGTGGAACTCTCTCGTTGCGACAACGTTAGTGCCGTCTGTAAATCTGCGGTGAGCTTCGCTATTAAGCATCTTGGCATTGACCGTTTAGCCGTTTTCTTGACCGACAAAGAGTGCTCTTACATGCAGGGCACCTGGGGTACCGATATTCAAGGTAACATTGTCGACGAATCTTACTATCACTCCGATCTTGTTGAGCGTGACATTGTCGCGGCAGCACGTTCACGCCCTAATGAAGTAGCTTTTGAAGAGTCTGTTCCTATCTACCATGACTACAATATCGTTGGAGTAGGTTGGACGGCGATGACACTGTTAACCAGCAATACTGGCGTACCAATTGCCTTTATTGCAGCCGATAACTTGTTGACCCGCAGCTCATTGACCTCCCAGCTTCGAGAAGTGATTCGTATCTTTGCGTCTAGTTTAGCGGAGGTGCTGCAACGAACCATGGCGCAGGAAGAGTTGAAAGAGCTGAATGAGCGGCTAGAGGAAGAGGTGAAAAAGCGCACCTTAGAGTTGCAGTTGGCTAATGAGCAATTAGATGTCATATCTAAATTGGATCCATTAACGCGCTTAGGCAATCGACGTATGCTGGCACAGGTATTAGACAACTTAAATTCAACTCACTTTGAACCAAGCAGGCCAAATGAAAAGGTGGTGTTTGGACTGATTCTGCTCGACCTAGATCATTTCGGTTTATACAACAGTGTTTATGGTCATACAGAAGGGGATTCAGCGCTGCGCTCGGTCGGAAAGATTTTAAGCGACCATATACTGCACGAGAACGACACTTTTTGTCGTATTGGCGGCGAAGAGTTCATGTTGTTGATGGTTGATACCAGCGACAGTGAAACCAAACAGCGCGCCGACAGTATCAGGCGCTGTATTGAGGAGGCGCAGATCCCTCATAGTGAAAGTTCAACCAGTGATTACCTGACCGCCTCAGTAGGGTTCGCTTCTTTGAGTGCCAGCTTGGATTGTCTTGACTTCGACTTACTCTATGACATGGCTGATAAGGCGCTGTATCAAGCCAAAGACCGAGGGCGAAACCGTGTGGTATCGGCATTTGAGAACAGCCAGATTGAGGCGACATTTTATTAACTAAGCACCGTGCGTCTGTAGACTGTGATTCTATACAAAAGCCCCTGAGTTCCTTTCGAACTCAGGGGCTTCGTCTTGTCAGGGCTCCGTGGTATAGAGTCTGAGTTTAAGCTTGGGACAAGGGCTTACAGTGGTGCAAGTTGTTCACTCGCCTTTTTAACTCGGCTCTGATTAGCAGCGTTGATGGCCTCAATGGCACCCTTTGACGACCAACCAGCTCCCCCATCTGCTTGTGGACCAAAGAGGTGTTGGTTGAGCTGGTCGATTTCTTTTCTCACAGTATTAAGGTGCTGCTGCGGAAGATCGGGATTCTCTTTGTGCCATTGGCTTAGCTTGGCATTTGCCATTAGCGCATCCTTTCTCTGAATCGCGTCGATTAGCTCAGCTTGCGTATCATCTTTGTTGATGACCTTTGGTGTTACTGTGTTTGTCGTACCTCGTTTGCGCCACAAAGTCAGAGCAATCACCGAGGTGATGAGCCATAAAACGGCAAAAAGCGCCGTTAGGTAAGGCCAGATACCTGGTTCTTGAGTCGTTATAACTTCGACGTTATTTGGTTTATCTGTTGATACTGGAACTTGTGCTGGCGCGACGTTGTTACCAGTGACGTTTAAGGTTAACCCGTTAATCTGGCTAGTGGCTTTCTTTTTCGTTTCGGTATTAAACCAAGTTTGTTCTAATCCTGGAAGCTCGACTGTTCCTGAGGATTTTGGAATCAATACTTGTTTGTAGACAACAAGATTGTCTCCTGCATCTGTTTTACCAAATTGAGGTTTTTCTTCATAAACGCGAACACTGTTTGGGTATTCGATATTCACGCTCGGTAGCTGATGAGCTTTGATGCCTTTAGCGCTGACAGTAATGGTGCGAGTTAGTGCATCGCCCGCTTCAAGTTCTAGCTGTTCAGGGGAGCGAGTAAGCCTGGTATCGTTGATGCTCCAAACTTGGTTGATACTTAAATCAGCTGTTGGTAGCCAATTCCCTTGAGCATCACCCGGAATCGATAGTACCTCTACCGGTAGCGTTTGAACGGGAGTATCGAGTTGGAATAAACGCGTTTTGTTCGAGTTATTGGCTGAGTAAACTACGGCACCTGTTAGTTTTGGCCCGCGCAGCTCAAATGTGCCCGCTGTATCGGACGATATCTCAAAGCTCTGTTGAACAACCGTTACTTCTTTGCCGTGGTAGACATCTTGGTACTGCTTTGACTCACCAATAGGTTCAACTTTTAGGCTCGAAGAGCTTGGTGGATCAATTCGCGGATCCTGTAAGCGTCTCGGGTCGGCCTTGATGATCAATTTTACGTCCAAAATTGCCACTTCACCGACATAGAGAGAGTCTCTATTTAGGTCGAGCTTGAACTCAGCCATCTGATCTTGTGTCGGTGCGGCTTTGTTCTGCGCAACATTGATCTGAATCGGTTGAGTCTGTGCCCCTTCGATATCAAAGGCTGGAATGGTGAGCTTACCCAATCGCAATGGTGCCAATGTGATGGTCCACTCACTTGAAACGGTGCGACTGCCGTTAATGATGCGAATCGAAGAGCCAAAGTTAGGTCTGCCGATGTAAAAATCGCTTTCGAGGGCGCTTAAGTCAAGAGCGTCTGAGCTGACTTTTTCATCGGTTGAAACTCTTAATAGAAATACTTCGTCTTTGGTGACTTGATTCTCGCTAACACTTGCAACCGCTGTTGCTGCGTAGGCGGTATGGCTACTGACAATACTGATGAGTAGGGTGAACAGTAGCGTCAAAAATGGTTTATGAATACGTTGCATGGTTACCACTTTTTCGATGGGTTATTCGGGGCGCCTTGTTCTTGCGCTTGTAACATCATTTGAGCTCGAAGCAGACGACTTGGGTCGCGAACGCTCTCCACTTGTTCTAGCTTCCTGCGGTCTGGATCTTGTGATGCATCTGACGGCTGAGCCTGTGCCATTTGAGGCGAGCCTTCGGAGTCTGAATCTTGCTGTTGGGCAGAGGTTGGTGTTGTTGGCGTGCCTGAGCCTTGTTCTTTATCCCCTTCACCTGCTTTAGGTTGGTTAGCATTGCTACTGCTCGGTTGAGCTGATGCCTGTTCAGGTGTTGAAGGTGTTTGGCTGTCACCAGTATTTTTAGGTGTTTGCTCATTTTGGCCAGATGATTGCTGAGATTGTTCATGAGTAGAATCTGATTGCTGCTCTGATTGACCTGATGAGCTTGACGAGCTCTCGCTATTCTGGCCACTTTGACCTTGCTGACCTTGCTGACCTTGCTGACCTTGCTGACCTTGCTGACCTTGCTGACCTTGCTGACCTTGCTGATTCGCTTGATCTTGTGATTGGTCCTGAGCATCATCTTGCTGTTGCTGTTGCTGTTGCTGTTGCTGTTGCTGTTGCTGTTGCTGTTGCTGTTGCTGTTGCTGTTGCTGTTGCTCCAGAAGTTCAAGATTACTCTTCGCAAAGGCGTGGTCAGGGTTCTGTTCAAGAATGCGCTTGTATTCTTCGATTGCGGGTTCGAATTTACCTTGTTGCGCTAGAGCATTTGCGTGGTTGTAGCGCGCACGCTCTGTATCTAAAGTAGATAGCGTGTTTTCCGCATCTTGGTACTGTCCCGCTTGATATTGCGCGACACCTTTCCATTCAGGATCAGTAAACAGCTCTGCTGCTTTCTCAAAGTCGCCCTGTTCATAGTATTGATGGGCTATCTGATCATCTGTACGCCAAGGGTTAGCGAATGCTGGATTTGGTTGAGTAGCCAATAACGCAAAGCCTATTACGCTCCAAATTACGCCCGGTCGGAACAGACCTAAAGCAGGGAATAAAATCAACGGTAGTAGCCAAAACCCTTGATTGACTCTGCTTGTCACCCCTTGCGTCGTCTTCTCAACTTCAGCGGCTAGACTATGAGATTCAATAAACTGAGTGATTGTCTCTATGTCTGAGTTGTCAGCTTGCACCAAAGCAAACGCACCTTGGTTAGATTGGCTGATTGAACGCATGTTGCCGATGTCGCTTTTGGCGATTACGGTTTGACCTGAATCTTGAGTGAGCATGGAACCATTGCTCATCGTAATCGGCGAACCCGCTTTGCTACCAACGGCTAAAACCGACAAACGCCATGGCGTACCAGAGAGAAGTTCATTAATCGCACGTTTTTCATTGTTATCAATGTCGTCAGCGATCAAGATCAGGTCCCCCTGAGAGACGTTGGCACGTTGCAGCATCTCGATACTTCGCTCGACCGCCTTGGCGGCATCAGCACCTTGATAAGGCATAATATCTGGAGATAGGTTAGGAACCAGGTTTGCGATGGTCGCGCTGTCGGTGGTGAGAGGGCTGACTGTATAAGCATCACCAGCGTATGCGATCATGCCGGTCACACCTTCACGCCATTGTGAAAGCATATCCAACGCCTTGTAACGCGCTTGGGTTAAGCGGTTAGGTTTCACGTCGGTGGCGTACATAGACATCGACATATCCATGATCAAAACTCGCGTTTGAGTCTTCTCAAAACTAGGGCGCTCACTAGTACTGAAGCTTGGTCCAGCAAGTGCGATGATGGTAATCATCCACCAAACAGAGAAAAGCGACAATTTACGGCGTGAGTTAACGGATTTCGCTGGGTCGAGGTACTGCGCGATATGTGGCGCGAGCAATCCCTGTTTTTGATTGCGACGCGCTAGGAATCTAATCACGGGCAGTGCAAACAAAGCAAATAACCAAGCGGGATAGATGAAGGTAAAGTTAGACATTGTTTCTCCTAATGACTAACAAAATCAGGGATAAAGCGACGGCAATGGAAAGGGGCCAATGGAACCATTCCTGCTGTGGTCGCCAAACTTTAGTCGCTCCTGATATCGGCTCTAGACTATTAATGGTGTCGTAAATGGTCGCAAGATCTTGGCTGTCACGGGCACGGAAATACTGTCCTCCGGTACGCTCAGCAATCGCCATTAACGTTTTCTCATCAAGGTCTTCCGCGGTGTTTACTTTACGCGACATAAAGAATTCTTTAACAACCATCTCACCGGCACCTACGCCGACAGTGTAAATCGTGGTGTCGAATTTTTTGGCAATATCAGCGGCTTCAAGAGGGTCAAGAACCCCAGCTGTATTGCTGCCATCACTCAACAGAATCATCACTCGTTGCGGCGCATCACTATCGACAAATGTTTTAGTGGCAAGTCCGATGCCATCACCAATCGCCGTTTGGGTGCCAATCAACCTTAAAACTGCTTGATTAAGCTGTTGGCTGAGTGTGCTTCTGTCGAGTGTGAGAGGTGTTTGCAAGTAGGCGTGATCAGCAAACAGCACTAACCCAACACGATCTCCTTTGCGTTTATCAATGAAGTCACTCAGTACATGTTTTACGGCCGATAAACGATCGATGTACTCGCCATTAAACGCCATATCTTCTTTACTCATTGAGTAAGAGAGGTCGACAACCAGCATCAAGTCGCGGTGCTTAGGCTGAAACTCTACCGGTTCACCGAACCAAACCGGCCTTGCGCTCGCCGTGACTAAGAGAACCCATATAAGTGTGGCTAGAATCTTAGGTAGCCGAGTACTCGGTGCTTTACCGCTCGTGTCACTGGGTAAAAAAGGCAGAGTCAGTGTGTCTGTCGGCTTAGCGGCAGGCGCCAAACGATGAACAATCAGCGGTATCGGCAGCAGCAAAAACATCCACCACCACACAAATTCAATATTCAATAAACCATTCATAATTGAACTCTCTTCGGTGGCAATGCATGGCGAACCCAATAGGTGCAGTCATCGACGAGAGCCTTACGAGTAGACAGGTCAATGGCTGTGTGTTCACTCTGGTACAAAGATTGTTGCCAAGCCTCGCTATGGTCGATAAAGCGTGGTGATTTTAATTGCGAATCGAGAAACTGATACCACTGCTCACCTTGTATAGAAGCGACCGCCTCTCTTGGAAAGTAGCTGATGGCTGCTTGGCGAACCGTTGCCAGTGCTTCAGCTGGCGATATATCCGGATTGTTAGTCAATTTCGCGAGTGCAATTTTCTGAATCACTCGATCTTGCTGATGTTTCTGGTAGAGCTTTACCGCAACGATAAGAATCGCAATAACAACCACGATAAGACACCACCAGCCCCATGCGAACGGCCACCAATGTGGAGCGTCAGGTGTAATAACAGGGCTGAGTTCTAATTTAGGCGTCATTCTTACCCCCTGAAATTTGACTCATTAAGGGCTCTGAGCTGGTGATAGAACTGCGAGGAATCGCAAGGCGCAAGCAAAGATCTTTGATCTGCTGCTGGTGCTCCTCAAAAGCGCTTTTTAGTTTGTTCTTCTCTGCTTTCGAAGAGAAGTTAAACCATTGAGTTCGCTGTCCATCACTCACATGTTTCATGCCTTTAAATAGAGTATCCCCTTGCTCTAAAGGGTCGTAGAAATGAACGAAGCGTATCCGGTTATGCTGACGCATTTGATTCAATAGTGAGTAGTCACTATCTTTGCATCGACTGAAATCACTTAAGAAAATGATGTCGCTGCCTTTAGGGCTGAGCCTGTTCAATGATTTGAGCGCCATTGAAAAATCGGTCTGACAAGCAGATTTGGACGATTGTACAGATTGGTTATTGGTGGCAATCAGCTGTTGCAAGATACGCAGTGGGGCATGATGGCTAGAGCTCGGCTTTATTTCTGTCAGTTTCTGACCATCATCAATAACTGCACCTATACGGTCTTTACTGGCAATAGTAAGCCAGCAGAGTTGACTCGCTAAGTGTGCAAGTTGCACCGATTTCAAGAGCAGCGTAGAACCAAACATCATGCTATTCGACATATCCAAATAGAGAATTACCGGTTGCTCGCGCTCTTCTGAGAAAATCTTGGTGTGCGTTTTACCCGTACGAGCCGTGACTCGCCAATCAATGCTACGAATGTCATCACCCGCTTGGTATTGACGGACCTCTGAAAAGTTCATACCTCGGCCTTTGCTGCGACTTTCATGTTGTCCATTGAGCTGTGACCAAAGGCTCTTTGCGGGAGGTAGCCAGCGAACCGTTTGAGCTTTGTATTGCAAAAGCTCATCTAGGTTGAGTAACACACCGTTACTGTGCTGAGGGAGTTGCTGATTCATGTTAAAACTACGCGCTACCAACAAGAGAGATAAGGTGAGTAATCACCTGATTTGGTGAGATACCTTCAGCTTGCGCATGGTAACTACGCAATAGGCGATGGCGAAGTACCGGGAAAGCCATCGTCTGCACATCTTCTGGTGTTACGTAGTCACGACCTGATAACCAAGCATGAGCTCGCGCGCAGCGGTCGAGTGCAATAGTCGCTCGAGGGCTGACACCCATTTCTAGCCACTGGGCTAGCTGTGGGCTGTACTTCTCTGGCTGGCGTGTTGCCATCACCAGTCGCACAATATATTGCTCAATGCTTTCAGCCATGTGTACATTGAGTACTTCTTGTCGTGCTTCGAACACTGATTGTTGCGGTAAAGGTTCTGGCTGAACGGGAGCTTGCCCCTGTGCTTCTCCGCGATTCAATCGAAGGATCGCCAGCTCGCTCTCCATATCTGGATACTCGACATCCAAATGCAGTAAGAATCGGTCTAGCTGAGCTTCAGGGAGTGGGTAAGTTCCCTCTTGTTCAATCGGGTTCTGTGTTGCCATCACCAAAAAAAGTTCTGGTAATGGGTAGGTTTTACGCCCCGCTGTGACCTGTTTTTCCGCCATTGCTTCAAGCATTGCGGCTTGCACTTTGGCGGGTGCACGGTTGATCTCATCGGCAAGAATCAGTGAATTGAAGATTGGCCCAGCTTGAAACGTAAAGTCGCCAGTTTCTGGGCGAAAAATATCCGTTCCCGTCAAATCAGCAGGTAACAGGTCTGGGGTGAATTGAATTCGGTGGAAATCGCCTTCAACGCAGTCGGCCAGTGACTTCACCGCTCGAGTCTTTGCTAGTCCTGGGGGGCCTTCGACCAATATATGACCATCCGCGAGTAGGGCGACCATGAGCTGCTTAACCAGCTCTTGCTGGCCTATGATCTGAGACTCTAAATATGTTTTAAGGGTAGTGAAGGCATTTGAGTGCATGACGTTGTCTCGAGGTATCTTCTAAAAGTTGAAATTTTCTGTTCAGTGACAGTGTATTAGCTACTTGGTTCGGAAATCTAGCCAAAAGTTCCGTTGAATTTTTGGATCTAAGTTTGATGGTATTTAATTGTCTATTTTGCGTGCAGTTTTGTTCAGCGATTGAAGGCGGTTATTTGAGTCGGTGCAAAAAATTAGAAATTAATTATTAAATGAGTAATTAATTTTCCTGCTTATATCGAGGTATTTGGCGGCGCTTTTAAAGATTTTTGTGCTTTTTTATCAAAGAGAATCGTTTGCGGTCATACTATTCGTCGTATCAATAGTGGCCTTAGCAATGGTTAAAGTATTTGATACTGTGGTCGATATAGAAGCGTTACAGTTTTCCGGCCAATTTAGGGGCACAAACATGTTCAAATTAAATTCAATGAGTATTAAGCAAAAAGTGGTTGCAGGGATCACCTTTGCAGTACTAGCGTCAACCGTGATTGTTGGAGCAATGGCACAGCGCCAAGCTAGAGATGTATTAAGTCATCGATTGATTGATATCGAATTACCGGGCTTGCTCGAGCGTATCAATGGCGAAGTTGACCGAGAAGTGTCGCAGCTATTATTGGCGGCGGAGCAAGTAGCATCTAATGAATTCATTGCCGACGCGATTGCAACAACCGATCGCGACCCAAACATTGAAGCAAAACTCGTTAAACAACTGAATAACGTTCGTAATCAATATCAATTAAACGACGCGTCAGTTGCCAACCGAGATACAGCTTACTACTGGAACCAGAACGGATTCCTGCGTCAGCTAAACCAACAACAAGACGGTTGGTTCTTTGGCTTTACTCAATCGGGTCAGCCGACCATGGTGAGCATGTTCCAAGAAGCGAATGGTGAAGTGAAGATGTTCGCCAACTATCAGCAGCCTAATGGCACAGCAATGTCTGGCTTGTCTAAATCTATGGATGACATGGTGAGCTTGTTGAACAGCTTCAAAATTGAAAACACCGGTTTTGTCTTTTTAACTGACAGCCAGGGTGATGTACAAATTCACCGTGACAGAGCGCGCAGCGATTCATCTTTACAGCAGTTATATGGTGCACAAGCGAGCCAACTGTTGAATAAGTCTGGCTTTAACTTGATTACTACAGAATACCAAGGTCAAGAACTGTTTGTGGCGAGCCTTTATGTTTCATCAATGGATTGGTTCGTTATCGGTGTGGTGCCAACGTCAGAAGTGTTTGCTGAGCTTGATGCAACGGCACAGAAGATGCTGATCATGACAGTCGTTGTTGCTCTAGCATTTATCTTCATGGGCTTCTTGCTAGCCAATAGCATCACCAAACCAATCAAGCTTCTTTCTGAGCGTTTCACTGATCTGGGTAAAGGCGATGGTGACCTATCACAACGTATTGAAGTGAAAGGTAACGATGAGATTGCACAACTGTCGGCAGGTTTTAATGGTTTCATTGAGAAGATTCACTTGTCGATGAAAGAGGTGTGTGAAACCAGTCAAGCGCTTCAAGTTGCGGCTGAAAGCGTATCAAGTAAAGCGCACATCACTCATGACAACAGCCAAGAGCAGCGTGACCAAACCATTCAAGTGGTAGCGGCAATCAACCAGATGGGTATGACCATCAGTGAGATCGCTTCTAACGCAGCAACAGCAGCAGAAACAGCAACACACGCGTCTGACAATACTGAAGTTGGTCGTGAAGTGGTTAACAAAGCGAAAGATGCGATCAGCCGATTGGCGCAAGACATCGAGAGCACTGGTCAAGTGATTGAGCAGCTAGCGTCAACCACACAAGACATCGGTTCTATTCTGGGTGTGATTCGTGACATCTCTGAGCAGACTAACCTACTGGCACTTAATGCTGCGATTGAAGCGGCGCGTGCTGGTGAACAAGGTCGTGGTTTTGCGGTAGTGGCGGACGAGGTTCGTAACCTAGCAAGCCGTACTGCAGATTCAACGGAAGAGATTCAAAAGATGATCAACCAGTTGCAGAGCGATGCTAAAGATGCGGTGACTGCAATGAGCGCTGGTAAGATCATTACGATGGAAGGCGTGACAGCTTCTGATGAAGCGGTTGAAGTGCTAGGCGGTATCTCAGATCGAATCCTAGATATCACAGATCGTAATACTCAGGTAGCCACCGCGACTGAAGAGCAGTCAACCGTGGTTCACACCATCAACCAGAATATTGAAGAGATTAACGCGATCAACGAAGTGACGACTGGAACGGCAGAGCAACTGGCTGATGCTAGCCAAGAATTGCGTTCGCTCTCTTCTCGTCTCGATAAGATGGTTGGCTCATTTAAGCTTTAAGCTTTTAGTTTTAAAATAACTATTTGCGTATCGGCCTTGTCTTGGTTTTACAGGGCAGGGCCAAAGCACCTAGCATCATTGCCTAGAAATGAGTAAAATTGTCTGAGTATTAATGTTTAGGTAAGAAAAAATCATGAGCGATTTTGAAAAAGAACTTGAGCTAATGTCTCAAGAGATGGGCGACGAGCCAGAAGTGAAACTACCGTCACTAGAAGAGCAAAAGGCCGTTGTTGCGGAGCTTAAGCGTCTAGAAGCGGAAGGTAAACTAACACCAGAAGTACTAGAAGAGCACTTCGGTAAGTTCAACCAAAAGAACACGCCAATCCATTAACCTGGTCGGTGTACGGGGAAAGCCCCGATGAATGATAAAGGTCTAGCGAACGCTGGGCCTTTTTTGTAGTCGCTGATTTAGATCATTGATGGCGTCGTGTCAGTAGATCTGGTAACTCGAAGATGAACACCAAACATGAACATTAGTGCAGACTATTGTTCAATAGACCTCAGAAACAAGTTCCTCATAACACTTCTTTGCTCAAGATAAAAAAAATCCCTCTCGAGGAGGGATTTTGACAGGGCAATTTATTCTTAGAAACAGAGCTCGAATTTGAGGTCGAGGCTTACTCTGTACCTTTCTCTACGTGTAGACGACGACACGCTTTACCATCGCTGTGAAATAGGTGACAGCGGTGCGCTGGGATACCGATAGCAAGCTTATCGCCTACTTCTACGTCTAGCGTATCTGGTTGACGGAAAATAACGTCAGCATCCGCGCTCTCTAGGTTTAGGTAAACTTGAGTTTCGTTGCCTAGCTTCTCAACAATCATCACTTCGCCTTCGATGGTTGCATCGCCGTTCTCAGCAGACAGCAAGTGCTCAGGGCGAACACCCAGTGACATACGGTCGCCAACGTTAACGGTTGTGCCATCTACAGGTACCCAGAAAGTCATGCCGTTTGAAAGTTGAACCATCACACGCTCAGACTCTACAGCTTCAATGTGTACAGACATGAAGTTCATCTTAGGTGAACCGATGAAGCCTGCAACGAAGCGGTTTTGAGGGTAGTGGTATAGGTCAAGAGGCTTACCTACTTGAGATACGTAACCGCCATCAAGCACAACGATTTTATCTGCCATCGTCATTGCTTCTACTTGGTCGTGCGTTACGTAAATCATGGTACAGCCAAGCTGACGTTGTAGCTTTGTGATTTGAGAACGCATTTGAACACGAAGCGCCGCATCTAGGTTAGATAGAGGCTCATCTAGTAGGAATACGTTTGGTTGAGAAACCAGAGTACGACCGATAGCAACACGTTGACGTTGACCACCAGAAAGCGCTTTTGGTTGACGCTCTAGTAGGTGGCCTAGCTGAAGGATTTCAGCGGCATGCTCAACACGTTTGTCGATCTCAGCCTTGTCCGCTTTCGCTAGTTTAAGACCAAAAGACATGTTGTCGTATAGGTTAAGGTGAGGATATAGAGCGTAAGATTGGAATACCATGCCCACGCCGCGCTTAGATGGCTCAACGTCGTTCATACGTTCGTCGCCAATGTATAAATCACCTGAAGTGATATCTTCTAGACCTGCGATACAGCGTAATAGTGTCGATTTACCACAACCTGATGGTCCAACGAATACTACAAACTCACCTTCGTTGATCTCTAAGTTTACGTCCTTAGAAATCTGTACATCACCATATGATTTATAAACGTTTTTTAACGTGACACTCGCCATCTAGCTCGTCCTCGATCGATCAAATTTTAAAATTTACTGCTTATCATTATAAGAGATTATTGGGTCAGCAGTAACTGTAGGAATTGGTAAGTATTGAGTGTGTAAGAAAAAACGGGTGTGTTTGGTGGCTTCAACAAATTGTCAATCCAACCAAACACACCCTCATAGCCAAGCAGATGTCTCTTTCCCCCACATCCAGCTAAACCTCCCCCGTGATTCCATCACTGGTTTAGCTTGATGCTTAATTTAAGACAAAAGCGGGCAATGCAAGCCAACAAGTATGTTCGGTCTTTATAAGAGCAACAAACAATTGCCGGTAAAGGGTTCTTACTATCCACTCTTGGATGACTGCAGTTTCGGTGAATCCAAGAAAGAGTACATCCTCCTAATGCAAAATTAACTAGGGGGAGTAGGAGGGGAGGAGTAGATATAAAGGGTGAAAGGGAATAAGCGATCCACTTCAAATAAATTCATTGGATAACGGTGATATTGATCACGGTGCTTACGCGTTTTGTGATTTCGCTCTCTAATCCGACCCGATGGCGATCACGAATTTAAGCCATAATAGCTGGGGCGTAGTGGCTAGGATGATGAGCTTAAGACGGTTTTTTCAGATCATATCTATCGAAAACTGGCTCGTCTTAAATGAATGCGCCCTACGTATAAATATAAAAAGGATATTAACATGAAAAACGCTCTAAGCGCTGTAGCTCTAGGTACAATAGTTGCTCTGGGTTCTTTCGGTGCAAACGCTGCTATCGAAGAAGGTCAACTAACTATCTGGGTAGGTGGTGATAAAGCTTACGAAGGCATGGCAGAAGTAGGTAAACGCTTTGAAGAAGATACAGGCGTAAAAGTTACTGTTGCTTTCCCTGACAAACTAGAAGAGAAGTTCTCTCAAGTTGCAGCTGCAGGTGATGGCCCAGACATGATTTTCTACGCACACGACCGTTTCGGTGGTTTTGCAGAAGCAGGTCTTCTTGTGGATATCAAACCTTCTAAAGAAACAAAAGAAGGCATCGTAGACTTCGCATGGGACGCAGTGTCTTACGAAGGTAAAACAATTGCATACCCAGTAGCGGTTGAGTCAGTTTCTCTAATCTACAACAAAGCACTTATCAAAACGCCACCTAAGTCTTGGGAAGAGATCCCAGCACTTAACGCTGAGCTACAAAAAGACGGCAAGAAAGCGATCATGTGGCCTCTACGTGGCGGCGCATACTTCACATGGCCTCTACTTGCTGCTGACGGCGGTTACGCATTCAAGCAAGGCGCTGAAGGCTACGACATCAAAGACGCTGGTGTAGCAACAAAAGGCGTTCAAAAGTCTCTTGGCTTCATCGAGAAGATGGTTAAAGACAAAGTGATCTCTGCTGACATGGACTACTCTGTAGCAGAATCTGAGTTCGTTGCAGGTAACGTTGCAATGACAATCAACGGTCCTTGGGGCTGGGCAAACATCGAGAAATCTGGCGTAGATTACGGTGTTGCAACGCTACCTAAGTTCAACGGTAAAGCATCTAAACCTTTCGTTGGTGTATGGGCTGGTGGTATTAGCACTGCGTCTCCAAACCGTGATCTAGCGGTTGAGTTCATGGAGAACTACCTACTGACTGACGAAGGTCTTAAGAGCCTAAACGACGACAAACCACTAGGTGCTGTAGCGCTTAACTCTTTCCAACGTCAACTAGACAGCGACACTCGTATCGCAGCAACAATGGACAACGCGATGAACGGCGAAATCATGCCTAACATCCCTCAGTTCACAACGTTCTGGTACAGCATGGAAGAGGCAATTGGTAACGTAGTTGACGGTCGTCAAACTGTAGACCAAGCTCTTAAAGCTGCTGAAACACGCATGACTAAATAATATCGACGAAACACCCTTTTAAGGAGGGGGCAACCCCTCCTTACTTTTCTATTTTTATATATCGCTAGCAGGTTCCTCTATGCAGTCAGTTCAAGGTACAGATGCTATTCCAGCACCAACAAGCCTTCCAGGAAGTAAAAGCGTCTTCATTAAGTGGGGATTGCTTGGTAGCGTCGGCTTAATCAATGGCTACGCTACAATCCTAATGTATTCTCGCGGTGAGCTCGCATTCGCGTTGCTTACAGTGATCCTAACGGCTTTAGCTCTTTACGTTTTCGGTAGCAAGAAAACTTACGCACACCGTTACATCTACCCTGGTATTGCCGGAATGATTCTTTTCATTCTCTTCCCTTTGGCATATACCGTCGGTCTTGCGTTCACTAACTACAGTGCAAAAAACCAACTTTCGCTTGAGCGTACACAAACTGTCCTCATGGACCGTACGTTCCAAAGCGGTGACAGCTTCCCATTCACTCTGTACAAAACAGATAATGGCCACCAAATCGTGGTTAAAGATGGTGAGCAACTTCTCGCGACTGAAGAGTTCTCGTTAGACGGCCTGAACGTCAGCGATATGGATCTGAAAGCGATCGACTCTGCTCAAGGCGAAAAAGAGAAGATCAAAACCATCATCCAAAATCGTACTGCAATCAGTGCTGTTGATTTCCACCTACCATCAGGTGAAGACATCCGCATGAGCGGCCTACGTAAGTTTGCTGCTGTGGTTCCGCTATACACAATGCAAGACGATGGCGAAACGCTATACAACAACGAAACGGGTGAAACTCTAAAACCAAATATGGAAGTGGGTTTCTACCAGCCAGTTGATGAAAACGGTGCATTCGTTGGTAACACCATCTCTCCGGGCTTCGTAGTTGAAATCGGTACGGCTAACTTTGAGCGTGTTTGGAAAGACGAAGGCATCAAAGAACCGTTTATCAGTATCTTTATTTGGACGGTTGTATTCTCGATTTGTACTGTAGCCTTCACTCTGGCGATTGGTTTGATTCTTGCGAACATCGTACAGTGGGAAGAGCTGAAAGGCCGTGCAGTTTACCGTGTTCTACTGATTCTGCCTTACGCAGTACCAGCGTTTATCTCAATCCTTATCTTTAAAGGTTTGTTCAACCAGAGCTTTGGTGAAATCAACATGGTGCTAGAGAGCATCTTCGGTCTGAAGCCGAACTGGTTCTCTGATCCAATCCTAGCGAAGACGATGGTGCTTATCGTAAACACATGGCTAGGTTTCCCTTACATGATGATCCTATGTATGGGTCTGTTGAAAGCGATTCCTGATGACCTATACGAAGCGTCTGCGATTGATGGTGCGAACTTCATCGATAACTTCAAGCGCATTACCTTCCCGTTGATGATTAAGCCACTAACACCGCTACTGATTGCAGCATTCGCATTTAACTTCAACAACTTCGTAATGATTCAGCTGTTGACGAACGGTGGTCCAAACATGATTGGTACTTCTGAACCAGCGGGTTACACAGACTTGCTTGTAAGCTACACGTACCGAATCGCGTTTGAAGGCGGCGGTGGTCAAGACTTCGGTCTAGCAAGTGCAATCGCAACGCTTATCTTCCTACTAGTAGGTGCCCTAGCGTTACTAAACCTTCGTTTCACTAAACTGTCTCAAGATTAAGGAGCACGACAATGGCTATGGTACAAGGTAAAAGCCTAAAATACCGAGTGTGGGCAACGCATATTGCGCTGTGGTGCTTCCTAGCACTGATTATCTTCCCACTATTGATGATCATCGCGATCTCATTCCGTGAAGGTAACTTTGCAACAGGTAGCTTGATTCCAGAGAACCCATCACTGGAGCACTGGAAACTGGCACTGGGTATCCCAGTAACGAATGCCGATGGTTCGGTAACACCGCCTCCATTCCCAGTACTAACTTGGTTATGGAACTCAGTAAAAGTTGCTGGTATCACATCAATCTTGATTGTGGCACTGTCTACAACATCGGCTTACGCATTTGCTCGTATGCGCTTTAAAGGCAAAGAGACAATTCTAAAAGCGATGATGATTTTCCAGATGTTCCCAGCAGTATTGGCACTGGTTGCAATCTACGCGCTATTCGACAAACTGGGTCAGTACATTCCTTTCCTAGGCTTGAATACGCACGGTGGTCTTATCTTCTCTTACCTTGGGGGTATCGCACTGCACGTTTGGACAATCAAAGGTTACTTTGAAACAATTGATAACTCTCTAGAGGAAGCGGCAGCACTAGACGGTGCAACGCCATGGCAAGCATTCCGATTGGTACTACTACCACTGTCTGTGCCAATTCTAGCGGTAGTATTTATCCTATCGTTCATCGGGGTTGTTGGTGAGGTTCCGGTTGCGTCTATCCTGCTTTCAGATGTGAACTCTTACACACTAGCGGTTGGCATGCAGCAGTACCTATACCCACAAAACTACCTATGGGGTGACTTTGCGGCAGCAGCAGTACTATCAGCTCTTCCAATTACAATTGTCTTCCTACTAGCACAACGTTGGTTAGTTGGTGGTTTGACGGCAGGTGGTGTAAAAGGATAAGCTAGAGCTTATAAGAAAGACAAAGAGCGACCGCAAGGTCGCTCTATATTGGCATTTTTATTACATCATTTGGTTTGGCCGCCGATCAGTAATAAAAATAACCCTCAGGTTACGCATAGCTGGCTACTAATCAGGTTCCTTACGCTATTCAATGATTAGTGGTTTTTGTAACTCTAACCCAAGTATTTACTTGGGTTTTTTTATACCTGTTAGAAATCACATCTCTAATGACTAGTCACATCCTCTGTAGCGAGTCACAGAGCCAGTATAAGTAGGGAAAAGGGAATTGATACTTTGGTCAAAGCCTGCTGCGTGAGACTTCAATGAAAGTAATGCAACAATGATTCGTGTTGCATAAAAACTGTATGGCAAGGCAATTTTGAGATAAAGCGAGCTAGAGGAATAGGTGCTTATCAATAGTTCGCTATTTATAACTTGCTGAAATGTATTGGGTTAAAGTTCTCTATTGGAAGGAGCGCAACCTAGGTGTTGTAGTAATACGTAGATACTCTCTTGGTCTAATGCGACGCGTCTGAAGAGGTCTGCGAAGGTGTTATCACCGCCAAAACACGCTTGGATATAATGGTTAATCTCTTCGTTGTTATAGCCTTCTACATACAGGGTCCTGACCCATTGATACTCAACCGCTTTTAGGTTGTTAAGGGTTGATTCACTCAAAGTAGTGCGCGTGACGCTCAAGAGTTGCTCCAGAAATACGTTGGTGTCCATGTAAGATGGCAGTATTTAAGCAGAGCTAAATGACGACTTTATTACAGTTATAATATTTTACAGCTTGGATAGTTATGGAAGATGTAAGTTGAGGAAGGGGAGTCACGCACTTAAGAGTAAAGTGCGTAACCTTAAGAATTACTTCAAGTATTTAACGTGCGCTTCCATCTCTTCACCGATTTCTTTGCGCATGTTCATTAAGCGAACAGCAGAGTCTCGCAGTTCGATGTCTTCTTGAGTCTCTGGTACCCATTCTGGCACTTTGGTTGGTAAGCCATTTTCATCAACCGCAACCATGATAACAATACAGTGAGTCGTGAGACGGTTGTTGAGTTCTTTAGGATCACTTGCTTGAACATCAATAGCGATATGCATTGATGAAGACCCCGTGTAGATGACTTTTGCGCTAACTTCGACCAAGTTACCCACGTGAATTGGCGCTACAAATCGGATACCACCTGCGTAGGCGGTGATACAGTATTTGCCACTCCAACCTGCCGAACACGCATAGGCCGCTAAGTCGATCCATTTCATCACGGCACCACCGTGAACTTTACCACCAAAGTTGACATCTCCGGGCTCAGCTAAAAAGCGCAAAGTTACGTCGCGTTTTCCATTTTGACTACTGCTCATCTCTAGTCCTTTTAATTATTATCTTGGGCTGCAACAACTATGTTACTAACCAATAACATATACTTTAGTCGTAGGAATTAAAAGTAGAGTTTGCGGGTTGAGCGGGGAAATATTGGGGAGATAGGTATTGTTAGAATTAACTGATACAGATATGAAAAAACACCGAGTTTTGAGCTCGGTGTTTTTCATATTGGGGCTAATATCCTAGCCTCTCGTTTTGTATGCCAACTGACCGTTGAGTATTTGGTCAATTGAAGTCTATATTATATCGAATGGTGTATTATTACTAGCCATCTATTGGTTATTTTTCGATAAAATATAGGTCTTTCGCGTAGATGTTTCCTTTAGGATTATTAACCGGTAGACCTTTCAAAGAGTTACGTACCAAACGAGTGTGGTTGTAGTGATAAAGAGGAATGACTACAGCTGAATCGTTGAGTAACTCCTCAGCTTGTTGGTATACCTTGAAACGCTCATCTTGCTGGGTAATCTGGCTCGCTTGCTGCATCAGTTTATCGAATTCTGGGTTACAGAATCCGCTTTCATTAGAGGTGTGACCGCAAGTAAAGCCTTCAAGCAACGCAGAGGGCTCTGGATAATCACCAAACGCCCAAGAGCGTGCTAATTGGTAGTCACCAGAACTTTTTGCCGATACATAGGCTTTCCATTCCATGTTTTCTAGTTCGACCTTCACCCCTAAAGGCTTCCACATTGAGGCGATAGCAAGCGCGATCTTCTTGTGGTTCTCGCTAGTGTTGTAAGTCAACGTAAACTCAAGTGGATTATCTTCGGTATATCCGGCTTCTTGTAGAAGTTGTTTGGCTTTGCTCAACCTTTGGTTTGCGTCTAACTGCTTAAAATCTGCTTTTGGTGCTTGGTAGTTTGGAATGTTGCTTGGTGTCACGCTGTACGCTTCTGGCTCACCTTGCCCTGTGATCTTATCAACTAAGATCTCGCGGTTCACCGCCATGCTTAATGCTTGACGAACTTTTACATTATCGAAAGGAGCTTGGCGCGTGTTAAACGAATACACATAGGAGCCGAGCAGAGCTTGGGCCTTGATTTGCTCTGGACTCTCTTTAATCAGCTTCTGGTAATACTCAAGCTGGACACGGTTGGTCATATCAATTTCGCCGGATTGATAACGAATTAACTCTGCATTTTGAGACGATAAACCAAGGTAAGTTACGCCGTTGATCACGGTCGCACTGTTGTTCCAGTACTTAGGATTACGCTCGACTTTAACATACTCGTTTGGTACCCATTCTGAGAGCGTATAGGCCCCATTCGTTGCGATATTTTCTGCACGTGTCCAACGATCACCTTTCTCTTTAACCAGTTCACTTGGAACGGGGAAGAAGGTTTTAATACTCATTAAGCTCATGAAGTAGGGAGTAGGTTTACTTAAGCTGATTTCGACAGTCAGTGGGCTGAGAGCTTTAATTCCCAGTTCTGAAGGGGCTTTGTCGCCAGCGATGATCTCCTCTGCATTAACCACATTAGCTGTTTTGAACACAAAGCTAGTGTTATTGCCTGTCTTTGGGTTGACTGCACGTTGCCACGCAAATACGAAGTCATCAGCTGTAACGGGTGAGCCATTTGACCACTGAAGTCCTTTTTTCAGAGTAAAGGTGACGGTTTTGCCGTCATTGCTGAAATACCAATCTTGAGCTTGTCCTGGGATGATTTGTCCGTCGCGATTCTCAATCACGAAGCCTTCGAACATGTCATTGACGATAATATCTCCCGGCATGCCCGAGTTAACAAACGTTGGATCTAATGTGTTGGGCTCTGCACCATTCCCGCGAACAAAATATTGCTCGTCGGCGAGTAAGGTATCTGATGGAACCTGTGCAGCGATAACAGAAGTAGAACCTAAAGCTAATAGAGTAGGGAGGACGATAGATAGGGGTGATTTAGTCATTGTAATTCCTTTACGACTTAAACAGAACTTTATGCATTAAAAAGGAATAATTACAATATTGCAACAAATAGTAGGGTTATTAATCATTGATAACAGTATGGAGTTCTAGGCTAAATAAGAGAGAAAAAGCGAAACAAACGCTGCGGCTCATTTCGCTTCTGAAGGTAAGTATATTGGAGCTACATTCGCCTCAACTTGAAGCCTGAGTGTTGAATGCTAACCCTGCTGAGGAATAGCCGCTTTGACCACTTGCTTCCTTTTGATTTGCGCCATGATCACCCCAGAGATCACCATGATGCCGCCCATGAAGTGGTAGTCATGTACTGTCTCGCCAAGCCAAGTTGCAGCGAGAACGACAGCAACAACTGGTAGTAGGTTCATAAACATAGCACTAGAGTCGGCTCCAATTGCGTCGATAGCTTTTACCCACATCCAAGGTGCCAATACCGACGCAGCGATTGCGGCATAAGCGATGAGTGGCAGTGACGCTTGAGAAGGCATAAGTTGCTCACTGGTCAACCATAATGGCGTTAACATCGCGACTGCAAATAGGCCCTGCATGTAGATCACCACCCAGTTGCTTACAGGCATCTTCCAACGTTTAAGTAGTACGCAGTAAGAGGCGTAGACGAAGGCTGCAATCAACATGTAGCCATCACCTTGGGTAAGTTCTTGGTGCAAGAAAAACAGTGGGTCGCCTTTACCTAGCATGAAGGCTAAGCCAGACAACGACAGCACACCACCGACAATACTCAGCCCTGAAATCGACTTGTGCAGCAGTGGAACACTTAAAAATACGCTGATCAACGGTACCAATGAGGTGATCAATGCCATGTTTGACGCGCTGGTGGTGAGTCCTGCGTAGTAACCGAGAGATTGGTTCAACACCATTCCTAATAAAGCCAGAAAGGCTAGCTTAGCAAGGTTAGGCTTAATCGCCGGCCACTGTTTAATGGCGCTCGGCAGACAAAAAGGTGTAAGAAGAAGCATGGCGACAAACCAACGGAAAAAACTCATTGCGCTTGGTTCGATAACACTCGCCGCCATCTTATTCACAATGGCATTGGCACCCCAAATACAAACAGTAAAAAATGGCAGAAGATATGACATGTGAATTCCATCGCAAAATGAGTTGATGTGCATAGTTTGACAGGTCGTTACACTAACAGATATCTTTAAAAAGACATCGAACGCGATAGGAAGACAAGTTTGAAAAAACACACAAGAAACCTTCACCCGTCCTTATCAATTGATAAGGCACCATCCAACGTATTTATGAATTTCGAAGCGTTTCTATCTAATACTGAAACCCGAGTTCATAGCCACCCTTGGGGACAAGTACAGCTAATCAGTGGTGGAATTCTGGAAATGGAAGCCGAAGGAACACGTTTCTTAGCGCCACCTCATCTCGCCATTTGGGTGCCTGCTGGCGTAATGCACTGCAGTTACAATCGCAAACCATTAGATTACTGCTCACTGAATATCGCACCAGAGCTAACACAACATCTGCCAGAAAAGACCAGCCTGATAAAGATCACGCCGATCGTGTCGTCGATCATTGATGATTTTCGCGAGAGAAACATCAATGTGGCTGAGAGCGAGCCAGACAAACGACTAGTTCAAGTATTGCTTGATCAACTAGCAGAGCGACAAGTCGAACATCACTTCTTGCCGTCCACAGATAACAAATATCTAGCTCCAATCCTAGCGGCGATTGAAGAGAATCCAACCGATGAGATTTCCCTCAAAGATTGGGCGGAGCGTGTTCACACTACAGAACGTACTTTGTCACGCCATTGCCAAAGTGAATTGGGGATGAGTTTCACCGAATGGCGATTGCGGGTTCGTTATCTCTATTCGATGGACTTGCTCCGTAATGGCCAATCAGTAAAAGAGGTCGCTCTGACTTTAGGTTATAACCAAGCTAGTCCTTTCATTTCTATGTTTAAGAAGTACTCAGGACAAACACCAGAGCAGTATAAGAATCGACTGCTGTAGGGAACTAATTAAACCAAGCTCTGCACAATAAATGTCAGCTCGTATAGCGTGATCTAGCCCAGATTTTTATTACCTTGGCTGCGCTTAGGACATATGTCCTATTTGCTCTATCAATGACTTTTTATCATTGGCTCCAGATTAAATAGGAGTCGATGTATGAGCGCAGTCACAGGGTGCCACGTAATGGCAAAGCCAAGCAGTTCAAAGTGCAATATTGATTGCACGTACTGCTTCTATTTAGAAAAACAGCACCTATACCCTGATCAGGGCAAAACGGCTTATATGAGTGACGAGACACTGTCGCGTTACATACAGCAGCAGATTGAAGCACAACCTACAGAGCAAGTCGTCTTCGCTTGGCAGGGGGGCGAGCCCACTCTGCTAGGGCTATCTTTTTTTGAGAGAGCAATAGAGCTACAACGTCTCTATGGTGCGGGGAAAAAGATCGTCAACACACTCCAAACCAATGGCTTATTGCTTGATGAGCAATGGTGTCAGTTCTTTCATAAGCATCAATTTTTAATCGGAATCTCGATTGATGGCCCTCTAGCCATCCATGATAGATATCGTCGCACCCGTAGTGACAAGCCAACCCATCACTTGGTTGAAAAAGCGATTACTCTACTAAAGCAGCACCAAGTTGAATTTAATACTTTGACCGTAGTGAACCACGAGAGCGTCGAGTATCCCGAAGTTATCTATGACTACCTGAAAAACTTAGGCAGTCAGCACATGCAATTTATTCCTCTTGTCGAGCGCAAAGCCACAGAAACAACCAGCGACGGCCTTACTCTTTTGCACCCTGGAAGAGCGGAGTCGAGTCAAGTGACCGATTGGAGTGTTGATGGTGAAAAGTTTGGGCTGTTTATGTCGACCATCTTTCATCACTGGGTAAGAAAAGATATTGGAACTGTTTGGATACAGTGGTTTGAAAATACATTTGCGCTAACAGCCGGTCAGGAATCTCAAACCTGCGTATTTGCACCCACCTGTGGTAACGCCTTTGCACTAGAAGCCAACGGTGATATTTACGCTTGCGATCATTACGTCTATCCAGAATTTAAGCTCGGAAATATCCACTCAACCTCGATTAGCACCATCAACCAATCTATCGAAAGTCATGAATTTGGACAGAGCAAACAAACAAACCTGTCGAACGATTGCCTGAATTGCCCCTATTTGAGTTTATGTAATGGTGGCTGCCCTAAGCACCGTTTTGGCCTATCGTCAGCGGCAAAACCCGAGCAGAACTACCTTTGTCGCGGATACAAAACCTTCTATCGCTATAGCCAACCTTACTTTCAATTAATGAAAAAACTGCATGAGTCGGGTTATCCAACCACAGCGCTCATGGACATCATAAAAAGAAAAGAGCAACCTCTCGGAGTGAAACAATGAAGTTCAAACTTAACCCCCTCACCAGTGCATTTGCTTTAGGAGCGATGACATTGGCTAACGTGGCTGTTGCCAATCAAGAACCAGAACAGCCCAACATTATCGTGATCATGGCAGACGACTTAGGGCAATGGGCAACTGGGTTACAAAACAAAGAGTACATCGACACCCCAAACCTCGATTATCTTGCTGAGACAGGGGTTAGATTTGAAAATGGGATGACACCTGCGCCGGTAAGTAGTGCTGCGAGGGCGTCATTTCATACCGGTAAAATGCCATCTCAACACGGTGTTTATGACTTCTTAGCGGAGAATCCAGAGTTTGATGCCAATTGGCTCGATGGCGAAAAACTGCTGTCAGAACGCATGCAAGATCTTGGTTATCGAACTGCTCTCATCGGTAAATGGCATGCCACGACAGACAGTAAAGATCCGATTCGCGGTTTTGATCGCTGGCTAAGCTACGATGCACTCGAAGCCGGTTGGAAAAACCAATACCTTCACAGTGGTACCGTGCTGTTTTCAAGTGATGGCAAAAATGTTGAGCATACTGGAGTTCAAGCTCAATACCTAACGAAAGAGACGGTGAAGTTCATTGATCAGCCGAGCGATAAACCGTTCTTCGTTAGCCTAAACTATGTGGAACCACACTTTCCGTTCGAAGATTTGCCAGAACGTTTAGTGGAGAAGTATCGTCCAATCGCCCATAAAGTGGTGGCATTTGGTGGTAACTCTGCTCTGGATAATATGAGTGATTATACGCTTACTCCCGGTAACCACGAAGAGACCCTAGCCCAGTATTTAGCGGCTGTCTCTCTGTTGGATGATCAGGTCGGTCAGCTTCTTGATAGCCTTGAAGGTAGAGGGTTACTTGATAACACCATGATCGCCTTTGTTTCTGATCATGGCTTGTTGATGGGCCAATATGGCTTATACGGCAAGGTGAACGCGAGCTTCCCATACAACTACTATGAAGAGACGGTTAGGATCCCATTCATCATTAAAGGTCCTAAGTCCATGGTTCGCACTAAACAAGTTCGTGGCGAGTTCGTTGATCTGCTTGATCTACATGCAACGATTCTAGACGCTGCAAGTGCTGGCAAACCTTACGACTATAGCTACGGCCCGGGGAAATCCTTGCTTGCAATGATGAAAGGTGAGCGAGTGAGAGATTGGAAAGAGTACCAAATTGCAGAACGTGGCAACTCACGCATGATCACTAATGGACGTTGGAAATTGGTTCGTTACTACGCAAAAGACGGTTCACCACAAGACAATTGGTATGACTTGGCTAACCCGATGGGAGAACGTTACTTATCTGAGCCACCTCAAGCGGCACTTCAAAACAAAATGAGCGATGAACTAGAAGCATTTTTCGATAAATATTCAACCGAAGAGCATGATGGTTTGAATGTTTGGAAGATGGCCTACCCTAACTTCACGTCTGAAAACATTCTTAAGCATCAACGCTGGAACTAAAGGGTTCTTATAGATCTCGCGCAAGTTTTTAATACCAATAGAGCGACCTCAATGGTGTCGCTCTATTTTTCTACTTCTTCTAATCGAATTTGCTCAAGTATCGAAACACTTAACACTTCCAAGTAGCCGCGATGAACACGAATTGCGCCACGTTCAGACAGTTGTTTCAAAATACGATTGTAAACTCTTAGGCTAGTACCAAGCCTTTCACACTCAAGATTCTTATTCGCAGTATAAGGTCGACCAGATGATTGAGCCTCATGTTCGAGCAAGTCATCGACAACGCAGTAGGTTATTGAGTGTAGTATGTTACGTGTCATCCTCTCGACAGATAGATACCATTTCGACGTGAGGTGTTTGAATGTGCTGGCGGCAAGCTCTGGCGTCTCGCACACCAATTGCTGAAAAGCACTGCCATTAACAATATAAGCTTGGGCTTCAGATTCTAAAACAACGGAGTAGAAGCATACTTTGCCAGAAAATAGCTCCATAAGTCCAAGAAAACCATTGTGCTTGTAGCAGCCCAACTGATAGCGCCGTCCTCCTTCAGAAGTTCGATACAGTGACACTTCTCCTTGGCATATAAACAAGATGTCTTCTATCTCGTCACCCTGATGCAAGATGGTTTTGCCACTAGGTAGTATCGTAGAGCGCAGGTTCAACTTGTTCTCATTGCTTTGTAATAATTGCAGTAGCTCATCTGAATGATAGATATCCTGCTGGGTAACTAGCATCTATAACCTCAAACCGTTTACGAATTCAGATGATGTTAACGTGCGGTCGTTCGGGATACTAGTGACAAGACTCTCATTGGCTTAATTTTGACTGCGGCAGCCTTGGTGAAAATTCTTTGAGCAATTCAATATACGTCTCATAGTGGGTGTATCGACGCAACACAGTTTCGCAAATACAAGCTTCAAACGTTTTCACATGATTCTAAGAAAAAATAGAAATAATTTGCGTCTTTTTCCATGTTGTAGCGTCTTATAGGTAGAAAACTAGAAACTAACAGAGAGAAACGATGTTTAAAGCCATTCCAGATAACCAAAACGCCCTTGATAAATTCATCAAGCACGACAGCAAAATGCTCAAACAAGTCTATGGTTCGGATGACGTTACCCCATATTGGATTGCCGATATGGCTTTTCCTATCGCGACACCAATTACGCAAGCGATACAGGGCTTGGTAAGTCGCGAAACTTACTCCTATGAGTTTGATTCTGAAACAATCTTTAAAGAGATTGCGCTTTGGAACCAGAAACGTCACGGCTTGGAGTTAGATCCAGCCAAGTTTGTGCAAGTGCCAGGTGTATTAAGTGCCATTGCTCTTTTGATTCGTGAATTTACGGAAAAAGGTGAGGGTGTCCTTATCCAAACTCCTGTCTATCACCAGTTCCGCCGCTTGATCGAGTCGGCAGGTAGAACCGCGGTCAACAATACGCTTAAGATTGAACAAGATCGTTATGTCATGGATTTTGATGCGTTTGAGGAACAACTTCGTGACGGTAACGTGAAGATGGTTCTATTGTGTAACCCTCACAATCCTGTTGGTCGAGTATGGACACAGCAAGAGCTGGCTCGAATGGTTGAGATAGCAGAGAAATACCAGACCTTGATCGTGAGTGATGAAGTGCATGCAGATATCATTTTTGATGGCGCGAAGTTTACCAGCCTGGCTGAGTTCGATTATGAGAAGAGCGTGACCATCATTGGCTCTCCCGCTAAAAACTTCGGCCTGAATAGCATCTCCAATGGTTACATTTACGCGGCTAATAACGACCTGAAAGAGCAAATCAACGCGACAGTCGAATCCATGGCGCTGAGTCACGGCAACGCTTTTACAACGTATGCGACGATCGCGGCTTACCAACAAGGCGAAGAATGGTTTGAACTGTTTCTTCAATACACACAAGCGAGTCGCGACTGGATCATTGAGTTCATGGCAGAACACCTACCGCAAGTTAAGGTATTCAAGCCACAAGGCACTAACCAGATTTGGTTTGATTTTACAGGATTGGGTCTAGAGGCTGAGCAACTTAAGTCACTGCTTGTGAACGACGCGAAACTGGCATTAACTCCAGGTACTTGGTTTGGTGAACCCGATCAGAACTTTTATCGCATGAACTTTGCTGCACCATTAGAGCAAATAAAAGCCTCGCTACAATCATTGCGCGAGGCTGTGAACAGGGTCTAGTGTGCAGGAAAAGGTCCCAGTTAGAGTTAGTTCGTCATTAAGTTTCTGAGTGTCTCTTTGAGCCAAACAAGCTTAGGGTTATAAGCATTACGCTTATGCCACATCATGGTGAATGGGATCGTCAGTTTTTCTAACTGTTCACCCGCTAGCGGTAGCGGCAGTGCGACTAAATTGGGATGAAGTTGCTTGATATAATCTTCACAATAGCCGGGAGAGGTTGTCAGCATTTGATGCTCCGGTTGCGCTGCCATATAAAGAGCTTGCTCAAAGCTAGATAGGGTCAACCCAACATTTCGGGTTCTCCTTATCTCTTTCAGAACTTCATCAAGAGCCCATGTTTCGCTTTTCTCCCACACGATGTTGATGTGGGTGTATTTGAGGAAGGTATCGAGCGTCCATTCTTCTTTTAGAGCAGGATGATCGTCTCGCAGAAACACCTTAGGTTCGTCGTTGAACAATACTTCAAAGTCGATAGAGTAGGGCATCAAATCCAGGGATTCTTTTGACCTCGGGTGAGTTTCTCGCCCCGTGAACGCAATATCAGCCTCACCACGAATTAGAGCATCTATTGAATCGTAGTCCCAATTGCTGGTCTTAATGCTCGCATTGGGATAACTCTGATCAATTTTGAGTAGTAGGTCGTTCAAAAACGTGAGCAGTAAGGGAGACTCGATATGGAGATCGAAGTGCACCTTATTGTTTGCCGCTTCACTGCGTTTATCCATTAGCTGATGGCTTTTCTGCAACCAGTCTGACAGGTCTTGTTCCATACTCTCGACTAGAGGCGTAGGTGCTAACCCTTTTGGTGTTTTTACAAACAGCGGATCATCAAACCAATCCCTTAGTTTATTTAAAGACTTACTCACGGTAGACGGCGTAACGTTGAGTTTTTTCGCCGTCATAGACACGCTACGCTCTTGCACAAGCAATTGCAGCGTGAAAAGTAAGTTGAGATCAAGACGGTTGAGAGCTTTCTTCATAGTGACGATTCGTTGTTTGTATTCGTTCTAATAGTAATAGAGCGCAACTGGCGATACTACCTAAGACTAAGATAAAGATTAGAATATTCAATGCATTAATACCTAACGCTCCCATTAGCCAGATATACGCCGCAGAGAAAGAGACATGGCTAATACCAAGTAGTGAGCTAGCGACCCCTGCACGTTGGCTAAATGGCGCTAAAGCCTGACTCATTGTTACTCCAAAGCCCAGAGAGAAGCCAATACATAAGGCGACGAACGATGCGAGGTAATAAGGTGTAGCAAGGTGTAGTTGAGAAGAGAACAACAACCCTGTTGCCGCAGTCGCAAACAGAAGTTGTGAGCTAACGATAAGGGTTTTCTGATTCACATTATTCAAGATAAATGGCGTACAAAAGGAGGTGAGCATACCTGCCAATGCGGTGTATGCCATGACTGATGAGTAACCGCCACGATCCATTTCTAGCGTCCCCATGATCACCATCGGTGATACGTTCACATAACTAAGTATTGTGGCAACGCCTAATGTCGTAATAACCAGTCTTCTTAAGAAATAGCCATTGATAAAAGACTCGGAGGTCTTTTCTAGATTGGCGTTAGATCGTTCTTTAGTTAAGGTTTCACGCAGCACAAAGGTGGCGAGAACGCATACCACTACACCAATCGCTGCCATTACTGTAAATAGGGTTTGCCACGGAGAGTAGAGCATGATCATGTGGCCAACCACTGGTGCAATCACTGGGATAATACAGGTGATGCCATTGAGCATAGAGAGCACTTTTGCTCGGGCTTGATCATCCAGTACATCTCGAAGAATTGCAAAGGCGACCACATAACAAGCCCCAGCCCCAACTCCTTGGAAGAACCGACCAGTTAAAAATACTGAGATTTGTTCGGTACTGCCCGCGAACAGAGATGCCGCAATAAAGATCAAAGCCCCGATAATGATGACAGGCTTTCTTCCCAGTTGGTCCGCCACTTTGCCTGCCAATAACATGGTGCTAGCCATACCTGCTAAATAAATCGAAAACGCGGTATGCAGCTGTGATTCGGTCGCATTCAGATCCGCCGCGATTTGCGGTAACCCAACTAAATACAGATCAATGGCAGTTGGGTAGAGCAGTACAAAGCTAAAACTACACAGTAAGAAACGGATCATAACAACCTCTAAACTCGAAAAGATGGCGTGAGTTTAAAGAGTGCAGCAGGCAACAAGCGAGTGAACAACACGACAACAGGCATGTCGTGTATGGACATTGGTGACTTGGGGGAAAGTCACTAGGGGGCGATGATTTATATGAATCAACACCCTTGGCGCTTTATAGGGTTGATTTCTTGATGCTTAATTATTTGCGGGTTTTATAAATTTTGATCCATGTATCATTGTGTCTAATATTAAGTCCTTGTTTTTAGTTAAAAACCACTTGTAGAATTCTGTTTAAGCATTATTGGGTAGAAATGGAGCCATATGAAAGTCTTTTTCTCAGTATTACTGGCAACTCTGCTATTTGTGGGGATTGGTGATTTGATAAATGATATCTCCAATGATCGAGGATGGTTTTTCTTAGCTGTAGGCATAGTCATTTTTCTAGTCGTTTTCGGATCTCGTTTTGATGTTTGTTTGAGATCGAGTTCCTCTGATTGGAGTGACTTCGATAGTAGTGAAGGGGGAGATACTGGTGGGGGTGACTAACTTATCTCAGAAGGAATGACTGCTGATAGCAGTTGGTTCCAGTGATGCTATCGAAGTTTATCAGCGAGAGTCCGGTCATTTTTACATGTGGTAGTGATATATCGTAATGATTAATAAAATTATGTTGAATTTGCTCTTGGCTGGTGTTGTTACAAGTTCCTCTGGAGTTTCAAGTGGAGAGTTCAGGTTGACAAACAAGTGTGAGAACTGAAAACAGTATCTAATTTCACTCAATACCCCGTCAGTTCCATATACCCACTTCCAGAATGGGAGCCTTGGATGATGACAGGGCCTTCCCAGTATGGGACGGACAGCGGCATTTTTGCGTTGGGATTGAGTGCCGAAACGGTAAGTTCAATTTCGTGGTTTGGAATCGAGATTGTCCACTCTGTTGGGTAGTCTCGGTTATCGATTTCCGTATATTTCTGCACACGCATTTCAATCGCATCTTGCGCAATTGATGTGCCTGAACCGTCTTTATGCATTAAGCGTGCATTGGAGTAACTTGCGCTCCCCGTTTCAGAGTCGCGCAGTTGGAATACCACTAAACTGGTTTCATCATTAAGCCTTAATGCAAACCAATCCCACCCCTGTTGTGAATCAAGTAAGAACTGCGAGCTCCACTCCCTATCTATCCAACCTTTTCCTGAGACTTGATGCGTGTTGCCATCAATGATTACTTCACCAGAAACATCAATAAAGGGTTGGCTGTAGTAGTACGAAGCCACCTGCCCATCGGTACTTTTTACACTGTAGCCCTGCTTGCCTTGCTTTTGATAAGGCGCACGACTGGTGAGAGTAAGCGAGTAGCCGAATTGTTCGGAGCTTGCATTCAACGTGGCAGGGAAAAGATCATCGGTCGACGATGTCCATTGCCAATCATCAAGATAAACCCGAAATGGTGAAGCATCGACACCTGCTAATGCTGCGTGGTCACGAGACCATTTTTCATCTGCGTAGTGCTTTTTCTGAGTAGTAACAGCACTGTGCGCCATGTAGATCTGGTTGCTTTGCCATTGTGTTTTTTTAGCTTCATTTGAATTGGATGGCGGAGCAGCGGCAAAGCGAAATTGGGTCCACTGCACTCCGAGTGCTTGGCCATCTTCACCGGTTAAATTGGCGGTTAAGTACCACCATTCATGGCGAAAATCGGGATGGGCTTGGTGGTCTGCGGGGAAGTTGATTTCAACGCCTTCAAGAACGGGAGTGAACAGGTTGTCTTGTAATTGGTCGCTTTCAGCACTTCCTAATAGTGTCCCCATGGTTTGAGGTTGCGACTCTTCACAACCAAGGAGTGCCAGAGCGATCAGTGCAAAAGTGCTGAGTTTGATGGTTTGAATCATTATAGAACCTCACTTTGCAAGCTGGAGACGACAGGTTTACTGACTAAACGCCAAAGTGGTATTAGGGTGGCAATCACGGCGACCACAATCGTAACGCCAGCTATGTTCAGCGCATCACTCCAATTCCATAGGTAGTTTAAGCTCCACCCAAAAGCGCGCAATGTAACAATATCGGTGAGTACATAACCGACCAAAGCCCCTAATGGTAAGGCGATAACAAGAGTAAAACTGACTAGCGCGGCAATTTGCCCAATCACCATCGCCATCAGTTTTTTACGATTCACACCAAGTGCATATAGCCTTGCAATCGCGGCTTTGCGCGCATCGAGCAACATAAAACAGGCAGTGAACAGGCCGATTACAGCGACCATCAATGTGACACCGTTTAACGCTCGGGTGATGGCAAAGGTTTGGGAGAATATATCCAAGGCGATAGATTTGATCTGCGCTTGATCGTAGACCTGACTTGGGTGCAGGTTCAGTTCTTTACGTAACTGTTCATAAACCAACTCTGGATTGCCAGACACTTTAATACCAAGGCTGGTGGGCAAGTCGGTAAAACCGCTTTCTCGCCACAGTTGCGGCGCTATGAGTATTTCTCCATTTGGGGAGCCGTAATCATGGAAAACAGCGCCGACTATAAGTTCTTTGTTTGGAATCGCGTCGAGCTTAAATTCACTCGCAAGTGACAACCTAAGTTTAACTGCAGTCGGTTCGCTGATGGCAACGACTTCACCTTGATAAAAGCGCGGCCAAAAGTCATCAAGCCGAGATTGAAACACCATGGTCTGCTCTAGAGTGTCTTTGTCTTTGGTGCCGAGCAAAATAGGTAAGCCATATAGGTTGTCGTCGACGTAATACTGCTTATAAACGGTTTGGACGTTCTCAAATTGCTCAAGAGCTTTCTCAACATTGGCGATCTCTCCCAGAGATGGGCTGACATAGATGTCGGCATGAAGCCGCTGTTCAAGCCACTGTTTGAGTGTCGATTCAAAGCTGCCGACTAGGGTGTTCATCCCCATATTGGCGGTCACAGCGAGCAGCAGTGCCATCATCGCCAGAGAAAGAGGCGAAATAAGCTCTCGCAGTTCGGCAAATAAATACTGTATTAGCCCGGAACGTGTGCGCTGTTCAAACCAAACCGCCAATATCATCAGTGTTTTTGGAAGGTATAAAGGAATCGACACGACTAAAAGCCCCAACCATACCATAGTGAAACGATGATGTTCGCTAAGCCAAAGCCCCGCTAATGCTAAAATGGTGAGTAGTACGCCAGCAATGAACAGTTGGTTTTCATTGGATGAATCTGGCGCTTGGTAATAGCCACCATGAGAAGAGAGCGGTTGCTGCACTCGTTGTTTAAAATGCTGCCAGCATGCAAGCAGTGTCGCAGCCAAGGTGAGTAGTAGAGCTTGAGCCCACCACTGCCATTGCCACGTTCCTGGGAGTAACGTCGCGCCATAGAGTTGTTCTAAGGTAAGCGCAACCGTTGGGTGTAGCCAATGGCTAAGCTGCATACCCAAAACAAAGCCGATTGAGGCACCAATGGTCACTAAGATTGTGAGCTCGATGAGCAAGGCTGAGAATACCAGAGTGGGTGCTATTCCCGCTTGCTGAATTTGCACGAGCAGTCGATTACGTTTGAGTAAGCTATATTTCACGCCGTTATAGGCGATGAACAGTCCGACCAGAAATGCGAGCAAACTCATTGCCGTTAGATTGAGATGAAAGCTGTCGGTCAGAGAGCCCAAATCGGTGCTTTGGTTATTGGTGATCCATTGCCCTTGATCGCCAACGTACTTTTGCCAATTGGTTTGAGTGTCATTCCCTAAATCGAAAATGGCGATGTAACTGAGTTGACCTGGTTTATTAAGCAACGTTTGCGCAAATCCAATGTCCATCAACATTCGGCTACCGAGCTGCCACTCGTCGGGTAAAACCACCACCTGAGTTTTAATGTCGTCCAAAATCAGCGTATCGAGTTCGCCGATATTTTGGTATTGCGACTGGCTCATCATCACGAGTGGTTTGTTGGCTAAGAGTTCTGGTAGCGGCAGCAAGCTATCGAATAGAGAAACGTTCTGATCATTGTCTGATGCGTAACGAGAGCGGGATGTGATCGCGGTGATCAGTTCACTGCCTTGTATCGACCAACGGCGCCCTTGTTCATCTCTCACCCTGCCTTCAATTACAGGCAATGCCGCGCTCAACCCTTGTTGTCTGAGAGTGAAGTAGACTAACTCCGGTATGTAGTTTTGCCCTGCTGGTGGAATAATCAGATTCTGCGCTTGCGCACTGAGTTGTTCAGTGGATTCGGCATAACTGCGCTTGGCGTTGAGGTTGATGGCTTGTACTGCAACAAATAGGGTTACTGCCAATACAATGCCAATCAAAATCGCTGCAGCTTGAAGTGGCGCTTGCCGATAGTGGGCAGCGAACAGGTTCAGCGTAAGCTTGGTATGGCTGAACTTGAAAGAGTTGATCCTAGCGTGCTCCATGTGACACGTCGCTTAGGTTTTGTGGACGTACTATCCGATCATTGTACAACTCACTATTTTCAAGTCGTAATCGCGTCTGCATAAATTCGGCGCAGTCATTGCTGTGGGTGACCAACAGAACTGCAGTGTTACCTTGTATCGTGATTTTACTTAATAGTTTCATCACTTCGATACCGGCTTTTTGGTCGAGGTTGCCGGTTGGCTCATCGGCCAATAGCAGCTTGGGTCGATGTGCCAGTGCGCGCGCGATCGCCACTCGTTGCTGTTGCCCGCCGGACAGCGCAGATACATGCCGTTCGAGCAGTTGGTTGATGCCAAGTGTCTCGACCAAATAGTCACACCAGTCATTCCATTTTTGCTGATTCAAATGCAGCGGAAAGGCGATGTTCTGTTTCACATTCAGGGGCGTTAATAGGTTGAACTGTTGGAAGATCACGCCGAGTTTTTGATGACGAAATTGGCTCCAGTGTGGATCTTTCCAATGGTTGGTGTTGTCGCCATCGAGCCATAGCTCACCAGAGGATAGCGGCTCAAACCCAGCAATCATGTTCAGTAGCGTGCTTTTTCCGCTACCACTGGCTCCTGTTAAAGCGACACTGGAACCTGTCTGTAGCGTAAAGTTGACGTTCTCTAATACCTGATGATTCTCTTTGCCATCAATAAAGCTTTTACTGACACATTTGAGTGCGACGAGTGGGCTTTCCATTACCTCTCCTAGGGGCTTGTTTTAGCAGTAACGCTCACAAATTGGGTTACTTAAAATCTTAGCTCACAAACAGAGAGAAGGAAGCGATTTCGTTCGAATTATTAATAACTTGCTATTAGAAATAGGCTCAGAAAGGAATAGAAAAACGCCCAAAGCAGATGAGCATTGGGCGTTAAACTTGTTGTGGATGGGTTATTTGGAGGCTCGCCCTTTTTATTCCACCTTAACTAGGGTGCTTGAGTCAGTGTGAGCGAACACATTGTCATAGATCTCCAAGCCAGTGGTTTGAGAGTAGGTGATTTGCTCATCCGAAATTACGATATTCATAGTGAAATCGGTGGTCTTCGCGTTGTCGGTCATATATTCAGATTCTGCGATACCGCGCTTCGAAGATACCAGCGTCATGTTGTCACCTGCAGGCCCTTCTGCAGTTACACAAGTGGTTCTTGGTACGCAAAAAGAGTTGTAGACGATTTGATTCTTCTGGTCGTAAATGAAGTAACCACGCTGATCATGGAACTTAGAGTCGTCTGCTTTTCTGAATACCTCTTGCTTGTAGTACAGCGCAACAAGGTACTGATCACTGGCGTTGGTTGCATCTGCCGCAACTTCAAATGTCATCACTTCATAAAACGGTGTCACTGCGGGACCTCCTGCGCCAACCTCTGTGCCTTTCTGGCCGGGTGAAACATCAACGCCAGCGGCATCGATGGATTTCCATGTACCAACCAGTTTCGCAAGTGGGCCAAAGTCCATACCGTTGATGGTCGAATGGTCAGCGAATACAGGTGTTGAGACTGCGGTAGCTATAGCAAGAGCTAAAACTTTTTTCATGACTGCTTCCTTATATTTTTATTATTAAACCTTTATAAAAATAAGGTTATTTAGAAGCTGGTTTATTAACTCAGATCAGTATTGCTGGCTGTTATTAAAGCAAGTTGTAACCTTATGTATCAGTTAGTTAGCGTTAGTGAATTAGTCATACCATTGCGTGCATTTTGCTCTAGTAATGTGTGGAAGTGTCTAAAAATCTTGAACTAAAGTTGGTGTTTGAGAGCGAAAGAGTTTGGTGAACAGAGATTTGTATCGCCAACCGATTGATAATAGATGCTGCGCCAGTCTTTTGTTCTCGATGATTGCGACTTCAATGCCTCGGTAGTGGTAGGGCGAACGCTTTACATAGTCGATGAACGCGGTAAGTACGCCTTGACTCCGGACAGAAGGAGAGAAGTAGACCGCCACAATGCTGAATCGTTGGCTTCCTACGGGGCAGCGAACAAAGCAATGACCAAACTCGGTCTGAATGGTTTCAGAAAACTCAGGAAATGGTCGAGATTGGCACATCTGAGAAAGACTATCGTACTCAGCACAAAGTTGGCTCAGAAGGTGTTTAGCATCATCATTCATACAGGCTACTCCGGATTTGGCTTCGCTGTTTTTCTGATGATTATTTTACCGCTGATTACTGGCGCAAATGCGGTATAAAGCGTCGCCTATTTTGTTCCGAGTTTTGGCTTTGTGTATCGAGAAAAAGGCTATGAAAGAGATGAGGCTTACATGACTTTGGGATTCGCTGAGCCCTGTTTCTCGTAGTGACGACGCTCTTTGGGAAGTCTTTTAAATCTGTTGAACTAAGGACGATATCCAACTTTAGCGGATCAAGTTTTCGCTTACCTTTCTGGTTTTTACACCCGGTGTAAAGAATTTAGCTTTTAGTAACTTAATAAATCGAAGTGTTTTTCCTCGTGACTTTATCCCTCCACCCAATGACTTCGCGCCTCTATATTTGTAGTTGCTGGTTGTATCAAAATAGTCAACGACTTATTGAGAGAGCTGTTTACTCTTTTGGCTAGCTACCTTCATAACGTCTTTGATGTTCGTTTTGTAAAATTATCACAACTATCAATTATTATTTCTGCTTTTCATTCATGTTTCAATGCATCCCTGTTAGTATTCTCGGTTTATAAAACATAAATATAATAACTACTTAGCATGGGTATCTATTTATCTAATAGATGATGCAATGTCTTTAGAATCATCATTAATCGTTGATTGTGATGTTTTGGCTTAAAAATAAAATATGGATTTTTACAAATGCAAGAAACCACCAATATGCCTTGCGACGAAACACAAAATGTCTCTCCACCTAGCGAACAAAAGCCAAAAAAAATAATGGCTTCTTATCCGAGAAAACCGTTCTTAGATGCGCTCTTGTTTTTCTGCACCTTTGGCCTCTATTCCAGTTTCTGGTTCTACCGTCGCGTTAAAGAAATCAAGCTTATATCTAGAGCTGATTTTAAACCTTGGTTATGGATATTCGTTCCTTATTTTGCCATCGTGCAGTTTTTCGCGTTTCGAAACTTAGGTAAGGCGCTGAGTGATTTAGAAGATGATCGCACTGAGTCGAGGGTTAAAACCATATATGAATTGGGTTGTCTTGGATTCATACTAACAACGCTGTACTTCACTGGGACTTCCAAATGGGTAACCCCAGCATGGCTAGAATTTGCTGTATACGTACTTACTGCTATCTCGTTTGGCGCTATCGCTTACCGTGTAAACGCCTACAAGAAGCAGATTGAAGGTATTGAATTCACAGGAAAAGAGCGCGGTTTCAACCCATTAGAGTGGATGATTGTTTTGTTAATGACGCCGGCAGTGTCGGGTATATTTGCCTTTTCTATCCTCTCCCCATTAATGGTGGAGAAGTTGGATAGTTTCTCTAATGGAAGTGTATTTGTACAAGAAAATCATGACTATAAGTTGATGTTTCATGGGAAAGGGTGGCAACAAGTGGAAGTCGGTACGTATTCTGATGGTACCGCATTAGCTGAATTTGAAAGTGAAGATTTTGATGCTTACTTTACGGTTTTTGAAAATGGGAAGTTTACGACTAACGACGTTAATGATCATATTCAATGGCGTCGCCAGTGGTTCAGAGAGCAAATTGGGAACTCTAGCTGTAGGGAAGATCGCCGCTTTATAGGCGACGAATTTGTCGTAAAGATTGAAGTTATCTGTGTTGAAGATACCTTTAAGCCTAACGCTGCTGGTTTTTTAGCATTAATTCACTCACAAGATAAGACATATGAGTTGCTTGGCGTGCTCTCCCAACCTGAGTTGTCGTTTAATCGTAGAAAGCCTCAATTTGAAGCGATGATCAGGGAGTTTACACTACAATGAGACTGAATCAGTTATTGGCATTAGCCTTCGCAACTTTGTCAAATATATCAATCATTCAAGCTGACGATTTATCTAATGTTAGATGGGAGCTTTCTCAAGATAGCCTGAAAGACGCTCTATTGTTGATCCCTCAGGACAATCAATATTCCGAGATGGTACAGCTGCTCAGGGATATAGAGTTTGATGTTCAGACAGAACAAGTTATCGAACAAAGAACCGTAGTCAATTATTTCCCTCGATTTGTCGATACTGAGTCATATGGCACGATGAGTTTGTATTTCGATCCGAATTATCAACAAGTGGTTATTCAGGCTGCGGCATCGGTTTCTCCTGTTGGTGTTGTAAAACAGATCTCACCTTCACAAGTCCAGTTGTTGAACACTGGTAGTTACAACACATTTTCGAGTCAAAAGGAACTCGCGTTGGCTATTCCAGGCCTAGAGGAAGGAAGTGTTGCGGTACTAAAATATCAGGTTGTTACTCAGCGTTCGATGATGGAACATGATTGGGCTGAAGAGTTATTTACTCAACAAAATTACCCAATTGCTGCGTATAAACTCAATGTAAGTTGGAGTAATGAATCTCCGATATTCTGGTCCAAAGACACTGAAGCTGTTGAATGTGAACAGTTGAATAACACCCTCGACTGTCAGGGGTTGGAGCTTCCTGCCTTTGAGGGAGACTATCAAGTATTGTGGCGTGACGGCATTAACCGTGTTTCGGTGGGCTCGCTGAATTCTTGGCAAGATATAGCAGATTTAGCGTCAACAAGGATGGCGGCAGCTTCGACAGACCAAACTGGTTTGGATAGCCTCTTTTTAAGGCTAACATTAGGAGCGAAAAGTACGGATGAAAAGATAGAGCGTATTTTGGCGTTCGTCTCTCGAGATATTCGATATGTTTCGCGCTCTGAGTTCGGCCATGCAATGACGCCTCATGATATTGCAGAGACGATAGAAAATCGATTTGGCGACTGCAAAGATAAATCTACTTTGCTTTTGAGTCTGTTAAAGAAACTCAATTTAGAGCCAGAATTAGTATTGGTAGCGACAAACCGAAATGACCCTGAAAGAGTTATCATACCAAGTATGTTGGCATTTAATCATGTCATAGTCTGTTTTGAATATGATGGTCAACGTTATTGCGTTGATCCAACAGACTCTCAAACTCACTGGCAATATACGCCTGCATGGGTACAAGGGAAAGTCTCATTGCCATTAACAGCGCATACGCAACTTGAGCCGGTGCAAAAAAGCCCTTATCGCTGGAAAATACATACTCAAACAAAGATTGCGTTTGATGAGTTTGGTGGACAAAAAGAGATTCAGAAGCGCAGGTATGTTGGTGAATATGCCGCCGCTGTACGATCTAATTTGTTTGAATTGAATCATGATGACCGTTTGAATAAATTGACCGATGAATATCACGAAGTCGTTTCATCAATAGGTAAGCCAGAGTTTCGTGTTGAGAATATTGATGCTATGACTGAAGGTTCTGTTATTCATTCCGACGCCACTCTAGAACCGTTTTTAGTTGTTGGAGAAGAACTGAACTATGGAGAGTCTGATGCTTGGATTGAGCGTGAGCTGTCAGAGCTAAAGATGTTTAATGAGCAATATCCTGCGCTTTTCCAAGGCGTAAATATCACCTCGACCATCAATTATGATACCAATGATGTATGGGAAATTACTGATGTGCCGCCAACGTTAGAATTGAGTCATCCATTAGGCTCGTTGATACGTCAAGTAACTCTTGTGTCACCCACAGAGCTTTCTATCAAAACCGAACTCAAAGTTGAGTCGCGAATGATTGAACCAGAAGAGCGAGAGAACTTTAATAGAATGCTGAGTGTATTTTCAGAGCAGTCGTTTATAAAGTTTTATGGTAAAGCTAAAACTGCCTCAAAATCCACAGACGTTAAATCGTAACGAGTTATAACATTGACTTTAATAATCCATATAAAACGCTGCTTAGTCAGCGATTTATTTTTTGGACTCAGTCTATCTAGATTGATGTGAAAAAGGTTTGGAAACGTTGGGGTTAGTATTCGCAAAGTTTTACACCCGGTGTAAAGAATTTAGCTTTTCGTAACTTAATAAATTCGGCTTTGTTTAGAGCATATACTGCAAATAATGTTAAAATTTAACGCATTGCCAACATGTCCTCAGTGCTGTAACTAACTGAATTCCATACTGATGAAGTGCTGATGTGTAGTCTAGGTTGGCTAGGAATATCAACGAGCAAGGAGATTTCATGCTTAATTCTGTAACAGCGAAAGCGGTGATCGATCACGCTCTCTTTTTAGGGGCGGATTTCGCGGAGCTATTCGTTGAACACCACCAAACCAGCAGCGTGCAAATTGCGTCTGGTGAAGTGGACAAGGTTAACTCGGGCATCGATTTTGGTATCGGTATCCGTCTATTCTTCGGTCATAAAGTCCTTTACGGTTATACCAATAGCACCGATGAGAATGAACTTAAACGCGTAACATCACTGCTTGCGGCAAAAGATAAACGTGAGCAAATCGCTTCTGCAGGTGCTCTGAATCTGAACCGTTACCCAGTGCAGCATGGTTGTCGTATGCCACTGAGCAAAGACGTGAATCTCGATTCAAAAATTGCTTTTTTACTTCAAGCGGATAAAGCCGCTCGTGCTGAAAGTGAGTACATCAGCCAGTTTATCGGTAGTGCGCTTCAACGCGAACAGCAAGTCTCTATCTTCAACTCTGAAGGCCTTCACGTAGATGATACTCGTCACTACATTCGCGTATCAGGTAATACCGTTGCACAAAAAGGCACAGAGCAATCGTCGGGTATGGAAGGACCGGGAGCACTTGCTGGCTGGGAGTTTAGTGAGCAGTTAGATGCTAAAGAGCTTGGTCAAAGCATTGCACAGCAAGCCCTAATTAAACTGGGTGCGGATGTTTGTCCGTCTGGTGAAATGCCCGTAGTGATTGGTAATGGCTTTGGTGGGGTAATCTTCCACGAAGCGTGTGGCCACTTACTAGAGACGACTTCTGTGGCTAAGAAGGCGTCGGTATTCCATGACCAAATGGGTGAAATGATTGCACATACTGCGGTAAATGCAGTGGATGATGGCACCATGACCAATGAGTGGGGCTCTATTCATGTTGATGACGAAGGCATGCCAACACAACGCACTCAATTGATTAAAGACGGTAAGCTGACGAGCTTTATGGTCGACAAAATGGGTGGCATGAAAACTGGCTATGAGCCAACAGGCTCGGGCCGTCGTCAAAACTACAAGTTTGCACCTACGTCTCGTATGCGTAATACCTTCATTGAAGAGGGTGAACACACTCTTGATGAGATGTTCGCAGGCATTGAACGCGGTATCTACGCGAAAAAGCTCGGCGGTGGTTCGGTTCAGCCGGGCACGGGTGAGTTTAACTTTGCGGTCCGCGAAGCGTATTTGATTGAAAATGGTAAAGTCACCAAACCGTTGAAGACGGCGACTTTGATTAGTACTGGTCCTAAAGTGCTAAAAGAGATCAGCATGGTCGGGCAAGATATGGCGTTAGCACCGGGCATGTGTGGTTCGGTGAGTGGTTCGGTACCGACTACGGTTGGTCAACCTACGTTGAAGGTCGATAACATTCTAGTAGGAGGCGGGAACTAATGAGCCAAGAACAACAACTTCTTAATGCTGTTGAATACGTACTTTCCGAAGCAAAACGCCAAGGTGCCGAAGCTGACGTTATCGTTAACAGCAGCAATAGCTTTTCGCTAAAAGCCAACCAAGGTCAGCTTGATGAGTACAAAGTGAGTTCTAGCCAAGTTCTGGGTGTACGCGTGGTGAAAGACGCTCGTGTGGCGACCAGTTACTCCGAGTCTCTAGAACAACCAAGTCTAGATCTACTGCTGACGAACGCATTACAAAGTGCTCGTTTTTCTAAGCAGGATGAACATCAAACCATCAGTTGTGTCAACAGCACCATTACCACGGATGTGGCTGAAATTGCTCAGCAAGATACGGCTTCGGTTGATGAAAAAATCGAACTCTCATTGGCGCTTGAACAGGGTGTGATTAGTCAGCCTCACGCGAAGAGCTCTCCTTACAATGGTTACAGCGATGGTGAATCTCAATTAATCATTGCTAACACTCAAGGTTCGCTGTGTAAGCATTTCGAGCGTTCATTTAACTGTTATGCGTACACATTGTTTGAGAAAGATGGCAAGCAGTCGATGGCGGGTAAAATGTCAGTCGGTCGTCGCTTCAATGAGCTGAAACCCGAGTACTGTATTGAACAAGGTTACAATTTAGCGCGTGACCTGCTTGACGGTGCGCCTGTCGCGACGGGAAACTACTCAGCGATCTTCAACATTAATGCACTTAGCAGTTTGTTTGGCGCATTTGGCTCTGCATTCTCTGGCGTGAGCGCTATGAAAGGTATTACGCCACTTGGTGATAAGCTTGGTCAAGGTATCGCAAGCGAACTGCTGTCATTCACTGATAAAGCGTATATGCCGAATGGCATGGCGATTGCGAGCTTTGATAGTGAAGGTTTTGCAACTCAAGATAATGCGATTATTGTTGATGGTCAGCTAAATACGCTACTTCACAACAGCCAAACGGCAAGTTACTTAGGTGCAACATCGACCGCGAGTGCAGCGCGTGGTGCGAAGTCTAGCTTGGATGTATCTGCTAACCACCGTGTGATTGCAACGGGTCAAAGCAGCGCAGCAGAAGTGAAAGCGGGCGAGTACTTGGAGCTGGTGGAATTGCAAGGTGTTCACTCTGGAGCGGATGCGGTAAGCGGCGACTTCTCATTTGGTGCGAGTGGTTTCTTGTGTCGAGATGGTGAACGAGTCCAGCCTGTGCGTGGTATTACGGTGGCAGGTAACTTCTACAAGATGCTTCAAGAGATTGATGCGGTCGGTAATAGCCAACTAAGCAATGACAGCCGAACCTTCTTTGCACCCGATGTTCGTTTTGCGCGCCTAAGCATTGGTGGTAAATAGCATCGGCGGCTGATTGCAATTGAGCTAAATGGTATAGCAAACATAAAATGACAAAGAGGACTCAATGAGTCCTCTTTTAAAATCGTTACTAGTCGATGCCACCTGAGAGATCAGTCAGCCATTGCTGGTTCAAGCACTTCGTTGATACATGCACGGCTGATGTCTTCATCGATATACGCCATCCCGAGTTTGTTTAGGTAGTCCATTCTGTCTGCTGAGCGAAGCTCGATATCTGGTCCTTCAATGCCGCACTCTTGATATACCTGAGCCAAGTGCGCCATAAAGTTCTCGCCAATGCTCATCATCAACAGGCTCATTGCGCCCACGTCCGGTCTTACTTTGACTCGTTGTTTTTCTGATAAGTTGACCGCTAGTACGATAGGTTGTTCATCACCTTCAAAACGCACGCTGCGTTCGCGCACCGTTTGTTGCGCCCAGTAGTAAGCCAGTTCTTTACTTTGAGTCAGGAACACCGGCTCAGTTGATTCTGTGTAGTTATTGCCAATCGTGGCCATGGTTTTCTGTGCTGCTTCATTGAGTGCTTTATCTCCAGAGCGTTTAAGCCCTTGCCCTTTAATGGAAGCAAGCAAGGCTGACGAGGTTCCGTGATACCAAATATCACCGGTTGCAAAGCCATCGTCAGTTAGCAGTTCTTTTGCATCTTGTAAGTAGGTAGGTACAGAATTCATAGGCACTCTCAACAACATGAATGGTATTAGTTTAGCCAGAAAAGCGAGATGAAGCAGTGGTGTATCACGCAGTTCTGGCTTTTGAAAATATCGCAATTTGTTTGTTACCAAGCTTTCGGGGGATAAAAGCTTAGTAAGATGAGCTTCCCCTCTCACCAGGAGAAGAAGAGAGGAAGCTCGTTAAGCGATTAGTCAAATTGGTGCGAAGTATTCAACTCACCTGCAGCTTTCAGCGCGTTCTCACCCGCGAAGTACTCTTTGTGGTCATCACCCATATCTGAACCAGACATGTTTTGGTGTTTAACACATGCGATGCCTTGGCGAATCTCTTTACGCTGAACGTTAGCAACGTAGCCCAGCATACCTTGGTCACCGAAGTACTCTTTCGCTAGGTTATCTGTTGATAGCGCAGCCGTGTGGTACGTTGGTAGCGTGATTAGGTGGTGGAAAATACCGGCTTCACGAGACGCATCTGCTTGGAATGTACGGATTTTGTCATCAGCACGCTTAGACAGCTCAGTTTCGTCGTATTCAGCGCTCATTAGGCTTGCGCGGTCGTATGCAGAAACGTCTTCACCTGCTTCAACCATCGCATCGTATGCTTGTTGACGGAAGTTTAGCGTCCAGTTGAACGATGGAGAGTTGTTGTATACCAGTTTCGCATTAGGGTGTACTGCACGAACGCCATCCATCATCTCTTTGATTTGACCAATGTGTGGTTTCTCAGTCTCAATCCAAAGTAGGTCAGCACCAGCGTTGATTGCTTCAATACAGTCAAATACACAGCGATCTTCACCAGTACCTTGACGGAATTGGTATAGGCCTGAAGGTAGACGCTTAGGACGAACAAGCTTGCCGTCACGGTTGAAGCAAACGTCGCCTTGCTTCATATCTGCTACTTCGATCTCTTCTACATCTAGGTAAGAGTTATAGATATCGCCTTGGTCACCTGGCTCTTTCACTACTGCGATCTCTTTTGTTAGACCTGCACCTTGTGAGTCAGTACGTGCAACGATGATGCCGTTGTCGATACCTAGCTCTAGGAAAGCGTAACGAAGTGCGCGTAGTTTTGCGTGGAAGTCCGCGTGAGGTACGGTTACTTTACCGTCTTGGTGACCACATTGCTTCTCATCTGCTACTTGGTTTTCGATCTGTAGACAACAAGCGCCCGCTTCAATCATTTGCTTAGCCATTAGGTAAGTCGCTTCTGCGTTACCGAAACCTGCATCGATATCCGCGATGATTGGCACAACGTGTGTTACATGGTTGTCGATTTTATCTTGAATAGAATCTTGTAGATCAACGTCACCTGCTTCACGCGCTGCGTCTAGTTCACGGAACAGACCACCTAGTTCACGAGCATCTGCTTGGCGTAGGAAGGTGTATAGCTCTTCAACTAGACCTGCAACTGTTGTTTTCTCGTGCATTGACTGGTCTGGAAGAGGACCGAATTCTGAACGTAGTGCCGCAACCATCCAACCAGAAAGGTATAGGTAACGACGATCTGTTTTACCGCCAAAGTGCTTTTTAATTGAAATCAGTTTCTGTTGACCGATAAAACCATGCCAGCAACCCAATGATTGAGTGTATTGAGAGCTGTCTTTGTCATAAGCCTCCATATCTGCACGCATAATGTCTGCCGTGTATTGCGCAATGTCTAGACCGGTTTTGAATTTATTTTGAGCACGCATACGAGCAGCAGATTCAGGGTTGATAGCATCCCATGGAGCACCAGCAGCACGTTTTGCAACTTCGATCATTTCGATATCTTGTGTGATTTGCGACATAACTATTCCTTAGTTTCACGTGGGGTATGTTTGCCAAATTTGGCTTGGATTAAAACTTTGCTATGGACAAAGAATAATCACACATGTGATAATTTTGTTAATTTATAGTTATTATATTCGGTATTTTTTATATGAATATTGCTCGTATAGACCTTAATCTACTTGTGTATTTAGACATGTTATTGCGAGAGCGAAATGTAACTCGCGCAGCCAAACAATTGGGTATTACTCAGCCAGCCATGAGTAATGGACTTCGTCGATTACGCGATCTTTTAGAGGACCCATTATTGGTGAGAACCAGTGAAGGGATGATACCCACAGAGCGCGCTCAAAAGCTTCAGCCATTGATTCGAAATATTTTGGCTAATGTAGAGAAGACATTGCAGCCAACCACCGAATTTCGGGCGGAGGACAGCGAACGCGTGTTTCGAATCATGGCGAGCGACTACGCAGAATCGACCATTATTCAGCCATTATTAAGAAGGCTGAGTGAGATCGCGCCGAAGATTCGTCTTGATATTATGACGCCCAGTGACGTGAGTTATCAGGACGTAGAGCAGGGCACCGTTGATATTATTATCAACCGTTTTGACAACATCCCTCAGTCGTTCCATCAGATGAGCCTTTGGCACGACGGGTTCTCCTGTTTGTTCAGTTGTGACAACCCAATTGCCGATGACTTTAGCCTTTTGTCGTATTTAAAAGCTCAGCATATTTGGGTAAGCAAAACAGGAATGGGTACCGGGGTCGGGATCAACCCAAGTGAAGCACAGAAATTAGGGTGGATAGATGAGGCACTGATGCGCATCGGTAAAACGAGAAACATTACCGTGTTTACGCGACATTATTTATCCGCGATTCTCTTCGCCCAACAAAAAAATCTGATTCTGACGATTCCAACAAAGGCAGCTCAGCTACAAAGAAACAACCCCAATTTGCTGATCAAGCCTGCGCCATTTGCTATCGAACCTTTCGAAGTGAAGATGGCATGGAGTCCATTATTACAGAGTAATCCCGACCATCAGTGGATGCGTCGTTTGATTAAAAGTGTCGCGAGTGAGATAGAGAGCGGCGTAACAGGATAGCCCGTTATACGGGTATTTTTTCTATGAATATTCACTATAAATGGCATAAATTAGCTAAATTTTGGTCAGTTACGTAGTTTATTAAGTAGTCATCGGTTAATTTGAGAGAGATTTTATGAGCAGTCGTATTCAACAGGGAAGCTTGAACATTGATAGCACCCTCTACCAGTTAATTAATGAACAGGTCATTCCGGGAACCGGTATTAATGCCGAAGATTTTTGGCAATCATTTGCTGATATCCTCAAAGACCTTGCCCCAAAAAACAGAGAGCTATTGATCAAGCGAGAAGACTTGCAGCATCAAATTGATGTGTGGCACCAAGAGCGTGCGGGTCAAACGTTGGATCCAGTTGAGTACAAAGAGTTCTTGCAGCAGATTGGTTACCTAGTACCAGAAGGTGACGATTTTGAAGTTACCACAGCGAGCGTAGAGCCAGAGATCGCGACTCAAGCGGGCCCACAATTGGTTGTGCCTATTATGAACGCACGTTTTGCGCTTAATGCGGCAAATGCTCGTTGGGGCAGTTTGTACGATGCCCTTTATGGCACAGACGTCATCAGTGAAGACGATGGTGCAGAGAAAGGCGGCAGTTTCAATCCAGTACGCGGCGCAAAAGTAGTCGCTTATGCTCGTGAATTTCTAGACGAAGCGGCACCACTTAATGGCGTATCCCACAAAGACGTCACCAAATACAGCATCAGTAATGTCAGCATTGGCAATACGCTGACCGCGACCCTAGAAAACGGCGAAGAAGTTACGCTTATCGAACAGGGGCAATTTATCGGCTACCGAGGCGATGCAAGCGCTCCTTCTTGTATTCTTCTTAAGCACAATAATTTACATATCGAAATCCAAATCGACCCAAGCGCCCCTATCGGCAGTGTCGATGCCGCTGGTGTTAAAGACGTTCTGGTAGAAGCCGCACTTACAACCATTATGGACTGTGAAGACTCCGTTGCAGCGGTAGATGGTGAAGACAAAGCGCTAGCTTATCGAAACTGGTTAGGCTTGATGAAAGGTGACTTGCAAGAGTCACTGGAAAAGAATGGAAAGACAATAGTTCGTAGCCTAAACCCAGATCGCCAATACACAAGTGTCAGCGGTGGTGAGATCTCTTTGAAAGGCCGAAGCATGCTGTTTGTGCGTAATGTTGGGCACCTAATGACTAACCCAGCAATCATCGACGAAAACGGTAATGAAGTACCAGAAGGCATCATGGATGGCATGATTACTTCGCTTATCGCAATGCATGATTTGAAGGGCAACAGCCCATACCAAAACTCGACTGCCAATAGCATTAACATCGTAAAACCTAAGATGCATGGCCCTGAAGAGGTGGCGTTTACCAATGAGTTGTTTGGTCGAATTGAAGATGCCCTAGGTCTTGAGCGTTTCACGATTAAAGTGGGCATTATGGATGAGGAGCGCCGTACCTCGGTTAACTTGAAAGAGTGTATCCGCGCCGCGAAAGACCGTGTGGTGTTCATCAATACTGGTTTCCTAGATCGCACCGGTGATGAGATCCACACTAGTATGGAAGCAGGCCCATTTGCTCCAAAAGCACAATTGAAAACCATGACTTGGATTGGCGCGTACGAAGATCAAAACGTCGATCTCGGTTTAGCGTGTGGCCTACAAGGCAAGGCGCAAATTGGTAAAGGCATGTGGCCAGAGCCAGACAACATGGCCAAGATGATGGAAGCTAAATTAGGTCATCCTAAAGCGGGTGCGAACACAGCATGGGTTCCATCACCGACTGCAGCAACACTGCATGCACTTCATTACCACCAAGTGAGCGTACCGAGTCGTCAAAAAGAACTCCGTGAGCGTGTAAGAGCGAATGTCGACGACATCCTAACGATTCCATTACTAGGTAACCAAAAGCTGACTGCTCAAGATATCCAAAACGAACTGGACAACAACACCCAAGGTATTTTGGGTTACGTAGTTCGCTGGATTGACCAAGGTGTTGGTTGTTCTAAGGTGCCAGACATCAACGATGTTGGCTTGATGGAAGACCGTGCAACACTGCGTATCTCAAGTCAGCACATTGCAAACTGGATTCGTCACGGTATCTGTGATGAGGCGCAAGTGATGGCCACAATGAAGCGCATGGCTGCAGTGGTTGATGAGCAAAACGCAGGTGATCCAAATTACCGCAACATGGCGGATGATTTTGAAAACAGCATTGCGTTCTCAGCTGCTTGTCAGTTGGTTTTTGAAGGTTGTGCTCAGCCGAGTGGTTACACTGAACCTGTCCTTCACGCGATGCGCTTGAAGTTAAAGGAATCGACCAGATAACAGAAATCTAATAAAACGAATTTCACAAAAAAAGTGAAACTGTAAAATCCCTGTTATTTACCAAGCCCAAGGTGCCGCACTTATTAGTGCGGCTTTTTTTGTTTTTAATTTCAGTGATATAGGAAGGGTTTTGAATCAGTTTTAGGTTCTCTGATTAGGATGATCTCGCGCTGTAAAATTGACAAAATCTGTAAAATTAACACTGTGAAGTTTTTGTTGTGAAATTGTTTCTAAAATCGATGTAGTCTTTAGTTACTGCAAAACACAACGCAATAATCAATTAAAAACGGGTCGATTAAGCTTTTTGATCTAGATGGAATTTAAAGCCGTACGAGGGAAAGACTATGAACATGCTTACATTGGATAAAACAGAACTTCACAGAAACCATTCTACCTTTATCGCTGAAGCTGTCTTTGCTGTCGAAATGGTTAAAGCGGATAAACAGATGGAAAAGCAACGCATGGCGAAGCAACTGCTAGACACGCTTTTCCCTCTAGAGAGTGGTTCGCATGAAGATGCAGTTAGCTATGAGATCGATTACCGTCACGTGCAAGTTTACTTTAAGAATGGTGAACACACTGGCCTGAAAAGAGCGAAGCACTTTGTGGCTTACGCAGGCGACAAATCTAAGCCTTCAGCAATCCTGTTCCGTGACGAAAGCGGCACACACGTAGAGGTTACCATTGGTGCTCGTGCCGGCACTGGTCGTCTAGAACTTGTAAATATCGAAGATATTCAGCTAGAAACATGCACCACATTTGGTCAAACGGAAGAGAGCTACTCTTCAGGCATCAGACACTGGGTTAGCTTGGTACAAGGTGATGAGAAAGGCCGACCAACTGCGTGCAGTGAAGACAAAGAGTACACAGCAAAAAACGGCGATGATTACAGCCTAGGTTTTAGTTTCGCACTGTAAGGTGACTTTAGCGATAAGGCATAATCCTGAATAGCAGATACAAAAAAGAGCGACAGCATCTGATGCGAGTCGCTCTTTTATTTATAGGGTACGTTAAGCGCTTAGCTCATGCTTAATCACATACTCCAAGCCACCCACAATTGCCGCAACTTGAGCATCATTACACTCTTCGTCAGTCACTTTGTCACTATCTGGGTAAACCTCGGTTGTTGTACCGTACTTGCAGTTGGTTACGCCGCCACATAGACCAAGCTCTTTCATTGGGTAGTTGATCACGCCGTATTGAGTCACCTCTGAACCGATGATCTTACCGTCGGCATCCGCAGGCGCGATGTGTGTAACTTTCTCTACAGAAGCGATAACTGCTGCTTGGAAGTCAGGCTGCGGGTTTTCTGTGTCACCCACTGTGTAGAAGCCATCTGGAATCATACCTTCGATGTATTCAAGGCCATCGCGCGCAGCTAGAGCAGGGCGGAACTCGGTCTCATCAGAGTCTGTTGTTTCATGAAGATCAATGTGCATCAGTACTTCTTGTGGAAGCGAAGCAACGAGTGCGCGCAAGTTCGCTGACTCTTCTGCTGGCGTATTGTCGTAGAAAGAGCGGTTTGGATCGACAGCGTTTGGATTCCAACGGTTAATCACTTCGTAGCCCCATGGGCTCACACAAGGTGCAATAACGATGTTGAAGTACTGGCTGTAGTGTTCTGCTTGTGTATCTGCGAACTTCAGCGCGCCATGAACACCGCTGGTTTCGTAACCATGAACACCACCTGTCACTAATACTGTTGGCTTGTTCTCATCCCAAGCTTTGGTCTTGATTGCGAATAGAGGGAAACGCGTTTCGTCATAGCTGAGTGCGCCGTATTGCTCTAAGTCGAAACGCTCAGCCAGAGCTTTGATTTTTGGCACGACTTCTTGTTGATATTCACGCTTGATTGTTTGGCTTTCACGCCATTGTCGACGTTCAGCTTCGCCCCATTTTTGTCCAGCAATACCGATAGGGTAAGTTGAAGAGGTGTGCATATCCATGTCCTATTAATTGAGCTAAGTATGTGTGGAGGATAAAGTGCAATAAGCAGTAAAACAATCAATTAGAAGGATGTTGATGAACAATTGACATAAAAGGCTTATTCTACCCGCAGAGTTTGGAAAGGGAGTGATTCCCAAAGGAAATATGATGCTAATTCTTATTCGTCTTTTAAAGCTTGCGGTTATATGTGCGATATTTTTTACTGCATTCGATTTGATTGAATATGGCCAAATTGAATGGGTAGGTCGGTTACTTAGTCGTATCTAGACCAGTCTAATCTAGCTTCAATAAAAATGCCGCTGACAGAAAGTTAGCGGCATTTTTGATTCTTTTTTAGTCGTCCCTTTGGGTGGGGATAGACGTCGAGGTGATTACTTTACTGTCCAAGCAATCGTCTCACCGCCACGGATTGGCACAACGATGTCTGAACCAAACGGCATCGTTTCTGCCACGTTCCACTCCTCTTTAGTAAGAGTTACGGTGTCAGTGTTGCGAGGTACACCGTAGAAGTCTGGGCCGTTGTGGCTTGCAAATGCTTCTAGGTTTTCAAGCTTACCTTCTTGCTCAAATACCTCTGCATAAAGCTCTACTGCAGCGTGTGCTGTGTATGAACCCGCACAGCCACATGCTGATTCCTTCGCGCCTTTTGCGTGAGGAGCTGAGTCTGTACCTAGGAAGAACTTCTTGCTACCGCTTGTTGCTGCTTCAATGAGCGCTTGCTGGTGGGTGTTGCGCTTAAGAATAGGTAGGCAGTAGAAGTGTGGTTTGATGCCACCAACCAACATGTGGTTGCGGTTGTAGAGTAGGTGGTGTGCTGTGATGGTTGCAGCAACGTTTTCGTTGGCGTTCTTCACGAATGTTGCAGCATCAGCCGTTGTGATGTGCTCTAGGACAATCTTAAGATTCGGGAAGTCATTGACGATAGGTGCCAATACTGTGTCTAGGAACTCTTTCTCACGGTCAAAAATATCAACGTCGTGAGTCGTCACTTCACCGTGTACAAGCAGTAACATGCCGACTTCTTGCATTGTTTCTAGTACGTGGTAGATGTTCTTCGCAGACGTCACACCTGAATCAGAGTTTGTTGTTGCGCCAGCTGGGTAAAGTTTCGCAGCAACAACGGCACCTGATGCTTTCGCTTTGCGAATTTCGTCAGGAGTGGTGTTGTCGGTTAGGTAAAGTGCCATCAGTGGCTCGAATTGCTCACTTGGCTTTTCTGCCATGATACGCTCACGGTAAGCCAGCGCCATTTCTGTATCAGTTACAGGTGGGACAGTGTTTGGCATGATTAACGCTCGACCATTGTAACGGCTGATATCGCGAACTGTATCTTTCAGAACTTCGCCATCGCGTAGATGAACGTGCCAGTCGTCAGGACGAGTAATCGTAAGTTGTGTCATTGAAAGCTCCCACCAATTGAAATGTTATGTAGTTGGAGCCTAAACGAAGCGAAATCTGTGAAAGCAATCGCTTACGTTTAGGCGACAGGATGATAGTGGAAAAGCCGTTTTATTTCATCCTGTTTTTGCTACTTCATTGGTAGAAGCTTCGATCTCTAAGACTAAAAGTAATAATTGTATTAAATATGTTCGATTATCGAGTCGCAACCCATAACCCATGGATCATCCCCGGCACCCAGAAGAAAATCGTAAGCACAATGTTGATCAAGAGGTCTTTGCCTGCGCCGCGCGCGACAAACACACCTAGCGGTGGAAGAAGAACACATAGGATGATGACGAGTAGTTTATTCATGATAATTCCTTTTTATTCAATGAAGTTCTAGAGGTCTCACCTTGCAGGTTACTCTGAAGCTGCAAGGTCTCTATTTTTATAACACGACCAATGGTTAAAAGTATATTTAGCTCACTTCTCAATATAATAGCTGAGTATCAAGTGTTTAGTGCGAGTCAGTTCCTAAAACTATGTGCATTTGTTAGCATTGTTAAAAATCTAATAACATTGGAGTCGTTATGTCAAAGTCCTCGGAAGTGCAAAGTCCTTATCTCTCGCAGGTGAATGTTTACCCTGTTAAATCAGTTGGCGGGATTTCACTATCAAGTGCATGGGTAGAGAAACAAGGTCTGAGTTTTGACCGACGTTTTATGTTGGCGTTGGCAGATGGATCAATGGTGACGGCTCGTAAGTACCCACAAATGGTGAAAGTGTCATCTAGTTTGCAACCTGATGGCTTGATTTTCACTTGTGAGGGTAGGCCTGCTCTGCGTTTGAAATACAGCGAGTTCAAAATGCAGGAGACACCGGCAACGGTTTGGAAAGACAATTTCATGGCTTACACCACAAATGATGCTGCTGATGATTGGTTCAGCGACGTTCTTGGACAACGTGTCGAGTTACTGTTTACTGGTGAGCAGTCTAACCGTGTGCGTGAGAAACTTGGTCATAACGTAAGCTTTGCCGATGGTTACCCGCTTCTTATTATTAGCGAAGCATCATTAGAAGAGCTAAACCGCCGTAGCCCAGAGCTACATACCATGGACCAATTTCGCACTAACTTAGTGGTGTCGAATACGGAAGCCTTTGGAGAAGATGGTTGGAAACGAATTCGAATCGGTGAAGTCGAGTTTGAAGCGGTGAAGCCTTGCCAGCGCTGCATCTTAACCACGGTTGATGTGGATAAAGGTGAGTTTCGACCTTCTAAGGAGCCACTGAATACCTTCTCTCAATTCCGAGCTGATGAGACTGGGGGCGTTTTCTTTGGCCAGAATCTTGTCGCGAAAAATGAAGGTGTGATTAAAGCAGGCGATAAGATTGAAGTGCTTGAGACCAAGCCTAAAGAACAGTATGAAGATACGTGGGTTGAGTCACTGCACTTAACATGTGTTGAACGTGAAGAGATCGCACGAGACTTCACCACATTTTGGTTAGAGCCTGCGAAAGGTGACAAGGTCTTACCTAGTTATCAGCCGGGTCAGCATCTTCCGATTGAAATGACTATCGATGGCGAAAAAGTTTCGCGTCGCTATACGTTGTCTTCTAGTCCATCACGAGCGGGTCGTCTCGCTATCTCGGTGAAACGTGTCGATGATGGTCGAATCTCAAACTGGTTAAATGATCATTTCCAGGTCGGAGATATGCTAGTGGCGCAAAACCCAGACGGCGCTTTCTATCTCGAAGAGAATCCAAGTCACCCACTATTGCTGCTTTCTGCGGGCAGCGGTGTCACGCCTATGCTTTCGATGCTGCGTTACCTTTCTGACCACAACCAAGTGGACGATGTGGTGTTCTATCATCAATGCAGCAGTGAGTTGGACATTCCTTATCAACAAGAGATTCAAGAGATTGCCGATAAGCATCCAGGCCTGAAAGTGATTTACTCACTAAGTCAGCCTGCCAAAGATTGGCAAGGATTGTCTGGGCGCTTGAGTGTTTCTCACATCGCGAAAATCGACGATCTTCATCGACGCCAAGCATTTGTGTGTGGCCCAGACGGTTTCATGGAGAACGCCAAAAAGATGCTGATTCAAATGGGATTGAACCCACAGCATTACCATCAAGAAGCATTTGGTGTTAATCAAGCGACTGAAGAAGCGGTGAAAACCCTACAGTTGAGTGTGAATGGTTACCTGTTTGAAGGCAACAACCAAGGTACTCTGCTTGACCAAGCAGAAGCCGCGGGTGTTTCAATTGCGTCAAGCTGTCGAGCTGGATTCTGCGGGGCATGTAAGGTGACTCTAGAGTCGGGGCAAGTGCATCAACCTGATGTTCCAGCGCTGCAAGATCATGAGCGTAACATGGGGCAAGTATTGGCGTGTTGCTGTGTACCACAAACTGATATTGAAGTTGTCGATTAAGTTGATGGCTTAGCCGAGAAAGGCCAGTAGACGTTAGTAATAAAACGAAATAGTAACAAAACGAAATGAAAAGGCCGACGGTGAACTCACCGTCGGCCTTTTGCTTAGCTAATCTCGTGTTTTATAGGTGCGCGATTTATTACGCCAGTAGCCAGAGTTTAGTCGTAGATCGTTGGGATCGGTTGACGTTTGTGCTGGGTCGCTTGGTAGATGCTTACTAGACGATCAGAAACCTCTTTAGATACTTCTTTGCCTTCAAGGAAGTCATCAATTTGGTCGTAAGTTAGGTTAAGTGCATCTTCGTCCGCTTTTTGTGGATCGAGTTCTTCTAGATCAGCTGTCGGTACCTTCTTAACCAGCAGCTCTGGTGCACCCAGTGTCGCTGCAAGTTCACGAACTTGGCGCTTGCTTAGGCCAAACAGTGGTGCAAGGTCACATGCGCCATCACCATGCTTAGTGTAGAAACCTGTGATGTTTTCTGCTGAGTGGTCAGTACCGATGACCAAGCCACCTACATAGCCCGCAATTTCGTATTGAGCAATCATACGAGCACGCGCTTTTACGTTGCCTTTCACAAAGTCAATCTTAGCTGAATCTGTTGGGAGTAGACCTGTGCCTTCAAGCGCAACATGAGACGCAGCATGCAGGCCATCAACGCCCGATTTAATGTTTACTGAAACAGATTGAGATGGCTGGATGAAAGAGAGAGCTAGCTGCGCTTCATCTTCGTCTTTTTGCTCACCGTAAGGTAGGCGAACTGCAATAAACTGGTAATCGTTGCTGTTGCTTGATTCGTTAAGGCTGTCTACTGCTAGCTGAGCGAGACGTCCACATGTTGTTGAGTCAACACCACCGCTGATACCCAGTACAAGCGACTTACATCCTGATTGTTGTAATTTGGTTTTGATGAACTCTACGCGACGATCTACTTCAAATTGAGCGTCAATTGATGGGAGAACGCGCATTTCATCACGAATTAACTGTTCCATTCGTATTCCTTTCCTGCAAGCAAATTGAAATCTAGTGTTATCATACCGAAATCAAGAGAGATAAAAACCTCTTTACACAGTGAGATAAAAGAAGGCAGCAACAAGCGATGGAAAAAATAGCGGTTTTTGGTAGTGCGTTTAACCCACCAAGTTTAGGGCATAAAAGTGTCATTGAATCTTTGGTGCACTTCGACCGAATTTTATTGGTACCCAGCATTGCCCACGCATGGGGGAAAACCATGTTGGACTATGATATTCGATGTCAGCTTGTTGAGGCATTTATCAATGACTTGGCTATTGAGCAAGTTGAACTATCTTTAGTAGAGCAAAGTTTGTACACCCCCGGTGAGAGCGTCACAACGTACGCGGTATTAGAAAAGCTTCAAGAATCTCATCCAACGGCCGATATAACTTTTGTCATCGGGCCGGATAACTTCTTTAAGTTCTCGTCTTTTTATAAGTCAGACGAGATCACTGAGCGTTGGTCTGTGATGGCTTGCCCAGAAAAAGTAAAGGTTCGTAGCACCGATATCCGCAAAGCGATAACAAATGGTGATGACTTTACAAATTTGAGTACAAAGTCAGTTACAAATATCTTGCAAGACGGCGGGCTGTATAAGACAATGTAGTCCTTAATCCTAAGAGGTCAGAGCACTATGCTAAAAAGAGCACTCTTAACGACAAGCTTCGTCGTTACCTTCAGCCTGCACGCGCATGCTGAGTGTGATCTATTCAGCCTAGACTCGATCATGTTTGACTCAGATGAGCAGACAACATGCCTCAACTTTTCAGACAGCCTTGAATCTTTCAGTCAACGAATGCTGAGCCTGAGTGGTTTCAGCGATGAAACGGAAGCATCTACAAATGACTACTGGTCTGATTGGGTACTGAAAACTAAAGACTCACCTATCATCACCCAAAGTATTAGCTCAAATTATGTTGGTTTGGGTATGTGGTTCCCTGAAGATCTCGAAGACAAAAAGTACGACATGACCACAGAAGAGTGGATCCTAAACCATGGCTTGCAGTTGAGTATTGGCTTTGGTGAGAAGTCAGTGGGTGAGCCTCGTATGCGTTTCGATTATCGTTGGCACGATGCCAGGGAAGCCGACATGATGATGCAGATCGAGTTCCCGTTCTAACATAGCGCATCTCAAGCAAGATATAGGCTGTAGAAAATCAATTCGAATTAAAAAAGCCGCGACACTCATTGTGTTCGCGGCTTTTTGTTGTTCTGGCTAATTGTTTCAGTTTATAGCGTATCGCCAAACACAAGCATACACAGCTGCTCAAATTCTTCGGTTTGACCTGAGAACAACTCATCGATCACTTTCTCTTTCTTCTGGCCAGATTGCATGCGCTTTTTCGCTTCACGCATTACCATCACAAGCGTCTGTTCTTGAGAAAGCGGCGAGTCTTCAATATTCCAGCTATTGAAGCGCTGAGATAATTCGCTTTCACACAGCAGTGGCTTAAAGGTCAACACCTCTTGCTTAACGACCGCTAGCAGCTCTTTGAAGGTAGGGGATGCGTTGTTAGTATCTTTGTTTTTAACAGCCAACGTTGCCAGTTTATCGAGCAGCGCTTGAGACAATGGCGTTTGGTTAACGTAGCCCGCTTGCTTAGGGAAGGCATCGGTTAGGCGCACTGAAAAGTCGACGCGTGCGATTCGCGTGTTTGGAAAGTAGGTGAGGGAAGTTAAGCAATCAAACGGGATCCAAAGGCTCTGGCCTGGCTCAATTGCGTGTTCCTGTTTACCAATCTTAATCAAAACTAATCCGCTTGCGACGGATACAAGGCTATGTTTTACCACTTTTTTTCTAGGAGTGATTTCTAGGTGGGAGTAGTAAGCCGATGTGTATTCGATAGCGAAGTTCATAGAAGGTCCTTAGTTTTGCGGCCGCTAAGATTACCGTTAATTTTAACGTATGCCAACAATAATGCAGGTAAATCCGATGTTTCTGGTCTGACCTTGTCAAAAGTATGGGCTCTGTAGCTGCGAGAAAGCAAAACAATGCGTAGAATGAGCCAGCTTTTTATTAGATGTAGTGAAAAATGACCTCTCAGACTGATCCATATATTGATATCCGTCCTTATAATGACGACGAAATTCCTGCGGCACTCGATCGCCTAATCAATGATGAAGAATTCATCAGCGCGATCCTAAACTATCGTTTCTCGAATCACGCAGCTTGGTTCCAAGCAATCATGAGCCCAATCTTGCGTGTTTACCTAAAAATGAAGTGGAGCAAGCTGCAGAGCGTAGAAGCGATTCAGATCGAAGTGAAAAAGTACCTTCGTGATACCTTAGCGAATACCACTAAAGGTGTGACTTACACTGGGCTTGAGTCGTTAGATCAAAATCAGTCTTACTTGTTTGTCTCTAACCACCGCGATATCGCCATGGATCCGGCTTTGGTTAACTATGCACTGCATCAGCAAAACCACAACACATGCCGTATTGCGATTGGTGATAACCTGCTTAAGAAGCCATGCGCGACTGAACTTATGCGTTTGAACAAGAGCTTTATTGTTAAGCGCTCGCTTAAAGGGCCGCGTGAGATGATGAAAGCGCTTGGTCAACTCTCTTCTTATATCAAGCACTCTCTAGATACTGGAAACTCTATCTGGATTGCGCAGAAAGAGGGACGTGCGAAAGATGGCAACGACTTCACTGATCCAGCAATCCTTAAGATGTTCCACGTTGAAGGACGTAAACAGAAAGTCGCATTCGCCGAGTATGTGAAATCGCTGAAAATCGTTCCGGTTGCGATCTCTTACGAGAATGATCCATGTGATACTGCTAAAGCGCTTGAACTGTTTGAAAAAGACGTCAATGGTTCATATGAAAAAGGTGAATTTGAAGATATCGAAAGCATCATTCAAGGTATTGTTGGCAATAAAGGCCATGTACATGTTGGCTTTGGTTCAGTGATTGAACAAGATTTTGAAACACCTGAAGCATTGGCTGAAGAGATTGACCGTCAGATCCATGAGAACTATAAGTTGTTCCCAGTTAATCTGCTTGCAGCAGACAAAGAAGACGATAGCATCACTGACGCAGTAAAACGTGAGTTTGAAGAGAAACTGTCAAGCATTCCTCAAGGCGCTCATCAGTATCTGATCAATAGTTATGCTAACCCGGTAAAGAACGTCGGCTAATTTAGTCTCTTAATTTAACGACTAGCTTAACGACGAACTTGTGAAATATAAAAAGGAGCGTGATGCTCCTTTTTTGATCGCTTTACATAACAATCCGTCATACTGGAACCAGTTTAGCGGGCTACGGCGCCCCCCAAGTTCAGTGTCGTTGGCCACTTGCTAATAACATTACCACCAAGATAGATATTGCCATTCACTGTCATCACGTCGGGAAACTGCGTAATCGCAGAGCCACCAATATAAAGGTTACCTTCAACCACGATACCATTTGGTAATTCGGCCAATGGGGTTCGGATTAAGCTCAAGTCGCCTTTTACACGGAAGCCATTTGGCAACTTCTTTAGGGGGGTATCGGTGAAGTTGATAAACCCACCAACCTTGACTCCTTTCGGCCAATTTTGAATCTGACTACCAAGTAAGTTGGCATAGCCTTTGATGGAAGTGCCTGATGGTACACGACTGAGTAAGCTGTTGGCGGCTTGTAGGCTACCACCGATTTCTAGCCCTTTGGGCAGTCGTTTTATCGAAGTTTTCTCTATATTTAAATTACCTTTGACGATCAGCCCACTTGGTAACTCTGTATACGGCTTATTGCGTAGATAGAGATTTCCGTAATTGTCGAGATGATTCAATATTTGATAGTGATCGAGGGGCTGGGAATAACTATTTGATATGGTGAGTAAGCACGCAAGCAATGTGACAATTCTGAGCATAATGGCGATCTTCTAACAGGGTTGTGCTTACTATATCGGAATTTGCATACGAGCCCAGAAATATTGCCGATAATTGTTAATTTTAGCTAATTAAAAAGAGAGCGAAATATAAGTGAAAAGATTAAATGCAATTAAAGTCATATCTTTGACAGTAATCGCGGGTCTATTTGGGAATAACGCAAACGTTTATGCCGACAATATTATTTCGGTACCAGCGAAAAAAGCCGTGATTGTTTCACAAAAGAATACGCACCCAAGGGTCTGTTATTATGACGACAAGGCATACAGCTTAGGGGCTGTGTTAGAAATATCTGGTGTTGTGATTCAGTGTGCTGAGCAGAATGATTTTGAGTCAAATGGAGCACTTTCCTGGAAAACTCTCGAAAAAAAAGACGAGCAATAGGCTCGTCTTTAACAATTGAGTAGGGCGCGTTATCGAGCGATTGAACGAGTTTTTAGTTCAAAAATAATCTTCTCTGCGCTTACTTCGAACTTAAAACGTGTACGTAGTTCGTTGCTTTCTTCTGTTAGATCCGTTGATTCAAACTCAACGCTGCTTGAAACTTGTTTAGCTAAATCAATGTACTTAGCTAGCTCTGCTTCCATTGCTTCTTTCGAGTTACCGTAGATTACAACTTCCGCTACATCGTCGCCTTCTTTAATGATGAAACCCATTTCGCCTGCACAACCGCAAGCTTCGCATACATCATTAGTGCCAACATCTTGGTTCATAAATAATCCTCTTACAAAATCTGCGGTTATTTTACCGAGCAATTTGATCTGTATCTACAAAAATTAAATCCTTTGGCCTATCTTGCATTGGTATGCTATGTTGTTTGTTGAGGAAAACAATGAGCATGGCGTTTTATAAATATGAATATGGGTGTGATCAAGCTCATATTTTTCTGAAAATTAGTGTCATTAATTTGTCAGAATATCATTCAGTTAGTTGCACCCTGAATGATTTTATAAGAGTATCTATCGCTTGATAGGTATTTATATAATGAATTTATTGTTTCGCATTTCATATTCTAAGCGGTTATTTTAAAACACTGCTTTAGAACGGTAAGGTGATTTCCGAAGACGAATTAAACAAAGTGCGCAAAGACGCAACACTGTAAAATTGGTCGTACAGAGTATTGTCGTGCTTTTAGGCGTAAATACTTGCGAAAAATCGCCTTACTCACATAATGCTGATAACGATTTTCATTCTGACTTCATTTGATGAGTTAGATGGATTTACAAAAAGAAGAGCCTGAATATGCCAAAGCGTAGTAAAGAAGATACAGAAATCACTATCCAGAAAATCATGGATGCCGTAGTTGACCAGCTACTAAGACTGGGTTACGACAAAATGTCATACACGACGTTGAGTCAACAAACGGGTGTTTCTCGTACTGGTATTAGCCACCACTTTCCAAAGAAGACAGATTTTACGGCAGCGCTTGATGGTCGTATCTTCAAAATGTTCATGGAACACATTGATTTTGAAAATGGTCTAGATGCATTTTCTGATAGCTGGATTAAAGCCCTGGAAGATGCTGAGTTCCTAGCAATCTTACGCCTGCTATTCCACCATATCGTTACTTCAGAAAGCGCACACGAGTTCGCAGCAAACGGTATTGATCGTCTATACAAACTGACTGAAACTCAGTTTGGTGACACAAGCGGTAAAGAACTAGAATGGTTAATTGGTAAGTCTCTGATTCAAATGAGCAAATAATCCATTGAAAGAAAAGCTTCTCATTAGGAGCTTTTTTTGTGCCTGCTGTTTCATGGTCTACAATCCTTTGGCTCTTATGTTTGACCTAAAGACAATGAGGTAACCACGTTAAAAAGTAATGAATTTGGCACATCTAATCGTTCGATTTTTTGTGAATCTTTAGCAAGAACACCTATTGTTGATTTGGACAATAGCTTAAATGGCCGTGAACGGCGTTTTAAGCCTTTAGAAACTAAAAAGAGCACCATGAGGTGCTCTTTTTGTTTTTTAGCCAGCAGGATGGACTTGAGGGAAGCTCATCGTTGGATGTTTTTCAACGATACTTCGATATCCATAGACGTCTTCAATCATCTCAGGTTTTAGTGCCTCCCACGGCGTCCCATCACAGACGAGCTGTCCATCTTTCAGAACCACTAAACGATCCGAATATTGCGCCGCGAGGTTTAAGTCATGGAGCACTACAATCACCGCTGCGTTTTGCTCGTCAGCCATCTTACGGGCGATTTTTAACGTGTTGTGTTGATGAGCAAGATCAAGAGCTGAGGTTGGCTCATCGAGCATCAATACACATTGATCACCTGAATGGTGCAGTTGAGTTAACACGCGAGCTAAGTGCACACGCTGCTTCTCACCGCCTGAAAGCGATGGGTACAGACGTTGAGCTAAATGAGAGACATCTGCAGCCTCCATTTTCTCTTGCGCGATTCTAGTCAGTGTTCGGTTGGGTTCTTGCAGTGGAATGCCACCAAGCTCAACTACTTCGTTCGCGAGGAATGGGAACGTGAGCGTACTGTGCTGTGGGAGCATGGCTAAATGCTTGGCCAGCGTACCCGGTGACCATAGTGATCTGTCTCGACCAAAGTAATTGATGTGACCTTGGCTTTCAATCTCTTGGCATAACGCCTTGAGTAATGTGCTTTTTCCAGCACCATTTGGGCCAAGAAGTGTGGTGACTTTACCTGCTTCGATCTCGATAGAGACATTATCTAGAATAACTTTACTGCCAAACTTTACATGAATGTCGCTGGCTTTTAAGGCTGGGGAGTGCATTACAAAATTCTCCCTTTTTGTTGGAACAGTAGATAGAGGAAAAATGGTGCGCCGATGATCGCGGTGACAATGCCAACCGGTAGTTCGGCAGGTGCTAGTACCACGCGTGAAAACATATCCGCAGCGGTCAGTAATAGCGCGCCCAATACTGCTGATAATGGAAGTAAGATGCGGTGATCTGGACCTGCGAGCATGCGACCCAAATGAGGAATTACTAGGCCAATGAATCCAATCATACCCGATAGGCTTACCGTAATACCCACACCTGCTGCCGTCAGCAAGATCAACTGGCGTTTGAGCTTTTGAACGGGAATACCTAAGTGTTGTGCTTCTGATTCACCTAGGAGTAGGGCGTTTAGCGACATAGCTTGGCGATAAAACAAGATAAACAGTACAACCAAGGTAACAAGGGCCAAAATAATCCCTGACCATTTAGCTCCTGCCAATGACCCCATCGACCATAAAGAAAGATCCCTAAGCATTTGATCATCAGCGATGAAGTTTAAAAAGCCAATACCAGCACCTGACAGGGCACTAATCGCGACGCCTGCCAATAGCATGATGGTCACGGAAGTACCGAACTTGCCTGTACCCAGCTTATAAACTAAAAGTGTCGTTAATGCGCCGCCAAGGAAAGCAAATACAGGAACCGCAGCAAAGTTCATGAAACCTGGGTAGTTAAGGCTCAATTCAGAAAATAGAACGATTGCCAACGCCGCACCTAATGCAGCACCTGCAGAAACACCAATGATCCCCGGCTCTGCTAATGGGTTTCTGAACAGCCCCTGCATAACAGCGCCACATAGCGCCAATATTGCACCAATCACCATACAGAGAATGGTTCGAGGCAGTCGGATCTCTTGAATCACGAGGTTGATATGAGGAGCAAGTTCGTTGTTTGGGATAAACAAGCTAGCCGCACTGTCACTCAAGCTAATGTTCATTGGCCCAACAGTAATCGAAAACAAGGCAATGAAGACTAAGGCGATACCAAAGCCTGTCATTGAGGTTTTTAAAGGGACGGTTCTTAACAGCATAATGAGAGCCTTAAACTAAACGCACAATCAGTAAATTAATTCGGGTAAAAACGTGCGTTTAAGCGTTTTGCTTCGGCAAGACTTGCTAAGCCAAGACCGCCTACCAGTGCGCTACCGTTAACGGTAATGATTTGTTTGTTCATGCCTGCTGGGGTTGCGGCGAGCATTGGTAGCGATTTGAGAATGGCATCTGCACCGCCCATCTTTTGGTAACTACGACCACTGACAAGAATGATATCTGGCTGCATCTCCACCATAGACTCCATAGATAGTGGTTTGTATGAAGTTAAGCTATCCGCGGCTGGGTTAATACCACCCGCAAGCTCGATGATCGCGTTTGGAGAGGTCTCACTGCCCGCAACATTCGCTGGGCGACCTTCGTGAAGTAATAAGAACAGCACTTTTTTAGCTTCATTTTGAGGAACTTGGTTAGCTTCAAGCGCAGCGATTTTCTTATTCACGCTCTCTTTTACCGCTTTAGAGTTCTCTTCTGTATGCGTGATCTCTGCGATTTGGTCGATACGCTTAAGTAGGCCCTCTACGCTTGCTTCTGTGTTAACAATTTCAACATCAACCCCTGCAGATTTGAGTTGTGAAATTGCGGTATCTGGACCCATTTCATCAGAGCCGATTAGAGTGGTAGGTTGCAGAGCAATAAGCCCTTCTGCTGATAGATTACGGTGGTAGCCAATTTTAGGAAGTTTGTCTGATTGCGGGAAACGGCTGGTAACATCAATTGCGACCAGTTGATCTTCGGCGCCAAGTGCCAACACGAGTTCCGTGACTGCACTACCGGCACTGATAATGCGTTGTTGGTGCGCATCGTCGGCCGCAATCGCTGAATGAGTTGCGAGGGAGAAGCCTAAAAGCGCTGCCATCGAAAGTAGCCCCTTCTTAAGCGGCTTTTTAATTGAATGATTGTGATTGAGCTCTTTAATTGTATTCATAATTCTATTCTTATTGTCTGTTTTTGTCGGTTCGCATATATGGCCGACATGATTTGAAATCTTTACGAGGCGTAGATTGGTGCCTACGCCTTTGAGGTTTGCCGCCTAATGTCGGCTGCTTATTCGCCTTCAGTCAGTAGTTGCGTTGCTGGGATACCGTTGTCCTGTAGGAAGGAGAGCAACTTAACGAGGTTCTGCACATCTGCGGTTTTATCCGCACCTATGATGATTGGCTTTTTGCTGTCACCAGAACCGACTTCTTCAAGTAACGCTAACTTAAAGTTCTCCCAATCAATGTACTCTTTGCCATTGATTGCCCAGTAAGGTTCGCGGTTAAGCAGGTTTACGCTGATCGAGTCTTTATGCACCTCAGACACATTGCTGCTGTCATTACTTGGTAACTCAACGTCTAACGACTCCAACTTCACGGAAGCGGTAAGAAGCAAGAACACCATCACGATAAAGATAATGTCCAAAAGTGGCGTCAGATCAGGCGCTAAGCTTGATGCATTGTGATTCTGAGAGACTTTGATCATGACTAGCGCGCACCTTCCGTTGCAGCAGTCTGCTGAGATGACGTAATTTGAGTGGTGGTTGGTTGCATCGACATGCCTTCTAACCACACGTTGACGTAGTTCAGTGTGTGCTCCAATTTCGCCAATACTCTGTCGGCCCATAAACCAAGCAGTTGTGCACCGGAAATGGCGGGAAGAGCGATGATCAAACCAGCTGCGGTGGTGCGCATCGCAAGGCCAAGTCCATCAGCTAGGTCATTCGGGGTGATACTGCCCGTTGTCGCAGCGACGCCTTTAAACATTTCAATGAGACCGAGAACGGTACCCAGTAGGCCGATCAGTGGGCTGATCACGCCAATCAAACCAAGCAGTCTTAAACCTGCATGTAGCTGGTGGCGTTTCTCTTGAAGCCAAATACCTGCGGCATCTTCGCGCAGTCCCTTTGAAAAAGAGTGGTGAGCCAGTACCATCGAAACGCCTTTGTAGAGCAGAGGTCGCTTGTTGGACAGGTCAGCGGCTAGCGTTTCAATCTGGCGAGTATCTGTTGGTTCGATCTGGTGAAGCTCTTTACGAATAGCGCGGCGTCCAACACCGATACTCAGCATCACTTGGAAAATACGCTCAACGATGATCATGGCAGTAAGTGCTGAGCAGATAAGCAAAGGCCACGTCATTAGGCCGAGTTGCTCTTGTAAATAACTGATTTGTTGCATGTGTTAGTCCAACTTAAAACGAACAGGTACTTGTACACGGTGAGCGATTGCTCGACCATTTACGGTGTGTGGTGAGAATTTCCATTTTTTGATCGCATCAAGTGCAGCCTTATCAAGAAGTAGGGCACCTGAAGAATTCACTAATGCTTGCTTAACTTGCTTGCCGTCTTCATCAAGCCAGATTTCATAAGTAGCAACCCCTTCTACGCCTCTGCGTCTTGCTTGCCTAGGGTATTTAGGCGGTGTCGGACGCGCACTGAAGGTGGGTTTGGTCACTAGTACAGGTTCTATATTTGTAAGGCCTTGGTTTACCGCTTGAGGCTGAGCTTCATTGTGCTCTCTACGCTCTACTTTTTTCTCGGCTATCTTCTTATCGGGCTGTGGTTTAACAGGCTCAGGTTTCTTTTCCACCACTTTCTTTTCGACTGGTTTTTTCTGTACGGGCTTTTTCTTTGCCTGTTTTTTTACTGGTGGTTTCGGCTCAGTTTTTTTGACGAGCTCTTTTTTGGGCTCAGGTTTTGGTTTGTTAGTGATCGCTTCTTTTTTCGGCTTAACCTTTTTCGGTTCTGCTACTGGAGGTGGTGTCGGTTCTACAGGCGCCTCTGTAATTTCAGGTTCAGGAGTGACTTCAGATTCAACGGGTTCGGTAACCGTTTCTTCACGTTGAACGGATGTAGGACGTTGAGGCTTGAAATTGAGCGCAACGGTTTTAGATTCTGCGCCCGCTGGCATAGCAAATACCTTTGATTCTTGCGCGACAAACAATAACGCAGCATGAATCACCAATGAGGCTCCCCCCGCTATGACATACCTTGGAACGTTCACAATTAACCCTTCACCTAAACGAAAATCTGGCACCGATTATTGCTTAGAATCTAAATAAGATCAATTATCAATTGCATTATCATTTCAGGCTATTTATGATTCTCTCAGTTTTTAGCGAATAGTCTTCCAAGCTTTGCTCGGTAAGCGTTTAGGTAATTTATATGACTTTCAATATTTATAAATTTGACGAATCTGTTTTGGGTGTTTCAACACCGGATCCGTTGCGTTTTGCGTTTGCGAAAAAGCACTCTGCACATGCTGGTGGAAGTTCGACGCCGATTGCTCAAGATAAGAAGTTGAATTTATTCGATGAATTGATGCTGACGGAAGGCAAAAAGCAGGATAAACGTTGTCTGTATATTCACATTCCCTTTTGCAGAGTGCGTTGTACTTTTTGTAATTTCTTCCAAAACGCAGCCAGTCGCAAGCTTGTTGACGACTATTTCGAAGCTCTGCTTTGTGAATTAAAACAAAAAGCAAAAACGCCTTGGGCACAGTCTGGGCTTTTTCATGCGGTTTACATTGGTGGTGGTACACCGACCGATTTGTCAGCACTGCAAGTCGAGCAACTCGGTAAGGCAATTCGTGAACACTTCCCATTAGCAAACGATGTTGAAATGACCCTAGAGGGACGAATTAACCGTTTTAGTGATGAGATGTTTGATCGTGCACTAGAAGGTGGTTTCAACCGATTCTCTTTTGGTATTCAAAGCTTCAATACCAAGGTGCGTCGCAGCGCAAAAAGGTTAGACGACCGCGAAGTGGTTCTCGAGAGAATCAGCTCGTTGAGTAAAACCGAACAAGCCCCAATCGTACTTGACCTACTTTACGGATTGCCACACCAAACCATGGATGTGTTCGAGCAAGACTTACACGATTACATGTCGACAGGCGCTCACGGTATCGACCTATACCAACTGATCGTAGGTGGTGATGCGCCAATGTTGAACTTGGTTGATAAAGGCAAAATTCCGCCTCCTGCGACAACTCCTGATAAAGCAAGTATGTATTTGGCTGGCGTGGAGTTCATGGAAAAGCACAAGGTGAAGAAACTGAGTGTCAACCATTGGGCCCGCGATAATCGCGAACGCAGCATCTATAACAGTTTAGCTAAGACATATGCCGAAGTACTGCCTATCGGTTGTGGTGCCGGTGGTAACGTAGGTGGTCACGGCATCATGCAGCACCGAACGCTAGAGACTTACATGGATTCGGTTAAACGTGGCGAACTTCCAATCGCCATGATGACGAAGCAAAGCGAACTTGAACCTATCTTCTCTTCACTTAAAGCGGGTTTTGATTCTGGAGTGGTACGCAGAAGCTTATTGCCTACCTTCATGGGACAAGACACGTTTGACTATTTAAAACCTCTGTTTTCGCATTGGCAAAATAACGAACTGGTCCAATTATCTGAAGACTACTTAACTTTAACCAATGCGGGCAGCTTCTGGGCTGTGACATTAGCGCAAAGCGTTATTCAAATTTTGAATGCGGAGTACTTTGAAGCGAATCCACAAGCAAGACCTTCGCGTCCTGCTCATCACCCACATGCTGTAAAGAAACACGCATAATTAATAATGGAAATGAATTCAATGACAGATACAACGGTAGATATGATCGAAACACTAGAGCAAAGCGTGGCTCGTATTCTTGAAGAAGAGCCTAAGCTACTACCTACAGCGATTGCAGAAAAGTTAAATGTGACCGAAGCGGAAGTTGTGGCTGCATTCCCAGGCGACATGTCTGTAATGCTAGATGGTTCTCGCGTTCAAGAGATCCTTGAGGGCTTGGTTGGCTGGGGCCCAGTAACGACGATCGTTCATTCGTTTGGTTCAATCTTTGAAGTTAAGGCGCCTTTCCCTAAAGGTAAAGTGGCTCGTGGTTACTACAACCTGATGGGCAAAGAGGGTGAGCTACACGGTCACCTTAAATTAGACAACGTGAAACATGTGGCGTTGGTGAGTAAACCATTCATGGGGCGTGAGAGTCACTACTTTGGTTTCTTCAGCGAAACTGGCGAAAACGTCTTTAAGATCTACCTAGGTCGTGACGAAAAACGTGAGCTTATTGCTGATCAAGTAGAACGCTTCAACGCGTTAAAGGCGCAAGGCTAACCCCAAAGTTTCGCGACTTGAGATGAACAACGATTAGAGCGAACCAAGGGGAAACAACAGTGTTTCTCCTTGGCTAAAAATATAATAATTTAGAGAAAGTAAATAAAGGAATCACCATGGAACAGCAAGTAAAACAAGAACGTCTTCAAGGTCGTTTAGGTCCTGAAATCAAAGAGTTCCGTCAAGAGCGTCGTACGCTGCAACTGGCTACTGTTGATGAAGAAGGTCGTCCAAACGTAAGCTACGCGCCGTTTGTTCAAAACCAAGAGGGCTATTTTGTTTTAATTTCTGATATCGCACGTCACGCTCGCAACTTGAAAGCGAACCCGAACGTCTCATTGATGATGATTGAAGACGAAGAGAGCTCAAAACAGCTTTATGCTCGTAAGCGTTTGACGTTTGATGCAACGGCATCCGTTGTTGAGCGTGAGAGTGAGCTTTGGACGCAAGTTATAGGGCAAATGAAGGAGCGCTTTGGTGAGATCATTGATGGTTTAAGCCAGCTTCAAGACTTCTCACTGTTTAACCTTAAAGCAGAAAACGGCTTGTTCGTTAAAGGCTTTGGTCAAGCATACCAAGTGTCAGGCGATGATCTAGTGGACTTCGTTCACCTACAAGAAGGTCACAAAAAAGTATCGAACGAATAAACTAGATTCGTTCTTTGATGAATGGCTCTCGCGTCTTGTGAGGGCCTTTTTTATGCGCCCAAGGTTGTGTTTATGTTTGCTTTTACCAAGGTAATATCTAATAGTGTGCGCGAGATACCTATTAGGAGCATTAAGTGAAACCAGTAAGCCGAGATTGGGATGAATTCTGTTATCCGTTTATTTACGAAGAGAGTCCTGCGTGTGATTTTGAGATCCTCTCCGACGAGCTGTGCTGTCGTATTGGCTTAATTCTCACCATGGATCTTGAGCCGCAAGTTCGAGACGTTTTAACTCGCTTGCAGCCAAATGTTTATCATTTGAATGGTTCGGTTCGAGGGAAGCTGGCGATCACTGAACGAGAGCTGAGTGAGCTCAAGGCCGACTATCATGCGATACGCGAACGCTTAGAGGGTGGATTCTCTGGATTTGTATTGCCAGGAGGTTGCCGAGTTGCGAGCGAGCTGCATTTGGCGCGTTGCCAAGCAAAGAAAGTGGTGAGAGCGCTGGTGGCAGTCGAACACAGTGGTAAAAAGTCACCGGCTGATATCTTATTCAAATACGCCAACTTAGTTGCCAACACTTTGTATGCGTTGACGTCACTAACAAACTTTATCGAAGGTGTAGAAGAGGTGGAGTTTGTGAGCAAAAGCTACCCGATGCCGAAGAAGTAAAGCTCAAGATAGCGGTGAGGTTCTCTCACCGTTAAATCGTAACTTGTTGCTTTTTAGGCGTATTTTCTAGTGATTTTGCGCCTTTTAGCATCGCTTCAATCAATTCACCTGCATTGAACTTTTCTAGCGCCTCATGCGCACCGACTTGTCGCGCTCTATCAACACAGATCTCACTCGACAGCGAAGTATGCAAAATACAGTAAGCGTGGCGCAGTGAATCATCATTTTGTACTTCAAACGCCAGTTCATAGCCATCAAGCCCCGGCATCTCAATATCACTCACAAGAAGGTCTATCGCTTGCCCGCGTTGTGCTTGATCGTGCATCATTTTCAACGCGTCCATACCGTTATTACAGATGCTATAAGGAATATTGATACTATCAAGCGCGTCCGAGAGCTGCTTTCTGGCGATGAGTGAGTCATCAACCAAAAGAATGTTGAGGGCCTTCAGTCGTTCACGTTCGATGTCAGTCAACATTGGGATCTGAGCATTCTCATATTCAGGGTAGATTTTTGACAGTAGCAACTCAACATCCAGCATTTGTACGATGCGATCTTCATAGCGCGTAATACCAGTGACAAAAACATTTCGGCCGACGCTCGGTGGCGGTGATTCAATGCTTCGCCAATCACACTCGATGATCTTGTCGATAGAGCGAACTAAGAATGCAACGACGGTTCTTAAGCAGTCTGTGACGATCAAAACACAGCTTTGATACTCTTGCGGTGAAATCGGTCGAAAGCCGACCGCTACCGACATATCAATCACAGGAACGGTGAGGTCACGTATGGTGACAGTGCCGATAACATGGTGGTGAGAGTAGGGCAGTTGAGTCATTGGCTGAAAGGGAACGATCTCTCTTACTTTCAACGTGCCGATAGCAAAACTCTGAGTCAAAGATAGCTTAAACATAAGCATCCCCTGAGACTGGCTCGCCTTACTGATCGTTTTCGCCATTGTTGTCTCCTGATTTCGTCGTTGTTTTTTTATTTATAAAAAGCAATGTAAATGGAATCACGCACTGCGGCAAGGGACTTAATCAATTTTACCGTTGTTTTGGGCTTAGCCGAGCTTAATGGAGTGAAGATTGGTCAGTCTTGAGTTAAAATCCCCGCATCGCAACACAATGAGAAAGATCATGGCAAGAACCGCAGCAGCGCTTCATATTTTAGTGAAGCATAAAGAACAGGCAGAAGACATCATTAAGCAGCTGAAAAAAGGTGCTAAATTTCAGACTCTTGCTAAGAAGTATTCAACCTGCCCATCAGGCAAAAAAGGCGGCGACTTAGGTGAGTTCAAAAAGGGCCAAATGGTGCCTCAGTTCGACAAAGTGTGCTTTACCGGAGAAACATTAGTACCACACTTGGTGAAAACCAAATTTGGTTGGCATGTAGTGAAAGTACTGTATCGTACCTAGTGATTAAGCATGTAGTGGAATATAAAGGAGCGTAAATACGCTCCTTTTTTGATACTTGAAGCCAGTTTTCCTTAAATATGGTGGAGTTCTTCATCCCAGATGTTATGCGATATTTTTGGCTACGCCCTGATTTATCCCCCTAAGCCTTAGCTAGGTAGGAGGATGGAATTCTTAGGCATGGCAATATAATTAACGCCATTCTTAGAGAGAATGTATCTGCAACCTTCGTCTTTTACTCTGTAGTTTAAGGTTGCGACTGAGTTTGGTAGGAGAACCATATGGAGAGTTCAGCAATGTTAAACCAACCAGCCACGGATGTTATTTTACACGCCTTCGATTGGCGTTATGCCGACATCGCGGATAACGCTGCACTGATTCAAGAGCTAGGCTATAAATCAGTATTGGTTTCACCAGCAATGAAGTCGCTACGTAGCGATAAGAACAAACCACAACAGAAACCAACCCAATGGTGGCAGCGCTACCAACCCCAAGATTATCGTGTCATCGACAACCAGTTGGGTGACACAAAAGACTTTGCTGCAATGGTTGATATCCTTAGGCAGCATGGCTTAAGAACTTATGTCGATGTGGTATTTAACCATATGGCGAATGAGTCGAGCATTCGCAGCGACCTGACGTACCCAAATCAAAACGATCTTAACGATTACCAACAAGCGCCAGAATATTACGAGTCGATTCGATTGTTCGGTGATTTGTCGAAGCCACTATTTGATGAGAACGATTTTGTTGAAGCATTCGGCATTAAGAACTGGCGTGATAAATGGGAAGTGCAGAACGGTCGTATTACTGGTGGCCCAACTGATCCAGGCTTACCAACCTTGTTAGACAACGAAAACGTTGTTGAGCAACAGCGCAGTTACTTGAAAGCATTGAAAGCCATGGGTGTCAAAGGCTTCCGTATTGATGCGGCTAAGCATATGACTCTAGCGCATCTGCGTAAGGTATGGACAGACGATATTTGCGAGCAAATGCATATCTTTGGGGAGATCATCACTGATGGCGGTGCAACTGAAGAAGAGTACGAGCTGTTTCTAGAGCCATATCTTAAGCATACTCGCTTAGGAGCTTACGATTTCCCGCTATTCAATACTATCTTCAAGGCTTTTGACAAGAAGGGAAGCTTTAAGTCGTTGATCAACCCATACTGTTTTGGTCAGGCTCTCTCGAATACGCGAGCGATCACTTTTGCCGTGACTCACGATATCCCGAACAACGACGTATTTCTTGAATACGTGATGGATGAAGATGCTGAGAAACTGGCCACCGCATTCATTTTAGGGCGCGATGGTGGTGTGCCTTTGATATATAGCGAGCTTGATACGAGTGGTATCAAAGACCGTGATGGTAAGCCACGTTGGTTCAAGGATTGGAAAGCGCCATACATGCGTGGAATGATTCAGTTCCACAACTCTACTCATGGTGAAACAATGCGTGTTGTTGAAGCGAATGATGATCTATTAGTGTTCGTTCGTGGCGACAAAGGCATTGTGGTGATTAACAAGTCTAAGCGCAGTAAAACAGCCAATCTGACTTGGTGTGGCTCTGTAACTGATACCCTCTCAGGTAAAGTGTTTGAGAGTGATGAGAAGACACTAACACTGAAAGTGGAAGCCAACAGCTGCTTGATGTTACTGGCCAACCCTGAGAGTGAATCGGCTTAGTTGAGTTCTAATTAAGTAACTAGGGCAGGGCAATTCGTATTAAAAAGGCCAGTTTGATATTCAAACTGGCCTTTGCTTTTTCAGTCATTAATAGCGATTAAGCTATTGAACACTAACGCGAGTTACACGACGAACTTGTTCAGCAACTCATCTTGTTGGCGAACGTTATCTGTTTGTACTTGCATTGCTTCGTTTGCCTGCTGTGCTGATTCAGATACCTGAGTTGATAGGTCTTTGATCTTCACCGTGTTGTTGTTGATCTCTTCTGCTACTAGGCTTTGCTCTTCAGCCGCTGATGCGATTTGAATGTTCATATCAGAGATACGTTGAATTGCATCACGGATACGGTCAAGTGCCGAGTTCGCTTCTTGAGCACGCTCTACTGCATCTGTTGCAGTGTCTTTACTCTGATTCATTGCGTTCGATACTGAGCTTGCGCCAGCTTGAAGCTGTTCAATCATGTTGCGAATCTCAGTAGTCGACTCTTGTGTACGCTGCGCCAGGGTACGAACTTCGTCTGCAACAACCGCAAAACCACGACCAGATTCACCTGCACGAGCTGCTTCGATAGCTGCGTTCAGTGCTAGTAGGTTAGTTTGGTCAGCAATGTCGTTGATTACTTTCAAGATCGTTTCGATGTTTGCAGTCGCAGACTCAAGTACTTCAACTTCAGCTACCGCTTGGTCAATACGAGAAGATAGGTTGTCAATGGCTTGCGTAGTATCGCTTACCACTGAAGTACCATCTAGTGTCGCTTCATCGGCTTCACGAGCTGCTGCTGCCGCGCCTTGGGCGTTGTTTGCCACTTCGGTCGCCGTTACGGCCATCTCGTTCATTGCGGTTGCGAGCTGTTCAAGTTCTTGAAGCTGTGTGCTCATCGCGTGTGCAGACTCTTCTGCACCTTGAACCGTGATTTCAGTACCGCGCTTGATTTCAACACCAATCGCTTTCGATTGAATAATCTGTTTCTGAAGATTCTCAGTGAAGGTATTGAAGCCTTTCGCAAGTTCAGAGAACTCTTGGTCTGTGTTGGTATCTAGGCGCTTAGTTAGGTCACCTTGACCGCTTGCCACATCATTGATCGCTTGGTTTAGTGCGTCTAGTGGACGCATTAGTACACGAATCAGCACGGTTAGTGCGATAACGCTCAGAACAACAGCAATCAAAGAGTAGATGATCGAGCTGCTTTTCAGTTCAGAAACCGTTTGGAAAGCAATTTCTTCGTCGAGAATCGCACCCACATACCAGTATTCACTTGGAATAGGCGTAAAGCTTACTAGGAACGACTTACCGTCAATTTCAATAGTCTGCGAACCTTCGCGAATAGAAGCTTGTGGTAGGTAGCTTGAAAGCTTCTCACCATTGTTCTTCGCTTCTGGGTGCGCGATGGTCGTGCCGTCAGCAGTAACTAGGAATAGGTAACCAGCGTCAAACAAGTTCACCTTATTCACGAGTGTCGCTAAGTTGGTCAGTTCTAAGTCGTAGAACATACCTGCTGTGAATTGGCCATTATCTTTAACGGGTGTACCCACAGAGATAATGACTTTTTTGCTTGATGCATCTACATATGGGGCTGTTACAACAAGAGAGTTTTTAGATTTAGCATCAATGTACCAAGGACGAACACGAGGGTCGTAGTCTGGACCTGCGTCCCAACCGTCATCATTCTCGATAACAAAACCATTCGCTTCATAACCAAAGCCTACAGCGAGAAAGCTGCTCTTTAGTTTTGGTTTTTCTAAGATAGTTTTTACGTAGTCACGATCTTGCGGTGCAATTTCGATAACTTCAGTTGTCGATTGGGCAAGTGCTTTTTTGGCCGTCATTTCAGATATAACGGTATTTTTCACACCTGCAACCATCTCCTTGAGGCTGGCGTTGACATGACTCTCAACCGCTCCTCGAACAGTGTATAGCTGCTGAATAGACAGTAGTGATACTGTGACTAGCAGTAAGGCCGATGATGCTGCGACCACCTTATGGCTAAATTTCATTGAGTATTCCCCTTCTCACAGGCTTTGCGAAGACCAAATTAACTATTGTTTTTATTGTTCTATATATATCGGCAAATAAATTCCTTACTTGAAGATATTTTCACAAAAAAGATTACAAAACCACAACAAAATAAACAACATAAAATTCCGTATGTTGTTTATTTATATATTTCCCATTAAAGTTCATAGACTTGTATTGAAAGCATATTAATCGTTTGCGCACCTATGATGCATAAGGCTTGGGCTCTTGTTGAATGTCGGTTGAACAGTGGGTTACTCAGATATTTTTAATACTTATCAATATAATTTAATTTATAAATGATGTGAGTGCTTAAATAATATACAAGGGGTTTTATATAGGTGGGGAAATAAAAAAGCCTCACATTAAGTGAGGCTTTGAATATCTTTGCATCAAGCGTAATTAAAATATCAAATGCGCTACGCCTGCGATAACTGGAAGGGTAATCAATGTACGAAGAATGAAGATGATAAACAGTTCAAAAATGTTAACTGGGATCTTACTTCCAAGTAGCAATGCACCAACCTCTGACATGTAGATAAGCTGTGTTACCGACATCGCTGCAATCACGAAACGTGTCATTTCGTTATCAATAGAGGCAGCAAGAATGGCAGGGATAAACATATCCGCAAAACCAACAACGATAGTTTCAGATGCAGCAACCGCTTCTGGTACACCTAGTAGCTCTAGGAACGGAATGAAAGGTTGACCCAAAATAGCAAAGATAGACGTGTACTCAGCGATGATCAGAGCAATGGTACCTAGACCCATTACAACTGGAAGTACGCCAAACACCATATCTACTGCGTTGCGAACACCTTCACCAAAGACACCTTTAGCTGACTTTACTTGAGATGCTTTGCTAACAGCTAGCTCAAGACCCCAAGAAAACGTGCTGTGACCCGCTGGGATAGCGTCAGCATCTTCTTGTGGTTTAGAACCATCAATAAATGTGTCTTTTTTCATGCTTAATGGTGGTAAGCGAGGAATCACAACCGCAGCAACAAAACCAGCTAGACAGATCGCAGCATAGAAAGGTAGGAACAGGTGCTCTAGTTCTACCTGCGCGATAACCACAAGGCTGAATGTAATAGAAACTGCTGAGAATGTAGTACCAACTACCGCAGCTTCACGCTGAGTGTAGAATTTGTTTTCGTACTGCTTGCTGGTTAATAAGATACCAACACTGCCGTCACCCAACCAAGATGCCATACAATCGATCGCACTACGGCCTGGTAGGTTGAAGATCGGGCGCATCACTTTACTTAATAGTGTGCCAAATAGCTCTAGTAGACCGAAGTTAAGAAGCAGTGGAAGCAGAAGACCCGCAAAGATGAAAACAGAGAATAGCGTTGGCAGTAGGCCTTCAAGTACTAGTCCACCTGTATTCTCTTCCCATACTGCCATTGGACCAACTTGGAAGAAGGTCATCACTGCAGCTGCACCACCGATAACACGTACTGCTAGCCATAATGGAGAAGGGTTGAATAGGCCGTTTAAGAATGGGCTAGATTGAATAAACGCAGGCTTGAAAAGTTTAGTGCAAATGGACGCGAGCGCCATGAACGCAACAATCGCAGTGATTGCAGGTACCAACACATCACCAAATACGGCTTGGATGGACTTTGCAAGGATTGCAACTGGAATGGTTAGGTCACCTTCATAGCTGATAGGCGCCATGAATAAGAATAAACCGATGAGCGATGGGATTAAGAAAATCCAGAAACTGCTTTTTGATTTTTCAGTATTTGCAGTGTTCATGTTGTTAGACATTGTATAGTTCTCGTATATCTACTCGTAAAAAGCCACATCCTTGGCATTTTTATGCACTAAACATCCGTATTCTTTCATTGGCGGCAAGACTACATAGTATTATGTGAACTTGCAATACTATTCATCGTAGATCGGTAAATATTCACCACCTGCATGCTGCCATTGACAGAAAGTCTAGTATAAAGTTTCGCAGATGTTACTTTTGTTTTCGTTATGTTGCTAGTTTTTTATAAAATATCTAGCTTATTCGTTTGGCGGTAGAGGTATAGCCAGTAGACAAACGCGATCACAAAGGCAAAAGAAGCTGGAAAGGCTAATGCAGTAATCTCGAATTTTTGAAATAGGCAAGCGCCCACCAAACCGCCTGATAAGAAGCCGATGACGATAAAAAGTAGCAGCTTGGCCTTACGGCGATCGAAGGGCGTACCTTTTAAGCGTGCACCAATCATAATACCAAGGTCAGTAATAATACCGCTCATGTGGGTAGTGCGAATGATGGCGCCACTATAAGTCGTGATCATTGCATTTTGTAGTCCACACGCCGCTGACGCGAAGTATTGACCATAAGCATAGCCGTTAAGTAGTGCCCACAACGCTGTAAATAGCAGTGCCCCTTCAATACAGAGTGCGACACCATAACGTCGCCCTAGCTTGAGCGCTTGATTTTCTATAAAGAATCCACTGAATGCTGCACCTAGCATAAAGCTGACAATGATCAGAATTAGGTGCCAAGAGATTAACGATGGGGTGAGTAGGCTACTACCCAGCAGTGAGATGGTGCCAGAGAGGTGTGAAATCGCTTGATGTTGGAACCCAAGCAGGCCAATTGCGTTAACACTGCCCGCTAGCCCGGCAAGTAAAAGTGCACCATATTCAATCCAGCGAGGGAGTTTAGAGATCATGTGCGTGGCCTGATGAAGAAAAGAAGGGGCGGATTATAACGCTAGCAAAATCTAACGCTAGCGTTGTCCACAGAGAGAGTTTGATCTTAGGCAATCAATAGCGATTTAGTTAAAGCGTTCCATTTCACAATCAAACTTCACCCAGCCGTGTTTGCGCTCTTCATAAACGGAAAAGCTTGGAATAGGGAAATCCCGCTCTTTGAATAGACCAAGGGGGACAATGAGAGCATCCGGAGCACCTGTAGTTTGCAATAACATGGTAGTGCCGCATTTTGGACAGAATTGATAGTGAACTTCGTTGCCACTATCGCTAATGCGCGAAAAGCTGGTGACTTCTCCACTTAGGGTCACTTGTTCGCTGGCAAATCGAGCCTGCACGCCAAACACACTGCCGGTTCTCTTTTGGCATTCGTAGCAGTGGCATACCGCCGTTCTAAGTGGTTCACCACGGCAAACTAAGCTGGTAGCACCACAACGACATTCACAACTTCTTACAGCTTTCTCATTCGCACTGTTTGTATTCATGCACAACTCGCTTTCTGGTTAAGCTCATATTGCTAATTATACTAAAGCCATTTAAGGTCTGCACAAGTCGATGAAAATCAAAGAATAGAAGTTCATGAAAAAGAAAATTTTACCGATTCCGCTGATCCTGCTAATCCCGATAGTGATGCTGGTGGTTGTGATTGTAGCGGGGCTATATCGCTTTAGTTTGACCGATGAGGAGATACTAGCCAAGTTCCCTTCGTCTCAGGTGAGCTACGATCCTGTGGTTGAACTGGTGTTTGACCTAAAGGCCACAAACCCTTGGACGATTAAAGTGCCGGAAACCCAAGCATTCGCTTTTATTGACGAGTATATGGACTCCAAGCACATCGCTTCTGGTCGATATGATTCAGGTGCAGAGCGCGGAACCGTGCAAGTCGCGACCGATAAGATCGTCGCTTTTACCATTGAACAACACCAAATGTTTGTCGCACCAATGTGGGTTTCTAACCAAGGCTCTGGCGTGTTTCATTACTTGGCCCTGTTTAAGTTTGATAAAACGCGTAGCCGAGTCGTATTAGTCGATGAGCTGTTATTGGGTGATCGTATTCAATTAGAAACGTTGGACGTTACTGATGCTGAAGCGCGAAATAGCTATCAGGGTTTGGTGAGCTTCAATCAACATAGTACCCAGCAATCTTACTCAGAGGCTCCTGACGAGAAAGTGATGTTGAGCTTTAGAGTAAATAAGCAATCAATTGAACTGCATTAAAGGTTTTAATAGTGCATTGTTTTGTTGTTTATGTGAGCCAAATTACATATTATCTTAGATAGTTGACTGAAATTTAGACACAAAATTGGTTTTGTGTTGGACAATTTTTACAAATGGAGCTTGCGAATGATTAACAAACGCTTTTTTAAAACCAAAGATGAAGTAGAAGTGACCTTTGAGCTAGAGGCTCAAGAAGCGAATTCAGTGTCTATTGTCGCTGATTTCTTGGACTGGAAGGCTACGCCGATGAAGAAACTGGCAAAAGGAAAGGTCTACAAGTTCAAAACACGTCTACCAAAGGATGGGGAGTTTCAATTCCGCTACCTAGTGGATGATCAACAATGGGTTAATGATGCCAATGCTGATCGCTATATCCCGAATGAGTTTGGCGAAGATAACTGCTTAGTGTCGACGGCAAACGCATAGCCGCGATTGACTCTTTAAACTGGATGATAAAGCAGAGGCAGTAATGTCTCTGCTTTTTTATTTCCGCAGTGAATAGATACTGGAGAGTTCGGCGACAATAACTCAATGACTTAGCATGATCGAGTAAGATTGCGGTCATATTATGACAATGTATTGATGATTTATGCGTTTGAAAAGCATATCCTATGGTCTTTATATCGTAGAAAGACCTGTTTACCGTGTATTCAAAACTATTTTCATCTCCGTTTGCTGCGCTTTCGCCCGTAAAAAAGATAACCATTTTGGGATTGCCCGTATTCGCCTTAATTGGCGTGGCGATCAATTCATCTCAGTCGAGTTTAACGGGAACCATTGAACTCAACTTACCAGACTCAACCGTGATTGAGTCAATCCTCTCTCCATCACACAACGTGATTGAGCCACCGACATTCGAGTATCAGATTCAAACTGGCGATAGTTTGAGTGGTATCTTCACTCAATTAGGTTTCTCTTATCAGTCGATGATGAGTGTTATGGAGACGGACTTAAACTATTTAGCACTTGATACGCTTCAGCCAGGTAACCAACTGCGTTTTTGGCGTAATGAAGAGACAAACAACCTTGAGAAGATGGAGTTAAGCTTCAACGTCGCTGATAAGGTTGTATATCGTCGACTTGAAGATGGCAGTTATGAGTTTGAAGATATCTCGATTCCTGGTGAGTGGAAGCAAAAGCCAATGGTTGGTGCTATTCACGGAAGCTTCTCGACATCGGCAAACAAACTTGGTTTGAGCAGCGTTGAGATTGACCAAGTGGTTTCGTTATTGAAAGACAAGCTTAACTTCAGTCGTGACTTACGCGCGGGTGATACCTTTGAGGTATTACAACGTGCTCAGTATGTGGACGGCGTTGCAACAGGCAAGCGTGAAATCGAAGCGGTGAAGATCGTTAATCGAGGTCGTTTAGTCTCCGCTTATCTTCATAGTGACGGCCAATATTATGATGCCAAAGGCGACAGCCTACAGAGAGCTTTCCAGCGCTACCCAGTAAGCCGAAACTGGCGTTTAAGCTCGAGTTTTAACCCGAAACGCCTGCACCCAGTAACAGGTCGTGTCTCACCTCATAACGGCACCGACTTCGCGACACCAATTGGTACGCCAGTGCAATCGACGGGTGATGGTACTGTTATCATGACGCGCAAGCACCCATACGCGGGTAACTATGTTGTGATTCAACACAGTAGCACTTACAAAACGCGCTACTTGCATTTGAGTAAGATTTTGGTGCGTAAAGGCCAGCAAGTTTCGCGTGGTCAGCGTATTGGACTCTCGGGTAAAACAGGTCGTGTTACTGGTCCTCACCTTCACTATGAATTGATTGAACGTGGCCGCCCAGTAGACGCAATGAAAGCGAATATCCCGATGGCAAACTCGGTGCCTAAGAAAGAGAAAGCCGAGTTCTTTGCTTTGCGTGATAAAGCCGATGCATTGTTAGCGGATCAGGCTAGCCTTTAGGTCAGCATGAAACTCAAAAATAAGCCGTGAATAATGAGTTATTCACGGCTTATTTTTATGGGCCTAGGATCGGCTTCTAGTGTGTTGTTTGTCACCTTTCGTTTTCTAGCTGCGATTCAATTTCACCTCTATCAACAGTGAGTTCGATTTTTGATCTACCCTGTATCTTGGCGATCATGTCACGTGCGGGCAGAGGGCAAGAGAAGAGAAAGCCTTGTATCTTATCGCACCCCATCGTATGCAACTTTTCGAGCTGTTCTTTATGCTCGACCCCTTCAGCCACTAAAGATACACCTAGTCGATTCGCCAGTTGAACGATGAGCCAAACGACACTCTCTGCGGTGTCACTGGTCAGTAGTCCCTTAATAAAGGTTGCATCGATCTTGATGCAATCAATGGGGTAGCTGTGAATGTAATTCAAACTAGAGTACCCAGTACCAAAATCATCGAGTGCGATGGTAAAGCCTTGTTGCCGCATAGTACTGAGTACGTTCTTGGTCTCTTCGGTTGGGGATAGTAATACGGTCTCTGTCAGTTCAATAACAAAGTCACGTTTATCGAAACGAAAATGTTTGATCATCTTGGTTAAGTAGTTGAGATAGCGTTGGCTGTCATGCAGTTCGTGGGCTGAGCAGTTGATGCCGAGCTTTACCGGATAACCAAGATCATTTTCTAAAAGCGCTTTTGCTCTACAGGCGAGCTCTATAACTCTTTCGCCTAGCTCAACGATCAGCCCCGACTCTTCAGCCACTTCGATAAACTCAACAGGGGATATATTGCCGTGTTTGTTCGTGTGCCAACGAGCGAGCACTTCAAAGTAATCCCACCGTTGGGATTGCTCACTTACTATCGGTTGAACTACAACAGTTAAACCTTGTTCTGAACGTGGGTCGATGGGCTGAGAAAGCTCGGTTTTTAATGCGGCGACCAGTTCTGCTTTACGATGATAAGCCGCACTGAGGTGTGTGTCGTAGCACTTAACACGGGTATTCGCAGCCTGCTTACACGCTTTCAAAGCAAGGCTGGTATTAAAAATGAGTTGCTCGATATCTTTCATCCCATCTTGTGAGCGGGCGAGCCCAATACTGATGTTGAAGTCGAGTTGCAGTGTCGTACCGATACGGCTGTGTTTGAGTTCCCTCAATATGGCGTCGCAAACACTGAAAGGGTCTGAGTGATAGGTAATGAAGGCAAATTCATTGCCAGCTGTTCGGAATGTTAGGTTCTTCTCAGGCACTACTGCTTTGAGAATGTCTGCCAATTTCTGTAGTACCTTGTCGCCAATGTAGTTGCCATGCATGTCGTTGATGGCTTTGAAGCTGTCGATATCAAGAATTGCCAAGGTGAAAGGAGGGTGACTTTGCTGAGTAATCGACTCTAATGTGTCCGCCAAACATGAGCGATTGAGTAGGCCAGTAAGACTGTCGTGAGAGACTTCATAACTGAGCTGGTGGACGAGCTGCTCTGATCGATCGTTGAACCACATCTCTCTCAGGGTATGAGTCATGATATTGGCAAAGATCTGATGATGTTGAATCACCTGTTGTTGAAGGTTGTTATCTAAAGGTTCCTTAAAAGATGACAGTAATACTCCCATCACTTCACCGCTTGGTGTTTTGGTTGGTATTGCCAATAAATGATTAGTTTTAACGACTTGGGTAAAAGCTTCCGACGGCAATAGGTTAACGATATGTCTTGCAGCATTGCTATCTGGGTGACGATGACGAACAGCTTCTTGATAGAGCTGGCGATGCAAAGGATTAATTCTGTCGTGATTTATACGATGATCGTGGGCAATGATCATCGGTGATATTTGATCGGGAAAGTACTTACGTTCAACCAAGCTAGTGTAGTCGGTGTCGTAAGCACTATGTAGACTCAAAACGGCAGATTCGAGAAGGTCTAAGCCATCTAATTCTAGAAGTTGACCGACAGTTTTGAGCTCAATTTCAGTGCGTTTATGGGCGTATATCATATGCACCCCCTAGCCATTTGCTTATTAAATTTAGTATATGCACATTGATTAGTATGGCGCTTATTGATTAGATTTCAAATATCGTTGAGAACTTTTCTCACTCATCGTTCAACATGACCAAGGGTTAGTAGAGCGGGCTTCCCTCTTGTCTTAATCGCTCTTTTAAGTGGTCTAAAAAGAGTGTGGTCAACGTATGGGAGTAGTCGAGACTAGGGTAGTAAGCATAAACCATCAGTTCATCCGCGGTTACGTCTGGGAGAATACGAACCAAGTTACCCTGTTTAAGTTCCTCTTTGATGATGGTGCCGTTGGTTAATAGAATACCAATGCCTCGCTTCGCTGCATGAAAGAGAGCTTCTGGGTTAGTCGTCGCAAAGTTTCCTCTAAGCGTTATCCGCTTACCAGTGGCGAGTCTTACCTCTCGATCAGGGCGTTCTCCCCACACCAAGGAATTATGTTTCCCTAACTCTGAAACGTCTTGTGGGGTGCCGTGCTTTTCTAGATAGTTTGGGGCTGCATAAAAGCCCGCCTTATGTTCAAAGAGAGGTGACTTTTTGAAAGCAAGTGAGTTGAGTTGCTCCAACTCGCGGCTAATCACGAGATCTAGGCTAAGCTCAGGGACTTGGCCAGGTGTTGTGGTGATCAGTTGAACCTTAATATCTGGGTATTTTTCTAAGAAATCATCAAGATACTGCACTAGAAATTTGGAGCCAACTGCAATGGTGGCGCCGATTTTCAGCAGACCTGCAGGGGTTTGGTTAACGGAACGTGTCTCGTCTACGATAGATTGCCAGTTTTCCAACTGTGCCTTTGAGCGCGTGTAAAACAGTGCGCCCGCTTCTGTCTGGCTAATAGAGCGAGTTGTGCGCTTTAGCAGCTGTGTGCCAATGCGAGCTTCTAGCCAATTAACGCGCTTACTTATTGCTGAGCTGGTGGTATTTAGCGCCCTTGCTGCACCATTGAAACTGCCTTCTTCGACTACTTTTATGTAGCTCTTAACGTTAAGAATCCAATCCATATTCATTCCCATTAGGACTTAATCTAATTCCAAAGTGGCTAATTATCATCGCGTAGCTTTGAATGTAGACTCATTATATGAATAAAATTGAATCAAAAGGAACGATATTGAACGCATCTGACTTCAAAAAGACGCCACTGCTCCTTGCAATGATGATCATTGCGACCGGGCAAGTGGGTGTGAGTATTTACTTGCCATCACTGCCACTGATTTCATCGGATCTGAATATTTCTCAGGTCGATGTTCAACTTCTTGTTACGCTCTTCTTGGTGGGTTTTGGTGCATCTCAGCTCTTTTACGGTCCTATGTCAGATGCAGTCGGTCGCCGGCCGATATTTTTACTTGGTCAAGGCGTTTATCTGATTGGTACAGTGATCTGTTTTACCTTTTCCGACAGTGTTGGCGCATTGGAGTTTGGTCGTCTATTACAGGGCTTAGGTGCTGGTAGTGCTTCGGTACTGGGTCGTAGCGTGCTAAGAGACAGCTACGATGGAGGCCAACTGACCAAAGCACTCTCTTATATTTCGCTAACGGCTTCTATTATCCCAATCATTGCCCCTGTATTTGGCGGGTGGATAGCATTTCACTTGGGTTGGGAATCGGTATTTCTGTTTGTTTTGATTTATTTATCAGCCATCTATACCTTGGGCTACTTTGTGCTGCCAGAGACCTTGCCTTATGGCAAAAGCCGATTTGAATGGAAAAGGGTGATTAGGAACTATGGAAGCTTGTTGTTGAATCGCCAAGTCGTCGGCAGCGCGAGCTATAACTGGGTGAGTTATCTTGCAAGCCTAGTGACCTTGTCTCTGTTCCCATTTTTGATGCAAGAGCAACTCGGATTGAGTGCGGCCGACTATGGTTCACTCATGATAGTCCCTTCCGCAGGGTTGATGATGGGGAGCGTATTACTGAATATCTTCAATAAACGTTTTTCAACGACGCAATTAATGGCAACTGCAATAACGATCATTTTTGCAGCAGGTACGTGGTTGCTGGTGAGTGAACTAACGATCTTTAATCTTGTATGGGCCTTTACTTGGTTAGCCATTGCACAAGGTATCTCTTTTCCTTTATCGATCAGCATGCTTCTTGAGCCTCATAAAAAACAAGCGGGTGCCGTTTCTGCACTTTCTGGTTCCATCCAGATGTGCTTGGCCGGGTTATTAGGCGGCTACTTAGTTGAAACTTGGGTAACGACTCACGTTCAGCTCGGCTGGTTTTATATTGCATCAGGCAGTGTGATGGGCTTGGTGTTGTTTGCTTCGAACAAGCGCCGTATTGAGAAGAGCAGTGGTTCAAAGCAGTATGCATCGTAATGATTGAGTTTAGCGACGCTGTTTCTTACAATGTGCGAGTTCATTTAATAGGTAAATAAATCATGCAGCATAAAGAATTCGAAACATTGGTAAAGGCTATCTGTGATCTTGAGACACTTCCTCAAGCTCTGGAACTGCTAAAGAGCAGCGAAGAGGCTGAAGTCGCGGAAGCCGCAGCATCATTGAGCGGTCAATTTGCGCTGGCTGAAGTAGAAAATGAGAAGCGTATTTACCATGTGACTCAGCAAGAAAATGAGCAGGGTGAAGAGCAAGAGTATGTTGAGCATGTAATGAATGAAGGTGACGATCTGATTAAATTCGCTGCGTGGTTCTTTGATTCGATGTTTGGTGTTAAGCAGAAAGAAACTTACCAAACAGCGGGCAAAACATACCGTCAACCTAAACGTAGCTAATCGACTCGATATTAACTGGCCTATTTATAAGGCTAGATGACAGCTTAATTGGTTCCTGTATGAGCTCTACTTCGGTAGAGCTTTTTTGTGTCCGTTGTCGACTCTAGGTTACATCTTGTAAATTAATTACTAAAAAATGTGATTTAAGTCTTGTTTTTGGGGTTGTTAGGTGTAAAATTGCCACATAAAGAAAATTTATTACATGTATGGTGATTATTATGAGTTACGAATTAGGCAATGTTTACGTGGGTCATATTGTAGCGAAAAACATGATGCACGAAGCGCTACATGGCAAACCAAAACAGAAGAAAATTTCATTCGTTAAACGAATGATGAAGAAAATGGCAAACTAGTCATTGTTCTAAAGGATTTTAAAAGGGCTTAAGCGAAATGCTTAAGCCCTTTTTCGTACTCAACATAACATCAGTTTTAATGAAATCACTGTTGATACGTCTCTTTGTGGATGGACACAAAATTCTGAGCGATGATTTTCGATACTAAACCTTAGCCATTGGATTGGTTAGAAAGATCCACTACGTTGTTTGGAATGGTATCTAGTCCTTTCTCTTTCATCCAAGCTTCTAGATTATCAGCACCACCAATGTATTGACCGTCTAGCCAAATTTGTGGAACGGTGACTGGTGTTTTTTGTCCGATATGTGCCTTAACTTCTGGGATCATTCGGTACAGTGCTGCGCTGTCTTTTACTACATCGTGATACTGGTATTCGACGCCAGCTTCATCAAGCATTTTCTTAGCTTTTACACAGAAAGGGCAGGTTGCTTTACCATAAACGATGTTGCCTTTAAGGGTATCGCGCTCAGTCCACTCTTTGATAACAGACTGCACTAATACACCTCGGTTTAGAGCTTCACCTTGGCTAACAACTTTTCCTTCTACGACTAAGATCGGAGCATGCCAAGCGCCATACTTCAACGGCTCCCACCAATGAGACAACCAATCTTTTACCTCTAACTCTACGTCGACATCAGATAATTCATTATCGAAGGTATCCTGTAGAATATCTTTGGTCAGGGTACACTCACCACAAGGGATATTGACTTTAAATGGTCCCCAGCTTCCGCCCCAGCGATATAAGGTAATTTTAATTGGTTTGCTCATAGTGACATCCTCGTTTAAATCTCTTGTAAATATAGAACGATAAGCTCTAATTTTTCTTTCAAAGAAATTTAAATTTATCTTCACTTCCTAATTGATACGCAGTTTTCGGAGTAACAAAGAAGTAAAACAGTGTAAGACGAAATTAACGCTCTTTCTTGGTTTCCCAATGGGTAATGAAAGCAACAGAAGCGATGATGATCGCCGCGCCAAGCCAGAGACGCCCTGGTGGTACCCAGCTAAATACAATCCAACCGGCGAGCACATTCAAAGGCAGTTTCGCGTGATCAAAAGGTTGAACGAATGACGCGTCTGCAACCGAATACGCTTTTACAATCGCCCATTGTGCGAGCGCGGTGAGCACGCCAATAACAACAAGGATCGCCCAGATGTTAAAGCCACTCGGCATTTGCCATTCAGGGGCTGCCAACAACATGTTAAATGGTGTAATGAGTAACAACAGGTACACCACCATAGTAGAAGGGCTATCGTCAGATGAGAGCTTTTTCACCATCAGTGAGTAACATGCCCAGAAAAATGCGGCGCCTACCGGCAATAGCGTTGCCCAGCTAAAGTCATCCGCCCATGGTTCGAGGATGATCATCGCGCCAGCAAAACCAGCAAGAGTCGCGCCCCAGCGTGCTTTACCAACATTCTCTTTTAAGAATAAACCTGAACCCACTGTCGCAAATAGTGGAGAAGTCATGAGAAGTGCAATGCCTTGCCAAATCGGTACTGGGTATGCGAGCGCCCATATCCACAACTGAATACCAATAACCGATAAGAACACACGAGCGATGTGCATTTTTAGGTTGTTGGTCTGTAGAGCTCTGCGGATCCCGAGTGTTTGCAAATAAGGAAGAATTGCAAAGAATGCGATGGCGTATTGAATAACAGCAACTGTCGTGGAGGCGAGTCCAAAATGGATACTGGCGATTTGGGTTAAGCTGTTAATGATTGCGAATGCAAGGCCAGCGGTAAGCATCCAGCTTGCGCCTTGAATCGGGTGATGTTGAGACATAATGTTTCTAGTTCATTGATGTGGTTTACGTATGATACGTATTTAGAACAATGAAACCAGAAAAAGAGTTGATGAAGTTGGTCGAAATAATTGAAGGAAACAAAAAAAGCTGAGTAATTACTCAGCTTTTATAGATTCTGTCTAGGATACTAGATTAGAAATCGTAGCGTACACCTAGGCGAAGCGTGTCTTCACCTTCAGTTACAACACCTGCAGTCTTAACTTCGTCTAGACCATTTAGGTAGTACGATAGGTAAGTACGGAAGTTGCTGTTGAACTTGTAGTAACCAGCCAATTCAATACCGTCTACCGCATCAACTTTAGTGCCGTTTGCTAGTTCATTCTCTTGGTATGTGTATACCGCTGCTGCAGAGATTTGTTTAGTGAACTTGTATTGCGCCGCAAATTCCATAGCCGTGAACGACTCTTCGTCAGTCAGCGTTGCTTTGTCGTTTAGGTCACCCATTGAGTAAGTTGCTGCAAGGTATAGGCTGTCTAAAGAGTAAGCAACACCCGCTAGAATTTGGTTTGCGCTACCTGCGCCAGCACCCAAATCTTCAGCTGCGTAAGTTAGACCAAGATCTAGACCGATAGGCAGTGAGTAAACACCAGAGATACCGTAACCATCAGAATCTTTTGCGCTGTTTGTTTTGTAAGTTGCTTCTAGTTGAAGTGCATCAAAGCCACCGCGGTATGCAAATACGCCGTCTTCTTTGTCAGAAGCTGAATCGATCACTTGCTGAACACCAGAGAACTCAGTGATATCGGTGAAATCTGAAACGATAACCGATGCCATGTCTTGACGACCGAAAGAGATAGCTTGGCCATCAAAGTCAACGCCAGCGTACATGTAACGGTTTTTGAATGTGCTGTCGCCAGAGCCTTGCTCTGCTTCATAGAAGCCAAACGCAGTTGCTGTATCAGTTAATTGCGTTTCACCTTTTAGGTTTAGACGAAAGCGAGTTTTGTCTTCCATTGAGCCTTCAACTTCTGCACCACCTGAACCGATGAAGTCACCACGGAATTCCGCGCGACCACCGATTTTAAGTTCGGTGCCGTCAGAGCTGTAAACTGTTGCTGCTAGAGATGAACCTGAAACTAGTGCTGCTACCACTGCAGAAGCTAGAACTGCCTTTTTCATAATCACTTACCTTGTATTGTAAATTCCGTGAGCGTAGTGCTCGTTCTTTTCGAGATGGGGTTAATTTAGAGCAGACAAATTAAGCTTTCATTTCTGAGAAATTACATTTTCGTGAATAGGGAACTTTTTATTAGTTATTAATTTCATTGCACTTTTGTTTCATTTTTATTTTTGATAGTGAATGAATAGTCGATTATTGGCCTGTTTTTGACTTTTTATTCGTTTGTAACGAAAGGAGGAAATTGAAGGGTAACTTATTGTTATGACTCAATTCATTCATGGAATTAAAGGTTGTCCTGAGGATCGATTAGGTTATGATTCAACCTGTGGTAAACGGATTAAATTAAGCGCAATGGCGGGGAAACCGAATGAAAACAGAGTACTTAGGAGATGTATTACAAGGAAGACAGGTAATTACCTCTCTTAATGTTGATGATCTCCCAGTTGGAGAGCACCAGTTTTGGTTTCAAGTGACCAGTGATGGGCTTGGTCAGCCTAAGAATATGCCTGTGTCTGTTTTCAAAGGGAGCCAAGACGGGCCCAAGTTGATGATAACTGCGGGTATTCATGGTGATGAGCTGAATGGTGTGCTTGCCGCGCAACAGATCATTCGTGAGCTTGTCGGTAAAACGTTGAAAGGAACGGTGACGATTGTACCGACCGTTAACCTACCGGGCCTGTTGAATCATAGCCGTGACTTTGTGTCCTCGGATCCCGGTTCGTGCCCTGCTAACTTAAACCGACTATTTCCTGGTGATGCTCATGGTTTGGCGGCCGAAAGATTTGTGGCATCGTTATGGGAGCATTTATTGAAGCGCAATGCCACGTTTGCTGTTGATCTTCATACCCAAACTCGTGGTGCGGTTTACCCACTATATGTATTCGCAGATTATCGTATCGAAAAGTGTGTTGAAATGGCACGCCTAATGAGACCTGATTGTGTTCTAAATGATCCCGGTGATCCTGGTATTTTGGAAACGGTTTGGAACCGAAGTGGTATTCCAAGCATTACCGTTGAGGTGGGAATGGGTAAAGTGACCCAGCCAGAAATGATTCAGCGTGCGGTGGATGGCGTATTCAATATCCTCAGTTACTACGACATGTTGGATGAAAGCCGCGAAGCTTCTTCCTTACCTGATATCGATTGGGTCGCAGGTGACAGTGTTGTCTCCATACGAGCGGATATTGGTGGTTTTGTACTGCCTCAAGTGACGCTGTTACAGCAGGTTACCGCTGGTGATCTGTTAGCCATCCAATATGACGCGTTTGGCAATGAATGTCGTCGCTATTTATCACCTTCGAAAGGGCACGTATTGAGTTACAACGTGGATGCGCTTCGAGAGCCTGGTGCTTTAGTTGCGCGTTTACTGTATTAGATGAAACAGCACCGATAAATCATAGATAAAAAAAACCGAGCAGAGCTCGGTTAAAGGACAGTGGCCATAGAGTAGGCATGTTTGTTGAGCTCTTTGTCTCAACACTCTCTAAGTTAGTCGCAGTAAATGAAATTTATGTGGACTAATGATGACACTTTGAAACCACTTTAATTTCATTGAGATGACGAAAAATGGAAGCGTAATTCGCTTCCATTTTTTATGCTGACTTAAAACGCTTGGTCTACGACGTCTTTAAGCCTGTCATAAGGCATGTATCCAGGAAGAAGCTGACCATTAATGATCATTGTCGGTGTCCCAGTTAAACCCAACGCTGAAAATGTTTGATGGTTGGTTGTAAGAACAGAATCCAGCTCAGGTGTCGACTTCAACAGGTCTTCTGTGCCTGTTCTTTTCGCTACCGCTTCCAAAGAACGAGTGGTATGTAAGCCGCTCTTTGCTACAAGGAGATCATGAACTTCACTATACGCTTCTGGCTTTTGTTGCCACACATTCATCGCGTAGAGTGCAGAGTTGGTGTCAATTTTATCGAGTTTCTGCTGCTTGAATGACATGTAAACATTAATCACTTTAATGTCGTTATTCTCTTCGACGAGTTGACCTAATGCCTTCTCTAGACGTTTACAGTAAGGACAGTTGTAGTCAGTAAAGTTGATGATGATGTTTTTGCTGTCTGGATTTCCCATGATTGGATGAGCAGGGTTGTTGTAAAGCCAATCATGACTGTTAGCTTGTGCCTTTTCTGCTTGCTCCTTACCCGCTAGATATTGCTGTAAGCTGGTATGTAGGCCAGAAATGGTTTCTGGATTCTCTTTCAGAAAGGTGTTGATCTCTTCCAGTTGTTGCTCTTGTTGAGAGCTTAATGCTGCGAGTGCTGTGGTAGAAAATAAAGCACTAAGGATAACGCCAGCCAGTAGATGTTTCTTCATTATTGATTCTCTATTTGAGGCCACTCTTCATGTCTAGTCAGAGTGGCGTTGTTATCAGTTAGGTGGTTTACGCCAAGGCCGCGCGTAACCAAATTCCCAGAGGTGTGGTGACACCCGTTGTAATACTTTTGATTTCTCCATCTTTGATGATGGCAATGGTCGGCGTGACGCTGATTGCCCAATCACGGCCAATGTGACCGTTAGTATCGTTGAGCACACCAAAGCTGTAGTCCTTAGCTTGTATATAGCGCGAAACTCGCTCGTTGGAGCCGGAAGACAAAGAGACAGAGACGACATTGTGAGATTTCGCTAACCAATCGACACTTGGACTGACGAACTTACACGCGCCACACCAAGTTGCCCAGAAGTAGACAATCACAGGTTCCCCTTGCTTACTCAGCTCTAGGAGATCGATTTGTTCTCCTTGAATTGTCGTTCCCACCATAGGTAACGCATCACCTTTAGGCATAGACTGTGCGCGATAGAAATCCATTGCTGCAGAGATAATGCCGACAATAAGTAGGATGGATAGCAGCTCTTTGCTCCAGCGTTTAATACGTTGACTGATTCCGCCTTTCTTTTCAGCGAGTTGTTCCGTTTCATTGGTTTTGGGTTGAGCCATAATTGTTTACCTCGCAGATTCGATAGTATTAACCACCGTGTCGCTATTTAAGATGACCGGCAGTGCGATACCTTTTGGTGCATCAGGGCCGTAAACAATATTGAATGGAACACCGTAGCGACCGTTACTTTGCAAATAGTCCGTAACGCGGTCACTTGGCGTGGTCCAATCGCCTTTCATCAGCACCATGTCTTGTTGTTGGAGGTGAGCATAGACAGGATCTTGCAAGATCACGCCTACCTTGTTCGCTTTACAGGTGATACACCACTCGGCGGTGACATCGACAAATACCGTTTTACCTTGAGCGACCAAGGCTGGAATTTGTTTAGCATCGAGCGGCTGCCATGGAAGATCGTCAATGATAGGGGTTCTCCAGCGCTCTGCCGTCATGCTTCCGGCAATTAAGCCGACACCAGACAGTACAGTTGTGATCGCTAAGAGAGGCGCCATTACTTTACGTCCAAGTTTCATTCCTACCCAAATCAATACAGCGATGAACATCGTCGTGCAAAGAACAATGGTCGGAAATAACCCGATAAATGGCTTAAGCAGGCTAGCTAACCAAAGGCTGGTTACAAACATCATGAAACCAAACAATAGCTTCACTTTATTCATCCAGGTGCCAGGCTTAGGTAGGAGTCGTGTCAAACTTGGGAACAGAGCAAATACCAACCAAGGGGAGCTCATCCCTAAACCAAGTGCTAAGAAAATAGCCCAAAGTTCGACGTAGCTGGCGCCTAAAGCATAGGCAACCGCCGTCCCTAAGAAAGGAGCACTACAAGGTGTCGCCAGCAGCGTAGCAAACATGCCTTGCACAAAATGACCCGAGTGCGAATTGTCGCCCTGTGTCGCCATCCATGTACTCATTCCTGAGGGGAGTTGAAGCTCAAACAAACTAAGTAGGTTGAGTGAAAACAGTAGGGTAATGATTAACATCAATGCGATGAACCAAACACTCTGAAATTGGATGCCCCAACCAACGGCATTGCCGCCCAGTTTGAGTAACGTCATCCCCGTCGCAAGTAGGGCAAATGAAGTCATCACCCCTAGTGCTGACGCTATAAACGAGATCCGAATGTGGTTATTTGATGCCCCTTGATTCTGGACAATGCTGTTGAGTTTCATCCCAAGCACTGGCAGCACACACGGCATAATGTTGAGAATCAATCCTCCAATCAGCGCAAACCCAACCATGACCCAGAAGCCTTGGGTTGTGTTTTCATACGCAATAGGCTGAGCGCCGATGGTAGCAGACAACTCTTCTGCGAAGCTGGTATCCGAGATGGTTACGTTAACGACACGCTCCGTAAGGTCGACTTCACCCAACCAATTTGAAACGTCAAATACTGCGGTTAGGGTGTTGTTTGTGATATGCAGAGCTGGCTGAGCAAAAAAGTCATCGATGACAGATTCACCATCAATCAAAACTTGCGGTTTGTCCCATGCCTGATCATTGTCGAGCTGAACCACAAGCTGCTGATTGGTTTTGTCCCAGAACAACTGCTCGTTCGATACGTGGTAAGCAGACTTAGGCGCACGACTCATGCCTTGGTTGAACAAGAACATTGCCTGTTCATCAAGAGCGAGTGATTGACCATCAATAGGTAGCTCAATTGCGTAATCGTGAAGCACGCAGATGGTTGTACATGATGGGAACGTCAACTTGGCGCGAAACAGTGCGGGTTGACTCGGGTCTTTTAGCGTTAACGTCACCGGGAAGCTAACGTGCTTTTTGTACCCGAGCGTCATCACACCCAGTTGCTCGTAGTATTTTGGAATGGGCCAATGCCACTCGACAGATTCGATATTACTCGACTCTGACCAGTCCCAGCTCGGCGGAATACCACCTTCACCTGGGCTGCGCCAATAGGTCTTCCAGTCTTCAGAAAGCTCAACATCAAGGACAGTTTGAATGACCTTTCCGTCGTTTGATTGTTCGCCTGTCGACATCATCCGCATTTTTACGGGTGGGTGCTCAGGTGCGCTGATCCAGCCTGTGCTTTGAGCATAAGCAGCCATTGGCAACAGTATTAATAACGTAGCCAGAAATTTTACGCATATGCGAGTAGCGGCTGCTAAACGATCAGCAACGCTATGGGTTCGTGTGCTGTACACAAATGTATCTCCAAAAAGTAAATAAAAAGGGTGAGAGGCCCTCTATCTACTCTCTAAATATACAATGCTCTAAGTGAATGCGGTGCTTAACCGTTCTTGCTGCTCGATCGTGATTCGCTGGAATCCGAGAGGATCTCGGTGCGCTAACAAGTGCAATAACAAGTAAAAAAGCGAGAGGAAGAACCCATCCTGTCAGTGGTGCTGAAAAAGACGGTAGGTTTTTGGAGAGACTACAACTGCTTTTATCAGGAGAGGTCAAAGGCTGAGAAGCCTCGGGTCCAAAAACATTGTTATAAAGCGACTGCACTTCTGAAGAAGTTTCAACAGAAGATGAAGCTTGGGTGGCATTAGTAATAGAAGGTACAGGCTGTGGGAATGTTTTACCTTTAGATATACCAACAGCCAAGCAAGTCATGATGACTAGCCCGGTAAGTATTAAAGCCCAAAGTGAGCGCTGCTGGGTCTGATGGTAGTTGGGTAAAACAGACAGTGTAGATTCCTGCACATTATAAAATAGTGTGCACTAGGGTAGTGAATAAATGAATTGCCGACAAGTCATAATCGCGTTAAAGCTGAGAACAAATGTAACAAGTTGAATGGGTTTGACTGGTGTAGGGCAAAGAGTAACCACGAATGGAGAACAAGCTTAAAAGCGAACGATACAAAAAAAGCCAACCCTTAGGCTGGCTTTCGATTTTTAATGTGTCGATTTTTGATGAATTAATGAGTGCGGCGAGGGCCGTTACGCACTAAATCTTTACCCGTTTCGAAAATCTCATCGGTGATCCAGCGAGAAAGAAGGAGTTGGTGACTGCTATTGAATACAGCAACGAAGTGACGACCGTCTGAATTGTTGGTTGCCATACCAACGCCTTCAACACCCTCTAGGCCTAGACCGCCAGACTCAACGGCAATCAGAAACTTCTCTAGTTCTTCCAAAGAATCAATAATATCAAGTTCGTTATTCATCTTTATTACTCGTTATTTTACGGTTTAGCGACTTCCATTATAGCTTGTTATAGAGCCGCATTTTTTGTTGGTCGCTACTCTACAGGTCATCCGCGTAGAATGAAACTCTCAAATTTTTGAACTCTCTTGGAATTCTGTGCGAGATTTGAATTATTTCTATTTAAACAATTGTTATTCATATTCTTTTTACTATTCTTTAAAGTGGTTTTCGGTCTTTATTAGAGGTTAAGGATGATGAATTTTTGGCGATATCTATTGTTGATGTTGGCACTGGTAACGTCTGTGAGTTTTGCAGAAAGCATCGAGAAAATATCAGAAACTCAAGATCAGTTAATGGTGGAATTAAGTGAGCTACAATCCGCTCATGAGGCTGAGAAGCCTTTTCTAGAAGATATTTTAAGGCGTAAGAACCAAGGATTACGTGATGAGCTTTTCACTCAGTTATCTTCCGACAATAAGGTGCTGGTGGACAAAGTACTTGGGCAACAAGTAACGATGCTTGAGCAACTTCTGGAAATGAACGAAGTTAAGATCGTCACTCTGAGTAAGGAGAATAGAACGACAGAGGGTGAAGCGAAAAAGAGCATTGAGCTGCGCGTCCAGAAACGTATCGGCATGATGGATGATTACTATCGTCAGTTGGCGAAAACGCTCACTTGGTCAAGCGATCGTGGTATTGATGTCGCTGCATCTAAAGAGAAGCTTAAAATGGCGCTCGTTGCGCGCTCCGAATATCTGACTAATGCCATTTTATACACAGATACTCAGCGTCAAGATTTAGAAAAACGTCTCGCCTTTGTTGGTGACGAAGAAAAGGCGACTATAACCAGCGAGTTGGAACGTTTTAGTGAGCGTACGAGTGTGATGGTCGCCAGCCTTGAAGAGACCATCTCTCTGATGGAGCCTTACGGGGTCGATGTGACATCATTCAAGCGCGTATTACTGGCAACAACCGGTGACATTAACGCCGATGTATTGGAGTGGAATGTTGCTCGTGACTTGCTAGAAGGCTGGGTGAGAAGCTTTGGTTCGTGGGCATTTGAGAATACACCATCGTTTGTGGTTAAGTTTGCGCTGTTTCTGGGGATTCTCTACGCAACCAGTCTGTTAGCAAAAGTTGCTCGTAAAACCGTTCGAAAGAGTGTCTCTCACTCTAAGATGGACTTTAGTGTCTTGATGCAGGACTTCTTTGTCTCGATCGCATCAAAAGCGGTGGTGTTCATCGGCTTGCTGATTGCGCTATCTCAGATTGGTATTGAGCTCGCACCACTACTGACCGGTTTTGGTGTTGCGGGTGTGATCATCGGTTTTGCATTACAAGATACGCTCTCTAATTTCGCGTCGGGTCTTATGATCCTTATCTACCGCCCATATGATGTAGGCGATATGGTCAAAGTGGCTGGGGTGCAAGGTACAGTTAAAGACATGAGCTTGGTGTCGACGACAGTGCAGACCATCGATAACCAACGTTTAGTCATTCCGAATAATAAAATCTGGGGCGATGTGATTAACAACATTACCGCGGAGCGGGTTCGTCGTGTAGATATGGTGTTTGGTATTGGCTATTCCGATGATATCGACAAAGCGAAGGCGGTATTGAATGACATCATTATCACTCATCCTAAAGTGCTGAAAAAACCAGAGCATATGATCAAGCTTCATACATTGAATACTTCATCGGTTGATTTCGTGGTAAGACCTTGGGTTAAAACCGACGATTACTGGGATGTTTACTGGGATGTGACCGAAACCGTGAAGAAACGATTCGACGAGGAAGGTATTACCATTCCATTCCCTCAGCGCGATGTGCACATCTATAATCATGAACAGAGCTAGTATAATCACGAACAGAGTTAGACGGTTAACTTGGTCGTTAGATTGAGCTACTGACAGTAAGAGAGAAAATAGACGCTTGTACAGCGTCTATTTTTTTGTTCCACATATCTTTAAACGCGCATTAAATCTCTGTGATGTCGAATAATTCGGTATCATGACCACAGACTGAAATAGCGAAGAATAGCGACATGGATAACCCAGACCAGAAACCACGAATCAGAAAAGCGACCCGCATTGAGAGTGTCATGAACTCTGCGATGTGGCACCTCACTCAGCGAGATATGACTGAACATGAACTTATCTCTAAGCTAAAGGTAAAAACGGATAACCAAGAGTGGATTGATGAAGTTCTGCAGCGACTTCGTGATTTTGGGTATTTGAAATCGAATCAGGATTTCGCTGAACAGTTTGTCGAACAGTCCTTTTTTGGCGAGTTCGGGTCGTCCTATATTCTCGAAAAATTGAAGAAGAAAGGACTAAAAGAATCAGAGATTTATGATGCTATCCATAAAGTCAAAGCTGACAAGAATATCGATGAGCAGGGGCTACTCAATGAGCGGATCAATAGCTATTACACTGAGTTTAATATCAGCAGAGAAAAGCTGGTTGCGACCTTGCAGAAGCGAGGATTTAGCTATCAACAGGTCAAGATTGCCATTGATCAGCATCCAAGTAGTTCGAATCTGAAAACCAATATTCAAATCAAGGCAGAAAAGGCTGATTTAGAAAAAGAGGTTTTAAAGTACGCGCGTAAAGGCAAAGGGCTAACTGCCATCAAACAAGAGCTCAAGCAACGTCAGATTGATACTGATGGTATCAACGAACTCATCGATAGGCTGATCAATGAAGAGCAACTGGACTTCTATTCAAGCTGTTTAGAACAACTTCAAAAGAAGTCTTACGACGTGAATGATCATAAAGAGCGAGCAAAGGCATACGCTATGCTCTCTCGTAAAGGTTTCTCTTCAGATGAAATTAAATTCGCACTCTCCGAGGTTGATGGCTCTAACGAATAGCGCAAGAGTTTTCGACAATGCCGAGCCCGTTTCTCAATGCGAATTGAGTCAACTCGATATGATTATCTAGGCCAAGTAATCCGAGCATTCGGTACTTATGAGACTCAATGGTTCGTGGGCTCAAATGGAGCTTCTCGGCACACTCTTTGGCGCTATGGCCCTGAGCGATTAATGCTAGCACTCGGGATTGTTTCTTCGATAACAAAAGCAGCTTGTCACTGTCGTCTTGCAGGCAAGTTTCACTCTGTTTCAATGAACGCGCCAACGTTGAGTGCTGCCAGTAACAGAGCCAGATCTCACAAATCAATTTAAGACGTTGTATGTCGTCTTGAGCGAGCTTTCTTGAGGGATCGTGGAAGTTGCTAAATGATAGTGCCCCCCAACGCTGTCCAAAAAGTTGCAATGGGATAATGCAGTGCCATCTTCCCCCTTCATTATGCAGCTGCTTCAAAACAAAGTTGCCGCTGTTGGCCATCTCATGCTCGTTGAACGTGAGATAAGTTTTGGGTGTTTTGAGTAATTTGAGGTACTCATGGTGATTACCACCCACAAACAAGTTCTTATTGATGGACGGGATATGTTGCTTAGATACAGAGCAAGTTTTGCCTTCTTCTAGACAAACCATAGAGTTTGGAAACAGAGTCAGTCTATCGATGTCAAACCAATCAAGCACGTCGAAACCAGCCTCTGACCAAGCACGATTAAAATTGGAAGGGTCACAGTTAATTAGCGCAGACGATTGCTCCATAACTAATTGTTCGAAGCTCTTTTTGTTTGTATCCATGTGTATACCGGGTATAGCCATATCAATTTCAAGAGAGTACTCAGTGATAATGTACACTGTTCAATTGGCGTATTTATAACACGCGGCGATTTATAAAAAAACAGCATAAATGCAAAGCAGTAAATGTACTGCATAAATCTTAGGTTAACTTTTTAAGGCAAACTATTTACCTAACTATAGTTTGTATCCAACTTAGATCATCAAAAAGTGACCTTTTTGACGCTGTCTTTTCGACAATTACGAGGTGTGTTTACGTAGTGGTTGAGGTTTTGAAAACTAATAATATTCGTAATATGAATAACAGCATCGACATCGCATTTACACTCAGTTTCGGAATTAAAATGTAACCTAAGCTCGATATATAGAGTTCAAATAAAATTCAGGGGAATTATGAAATGCCGTAAATTTACGGTACCTCGCTGAATGAAATTTAATGAGAATGGCGCCACACCAAAAGTCTTGCTGATAAAAGACTTAACAAACACAACATATAGGTAGTGGTCACCATGAAAAAAACACTCATTGCTCTTGCGATTGCAAGCATCTCTAGCTCTGCGTTTGCGGTAAGCACAAGCAGCCAAAATAGCCAAAACGAAGAAATGTTCGCGTTTAATCCAATGCACAAAGATCAGTTCTCAGTATCTGGTTCTTTCGGTGTGGGTGGTTACTACGATACAGGTTCAAAAGCATTCTATGACGATTGGGCAACAGGCCTAACTCTGGCTCTTAATTACCGCAATAACCGCGTTGTGGCTTACGTAGAAACAGACCTAATGCTTAACTACACAACAGACAACAATGTTGCGAATGCTGACGCTGCAACTTCTGGTTGGGTTAACGGCATCGACACTGGTCCTGCAACGCACGTTGATAAAGCATGGATCGGTTTTGATACTGGCTACGGTATCGCGTCTTTCGGTTGGGAGAACGACACAGCTCTAGATAAAGTTGATGGCGCTGGCGATACAACTTATGAGTTCGGTGCTTCTGCTGGTGATGCATCAGATGCGTTCAACGTAGTTAAGTTCCAAGGTGCAACCAACGGTTTTGCTTACGCTATCTCTTACTTCGAGACTGAAGACGATCACAACGATGCAGACAAAGGCGTGAATGGTTACATCGGCCTTGAGCAAGAAGTATTCAGCGTATACGCAGGTTACGAAACTCGTGATGATGAGAAAGACTATGAAGTTTACTCTCTATCAGGCAACATGAAGCTAGGCTCAATGAAACTTGGTCTAAACTCTTGGATTGATCAGAACGACGAGATGAAGAACACTGGTTTCTACTTCTCTGGTGGCTACACGCTATCTGAAGACCTAACAATCGCTGCAGGTTACGCGTTCAACACGAACGAAGAAGACAGCCTATCGGATGTTGACTCTTCTTACATCAACGTTGCTGCAATGTACCGCATCTCTGATAACGCCGACATGGGTATCGATATCAAACAAGACTTTGAAGGCGCTCGTATCGCAGGCACAAATAATCAATACGATGAGGAAACTCACGTATTTGCAGCGGCTTACTACTACTTCTAAGTTCGTTAATCAGAGAAAGCTTGCCCGGTCTTTCTCTGGCTATTCTCGTGCTTAATAAGCTATCCACTGTTTACAATAAATCGCCACTTCTTTATCGAGGTGGCTTTTTTGCGTCTCTATAATTCTGAGAGTGACCAATGATCAAAAGCATAACAGCGCAGGGGGTGATTTATGGAAACCCTACACTGTTTACCTGCAATCCAAATCGTGAAGGCAAATATGAGCTGGCCCGCAAAGTAGGGCGAGTACCTGGCTCACGCCCACAAGACCTTCAAAACAAGGTATATGTAGATTCACTTGAAGCAGCCTATGAGCTGCTCAAAACAAAGCACTATTACATTGTGTTGTCAGGAAAGGTGTATGGTATTCACCGTAAGTCGTTAAGAAACATTGATTCGGTTGAAATCACTTACCATGAAGATGAATTAATGACACTAGCCTAGTTTATTGTATCTGCGAAGTTGCGCTGTGCCGTCCCTTTTTAGCGCGATAGGAACAACAATCAATCTCAGCATTGGTTGTGTGTTGTTCTCACGCCACTCATTTCGGCAACTGCAAACGTAGAACCACAATAAATAAGCCGCTCTATTTAGATTCTGTTCGATTAGAACTCTAATAGAGCGGCTTTTTTGGATGATATGTGGCGAATGTTACCGCTTCATATACATTGATTAAGCGTGGTATTTGTCGGCTATATAGCCTTCAAACGCTTCTAGCATCATTTCGTCTGACTTTTGGTTGTTAGCGATCTCAAAGGCGCCATCAACAATACTAATTTGAGCGTTGAGGCTGCTAGCCGATGCTCTCTCTCGTGTCGAAAGTGCAGCAATCTTATCTTGCTCGATTTGCCAAGCTTGAGCGCTGGTTAAATTACACGCGTCGGCTAGGTATTTAGCATTAAAGCCTTCTCCAGTAAGACGCTCGATGGTGGTGTTGTGATTAACACGGTTTCCATCATGCCAGTAATGCTTAGCAAGCAAAGGTCCAATCTCTGGGTTATCGGTTAGGTAGCCAAGTTTGTCAGTGAAGTAAGCGCGCGTTTGATAAACCGCCATGTGTGCCAGTAAGTAACCTTGGTAAGCACAGGCTGCTTCGTCAGAAAGTAGGTGAGGGATCGCCATCAATGGGCGAGGGCTTGATTCTAACCCTAGGATTTCCTTCTCAGTACGACGAGCAAGTTGAGTGATGTTTTCCGGCGTTAACTCGCTGTCTTCGAGCTGGTAAAGTGCACGTTCAAAGTACGGAACAACCAAAATACAGCGTTCTTGATAAGCCTTGAACGGTTGTTTGCTGTCGATCATCGCTTTGATCAAAGAATCCGGAACAGGCTCGCCTTTTGCGTTCAGTGCATATTGCTTCAGCCAGTCTGCGTCATCCAGTAGGCTGTCACAGAACATCGACTGAGTTTCTGCATAAGCCATTGAGGTTGGAGAAAACTCTTGTGAGAAGCAAGGTGCGTTCATCTTCACATTGGCGAAGTGCGCAGCATGTCCTCCCTCATGGAAAAGCGTATTGATACCATCGAAACCGCTGCCCACTTGATCGGGTTTGGCGTTACTGGTGAAGTTGACTTGTGCAGGCACCCATTGATCTTGGTCGTAAAAAGAGGGCGTAGGGCCGTGACAAAAACCATTTGGGTATTTGCCTTTTCTATCGAGTAAATCGAGCTTAAGTGTCGCCTGGGAATACTCGATATTAAGACGCCCAAAAGATTCTACCCAACGTCTAAGTGATTGTGAAAAAGGCACGTATGGGTCTAGCTCATTCATCACATCACCTGCAAAAGAGTAGGTGAAGTTATGACCTGCGAGCGCAGATTCGCCTTTTTCTTTTGCCAAGTTATTAAGGCTGTTTAGGTGGCTGTCTCGAGTGCGAACCTCGAAGTCAGCCAAAATGGCAAACAGCTCTTCGGTCGTCATTTGTTCGGTTTTCACAACTGAGTAGTCGAAGTAGTTATTAAAACCGAGCGAACGAGCGAATGCATTTCTCTGTTGGATCAGCTCAATGAAACCGTTGCCCAGCAACCACTGTTCAAGGTCAAGTAAGGCTTGGTGAGCAGAGCGACGAACAGCTTCACTAGCACTATTTCGAATAGAAGAACCCAGCACAGGTAACGAGCCTTCTACTTGTTCACCTTCTTCATTGGTGTAGGTCATGGTGTGGTTCTGTTTTTTCTCAAACAGTTCGGCTTCAAACGCAATTAATTCAGATTTAAATTTTTGCGCATCCTCACCCTCTATCGCATGAGCTTTGAACGTGGCTAACCAACCTTGAAGGCCTGTTACGGTCGCACTTTTCTCTTCGTCATTTTGGGTTTGATTCGCTTTATTCAGCTGCGCTTCAACCTCAGCAATTTTGTCTGCATTGCTGAGAAATTGAGTCCATGCTGTTTGTGCGCGCGTTGACCCATCATGGTCGTCGCTAATGCCCATGTACGTATCCCAAAAGAAAGCTTCTTTCTCCTGATGAACAGCTAGGTAGTCTTTGTTCAGCTGGTTGAGGTATTGAGTTGGGTTCATGTTATTCCCTTAATTGATATCCTGATTCGTGTGGCGATCTATCAATGTCACTAGCCCTCGATAATCTATTTTTCGACATCGCGATTTGATCATCGAAGAAGTCATAGCTTAAGGCCATTTAGTAAAGTCATTGATATTTAGGAGGTTATTCCTAGGCCACAATGGTGCAAATCATACTTGAACGAGTTACACGGCACAGTGATGTCTATTCCTAAATGGTCATTTATTTGCTCAATTTTAGAAAGTTATTCGTTCTTTTGGTGAAGATTAAGTCGCTACGTGTATGTTGAAATTAAATATATAGAATGATACCCTGTTTGTGTAATGGTTCTCAACGTGATGGATTACGTTATTTAAGCAAAGTGATTTTCTCTGACGGGCATGCATGCCCGTTTTTTTTGCTTCCAATTTAGCGATTCGTACTTAATTTACTTGTATGTACGTATAATCGAAGATTCTATGACAAGGATTTCTTCATGAAACTCATTTCGAACTTTTGCCTCTCTTTTATCCTTCTATTTAGTTTTTCGGCTTTAGCCAGTGAGTCTTGGTGGTTTCGCACCGTGTTTAGCAATGAAATAAGCGCTCCAGATGCCGCGAGTTTAGTACATGATGCTGAACTGTTTGACTGCGGTGACGAAGAAGGAACGCTGCTGTGTAGTGATGAGACAAACTACTATGATCTAAAGGTGTTTGTTGAACTCGCGTTGATGGAGGGAAAGGTGTCATTAACCCGACTCTCTTTACCTAATACCAAGTTGAATGACACCAAGGCTCAACTCTATTTGCGTAAAGACGGATTACAGCTGAAATCGGCAACCATAAACGGCATTACTTTTGATGTTTTGAAAGAACTTGAGTTAGCCAAGCTGCGAGGTGAGAGCCCGCAAAGTGTCGACCAAGCACTGGTTACTTTTCTGAACACAACGCCTTCTTCGGGCTCTGCATTAATTAGTAGTAAATCCATGGTTTGGTATTGGCCAGAGAATGAATCGGCAGTGGTAATGATGCGACATGAAGAACAAGAAATTGTCATCGAGCTGACTAGAAATATGGTTAATCTGTAAACATCATTGGCCTTGTTCTGGGCTGTTTTTGTAAGAAGTTCACATTTTTGTAGTGGAGCTTATCGGCGATGGCTTTATTAATTTGAGGCTATAATTAAATAAGCATAGGATACGGTTATTACTGATATAGGAGATAACCCATGGTTGCAAAAGTAACAATCGCGCCACAAGGCCCAGATTTTTCTGAGCTGGTTCAAGGATACTGGCGTATGGCTGAATGGGGCATGACTCCTCAACAGCGTCTCACTTTTCTTAAACAGCATATCGACTTAGGCATTACCACAGTAGACCATGCAGATATTTATGGGAACTACCAATGTGAGAAGCTGTTCGGCGAAGCGCTCGCTTTAGAGCCAAGTGTTCGTGAACAGATTCAGATCGTCACTAAGTGCGACATTAATCTGTGTGGGGATCATACTCCAGACCGCAAAATCAATCATTACGACACCAGTGCCCAGCATATTTATCAGTCGGTGAATAACTCATTAGAACGTCTCGGTGTTGATGAGATTGACGTTTTGTTGATTCACCGCCCAGACGCATTGATGGATGCGGATGAAGTCGCTGAGGCATTCAGTGAGCTCTATAAGATCGGTAAGGTGAAGCACTTTGGTGTGTCAAATTTCACGCCTCGCCAATTGGAGCTTTTACAATCACGTTTGGGTAAGCCTTTAGTAACCAACCAAGTAGAGATCAATCCACTGAACTTTGAAGTGGCTCATGATGGCACACTCGATCAATTGCAGATGAACCGTATTCGTCCAATGGCATGGTCGTGTCTCGCTGGTGGAGAACTGTTTACAGGCAATAGCGAACAAGCAGTTAGAGTTCGCAATGAGCTGGAAGCGATTCGTAAAGAGATTGGTGCTGCGAATATCGATCAAGTGATCTATGCATGGGTTCGCCGTCTACCATCAAAACCATTGCCTATTATCGGCTCAGGAAAAATTGAGCGCGTTCAAACGGCGATTGATGCGTTGAGCATCGAGTTGACACGAGAGCAGTGGTATCGAGTTTGGGTAGCCTCGAAAGGTCACGGTGTGCCTTAGATTGACACTTAACCCTGTACAATAAAACAAGCCAGCTGCGAAAGCTGGCTTTTTCGTTATGGCGTTAGAAAGAAATCTTGGTGCAGCCACAGCGGCAATAGCTCCAATAATGACAATAATTATAATCAGTTCTAATAGTGTAAACCCGTTACTAAGAGATTTATGTTTAATTTACCAATGCCTGTTGGATTAATATTCTGATTTATCAACTAAGAATGATGTACGATAACGCATTGAGGCGCTGAGTGTGTCTTAAATTTGAGATGCATTCACTCTCTTTATTAATGAGTAAATTAACAATGGCTACTATTGAGTGGAATATTTTCTAAAAACACTCATAATGCACTCTGTTTTTCATTAGCTGGAATTGTCCTGTGACCACTGCAAAATTCTCTTCAATTGCCCTAAAACCAGAACTTATTCAAACTCTGGACTCTTTGGGTTATACCGAAATGACACCTATCCAAGCACTGAGCTTGCCTTCTATCCTTGGTGGTAAAGATGTCATCGGCCAAGGCAAAACGGGTTCAGGCAAAACTGCTGCCTTTGGTTTAGGTGTGCTGCAAAACCTTCGTGTTAAGCGCTTCCGAGTTCAATCATTGGTGTTATGCCCAACGCGTGAATTGGCTGACCAAGTGGCGAAAGAGATTCGTACACTGGCGCGTGGTATCCATAACATCAAAGTACTCACGCTTTGTGGTGGAATGCCAATGGGGCCACAAATTGGTTCTTTAGAGCATGGTGCGCACATTCTTGTGGGTACACCTGGTCGTATTCTTGATCACCTTGATCGTGGTCGTATCGATCTATCTGAACTGAACACATTGGTTTTGGATGAAGCTGATCGTATGCTAGAGATGGGCTTCCAAGATGCGATTGATGCGGTGATCGATGCAGCGCCGAAACAGCGTCAAACATTGCTGTTTAGTGCGACGTTCCCGAAACAGATCAAGTCTATTGCTGATCGTATTATGAATAACCCAGAAATGGTGAAAGTAGAGTCGACGCACGATCACTCAAGTATCCAGCAGCATTTCTATAAGCTTGAAGGCACAGAAGCGCGTGATGATGCACTAGAGCTGTTGCTTCTTCATCACCAACCAGAGTCTGCGGTTGTTTTCTGTAATACAAAGAAAGAAGTTCAGAACGTAACCGATGAGCTCGCACATCGTGGTTTCAGTGTAATTGAACTGCATGGCGATATGGAGCAACGCGAACGTGATCAGGCGTTGGTTCAGTTCTCAAACAAAAGTATCTCGATTCTAGTGGCAACAGACGTAGCGGCTCGTGGTCTTGATGTTGATAACCTAGATGCTGTATTCAACTTTGAGTTGTCTCGCGACCCTGAAGTTCACGTACACCGAATTGGTCGTACTGGCCGTGCAGGCAGTAAAGGTGTTGCTTGTAGCTTCTTTAGTGAAAAAGAGATGTACCGTGTTGCTCAAATCGATGAGTACATGGATATGCCGATTGAGCCATCTGAATTACCGGAAAAACCGGTTGCGAAGCCATATTACTCAAATATGGTGACGATTCAGATTGATGGCGGTAAGAAGGCGAAGTTACGTGCGGGTGACATCCTAGGTGCACTAACAGGCCAAGGTGGTATTGAGGGTAAGTCGGTAGGTAAGATTAACCTTTTCCCAATGCGTGCGTATGTGGCTGTTGAAAAGTCGGTGGCTAAGAAAGCGTTGCGTAAGATTGAATCTGGAAAGATGAAGGGAAGACAGTTCCGAGCTCGAATTCTTAAGTAATTCGAACGCCAAAGTTCTTATGACGCCCTAACGGCACTCTGATTTCAAAGTGCCGTTAAGACTATCCACACAGCTCTATTCATCTGGGCGAATAGAATAGAGATCATTGATATGCTTACCCTCACCAAGATACCAGTTCATAGCTTCCTGACGATTGTTCGCTAATATCCTTACTGTGGTTATTTTTCCATCTTCAAAATAGCAAAGCTCATATTCTATCTCGCTCGAATAATGAGGAATAGCGGCCATAGATTGCCTCCCAAATACTAACCTGCGATATTTTATGCAAATATCATACCTTTTTGTATGTATAGTTGCTTATCAAGTGGTCAATAAATTACGAAATTCATCACTGCCAACAATTATTTTATTTTAATCATTTACCCAAATAGAGAACTTGGCAAGTTCATCTCTCAATTTCTTTATAAATCCCACCAAATGAAGCACAACAATCTAAACTTTCTGTGAGTCAATGTTATGGATAGAGTAGCTTGTATGAAATTTCATCGATATTTGGCGGTAATATTGGTAAGCCTTGCCACATTCGGATGTGCGACTAAGTTTGCATACAACAATATTGATTGGTTTATTATCTCGTATATTGACGATCTAGTGCCGCTGAGTTCAACGCAAGAATCTGAGCTTGAGAATCGATTGGAAGGGCTACAGCAGTGGCATAAATCCACTCAACTGCCTTTATATATTCGCCAAATCAATAACATTCAGGCGCAAAAGCGGCAAACGATCACCGCTGATTTTATTGGGCAGCAGGGTAATGAAATTAGAACGCATATTCGAACTGTTGTGACGAAATTTTCGCCAGATATATACGCGTTGAGTTTACAGTTGTCGCCAGAACAGGATCAAGAATTCTTAAAAAACTTCAAAGCGAAACAACAGGAATATTATGATGAGCGTTTGTCATTAGATGATAAACAAGCGCGTGAATTCTATTCGGAGCGACTGAAAAAAAGAATGGAACGTTGGTTAGGAGAAATAAACTCAGAACAGAATACCATCATTAAAAACTGGGCTGACGAGTGGGTAAATACTAATCAAGATTGGTTCCAATACCAGAAGAATACTTATCAAGCCGTATCAGATTTGGTGGAGAAAAAAGTCGACTTGCCGTTTGTGCAAATGACGATGATGCAATTGTTGCTCGACAACGCCTCCTATTATCCAGATACGCTTCCTCAGAAGCTTAAAACCAATAATCAAATATCGGCCAAATATCTGGTACAAATAGCCAAGACGAGTAGTGACACTCAATGGCAGCATTTCATGGATGAACTGGGCACTCTTAAATCGACTTTGATCGATTTGCAAAAGTAATTAATGCCTATATATGTCTTGCTTCTCTAACAGTTGTCGTACCGCTGCTTTGCTTGTTTTCGAGATTTTCTGCATTAGGGCAAAGTCTGGGTTGGTGATACCGTGATGAGAGTGAAGCTCTTCTAACATCACTAGCCACAGTTTGGCTGTCATCTCCGAGTCTGCTAACGCTCGGTGAAAGGTACCATCGTTTTCGATCTGCTTGTATCGTACTAGATCGCCTAGCTTATGTGTTGGTGCATCTTGGATTAAACGGCGCGCGATCAACATCGAGCACGCGAATTGCCCATCATAACCTTTACTAACCAGCTCAAGCTCGGCATCTAAAAAACGCTTATCAAAAGAGGCGTTGTGTGCCACCAAATGGCTGCCTTGGATAAAGTCTGCGAACTCACTCATAACCTCTTCACAGCTTGGTGCAAGCCTTAACATGTTATTGGTAATGCCTGTGTAGCCCTCAATAAAACTGCTGACTCGAAAACCTGGGTTCATCAACTGCTGAAACGTATCGACGACTTCGCCGTTTACTAACTTAACAGCACCAATTTCAATAGCGCGGTCGCCCATGTTGGGAGACAGACCTGTGGTCTCGAAGTCGAGTACGATAACTGAGTGGGCAGAAGGAGATGGCATAGTAATTCCTGATGAAAGTGGCTTAGCGACAATTTTATTTGATGACAAGTTCGGTATATCCGGTCGACTCGTCATGTTCGCGCGTAAATGTGAGATCTGGGTAGGTGTGCAAGATAAGCTCAGCGGTGGTTGCGATGATTGTGCCTTCCAGTAGGTGCCCGCCAATGACTTTACCTGTTTCATCTGCGAGTGAAATATGAATGTGCTGGTGGTCGGGCGTCAGAGTCCCCATTACTGACACAATCTCAAACGGTGCTTCGATTTCAAGAGTATGGTCAGCGTTGGCTAAACGAAGGCGGATAGAGGACACACAGCCAACACAAGAGGCAATCGAGCCTGCTGAAATTTGGTGTTGTTTGACTAAACTTTGAATTGCTTGTTTGAGATCTTGGCCTCTGGTCAGCCTTACGGCAATTGGAGTGATCATATTGCTTCCTTACCTTCACGCGAGAAGAAAAAAAAAGCGAAGTCTTATGACCTCGCTTCGTTACAGAATGCGTTACTTCTGTTGTTCTCTTTTGTGCTTAGGTACGAAGTTAAGCACAGAAATTGGTACTGGTTTACGAGGCTCAAACCCTTCAATCACACGACGCTCAATCAAATGGCCGAGACGCTTCTCGATGATACAAAGATTTTTAAAGTCATCTTTGGAAAGGAATGAAATCGCCTCACCGGATGCATCTGCACGTCCAGTACGACCGATACGGTGTACATAGTCATCTGCCGGGAACGGCAAGTCGTAGTTGACTACGCGAGTCAGGTTGTCGATATCGATACCACGAGCAGCGACACCTGTTGCCACAAGGAACTGTACTTTTCCTTTCTTGAAGTCTGCTAGGACTTTTTCACGAATCGCTTGGCTGCGGCCACTGTGGAATGACTCTGCGTGAATACCACGTTTCTCCAACTGAGAAACCAGTTTGGCTGCACCGTGTTTAGTCTCGATGAAGATTAACGCTTGTTCCCAATTTCCTTCCTGAATCATATGGCTCAAGAGTGCTGATTTGCGGTCTTTATCGACCGTCACTAGCCACTGTTCGATGTTGGCTTTTGATGCTGCGTGCTTAGCAATTGAGATCTCTTCCGCTTCTTGAATAGCGCTCTTAGCAAGGTCACGAACGGGGTTAGATAAGGTAGCTGAGAACAGCAAGTTTTGTACGTCTTGAGGAAGGCGTGCAATGATTTTGTTGATGTCTTCAATGAAGCCCATGTCTAGCATGCGGTCTGCTTCATCAAGTACTAATACTTCTACTTCTTCAAAGTACACGGCTTTTTGACCGTACATGTCGATCAAGCGACCTGGGGTCGCAACCAAGATATCAACACCTTCAATTAGGCGTTCTTTTTGGTGCTTGTATTCAACACCACCGTACATTGCTAATGAGGTCAGGTTTAGGTGCTTTGCATACTTTTTGATATTGCGATCAACCTGAACCGCTAGTTCACGCGTTGGTGCAAGGATCACGGCACGAATACGTTTTTTACGCTGAGTTGTCCCTTTACTTAACATCTCCAAAATCGGCAACACAAAACTCGCGGTTTTACCGGTACCGGTTTGCGCTGCAGCGATAAGGTTACGACCAGAAAAAACAATAGGAATTGCTTTTTCTTGGATTGATGTCGGCTTGTCGTAGCCGAGTGCATTAACGGCTTTAACAATAGGGGAGCTTAATCCAAGTTTGGAAAATGGCATAGGAGCCTCTGTATTTATGAAAATAGAGTCATCGAACGACTTTATTTTAACTGAATCTGGAAAAATAAAAGGGCTCAGCGAGCCCTTTTATCGAAATAGTAAGCTGGCGATTAAGCGTTCTCGTTAGACGCCTGTTCAGCCATAGATAAAGCCAGCGCTTCTGCTGCTTTAATACCATCAATGCCTGCTGACAAGATACCACCTGCGTAACCTGCACCTTCACCGGCCGGGAAGAAGCCTTTGAGGTTGATGCTTTGGTAATCTTTACCACGTTTGATGCAAACCGGAGACGATGTACGAGTCTCAACACCTGTTAGTAGGCCGTCTGCACTAGCAAAGCCTTTGATCTTCTTATCGAACGCTGGGATTGCTTCACGAATAGCTTCGATAGCAAAGTCTGGCAGTGCTTTAGAAATATCAGTTAGGTGGATACCCGGAGTGAATGATGGTTGAACGTCACCCAGCTCACTCGGATCACGACCTTTCAAGAAGTCACCGATTTTCTGTGCTGGTGCATCGTAGTTTTCACCACCTAGAATGTATGCACCGGTCTCCAATTCACGTTGGAAACGGATGCCAGCTAGTGGGTCACCTGGGTAATCGCGTTCAGGGTCAATACCTACAACGATCGCACTGTTTGCGTTGCGCTCGGCACGTGAATATTGGCTCATGCCGTTGGTAACAACGCGGCCTTCTTCAGAAGTAGCGGCAACCACAGTACCACCCGGACACATACAGAAGCTGTAAACCGTGCGACCATTCTTACAGTGGTGAACCAGTTTGTAGTCCGCAGCGCCAAGAATTGGGTTACCAGCGTTAGGACCGAAACGCGCTTCATCAATCATTGATTGTTTGTGCTCGATACGGAAACCGACAGAGAATGGCTTCGCTTCCATGTAAACACCGCGTTCGTGCAGCATTTCGAATGTATCACGAGCACTGTGACCAACCGCTAGGATAACGTGGCGAGACTTAATCTCTTCACCGTTAGATAGCGTTAGACCTGTGATTTGACCATCTTCCATGTGGATGTCATCAACACGTGTGCTGAAACGAATTTCGCCACCAAGTTCGATGATCTTCGCACGCATCTTTTCGATCATGGTAACCAGTTTAAAGGTACCGATGTGCGGCTTACTTACGTATAGGATTTCTTCTGGAGCACCAGCTGCAACAAACTCTTCGATCACTTTACGACCGTAGTGTTTTGGATCTTTTACTTGGCTGTATAGCTTACCGTCAGAGAACGTACCAGCACCGCCTTCACCGAACTGTACGTTTGATTCTGTGTTCAGCGTACGCTTGCGCCAGAAACCAAAAGTATCTTTAGTTCGTTCACGTACTTCTTTACCACGCTCAACAACGATAGGTTTGAAACCGCTTTGCGCTAGGATAAGTGCAGAGAATAGGCCACATGGACCAAAACCAATAACAACAGGGCGCTCAGTTAGATTCTCAGGAGCTTGAGCAACAAACTTGTAAGCCATGTCTGGCGTTACTTTTACATGAGGGTCGCTCACGAACTCTTCGAGTAGCGCTTCTTCGTTCTCTACCGCGACATCAAGTGTGTAGATAAGAAGGATCTTTGTTTTTTTACGAGCATCGTAGCCACGTTTAAAGATATTAAAAGAGATAACCTGATCAGCAGTGATGCCCAGTTTCGCTTCAATCGCGTCTTGGATCTCATGCTCTTCATGGTCGAGTGGAAGTTTAATTTCGGTTAAACGTATCATGTATAGATGTCTCGTTTTATAGGTGTCTTAGCTTGGCACTGCGGATCTCATCATAGTCGTTGAGAGAGTGCTTCGCTCACAATGGCGCGCATTTTACGAGAAATTGAATTCTCTGTCATAATAAATTGAAAGCAGAAGCGAATTTGGGGTGAGATTCCCTTGAGATAATATTGAATTTTGCTTTGGGATGAGTATTATCCCCATTCCTCAATTTTGACTAACTTAAGAGCAGAGCATCATGGCATTTGTCGTCGGCGATAACTGTATCCAATGTAAATACACTGACTGTGTGGCTGTGTGTCCCGCAGACGCATTTCATGAAGGTCCAAACTTCATGGTAATCAACCCGATTGAGTGTATTGACTGTGGCCTATGTGTGCCGGAATGTGATGCCCAAGCCATCTATCAAGAAGATGAAGTGCCTGAAGATCAGCAGATCTACATTGAGTTGAATGCCGAATTGGCAGAGCTGTGGCCCGTTCAGACTGAAGTGAAACCTGCAATGGATGAAGCTGAAAAGTGGAATGGCGTGCCAGATAAGCTAGGTATGTTAGAGAAATAGAAAACAGAATGATTTAGAGGGTTGGTATGAAAATGCCAACCCTTTTTGTTATCTCATGATACGAGATACGAGATACGAGATACGAGGACGTCGTTGAGTTAAATTAACTATGCTGGCGACGCATGTTGTCGAGGATAATCCCTGTCGCCATCGCGACATTCAAAGACTCTGCACCACCAAAAGCTGGAATGGTGATTTTGTCCGTTACGAATTTTGCTGCGTGCTCACGAATGCCGTGAGACTCACTGCCCATCAATAGAATGCCGTTGGCCGCAAACTCTGTGCGGTGAACGCTCTCGCCTTCAAGGAATGCCCCGTAAACCGGCAGGTTCGCTTGCTCAAGATAGCTTGGCAAGTCAGTTTGGCTAACTTGAACTCGACCAAAACTGCCCATAGTCGCGCTGATAGTTTTCGGGTTGTACGGATCTGCACAATCACTGCTCGCAATAATGTGCTTAATGCCATACCAATCGGCAACACGAATAATGGTACCAAGGTTACCCGGATCTGAAACGCCGTCGAGTGCGATCATCAATCCACTTGCTTTAGGTAGTTCAAAAGACGGGATTTCAACCACAGCAATAGCGGCATTGTTGCTGACCAGTGTGCTTGCTTTGGTCAGATCATCTAAAGATGCTTCGACACAATCAAACCCTTTCAATGCTGCTTGGTTGTGAGCCAGAAACTCAGCCGTTGCAAACACGTTCTTCACAACAAGGTCGCTATCCATAAGCTCAAGTACGTTTTTTTCACCTTGAACAAGGAATAGACCATGTGCTTTACGTTGTTTCTTTTGACCTAAAGCGCGCAGGAGTTTTAATTGGTTTTTTGAAATCATGTTTTTGTCCTAGATATAAGCCCGCGCATTATAGAGCAAAGGTTGGGGAAGACAAAGTGGGAGAGCCGCTTGCGTACTATTTAAAATCAAAAAGCGCACCTTTCGATGCGCTTTTTATGTCACTTAGCCATGTATGGTGAATACTGGATTAGTACGGTACTGGGTAACGTCTAAATACGGTATTGATGTCAGACAGTACTTCTTCGGAAAGTGGTTTACTGAATGCCGCCACATTCTCTTTCAGCTGGTCTAGGTTGGTTGCACCAATAATCGTCGACGTTACGCCATCAACTTGGTTACACCACGCCAGAGCAAGTTGACTTGGGGTGAACCCGTGGGTCTTGGCAACTTCGACGTACTCTTTGACTGCAGAGTTGGCTATTTCAGTGTCACGGAAAATACCTTTGCGTTGCATGTAAGTCCAACGACTGCCTGCAGGGCGAGCGCCATCAATGTATTTGCCGCTAAGCATACCCGCAGCAAGTGGGGACCACGGTAGGTATGCAATGTCTTCGTGAACGCAGTTTTCAATTAAGTACGGCCAATCTTTAGCATGCAGGAGGCTGAACTCATTTTGAATCGATACCATACGAGGTAGGTCATGCTTATCACTGAGTTTCAGGTAAGTATTGATGCCCCAAGTCGTGTCGTCTGATAGACCGCAGTGGCGAATCTTACCGGCTTTAATGCAGCTCGCTAGCGCTTGTAAGATCTCAAGCATCTGATTTTCGTGCTCTTGGCGGTCAACATCGCTAAATGAAATATGTCCCGGGAAGTGCTTACCGAAATGCGGTGTAGTGCGATTTGGCCAGTGCAGTTGGTAGAGGTCGATATAATCTGTGTTGAGTCGCTTCAGTGATGTGTCGACCGCAGCAATAACGGCTTCTCCAGTAATAGGGCCGCCACCGCGAACCCAAGGCAGACCAGCTCCTGCAATCTTGGTCGCGATGATCAACTCACCACGGCGTTGTGGGTTACGTGATAACCAGTCGCCAATAATCTCTTCTGTCTTTCCGTAAGTTTCTGGGGATGGCGGTACCGCATACATCTCTGCGGTATCGATGAAGTTTATCCCTTGGCTCAGGGCGTACTCGATCTGTTGGTCGGCTTGCTGTTGAGTATTTTGCAGGCCCCATGTCATGCTACCAAGGCAGATACGAGAAACAGGAATTTGGCTGCTTCCTAACTTTGAATATTCCATTGGTTACTGGATTCCTATTGTTATACGTCCACCGCAGATGAGAGTTTTGACGAAAAAAATAGCGGGTGGCGTGAGTTGGAATACAAATTAGTAACATAAAAAAGCACGTTGGGGTACGGTTTTTCACGAAGGAGAGAGTAGTTGAATGAATAGCAGAGCGAACACGCGTGAGCGTAAATTAACTTAGATAAAAGGTGTCAAGATTGGACCTGTAGATAGAGAAACTAACGCCCTGCAGGGAGGTATCAGGGCGTGATACGGCTCTAAGTGGATGATCGACTTGGACCTATTTTAGTCTTCCGCGTTCATTCCACCTTGTTGCTGAACCTGTCTTAAAGCTTCCAGTCTTTGAGATTCTTTGTCTGTCGATGCCGTTTTAACTTGTTCCTCAGTCGCTTGAGGAGCAAAAACAAAGTACTTATTGATAGTCATAATCGAACCCTCATGTAACGTATGACATAGTTTGCTCGAAGGATAAACTGTGATCATCATCCGTTTTGTTCTTTTTTTAGGCTGAGAGCAGAGGGCGTAGAATGCGAACAAAACGACCGTTTATCATCCTCTTGCAATAAGTAACTGACGAAACCCTCTAATTTCAAGTATAGGAAGCCCAGATCATTTCGCAGAAAAATGATTTAGAGCAAATTACTCATCCTTTAGGGGCGTAAGATGAGCGTTCACACATCAACGCTTCAAGACTATCTTTCTCAAATCTTAGTCTATTCGAATCATAATTATGTTGATGAATCAGTTAGTTAAATCCATGGTGAGAACAAGTTATGGAACAGTTAGTTGAACGTTTTCTTAAGTACGTGACCTTTGATACCCAGTCGAATCCTTCGAATGCACAGTGCCCGAGTTCTAGTGGGCAAATGACCTTTGCTGAGGCACTTAAAGAAGAGTTGATTGCATTAGGGTTGAGTGATGTGAGCCTAGATAGTAATGGTTACTTAATGGCGAAACTGCCGTCGAATGTTGATTTTCCAGTACCTGCGATTGGTTTTGTCGCGCATATGGATACCGCCCCTGATGCATCTGGAGCTAATGTAAAACCTCAAGTCATTTGTGATTATCAAGGTGGTGTGGTGCAACTGGGTAGTAGCGGAGAATGTTTAGACCCAGAGCAATACCCCGATCTCAACGCGTTGCGTGGCCACGATTTAATTACGACTGACGGCACGACGCTACTGGGTGCTGACAATAAGGCGGGGATTGCTGAGATTATTTCTGCAATCGCGTTTCTTAAAGCTAACCCTGAGCTAAAGCACGGCGATATTTGCATTGGCTTTACTCCCGATGAGGAGATTGGACGTGGCGCAGACTTGTTCAATGTTGAAAAGTTTGGTGCTGAGTGGGCTTACACCATTGATGGTGGTCCAGTAGGTGAGCTGGAGTTTGAGAACTTTAACGCCTCGAGTGCTGATGTTATCTGCCACGGGGTGAACGTGCACCCGGGGACAGCGAAAGGCAAGATGGTCAATGCGATGAACATCGCCGCACAATTCCAACTTATGATGCCAGCAGAAGAGACGCCTGAATGCACTGAAGGTTATGAAGGTTTCTACCATCTCAAATCAGCTGAGATGGGTGTCGCGCGTTCAGAGCTTGGTTACATTATTCGTGATTTTGAGCGTGAGGGCGTAGAGCAGCGTAAAGCGTTCATGCAGCAAAAAGTCGATGAGCTAAATAGCCGTTTAGAGAAAGGCCGCGTGGAGCTGGTTTTAACTGACAGCTATTTCAATATGAAAGAGATGGTGGAACCACATCAGCACATTATTGAGTTGGCAAAACAGGCGATGATCACGTGCGACGTAGAGCCGATGATCAAGCCAATTCGAGGCGGTACGGATGGCGCGCGGCTCTCGTTCATGGGGCTACCATGTCCGAATATTTTCACGGGTGGCTACAATTTCCACGGCATCCATGAATTCATCACGGTTCAGGGTATGGAGCTTGCTGTGAAAGTGATCGTAGAGCTATCTCAAAGTACCGCGACACATTATCAAAAATAAGACGAGAATTAGTGCTTTATCCCTTTGTATTTTAGAGAGTATTCATTAATACTTTCTATAAATATAAGGGAGTAAGCGATGAAAAAGTTGATTCTACTTTGCACCCACCTTGCTGTGGGTGCTTTTGGTTTTGGGCTAGGGGTTTACGCTCTACCCATTTTGATTGAGCCCGAGTCACCGTCGGTTAACTCAGTGCAAGCCGTGACTGAAAAAGCAGTTTTGAGTGGTGAATTCACCAAAGATCGTCAAGACAGTGATTTTCTTCATTGGGGAGAAGGGATCGTCTCGATTACCGAGGATGCGATTGCCTTTGAGGGTGAGCTTGCTCCGGGGCCAGATTATAAACTCTATTTATCGCCGACTTACGTTGAGACAGAAGCTGCATTCAATGAGCTCAAGTCAACAATGTTAAAAGTGGGCGATGTGAAAACCTTTGATCGTTTTATGCTCTCTTTGCCACAAGAGACAGATCTCACTCAATACAATACGGTTGTGATTTGGTGTGAAACTTTTGGCGAGTTTATTACTTCTGCAAAGATAAAATGATAGCCTAAAAGAAGCTGTTAATAACTCATAAAACGCCTATTAAATGGGCGTTTTTATTAGGTAAAGTCATCATCATTCCAAAGGAAGTTGTAATGGAAAAAATGTGGCAAGTGATTGATTTCTTGTTGGCACACAAAGGTTTGTTCAGTGCACTAATCATCGCTGTTGTTTTAATTATTCGCCGAATCACACTATCTCAAATCCGAGGCGATGTTGCTTTTCTCTCTGAAGACCAGCGTAATTGGATGTCCCGCACCAAGAATGGCACCTTCGCTATCATTGTGGTCACTCTGTTCATTCTTTGGCAGTCAGAAATCAGTGAGTTTGCACTGTCGTTAACGGCGATTGCAGTGGCGATTGTGGTCGCATCAAAGGAGATCATTCTCTGTTTTACGGGGTCTATCCAAAGGGCAAGTTCGCGCTCTTTTCGTATTGGTGACTGGATTGAAGTCGGCAAGATCAGTGGTGAGGTCATTGAACACAACTTGATGGCGACTGTGATTCAAGAGATCGATCTATACCACGGGCAGTACCATTACACAGGCAAAACAGCTACGTTGCCAAACAGCATGTTTTTTACTTATCCGGTAAAGAACCTTAACTTCATGAAGCGATACGTTTACCACGACTTTTCTATTGTGGTGAAAGAGTTCGTTAACTTATACCCACTGATCCCAGGGTTGATTAAGCAGATTGAGGCGCACAGTGAAGACTTTATTGAAGTTGCTCGTCGTTACAATGCCGTTATCGAGCGTCATGCTGGAGTCGATCTTCCTGGTTCAGAACCGCATATTCATGTAACGAGCGGAGCGACAGGGGAGCAAGTCGTGCACTTCATGATTTTCTGCCCTACAGAACAAGCTTCTCATCTAGAACAGGAAATCCGCCGCGACTTTATGGAGAGCTATGCTCAAGCTTTCCCAGAAAAAGAGTAATTGTTGGCACTGTTAAACAGGTCGTAACTATTTAACACGTCGTAACTGTTAAACAAGTCGTAGCTAATAAATAGTAGAAAGCCGATAACAGAGACCCTGTTATCGGCTTTTTGTATGTGTGCATTGAGCGATATAAACGAATGAGCGCGCTCAGTATTGGGTTAATCCAGTTCTTCGACTGGTAACCAATCTACTTTTACGCCTGCTTGTTCGAACATATCTTGGCTTACTTTGATCTTATCGCCCCAACGCGACAGAAAGTCTTCACTCTGTGCAGGACAGTGAACCGCAGCAATGCCCGTTTGAATGATCTTCGCGGCGCAGTTTGGACACGGAAAGTGTGTCACCCAGATTTCACAACCGTCTAGATCTCGCTTAGCAAAAAGAATCGCATTCTCTTCTGCGTGCAGTGTCTTCAGATACTTCATCTCACGATCATCGGTGTCGGCACTGTCTGACACACCATGTGGGTATCCATTAAAGCCAACGGAAACAATACGGTTGTGTTTGGTAATTACGGCACCAACTTGAGTCGAGGGATCTTTGCTCCATGAGCCGACCAACTCTGCCATTTGGTAAAAACGCTTAGCCCATTTTGAAATCATGTACATTACCTTAACGATATATAAGACATATTTTAGATATGAAGAGTGATCATGGTAGACAATATCCTGTCAGACTAAAAGCCTAAGCCTAAGATTTTCAGGAAAAATGTAGCGTAAATGTAAGCCATTTATGTGCATCAAGTTTCTATTTACATGCTGAAACATTTTGCCTGGTAATAATTGATATTCCTCGGACAATCGTCGCAATTGTGTTACGTAAATTTTTATACTGTTCTATTTTTAACTAGCGACGGTATACCAATGCGTAAAAAGCTACTCCTGACCGCTCTGGCCAGCTCTATGATCCTTGTCGGCTGTGGGCAAGATGCCCAAAATGCCCAACAAGCGCCTTTACCTCTCGTAGCAGTACAGGATGTTAATGTTATTCCTCACCAACAAAGCAAGTCTTATATCGGTCGTATTGAAGCTGTGGAAGATACAGCGATTACGGCTCAGGTATCAGGTTACCTTCAAAACCGTCATTTTAAAGAAGGACAAATGGTTGAGAAAGGTCAGCTGCTTTACACCATCGAGCCTTCTTCGTTTGAAGCACAAGTAGCGAGTGCTAAAGCATCCGTTGCTCAAGCCAATGCTAACCTTAAGAAAGCAGAACTTGATTTCAATCGTGGTAAAAACCTGCTTCCAAAAGGCAGTATTTCTCAGTCTGAATTCGATGCACTCACAGCCGCGCTGTTAGGTGCACAAGCACAACTTGAAGCAAATCAAGCTCAGCTCAACTCAGCGAACGTGCAACTTTCACATACTCGCATTGAAGCGCCATTTGCAGGTCGTATTAGTGATAGCAAAGTAAGTACGGGTGACCTTGTTTCGCCATCTTCTGGTGTACTAACCACCTTAGTGAGCCTAGACCCAGTACATGCCGCGTTCAGTATCAGTGAACGTGAACGTTTAGCGCTAGGGATGGATCGTATCGAAGGCGATGGCAGCAGCGATACCGACCGAGTGGAAGTGCAAATTATCTTAGAAAACGGTGAAGCGTTTGAGCACCTAGGTAAGCTTGATTTCTTAGGTAACCGAATCAATCTCAATACCGGCACTATCGCAATGCGTGCGATTGCTGACAACCCACATCAACAGCTACTTCCAGGTCAACACGTACGTGTAAACCTTCGTGACAAGCAAGAAATCGACGTAGTGACTATCCCACGCCGCGCAGTTCAGACTGACCTTGAAGGGGATTTCGTGATGGTGCTTGTGGAAGGTGAAGGTGCGCCTGTCGCTGAGCGTCGCAATATCGACATGGGTCGCCAAGTTGAAGGTGGCGTGATTGTGCATTCTGGTCTTGAAAAGGACGATGCGATCATCACACAAGGCCTGCAGCGCGTTAGAAATGGAATGTCAGTGCGTATTCAGCCTTCAGCTTCTGAGAAAGCGGAGTAAGGGGCACAAGTATGCTAAGTCGTTTCTTTATTCAAAGGCCTAAGTTTGCCCTTGTTATCTCAATTATTCTGACGCTGGCGGGGGCTATTTCATTGGCTATTCTGCCAGTGGCAGAGTATCCAAAAATCAGCCCGCCATCGGTGAGTGTTTCTGCATTCTATACAGGTGCGAGTGCTGAGGTTGTGGAACAGGCGATAGCCGACCCCATAGAGACCTCAGTCAACGGTGTAGAAGACATGATCTACATGTCGTCAAAGAGTGCGAATGATGGTTCATACAACCTAAACGTCACCTTTGATGTGGGTACTGACCCAGATATGGCTCAGGTAAACGTTCAGAACCGTGTTGCTCAAATTGAGTCAAAGCTGCCACAAGAAGTAAGAATGGTTGGCGTTACGGTGAAAAAACGTTCTCCAGACTTATTGATGGTACTGAACTTTTACTCACCAAACGGTAAGTACGATGACCAGTTCCTGATCAACTACGTTAACCTCAACATCAAAGACCAACTGGCTCGTGTTAGTGGTATCAGTGAAGTAAACGTATTGGGTGGCGGTGAATACGCGATGCGTGTTTGGTTAGACCCTGAAAAAATGGCTAACCTAAATCTGACTACAACCGATGTTTATGCGGCGTTGGCTGAGCAGAACGTTCAGGTAGCTGCAGGTCGTATCGGTGCCGCGCCATACAACAATCCTCAAGAAGTTCAGTTTAACTTGGTGACCAAAGGTCGCTTAGAGACGGCTGATGAGTTTGAGAATGTTGTTCTTCGTGCTAGCCAAGACGGTTCAACAGTTTATCTGAAAGATGTTGCTCGTATCGAGCTGGGTAAGAAATTCTACGATGGTAACGGTAAATACCGTGGTCAAGATGCTTCTATCGTGACGTTGTCACTACAGTCGGATGCGAACGCACTTGAAAGTGGTAAAGCGGTTATGGCGATGTTAGAAAATCTTAGCCATAACTTCCCAGACGGTGTTGCCTACGAGGCGAGTTACGATACGACAGTGTTCGTTGCTGAATCGATCAAAGGCGTAGTTAAAACGCTTATTGAAGCTATCTTGTTGGTAATCGCGGTAACTTACCTTTTCTTGGGTAGTGCGCGTGCCACCTTGATCCCTGTTGTGGCTATTCCGGTATCCTTGATTGGTACCTTTGCCGTAATGCAGATGACTGGCTTTACCATCAACACGGTAACCCTGTTTGGTTTGATCCTCGCGATTGGTATCGTGGTGGATGATGCGATTCTGGTTATTGAAAACGTTGATACCACCATGGCCAAAGATCCATCGATCTCTCCTCGTAAAGCAACACTGATCGCGATGAAAGAGGTAACCGGACCAATCATCACCTCTACCTTAGTATTGCTTGCGGTATTTATCCCTGTAGCCATGCTTCCGGGTATCACCGGCATTATGTATCGCCAGTTCGCACTGACTATCTGTATCGCGGTTGTGATTTCATCTATCAACGCACTAACGCTATCTCCTGCACTTTGTTCTCTGGTTCTCAAGCAGGGCGGTGGCAACACAGCGCGCTGGTACCAAGCATTCAACCGTGGTTTAGAAAGCGTGACCAAGAAGTACGGTCAAGTAGCAGGCTTCCTTGTTAAGAAAGGCGTGCTGCTATTTACCTTCTTCGTGGTAGCACTGGCAGCGGTAACTTACTTCTCAAAGACAACATCAACAGCGTTCGTTCCTCAGGAAGATAAGGGTATCTTACTGGTCAACGTGCAACTACCCGATGCCGCTTCTCTGTCTCGTACAGAGGAAGTGACAGAGCACTTGTTGGAAATGGTTGAGCAAGAACCAGGTGTTGATGGTGTGACGCTAGTAAACGGCTATGCCTTCATGACGGGTGCATCTGCATCAAATGGTGCTTCGCTGTTTATCAAGTTGCACGATTGGGATATGCGTAATGCACTTGATGGAGAGCACTCAGCACAAGCGATCTCTCAGCGAATCAACGGTCGTGCTGCGATGGAACTGCCACAAGCGGTAGTGTTTGCGATGGGACCTCCGGCGGTTCCGGGTATGGGTGCAGCGTCTGGCTTTGAGTTTGTGCTTGAAGACACCTTGGGCCGTAGCCGAAGCGATCTTGCGATGGTAATGGACGATGTTATTCAGAAAGCCAATCAGCAGCCTGAGATCGCACGTACCTTCAGTACCTTCCGTGCTAACGTACCGCATTACTACGTCGACATCGACCGTGAAAAAGCGCAGCAGCTAGGTATTCCTCTGTCTGAAATCTTCCAAACACTGCAAGGTAACCTGGGTTCTCTGTACGTGAATGACTTCACCATGTTTGGTAAGAACTTCCGCGTAACCATGCAAGCCGACAGTGACCACCGAAGCAGCATGGAAGATTTGCAACGTTTCCACGTTCGTTCTTCATCAGGCGAGATGATCCCTCTTAGCACATTGGTGACGCATGAGCAGATCTTTGAACCTGATGTAGCGTGGCGTTACAACATGTACCGCAGTGCAGTGATTCAAGGTCAGCCGGCTCCGGGTTACTCCAGTGGTGACGCGATTGCTGCAATGGAACGTGTTGCTGCCGAAGTTCTTCCTCAAGGCTACCAGTACGAATGGACAGGCATGGCGTATCAAGAAGTACTTGCGGGCAACCAAGCAATCTTTGCGTTTGCATTGGCTCTGATCTTCATCTACTTGTTCATGGTTGCTCAATATGAGAGTTGGACGATCCCTGTGGCGATCATACTGGTGGTACCGGTAGCGACATTAGGCTCATTCTTGGCGCTTAATTTAACAGGGACACCACTCAACTTGTACGCGCAGATAGGTTTGGTTCTGCTCATAGCGCTGGCAGCGAAAAACGCAATCTTGATTGTGGAATTCGCTAAGGTCGAGCGCGAAGATAAAGATGTACCTATCGACGATGCGGCGGTGAAAGGTGGTACCTTACGTTTCCGTGCGGTAAACATGACCTCTTGGTCGTTTATCTTGGGTATCTTCCCACTTATCTTCGCGGCGGGCGCTGGTCACGTGAGTCAAAACTCTCTCGGTATTTCACTGATTGGTGGTCTGTTATGTGTGTTATTAGCAGGTACCTTCCTCATCCCAGGTTTCTACGCATTCGTTCAGCGTAGACGTGAGAAAGCCCATGGCGGGAATACCAAACTTATTCCGCTAGATGATGAATAACGCTATTTGAGATTAACCACATGAAATAAAAGGCTTAGCTTCTGCTAGGCCTTTTTATATCCAAACGGAATATAAATCCAGCTCTATATACTATTTATAGAAACATATCGTTGAGTTTGTACTCTAAAGTAGATCTTCTAATAAAATAGTGTTTTTTAAATAAGTGGCTGATATATAATGAAATACTTGCTTTCGGTGAACGTGTGTATGCTCGAAAATGTTTGCACAATATTGTGAAGTGATTCAAAATTACCGAGTTATATTTCGTTCTTTTGTGCATTGAGGTTCTTATGAAGGTCATTGATTTATTTAAACACCGTAGTGATAGTGTTTCGCCACAACACTCAGAGTTTATGCAATGGATGTCTCCAACTCTAAGAGAGTACTGGGGCGACTTTCTGAACCGCACGCAAAACAGCCACTTCTTTGCATGGGTACGTGATCACCATAAACCTGCTGTAAATGAAGATGCGCCGATCACGCCAGTAGAAGTAGTACCGATTGAAAAACCAATTGAGCTAAAGCCTGAAGCTCAAGCTGTATACGATGAGCTTTCTGCACAGATCGGTGAAGTGATCCACACGGGTGATTGGATTCATGTTGGCCAAGACCGCATCAACCAGTTTGGTGAAGTGACAGAAGATATGCAGTGGATCCATACGAATCCTGAAAAAGCGGAATCTGACTCGCCATTCAAAACAACCATCGCACACGGTTTCTTGACTCTATCTCTACTACCGCGTCTAACCGATAGCGTTGATCCTGATAAGTCACAGTTCCCGACGGCAAAAATGGTGGTTAATATTGGTTTAAACCAAGTACGTTTCCCATACCCAGTGAAATCAGGTAACAACGTGCGCGCGAAGAGTACTCTGACGAAAGTAACACCAATTCGTAAAGGTCTTGAGATTGAACGTGAGATTCGTGTCGAGATCGAAGGCGTACGCCGCCCAGGTGCTGTGGTTGTTTCAGTGATTCAACTGCACTTCTAAACCAGAATTAGTTTTTAAGAATAAAAAGAGAGAGCCTTGAGCTCTCTCTTTTTCGTTTGGGATTCAGATTATTTCACTCGAGTGTATCCGTACTCTTCGATCAGGTCTTGACCCCGTTTTGAGCTAACGAACTTAACAAAGTCTTTGCTTTCTTCTGAAACCGACTCTCTCTTGTAAAGGATCAAGAATGGGCGAGCCAGTTCATAACTGTGATTTGCGATGTTTTTAGAGGTTGGTTCTACGCCATTGAATGAGATAGCCTTGATTGAGCGGTCGATTGAACCGACAGACACGAAACCAATCGCATGTGGGTTGTGGTTAACAATGGTTTTTACCATGCTGTTGCTGTTCACAACCAAGTTGTTTGGGTTGATGTCTGAGACCATTCGGTCGTTAATGATCTTAGTTAGACCCATTAGGCTTTCAAAGCTATAGCGAGACCCTGACGACGCTTCGCGAGTGACCACTGCGATAGGCTGGTCTGCGCCACCAATCTCTTTCCAGTTAGTGATCTTACCCTTGTAGATATTAAATAGCTGTTCGCGTGTGATGTTTGCCAGTCCATTTGAACGGTTAACCACAACAGCCAAACCATCGTAAGCGATAGGCTTAACGGCTAAATCATCAGTTTGCTCTTGGTCGGTTAGACGACGTGAACTCATCCCTAAATCCGAAACACCCTTGTTCACCATAGTAATGCCCGCAGTCGAGCCTATGCCTTGAACAGCGATATAGTTGTCAGCATGGGTTTTATTATACTCTTCGGCCAACACATCCATAACACGAGCTACAGAGGTCGAGCCTGAGATTGTGGTTTCTTGCGCTAGAACGGTTTGAGAAGACAAAGCGAATGACAAAAGAGAGGCAAGAGCGACTCGTAACATATACAACTCCTAGTAGATTACATTTGCCGCCTATCATAGGTAGCAAATATGACATTTTTGTGAAACTCCATGCGGTTGAATTATGGCAGTCTCACGTACATTTCATAAATGCCTGCTCACATTTCATAAATGCCTGCTCACATTTCATAAAGTCTTGTTCGCTAAACGAAGAGTTCAGTCCTAAGCTCTAATGAGGATTGTTCGCCAGACGAATTGGTGTCAAGGAGGGACGTGGATGTCGGTAGTACAGATAGAGCTTAGTCGACTTCTACATGGTGCAGAAAAGCTATGCACCTCACGCAACCAAAGTTTGCCCGTTGAGCTAGGAAAATCACTGTTTGAAGAGTGCGAGGGCGGTGTGGTTTTTTCAAAAGCTCACTACCTACTCGATTCATCTCATAGCGACTACACCGATGATGTTGCGAGGGTAGTATTCAGCCCGACCGATGCTATTTGGCTGGTGGAAGTGCCATTAGATGAAGGCTCGCAAGGAGATGTGGTGTTATGGGGGCCTTATCCTTATCTATCTCGTTCAAAGGATTTGGAATCTATTCTCCACGAAATAGAAAAAGACCCAAAAGCTTACTTCTGGGTCTAGTCGTTACTGCAATTGTTTCTCTTTTTAAATCGACTTATCTTGCTTTAATTTCAACGCCGGTACTCATTGCGTGGCTTTGCGCGATGAGTGCACGAAAGTCTTTGGGTGTTTTTCCATGATAGTTTTTAAATGCGGTACTGAAGTGTGCGGCACTTTTAAAACCCGACTCGTAAGCAATTTGGGTGATTGACTTAGTGGAGGTTCTAAGCTGCGTTGCAGCATGAGCAATTCGCTTGATCTTTAATAGATTTGAGAATGAGAGGTCTTCTGCTGACAAACGGCGTTTTAGAGTCGCTGGAGACATACCCATATAGCTCGCCAGCGTATCTAGCGAGATATTGTTCTCGATATTCTGTTCAATATAGTTAATCACCTTCTGTGTCACTGTCAGCTTTGAGGCTCTGCCAATGACAGCAAGAAGGGAAGGGTGTGCTTCGACCATTAAAGACAGCAGAGCGAGGCTCAACTGGGTGACTGCGTAGTCATTTTGAGTCGACTCACTAGCCAGTGCTAAGAGCATGTCTTTAAGCTGAGTGAGATTATGGTCGTCGGCATTGAACTTGATGTATTTTTCTGGTGGTCGTACGGACTCGAGATCACCAAATTGATTGATAAATTTTTGAAAAATTGAAAGGTCGAAATCTAAACAGATGGCGTTGAACTCGCCATGTTCGGTATGGACTGAAACGTCTTGTATTTCACCTGAATTGTAGAGCGCAAATTCACCAGCTTGGAGAGAGGCCTGAGTACCATCGGGTAATGCAAAAGAGATACTGCCTTGACGAACGATAAATATACCATTTCTCGAGGCGGGGTACCGTTCTCGTTTCCTGGGAGTGAAATTTCTAAATTGAGTGACATTGATTGATGGCATATACACTTCTTTGACGTTCTGATTGCTTAAATGCTTCCTCACTGAACCTAATATGCATTAAGTTACTTAGTGTTATATAGCAATAATAGCTTGTTTTGTTGTTATTTTTAGCGAGACGACAATAAAAAAGGCGCTAATTATTAGCGCCTTTAGAAGAGTTGTTCAATAAGGATTAGCTTGCTTGTTCGCTCGCTTCTTCCTCTTTGCTTGGTTGGTCAGCAAAGACTTGAGTTGGCTTAGCGACTAAGCTGCGGTTTTCTTGGTTAACCTCAGAGAGAACGACTTCTAATACGTCTCCCAGTCTGTATACCATTTCTTTATCGATAGATACAGTACCCATATCACCATTGCACTCAATTCTTTCTTTATTATCAAGAATGAGAGAGCCTGGAATGAACGCCGCTGCGCCGTTCTCTAGTAGGCGTACACGCATACCTGCACGGTTGATGTCGAAGATCTCGGCTTGGAAACGCGTTTCTTCCGCTGGTGCATTGGCAAGTGTACGAGCATATAGCCAATCGCCAACGTTACGTTCTGCCATACCGTGGTGACGGCGATGCAACGCCAGCTCTTCACCGACAGTTTCGTCTGGTGTTTGAATTGGTGCTTTGCCCAGAATGTGTGCTTTCAACATACGGTGGTTAATCATGTCGCCGTATTTACGGATTGGAGATGTCCAAGTCGCGTAAATATCTAGACCCATCGCATAATGCGGAGCAGGCTCATTGCTTATCTCGCTGTACGCTTGGAACTTACGAATACGGTTGTCGTAGTAGTTGCTCTCAAGTGAACCTAACCAACGGCGCAGAGCTGCAAAGCCTTCAAGTGATGCGATTTGCTCTTCTGTATAAGGTGTTTCTGCTTGTGGGTTTACCAGTTCAAGCACGTCTGCCAGTTTGTCTGCCTTGAAGCCAGCATGACAGTTAAATACACCTTTGTTGAAGCTCTCTTTTAGCACACGACCAGCACAGATATTCGCGCTAATCATTGCTTCTTCAACCAGTTTGTTCGCACTACGGCGCATGTCAGCGTGAATCGCAACGACGTCGTTATCTTCACTCAGTTCAAAGCGGTAGTCAGGACGGTCTGGGAATACGACAGCATTTGCTGAGCGCCAAGCAGAGCGAGCCTTAGCAAACTCATGAAGGTCAGTAACAATTGCTGCGATCTCTTCGCTTGGTTGCCACTTCTCTGATGCCCCAGTTTCTAACCAGTCAGACACGTTGTCGTATGCCAGGCGAGCGTGAGACTTGATGTTAGCCGCGAAGAACTTAATGTCATCGCCAATAACACCGTCTTTCGATACCGTCACAGTACAGCAAAGTGCTGGGCGCTCTTCGTTTTCGATTAGCGAGCATAGGTTGTCTGCAAGGTCGCGTGGCAGCATTGGAATGTTACGGCCCGGTAGATAAATCGTGAAACCACGATCGCGTGCGACCTTATCCATTTCGTCGTCAGGTGAGATGTAAGCTGTTGGATCCGCAATCGCAATCGTCAGTTCAAAATCGCCATTCTCATTTTTCTTCGCGTACAGCGCATCATCCATATCTTTGGTGCTTTCACCATCGATGGTAACGAATGGTACGTGCGTCATGTCGATACGCTCTAAGTCAGCGTCATCGTTTATCTGCCAGTTGTCGATGCCTTCAGGCTCACTGTTCGGTAGATCGTTTTGAGCAAGCGTTACCCACCAAGGTGCGATTTTGTCATCAGCATCGGTGATCTTCTCAGAGATCTGTGCGAGGAAGCCGTTATCGCCTTTTAATGGGTGTTGGATGATGTGAGCAACAACCCAATCGCCTTCTTTTAGCGTTTCTGGGTTTAGACCCTTCTTCGCTTTGGCTTTTAGTTGTAGCTTTTTGAGCTGTGGGTGATCGGGTACAACGTTAAGGCGGCCTTTGAAAAGCTTAACGCGAGCGATAAATCGAGTAAGACCTTGTTCTACTAGCTCTTCTGGCTCTGCGACTTCACGTTCTTTTTCAGTACGGATGATCGCGACCACTTTGTCACCGTGAATACACTTCTTCATGTACGGTGGCGGGATGAAGTAGCTAGTTTTGCTATCTACTTCTAGAAAACCAAAGCCTTTTTCTGTTGCTTTGATTGTACCTTCCTTTTTAGGAAGTGTTTCTTGGATTTGCTGTTTTAGCTGAGCGAGTAGAGGGTTATCTTGAAACATCTTACTTTTATCTTACGAGAACAATTGAGCACACTATAATCATTGCGAGGCCTGATTACTACTTAAAGCACATGACAGTGCAAATTAAATGGTGACAAAGAATATGAGTGACTTTGCACGATAAGTCCCCATTTGAATGGGTTAACGTCAAATTTTGATGACAAGATAGCCAAAAAATCAGTAAATCAGAAAAATATGTGATGTATTTCAATTTTTTCTGGCTTTTTTTATGCATTTAAGGAATAATCCGCCTCCCTTAGACGTCCCTAATGGCTTGATGCGTTTTATTACTGCTTCGCAACTGAACGGAATCAGTATCTGATAGGATCAGTATTGGAATTGGTAGAGCTCCCGGGACCTTTTGTTTACTTAATATAGTGGGATCCCAATGTCCGAATCTGTAATTCAATTTAATGAATTAGCACTTAACGAAAACATCCTTTCAGCTCTTGATAGCATGGGTTTCGTATCTCCAACTCCAATCCAAGCGGCAGCAATTCCTCTTCTTCTTGAAGGTAAAGACGCACTAGGTAAAGCACAGACAGGTACTGGTAAAACAGCAGCTTTCTCTCTGCCTCTACTGAACAAAATCAACCTAAACCAACACAAACCACAAGCAATCATCATGGCTCCTACTCGTGAGCTAGCGATCCAAGTTGCTGCAGAAATCAAAAACCTTGGTCGTGATATCAAAGGCCTTAAGGTTATCGAAATCTACGGTGGTGCTTCAATCGTTGACCAAATGCGCGCTCTAAGCCGCGGTGCTCACATTGTTGTTGGTACTCCGGGTCGTGTTAAAGACTTACTAACTCGTGACCGTCTACACCTAGATGAAGCACACACATTTGTTCTTGATGAAGCAGATGAAATGCTAAAAATGGGCTTCGTAGATGACGTTACTTGGATCCTTGAGCAAGCTCCAGAATCTGCACAACGTGTACTATTCTCTGCAACTATGCCTCCAATGGTTAAGACAATCGTTGACCGTTACCTACGTAATCCTGCGAAAGTTGACGTTGCTGGTACTAACCACACAGTTGACAAAGTAGCGCAGAACTTCTGGGTTGTTAAAGGTGTAGAGAAAGACGAAGCAATGTCTCGTCTTCTTGAAACTGAAGAGACTGACGCGTCAATCGTATTCGTACGTACTCGTCAAGACACTGAGCGTCTAGCTGACTGGCTATCTGCACGTGGCTTCAAAGCTGCTGCTCTGCACGGTGATATTCCTCAGTCTCTACGTGAGCGTACTGTTGATCACATCAAAGAAGGTGTTATCGATATCCTAGTAGCAACTGACGTTGTTGCACGTGGTCTTGACGTTCCACGTATTACTCACGTATTCAACTACGACATCCCATTCGATGTTGAGTCTTACATCCACCGTATCGGTCGTACTGGCCGTGCTGGACGTAAAGGTAAAGCGATCCTTCTAGTTCGCACTAACCAAATTCGTATGCTTCGCACTATCGAGCGTGTAACTAAGTCATCAATGGAAGAAATCCAACTTCCTCTACGTGACAAAGTAGCAGAAGCTCGTCTAGCTAAACTAGGTGCTGAGCTTGAAGCTGAGAAAGAGCACAAGTCTCTAGAAAACTTCGCTGAGCTAGTTGCTAAGCTACAAGAAAACCTAGAGATCGATCCAACGACTCTTGCTGCAATGCTTCTTAAGCGCCAACAAGGCAAGCGTCCACTGTTCTACATTGGCGAAGACCCAATGATCGCTGCTATCGAGCGCGATAAGAACCGTCGTAAAGAGCGTCGTGAAAACCGCGATCGTGACGGTGGCCGTGGTGGTCGTGACTTCAGCAACCAAGACTGGGATACATACCAGCTTCAAGTTGGTCGCGAGCAAGGCGTTCAAGTTAAAGACATCGTTGGTGCTCTAGCAAACGAACTAGGCCTAACCAAAGGTTCTATCGGTGCTATCAAGCTTGACCAAGGTTCAACTTACGTTCAACTGCCAAAAGCAATGAACTCTGAAACTGCGGGTAAACTAAGCAAGCTACGCATTCGTCAAAAAGAAGCTGGTGCTGTTGTTGTTGATTTCAACGACTTCCGTGAGCCTCGCCGTGGCGGTGGTCGTGATGGCAACCGTGGCGGTCGTGATGGTGGTCGCGGTGGTTACCGTGGCAACCGTGATGGTAACCGCGAAGGCGGTCGTGGTGGCTACCGTGGTAACCGTGACGGCAACCGCGATGGTAACCGTGAAGGCGGCCGTGATGGCGAGCGTCGTTTCGACCGTAACCGTGGTGGCGACCACCGTGGTAACTACCGTGGCGAACGTGGTCATGGTAACGGTAATGGCGGCCGTGGTCGTCGCAATGACCGTGGCGAAGGTTAATCTTAACGATTACCAAGTCTAATTAAGAAGAAGCCGAGCATCTAGCTCGGCTTTTTTGTGCGTGTTACTTTGTCTAATTCGAAGCGAATATTAATGCTTCACTATTTGCACTGTTCGTTAAAAGATAGAAAAATAATCTCGCATCTCGCATCTCGCATCTCGCATCTCGCATCTCGCATCTCGCATCTCGCATCTCGCATCTCGCATCTCGTTAGAAGGCGAGGGGAAGCTTATCACTCGAATGGAACTGTTGTGTCCAATTGATAATACTTGGAAGCGGCTTTGGAGGACTGTACAGATAGCCTTGAATCAGATCGCAGTTCATCGCCATTAAAGTATCTAGCGTCTCTCTGTTTTCGACACCCTCAACAATCACATCAAATTTTAACCCATGTGCCAGCGCAATGGACGTTTCGACGATGGTTCTATTCTTTTCATTGTGAACGATGTCTTGGATAAAGCTGCGGTCGATCTTGATTTGATCTATTGGTAATTCACTCAAGCGAGCCAGTGAAGAGTAGCCGGTGCCGAAATCATCCAAACTAATGCGATAGCCTAACTGTTTAATACGTTCTAAGCGGGATTGGCTATTTGGGATATCACGAATGGCGGCCGTTTCTGTAATCTCAATCACTATGCTTTTCGTGATACTTGGGTTCGCAGCAGACGCCTGCGCAAGTAACTTAAAGACCTTGCCGCCGATTATGTCTTTTGCTGACAAGTTAATGTGAATAGGCACAGATATGTTTTGAGCCTGAAAGCGTTCAAGATCCTCAAATACCTGTTTAATTACCCACAACGTAATGTCAGTGATTTTATTGCTCTGTTCTGCGATAGGAATAAACTGAGCAGGAGAGATAAACTCGCCCGAATCTGACTGCCAGCGAATCAGAGCCTCAAACTCGATGACTTGCTCAGTTCGAGGGCAAACAATCGGTTGGTAGTAGAGCTTGAACTGGTTGTCGTCCAATGCATGCTGTATCTGACTAGCAATAGAGAGGTTTTGTCTCGCCCCCTCTATCATGGTTGGTTGATAAGAGATAAGGCTTAATCCTTGGCTCTTTGCTTGATACATACTGATGTCGGCAAAGTTCAGCAACTGCGCCATATCTTTCGCATCGCTTGGATAGTGACTAGAGCCAAATACCACGCTCGTTGATACCTCGAACTGCCCGACGATGAACAGCTCTTTTAAGGCGAGTTCAATGTAACTGACAAGCTGGTTTAGTTCGAACTGAGAGTTACGATTGGTGATGACTACAAATTCATCCCCTCCCAAGCGAGTGAGCAGTTCATCAGACTTGGTTAGTTTTTGAATTCGTTGCCCTAGCTGAATAAGCAGTTGATCACCGCAGTGATGCCCAAGTGCATCATTCACTTGTTTGAAGTTCACCACATCAAACATCAAAACCGTAAAAGGTGAGTGTTGCTCAATGCGGCTAGACATTTCTTGTAGGCAATAGCTCCTATTGGGTAAGCCAGTAAGAAGGTCATGACGGGCGTTGTAGTGCTCCTCAATGGCTTTCTGATTGAGTTCGGTAATAGAAGCTAGGCTAAAGCGTACGACGGTAACCACAAAGACACTGCCAAAGAACAGGATCAGAGAAACACCCACCACCAGTGAGTCGATGCTGTCCAATACTAAAAGCGCATCTAAAAACAGACTATAGCCGATAACAAAACCGACGATCAGCCCTGATAAAAGCTTCCACCCTCTTTTCTCTGTGATGTGGCAAATCTTATGCGCAAAAACCAGTCCAATGCCTAGAATGATGATACCTAGGGTGACTAATGCAGCAGCAAAAATAGACAAGAGTTACGTTCCTTGTATCGTCATTTTAATTATACAGTTTATTGTCCTGTAATTTAATTGTAGACCATATGTAGCATTGAGTACATATATTGTACATCTATGTGGTGGATTAATGGTCGATTCAGATTAAAGATGTCAATAAGAGACAAAATATTTTTGAGCGCAAAGTCTATAATTTATAGATATATACATCTGGTTGAATTCAACTATTTTTTAATTTTCAGGCGTAAAAGAAATGAATTGATGACTAGGATCAACTAATTTGTGTTAATTTAGTTAAATATTCAAAACAAAAGTTGAAAGATTCAAAAATTATTGAATAATGGGCTTAAATAAAATTGAAGTAAAAGCTTCATCAAATTCGTACTGAAACAGGATCCATATCCAATGTCTAATTCGTTTGTTCTGGTTATTAACTCAGGTAGTTCTTCTCTTAAATTCGCTGTTATCGATTCAGTAACAGGTGATGCAGTTGTTAGTGGCTTAGGCGAGTGTTTTGGCCTTCCAGAAGCGGTAATTAGTTGGAAACATAATGGTGAGAAAGTTGAAGAAGCGATTACGGCTCCTGACAACCACCACCAACATGCAATTACTCGTATCGTTGCACTAATGGAAACACTTGGTTTCTCTAGCGATCTTGTTGCTGTTGGTCACCGCATCGTTCACGGTGGCGAGAAATTTACTTCTACGGTTCGTATTAACGATGAAGTACTGGCTGAAATCGAAAGCCTGTCTGACCTAGCGCCACTGCACAACCCAGCAGGTGCAAAAGGCATTGAAGCTTCTATGCAAGCTTTCCCTCACCTTCCTCAGTTTGCTGTATTTGACACAGCGTTCCACCAAACAATGCCGCAAAAAGCATTTACTGGTGCGATTTCTGGTGAGCTTTACAAAGAATACGGTATCCGTCGCTACGGCTTCCACGGTACAAGCCACTACTTTGTTAGCCGTGAAGCTGCAAAAATGCTGAACAAACCCGTTGAAGAAGCGAGCTTCATCTCTGTTCACCTAGGTAACGGTGCGTCAGTTTGTGCGATTGAAAACGGTAAATCAGTAGATACATCTATGGGCTTTACGCCACTAGCGGGTCTAATGATGGGTACTCGTTCTGGTGACCTAGACCCAGGTGTTATCGAGTTCCTAATCAAGAAAGGTTGGACGACTGAAAAAGTATTCGACACACTAAACAAGAAGTCTGGTTTCCTTGGCGTATCTGGCCTAACTTCTGATGCACGCGGCATCCTAGAAGCGATGGAGAACGGTCACGAAGGCGCGAAGCTAGCGTTTGAAGTGTTCACTTACCGTGTTGCAAAATACATCGGTTCTTACATGATCCCTCTGAGCAACCTAGATGCAGTAATCTTCACTGGTGGTATCGGTGAGAACTCTCTACCAATCCGTCGCGAGATTCTAGCGAACCTGAAACTTCTAGGTTTTGTTGAAGACGAGAAGGGTAACGAAGATGCACGCTTTGGCGCAGCAGGCGTTATCGCGAAGTCTGAGCTTCTAGACGCAGTAGCAATGGTTATCCCAACCAATGAAGAATTCGTGATTGCTAAGCAGTCAGTAGAACTTCTAGATTAATTCATATTCAATGATTTAAGGCCAATCCTTTTAAAGGGTTGGCCTTTTTTATATTTAAAAACATATAGTTAATCAAGGTAAGTAAAGGAATACAAACGAAGGAGAGATGGATCAGCTAGGTAAGGTGAGACTGCAACAAAGTTTGTAGAAATGGATAATGCTAGTAATCGATGTTGCTATCTTCAAATTCGGTATCATCATCTACCACAATGAAAAAACTAAACATGAACATGATCTTCTCTTAACGCAGCATTTCATCTCGCACATTTGGAGAGTGATCAGAAATCCAAGCGTACTAGAGCTAGATTAGAGCATAAAAGAAAACTGGAGAAGAATTAAGGTGAGAAACGAACCTCTATTTGCCCTGCTTTGATGGAACTATCTCATGATCGAACAGAGTTTGTTCTGATACCTGAGCACACAAAAGTTTTGAAACGCATGATAGAGATGAAGCTCAATGGAATGGGGGGTTTGATGATCGCAAAACCACTAAATGAAGAAGGTACTCTCAACTTTAATGGCAAACCTTGGCAACTAAAGTTAGTAGAAAAGTATCTGAAAATGGAGCGGTTGATTGGTTCGTTTCAAAGAGTTGAGTAAGTCAGAAATGAGACTGGAGCCATCCAAAAACTACCAATCAGACTCATAGAAAAGAACTAATATTCAGCAGTTATCGATGGTGATACGTTTTTACGACTTAAAAAGTCTATTAAGCAAAATGGTAGACGACAAACAGGAGCGTATAAGAATCTATTTATTAATATGCTTTACTGTCCGACATGTGGTTCAGCGATGAGTTATTTCAAACCAAATCGCGGAAAGACAAAAATTCGTTGTAGAAAACAAATTGATGGTAGGTGCTGTAATCAAAGAGCATTGCGCTACGATGTGTTGGAAGAACGCTTGATACAAGCACTTCCAAGGCTAGATTACGCAAGACCAACAGTGTTAGTCAAGTTGATCGTTGAGACCGCATTGAATGATGAGCTTGGTAAGCATCTTGGCTACGAAAAACACTCCCCAAAACCCAGATCTCGTAATGAGTATGCCAGAAAGCTAATTGTCATTGATGGTGGTGAAGTGCCGATAGATGTTCCTGGTGACCGTGAAACAAGTTTTGAACCAAAATTAGTTTGCTAGCATCAAACTCGCGTCCAGTCGATGGATGAAAAAACCTTAAGTCTCTATGCGAAAGAAATGACGACGCGAGAAAATAGTTGCTACATCAAGAGAATATATGATGCGGACTTCTCGCCAATTCTTATATCTAGAATCTAGCCCAGAAATAATCTGACAGGCACCGAGTCGAAAGTGGATAACTGTCAGATTAAATCTGAATGTATATATAAGTTAATAATTTATATGTATAAATAGACTAAACCTTAAACGATCCTACAAGGTTGCCAATATTCTCTGACAGATCTGTCAAATTCAAGCTGGACACCTCTAGATGTTCACTCGCGTCAAGTGAAGTCCTCACAGACTGACTTACCGAATCCATATTCATGTTGATTTCATTTGCCACGATGGACTGTTGTTCAGTAGCTGCGGCCACTTGAGTATTTAAATCAAGTATAGTGGCAACTTGTATAGCAATTTTAGAAATTGCTTGGCGTGTCAACTCTGATTCAGACGCACTTAGTTCGATAATTTCTCTACTATGATTCATCGAGATTACAGCGTTTTGGGCTTCATCCTGTAACTGACGTATCATTGCATCTATCTCATCGGTTGATTGTGCTGTCTTACTAGCAAGGTTGCGAACTTCGTCAGCAACAACAGCGAAACCTCGGCCTGCATCGCCAGCTCTAGCTGCTTCAATAGCAGCATTTAAAGCTAACAAGTTAGTTTGGTCAGATATACCACGGATGACTTCTACAATACCCCCTATGGAGTCTGTCTTATTTGCAAGGCTTGTGATTACACTAGATGTTAAGTTCATATCGTTTTCAAGTCTAGCTATGCCATGTTGTGTTTTTTCTAGCATGTCAGTTCCGATTTGCGCTTCATTATTGACCATTTCAACTGCGTTGGCTGCACTAGATGCATTTGAAGCAATGTCATTGACTGTCGCAATCATTTCGTTCAATGAAGTAGCGACCAGTATAGTTTGATCGTTCTGTGCTTGACCTCTTGTTAGTGCACGCTGCGATTCCTCGTGCAAATCATTCGCGCATTTATGGAGTTCGGTTCCCATATCAATAACTTGGCTAATTATTTCATGTACTTTTTCGACGAATATGTTGAAAGAGGATGATATTTGCGAGATTTCATCTTTGCCATTGGAAGGAAGTCGTACTGTTAGATCACCATCTCCATTTGAGATATCTTTTAACGCAAGGTTGAGTAGAGATAATGGCTCCATTAATTTATTCAGTGAGAACGACAATAATATAATACAAATTGCAGACATTCCCATCATGCTAGTCAACTGATAAATCATTATACCTTTAGTTGCATCTTTAACTTCAGTTTCAGGGATGCCTATGTCTAATGCTCCAAACAACTTGCCGTTAACATAGATTGGCGTCATTATGTCATAGACCCAAACTTGTTGAATATCAGCATACCATTTAGAGTGTTGTTTTACTCCCTGGCTTGCTCCATCAATAGTATAAACGTCGTTATAAACTTTACCTATCTTGTGCTCATCACTATGAGCTATAGCTTTTACACTACGGTCGATAATTACAGCGTAGCTAACGTCTGTGCGTTGTTTCAATTGTTCAACTAGAGCTTGTATATCCGAAGTTGGATTAGATGAATTCTCGAGTATATAGCTAACATTATCAGCGATTAATTCGGCTTGTGTTTTAGATTCGTGAAGAATGATATCGTCTATTTTTTCACTAGAAATAAAATACGTGACTCCCATGCTTGCAATGGCTGCTAAAGTAAACATGGTACATACTGCTAGTAATATTGTTTTTTTCATTTAATTGTCTCGGTATAAATGTGACTTATTGCATAGGTGTATGATTATGCAATACTCCCTCGAGCCAAAATCCGTTTGATGTGAATAATAATGGTCTAATAAAATTTGTTAGAATTTTCGATGTAAATCAAAGGGGGTACTTTACACAATGGGAATCGAAAAAACAATTATCTAGTGAATGAATTGCACTAGGGGTATAAATTACTCATAATAATAGGTTGCTGTAGGTTTACAGATTAATGATATTTACTGAGTAAAATTAAAAGTTATGAAAAAATATTTCAATTTGAGCGGGGATTACTCATGTAGAAATAAGTCAAGGATAGATTTTATATGTTTGTTAATGGTGTTTGTATTATTTTCTTTTATTTCAATCCAGTCCGACATTGATTTGGTTGAAAATATATATTTCCTCACAAGAGAGTATGAAGAGTGGGAGATAGATGAGATTATATTTGTTCTTGTGTGGGCATCAATATTCACTACACTTTATTCTTATCGACGTTTTTGTGATGTAGCACTAATGTCTAAGAAAAGTGAATGGGAAGTTAACAATGATGTTTTGACGGGAGTGAAAAGCAGGAAGTACATATTGGGTTTTATCGATTATTTAGAAAGTAATTTCGATAAAATCGATATTGCCGTATCTTTTGTGAGCTTAAATGATTTTAAAATGATAAACAGTTATTATGGTCATGCGTATGGAGATGATTTGCTCAAGAATGTTGCTAATAGACTATTATCTATAATCGACAGTAATGGCGTCATAGCTCGTCTGGGTGGAGATGAATTTTTAATTATTTATTATAACCTAAAAGATAGATTGGAATGGAAAAGAAATATACAATTGATAAGCTCATCTCTAAATGAACCATATTTAATAAGAAACAAGAAAATTTCTATCACTCATAGCCATGGAGCTGCCTCATTTCCAGAATGTGGACATACTATCCATGAAACTATTAGTTCAGCTAACTACGCGATGCTTCAGTCTAAGGTGAGTAAATATAACTTTCCTACCATTGTCGATATCGATTTATATAATGAAATTCTTCTTAAAAAAGAGATTGAAAAAAAGATAGTGAGTTCTTTTATAAATAACGAGCTATATATTGTTTTTCAGCCAATTGTTGAAATGGATGACATGGAAATCATTGGTTATGAAGCATTGGTACGTTGTAGTATCGATTCATGCATGGTAAACCCAGAGTTGGTTGTTGAAACATTGGAGAAAAATGGCTTATCAGAAGATTTTCTTCGATGGCTAATATTTAAATCTTCTCAAGAGAGCAAAGATTTTTTAGGTTGCAATCAGTACCTTTCAATAAATATAACTACAAGTCAGATACTTTCTTCCAGTTTCATTTCTCTTATGGATGAAGTAAGTGAAAAGCTGTTCTGTCAAAAAATTAGACTTGAGATAACAGAGCATACTGCGATATCAGATTATGATAAGCTATCTGAAATAATCCTGTATCTAGATAAAATTAATATAGCTCTAATGATAGATGACTTTGGGACCGGTTACTCCTCGATGGATAGGCTGAACCAGCTTGATGTTAAAGCGGTTAAGATCGACAGGACATTTTTAGATATTTCAAGCGTAAAAAGTAAAACAATACTAAAATCAATATTTGATGTGGCTACAGAATTAAAAATGGAAGTGATCTTAGAGGGTGTTGAGACCAAGGAGCAATTATTTTATTTAGCAAATTTCCCAGGACTTAAGGTTCAAGGTTATTACTTTCAAGCACCAGCAACAAAGAATGATATTTTGAAATTCTTGTCTGATTATAAATAGAATTAGGAAGCCTTCTCAAGTCTAAACTTACAGATCACCTGAAACCCTGAACGAAAAATATGGTTTTAGCGATCAATTAGCAACCAAACTAAGGGCTATGGGAAGGATAAAAACGGTAAAAAAAGGGAGCTTTGTCGTTTTTAAAGAGCAGACTGTTGATTTCTTAACTTTCCCACTCGAAGGTCGTTTTAGTTTAAGTTCGTCTTGTGCTGAACGCGCCAATAGTGTGTTTAGTATAATCACGCCTGGGACGGCTTTGAATGAAGTACAGTTGTTACTTCGGGAAGTTAGTTTAACTGACATATTGGCTACAAAAAACTCGGTGGTTTTGCAGCTGCCATTCTCTGCTTGTGAAGTGCTTTTGAAGGAATCTATCGAGTTTTCTAACTTTCTTGGTGTCTCTTTGGCTAAAAAACAACGAGTCTTTTATACGTTGTTTCAGCTTAGGGCGATGAAATCGAATCCAGAGAAAGTTTACCGCGCTCTGAAGCTAATAGCAGATATATCTGACAACGGCATTGCTACAATCAACTTGATCAGCCTTGCTTCATTATTGTACATGTCGCGAAATACGGTAAGTAAAGAAATCAAGAGCTTGATTGAGCAAGGAGGGCTTGAAGAGGTTTAGGATGGTTATCGTGTATGTCATCGCTAAATTGTCATTACATGTTGAAAAGCGAGCCAAGTGCTCGCTTTTTCATTTTAGACATTTTGAACTGCTTTTTTCGCTACTCTCAACCCCATTTGATACCCAGCTTCTAACTTGTCTTTATCGGTAGTTAGCCTGCCTACTTCGAAGGCGTCATCAGGGGCAATGACCTCAATAGGACAGTCAGGCGGAGGGCTCTTAATGAACGCTAGGGTCTGATTGTATTGATCGGCGCGACTGATCATTGCTTCAGCAAGCTGAGGCGTCTTTTTCATGAGCTTACGAAGTAACCAAGCCGATCTAGGCGGGCGCTTTTCATAACCTTGTTTTTGGGAGAGGATCACCGTGATCTTTTTGGCACCTCGATTATATGCTTCAATGACGGGAATTGAGTCGACCACACCGCCATCAATCATTTTTCGACCATTGATGGTCAGTGGCGTGCGATAAGCCATAGGTACAGAGCAAGACGCTTTAAGCAGATCTTCAAGGTTCTTTTCGTCCCCTTGAGTATAAACAGCCGTTCCATTATCAACATCGGTGGTCACTACATGAAAGGGGAGTGGCTGCTTGTTGAAGGCTTGCATGTCATAAGGGTAGTTCTCTGCGATATGATCCCATAACCAATCCAGCTCTAATAGGTGGCCACCTTTGGCAAACCTTTTAAAGTCAATAAACTCTGGTCGGCAAGAGTAATCAGATATGATTGTGTGGGTACGACCACGTTGATTCGATAACCAAGAGGCTATGTTGGTCGAGCCAGCCGATACGCCGATGCAGAAATCAAAAGGGTTGTAATTGTGGTCTAAAAAGCCGTCCAATACACCAGCAGCAAAGATGCCTCGCATTGCCCCACCTTCTACGACGAGGGCATGTTTCATTTCCTGTGTCATGGTTCGTTTATTCCCTAACGTTTTATAATTATCTTCCTTCAATCCACTCTTATTGGCGGAGTATTAGCTCTATTATTACTAAATTAGCGTTCTGATGTGTAGAGGCAATAGTCAAAAGAACCGAAATAAACGGCTGTTTCAGTTAGATAGAATTCAGACAAGGAACAGGCAAGCGAGCGCTTAACTCGCTTTCTATTGGGGAACATAAGGAGAGCTACTGTGGGGTAGAGTGCTGTTACTGCATGCTATCAGGGTAATGGATAACGTTATGAAATACCGCGTTGTCTTTACCGATGTTTTTGTAGCCATGTATCTGATTAGCATTAAAGCGCACAGCTTGACCCGCTTGCAATGAATGCCACTCTCCATCAAAAAAGACAGCCATCTCTCCTGAAATACACAAGATATGTTCGGTAACACCCAAATTATGTGGGTCAGACTTATGTTGATACTCAGGTGCCAAAGTAAGTTCGAAGATCTCAAAGCCTAACGCTGGCTCGAAGGGGAACAATAAACTAACAAAAAAGCCGACATTGTACTCTTCACGCCTCAATTCGTTGGCATCTCTAAATAGACTTGTGAGTTCATTGTTCGAACTAGCAGTAATAAAGCTTGAAAATGAAACTTCGAAACCAGACGCTATTTGCCATAGTTTTGCCACGGTAGGGCTAGACTCTCCACGCTCAATTTGCCCGAGCATCGCCTTACTAACCCCAGTTGCCTGTGCTGTTTTATCTAAGCTCCAACCCTTTTCTTGTCGCAGGCGCTTTAGGTTTTCGCCCACTTTTATTTCTGATTGCATATTTTCTCAACAAAAATTTTTGATAAACAACTTGTGCGTTATAGCGCACGAGTGCTAGATTGATTCTATGGACGTTATAACGCACATAGGGAGAGATTAACATGACTAAGCTAAAACTTTCGCATGTCACCACCGGTTTTATTGCCGTCTTCATTGGTTATGCGAGCGCGGCGGCGATAATTTACCAAGCTGCAATGAGTGCTGGGGCAACACAGCAACAAGTGGCGTCATGGTTCTGGGCGCTCGGAGTAGGAATGGGGGTTACAACAATATTACTTTCGTTCTTTTACAAGAAACCGATAGTAACCGCTTGGTCGACTCCCGGAGCTGCATTACTGATTACATCCCTAGATGGTTTGACGATGAATCAAGCCGTTGCTGTATTCTTGTTCAGTTCGCTTTTGATTACTTTTGTAGGGCTCGCTGGGGTATTCGAAAGAGTACTCAAGCAGATACCGACAGCGCTCGCGTCTGCAATGCTTGCGGGTATTTTGCTTCAATTTGGTTTGGGTATGTTCGCATCTCTGACTGTTGAAGTAGAGATAGTAGTGGTGATGCTAGCTATGTTTGTTTTGGCGAGATCTTGGCTAGGAAACCTGTTGATCCCAGGTATTTTTGTGGTCGCTTTGATGATGTGTATCGGTATGGGGAAGCTCGATGTCAGTGAGGTTTCCTTAAGCTTGACAGTACCTGTTGTCATCGTTCCCGATTTTGAATTGTTCTCCTTGATCAGCGTAGGGGTTCCCTTGTTTATCGTGACAATGGCATCTCAAAATCTGCCGGGGTTCGCTGTATTGAAAGCCAATGGTTACCAAGTCGACTCGTCGAAAGTGATTACAACAACAGGGGTTACAGGATTGTTGTTAGCGCCTTTGGGTGGTTTTGCTTTCAACCTTGCGGCGATCACGGGGGCAATCTGTATGGGGCCTAATGCCGATGAAGATCCTAAAACTCGATATATGGCTGGGATATCTATGGGCGTGTTTTATCTTTTAGCTGCCATCCTCGGAATGTCATTGGTTTCTCTGTTCAGTGCTGTACCTACAGCGATTGTTATTGCAATAGCGGGGCTGGCAGTGATGCCGACGCTATTAAATTGCTTGACGGTATCAATGGCTGACAGTCGATATCGAGAGCCTGCGTTGTTTACCTTTTTGTTCACGGCTTCAGGGATCAGCCTAATGGGTATTGGCAGTGCATTTTGGGGTATTTGTATCGGGTTATTGTTTTGCTGGGTACAGGATTACAAATCTAAGTCTTTCAACGTAGATAGCACATCATCCACATAGTCAACCTTGACCCACTATTTGACTACGACTAATGGAGAAGTGAATCTTGAGGTGAAACGTGATGGTATAGGACAACCTTTCGAGCCTGATCTATTCACTAATTTAGGATTCCCAACGTGGCTATAACGATTGAACATCCAGAGTGGCTAGCGAAGTTTTGTAGTCAAATGCTTAATGCAACTTACCCAAACACAGATAAGACAATATCGCTCGGGTCTTTGACAAGTATTGAAATGCCAGAGTCCCAAAATATGACTGCTTCCGATGCGGCTACTGAGCCACATCGGCATCAGTTCTGTTTTGATTCAGAGCTGGGGCGAGTCAGAACCAAATACTCGGAGACTCTGATTGATACCTTGATGTTGCAACGAGAAGCGCTGTGGTTGTCTCGTCTCAATAGCCAAGGGTTATCCTCCCAGCGCTGCCTCGATTTCTATCGAGATGGTACGCGTGCCGCATTGCTGACTAACTACATTGAGGGACAGTCGCTTTCAGAGTTCATACAGCGCAATCAAACCAGTGATGTTGCCTTGGTTGCGAACATCATTGAACAGTTGTTGAGTGAGCTAGAAGAGTTACATAGACGCGGATATGTGCATGGAGATATCAAACCTTCCAATATTCTGCTATCGGAACAAAGAATTGTCTCTTTCATTGATTTCTCGAATGCCCGCCGCGTCGGAGATAGTTGGCAAGAACGAGGTATAGAGCAGTATTCACCGAGCTATCGCTATCCGAAGAACGCGTCTTCCCAACTGCGTCACCGTGAAGCGCATCCTGTTTGTGATAGCTACGCAAGTCTGATCACTATCGCGCTGTTAATCGGCGCTCCTGCAAGCAACCTTCCTGTTGATCTAGACAGTTCTCAAGCGATTGATTTCTTTCTAGGTTTGTCACAACACGAAACTTGGTTGTTACTGCCTAAATTAACTCAAGAGAGTGTCCAATCTCACATCGATAGCGTGATTAAAGATTTACTCTAGAGGTTACTAGAGGTACTTATAAGGAGTTTAGAGTGATCAAAAATGTAGTGTTTGATGTCGGAAATGTGTTGGTTCGATGGGCTCCGTTGGAAATTGCTCGCCTGACTTTTGGGGACATTGAAGAGTTAGAGCAGAGTGCTCGAGCAGTGTTTCAATCTGAGATTTGGTTAGAGCTAAACAAAGGGTATCTTTCTGAGCAAGAGGCCAAGCAGCGCTATCAAGATACGATTGGCTTGTCTGAATTAGAATGTGACAAACTGTTCTATTACGTTAAGCAGACACAGCTCCTAATATACGGCTCTGTTGATCTGCTTGAGCGCATTAAGCTAGCGGGATATCACGTCTATGCGCTAACAGATAATGTACATGAAATAGTGGCATACCTTAAAAAGACCTATGATTTTTGGCCGCTCTTTGAAGGTGCAACGGTCTCTGCTGAGCTTGGCTTACTCAAACCTCAACCTGAAATTTATCAATCTCTGCTCTCAACTAATAAATTGAAAGCGGAAGAAACAGTTTTTCTCGATGATATGCCTTACAACATAGAAGGGGCTCAAAAAGAAGGTATGGCGGCTATTCAGTTCAAAGACGCACATCAATGTGAACAGGAGTTAAAAGCGATGGGTTTGGATTTTTAATTTAGGTAAATATCGCCTTAGCCAAGCCAACGTGTTTATCATCAATGCTTGTGACTTAGCCAGGCCTTGGTTAGGTCACACCATCCGAACCCATTCACCTGTACATCATTAAGTCGCTTGGAAACCTCTAAGGCGAAAGGATCTCCGGTAAAAACCGTCATAACTTGGTCTTCGATTAACTTAGCTTTCAACGAGTCCAACAGTTGGTGCGCTTGTTTAAAGTTTCGGGTCGCTCGGATTTCATCTAATTGATTTGAGATGCCCTTGCAGTACTCCTCATCGATGTTGAACTGTGAGAATGGAATGCGTGATAAAAGACGTAGCCACGAACTGAAATTATCGTTCTCATCAATAATGCTGCATAGTAGCGCACCTTGAGCTGCCTTGTAGTCCCCATAATCACATGAAATAAGGCCACTAGACTGATTGCTCAGCTGTTGAGCAATTTTTTGTGATTCAGAGGTATCTTCAACGGTCAGCTCTCTCAATGGTTGATATGACACTATCGGCTGAAATAGCAAAAACATCGCGGGTTTCGACTGGTATTCGGTCGTTGTTATTTCTGGCGTTGAGACTCGAATTTCATTGTGAGCACAAACTTTACTTTTCGCCCAGTCGGGGTAAAACCATAACTCAATTTGGTCCAAGATCGCTTGTTGGTGGCAGTAGCTACTATAACGACTCAACCGCAGCATATTGGCAGAAAATACATCTAGCTTTAATGCTCCTGAGCCAATTGTGTGCTGGGTAGTACCGTGTTTGAAAATTGATGCTTCGGCTTGCGCGAGCAGTTTCGGTAAGTGCCAGTCGGCTTTATGGAGTGTTATCTCAACCGCATCCGGATAAGGTGAGTGAATGTGGGCAATATGTTGATAGCAACTACGCCATTGAGGTCGATTCGCTAGTTGTTGTAATGAGTTGACGACATGCTGCCCCACTAGAGGTTGCCCATCATGAAAAGTGACGCCAGTACGCAGCTGAAAATACCAGACTGTCGCATTTTCATTGGGTTGCCAATGATAGGCGAGATCTCCCGTTACCATCCCTTCATGGATGTGGCTTAAACGCTGATACAGATGGTGAACCAAAAATCGTTCAGTTCGGCGAAACACTTTATGTGGGTGCAGTGGTTCTATTTTTCTATGGAAAGGGAGGTAAACACGTTGTTTGTTGCTCTGCTCATTACGGCTAAGAAAGGCCTGCAATGCTTCACCCGGCTCTCGAGATCCAAAGCTCAAGAGCTCCAATAGTTCATCGACTTTTCCTTCATTAGCGATTGGTTCGGCCAGAGAGTGACACGCATCTATAGGCTCGACTAACAGCTCAATTGTGGCTTTTTTATTTCTTCCAACAGATGCCTGCCATTTGATCCAACCAGCGGAAGTCATCACTTTTATCAACGTAGAGACATGTCGTTCGCTAACTACCCATAGTTCGGCTAGTTGGTTTACCTGACATGATGATTGTCCCGGACCTAAGAAACGAAAGAGGAGTTCATACAGTTCTAACTTTCTTTTTAAATTCTTCATGTTGTTACTTGTTTGTTCATGTCAGGGTTTGTTGGTTCATGCCTGTGCTTAGCGTTAATGACTTAGCTAGCGGTTCTTATTCGGTGAGTGAGTCAGATGACTAAACCCGCAATCTATCAGAACTGTTTCTAGTGTATTGATCACTTGTTGAGAAATTTCTGGCCTCAGTAGTTTAGACGCTCGCTGTTGTTCTTGTAGCAACGTAGAAAAATGGTCGATTTCATATTCGAAGCCATTTCCTGATACTGGTATATCAATGAGTTTGGATTGACCGTTATGCTCAATTTCAATACGTTGTGGGTTCCACCACTTTTCGCATATTTTTATCGTTATCCCGTCACCAGTTAACACCGCATCGCGTTGAAGGTTTCGTGTTATTGAAGCCCTGATCTTCCCGGACACGCTACCAGTAAACGTGAAACAAGCATCGGTATCGACAGCACAATGTTGAATGCCTTGCGTTAACTGTACTAAAGGTGGATTAGGGATAGTGCCGAGAGTGTTGCATAAATCGTAGTAAAGCCATAGCCCATATACCCCAACATCAAGCGAAGCACCACCGCACAGCTCCGAGTTGAAGATAAACAAGCTTGGGTCATAGTCGTGCTGATTGCCAAACCCCGCTTCAATATGAAGTCGCTGAATGTTCTGCTCTACCAAATACGTTTTCAACTCTACATAAGCAGGGAAGGTGACGGTTTTCATCGCTTCTAGCAACAGTACATTGTGTTTCTTTGCCAGTGCGCTCATTTCCAACCAATCACCAAGTTGTGTAAAAGCGGGCTTCTCGACTAATACATGCTTGTTGTACTTGATAAACAGTTCTGCAAGGGGTTTGTGGTAAGGGTGAACGGTAGCGATGTATACAGCATCAACCTCAGGGTCCTCGGCCATGTGTTGATAAGATTCATAGCTATGGTTAGCGCCGTGTTGTTGGCAAAACAGATTTGCTCTTTCCACGTCTCTGGCTGCAACCGCATATAGCTCGGCCTTAGAGCTATGTTGGGTAACTGCCACCGCAAAACGATGCGCGATGTTGCCTAAACCTGCGATTCCCCATTTGATTTTATGCATTGATTGGACCTCTATGTAGTTGACCCAAAGAGCATAACGAATGAGCTGGCGGGGAAATAGAGCACAAAAAATGAAGGTTGTTCATTATTTCCTAGATATGTATAGGAAATATAAAGAGCTGGCGCCAATTGCGACACCAGCCCTAAGTCATTTGAAGGTTATCTTAGTGGTTAAACTGATTCACTAGGCGTTTTAGGCTTTGTAGGTGGGTTGCGAGGGATTCTGCACGTCTCACGGATGTTGAAGAAAGCTCGCGCGTTTCAATAATCGCTTGCTTGACTCGAACAACATGGTCATTGATACCATGCGTTACTTGTACCTGTTCCTCTATCGCTTGAGAGGTTTGAGCACTTTGCTCGTTGATCGATATAAGATCTTGAACAATCGCTTCAAAAGACGCTCTGCTTTGTTGAGACTTCTCGACACAGACTTCGGAAGAGTGAATGCCTTCCTCGATAAAGCGGCCAGTTTGATTTACGGTGTTCTGTAAGATCTCAATACGCGAGCGAATCTCTTCAACTGAAGAGCTCGTCTTGCCAGAAAGGGCTCTAACTTCATCGGCAACAACGGCGAATCCACGCCCTTGTTCACCTGCTCGCGCCGCTTCTATTGCTGCATTGAGCGCCAGAAGGTTTGTCTGTTCAGCGATACCTTGAATCATAGACAGAATCGCTTCAATACCATCTACGTCGTTGTACAATTGCTCAAGTGCGGATTTAGAGCCAGTTAAGTGTTCGCTAAGCTCATGGACAGTTTGAGCAGCTTCTTCAACAGTAGACGCTCCTTGCTGAGCTTGATCTTGTGCGTTAATTGCAAAGTCCGCGCTCTGTTTGGCTTGGTGGGCGACTTCATCTATTGATGCCAACATCTGCTCCGCAGAAACGGCCATTGCGTCGGTAGCGAGATCTTGTTCTCCCAACTCATGATCAATACTTTGGCGATTCGCAAGCTCTTGTTTGGCTGAATCTATCAGGTCGGTAGATGTTTCTGAAGCTCGAGATGTAACAGCGCGTAGTTCCGCGCTCTTCATCTGCATGGCAAGTTCGATTGGAGATAAATCATCACAATAGCCCGTATATGGCTTTTCCATGATCGGATTATGGTAGTGATTTTCCGCCAGTTTATGGATCGTCGAGAGACGCTGCTTAAACATGACAGCACAGCCTGCTTGAGCTAAAACAGTGGCCAGCAAAGCGAAAGCAACTATGGTTGTCGGAACAATACCGAATAAGAGTGCTAGCCCTAACAGCGCTTGCAGACCGAGCAGTACGTAAGAGGTGAGAAGCCAGCGCATTCTGCGCACTTTAACCTTTCCCGCATGCATTTGAGCATACAGGGCTTTGGCTCGCTCAATTTGGCTGTCGGTTGGTTGCGTTCGCACGGATTGGTATTCGTGGACAGAGCCGTCAGCGTTACGAATCGGTGTAACAAATGCAGAGACCCAATAATGACCCCTATCTTTACACTTGTTCTTCACCAAACCCATCCAGCTGTTCCCCGATTGGATGTACTCCCACAGCTGAGCAAATGCCGCCTTTGGCATGTCTTTATGGCGAATAAGGTTGTGAGGTTGACCTAACAACTCTTGTTCGTTGTAGCCAGCAACATGGTAAAAGTCTTCATTACAATAAGTAATATTACTTTCTGGTGTGGTGGTTGAAATAAGACTATCCGTATCTGAAAAGCGAACTCGTTCATCATGATTGTTCATTACGTACTGCCTTGTATTTGTTATAAGAATTTATTGTTTTATAAGGCGCGTATTATCTTATAAGTGTCAAATTAATGCCTTATCAATAAATTGACGTCAGTCATTTTTTAACCAATTGAAAATTAATATGAGTTGATCTGGATCAATACGGAAAATATCTAAATAAAATATCCGTGAAGTTAATCGATAAATTGAGATTAATTGGCGTTAGAAATGGAACCAATATTCGATATTTTTAATCATGTTCGCGCTTTTCCGTTATGGGGATTTTGGAATAATGCACCACTTTGGAGCATGCTCTGCATCATAATTGGGAGTGTAATTGCTTGAACTGTATATAAATTAATCATACAAGTTAATTAATCCCCCTCTTTTGTATGTGGTCTATAAATTGCTTTGTTTTATATATATAAAATAAAACAAGGAATGTAGATGAACCTTACGGATCAGGAACGTCATTGGCTTAAATGGTTTGGCGCAACAGGTAAGATTGCGATGAGAAAGGCCTGTTTTCTAAATCGAACGCGAACTCGGGAATTAGAGCAGACGTTTGAAAGTATTGCAGAGACACGAGTACAGTTGCTCAATAATTGGGTAAAAAACCAATGGGATTTTCTTGAGGATGCCGCGCTATATGTTGCGAGCAGAACGGAGGAACAGACGACTGAAACTTTACAGCGACTGCTCAATCGCAGCCCAGATATCTCAGAGTTGGCAGTTGTTGATGAAAGAGGCATAACCCAAGCGTCTAGTTACAGCAATCATGTCGGATGTACCCTCACAGACCCTAAAGCACTTACTGAAGGCTTAAAAAAGCGTTACTTACATGGGCCATACATTGATGAACGCACGCTAGCCGTCGGCGCTTCAAGTTCTTCTTTTCATGATCAAGTTACCCTGATGTTCTATGTGCCATTTTCTCGCGAAGACGGCAAGCCTCTGTGTTTGTGTGGTCGAATTCCTAATGATGTGATTGGTGATATTATTCAGCGTGAAGCTGGACATATTTATAGTGAGTCGGGGGACAACTATATTTTTATGGTGCAATCGAACCATGACCCACGTATTGAGTCTGGAGTTGCACTGTCTCGCTCTCGGTTTGAAGACAATACCTTTTCTCATGGTGAAAACTTAAAGCAGGGGATTAACACGGATTGGGGCGTGGTGAAAGTTCAGCATCACACAGAGTTTGAAATTCGATTTACAGACCCAGCGACCAAGCAATTACACCCTGGCGTGAGGGAGACGATCAAAAACGGGAATAATGTATTTGTTGAGTACCCAGGTTATTCCGACTACAGACATATTCCTGTGATTGGTAAGGGCGTCACGTTTCAGCTCGACGGCTCACCGGATAAATTCGGCATGATGTGTGAGTCTGACTTGGAAGAAGTGTATCGAGACCGCAGCCTGAGCTACACCTTATCCAAACATTTTATCGGCAGCATGCTCTTCACTCTTTTCTTACCACTCTTGCTCACCCATATGTTTGATTTGTCACCTCTAATTCAAGTGGGCTTGATGTCGTTATGTATGCTGTTGAGCCTTGGTTTGTTTCGAGCGTTCAGTGCTAAACCTTTGGTCAATAAAATGAGTAAGATGACGATGGTGATGCAGACGCTTGCAGAAGGAGACGGCAATCTTAGCCGTAGACTCGACCCAACGACTTTTAGTAGCGATGAGTTAGGCAGTTTAGGACGTTGGACCAATAGTTTTATAGATAACCTCGATGGGATTATCAGTGAACTTATTCACGCAAGCAGTGAGGTTCGCCAAGTATCTGAATCGATGTTTAGGCGCAGCGTAGTGATGAATCAAGCCAGTGATGATGCCTCTCATTCTCTTCATAACATGTTGGAATTGAGTCAACATCAACAGAGCGAGATTACCAACGCGACGGTTTCCGCAACCCAGATGGATACGGTGATGAAGCACGCAGTGGAAAGCGCTGAAGAGGAGTACAAACAGGCTGCGCAAGGAATGGAGTCTGTGCGTCATATTGTTGAAAGTTCGGCAACCAGTGTTAATGAAGTGAACAATGAGATGAGTAAAGTCTCGGATATCATCAACATCATTACCGACATTACAGCTCAAACGAACCTGTTAGCGTTGAATGCTGCGATTGAATCAGCAAGGGCTGGTGAACATGGCCGGGGCTTCTCGGTTGTTGCATCAGAAGTAAGAACCTTAGCCGATCGTACTTCGCAAGCGGCCAATCACATTGGGGATCTTATGAAAGAGTTACATGCTAAATCGCGTAGCGCGGTCGCATCTATGGAACAGGGCGTAGAGAACGTGAGCAGAGGCAACTTGATGGTGGACTCTAGCGCGCGTAGTGAGCAGATGCAGGCCGCCGTCGCCGAATTGTTTGCGACCATGTCGAAGCTGGATGAGAACAGTCAAGAGAACGGTCACACCGCAGATAAAGCTCAACGTTCGATTTCGGATCTGCAAACCTCGACTCAGCAGTTGGCACGTCGCGTGACGCTTATGGGGAATGCACTAGGCCGTTTAGAACAACTCATCGGTCGATTCGAAGTAAGTAAAAAAGCGGCTTAACACAGCGGTTTAATATATTTATTCTTCGACAGAATGGGTCGATTCCCTCACACCTACAAGTTATATCACGAGCAGTGGTAATGGCTTGTAGGTGTCTTTCTTACTCACTTCTCGACAACACCATACCAAGCATTCTGCTCAGCGAGGCTTTTCAACTTGGCGAGCTCGTTCTGATTCTCTTCAATAAGCCACTCAATGAGGTCATCGATGACTGCACTCTTGGTATTTTGATGTAGGTAATATGTCCATGCGCTGTGTTGGATTTTTGCGTTTGGCGGGCAATACAAAAAACCACGCTCCAGCTCGGGGATGATCAACAGTAGATCCGTGACAGTCACTCCTTGTCCAGAGAGGCATGCATTTAACGCCAAATCAAGAGAGAGGAAGCTGGTGTTTCTGACAGGAGTCGTTGGAGGGCGCAATACATCAGACAGCCACATCTTCCAGTCGGTATGATCAAGAGTAGGGTGCAACCTTGGTAATGTTAGGATTGAGTCTAAATCTAGATCGTCGGTCACGAGAGTGTGCGAACAAACTGGTGCCATAAACTCTTCTCGCAATACGCGAATGCCGGGTTTATTGTCATAGTGGTTTTTCAGCTGGGTGTGAAAGACCAATAAATCATAATCGGTATAGTTAAGGGCTTCGTCCTCTTCAATGACGGGAATGATTACGATCTCGTAATCTGGATACCTTTCATTGAGTTGTCTGACTTTAGAAATCAGTACACGAGTGGCATAGCTTAACGCAGCCTTTATCACGATCCTTTTTTGCTTGGGTTCTTTCCAACTCGCTAATACGGATTCAATATTGCCGTAGCCCTCCCGCAGCGCAAGGTATAACTCATTGCCTTGTGGAGTCAGTTCAATAGCGCGATGCTTGCGGCGTACAAGCGAAACCTCTAATTCATCCTCTAACTGTTTAACCTGTCGGCTAACGGCGCTTTGCGTTACGTTGAGCTCATCCGCAGCGAGAGTAAAGCTCATCAGTCGAGCAACAGACTCAAATGCTCGGAGTCCATTGTGTGAATAGGGCAGGTTTGGATAAGGGGTCATAAATTACTCGCATGAGTTTTTGGAATGCTAGAGTGGCAGATATATCAATTGAAGGCTAGCCTCAAAAGCCTTAGGGTTTGTGGAAATCTTAAGAGGCTATCATGAAAAAAATACTCGCGCTTGCATTCCCACTCATCATTTCACAACTAATATCAATGGCATTGGTTCTTACTGACGTGTGGATGATGTCTCGAATTAGCGTATCTGCGCTGGCTGCAGGTGGTTTGGGTGCTTCGATCTATTTCTTCATCTTTCTTATCGCGAGCAGCACAGTAGGTTGTGTCGCGAACCTGATTGCAATCGCATATGGTCAGCGAGTTGCTCGCCCAGAGTTCGGCAACCAACAGATCCGCTTGGCGGTAAAAGGCGCGGTCATGCTTTCGTTTGTGATGAGCGCTGTATTGATGTCTGGCTTCTGGTTTGCACCACAAGTCCTTGAAATGGCAAAGCAACCGCAGGAGGTCATTACTCTCGCGATGGAATATGTCCATGCTCTTAAGTGGGTGATGCTGCCGTCATTATTACTGCTGGTGTTGCGTGGCTTAACCAGTGCGTTTGGTAACGTTCGATCTATTTTGATTATGTCTATCGCGACGGTAATTCTGAATGTACCGGTCAGCTATTTCATGACTTTCAAATTGGGCATGGGGTTGACGGGGCTAGGTTTAGGGACGGCGATTGCAGCGCTGGTGGTGATGATTGGTTATACGTTCTGGGTATTTCAGCGTGATGAGTTCAAACCGTTCGCCCCCTGGCTTAACTTGGATGAGTATTCGGTCAAGTTGATGGCTCCGCTACTATTGATGGGTTTACCTATCGCGGTAGCGGCGATTCTGGAGCATGGTCTTATTTATGGCGGCACTTTGATGGCAGGAACCATCAGTATTGCGTCATTGGCACTACATCAAATTCTACTTCAGTGTTTGAGTTTTACTTGGAACTTTAACTTTGGTTTCTCACAAGCCGCGGCTATTTTGGTCGGGCGTGACTTCGGCGCAGGCAATATTGAGGGCATTAAGAAGACGTCATTTCAAAGCTTCATTCTTGTCTCTTTATTGAGTTTAGTTCTGTGTGGTGTCTTTATTGCGTGGCCTGAAGCAATTGCGGCGCTGTTCCAGCTTGATGATGACACAGATGCGATGTCTACTCTACTTACCTCGGTGATTTGGGTGGTCGCACTTTGTTTTATTGTTGATGCTTGGCAGCTACTGGCTATTAACCTACTGCGTGGAATGAAGATTGTTTCCATGCCAACCGTGATGACAGCGATTGGTTACTGGGTGTTTGGCTTGCCAGCAGCATGGTATCTAATGCCTGACTATCAGCTTGCAGGCATTTGGGGTGGCATTGGAATTGGCCTTGGTGTCACGGGTATCCTATTGCTTATCCAACTCATGGTTGAGATTAGAAAGCAACGCAGCGTGGGTTGTTCAGCGCAATTGGCGCATTGATTTAATGAGAACAAAAAAAAGCCTCTACTGCTGTAGAGGCTTTACAGATATCAAACTAATTGTTTCTAGTCTTGGACACGAACCATAGCTTCTGGTTCACGTTTGTCTTTTGATCTGTAGAAAACATTCGCATCGATACTTGGATTCCATGTCCACTCGATTAGATGATTACTCACCCAACCATTGTCGTAAACATCGTTCCACTCGTAAATTGCGTTCATCTCGGCAAAGCTACAGGTATGGTCGTCTTCTACCAAACACGGTAAATCACTTGGATAGTCAGCCCAGCTCAGTTCTTCAACTTCGTTGCCAAAAGTAATGATCGCACCGCTTTGTGTGTAGGTATAAGTGACAGTCTCCCCATCATCTTCACTCATCCATGTGGTGCCAACGAAGCTGATCTCTCTCGCGAAAAGATCTTCAATGAACTCTTTACCTTCAGTCTCAGAGTAAAATGCTGGTGAGCTTGTCGCATCCTCTTCAGCATCTTCTCCTGCTCGTAATAGATTTAATTTGTCATTACTCATCCATAATGACCACGCCTCGTTTGAGTACTCTTCTCCTGGATAGTTGTATTCGCCGTCATTGTAGTAGTAATAACTTGCTTGGTACATTTGTTCGCCATTACTAGCGATATATGGAACAGCAGTGAGTTCGCGTTTCTCCATATAGATTGGGTACCAAATATGCTCCGTACTTAGCCTTGGCTCTGGTACGTAATACCATTTTTGTCCGTATGATAGCGTGTCACCTTCTAAAGCCATTTTTATCAGAGAGGCACTGGTTGGAGAGTTGAGCTCTTCGCTTTGATCAATATATTGAGTTCTTTTTACTAGCTCATAACCATAAACTGGATTTTCATTGAGATGTAATGATTGATTTGGTTCGATTTCTAAATCACGGTCGATAAAGGTACTCAATAAAACATCTTCAAAGTTTGCATCGGTAGACTTTGCAAACACTGCAATATTGTCACCTGCGTAAAGTAACGGCATACCTTCTGTGACAGTGGTATCGATATCAATTGCACATTCGTCCGCATCAGTACCATAGCTATCAATTTTACTGAAAATGTCGTAGTTACTAACTGAGTAACGACCGTCTTCGAATCGCTCGTTGATTAAAGCAAAGCTGTATTTCGCTTGCCCTTCATTGGTATAGCCGTATGTGCCTTCATAACCGAGTTGGTCATTCTTAACATATCCTAGAGATTCACAGCTTTGTGCGAACCAGATATCAACATCTAAGGGCTCGTTATATTCCATGCTGCGCTTGTTGTGGATGCTTTTAGATTCTGCCTCAATAGAGGTCAGCTCTCCGTTCACATAACCATAGGCGTGGTTTCCTGCCCAGTAGTTTGTGGCTGCTTCTTGGCCGTATAAGAAAGTAACGGGTTCTGAGGTTGCAATATCAGTTAGAGCATAACCTTCGCCTTGCGCTTTAGTAATGGCCGTTGTCGTCTCTTTTACGAATAGGTGAAGACGTGGCATGTGGCTATCTGATTTATCTTCATTTAATGTCATCTGCACGGTCACGCCATTGAGTGTCATCTGAACATCATCACCAGCCGTTTGCCATGTACCTGCTGTAACAAAGCTATCAGCACTTGGACAGCTTGCTCCTTCTTGCTCTGCTTCTGCGAAAGTACCATCAGCTTTTAATTGTGAACCATAACAATATACGACAGTCTTTCCGTTCTGGTTGCTATGACCATAGCGGTAAGAAGGCTTCGCCATCAACAGTGCGGCCAATGTGTTGGTTGGCTCTGGAACGAATGCAGGCTCTACTTCTGGAAGGTTGAGCGTAACATCCGCATCGAGAGCCCCATCGCTTGCAACGATAGCAACTTGGTAGCCTGTACCTGATTCTGACGGTGTGCCTGACAAGACCAGAACATCACCCGAAATGTTCGCATCTAGGCCAGATAGTGTGGTTGTCGCTTGATAGTTGAGCTCATCTTGTTCTGCGTCAGTGAACAATTCTTTCAGAGAATATGTCGATGCCGATAACTCGATATCTTCTTCCAGGTACAATGCGTTAAAGCGTTCTTGCAGTGCTGACTTTTCATCTGTGTTGATAACAGGAGCTGTGTTGGTTGGTGGATCAATAGGTGTCCAAGCCATAGGTAAAATTTCAGGAAGTTCAAGCTCTGTGGTTGCGATTAGCTCGCCATCGCTTGCTTCTAAGAGAATCTTATAACCAGTACCAGCTTCTACAGGAGTGCCTGTTAAGTGAATAACATCACCGATGACCTTGACCTCTAGGCCAGACGCGTTGGTAGTAGCGCTAACGGTTAGTTCATCGTTATCTTGGTCTACGAATAGGTCGATGATGTCGATCTGTTGGTCTGTTACTTCTGCTTGTTGAAGAGACAGTTTGTTGACTTCAGTTTGAATACTATCTTGGCGAGCGTGGTCTACCGTAGGTGCATTATTTACTGGAGGTGCTGGGAGTTGAACCTCTGGTAGTCTGAACTGAGCTTGCAGTTTGTTATTGTCTTCATCTATAGCCGAGATGTATAGTTTGAAACCATCTCCATCAACTTCTGGAGTGCCTGTCAAAGTGACGATGGTTGAATCATCGTTTAAATTTGAAGCTACACCTGCCAACGTAGTTTCTGCAATGATCGTTAGTTCATCGCCATCTTCGTCATAAAATAGCGTCGAAATATCAATAACTTCAGGGTTCATTTCTAATCCCTTTGTCAATGACAAGTTATCAAGTACTTCGAACTGAATGTAGCGCATAGTCACAGGGTCAGTGCTTGGTTTAGTATTCAGAGGTTCAATGGTTAATGAAACCACAGTTCTAACATTACCTACGACCTCACCTTTTGAGTTAATGTCATCGCTTTCAAGCACAATCGAATATTGGCCATTGGTGACTTTAGAACGCCCTGATTCATCGTTAACACTTTTTAGGGTTAGTGTGCCGTTTTCAATCGAGACAGAAATATGTTGTTCATCAAGCGCCTCTGCATTTGCAACTCGAACCGCTAGCGTTTGGCCTTGTTGGTCTTTATCGGAAAATAGGTTATTGACGTTTGTATTGAGGCTATGTTCAAAAGCGTGAACAGTGGTTAGAGATAATTCTGAAAGTTCTTCATTGAGTGCGTCTACTGTATCGCCATCGACCTTGGCTTGGTAGTTGCTCACAGGCGGCTCAACGACAACCTCGCCATCTTTTTCACTCACAGGGAGCACTGGTTTAAAATCTGGGTCGTCGATTTCGGTAGGACTTGCATTGTTAACCGTGTCGACAGCTTGTTCTGTCACTTCTAGAGCAACGCTATCGTAATCAACACCTTCATCTTCAGCGTTACTTTTGGTTTCGGTCAGCACTTGAGCCGTTTTGTGCATCTCTTTTGCAAGTTGCTGCTCTTCTGGTGTTGCGGCTGAATCGTGTTTCAACGCAACATAATCTGCATAAAGATCAATCGTACTTTCACTGTTGGTGGTAACCAAACCGTCCGTACCGTTGAGACCACTGAGCTTCTCAGCAACCAAAACTTCTGCTTCTTCCTGTGTGTTGCCTTTGTTCATTTCAGCGACAACGAGGTCAGTAAATGGGTTAGCAACGGTTTGGCCTGCAGGAGTTCGGAACACGATGTTTTTGTCCATAGGCTGGAACTCGTGATCCATGTCGACTGTATAGATACCAGAATCAACACCGAAGTTTGAATTGTCTTCATAAGGTTGGAGCACTTTAACTACGATAGGGTAGCTTGCAATGCTGCGTTGTTGATCTTGCGTAATCTTACCTTCTAGGTTGAGCTGACCATTTGCGTCGGTCAATAAAAGTTGCCCGTCGTGTGTTTTGATCTCTTCACCTGAATCACAGACACCGTTTGAATCGACATCAGAACAGACAAGGGCGTTTTTTAGGTATCCGTCCATCGTTGTGATTACGACACCACCCATTTGCGGGTTATTGCCTGATGAAGGTGAGGAGCTATCGCTACCGCATCCGCTCAATGTGAGCGCCGATAACAGAGAGGTTGTTAATAGGGTTTTGTTAAAATGCATATTTTCCAATTTATTCCATTAATTGAATTAGAAGACATTGGAATGCTATTCCCATTATATAAAAAACAGTGTTTTATAAATCGGTATGAATTGACGTGTCGCAAAGAAAAAAGCAATCAGTATACTTTGTAAGCAGTTTGTTGTTATCACCCTGTTTAGCTATATAACTTTATAGATAATACGTAATTTATTCATATAGTTATGTTCTATTTATACGGCGATTACCATTTAGCTATATTCAGGGGTTATCATTATTGTCTGCTTTGATAATTAGTGTGACCTGAATCAAGGCTTAAGCAGTTACACCATTTAGACCAACGTCGTACAGAAACCCTTGCCTAAGCTGATTACACTGTAGTGAGAATCCAAGGAAAGAGGTTGTACAAATGGAAGTAGGGTTGTTTTGGGCCGAGAAAGGGATGTTGGTGCTGGGTGCTCTCTTTGTACTGACGAGCGTGATGCAATATGGCAAGCGCAGTTCCGATTGGAAAGGGGTGATTACGATGTTTTACAAGCGTATCCCTATGAGTGTCTCTGAATACAAGTGGTACCGTTTAGGCATTGCACTGTTGGTGCTTGCTGTGATTTTGCGCTTTGCCTTACTCATTTTATGGCCTAGTTACCAGCTGTAGCTAAGTTCTATTACTCGTTTCTATTGAGAGATTTGACGCCGGATTTATCAAACCTTATCGGTGGGGTGGAGTATTTGGATAATCTTTGAGCATTTATTAAGAAACCCTTTGTTATTAAGGGTTTCTGACTGCATATCTTCACTTCTCAAACATTGAAAAAACTTGTATTTATCTAGTCAATAATCACCATATTAATAGATTGCCCCCGTACCTGATACTATAAGAATCTGTTACACTCGCTCATATTCGCTTCAATCATTGGTGGTACATTAATGTCGTTTCCAGTTCTTATATGTGATGATTCTGCCTTAGCCCGCAAACAGATGGCGCGCTCTCTGCCGCCTTCGTTAAATGCGGACATAACTTTCGCCGTGCACGGATTGAATGCGCTCGAAGAATTAGCGAGTAATCAGTTTAAATTAATGTTCCTTGACCTCACCATGCCAGAGTTGGATGGTTATGGAACATTAGAAGAGATGCAACGTTTGGGTGACACAACTCCTGTGGTGGTTGTGTCTGGCGATATTCAGCCAAAAGCCAAACAAAAGGTCATGGATCTTGGGGCAAAAGCCTTCTTACAAAAGCCGATTGATCAAGATGCTCTTAAGGCAATCCTGCGTGAGTTGGTCGATCCACCAAAACAGCCGCAATTAGTGACACCAGCCCCGCTAGAGCTTCCTATTCTGCGTAGACGCGATATCTATATGGAAGTCGCTAACGTGGCGATTGGTCGAGCTGCGGATGCGTTAGCGCGTCACTTTGATGTATTCGTTCATCTGCCATTGCCGAACGTGAATATCTTCGAAGTTAGCGAACTTCATATGGCATTGCGCGATCTGGCTGATAACGACCAGGTATCGGGTGTATGCCAAGGCTTTAGTGGTGAAGGTATAGCTGGTGAGGCGTTAGTTTTACTTAGTGATTCCAGCGTAAATGACCTGAAGAAACTGATGAAGGTACCGACAGACAGTGAAGAGCTCGAAGAGTTAGAGCTGCTGATGGATGTATCTAATATTCTGGTTGGCTCTTTCCTCAATGGACTAGGTGCGCAGTCGGAAGTGCGTTTCTTCCAAAGCTCACCTGTGCTGCTTGGTCAGCATATTCCGATTGATTCTGTTATCGCTAATACCAGTGGGTCGTTCAAAAAGACCATGACCTTCGAGGTGAGCTACAACATAGAGGGCACCTCGATTCGCTGTGATCTGCTGTTCATGTTTGTTGATGAATCATTGCCATTGCTTGATAACAAGCTTGCTTATTTAATGGAGGAGTTCTAATTATGCTTCAGTTACCTGCAGAGTTTGAACAGTTCCATTGGATGGTTGATATGGTTCAAAATGTCGACATGGGACTTGTCGTGATTGACCGTGATTTCAACGTGCAAGTTTGGAATGGATTTATGACACACCACAGCGGCAAGCAGTCACACGATGCGATCGGTAAGTCGATCTTCGAACTGTTCCCTGAGATACCGGAAGAGTGGTTTCGACTAAAAACCAAACCTGTTTACGATCTTGGTTGTCGCAGTTTTATTACATGGCAACAGCGTCCATACTTGTTTAAGTGTCGTAACGTACGCCCTGTAACGCAGCAAGCTGACTTTATGTATCAGAACGTCACGCTAAACCCAATGCGCTCTCCGACAGGCCAAGTAACATCACTGTTCCTTTCTATTCAAGATGCTACTGCAGAAGCGCTGGTGGCTCGTCAATAAGTGTCGTGGAACAGGCTAATAAAAGAAAAAGGCACGCGGTTATGCGTGCCTTTGTCGTTTTAGCGAATTCGATTAACTTTTAGAAATTTAAGTATGCGCCGCCATAAACTGAAGCCGCACCTTCACCACTTGGTAGCCATTGGTAGCTAATACCGGTATCTAAAACTAGCGGTGAACCCATCAAAGCAAAAGTAATACCTGTGCTTGCATAAGGCTGAATGCTGCTGTCTGTGGTGGTTTTGGACACGCTGTTCACGGCATCCCAACGAGTGACTTCTGAGTCGATGTAACTCGCACCACCCGAACCATATAGGTTAAACCCACCGAAACTCTGCTCCAATTTTAATCCAGCACTGTAAGAGTTGTACTTGGAAGCAAAACCGTCAGATTCTGACGTCACAGTGCTATCTAGCGTCGCGGTGTGACCAAAGCTGAAATCAAGCGACACCATAGGTGACAGGTAATAGTTATAGCCTAATTGAGCGAAGTAGGCTGTTTCAGAGTCTGAACCATCAGAAATCGCTGTTGCACCTAAATTGGTATAAAAAGAGCCAGGGCCATTCTGTGCTAAGGCTGTGCCACTGATACATAGAAGCGCGAGTAGAGGGAGAGTTTTCTTCATAACTAACATCCTTGTAAGCCATTCAATGCGCTCTTGTTTAGAATAAAGAGCATCTTCAATAAGCAACTTATACCTGATTTTAGACGGTTTGGCTCGCAACATTTGTCTACAGCGTGACAGCATTTGATCTTTGCAACACTCAATATTATCTCGTAGCGGTGTTTTTTTAGGCACTCAAACTAAAAAATCGAAAAATTATGATTTTCTGAGCTGAAATTGTTGATAGAAAAATGAGCCAAACCACACACTTTTCTCTCAGAAATACGAATAAAACGACAAAGTGGTAGTAGATGGGTGGAAAACGTTTGCGCAAATGTTGCGTGAGTTTGCGTCACGCTGTGCGCTTAAGTCGTTAATATCTAAGTAAATAGCTGAAAAATAGGGAAGGAGAGGGGAATCCGGATATGGAATCTTTGGAAGGATAGCATAAAAAAAAATGAAATATCAGACTTGCTGTTAATAAATCACGACCTATAATGCTGAAAACCGGAGCGTCTGCCAACGCTCCGGTTTTTTTGTGTCCGAAGAAAAGTAAACTCGTCTGCCAACGACTTTACAACGCACCATGCGAGTGACACATACATTTATGAATCAAGGAAAAACACCATGCGTATCGAACAAGAACTTAAGTTAGGCTTTAAAGATGTACTGTTTCGCCCGAAGCGTTCAACACTAAAAAGTCGTTCTCAAGTAAATTTAACCCGCGAGTTTACATTCAAGCATAGCGGTCGTCAATGGGCTGGTACTCCTGTTATTGCAGCAAACATGGATTCTGTTGCAAGTTTTGAAATGGCAGCGGCTCTTGCAGAGCACGAAGTAATGACAGCTGTACACAAACACTACACAGTAGAGCAGTGGGCTGACTTCGTTAAATCAGCAGACAAGAAGACGCTAAACAATGTTTTTGTATCAACAGGTACTTCTGACGCTGATTTCGAAAAAACAAAAGAGATCATGGCGCTATCTGAAGAGCTAATCTTCATCTGTATTGATATCGCAAACGGCTACTCAGAGCACCTAGTAGAGTACGTTCAAAAGGTACGCGCTGAATTCCCGAACAAAGTTATCTCTGCAGGTAACGTTGTAACAGGTGACATGTGTGAAGAGCTAATCCTAGCGGGTGCTGATATCGTTAAAGTTGGTATCGGCCCAGGTTCTGTATGTACGACACGTGTTAAAACAGGTGTTGGTTACCCTCAGCTTTCTGCAATCATCGAGTGTGGTGACGCAGCACACGGCCTAGGCGGCATGATCATCGGCGACGGTGGTTGTTCATGTGCAGGTGACGTTGCAAAAGCATTCGGCGGCGGCGCAGACTTCGTAATGCTAGGCGGCATGCTAGCGGGCCACGAAGAGTCAGGCGGTGAAGTAGTAGAGCAAGACGGTAAGAAGTTCATGAAATTTTACGGCATGTCTTCTCAGTCGGCTATGGACAAGCACTCAGGTGGTGTTGCTAAGTACCGTGCAGCTGAAGGTAAGACTGTTTTACTTCCATTCCGTGGTTCTGTTCACGGCACTATCTCTGACATCCTTGGTGGTGTACGTTCAACTTGTACATACGTAGGCGCAGCAAAGCTTAAAGAGCTAACTAAGCGTACGACTTTCATCCGTGTACAAGAGCAAGAGAACAACGTATTCGGTAAAGAGTAATCTGAACGAAATCAAATAGTTTGAAAATCAAGAGCCGCTTTTTAGCGGCTCTTTTTTGTCTCTACTGAAACTAGATCATTGTGATACAGCACAATCATGCATATGATTCAAAGCTTTATAAGTTGTCGTGCTTTGTAAGTAAGGATAAACATGCGTCGTCTGATCGGCTTAGTTCAAAAATATTGGTTGGCAATTACCTTGTTAGTCTTGGTTGCTGTCACCATTCTTTCTCTTCTTCCTGCTCCTAGCCTGCCGCCAGTGCCGGGTACAGATAAAACACATCACTTTATTGCTTATGCTGCATTAACGTTCTCTGTCGCACTGGCGAGGCCAAAGAACTGGTTGTTGATTGCGTTTTTCTTCGTTGTTTGGAGTGGAGCGATTGAAATACTCCAACCTTATGTGAATCGCTATGGAGAGTGGTTGGATTTAGCGGCTAACGCTGGTGGTGTAGCGTGTGGGATCTTGTTAGCTAAAGTTGTGAACTTAGCCTTTCCTATGGATGAGAAAAAGCGCGAAGAAACATACCAATAGCAGTGTGACCTCGTTGTAAGTGGACTAAGGTTTTAAATCCAATACAGGTAATTTTGGGACAACTAAAGGATTAGAAATGTCAAAAATACTGGTTTACGCCACCGCTGTTTTCTTTATCGTATATGGTGGACTGTTCCTTCTAATTCCCACGGGGATGGCGTATTGGATAACAGGAGTAGAGCTGAATCCAGCATCCGCTGTGATAGATGTTAGAGCGACCTATGGTGGTGCGCAGTTTGCAATTGGGCTGATGATGTTTCTTATCGTGAAGCTTAAAGATGATGTGGATCTTGGGTTGGTTTTCGTTGGTGTGGTTCTTTTGGCAATGGCATTTGGAAGAGTTGTTGGCTTATTGAATGATGGTGAGGCGAACTTAGTGATGTATTTATACTTGGTTGGTGAGCTGCTATTTGGTGCTCTAGCCTTAGTGCTGAGGAACAAAAACGCGATCAAATCCTAGATTGTGTAATGGATGATTCTTGATTGAGCGCTAATCTTTTTCTCTAACTTCTGAATACCTTGCGTGATCTCGCTAACAAATATCCCTACTACTTTTGTGTATTAATTAAAAGCCATTGATTTGAGTCAATGGCTTTTTCATACCATCCTTTATAGATATCCAAAATACTTCAGATTATTGACTATGAGCTTTTCACTCAGTGGGTTCGTAGGAGAAGTCTATGGATAGCAAATAATAGCGAGCAAGAGTTGTTAGTGTTTCGCTCGTAGTGGGTGGTATATGAAGTCATCAAAACCAAAATTCTCCGAAGGTCGTCGCCGTTTTCTGCGCGATACCGCCAGAACTGCCGCTGGAGTTGGAGCCGCAGCGACAGTGCTAGGACTGCAATCTATGCAAAGTAAAGCACGAGACACTACCGGCCTGCCAGTAAGGCCGCCTGGCGCTCTAGAAGGTGAAGCCTTTGAATCAGCCTGTGTAAGGTGTGGCTTATGTGTTCAAGCTTGTCCGTACGACACTTTAAAGCTAGCGACTTTGCTTTCGCCATTGCCATCAGGCACCCCTTATTTTAATGCTCGTGATATTCCTTGTGAGATGTGTGAAGACATACCTTGCGTTGTTGAATGCCCAACTGGCGCGTTAGATCCATTGCTTAAAGACATCGATGATGCGCGTATGGGGACAGCGGTATTAATCGACCATGAGAACTGCCTTAACTGGCGAGGTTTGCGTTGTGATGTGTGTTATCGAGTCTGTCCTTTAATAGATAAGGCGATCACGTTAGAGCACGTTCGCAATGATCGAACCGGTTACCATGCTAAGTTGATACCAACCGTTCACTCTGATGCTTGTACTGGTTGTGGTAAGTGTGAACAAGCGTGTGTTCTTGATGTATCTGCGATCAAAGTGATCCCGACCAACTTAGCCATGGGTAAGTTGGGTGAACACTATCAGTTAGGTTGGGAAGAGGTCGATAGAGATCTTAACAACGCACCAGTTGAAGATGTGATTCCAACTGATGCACTTGAGTCTCTGAACTCCTTGAAGAAGGGGAATCTATAATGGCTAAGAATCTGGCAAAGAATGCAGGCAAAGAAGCGACCGAGACTTTAGGCTGGTGGCGAGCACATCGGTTTCTTATTCTGAGACGGTTATGCCAAATCGCGGTTATGGTCTGTTTTGTCGCTGGCCCAACGTGGGGAATATTGCAAGGCAATCTATCATCGAGCCTGCTTTTAGGAACGGTGCCTTTGAGCGATCCCTTGATTGTGATGCAGACCATAGCAGCGGGTCATATTCCTGAGCTCACGGTGCTTGCGGGCGCGGGGATAGTGATTGCTTTCTATTTGATCGTTGCGCCACGCCTCTTCTGTGGTTGGGTCTGCCCAATGAACATTGTTACCGATGCAGCAGCTTGGCTTCGCAGAAAGATGGGCTTGAAAGCGAGTTATCGTTGGTCGCCACAAATCCGTTACTGGCTAATTGGTGTCTTGCTGGTAGGTAGTGCTGTAACTGGGACCGTTCTATGGGCTTGGCTTGATCCAGTTGCGACTCTGCATCGAGGTTTAGTATTTGGCATGGGCGCAGGGTGGATTCTAATTGCCTTGGTGTTTATCGTCGACTTGCTGCTTGTTGAACACGGTTGGTGTGGTCATTTATGTCCATTAGGTGCTATGTATGGTGTGATTGGCCGTAAGAGCGTGATTCGCGTAAAAGCGGTTCGCCGCGAAGACTGTGATAAGTGTATGGACTGTTTTTACGTTTGTCCTGAGCCAGAGATACTTCGTCAGCCTTTGAAAGAAGGAGATAGACGAGTGATGTCGCAGAACTGTATCAGCTGTGGTCGCTGTGTAGATGTTTGTGCTGAGAAAGTCTTTGAGTTTAAAAGCCGATTAGAAGATCAGTAACTGAAGATGTAAACACGTTTTAGATTCCTCAAACCACTTGAACTCTCAAGTGGTTTTTATTCATATCTATAAAAAATTCGTTTCACTTAATGTCTGATTTTCCACCTTAAAAATTGAGTAGTAACTCGAATAAAGTGAAAGTTATGTGGAGTATCAACATTTATTTATCATTGTTCTCAAAAATGAAACACATTCAAATTTTAAATGGTTGAACAAATGTAACAAGAAATTTATAAAGTAGTAACAGTTTGGCCAGGTGGTCTTTAATAGAAGCGACCAAAACAAATAATAGATGCTTCTGTCGGTATTGCTGCTTTGGAATTGCTTGATGAAAATAAGACATAAACTATTTGGCCTGACTGGCCTAGCGATCAGTGCGCTTGTCGTTATTGTATTGATTAATAAAATCAGTAACTTAAAACTAATAAAGCTAGAAAAAACATTGATTGAAGTGAAAGATTTAGAACTTTCACTTCAAGACATGAAAAGGATAGAACTTCAGTTCTTGAACTCATCAGAAACCAGCTTGTCTGCTCAGTTTTCGAAGGAGTATGATCATTTCAATACTCTCTCACAATCTTTGCTCGCCCACCTTGTTGAACTTGAGGTTGTGGTAGATGACATGCCAAAGCTGCTGAAAGAAATAACCCAATACCAACAAGGGTTTGAATCATTGGTCTCCATTTACGGGGCTGACGAAACCAAAGCTGCCAGCATCATCGCTCAGTCGGACTACCTCTACAACGACATCTATAAGATCTTTAAAGGTGTCGAGAAACAGTTCGAGCAAGAGATCGACTCTGCACAGTCCTCGATTAACCAGTTTATTTTGTTCTCGCTTTCCATCGTCGTTGTGGCTCTTGCTTTGTTGTCTTACGCCTTGATCAACAGCATTCAACGCAGTATCTCTAATCTAAATCGGATTACCAGCCAAGTTGCGCGTGACCATGACTTAACGCTACGAGCTACGGAATCGAACGATGAAATCGGTGATATTGCCAAGGGTACCAACAAGCTGATTGTGAGTATTGAGAGTCTGATTACTCAGGTACAAAGCAGTGTTGAGAACCTAGGTGCCGTTTCTATCCAGCTTAAATCCAACAGCCACCAAACAGAGCTTTCACTACAGCAGCAACAGCTTGAAACGGACAGTGTTGCAACAGCGATCACCGAGATGGGAGAAACCATCAAAGAGGTCGCGGCAACGACAGAGCATGCAGCAAGCAATACACAGAAAGGTTTCACAGTTGCTCAACAAGGCTTGGTGGAAATTGAAACCACAAAGCAGACGGTGGCAGAGCTGTCTAATGAGTTGGAATCAGCTGAGAATGAAATTGAACATCTGTCAGAGCTTTCTTCAAAGATTAGCTCTGTAATTGGTGTAATCCACGAAATTGCTGAGCAGACCAACCTTCTAGCATTGAATGCTGCCATTGAAGCGGCACGAGCTGGTGAACAAGGTCGTGGGTTTGCAGTCGTAGCTGACGAGGTCAGAACGCTCGCGAGTCGAACTCAGACGTCGACAGAAGAGATCTCTAGCATCATCACTTCAGTTCAGAGCCAGACTCAAGCAGTTGTGTCGACCATGAAAGGTTGTCGTACCAAAGGCACAGTCAGTGTTGAATCTTCACAAGTAGCTTATCAACAGATTGAAGCTGTAATGGATGAAATGCAGAAAATCTTGGACAGCAGCACTCAAATTGCAGCCGCTGTAGAAGAGCAGAGCATGGTGTGTAATGAAGTCGCGCAGAACATAGTGGTGATTCGAGACACGACAACCACCAACGTTGAAGGTGTATCAGATAATACACGTTCAACTGAGATCGTTAGCCAGCAAAGCTCCGACCTTCAAAGTGCGATTGAAGCGTTTAAAGTTCATCGATAACACAAACCATTATTGAATTGTGCTGAGCCTAGTCAGAAATTGGTCAAACTTCATGTCATGGACAACAAGTTTGCAGGTTTCATGCTAGGCTCATGTTTTTGTTCAATAAAGGTAAAGTTATGTCAGAAATGTATACCAAGCATGCAAGCAAGTATGCCGAAGTGGTTAAGGACAATATCTACAACGCGCTGTTAGAGCGCCCGTCTACTTTATCGTTATTGGATGATGTGAAAGGTCTAAAGGTACTCGATTTAGGTTGTGGTCCAGGTGAGTACGCTCAGTGGTTTATGGAACAGTCAGTCGCAGAGTTGACCTGTACCGATTTGTCTGAAGAGATGGTTAGCTTGGTGACAGAGCGTTTCGGCTCAAAGATAAACGCGTATTCTCAAGACCTTGCAATTGGGCTTCCCAATGAACTTGACCAGAGCATCGATGTAATTGTGTGCCCCTTAGTGCTGCATTACATTGAAGACCTCACTCCAGTATTTAAAGAAGTGCAAAGGGTTCTGAAGCCTGGCGGTTACATGGTCTTCTCAACTCATCACCCATTTGCTGACTTTGAATGCTCTATTAATGGTAACTACTTTAGTCGTGAGTTTATTCAAGAAGAGTGGAATACCATAGGCGAACCTGTGCAAGTGAGCTTTTATCGTCGTTCACTTACTGAGATCTGCAATGCGATTGCTGCATCAGGGTTAGTGATTTCAAGGATAACCGAAGGTGAGGTGGATGAGCGAGTGCGTGAATTGGATGAAGCTAGTTACAATCACCTGAAAAACAATCCAAACTTCATTTTTGTTCGTTGTGATAAGCCAGTTTAAATAAAACACTGGTTGTTAGCGAACTCACAGGTTTAACACCCAAAGCGGATTTCGTTTTGGGCGTTTTTGTATCTTATTTTGCGATTAACGGATAGAACGGACGCTGGTCGTCATCAACCAAAACGCAGTCAGTAGCTGTGTGATAAAGCATCCGACGAACAACCACTCAATACCAATCAGTGATGTTAAATACCCTGATCCTGCTAAACCAATCGGCATTAAGAGCTTAAACAATGAACCTGTAATGCCATTGACTCGGCCTAGAACGCTGACATCGAAGGCTTCTTGGCGATAGCTCCAGATACAGATGCTGCTATATAACCCTACAGCGGACACCCAAAAGAACCCTGCAATTAACGCTGTTTGATTCTCCATTGCCAGTGGAATAACAAACCCGATGGATTCGAGTGCGATAGAGATAATGAGAAGCCATCCTAGCCCCCATCTCTTGCGTAGTTTATCAGCGCTGAATGCACCAATGAGACCACCAAGGCCAGAAGCGACGATGAGGTAACTGACGCCAACCGCATTCAATCCTAAATCTGCTTTGGCATAGTAGATTGCCTGAATCCAGAACACGGCACCTGTTGTGTTGATGACCATGACAGCAAGGGTAATTAACCACATGTTATGTTCATTGCGTAGTGCGTGCCATCCCTCTTTTATGGCGCTGAAAGTACTTTGTTTGTCTTTGTTGATGGGTGTTTTTACGTCGAGTCTTTTAAGCTGCCAAAACGCCAGTAACATCAGAAGCGCAACGCCGATAAAGACGTTATGAATGGTCGCCAGCAACATAATGGCCCCTGAGAGCACAGGTCCAACGGTTTCCATAAAACTACCCAAGGAGCTCATTCGAGCTGTCGCCACATTCTGAGTTTCATGGGAAAGCGCGCTTTTCTGAATCGACATTCGCGCATTATGGTAGCCGTAGTTAAACGCCATCATCAAGAACGCACATGGAAACAGAACCCATAATGGCTCTGCAAGGAACTCAACCGCGAGGAACGAGATAAACACCGTCATAGCCTGACCAAGCAACATGGTCAGCGACCACTGCTTTTTATCACTGCGATCAACCCACACGCCAATAAACAGAGCCAGTAATAGATTGGGCAGAAACTCAACGGCTCTCATCCAACCCATCCATTCAGAAGACCGGGTGAGTTCATAAACTAACAGCGGCAATGCAAGCGTGTAAATTTGGCTGGCGAAGCTCACAAACAGAGCACTGCTAAACAGTGTAACGAAGGTTCTATTCTTCCAGATGGAGCTATGAGACTCGGCTAACGTATTCATCTAAATGTCCTTTTTATTTTTGGTAACACGGCTATTATTTGAAAATAAAAGATGAAGAAAAATAGAAATATAATTTTAGGACTTCACCTTTATGCGCTATTGGTTAGCTTTGGTATTTTTGCGAGATTTTGGATTTGAGATAGGTAAGTGGACAACGATTTCATTGGATGACATTACGAAAGCGTTGAACTGCACGCGTCGTAACGCTCAGCTAGTCATCAAAAGGCTGGTGGAAGAGTCAATAATCGATTGGAAGTCGGGTGTTGGCAGAGGTAACTTGCCTCAGCTTCTTCTCAAAGAGTCGGTACACACCACATTAATCGAACAAGCGAAGTTTTGGATGAATGAGGGGAAAGCCGATCAAGCATTGAACCTAATCAGAAACAAAGATCGTGATCAGTTTATTGCTGAGTTCGTTAGTCAATATCAACAGCAAGATAACGCTCAAGACATTCTCCAAATCCCATTTTATCGAGCGACGCACAGCTTGATACCTTATGAAATATCAAGGCGTACCGAGCAACATATCGCTGATTACCTCTACGCTAAGCTGCTTCGCTTTAATAGAGGCTCAGGCCAGTTGGAAGGCGATTTAGCGCAAACTTGGGAACATACTGGTGATACGCTTAAGCTTCGATTGCGTAAGTCACTCAAGTTTTGGGACGGCTCAGCACTTACTGCATTTGATGTGAAGGCGGCCTTTGAATCGATCATCTCGTCAAACTCGGTGAGTCGAGGTCTGTTCTTACTCATTGATGACTTTTCTGTGGTCGATGAGAGCACCTTGTTAATCCGATCTAAACGTTTGTCTCACTATCTGCCAAGGTTGATGGCGCATGGTGCGCTGTCGGTTTCCAAATTGAACAGCGACGGTTCGATAGTCGGAAGTGGAGCATTTCGATTAGCCGAGCAAACCGATTACCGAACGCTACTTACTGCATCTCCTCATTATCACGGCTATCGACCTTGGTTAGATGGTGTCGAGATCTGGAATATGGGTTTATCGGCAAAAGACTTTCAAATGCACTGCGATATAGTGCATGGCAGCTCTGCCCCGGATATTGCCGACGAATTCACACAAGTACAGCAGTGGGAAGAGGGCTGTATCTACGCATGTTTAAACAGTGAAAACAACGCATGGATGAAGTTGGCAAAACATCGTCGATACATCCAACAGTTGCTGCAATCTTTGCCGATGAACGGTGTGAAAGACACTATGATTTATCGACGAGCGTCAGGGATGACAAGCCTTGAACCCTTAAAATTAGGAAAAGCAGTGGACTTCTCTTCCGTAAATCAGGTACCGCTGGAGGTGTTAACTTATCAGCTGCCTGGGCATATTGAAGCCGCTGAAAATATCACTGAACTACTGTGTCAGCATGGTTTAAATTCCAACCTTACTGTGCTGCCATATCCTGAATTTGATCAAGTAGAGCGACAATCGAAAGCGGATATTATCGTTTCTGGTGAAGTGTTTGGTGAACACAAAGAGAGTTCATGGCTTGGGTGGTTGTTGTGTACCAACACTGTGACGGCTAGCCTGAATAAGCAGTCAAAGTTATGGTTCGAGCAGCAAGTGTTTGATAATTTGGCTCAACCTGATGAAAATCAGCGTGTTGAAGGGTATCAGCGAATTGAACGCGAACTGATTCGAAAAGCGATTTACATGCCTCTGTTTCAATGCGCACAGGACATGAGAATCTCTCGTAAAGTGAATGCGATGGATCTTCTCACTAATGGCTGGATCGACTTTAATCAAGTTGTCTTTGAAAACCGTTAGGCGAATTTCTGCGGTTAAATAGAATCAAAAAGAAAGGTGGTGGGTTTTGTCTATTCCTCAAGTTGGTTTTAGTCATCAACAATCGAATCAAGCCGAACTGCAGATTATGGAGCTATCCGATTTATATGAACAAGATAGGCTAGACCATAGCCCGGAGCGTGCTCACCGTATCAACTTCTTTGGGATCATATACATAGAACAGGGAACGGGAAACCACATGGTGGATTTTGAAGAGTATCCGTTTGTTCAAGGCTCGGTTCTCTTCGTGCAAAGAGAGCAGGTTCATAGCTTTGATTTTTCCAATCGCCCAAAGGGGAAAATCTTACTGTTTACCCAAGCGTTTCTCGATCAAGTGCATGCCAATATGAAGCTGCCAAACTATACGCCGACGCACCTCAATGAACAGCACTCGCCCTTGTTGCAGCTAGAAGCTCAAGATCAAACACCAACATTGATCTTTATTCGCCAAATGATCGAGGAAATCAACAGAGAAGGCAGCGAGCCTTTAATCGTGATGTATCTGTTCTCTGCCTTTGCTCTCTCTTTACATCGATTAAGACCTGAAATAAGGCAAGATAAACTGACTCAAGAGCAGAGCATTAGATTCGCACGCTTTTTTGAATTAATGCAAAGTCACTTTCACCAAATAAGAGATGCAAACTGGTACGCTCAGCAGATCAACACCACCTATAAGACACTCAATATCGTTTGTAAATTGGCGACGGGGTTGACCGCGAAACAGATGATCGACGCATTTACTATTATCGAGATCAAGCGTCGCTTGGTGGTGAGTCACACTCCATCCCAACAAATGGCGTACGACTTTGGATTTGAAGATGCCAGTAACTTTGTAAAATATTTTAAGAACTTAACAGGGCTTACTCCAAGTCAGTTTAGTCAAAAATACAGAACTCCCGTACTTTAGGTTCGACATTCACCATAATTTAGCCCATTTTCACTCTAACGCATTCAGAGTTGCCCAATTAAGCTGTTAATAACAAAAACGAGAGGGCAACAAAATGATTACATATCCAATTACTTCTTTCTTTTCTCGCACAGTACTTGCTGCGAGTATGATGAGCCTCGCTGCATGCGCAAATGATTCCATGGTGAAAACCGATGACCTTTCTAACAAAGATAAGGCCGTTGCGGTGATATCAAGTATTGAAACCGGCGATGCCAACGCAATTAGTTATATTAATCCTACCCAATACACGCAGCACAACTTAGCGGTTGGCGATGGTTTAGAGGGCTTTGGTGAAGTGATGAAGGCACTTCCTGCAGGTAGCGCAAAAGCCGATGTAAAACGCGCTTATCAAGACGGTGATTATGTTTTTCTACATACGGAATATAACTTCTTTGGTCCTAAAGTCGGTTTTGATGTGTTTCGTTTTGAAGACGGAAAGATTGTCGAACATTGGGATAACCTAGCCGAGCTAGCAACCCAACCAAATCCAAGTGGCCGAACTCAGCTAGATGGGCCAACAAAAGTAACCAATCTTGATAAGACAGAAGACAATAAAGCCATTGTTGCAGACTTTGTTAATACCATTTTAATGCAAGGCGACATGTCTAAAATCAACCAGTTTATCGACAACGAAGATGACGCTTATCTTCAACACAACACCATGGTCGCAGATGGCCTAAGCGGATTAGGAAAAGCGCTTGGAGAGTTAGCAAAAGCTGGTATGCCAATGGTTTACAAAAAGAATCACAAAATCTTGGGTGAGGGTAACTTTGTCCTTGCGATTAGCGAAGGCGTGTTTATGAATAAAGACGTCGCCTTCTATGACTTGTTCCGTCTTGATAACGGCAAGATCGTTGAGCATTGGGATGTGATCGAGAATATTCCGCCTCGCGAAGAGTGGAAAAACGACAATGGTAAATTCGGTTTCGAGCACGATTATGTGGTGGAAGTGGCTTCATTCAAGCTTAAAGACGGTGTCGATCCACAAGAGTTCGCAAAACTTGATAAAGCCGTTGCCGATGGTTACGTGTCAAAACAACCAGGATTTATTCAGCGTGAATCTGGACTAGTGGATGGTGATACATGGCGCGTGATTGTGCATTGGGAATCGCTGGATGATGCGGATGCATCGATGGAAAGCTTCATGAGTGCTTCTGCCGCTCAAGGTTTCCTAGCTGGCGCTGATACATCAACCATGAAGATGCAACGTTACGAAAACTAGCCGAAATAAATTAAAAAAGACCTTATATCCGTAACTGTCCGTAGTTATAGGATATAAGGTCTTTTTGTGTCCAGCATGCCTAACACGCGAACGTAGGCTATTTTCGAGCTTATATAGATCGTGATCTTTGAAATCAGTTTGGTGATCTTTGATTAATTAACCAAGCATTGTCCCATAATCAAAAACGAACAGCCTATTGCAACCGCCCAACAGATCGAGCGCATAACCCCAATATTGACCAAATACAAAATGTGGTAAGCCACTCGAAAACCGATATGGAGAATTGCAAACAACTGCACGCTCTCGTTGACAGTGTCAGTTGCTATGGCGAGAAGTATCGCAGGTGAAAATACGATGAGAGACTCAAACGCATTTTGGTGCGCGGCAAGTGCACGAGCTCCAAATCCCTGCAATTTCGCCTGCTGGTCGCGCGGATGATTATTGTCGTAACCACCGAGTCGGTTCATAGCGACAGCAACCGGGATTTTCGCTAGATAGGGAAGCAGAGCTGCGGCGATTAAACAGTAAATTAGCGTATTCAATGGATATCCTAAGATCTATTCGTTGGTCAATTTCCATGATGATATCAGCCAGTGTTATATAATGTTAATTGGTATCGTTTAAAGGAGTAGATTATGAGACCAATTAAGATTATTTCTTTAGTTAGCGTTCTAATGTGTGTTTCTCCAGTCGCCTTTTCGGAAAAACCAGAATGGGCGGGAAAAGGGAAACCAAACTTAGAAGAGATAAAGTCGTCCTCCGACCTTGAAAAGGCTGAGAAGCAAATAGAGGACCGCGATGAAGAACTCGAAGAGTTAATCGAAGAGAAAAAGAAAAAAGCTAAGAAAGTTAAAAATAAAAAAGATAAGAAAAAGCTAGAGAATGAGATAGAAGATTTAGAGGTTGAACAAGAGGAAGTTGAAGACCTAAAAGAGAAACTAAAAGATAAGAAATCTGGGCTCGACAAACAAAAAGAGAAGAAAGCAGAGCAAGTTCGCAAAGAGGAAGGCAAAGGCTCAGAGCAAGGCCAAGCCAAAAGAGAAGAGAACAGCCAAAAATGGTGGAAGTTCTGGGAATAGACACACACATAGACTTAATGAGTAAAACTAACGCTCCAAGATATTATCGCCAAAGCTGATGGTTTTATGCCCGAAAACGCTTTCGTTCACGCTTTGGTAAATAATAATCTGCAAAATTATTACCTCCCTCGTGATAGTGCTGTTAGTATGGCTGCAATAGTCGGGGGGCAACTACATCGTTTTGTATTTGCTGAGATCGAATTTCGAGACCCGTTGAACCTGATTCAGTTAGTACTGGCGTAGGGAACTATTGACACTAAAACCTATGCGGTACTTCGATTCGTTATGTCTATTTTTGCGATCTCTAGTGCCTATTCTTCTCAGTTTTAGTGCGGTTCTCCTGCGTCTTTTCGATGGTAGGAGCGACCATGACCCAGCATTCCAGCACAAAAATCGACACTCAATCTATTCCTTCAGACACACCTATTGTATTAACCATTGCGGGTTCAGACAGTGGCGGCGGCGCAGGTATTCAAGCTGATATTAAAGCGATGTCTGCAACAGGCAGCTTTGCTTGTTCAGTGATCACTGCGATCACGTCTCAGAACACTCAGGGCGTTTCTGCTATTTTCCCCATTCCTCTCGATCATGTCTCTAGCCAGCTTGATGCTGTTTTCAGTGATCTTAACGTTGCTGCAGTGAAAGTTGGGATGTTGGCCGATTCAAGCATCATCAAGGTGGTCGCGGATAAGGTTAAGCAGTTCCAACCGAAGCATCTGGTTATTGACCCAGTAATGGTAGCGACCAGTGGCGATCTACTGCTTGAGCAGTCAGCGATCAGCACTTTGAAAGAAGAGCTGATTCCACTTGCTGACATCATCACCCCAAATTTGCCGGAGGGTGCGGCACTGACAGGAAAACCTGTTCCTGAAAGCGAAGCTGACATGCAAAACATGGTTGAAGAGCTTCGAACATTAGGCGCGAAAGCGGTGTTGTTGAAAGGTGGGCATTTAGAGCAAGACGAAAACAGCAATGACCTACTGATTCTGCCTACAAGAACAACCCTCATCAGTGCAAAACGATTCCCAACCAAGAACACACACGGTACTGGCTGTACGCTCTCTTCGGCTATCGCGTCTTACCTTGCTCAAGGTAATGACCTTACTCAAGCCGTTGAGTTAGGTAAGCGCTATATCTCTGAGGCGATCGCGCATGCCGATCAATTGGACGTAGGTCAAGGTCACGGTCCAGTGAATCATTTTTACGCAGGCCATGCGGATGTGCGATAAGCCTCTTGGCGTTGAGTTGACCAACGCCAGCATTCGCTACCTCGATAACGAACGATCGACACTGCAAGGTCTTAACTTGTCGGTTGCGGCAGCGCAGTGGACGGTATTGCTTGGACGAAGCGGTTGCGGAAAAACCACAATTCTTCGTTATCTAGCTGGTTTACTGAGTCACAATATCGAGTGGCAGGGTGGGTTATACACCAGTGACGGTGAGCCATTGGAAGGTCGAATCGCGTATATGGCACAACAAGACCTTTTGTTGCCTTGGTTGTCGGTGATTGACAACGTTTGTCTTAGTCAACGCTTCTCAGGCAAAGGTTGGCGAGATATGGAGAGCATTTCACAAAGCAGTGAACAGATTCAGCAGCGCGCAATGTCGTTGCTTGAATCCGTTGGGCTTGCTGAATACGCCCACGCTATGCCGCAACAATTGTCTGGTGGTATGCGTCAGCGAGTGGCATTGGCGCGTACGCTGATGCAAGACAAACCGATCGTGTTGATGGATGAACCGTTTTCAGCGTTAGATGCGGTCACAAGACACAAACTGCAAACGTTAGCAGCTCATCTGCTGCAAGATAAGACCGTTGTCTTGATTACTCATGATCCACAAGAGGCGGTTCGACTCGCTCATCATCTTTATGTGCTGCAGGGAACACCTGCTTCAGCTCAAGCGTTGAAAGTGCCGACAACACTGCCACCTAGAATCATCGACGGCCAATGTGCCAGCATTCAGCAACAGATCTTGGAGCAGTTGGAGCAAGACTATGAATAGTTCTGAAACGCTAACCGAGCCGCAATCCTCTTCAGCTCACAACACAAAAACCTTAAGCCCATTGCTGCGTGTGGTGATCAGTACGTTAATCATACTCGGCCTGTGGCAACTGGTGGTTGTGGCGTTTGAAATGCCGAGCTTTATTCTGCCAGCGCCTGTGGAAGTGTTTAACAAGCTAATTGAACGCTATGACGTATTGCTCAAGCACACGTGGGTAACTGCACAAGAGATCCTACTTGGGCTTCTACTTGGCCTTTCAATGGGGCTGTTCTTTGCATTGCAAATGCTGCTGTTTGAGCCTTTAAAGCGTTGGTTGTTACCGATATTGATTGCCAGCCAAGCCGTGCCTGTGTTTGCTATCGCTCCGGTCTTGATGCTGTGGCTTGGTTACGGCATTGCTTCCAAGGTGGTGATGGCGGCGATCATCATCTTTTTCCCCGTGACGACTTGTTGCTACGACGGTTTGCGTAATACGCCTCGGGGTTACCTCGACTTAGCTCAAACGATGGGGGCGATTAAGTGGCAACGGCTTCGCCATATCCAACTGCCGGCTGCATTGCCGACCTTGGCGTCGGGTGTACGTGTGGCGGTGGTGATTGCACCTATCGGCGCGGTAGTCGGCGAGTGGGTCGGTTCGAGTGAAGGGCTTGGGTATCTAATGCTGCAAGCTAATGCACGAATGATCATTGATGAAATGTTCGCTGCGCTGTTTATCTTGGCTGTGCTCTCTATCTCTCTTTACTTCATCACTGACAAGTTACTGAAAAAGGCGATCCCTTGGGAGAACCAGCACTAAATATCAATCGAGCTAAAAGGCTAAACCAGTTTAAAAACGGCGAGGGTAGATAGGTGTAACGCTGACACTCTGCTCGCCAACACACTATAAAAATCGAGAAAGTTCAAAAGGAAAGGTTAACTGTGAAAAACACAAAATTGATGGGTGCGGCAGCACTGATTGCTTCATTGGTTTCTGGCCATGTTATGGCGGATGAGACAAAAGTCACACTGATGCTTGATTGGTTTGTAAACCCGAACCACGGCCCAATCGTGATTGCTCATGAGCGTGGTTACTTTGAAGAGCAAGGCTTAGAAGTTGAAATTCAAGAGCCAGCGGACCCAAGCACACCCGCTAAGCTTGTGGCCGCAGGGCGTGTTGATCTTGCTGTGACTTATCAGCCGAGCCTGACGATGGATGTGGCTGCGGGACTGCCGTTAGTGAGAGCATCTACGCTTATCGCGACACCATTGAACACGCTAATGGTTTTAGATAACGGCAAGAACGATTCGTTAGCTGATCTAAAAGGCAAGAAGATCGGTATCGCTATCGCAGGCAATGAAGAAGCGACGATCGGCACGATGTTAGCGCAAGAAAATGTTGCCTTTACTGACGTTCAAACCATCAATGTGGGTTGGGCACTCTCTTCATCTCTGGCTTCTGGCAAAGTAGATGCGATTTGGGGCGGTCTACGTAACTTTGAAACAAACCAGTTAGCACTTGAAGGTTACAAAGCAAAAGCCTTCTTCCCAGAAGAGCATGGTGTGCCAGCTTACGATGAGCTAATTTTTGTTGCGAATGCTAACAAACGTGATGAAGCGGCGATCAAAGCATTCAACAAAGCGCTTGAACAAGCGACGACCTACATTGTGAACCACCCAACTGAATCTTGGAAAGAGTTTGTAGCTTACTCACCAGACACACTAAACAACGAGCTTAACCAGCGTGCATGGAACGATACTCTCACTCGCTTCGCTCTTCGTCCATCCGCGGTTGACCTGAAACGCTACGATGATTACGCACAATTCATGTACGACAAAGGCATCATCAAATCACTGCCAAAAGCGGCTGACTACGTACCGACGTTCGAATAAGGAACATCATGAAATATCAAGATTTAATTGAGGCATGTCAGCAAGATTGGCAGGACTATACCGAGCATGAGTTTGTTCAAAGACTGGCACAAGGTAGTTTGCCTCAGCCTTGTTTTCTCCATTACTTGAAGCAAGATTTTCTGTTTCTAAAGCAGTATGCCCGTGCTTATGCGCTAGCTATTTACAAAGCGAACACATTGGCCGACATGCGTCGTGCTCTACCAAGTGTGCATGCGCTTTTAGATTCTGAGATTGGGCATCACGTGACTTACTGTGAAAAGTGGGGATTAACTGAATCTGACCTTGAGAATGAACCTGAAGATTTTGGCACCGTTGCGTATACGCGTTATGTACTCGATGCAGGTATGACTGGGGATCTGGTTGATCTCTACGCAGCGCTTGCACCGTGCTCTATCGGTTACGCGGTGATTGGTAAAGCTTTGTTGGAAGATTCAAAGACAGTGTTAGAGGGTAACCCTTACCGCAGCTGGATAGAATTGTACGGCGGTGAAGAGTTTCAAACCGGTGTCGCAGCGGGAGCGGAGTATTTCGACCAGTTGCTTGCTGAAATTGATATCAACAGCCAGCGTGGTCAAAAGCTGATCCACATTTTTAAAACTGCAACACGCATGGAAGTGGCGTTTTGGCAGCAAGGGCTGGATGCCAACAACTTAACGTTTCCAACGTCTAACTAGAGGTTTTTATGCTTATTGAACAGATCACGCGCTCGTTGCAAGCGTTACGAGAACAGAAGCCATTGGTCGTAAATGTGACCAACTATGTGGTAATGAACAACAGCGCAAATGCATTGTTGGCTTTAGGTGCTTCTCCGATCATGGCGCACTCAAAGCAAGAGATGGCAGAGATGATGTCTTTTGCTGGCGCACTGGTGATCAATATCGGCACGTTAGACAGCACTTGGACGCCACGTATGGAGTTTGCCGTAGAACAAGCGAATGCCAATGGCAAAACGGTTGTTCTGGATCCTGTAGGGTGCGGCGCAAGTCTGCTGCGAACTGAAACATCGCGCCGTATTGCACAATTAGCAGATAGCTTGATCATCCGTGCTAACGCCTCTGAGGTCATCGCATTGGCAGGTGAGCAAGCGCAAAGCAAAGGTGTTGATGCCTTAGACAGCAGCGAAGCGGCTCTGGGGGCTGCCAAGTTCCTCGTATCTGAATATAACGCTAGTGTGGTGATTTCTGGCGAGACTGATTATGTAGTGACTGCAGAATCAGTAACCCAGCTCAATAATGGCCACGCCATGATGCCTTTTGTGACGGGCATGGGTTGTACCCTATCTGCATTAACGGGGGCGTTTGCCGCGGTTGGTGATAAGAGCGGTTTGGCGGCAGCAGCGGTATTGGGGGTCGCTGGTGAAATTGCGGCTGAGCAGGCTCAAGGTCCGGGTAGTTTGCAGCTCAATATTCTTGATGCTCTATATCAACTAGATGAAGAGACACTAGCAGCCCGCCTAAAGTTAACGGCTTAGTTGGCTGATTGGAAGAACTCTGAAATCTAAAAACAATAACCCCGAGTTTTATCAACTCGGGGTTATTTTAATTGGTGGTAAATGACCTGTCGTAGTTAGGGCTCAAATTGAGCACTAGGCACTTCTGAATCGGTCAACTTGGCTCTTAAGGTGATGTGCTACCTCGGTTAAGTCGCTTGCTGCTTCTGAAATCTTAGCGACAGATTCTTGGTTGCTTTGGGCAATGGTATTGGCACCTTGGGCGTTATCACCTAGCGAGCGGGTTAGGCTATCTTGCTCATCGACTGATATTGCGATCTGGCTGTTGGCTTGGTTCAAATCTTGAATGTGTTGATTGATGACATGCAAGTTTTGAGACGCTTGCTGAGCCTGAGTCGATGCCTGAGATACCGTACCATGACTCTCCTTAATCGATTCTAGAGCGTCTTTAGCACCGCGCTGCAGTGAGGTAATTAGATCATTAATTTGGCTTGCTGACTCTTGAGTGCGTTGCGCTAGGGTACGAACTTCATCAGCAACCACGGCAAAGCCTCGACCTTGCTCGCCAGCTCGCGCTGCTTCTATCGCTGCATTGAGAGCAAGTAGATTAGTTTGCTCGGTAACACCTTGAATTACTTCCAGAATTGCACCAATGTTCATCGACTCTGCATGCAGGTCGCTTACTTTTTGGCTGCTGAGTTGCATCTGTTCGTCGGCTTGGCCAATCTCTTGTAAGGTCTTATCTACTTCGGTTAAACCCATAGCAACGTTAGAGGTAGCATGGCTCGCAACCTCAGACGCATGGTTAGCGCTAGACGCGATCTCTGAAGTGCTTGATGCAAGTTGGTTAACGGCGGAAGAGATATTGATGATCTCATCGTTGAGTCGTGCTGCGTTATTAGAGCCTGTTGTCGTCACACTATCGAGCGATTCTGACATTTCGCCAATGCGCAGGCTAGAAGCGTTCACTTGCTGAACGATATCGCGCAGAGACTCAATGGTAGTTTTCATGTTTTCGAGCAACTGGCCTATTTCGTTTTGGTCAGTGACTTTGACGTCAACGCTCAGGTTGCCTTGTGCCAGTTCATTGGTGATCTCTTTAACCTGTGCAATACCCTTGTTGATTGAACGCGTTACGAAAATCGCACTTGTTGTGCCGACTAATAGAGCAATACCAGTAAGTAACACTATGATTTGAATAGAGCGTTCCTCACTGAGTGCTAGCTCTGGGATAAGCGCGTTCTTTTGTTGTTCTAAGATGGACTGTGCATCGAGTACCACAATCGCAAGCGTATCACCTAGGCTAGTTAACTGAATTTGAAGCTGCGCGTTTTCCAACTTTTGCTGGTGCACTTGGTCAAATCCTGCAGCATAGGCTTCTCGCTGAGCGGTAAAACTGTCGATTAACTCTGCTTGGTAGTCGGACGATTCTAGAGAGCGAATGTCACCTTCAATGCCGGGTAGGGCGTACTCAAATAGATCTTGGCCTGTTTCGTAGGTTTTTGGGTTACCGTCGTTGGAGTAGCTTAAGACTGCGATTTTCGCCGCTAAGAAGTTCTCCATTAACATACCTGCGTATAGGCTCGCGTTAGAGTCATCGTTGTTATAAGACTCGTAAAGTAAGCTCTGAGCTGCTTTAAGCGCGTTCTCTTCTCTTTTTACCATCTCAACCGTGACGAGTTGGTGGATCAATTGCTGGCTTTGGCTCATTAATTGATACGCTTGGTCGAATGCAGTAATGCTTTGCTGCACTTGAGACAGTCGCTCTAAGCTGTCGACATGTTGAGTTTCACTAAGTAGAGATTGTAGCTGCTGATCGATCTCACTTTTATTGGCGAGGTAAGCTTGCTGGTATTGATCATCAAGCGTTGCAAGGTATCGCTCAGACGTGAGGCGCATCTGTAAAAAGTGGGTTTCAATATTGCTGGATTCTGCTGCTTGTCCACTCAATAGACTGTAATCTTTGAATCCGTTAGACAGGGTTTGGATCCCTTGAAAGCTAACAAAGCCCGAGATGATGAAAAAGAGTAAGCAGATCGCATAACCCAGTTTCACTCTTAAAGAGATAGATAGTTGACGCATATACATCCTTATAATCCGCGTTTCACTGTATTCTTGCCCGTAAGTACTCGCAGAGTATTTCACATTTACTATGTAAGAGCATGCAAAATGTAACATTTTTGTGTCACTTGTAGGCGTTTTGTTGTGTTTGGATGTTGCTGTCAGAGTTTTTGAGATGTTTTATGTGTGTCTAGTGACATATTGTCAGGCGTGTGGCGGTAGAGAGCGGACTATGATCTGGCAGCAAACATTTAAAGACGAGTATTTGATGTCTCTAGCGCACTCAAACGGTAAACTAGATGTTCAACAACAAAGCACCGCAATAAACGGTTTGTGCGTTTAAAGGATACCAAATCAATGAGCAACCCATACAAACTCTACCTTGTTACCGATGACCAACAAGACTTAGCCACTCTAGAACATGTGGTAGAGCAAGCCGTCGCGGGTGGCGTGACCATGGTTCAAGTAAGAGAAAAGCATGGTGACGTAAGAGCCTTCATTGAACGTGCACAGAGAGTCAAAGCTATTTTGAAAGGTACAGGTGTCCCTTTGATCATTAATGACCGAGTTGACGTGGCATTGGCGGTGGATGCAGATGGACTTCACTTGGGGCAATCGGATATGCCAGCGACGATTGCGCGCCAATTGATAGGTGAAAATAAGATACTTGGATTATCGATTGAGAATGAACAGCAGCTGGAAGAATCCAATCACCTGCCGATCGATTACATAGGCCTGAGTGCGATTTTTGCAACGCCAACCAAAACCAACACTAAAAAGCACTGGGGTGTGGAAGGACTAAAGAAGGCACTTGAAACAACCAGGTTGCCAATTGTCGGTATTGGTGGAATCAATGAAAACAATATTCCAGAGTTGATGGCGACGGGCGTTCATGGGCTAGCATTAGTGTCTGCGATTTGTCACGCGGATGACCCAAAGGCTTCATCTGAGCATCTACTTTCGTTAATGCGCTAATTCGAGGTCAATTGACTAGAAAACAACGCTTCAACAAGAGCAACCTGTTTTCTAGTCATATCTTAGTGAGATCTGAATTAGCTCAACTCAGCTTATTGAACGCAGAGAGCAATGGTGCCAACAATCATAAGAGCGATAGCAACGTACCAACCGATTTGTGTCTTGTTGTCCGCAACGAATATCTTGATGTAATTCACTTCTTCATGAGCCATTGCGATAAAGTCGGTGTAGTTAATCGACAATTCGCGACGTGTCTCACGTAGTTCATTTTGAAGCTTGTTGAAAGCCTCATCCATAAACCCTTTCATTTCACTTGCTGCTGGCTTACCCATTAGCAGAGTGTCCCAAATTGCCATGCGTGAAGCGTACTCACTATCACTAACACAGTTCAGTACACGCAAGTCATACTCGCGCTTGTCACGCTCTTTCCCCATTTTTAGTGGGCAAATATTCTTTAAAACGTTCACAAATAATTCCAAAGGTTCATTCAGGTAGAAACGAGCTCCAAAATGGGCTCATAAACTGGGGTGAATCGAAATTCAAAAATTGACCTGAGCAATGAACATGATTGACGTAACGCATTTAAGTATCTGAAGATTCCTTAACCAATCAGACGCCTTGCATAGTAATTTTGAGACCCAATCACATCAACTAGGGTGTTTTGTCTAGACGACAAAGATAATTGTTAGAAAAATTGGTAGTTTGTGTGTTTGGTGAGCGATCAATCAATATTCGGACTATATTTGTCATTATAAGGATTGACCTTCCCCTTGGGGTAACCTTTATAGTAATACTTCACGTTATATGGATTGGTTATGACATACTCACTTAAGACATTCTGGATTACGATCTTCAGCATCCTTGCGATGTTGTTGTCGACGGGTGTTTCTAGTGCGTCAACCATAGAAATGCAGATGATGGATAAAGAGACCATGGCTTGCCCGCATGCAAGTATGATGACTCCTGAAATCGCTGCAATGTGTTCGGTCTCGGACGCTCATCAATCCATGCACGACATGACTCAACATGAGCCTGGTCATTGTTCACATGGGGGTGATGGCTTTGCCAATTGTTGTGTCTCTATCTGCCTGAGTTGGTCCTATCCGCTCCAGTCAATGACTACCTTATCCACTTTTGCTTACTCGCTTGCTCCCTATCATGACGTGATCATCGGTAGCAAGGTTGCGCGTATTCAATTTATTCTTAGACCGCCTTCCGCTTAATTCACTATTCCACAATTTCATTACCTATCGGTCCGTTGTAACGACTGTCCCTAGGTGCGATCTATGCGTTTTTTAACGCCATAAAATGGATTTATTCTTGTGAATATTGAATCAAGATGGTTGGTGCTACCGATTTGCATCAGCTTATTGGCGATGCCTGCATTTGCTTTCGCGGCATCGTCGAATACGATGGTGACTTCGATCAGTGCGAGTCATTTAAATAATGGCAGCGACAATGAATCTCAACGAGTGTATGAGCGTGAGCTTTCACTGCTCATTGAGCAAGCACTGCTACGTGATAGCGGTCGCCAGCAGATCATTGCCCAATCTCAAGCTACTCGTCACGCGGGCATCGCGTCGGCGACGTTGAGCGATCCCAAACTTAAAGTGGGTTTTGGCGGTTTGCCCGTTGATAGCTTTAAGTTTGATGAAGACCCAATGACCAACATTTCTGTTGGATTGATGCAGCAGTTCGAGCGTGGTTCGACGTTAGACTTGAAAGAGCGTCAATCAAGTCAACAGGCTGATGGCATCCAATTTCAAGTTGCCGCTAGAGAAAGAGAAATCACTAATACCATCACCACTCTGTGGCTAGAGCTTGGTTATCAACAAACAGCGCGTGCAACCTTGTTGGAAAGTCGTCGATTGATGGCAGAGCTAGAGCGATTCATCGAGACCAATTACGGAATCGGTAACAGTGAAGCGCAAGATCTTCTTAATGCTCAGCTTAACGTGGTGAAGTTTGATGAAAAACTGCAAGCCAACCAACAGCAGCAACGCCGTATCATTGCACAGCTATCCGAATGGTTGGGTGATGAATGGTTGAATGCTTCTTTGGCTTCAAGCCAAACGCCTGCCAAAGAGTCGTCAACTAAGACTATTCAAGCCAATAACGCGTTGGGTTGGCAAGATCTAGAGACGCGGTTAACGCCTTACACGGGTAATTCTCAATTCTACCCATTGTTGCAATCGCATCCTATGGTGCGTGCGGCGGATAGCGCTATCACCGTTAACGAAACTCAAGTAGAGATCGCAGAGCAAGCTTACCTACCTCAGTTCGGTGTCGAGGTGATGTACGCCTATCGCCAAGCCAATAACATGCAAGGAAATCCTGCCTCTGATCTTGTAAGTGCGTACGTGACCATGGATATCCCACTGTTCACAGGTAATCGTCAAGACAAAGGTGTAGAAGCGGCCCAATATCAAGTGGGTTCAGCACGCGCTCAGAAAGAGACGATATTGAGCCAAATGAACGCCAAAGTAAACGCGCTTTTGGTAGATAGAGATAATCTGTCTCAGCGTATTGAGCGTTATCAAACAAGCTTTATTCCTCAAGCCGATGCCACCACACAGGCGGTCGAGCGTGGCTATCAAAATAATACCGCGCAGTTTAACGATGTGATCACTGCCATGACCAATGCGCTCAATATTCAGTTAGAACAACAGAGACTGATCACGGATCTCAACATCGTCAATAGCCAGTTAGCGGCGCTTGTGGGTGGGTCATACCACCAGCCTTCACAATCACAAAAGACAACGTCTCAGGCGCAATAAGGAATCTTCATGAAATCATTTAAAGTCGCAAGCATTGCACTAGTCGTTGGCGCTGCAATCGGTGTTGGTGCGAGTCAGTTTTTCTCAATGAACCACGCTGCAATGAGCAGTGAATCATCTACCAGTGGTGCAGATGAACCGCTCTATTGGGTGGCACCTATGGATCCGAACTATCAACGCGATCAACCGGGTAAATCACCGATGGGCATGGACTTAGTCCCAGTTTACGCCGATGACTTAGCAGGCAAGAAAGACAAGCCGGGTACGGTAACTATTGATCCTGCGGTTGAAAATAACCTTGGGGTGAAAAGTGAAACGGTGAAATTAGAGCCTCTGACCCCAAAGATCGAGACCGTTGGATACGTTGCGTTTGATGAGAGCCGTTTATGGCAGACCAATGTCCGTGTTTCTGGTTGGGTTCAAGAGTTATTTATTAATGCCGTGGGTGAGAAGGTATCAAAGGGGGAAGTGTTATTCACGCTCTATTCTCCTGAGCTAGTAAAGGCACAAGAAGAGCTGCTCAGTGCTTATAAAACCGGTCGAAAAGGGATGATTGGAGGTGCGAAAGAGCGATTGCTTTCACTCGGTGTTGATAAGTTGCAAATCAATCACATCGTGAAACGGGGTAAGGCCTCACAAACTATTGAAGTAAAAGCGCCTGCCGATGGTGTTATTGCGACCTTGAACATCCGAGAAGGGGGATACCTTTCCCCAGCCCAAGCGGTGATCAGTGCCGGCCCACTCGATGAAGTCTGGGTGGATGCCGAAGTATTTGAGCGCCAAGCGCATTGGATCTCTCAAGGTACAGCAGCTTCGATGACGCTAGATGCTGTACCGGGCGGTGAGTGGAGTGGTCGTGTGGATTACGTCTACCCAATTCTCGACCCTACAACACGTACTTTACGTGTACGCCTCAAGTTTCCAAATCTAGATGGTGAGCTAAAACCAAACATGTTCTCAAACATCACTCTTAAGCCTGAAAGCGAAGATGATGTGTTAACGGTAGCGCGCTCTTCTGTGATCCACTCAGGAGGCATGACGCGAGTGGTGCTTTCTGAAGGCGACGGAAAATATCGTTCTCATCGTATCCGAGTGGGTCGTGAAGCAGGTGATCGTGTTGAAGTGCTAGAAGGGCTAGAGCCGGGTATTGATGTGGTTACGTCTGCTCACTTCATGATTGATTCAGAATCGAGTCAAACAGCGGATCTGTCCCGTATCTCTTCAGTTAATGATGAACCAGACCAAATGGTTAGCTCTGTTTGGGCGAAGGGTACGATCACTAACTTGATGGTTGGACATCGCATGGCAACGATAGAACACCAACCTGTTCCTGAGTGGGATTGGCCGGGCATGGTGATGGACTTTACCTTCTCTGAAGACGTCGATTTATCGGGACTAGCGAACGGTCAAGCGATCGACTTTGAGATGGAGAAGACAGAATCAGGCCAATACCAAGTGACGGATGTGAGTCAGAGTGATGAAGTAATGGCGACAGAGGTTTGGGTTGAAGGCGATATCACGATGTTGATGGCAGACTTTGGGATGATCACGGTGAACCATCAAGCCGTTGATGAGTGGCAGTGGCAAGCGGGAGAGATGAACTTCACCACAAGCGACGACATTCCACTTGGCGATTATCAAGAGGGACAGAAAGTACGTTTTCTAGTGGTGAAATCGGGCACAGATTATGTATTGAAGCAAATTGAGTCGGCTGAGGATTAGTGATGATAAATGCAATTATTCGCTGGTCGATTAGCAATCGATTTTTGGTACTCGTCGCCACTATCGCGTTGACTTTGGGGGGGCTCTACAGTGTTAAGAACACACCTGTTGATGCGATTCCTGATCTCTCTGATGTACAGGTTATCATCAAAACTAGCTATCCGGGTCAAGCGCCTCAGGTAGTGGAAGATCAAGTAACCTACCCATTAACCACGGCAATGCTTGCGGTACCCGGCGCTGAAACGGTGAGAGGCTACTCGTTTTTTGGTGATTCTTACGTTTATATCATCTTCAATGACGATACTGACATGTATTGGGCGCGTTCAAGGGTGTTGGAATACCTGAGCCAAGTTGCGCCTAAGTTACCAGCCAGTGCCAAGCCAACACTTGGTCCAGATGCGACTGGTGTGGGTTGGATATATAGCTATGTTTTGCAAGATAAAACGGGTCAACACGATTTAGCTGAGCTGCGCAGCTTACAAGATTGGTTTTTGAAGTATGAACTTCAAACTGTGAATGGTGTGTCTGAAGTGGCGACCGTTGGCGGCATGGTGAAGCAGTATCAAGTGCAGATCGACCCTGCCAAATTGCGTGCTTACGACCTGACATTAAAGCAGGTGAATAGCGCTATTCAGAGCGGAAACCAAGAAACAGGCGCTTCAGTGATTGAGGTAGCAGAAGCGGAACACATGGTGCGTACATCGGGTTATCTAACGGGGATTGAAGACCTAAAAGCCTTGCCTTTAAAGGTGACGGCGAAAGGGACCCCTTTGCTGTTAGGTGACATTGCAGACGTTAACCTTGGTCCACAAATGCGCCGAGGCATTTCAGAGCTAAATGGGGAAGGTGAGGCTGTTGGCGGCGTCATTGTGATGCGTTTTGGCGAGAATGCCAGTGAGGTGATCTCTGAGGTAAAAGTTAAGCTGGAAGAGCTGCAACGAAGCCTGCCGGATGGTGTCGAGATTGTTGCAACCTATGACCGTTCAACTCTGATCGATTCTGCGGTTGAAAACCTTTGGCAGAAGCTTGCCGAAGAGTTCTTAGTGGTCGCGATTGTGTGTGCCTTGTTCTTGTTCCACATTCGCTCATCGTTAGTGATCGCGCTAAGTCTCCCGGTGGGTATCTTGTCGGCATTCATCGTGATGCACTGGCAGGGTATTAACGCAAACATCATGTCGCTTGGCGGCATCGCGATTGCAATAGGCGCTATGGTGGATGGTGCGATCGTGATGATTGAAAACGTGCATAAACATATCGAACGCACGCCACTTAATGACAACAATCGTTGGCAGGTGATCGGCAAAGCTGCGGAAGAGGTGGGTGCACCGCTGTTCTTCTCATTACTGATCATTACATTGAGTTTTGTGCCGGTGTTCGCCTTAGAAGGTCAAGAGGGCAAGATGTTCTCGCCTCTTGCGTTTACTAAAACCTACGCGATGGCAGCATCTGCTGGTTTGGCAATCACATTAGTCCCTGTGCTTATGGGTTACTTCATTCGCGGTAAGGTACTTCCTGAACATAAGAACCCGATCAATAAGGGTTTGGTTGGCTTGTATCGTCCGCTTCTGAATCTAAGCCTACGCTTCCCTAAAACGATTATCGTTGTGGCAGTTGCTTTGATGGCATCAGCGTATTACCCAACCAGCAAACTTGGTAGTGAGTTTATTCCTCCGCTCGATGAAGGGGATTTGATGTACATGCCAACGACCTATCCAGGGATCTCGATAGGTAAAGCGCGTGAGCTACTCCAGCAAACCAATAAGCTTATTAAAACCATTCCTGAAGTGGAAACGGTGTGGGGCAAGATAGGTCGTGCTGAGACAGCGACGGATCCGGCACCACTAACCATGATTGAGACGGTTATTCAGTTTAAGCCTAAAGATACATGGCGTGACGGCGTCACCTCTGAGTCTTTGCGTGATGAACTCAACAGTCTGATTCAGTTCCCCGGTTTAACCAATGCTTGGGTTATGCCAATCAAAACCCGAATTGACATGTTGGCTACAGGTATCAAGACACCGATCGGGATCAAGATTGCCGGCCCAGACCTTAAGGTGATTGAGAAAATCGGCGCGGATATAGAGCCGATCTTAAACGAATTGCCGGGAACAGCTTCAGTGTATGCGGAGCGTGTAGCGGGTGGTCGTTATGTGACCATCGATATTGATCGTCGTTCGGCTGCGCGATACGGCTTAAGTATTGCTGAGATCCAACAGGTTATTTCAACTGCTGTTGGCGGGATGAACGTTGGTGAAACCGTCGAGGGGCTTGAGCGCTACCCAATCAATGTGCGTTATCCACAAGCCTATCGTGATTCAGTGATTAAGTTGCAGAACCTACCTCTGATCACCGCGAATGGAGCGCGTATTGCTTTAGCCGATGTCGCCGATGTGCGCTACGAGGACGGCCCTCCAATGATCAAAACAGAAAACGCACGACCAAATGGGTGGGTGTTTGTTGATATTGAAGGACAAGACTTGGGGACTTATGTCGATAACGCTAAACGTGCGGTCGCAGAGCAACTAGAGCTTCCAGCTGGGTATTCACTGGCATGGTCTGGTCAGTATGAATACATGGAGCGAGCAAAAGAGCGCTTGAGCATTGTGGTGCCGATTACCATTGCCATCATCATGCTACTGCTTTACCTAAGCTTCCGCCGCGTTGGAGAGGTGATGGTGATTATGCTGACTCTGCCATTGGCGATGGTGGGGGGCGTTTGGTTGATGCACTACCTTGGCTATAACTTCTCAATAGCGGTAGGGGTTGGCTTTATCGCGTTAGCGGGGGTTGCCGTTGAGATTGGCGTGATCATGCTGGTTTACCTAAACCAAGCTTGGAACTTTAGAAAGCAAGATCATGAAACGACCCATACGCCATTACAACACCAAGACCTCTTGGATGCGATTCGTGAAGGGGCTGGGTTGCGAGTGCGCCCCGTGATGATGACAGTACTGACAGTCATTATCGGTTTGATTCCAATTATGTATGGCGAAGGAACAGGCTCAGAGGTGATGCAAAGAATTGCAGCTCCTATGATTGGTGGCATGGCATCGGCCTTACTGCTGACCTTACTGGTTATCCCAGCCATTTTCGTGCTTTGGAAACAACGAGAAATTAAGTAACTCTTTATTAAACGACTGAATTTAAATGGCCCAGTTATGTTCACCTGGGCCTTACTGAGACTAGGAATTATTATGAAAAAGACAATTATCGCTTTGGGCTTAGCTCTGTTTACAACTTCTGCTCTTGCTCAGATGGACCATTCTAAAATGGATCACGGCAAGATGGACCATGGCAGTATGAATCATGGTGAGATGGATCATTCAAATATGGATCACTCCAACATGATGGGAATGCAACGTACCTCAAGTGTCGGTATGCCGGCCAATGGTGCTAAACCCGATAAGGTGATTCACGTTATTCTTAGCGACGATAAAACCATCACCTTCAAGAAAGCTGTTGATATAGAGTCAAATGACGTAGTGCAGTTTGTTGTGATGAATACGGGAGAGCAACCTCATGAGTTCTCAATTGGCAGTAAGGAAGAGCTGCAAAGTCATCGCAAAATGATGTCAGCAATGGCTGGCATGGAGCACGATACCAAGAACTCGATCGTCGTTGAGCCAAAGAAAGCCCGTCAGTTTATGTGGCACTTCCACGGTGATAGTGACGTCGAGTTTGCTTGTAACTTCAAGGGTCACGCTGAAGCTGGGATGACAAAAACGATCAAGCTTTAACTTGATTCGAGTAGAACGTTACTCGATGTTAAATGGATTGGGTCGCGTAATAGCGGCCCTTTCTTTTGTTTATTTGTATATGGGGCAGGGACAATCGAAAGTCATGTCTAAATAAACGGATGGCATAAAATGGTAAGTAAGTAGTTTGGTATCCGGCAATATGGATTCCAGACGACTTTTTAATTACAACTGAGGGCCATCCATGATCATTCATTTCCGAATTCAAGATGTTGAAGAGCTTGCTGGATCCATCGACCTAGCAAGTTATTTGCAACTCGCGTTGAGAGAGGTTTCTACTCGCCCCTTAAAGCTCTGATTGAAGTGATACTTCGCTTATGGTGCTTTCCAGTATCACGCTATCCATTCTATTGAGAGGATGAGATCGAGCGCTGATAGATTTTAGGTGTGAGTCCAGAGACACGTTTAAAGGCTCTCGAAAAATGCGAAATATTGGTGTAGCCAAGCTGACTTGAAATGTAGGTGAGAGAGTGGCCTTGCTCCATCAATTCACAGGCTACCGAGTACATTAGATTCTCTTTGATCTTGCGAAAAGAGGTGTTCTCTTGCTTAAGTTTTCGTTGGAAGGTACGCACTGAAAAGTTGAGTAACTGTGCGGCGTCTTCGATCGAAAGATCTTGTTCTTTCATATACGGCTTGAGCAGCTCGTAAACACTGTCAGTAAAGCTGGTATGCCACTCAACCAGAGCGGGTTTTGGGCTTAAATCCTTACTAGTGAGTTGAATGGGCAGTTGTAAAATATCATTTGGGATCAGCACTGCCGTCTGCCCTTGCTCAACAAATAGCTGACAATGGCTGGTGGTTATGGTGCTAACCACGTCGCTCTCATGGCCCTGAAGCCGAATCTTCATAGGTTGCCAAGGGCGGTTTGAAAGTATGCTGATGAGTTCAATAATGTAAATGATGGCAAACGCTTCTCCCCATTGGAAACGCGGGGAATCCTCATCAAGTACTCGCCTGCAAAACCACACTTGGCCGTGTTCTTCAACCAGTGTTATCTGACTTCCCGGTGAGTCGCTAGAGAAGATTTTACTGATGTTCTGTAGTGCATCTCCGACAGTTTTGTAATCAACAAACTGATGCAAGACATGTGGGATGATGCGACGTCGAAAGGCTAAACCAAGTAGGTCGGTAAATTTAGAGACGCCCAGTTGAACCGAAGTGAGGTAGATAAGGCGTTTTATCGATTCAGAGGGCACAAAATCGCTGTCGGACTGAATCAAATCTGGTGGCAGTCCCGACTCCTCTAGTAGTTGGTGTAAATCTAAGCCGTGTTCAGAGAACATTTGCACCAGAATCTTTGCATAATTCGTTTGAATCACAGGAACTTGGTAACTCGAATCTACCATAACGAAACAATCCTTTGCGTCCAGATGCATTAATTAGACGTACTTATCAATTACAGAATGCTACTTGATAAATCTAACTCTAGTGTCTTGAGTTTTCCACGACAAGGATTATTTTTAAAGTACTAATTTTATTAATGTTACCTAGTTAAACGGGAGTGCTATGTCTGAAGCCAACGAACCAGAGGCGTCTTCAAACGACGAGCCAGTTAATCAACCAAACAAGAAAGATAAAGTAAGGAAGGTCACTAACTATTTATTGACCTTTGTGGCTGTGACGCTGGTGTTTAGCATCGTGTCTGACCGACTCATTCCTATCACCGATAATGCGCGTGTTAAAGGTTACATCGTCCCTATCAAACCCGAAGTATCGGGGAAAGTATTGGATATTCGCGTTCAGCCCAATCAATTAGTTGAGCAAGGTGATGTATTGGCTGTTTTGGATGACTCAGATTATCGAATCGCCGTGGCACAAGCTGAACAAAATCTAGAGATAGCGGGACAGAATGTAGGGGCGCAAACGGCTAACATCGCTTCAGCACAAGCGAGGTTAACCTCAGCAATCGTCGAAAGACAGAACACCGATCTACAAGCCAAGCGTGTGTTAGCGATGGCGGACAAAGGTGTAGTGTCTAAATCGGATGCAGATCAAGCAAGGGCGGCCTTGGCGACATCAAGAGCCGCAGTGGTGAATGCTGAAGCCGATTTAGAACGTGCTAAACAACAAATGGGTAAAGAGGGCAAAGAGAACAGCCAAGTGAAAGCTGCTCTGTTGGCGTTAGAGCAAGCACAACTTAACCTAGAGCGCACCGTGATAACCGCACCGACTCAAGGTGGGGTTTCCAACTTCAGTCTTTCTGAGGGATTTTATGCCTCTTCAGGACAACCGATTATGACTTTTGTTTCGACGCAGGATATTTGGGTTGAAGCTTACTACCGAGAGAACAGCTTAGGTAATGTCGCGGTAGGTGATGAAGTAGAAATCGCCCTCGACTTTGCACCGGGTAAAGTCGTCTCAGGGCGAGTCAGCAGTATCGACTGGGGTGTCGATTGGGGACAAAACGATCAGGCGGGCAAGCTTGCTCAAGCTAATCAACAAACAGGATGGTTGCGTCAAACCCAAATGCTGCCAATTACTATTGAGTTCGAGCGTGACGAAGTATCAGGCATGCTGAGAGTTGGCGGCCAAGCAGATGTGATTGTCTATAGTGGGGATAACTTTATCTTCAATTCGATCGGCAAGCTTTGGATTCGATTGATTAGCGTGCTTTCCTATGTTCGATAACGTCATCATAGATGAACAAGCTCAGCGACGGATTCTACGCTTTACAGTAGGCGTGATTCTTGCGGTTTTTCTGGCCGCATGGATCAACTGGCCACTTGCGTTTGTCGCTCCGGTGTTTACCGCTAAGTTTCTTATTGATAAACCAGATCTACACAAAGAGACGGTGTATGAGTTGCTGCTCGCTCTTCTCGCCACCATGGCCTTGGGGTTAGTGCTTTCTCGGGGGATAACACATTATCCGATCCCATTGCTGGTGTTAGTCGGCTTGGTGATGCTGTGGGGTTACTACTTATTTGTAGACCCCAAATGGAACCTGTTTGCGACGGTTTTATTGATCGCTGTGTTGATGCTGCCGTTCATGGCAATTGATAACCCAGGCGTGTCAGTGATGCTTGCTTCTGGACTAGCGACATCTGGGGTGGTTGCTGTAGCCATTTTTGCTTTGGTGCATATCTATATTCCCGAGCCTAAATCCGACTTTTCTGGCTTTGCTCCCGCGCCGTTGGACAGGAAGCAACGTTGGTATGCGGCATTTAGAGCCATGTTCATCTCGTATCCCGTCGTCTGTTTCTTTTTTATTTTTCAAATTTCAGAAGCATTGTTGACTATGATGTTTATTGCACTTCTCTCTTTGATGATCACGGCTGAAAAATCCGTCAAACTCAGCGCTTTTTTGGTGATCAGTAATGGGATAGGAGGGCTTCTGGCCATCGTTGCGTTCTCTATTTTAGCGATTGTGCCCAACATTGTTTTTTACTCGCTGTTTATTGGGCTGGTGGCGATTTTTATGGCGACAAAAATCTATACCGTGCCAGATAAAGCGCCCGTTTTTGCGACGGCATTCAGCACCTTGTTGGTGTTGATAGGCAGCACTTTGATGAGTTCTGGGGATATCGATAGCAACACTCTGACACGCATTGTTCAATTGGTATTAATTGGTGTTTACATGATTTTGGCTTCGCTGTTTCTTGAAACACGGAATTGGAAGTTCCTACAAAATCAGCCGTAATTTTTATTAACAAGGATGTCTAATGAAGTTAACTGAAGATTTTTCGAAACAAGCGATTGATGCAGCGATAAAGATCGCAGCGGTAGCAATACTTGTCTATTGGTGTTTCTCGATTCTAAAGCCGTTTGTGCTATTGGTGATATGGGGTGCAATCATTGCTACAGCTCTGTATCCCGTGGCTGTGGTGATTTCCAACAAAACGGGCATGTCGAAGGGGAAGGCGAGTGGCCTATTGAGCTTTATTGGTGTTCTGTTACTGCTAATTCCTCTCATTGCACTGTCGTCGGGCATCTATACCAGTGCTGCAGATTTGGTATCTGGATTGCAAGACGGTACTTTGTCTGTCCCTAAACCTAAATCATCCCTGCAAGATATCCCTTTTGTTGGCGAGAAGATCTACAGCGCTATGGTGTACGCTTCTACAAACATTGAAGGAGCATTTGTAAAGTATGCCGAGGAGATCAAGCAATTTGCGGCTAAAGCAGCCTCGATTCTTGGGTCTTTGGGTGGTGGTTTTGTGCAGTTTATTATCTCAACCATCATCGCTGGCGTTTTCATGAATAACGCTGAGAAATGTCAGATAGGTCTGACTCATTTGGTTGCACGATTAACGGATGGTCGCGGTGAAGAGTTAGTTAAGCTATCCAAAGTGACAGTAAGAAGTGTTGTTCAGGGGGTGATTGGGGTGGCTGTTATCCAATCGGTACTCTCTGCTATTGGTTTAGTTATTGCGGGTGTGCCTGCAGCGGCATTCTGGGCACTAGCTGTGCTTCTGGTCGCCATTATTCAATTGCCTCCAATTCTGGCTTTGCTGCCTGCGATTATCTACATGTTTAGCGTCGAGTCGACCATGGCGGCTGGTCTTTTCTTGGTTTGGTGTCTGCTCGTGAGCGGCAGTGATGCATTCCTTAAACCGGTTCTATTGAGTCGTGGTTCTCACATTCCGATGTTGGTGATTTTGCTCGGCGCTTTAGGTGGTATGGCGATGTCTGGCATCGTCGGTTTGTTTGTTGGTGCTGTGGTATTGAGTTTGACTTATGAGTTACTGATAGTTTGGCTCAACTTAGATCAAGAAACCCCAAAGGATAAAGAAGAACAACAAGAGGCGAACTAGATGAAGTCAGTTTCTAAGGACGATAACTTTTACTTTTTGTTCTTCGCTTTGTTGGTACTGTTTTTTGGTTGTGCCGTAATGCAGCAGTTTTATCCCCAAGGGCAAAAGACCATCTTGTTTCTGATTATCATCACCTTAGCGGTTTCTATCGCCGGGATTCATCAAGAGCGAGCACTGTATCGCTCTTGGTATGGTCTGCTTTTGTTAACGGCCGGGGTGTCGGGCATATTTTCATTTTTTGAAGACTACAATCTTTCAATTGTTACGCTATTAGCACTGGCTGCGTTTCTGTTCTCCCATATCTATTCTGCACTTAAACAGGTAATGCAGGCGTCGAATGTCACCAAAAATCACATTATCGGTTCAATCTGTATATATCTACTGATTGGTTTGGCGTGGGCAACAATCTATCTGTTGATCTTGGAGATCTTACCCAATGCGTTTAATGGGCTAGAAGATCGAGAATGGTTAAGTAATCTGTTTAATGCGATGTACTTTAGCTTTATTACGCTAACGACAGTAGGGTATGGGGATATTTCTCCAGTGCTTCCTGTTGCTCAGTTCTTTGTATTTATGGAATCGATTATTGGTAGCTTCTACTTGGCTATCATGGTGGCAAGTTTAGTGAGCATTCGATTGAATCAAGGGCAGGATAATCAGAGTTAGTTAGAAAGGCGACAATTCCTTCTCTTAACATAGTAAAAAGGCCGTTGAGAGCACCTTCGCTCTCAGCGGCCTTCATGTTTTTGAAACTAAGTTATGCCTTACCGTTGTTTAATGCTTCTAGCTCACTGATGGTTGTTTGGGAAACTAATTCGCCATTCATGTAGTAGCTCACGTCTTGACCTTCTTTGATGCCGGTAAGGGTCGCGCTTTCACCTGTGTTGTAGACGATGTCCATTTGAATGGTGTTTTCATCAATCTGAATCATTTCGCCTGTTTCAATCGTGCGATTGTTAGACAGCGGCGCAACAGGCGCCTCTTTTAGGCTTGGATCCAATTCGTCATTCATTTTGAAATGGGTATCTGTTTTGGTATCAAAGACGTGTGGTGCACCACTGATAGGGTTTTTACCCGTCCAGAATTCAAGAGAGTTGAACACCACGTAGTCGGCAGCAGTAGTGATACCGTAGACTGGAGCAAGTAAGAAGTTCACTCCCGCACGAGCGTAGCGGTTATCTACGACTTCTACGTTGAATTTCATCACTTTCCCTGTGACAGCATTGCTGCCGACACACCCCGTTAGCGCAGAAGCTAAAATAGTGAGTCCTACAATCTTTAGTGCCATCTTTTTCATCTTAGTACCTGTATTTTTTGATAAGTCTGTTTCGTTGGAACAGGTGTAGTATCGGCGATTTGTTTTGATGAGTTTTACCATTTAACGCCACTGGTTGGATAAACTTTCATCGCTTTAGGTTCTACGAGATTGTTAACCTGAATAGTGAAAAACGAAAAAGCGCTACCCTTCATCAGGTAGCGCTTTAGGAAATATCTGGTTGAGACGCTCGACGCGTTTAAGTCTATTTCATGACATATCGATAAGCCTTAATGGCGATCCAACGGAAACATTTGAATAAAGTGGCGCAGGCTTTGATAACAAACTGGGCTGTAGATGCGAGTAGCTCACCCGCAACGACAACGCATTTATGTAGGTCGGATTCTTTGTAGTCTGAGTATGTCATGGTGTTCTCTTATTTAGTTGGGAGACTCCTGTCTGCGATACAACCCTTGTGTATGTAATGTACAGATTTTAGCGGTTCAGGATTTACCATTTAATGCCATGAGTGCTTATTATCTCGTCACTTAAAGAGATATTTGGACTCATAAGGCGGACTCGATCCAAAAACAAAAGTGATTGATGTTATGCTCGACAGTCCGTTGAGAGTTAGAAGAGATTAAAAGGACAGAGAATGAGTAACCTTACACCTGAGCAAGAGGCGGCTTTGGCGACATTTAAAGAGAACCTGCATTTACCAAATGGTGGTTTTCACACTTTGATCACCGAGCTAGGTAAGGAGTACCAACTTCCTTTTCAAAAAGTCCGTTCTGTCGTTAAGCAAGCGCAAAAGAACGTTGAGCGTCGCATTAAGTCTGATTTTGAGACAATTGACGCTGATGCACTTATTCAAGCGAACTGGATTGCTGCAATTAGAGCAGAGCTCGAAGAGCTAGCTAAAGAGACAGAGTCTGTTATGGACAAGCTCAAGGCCAACCCAAAGTACTTAAATGTCAGTGCAGCGATTGAAGGTGTTATTTCAACCGAAGACGAACGTGATGAGTGGATCGAGCAGCTGATTCAAGTCTACGAAAAAGAAGTGCTCAAGCCGCTACTGGCGATGCTGCGTACGACTAAGTTGTATTGGACGCTAATGCTGGTGGACGAAACCTGTAAGATGACACCAGAGCAGCGCGAGAAGTTTGCGGATTACCCACAGCATATGGAAGCGGCTGAACACCTTTACGAGCTAGATAAAAAGCTTAGAGCGAAAGCCCTGACGGAATAGAGCTCTGGCCATAAATGTCTTTCCGTTCATGGCATTGAAACTATCGTCATGACATTGAAACTCTCGTCATAGCAAAGAAGCTCTCTTCATCGTAAAGGAACTATAAAAACGCCCAAGCATTTCTGCTTGGGCGTTTTGATTTCAAAGGTAATAGTTACCTAGGAATAGTACTACTTCATTGCCGCTGGCTCATTGAGCTTTTTTACGCCACCGCGAGAGGCGTTAACCAGTAACACACCTACCGACAATACAATCGAACCACACAGTAGGAATAGGGCACGACCAGTGATGTCATTTGGAATTAGAGCCATTGCTAGGATACCGAAACCTGCAGTACAGATTAACTTACCAAGCATTGAACGCTGTTTAGTGTCTAGGTTTTGCTGCTCTTGAGACTCTGCCACAACCGGAGTGTTCCAGTTCTCGAATAGCTTCTCAACTTCCGCTTCACGCTCAGGTGTACGACCTTTGTAAACCAGTGTTGTTGCTAGGAAGAAGCCACCAGTGAACACCACGTGTGCTGCTAAGCTCAGTGCCACTTTCAAGTCAGACCATTCGCGACCTGTTAGTGCGTGTTCTAGGTTAAACCAGTTTTGAACGTCTTCAGCTTGTAGAGAGATACCGAAGATGTAAGAAACGAAACCACCTACAATCAACGTTGCCCAACCAGCCCAGTCTGGAGTCTTACGAACCCACATACCTAGAAGTACAGGGATAAGCATAGGGAAGCCAATCAATGCACCCACGTTAAGTACGATATCGAACAGGCTTAGGTGACGCAGTGAGTTGATGAACAAGCCAATACCAATGATGATGAAGCCCATCATTACGGTTGTTGCTTTACTTACTACAACCAACTCTTTCTGTGTCGCTTGTGGGCGAACGATAGGGCTGTAGAAGTTCATTACAAAGATACCAGCGTTACGGTTTAGGCCAGAGTCCATAGAAGACATGGTTGCCGCGAACATTGCAGACATAAGAAGACCAACCATACCTGCTGGCATTACGTTTTGTACGAATGCTAGGTAAGCGGCGTCTGCTCCCACTGAACCGTATTGCTCAGCGAAGTCAGGCATGAATGCACTTACGTACCAAGCAGGTAAGAACCAAATTAGTGGGCCAACAATCATTAGTACACATGCAAGGCCAGCTGCTTTACGTGCGTTTTCACTGTCTTTTGCACATAGGTAACGGTAAGCGTTGATGCTGTTGTTCATTACACCAAACTGCTTGATGAAGATGAACACAACCCAAAGGATGAAGATGCTCATGTAGTTCAGGTTGTTACCAACCATGAAGTCGCCATCAAAGTTCGCAACAATATTACTTAGGCCACCACCGTGGAAGTAAGCCGCTACCGCACAGGTAATCGTTACTGCCATGATAACAAGCATCTGCATGAAGTCAGACGCTACAACCGCCCAAGAACCACCGGTTACAGCCATTAGCATCAATACTAGGCCGGTTACAACAATCGTTGCTTCCATTGGGATGTTGAATACAGCGGCAACAAAGATTGCGAGACCGTTCAACCAGATACCTGCTGAAATCAAGCTGTCAGGCATACCAGCCCAAGTGAAGAACTGCTCTGAAGTTTTACCAAAACGCTGACGAATTGCTTCGATTGCGGTAACTACGCGAAGCTGACGGAATTTTGGAGCAAAATAGATGTAGTTCATGAAGTAGCCAAATGCATTGGCTAAGAATAGGATTACAACGACGAAACCGTCGCTGAACGCGCGTCCTGCGGCACCTGTAAACGTCCATGCTGAAAACTGTGTCATGAAGGCGGTTGCACCAACCATCCACCACAACATTTTGCCGCCCCCTCTAAAGTAATCACTTGTCGAAGTTGTGAACTTACGGAACATCCAACCAATGGCTACAAGAAAGAAGAAGTAGGCAAGAACAACAAGAGTATCAATAGTCATTTTTTCAGCCTTTTAAGTGTGATCATTAACTGGCTCCTAGATTACTCTTTTATGATTATATTTGTACTACAATATGCTTTTATTGTGATCCAAACCAAGAGCTTTTCTATATATGAAAATTCTGACAAAGCTATGACATACGGGGCTTTCAAGCATTTTTGTAAAATTCAAGTTACGATAATGATTCCTTTAAAATGTAACCATTTGTAATACTATTAAGTTCTTTTTAAATCAGTGAGTTAGCTGTAAAGGCGCTGGTTTTAACCTTTGGGTGCCATAATCCGAATCGATTATTGGATGCTGTTTAACTTCTCAAGAATGATAAGTATAGTTCGTTCTGAAGCGTTACTGCGCTACGACGGTTCAGGCTAATTGTATTGATATCATCATACTATTAGTAGATGCAAAATTCGTGTTAGCACCATCCTAAACGAAAAAAGCGAGCCAATAGGCTCGCTTTGAACATAATCTGTCGTCAGATAAATTATTTTGCGACGTGATTCACTGCATCACGTACTAGAGCACCTAACTCGTCCCACTTACCTTCGTCGATAAGTTTTGTTGGAACCATCCAAGTACCGCCACACGCCAAAACTGAAGGAATAGATAGGTATTCATCAACGTTCTTCAAGCTAACACCACCAGTTGGCATGAATTTCACTGGGTAAACGGCTGTCAGTGCTTTAAGCATGCTTGTACCGCCTGAAGGTTCAGCAGGGAAGAACTTCAGTGTGCGTAGGCCCATTTCCATTGCTTGCTCAACTAGGCTTGGGTTGTTTACACCAGGAACGATAGCAACGCCTTTGTCGATACAGTATTGAACGGTGCGTGGGTTAAAGCCTGGGCTCACGATGAAGTCCACGCCCGCTTCGATAGATGCGTCAACTTGCTCGTTAGTCAGTACCGTACCAGAGCCGATCAGCATATCTGGGAACTCTTTGCGCATGATGCGAATCGCTTCGATTGCACACTCAGTACGTAGCGTGATTTCAGCACACGGCATGCCGTTTTCAACAAGTGCTTTACCTAGAGGGATAGCGTCTTCAGCACGGTTGATAGCGATTACAGGGATAACTTTCAGGTTAGCAAGTTGTTCATTTAATGTCGTCATGGATAATATCTCACGTCAAAATTGGCCGATAATCACTGAATTATCAGCATTTTAAAATCTATTGGTACGTCTCGTTCACTATTCTAATTGAGCATAGCATGACGCTAGATCAGCGTCATGCTTGTATCAAATTAAGAAGACAGAGACAGTGTAGGCATTGCTTCTTTAGGAATAATCGCACCTTGGTGCTGAATCACCGCACCGGCAACGCAGTGGCCTGCAAATGCTGCATCACGAGCATTACCACCACAGAAACGTTTTGCTAGGAAGCCAGCACTGAATGAATCGCCCGCCGCTGTGGTATCGATAACGTTATCCACTGGGTTTGGTGCAACATAATGCGCTGCATCGGCTTCAACGACGAGGCAGTCTTTGCTACCGCGTTTAATGATGATCTCTTTAACACCACTCTTTGTGGTGCGTTCAATACACTGCTCAATGCAAGTGTCACCGTAAAGCTCTTGTTCGTCATCGAACGTTAGCAATGCAATGTCTGTAAACTTAAGCATCTTCATGTACCAAGACTGCGCTTCTTGTTGGCTATTCCAAAGCTTAGGGCGGTAATTATTATCAAAAATCACTTGGCCATTTTGCTTTTTGTATTCTTCTAAGAAAGTCAGAAGTGCTGAACGGCCTTTTTCTGTAAGAATCGCCAGTGTAATACCGCTCAAGTAAAGCGCATCGTATGAAAATAGCTTGTCTAGAAGCGAAGATGCATCATCGCCATCAAGCAGGTATTTCGCCGCAGCGTCATTACGCCAGTAGTGGAAGCTACGCTCACCCGTTTCATCGGTTTCGATGTAGTAAAGGCCAGGCTGCTTTTCGTCAATCTGTTTTACTAGGCTGGTGTCGATGCCTTCAGCGTTCCACTTCTCAAGCATGTCTAGGCTAAATGGGTCATTACCCAGCGCCGTTACATAGCTGGTTTTGATATTTTGCTCTTGGGTTAAGCGAGATAGGTACAAAGCCGTGTTTAGTGTATCACCACCAAATGTTTGCTTAAGCCCATCATCTTTTTTCTGTAGCTCAACCATACATTCGCCAATGACCGCGATATTAAATGATTTCATGTGCTTACCTTAGCAACTGAGGTTGCGCTATTAATTATTTTAGGAAATCTTCGCGAGCAGGGTTGAAGATATCAAGAAGAATGCTGTCTTGCTCTAGAGCAACGGCACCGTGCATCATGTGTTTGCGAGCAAAGTATGCATCACCTTCTTTAAGTACTTTCTTCTCACCTTCAATTTCAGCTTCAAAACTACCTCGAACGACATAACCGATTTGGTCATGGATTTCGTGTGTATGAGGGTGACCAATTGCGCCTTTGTCAAAAGATAGGTGTACAGCCATTAGATCGTCTGTGTATGCCACGATCTTACGCTTGATGCCGTCGCCCAGATCTTCCCATGGTTGTTCGTTATTGATAAAGAATGCGTTCATTGTGTCTCTCCAAAGCGTATAAATTTTTTATATGTTCATTAAGTTGTGTTCATCATAAGGGATTAGGTTTAATTGTAATACAATATATCCAGAAATGTGTGATATTGATCAAGTGCTACTTTTTATAGCTCTGTAAAATCAATGACTTAACACAACTCTGATAAATGTTATTGGCTTTTTAGATCAAAGGTTTAGCGAGATTTATGTGATTCTGCTCATCATTTGGCGATGAATAGGTAGGATTAAACCTCATATTGTATTACTTTATATAAAGTTTAAGAATTAGATTGAAATTCAAATACAGAAACTCTTCATCGAGGGTGATAAAGAACATGACTACACAACCAATACTACTAACGGACGCGGAAATTGAAGCACTTCATTTAGAAGTTGGCCGTTCAAGTTTAATGGGTAAGACGATTGCAGCGAATCAAAAAGAGCTGGAAGCCTTCATGCGCCTACCTATTGACGTGCCAGGGCATGGCGAAGCGGGTGGTTACGAGCACAACCGTCATAAACAAAACTACACATACATGAACCTAGCTGGTCGTTTGTTCCTTATCACTAAAGAGCAGAAGTACGCTGATTTTGTTACTGAACTACTGGAAGTTTACGCAGACAAGTATCTAACGTTTGATTTCCATGTTCAGAAGAACACTAACCCAACGGGTCGTCTTTTCCACCAGATTCTAAACGAACATTGCTGGTTAATGTTTACTAGCTTGGCGTATTCGTGCGTTAAGTCTACTTTGACGCAAGATCAACGTGACAACATTGAGTCTCGTATCTTCGAACCTATGTTAGAGATGTTCACGGTGAAGTACGCACACGACTTCGACCGCATCCATAACCACGGTATCTGGGCTGTAGCGGCAGTTGGTATTTGTGGCCTAGCATTAGGTAAGCGTGAATACCTAGAGATGTCTGTATACGGTCTTGATCGTAACGACACAGGTGGTTTCTTAGCACAAATTTCTCAACTGTTCGCGCCTTCTGGCTACTACATGGAAGGTCCTTACTATCACCGTTATGCGATTCGCCCTACGTGTGTTTTCGCTGAGGTGATCCATCGCCATATGCCAGAAGTCGACATCTACAACTATAAAGGCGGCGTGATTGGCAACACAGTACAAGCAATGCTTTCAACGGCTTACCCTAATGGTGAATTCCCAGCACTGAACGATGCGTCTCGCACTATGGGCATCACGGACATGGGCGTACAAGTTGCTGTTAGCGTTTACAGCAAACACTACGCAGTTGACGGTAAGGTTGATGAAAACATCCTAGGTATGGCGAAGATTCAAGACGCAGTATGGATGCATGGCTGTGGTCTAGAACTTTCTAAAGCATACGAAGCGGCAAGCGCTGAAAAAGAAATCGGCATGCCTTTCTGGCCAAGTGTTGAGTTGAACGAAGGTCCAGAAGGTCACAACGGTGCTCAAGGCTTCATCCGTATGCAAGATAGCAAAGGCGATGTGTCTCAGCTAGTGATGAATTACGGTCAACACGGTATGGGTCACGGCAACTTCGATACGCTTGGTATTACCTTTTTCAACCGTGGTCAAGAGGTGCTACGCGAATACGGATTCTGTCGTTGGGTGAACGTTGAGCCAAAATTCGGCGGCCGTTACCTAGACGAAAACAAGTCTTACGCACGTCAGACTATCGCGCACAACGCGGTAACAATTGATGAGAAATGTCAGAACAACTTTGATGTTGAGCGCGCAGACTCTGTTCACGGCTTACCTCACTTCTTCAAAGTAGAAGACCAAAAAATCAATGGCATGAGTGCGTTCGCGAACGACCATTACGAAGGTTTTGACATGCAACGCAGTGTGTTCATGCTAAACCTTGAAGGTCTGGAATCTCCGCTACTATTAGATCTGTACCGCTTAGATTCAGAAGATGGCGAGCACCAATATGACTACTCTCATCAATACGAAGGTCAGATTGTTCGCACTAACTTCGATTACCAAACACACAAAGAGCTCCACACATTAGGCGACGACTTCGGTTATCAACACCTATGGAATGTAGCAAGTGGTGAAGCGAACGAGACAGCACTAGTGAGCTGGCTACAAAACAACACTTACTACACATGGTTAGGTACAAGCTCGAACGACAACGGTGAAGTTATCTTTACTCGTTCTGGCGCGAATGACCCAAGCTTCAACCTGCGTTCTGAGCCTGCGTTTATTCTGCGTAGCAAAGGCGAAACAACGCTGTTTGCTTCAGTTCTAGAAACGCACGGTTACTTCAACGAAGAGTTTGAGCAATCAGTGAACGCTCGTGGTCAAGTACAAGACATCAAAGTACTGGCGCACAACAACATCGGTTCTGTTGTTGAAATTGAAACGAATACCTCTTGTGTCACAGTGATGATCAGCAACCAACTGGGTGCAACTGACACTACTGAACACAAAGTCGAATTAAATGGCAAAACGTACAGCTGGACAGGTTTCTACTCTATAGAAGAGAACCTAATTGACTCAACTTCAGCTGGTCAGGAGAAATAAGAATGAGCTATCAACCACTTTTACTGAACTTTGAAGAAGCAGCAGAGCTTCGTAAAGAACTTGGCAAGGATAGCCTATTAGGAAAAGCACTTACTCGCGACATCAACCAAACTGACGCTTACATGGCGGAAGTGGGTATTGAAGTTCCGGGCCACGGTGAGGGCGGCGGTTACGAGCATAACCGTCACAAGCAAAACTACATTCATATGGATCTAGCGGGTCGTCTGTTCCTTATTACAGAAGAGACAAAGTACCGTGATTATATCGTCGATATGCTAACGGCTTACGCGAAGGTGTACCCATCGCTAGAGAGCAACACTAGCCGTGACTCAAACCCACCGGGTAAGATCTTCCACCAAACACTGAACGAAAACATGTGGATGCTGTACGCTTCGTGCGCATACAGCTGTGTTTACCACACGATTTCTGAAGATGAAAAAACGCTGATTGAAAACGACCTATTCAAGCAGATGATCGAGCTGTTCGTTGTAACATACGGCCACGACTTCGACATCGTACACAACCACGGTCTATGGGCAGTAGCGGCTGTAGGTATTTGTGGCTATGCAATCAACGATCAAGAATCGGTAGATAAAGCGCTTTACGGCCTCAAGCTAGACAAAGTGAGCGGCGGTTTCCTAGCACAGCTAGACCAACTGTTCTCGCCAGACGGCTACTACATGGAAGGTCCGTACTACCACCGTTTCTCGCTGCGTCCTATCTATTTGTTCGCAGAGGCAATCGAGCGTCGTCAACCTGAGCTTGGTATCTATGAATTCAACGACTCAGTCATCAAGACAACGTCTTACGCGGTATTTAAGACCGCATTCCCAGACGGCACGTTGCCAGCATTGAATGATTCATCGAAGACGATCTCTATCAACGATGAAGGCGTGATCATGGCAACATCTGTGTGCTACCACCGCTACGAGCAAACTGAAACACTACTGGGTATGGCTGATCACCAGCAAGACGTTTGGGTTCATATCTCAGGTAAAACACTATCAAACGCAGTTGAAGCGGCTGACGACATCAAGCCATTCAACTGGGGTAGCTTATTCGTGACTGATGGCCCTGAAGGTGAGAAAGGCGGCGTGAGCATTCTTCGTCACCGTGACGAGCAAGACGATGACACAATGGCTCTGATTTGGTTTGGTCAGCACGGCTCAGATCACCAGTACCACTCTGCACTTGACCACGGCCACTACGATGGTCTGCACCTAAGTGTATTCAACCGTGGTCACGAAGTGCTGCACGATTACGGCTTCGGTCGCTGGGTAAACGTTGAGCCTAAATTTGGCGGTCGTTACATCCCAGAGAACAAGTCTTACTGTAAGCAGACTGTGGCGCATAACACAGTAACGGTTGACCAAAAAACTCAAAACAACTTCGACACAGCACTGGCTGAGTCTAAGTTTGGTCAGAAGCACTTCTTTGTGGCAGACGACCAGTCTCTACAAGGCATGAGTGGCACAATCTCTGAGTACTACACAGGTGTAGATATGCAGCGCAGCGTAATTCTTGCTGAGCTTCCTGAGTTTGAAAAACCACTGGTGATTGATGTGTACCGCATTGAAGCTGATGCTGAGCACCAATACGACCTACCAGTTCACCACTCTGGTCAAATCATTCGTACTGATTTTGATTACAGCATTGAAAAAACGCTGAAACCACTTGGCGAAGACAACGGTTACCAACACCTATGGAACGTTGCTTCAGGTAAAGTGAACGGCAGCTCTTTGGTTAGCTGGTTGCACGACAGCAGCTACTACAGCTTAGTAACAAGTGCTAATGAAGGCAGTGAAGTGATTTTTGCGCGTACTGGCGCGAACGATCCAGACTTCAACCTGAAGAGCGAACCAGCACTTATCTTGCGTCAATCTGGTCAAAACCACGTGTTCGCTTCTGTACTAGAAACGCACGGTTACTTTAACGAGTCTATCGAAGCCTCTGTAGGCGCTCGTGGGCTTGTAGAATCTGTGTCTGTTGTGGGCCATAACAGTGTCGGGACTGTTGTTCGCATTCAGACCACCTCTGGCAACACTTACCACTACGGTATCTCTAACCAAGCTGAAGATGTTCAGCAAGCAACTCACACCGTTGAGTTCGCAGGTGAGACTTACTCATGGGAAGGTGCATTCGCGAAGCTGTAATTTTTCAGAAAGCGAGTGAGGTTCTAAACGGGTGTCTTCGGATGCCCGTTTTTTTATTCCAAGTTTTGTGAATGTGATGGAGTGTTGGAATAGTTCTTTAATTAAAGAGAGTAGGCGATATGTATTGAGAGTATTTGGAATAACAACCTAGTTAGCGGTAAGCCGCGATGTGAAATGCAAATGACTAGGTCTGTCTTGGTGTTGCTGCTACGAATGAAACGTGGCGATGTTTCTAGTGGAGGAGCGATTTGGCTCTAGAGGATTGTGAAATGTCCTAGCTTCTGTCCACTGTTCGAGATAATGGTCCCGATACTCTCTCTTTCATCAAATTCGAAGTCGATGAGATAACTTGTGTGTTGCAGCCTCGGTAAGATGTGGCGATGCAAAATGTCACTGTTTAATTGTCGTATCTCGGTGACCCAAGAGATGTTTTCTTTTAATAAGTCTATTTTGATTTTGAGCATTTATGGCCTTTAAATTTATTGAGCGATTTCTCGCGAGTTAGTTGGTACCAATGGATTTGTCGTGTTGTTCTTCTAGACATAATGTGCCTCGTGTTTATTACAATAATATGAGATTAACCAGATAGTTTTACGGCGATCAGTGGATCAGTTGTGCAAAACCAAATGGGATGTTTGGACAAAAATGACGCTATTGAATGACTATCGAAGTAAAGCTGACGCAGAGATGGTGTAACGATGTATCGTGAACTGTCTTTGTGGGAACTTGGACTGGGATGTTGCATTAACAGCTCATATTTTGAGCCAGATGGCGTAATATACGCCTCGTTTTTTATATTTCAAGCATTATTTCGAACATTTTCAAAATAAATACTGCGATTTTTCCTATGCAAATACGTTGAGTGCATGTTTCGCATAAATATTATTTGTTCTTCACAGAAAAGTCGCCAGTAATTTCTATACTGATCATTAGGTTATAGATAAATCTAATTCGATTGAGTGATTGAGTGATTGAGTGATTGAGGATTATTGAATGAAGTGGATTGGTGCTTTGCTAGCCGCAAGCTGTTCTTTCAGTGTGTGGGCTAATGTTGAACAGTTTGTACGTTATCAATATCAGGATCAAGTGAGTTACGGCCTACTAAAAGGGGATACGATCACTCCGGTAAAAGGGGATCTTTTCGCGGAACACAGTTTATCTGATAAATCCGTTGCGCTTGCTGATGTTGAAGTATTGCTTCCGACACAACCTGAGAAAGTGTTCGCAGTGGGCATGAATTTTCGCAGTCACGCGGCTTCTCATCCTGATCTTCCACCTCCTATGTTTCTCAAACTTCCATCTTCTTTGATCCTTTCAGGGCAACCTATTCATGCGCCATTTGATGCGCGTAACGTGCACTATGAAGGTGAGTTAGTGTTGGTGATTGGTAAGACGCTGCACAAAGCGGATCAAGAAGAGGCAGAAGCTGGGATATTTGGCGTGACGGTTGGTAACGACCTTACAGAGCGTTCATGGCAGGGCAGTGACCTTCAATGGCTTAGAGCGAAAGCGTCTGATGGTTTTGGGCCCATCGCCAAAACCATATCACGTGGGGTTGATTACAATAATGTTGAATTGACCACCAAGCTCAATGGAACGATTGTCCAACAAGAAAACACGACCTTTATGATTCATAGTCCTAAGAAAGTGGTGAGTTATCTCAGCCATTATTTCACTCTGAAACCGGGTGATTTGATCTTTATGGGGACGCCGGGTAAGACTAAGGCGCTTAAAGATGGCGATATGGTGTCTGTCAGTATTAAAGGCGTAGGAGAAGTCTCTAATACGATCTATTTTTAGCATTATACAATCAATTAGTTAGATTGAATTTACATTGTAAACCACACTGCGGGTTCCCCACCTAGCTTATACAGATTTTATCTATTGTTCGGCGAAATGAGATCTAAATAATTTGGGTTTTGTTTCGCTTATTTCTTTTCTCGAAAGTTGCCCTGCTCAAGCAAAAGTAAGATCACGCGGGCACTATTCTCTTTTGTAATACTCATATTTACATTTCTAAATGACAAAGTTGTTGTAGGGCATGTTTTGCGAGAATATTATTGATAATAATTCTCAGTTGCGTTACAAATTTGTTGTCAAGTTAATGACATTCTTTAACTAATCGTTATCTCGCAGTTGTACGGTGAATTACACGACCGTTCTTTTCGTGTGTTTGATAAGTAGCCGTCATAACAGCAAAGGAATAAAAATGAACAAAATACTTAACTCAGCTCGTAAGCTGGTGACTGGCTTAACTCTGGTTTTGGCGTCGTCTGTACTGATGACAGCTCATGCAAAAACAGTGACGGTAGAACACATTAAAGGCACTACAGAAGTCTCTGGTGTACCTCAGCGTGTTGTTGTTCTTGGTCACGGTAGCTTAGATGTATTAGATCAAATCGGTGTCGCTCCGGTGGGTGCTTCACATTCACTATTGCCAGATTATTTACAGTCTTACCTAAAAACGACCAAGAATACGGGCTCTTTAAGTGAACCTGACTTCGAAGCGATCTTCATGCTCAAGCCGGACCTGATCATTGCAGAAAATCGCATGCTTAAGGTGTACGAGCAACTCGCTCAAATTGCTCCAACCGTTATGTTCTATGTAGAGGGTGACAAATACTGGGCAGATACGCAGAAAAACTGGCGTACAATGGGTGAGATTTTTGAAAAGCAATCTGAAGTCGAAGCTCTGATTGAAAAGACTCAACAGCAGATTTCGGCAGTCAATGCGAAGGTCACTCAAGATGAAACAACGGCAATGATGCTCATGAACAACGGTAGCAATATTGCGATGTTCAACAAAGGCAGCCGTTTCTCTATTATTTTTGATGACTTTGGATTTGTTGAATCTAAGAGTGCGAAAGTAGCACCGATCAAAGGCAGCCACGGTAACCTTATCTCTTTTGAATACATCGCTGATGCGAAACCAGAAGTCATTTACGTACTTGACCGTGAGCAGGCGATTGGCCGATCTGAAGGTCGCGCTAAGCAATTGTTCGACAACGCGTTAGTGGCAGAAACTCCAGCCGCTAAGCTAGATAACATTGTGTTTATCGATTCTAGTGCGTGGTACTTGGCAGGTGGTGGTGTGACAGCAACTCAACGTATGCTGAATGACATCGACCGCACAGTTAAGCAATAAGTCTCCACTTAATTATCGGGCTTATAAGTGTTTTGCTTATAAGCCCTTTTGAATTTTATACCGGTTAACCCCAACCCTCCTTAGTATTACTTTTTATGTTTAAACCCATTGTTGCCGCCGTCTTTCTCGTCGTGCTGTGCGTTGCTTCTTTGATGATCGGTGTTGCTGATATCAGCTTCAGTGATTTTTTTAGCGGAAGTGACCACGCCAACTCTATTTATGTTGTAAGCCGAATTCCTCGATTACTCGCTATTGTTCTTGCTGGCGCGGGGTTGAGTGTATCAGGGCTAATCATGCAGCAAATTGTCCAGAACAAGTTTGCTGCGCCATCGACGATGGGCACCATTGATTGTGCAATGCTTGGCTATATTGTTGGTTTGGTTCTGTTAGGCAGTGCTGCGCAATGGCATTACTTGGGGTTCATTTTTACGTTCGCTGTGTTGGGTACTATGCTGTTGGTGCGCTTTCTACAGCATTTGAAGTTTAAGAATGCGGTATTAGTGCCGCTGATTGGCATTATGTACGGCAATGTTGTTTCTTCTCTCACCACTTTCATTGCTTATAAGTACGACTTAGTTCAAACGATGTCGGCGTGGACGATGGCGAACTTTGCAAGTGTTCTACAAGGTAGCTATGAGATTCTTTATCTAGCCGTACCTGCTTGTATCTTGGCATACATTTTTGCTAGCCAGTTTAGTGCGGCGAGCATTGGTGAGAGCTTTGCTCGCAATATCGGTTTGAACTACCAGAAAATCGTCTTTATCGGTGTCGCGCTGGTGGCGGTGTGTGCTTCATCGGTAGTGATGATCGTGGGGGTTATTCCCTTTCTTGGTCTGATTGTGCCAAACATTGTCTCGTTGATGATGGGGGACAATATGAAGAAGATTCTACCTTGGACGGCGTACTGGGGCGTGATCTTGGTATTGGCGTGTGACCTGCTCGCTAGGGTGATTATTTTCCCTTATGAAATTCCGATCTCTATGGTTATTAGTGTCTTCGGTGGTTTGATTTTCATTTTCCTAATCCTGAGAGACAAGTCCAATGCGTGATTCCATTAAAATGGCGCTATTAGCCGTTGTCTGTATTGTCATGGTCGTTGTGTTTATTGGGCAGGGGTTAACATGGGACAACTACGAGTTTTTCCTAAAGTTGCGTACACCGAAATTGTTGTCGATCGTATTGGCCGCAATTGCCATTTCGACATCATCTTTGGTTTTCCAAACGATTACCAACAACCGCATTCTGACGCCTTCGATTTTGGGTTTTGATAACCTGTACATGTTAGTCCAAGTCTCACTGCTGTTTGTATTCGGTAGCCTTAGCTTTTGGGTGGTCGATGCCGTCGCGAACTTTACACTTTCTGTGTGCATCATGGTGCTCTTCTCATTTGGTTTGTTCCATTTCTACTTCAAGAGTAAACGCAACAATGTGTTCACGCTGCTTCTCATCGGTATTGTTTGTGGTAGCGTTTTCGGTAGCTTGTCGAATTTTTTAGCGATGACCATCGATCCGAATGAGTTTTCGGTGTTGCAGAACGTGATGTTTGCAAGCTTCAACAATGTCAAAGGGGAGCTGGTTTACCTAAGTGTTATTCCGCTTGGCTTGTGTTTGTTTGCTTTGTGGTGGATGGCTCCGAAGCTTGATGTGTTATGGCTGGGTGTCGACAATGCAACCAGTTTGGGAGTGAATACCAAACGTCTAACACAGGGCATCTTGGTTATTGTGTCGATTATGGTGGCGGTCTCTACGGCGCTAGTCGGCCCTGTGCTGTTTTTTGGATTGATTACCGTCAGTTTGGCTCGTCAGATGTTTAAATCCTATCAACATCGAGTGCTGATTGTTGCGAGCAGCTTGCTTGCAGTCGCGTTGCTGGTTTCTGGACAATGGTTCGTTGAAAAAGTGATGAGTTTTGAAACCACGGTGAGCGTCATCATCAACCTAGTGGGTGGTTTGTATTTTATGTTCTTGTTGTTACGCACCAGAATTCAATAAAGGTAGTGAGAAGTGATTAAGTTAACAGGTTTAAGTAAGAAGTATGGCAAGACAACCGTTGTTGATGACGCCAGTGCACTGTTTCCAAAAGGAGAGGTGACTTCTATTATTGGCCCGAACGGTGCGGGGAAAAGTACGCTACTTTCTATGGCGAGTCGTCTTACAGACAGTGATGCCGGCGAAGTCCTAATTGGCGATAAACTCCTCGCTGAATGGGACACCAAAGAGCTTGCAAAGCATCTTGCTGTATTAAGACAGTCGAACAACATCAATATGCGATTTACTGTGCGTGAACTTGTCTGTTTCGGACGTTTCCCTCATTCACAAGGCAGAATGCAAGATAATGACCATAAGGTGGTGGACACGGCTCTAGAACATTTGGGTATTACCGATATCCAAGATAAGTATCTCGACCAATTGAGTGGTGGTCAGCGTCAGATGGCGTTTATCGCTATGGTAGTGGCGCAAGATACTGACTATGTCTTCTTAGATGAGCCGCTGAACAATCTTGATATCAAGCACTCCGTTGAGATTATGCAGACTCTGCGCCGTTTAGCGCATGAGTTTAATAAAGCGGTAGTGATTGTTATCCATGACATTAACTTTGCTTCGAGCTACTCGGATAACATTGTCGCAATGAAGCGTGGGCAGGTGATAAAAGCGGGCAAAGTAAGCGAAGTTGTCGACAAGGACATTATGGAGTCTATCTATGAGATTCCATTTGAGATCCGCGAATTTGATGGTGTGAAGATCTGCATGTATTACTCAGGCCGATAACGCCAGCGGTCAAAGGATTCAAAAAACGAGGTAGAGCGCCAGTGTTAGGCGCTCTTTTTGTTAGGAAAAAGTACTCTATCTATAAGTTGATAAGTGAGAGGTAAGTCTTTCTCGTGGTTTGCATTTGTCAGTTTGAAGCGTTCTAATGGATTAGATATGCAGCTTGTTTTATTTCTCTCGTCAAGAGAGCTATCAAGCGATACCAAATTCAGGATGAGTTCGAGAACTGTCAATGGACCTAAAAAAGTTTGATCAATTTTTAGAATTGTTAGATGCAGAGCAGCGAGTCATTATTCAGGCCCATGATTTCCCCGATCATGATGCGATCGCGTCGGCCTTTGCAATGGCGTATATACTGACGCAAAAAGGCTTTCGTCCTTTTCTTTCCTACCAAGGCTTTATTGACCGCGTCTCACTCCACAACTTGATCGGTTGGCTAGATATTCCGATCGTAAATTCGCACCAACTCGATTTAAAACCCAGCGATAAAATCATTGTGGTTGATGGTTGTATTGGGGAAGAGAACATCACCGATTTACCCGGTTTAGAAGTGGCGGTGATTGACCACCATGAGGTTAAGGTACCAAGTTATGTTTGGTACTCAGATGTGCGACCTAATTATGGTTCGACGGCAACGATCATGGTGGACTACTTCAATTACTACAATATTAAAATTCCGAAGAAGATCGCAACCGCGCTGCTTGTGGGTTTGACGTTTAATACTGATAGCTTTACGAAATCGATAGGTGAGATGGACATTAAGGCACTATTTCAATTGCAGAGACGTGCCGATATGGTGACTGTGAATGGAATATGTCGAAATCAAATTGAGTATAAAGAACTTCATTATTTTGACTCAATGCTTGCCACAATGAAGCGGGACAAAAACAGCGCTTTTGCAATTGCCCCTGAGGGTTGTCCTGAGAATATGCTTGGGGTATTGGGGGACTTTCTGCTGACCGTCGATGAAATCGATGTGGTTGTGTTGAGTGCGCGATCTTATCAAAGGACGTTTGTGTCACTTCGTTCTGAGTGTCAGGAGAATGATGTTGCTGAGGTGGTGCGAGAGGCGTTGAATGACCGGGGTATTGGTTATGGCGGAGGCCGAGCTCACAAGGCTGGTGGTGTCATTAACCAACGATTCAGAATGGCTGATGAGCTCGCCTACCTTTATGAATTGATTCGGCCTAGGCTGACACTCGGATAGTATTGAAACGATGATATCAAAATGCCCTATAAACTAATTGGATAGGGCATTTATGTTGATTGGAGTGACATTGCGCTTCTACCTAGTCATACATCAACTCTTTCGCTTTTTCTTCATCAAACTCGTTTAATGACTTCCTGGCAAGATGCCTAAACGGCAGCGCTTTGACTATCTCTTCGAAGGGCTGGATTGCGAACGCCCAGAAGATAGAGCCATCAAAACCGAAGATAATCAACGCACATAGCGGTATTGATATGATCCATTGACCGGTAAAATTAATTTTGAATACCTCAGTCGTTTTACCTAGCGCTCTCAATACATGTCCATGAACCGTGTTGTAGCCGCGAACAAAAGGCAAAAAGATGTAGAGCGGGGCGATAACGGTCAGAGCGTCATAAGTCGGCTCGTCTAAATCTGGATAGATATCACCAATAAAGAAGCTGAGTGCGACAAAGAAAAACATCGATAGGATGGAAATAATCACCGCAATATCGATGCTAGCATCAACGTTCTTTCTTAAGTCCGCCATTTGACGTGACCCAATCGCTTGACTGATGGTGATCGCAGAGGAGTGCGCCCAAGCGGTGATAAATTGTGTACCTGCGCGTATCCAAGGCATGACTAAGGTAATGGCTACATAGGCGTTAATGTTGAGCTGCGTATAGAGCAGCTGATAAATGGTCGCACCGATCGACAGCATGGTGACATTGGCTGCGACAGGGAATATCTCTTTGAAGTGGTTAATGACATTGCGTGAAAAGTTTGTGCCAAACGAATTGAATGACACTTCAACACAGTTCTCTAAACGGATGCATAGGTATAGATACACAGTGCGAATGATGATTGCCACCAGACTGCCAATTGCGGCACCTTGGACTCCTAACCCTTCAAAACTCGACCAGCCATGAATAAACAGATAACTCACAAGTGCGTTGATTGGTAGCTCAATCAGATAACCTCTAAATGGCACCTTTGTTTTGCCCAACCCGTTAAACAAAGCGATGATCACTTGTGTGATTGCCGTGAATAACACGATGTATTTGGAGAAACTGAGGTACACCGCAATTTCGTCATGTAGAGCAGTATCATCGGTTAACGCGCTGATCAGTGAATCGTCGAAAGCGGTTAAGGCCAAGAAAAACAGTAGAGCAGCGCCAAAGTTAATCAACATACCCGCAAGAAAAGAGCGTGACAACGTAGCCTGAACGCCAGAACCTACCGCACGGCTTAGCACCAATTGGGTACCGTTGGCGAGCGCCATTTGAATCCCAAGAATAAATGCGATTACAGTCGTCGCAATGCCCATAGCAGCAAGTGAAATTTCACCTAATGGAGAGACTAAAAGGGTGTCGATCATTAGCATAGATTGCATTAACAGGGCGTTAAGAGCTAATGGCCAAGCAAGAGATAGGTTCTTTTTGACGTAAGATTGAGAAAGCACTGTGACCTCGTAAGGAGCGTACTCATGACATAAACGCGTTATGCCATGAGCGTTTCAAGTCGGATATATCGGTAAAGTGACGTTGTTTACCAGTTATGCTATCGCGACCTGTTTAAGAGGTACTTTGGATAGCTTTTGGTTATCGTCATTTAACAGGCTTTGAGAAGCTATCCGTGCTCCCTCACTATTCCCTGACATAATGGAGTCATAAATCGCTTTGTGCTCCGCTAAACAGAAGCGTCCACCTTCTGCAGAATGATCAATAAATTGTCGGAAAATAGCTGACAAGATATTGCCAAACGGAATATAGAATTGGTTACCTGTAGACAGGAATATCGTGCGGTGGAACAGGTGGTCGTTTACCGTCCAACTTCCATAATCGAATCCTTCAGCCGCGAGGGTCATTTTTTGGAAGAGAATAGAAAGCTCTTTACGTTGTTCCACCGTCGCATTTCTAGCTGCAAGCGCACACGCTTCAGGCTCTATGGCTTTACGAAGGCCTAGGAATTGCGCCAGAAACGGTTTTGTGTCTTCCAGATCTTGAATCCAATCGAGGAGTTGTGGGTCTAAAAAGTGCCAGTTAGAACGAGGCATAATGCGTGTGCCTACTTTGGGTTTTGATTCTATAAGCCCTTTCGCTGACAACAATTTGGTTGATTCTCTCAACGCGGTACGACTTACGCCGAATATTTCACAAAGCTCCATTTCACTGGGTAATTTTTCTTCTTCTTTTAGTTCACCAGATAGGATTTTGCGGGCGACCTGTCTTGCAACTTGGACATGAATGCGGCGGCTAGAATCTTCCACCAGCGTGAATACGGACATGTAAACCACCTATTTAAAAAGGGTCAAAGCCAGAGTGAACTGGCCTTGGGTTGTCAGTGCTACGTCGTCGGTGTTCGAAAGGGCAGTCAGTATAAGATGTGATAAAGAGAGTTAGCTCAACCAAATTCACCATTTCAATATGCTGCTGACCACATTAAATACTCTATGCGAGTATTTAGACGCATCACTGCAAATCATTGAGATGTAATAAGGACATCTCGGTTATGGCCCTTAACTGGACCTGACGTTGTTGTATAAACGATTAGCGAGTTTTTAATAGACCCAATGAAATATCGCAATTTCGACCGAAACATATGCCGTTAACAAGACTGAGAATATAAAAACAAGCTTTAATTAATAATACAATAGCATGTATTTGAATCAAGCAGTACATGACCAAAATCCACCATATATGGCTATATACGGTGAGAAAGATACATATATGTGACATTAGTCGTACAAAATAAAGCGCTAGATAGAAGTGAGAATCATTATTAAGCTATTAGTTGATGGGCAATTTTGAGCGTATTATTTGCGTAATCTAATTTATGCTATTTGTTTTGTTTAAATCTGGGACGGAGCGCAGCAACGATATTTGGTAGTTGAATATATAAGTGATATAGTAAGGATTAAATAATACATAAATAACAACAAGTGAACTTATGGTCGGAACATTCAATTCAATCTCAGGCTCTAAACGTAGTCTGCACGTGCAGGTTGCTCGTGAAATCGCTCGCAGTATTTTATCAGGTGAGCTGGCTCAAGGCTCTATCATCCCTGGTGAAATGGCACTATGTGAGCAATTTGGTATTAGCCGTACAGCACTGCGTGAAGCGGTTAAATTGCTAACATCAAAAGGTCTATTGGAGTCTCGTCCAAAAGTTGGTACTCGTGTTGTTGATCGCGCTTACTGGAACTTTCTCGATCCTCAACTTATCGGTTGGATGGATGGTTTAGCTGACACAGACGAATTCTGCTTCCAGTTCTTAGGCCTTCGTCGTGCAATTGAACCTGAAGCATGTGCTTTAGCTGCGAAAAATGCATCAGCAGAACAGCGCATCGAGCTTTCAGAGACGTTCCAAGAAATGGTGGAAGTTTCAGAAGCTGAAGTATTTGACCAAGAGCGTTGGACGGATGTGGATATGCGATTCCATAGCCTAATCTTTAACGCAACTGGCAACGATTTTTATCTTCCGTTCGGTAATATCTTAACAACAATGTTTGTTAACTTTATTGTTCACTCTTCGGAAGAGGGTAGTACGTGTATCAATGAACACCGTCAGATCTACGATGCGATCATGGCTGGTAATAGTGAAAAAGCACGTGCTGCTTCTGCAAATCACTTGCAAGAGTCGAACCACAGACTACCTGTAGCAAGCTAATGCTATCCACTCTTTAGGATGTGAAGAATGAGAAAAGCCAGCAGATTTGCTGGCTTTATTGTATCGTGAGCAAAGATATTAGAAGCTGTAAGTGATACCTACACGGCTTCGTAGTTGACGGTCAGAACTATCTTGAACGTTACCGAACTCTACATATGGACGCCAGTTCCAATCAGACTCTTTATAGCCAACCTTAAAGTTGTAATCCCACTCGTAGTCAGCACCGCCGCCGCCAGTCCATTCATTGTTTGCAAAGTCTTCCGCATAGTTGGCTTCAAAACCAAATTGGAATGCATTCCAATTGTAATCTAGGTTACCTGTGATTTTACTGCGGTTTCTGTTGTCGTTAGAAGAGTCCGAAGTGTAATCACGGAATTCGTGGCGGTAGCGTAGTTTCGCTTTTAGTCCGGATTCAAACGAGTATTGAACACGTACTTGCGGTTTGTAAGTGACGCTGTCAGAACCGAAGGTGACAGGCATACTTGGTTGGATCATCCATTGATCATTCAGTTTGAATCGGTAGCCGTACTCAAATTCGTTATCTGCAGCTTCCCACTCAGAAAACGGCTTACCTTTTTGCTTCATCTCAGCACCAAAGAAGTGGTTATCGACTGAACCGCTCATCTTGATACGGCTTGCCCAGTCTTCCGAACCATGTTTGTACTCTTGGCGAGCATCAAGAGATGCAGCTGAAAGGCTGCCAGCAAATAGAGTTGCTGTAATAGCTAAAGCAATTTTATTTTTAGAAATCATAATGTTGTTCCACTGTAATTAAAAGTTATGAGGGGTGGGTATGTGTTGACCCACCCGTGGGGGATTTATGGTTTTGGGTAAAGCAGCTCGATATCACGTTGCGCCCAAACCTCTGCTAGGTTCTTTTTCACCGTGAATTCGCTAAAGTCAGTTTCTGTTGCGAGCTTGACCCATTCAGGCTTGTCCATTGCAACGCCTGCTTTTAGATAAAGCGGTGTCATGCGCTCAATGCGACGGCGCTTATCTTTTTGGGTATAAGGCCACTCTTTGTCTAGATCGTGGTAAGTCGCCATCAGTTGAATACCTGTCTCTAAAGAACCGCCTTTTTTATTGGTGTAGTTCCAAAGGTCGATATCGACTTTTTCTCCGATCTGAGCCATCCCGACAAGCGGATCTAAGCTGAAGTAGTGGTAGTGGTACGCGCGAGTACGTTCGATTTCATGTGGTTGAGAGCCGTCTTTCTCGAACTGAGTGTCGATGCGCATCTTGCCTTTCTGAACCATTTGTTTTGCTAGTGGTTCGTTACCAATGAAGTAGGCAATGCTGGCAACTTGGTAGTCATACCAAGTACCGTGGTTGTTCGCGGCGTAGGCTTCACCTTTAGGGCCTCCGGAAAGGTCGTCGACAATTAGCCAATCTAGGTAATCGCCATACCATTGTTTGATTTGTGCTTCATCGTTTTCTGTCCATGCAGGCGATTGAGAAAGCATGGCAATAGAATCAAGCATGCGATCAGCAAGAGAACGGGTATCAATGATGCCGCCACGACGGCCTTCCGCGACTCCCGGCACACCTTGGCCGTAATTCACGTTAGGGTTCATCTTGGTTTCTTCGTTAATGAACCAAGTTCTAATGTAATCAATACCTTGCTGAGCATATTTTTCGTCTTGGCTAAAGTAGTAGGCAATCGCTAATGCACGAACAGAGCGTGTGAAGTGGCCGATTCGTTTTGAATCTGTTTCGTCAGTTTTTGAGGCTGGATTGGTTTTGCCATCATGACGAATCCAAGGTAGGCCATCCTCTTTGTTTTCGTCTGGCCACCAGTATGGGCTGATACTCATGTAGTCGTTTTTGTTGCCGCTTGGTGGGGTCATTCCTTTGTCTGCAACACTGAAAGGGCCATCTTTCATCGCTAAGTCAGCTTCTTCCAATAGCCGTTCATAGGTGACTTTCATTGTGTCTGATGCTTTGTCAGATTGAAGAAGGGTACGATTTGCTTCTAACGTTGCTTCGTCTAGGAAAACGAAGTCGGCTGCAATGACATTTGAACCAAACGTAATTGCTCCAATACAAGCGGCTAAGTGTAGGGGACGTAGGGCTTTCATAAAGTGCCTTTTATTATTGAGTTAAGATAATACAAATATGCTATCCCAATAATTTCATGACGATCTGTGAAATGGATCTACTTGTGTTTATAAAATGGTAGGTAACAAACAGTTACATTCTGACATGATTGTGATAAGGCTATGTTTTATATGGTATTGCTGTATTCATTAGGATCGTTGTGCAATAAATGCACATTTAAGAATTGTGCTCTTAATCATGAAATTGGGAAGAGGGGGGTTTAATGTTTATTTGTAATACATTAATATTATTTTAGCTGGCGCGAGACGGTTACTGATGGTGATTCGTTGTCATTAAATTGATTCGTTCCAGTTATCGGATCTTAGGCATTGATTGAAGTGCCTTACCCCGGTATTTCTATTCTTGCTCCCAACTATACTAATGACGACTTCTATTGAACTGCGTTGAGATAGAAGAAGGTGGTGGCAATACTGCCTTTGCGCCCATGTTGATACAGGCAACATGGGCGTTTTTTTTGACCATCATTCCTAGATTTCCTCTAATAGTATTATTTATATGTCGTTTGTGATTGTGTTTTAGTCGCGAGTTGTAGAAACAGTAACCATGTGTCAATTGGATACTCTTTTCGATGAAAGTTCTATTTATAATATGGTTACTTTGTTCTTTATTGGTTTTATGAATCAATAAGTCTCTGTTATTTATTGTATTTATTCTTTTTTTGGTTTGTGTGTTTATTTGGTCGTCCAAGTGAATATTGATTTTGAAGTCGATCACTCATCTTGCTTTTCTAATGTGAAAACTAAGATTTGAATCACGCATTTGAGTTATTGTAGTACAAATGTGGTTGAGTGGTATCTATAGTCGACCTAACAAAAACACAAATAAAGGTCTCTACGATGGAACTCAATACACTGATAGTAGGAATTTACTTTCTATTCTTAATAGCGATAGGGTGGATGTTTAGAACATTCACTAGTACAACCAGCGACTACTTCCGAGGGGGAGGTAGTATGCTCTGGTGGATGGTGGGCGCAACCGCGTTTATGACTCAATTTAGCGCCTGGACCTTTACTGGTGCTGCAGGTAAAGCCTTTACCGACGGTTTCGCGGTCGCCATCATCTTTATTGCTAACGCATTTGGCTACCTGATGAACTACCTATACTTTGCTCCAAAATTCAGACAGTTACGTGTAGTAACGGTAATTGAAGCGATTCGTATGCGTTTTGGTAAGGTCAATGAGCAAGTGTTTACTTGGTCTGGTATGCCAAACAGTGTTATTTCAGCGGGCATCTGGTTGAATGGTCTTGCAATCATCGCATCAGGTATCTTTGGCTTTGATATGACAACAACCATCATTCTTACTGGTTTGGTTGTATTGGTGATGTCGGTAACAGGTGGTTCTTGGGCTGTTATCGCGTCTGATTTCATGCAGATGGTTATCATCATGGCGGTAACTGTGACCTGTGCTGTTGTGGCTATGTACCACGGTGGTGGTGTTACGAATATCGTTAACAACTTCCCGACTGACTCTTTCATCACGGGTGATAACCTCAACTACCTAAGCATCTTTAGCATCTGGGCGGTGTTTATCTTCCTGAAGCAGTTCAGCATCACTAACAACATGCTGAACTCATACCGTTACCTAGCAGCAAAAGACTCGAACAATGCACGTAAGGCTGCACTGCTTGCATGTATTCTGATGACACTAGGCCCAATCATCTGGTTTATGCCTTCTTGGTTCATTGCTGGTCAAGGTGTCGACCTAGCTTCTCAATACCCTGAAGCGGGCAGCAAAGCAGCCGACTTCGCTTACCTTTACTTCGTACAAGAATACATGCCGGTTGGTATGGTGGGTCTGTTAATCGCCGCTATGTTTGCAGCCACTATGTCTTCTATGGACTCTGGTCTAAACCGTAACTCTGGTATCTTTGTTAAGAACTTCTATGAACCAATTCTACGTCCAAACGCGAATGAAAAAGAGTTGGTGATTGTTTCTAAACTAACATCGACCTTCTTCGGTATCTCCATCATTCTTGTTGCTCTATTTATCAACTCGCTTAAAGGTCTGAGCCTGTTCGATACCATGATGTACGTTGGTGCTCTAATCGGCTTCCCGATGACAATCCCAGCGTTCTGTGGCTTCTTTATCCGTAAGACACCAGACTGGGCAGGTTGGGGCACATTAGTTGTTGGTGGTTTTGTTTCGTACTTTGTTGGCTTCGTGATTACAGCAGAGATGATTGAAGGTTGGTTCGGTCTTAATGAACTTACTGGTCGTGAATGGGCAGACCTTAAAGTTGCAATTGGTCTTATTGGACACATTGTATTTACCGCTGGTTTCTTTGTTCTTTCAACCTTGTTCTACAAGCCATTGCCAGAACATCGTGAAAAAGACGTTGATACTTTCTTCGGTAACTTGGCGACGCCGCTTGTTGCAGAAAGCACAGAGCAGAAGAAGCTGGATAATAAACAGCGTCGCATGCTAGGTACGCTGATCGCAGTAGCGGGTGTCGGTGTCATGACCATGTTTGTTCTACCAAACCCAATGTGGGGACGTTTAGTGTTTGTATTGTGTGGACTGATTGTATTCTCGGTTGGCCTGCTATTGGTGAAAGCCGTCGATGATAAGGTCGAGAGTGCTCAACAAGAAACAACCGCATAATAAAAGTTAATAAATTCAAAGCCGCTCGTGATGAGCGGCTTTTTTTATTGCTCGAAAAACGCTTTGGGGTTGGAACAAACATCACGTCTATGTGAGCGCGTCTAGGATTTAGCGAATTTTTTACTTAGTTCTGTTGAGGACTTAAATTTGCGACCTACACTTGATAAATAACTAGTTGATTTATATTGGGGTAATAATGAGTAGTAAACCGACCGTTTTAGTGATAGACGACACGCCCAGCAATTTAGATGTGCTCACCGGAATACTCAAAGATACCTATCAAGTGAAAGTCGCGATCAACGGCCATATTGGTATGAAAATCGCTAAGACTGTTCCCCAGCCCGATCTGATTTTGCTCGACATCATGATGCCAGAGATCGATGGTTTTGAGGTTTGTCGTCAGCTCAAAGCTCAACCCAACACAGCTCATATCCCTATCATATTTGTTACTGCGAAAATTGAACCGGAAGATGAAGTCAAAGGGCTCTCTTTAGGTGCCGTTGATTACCTAGCCAAACCTATTACCCCTGAAATTGCCCTGCAAAGAGTGAAAACGCATATCGCTTTGTACGACCAACAGCGCGCACTGTCTAGCCAAGTTAAAGAGAAAACTCGAGAGATCAATCTTGGTAAGTTAGAGACTCTCAGTATTTTGGGTCGGGCCGCTGAGTTTAAAGATAATGAAACGGGCATGCATGTCATGCGCATGAGCCATTATTGTGAAATATTGGCTAAAGCCTCCGGTATGACAGATGAAGACGCAGAGACGTTACGCGACGCAGCACCCATGCATGATATTGGCAAGATAGGCATTCCAGATAGCGTGTTACTTAAGCCCGGTAAACTCGATGCTGAAGAGTGGACCATCATGCAAAAACACGTTGAATATGGTGTCGAAATTCTTGGCACACAGAGCGACTCCAAGCTAATGAAAATGGCAATTCAAGTGGCGCAGTATCACCATGAAAAGTGGGACGGAAGTGGTTATCCAAATCGTATTGCAGGTGAAGATATACCATTGGTCGGAAGAATCGCTGCGGTAGCTGACGTGTTCGATGCCCTAACTGCCGAGAGACCCTATAAAAAAGCGTGGAGCGTCGATGAAGCTCTGAGTTTGTTCGAAGAGCAAAAGGGCAAGCATTTCGATCCTAGGATTGTCGAATTGTTATTTGAAAACCTGCCTCAGATCTTAGCGGTCAAAGACAAATTTAAAGATGAGTGAACGCTTCATGCTGAAGTTAAAAGCTACGGTTGTTTCAGTGTGTCTGTTGATTCAGCTACTGTTTGTGGTGAATGTCAGTGCGTCTGAGATTAGTGATGAGCAACTAAATCGTTGGTTAGACAATAAACCCACGATAACGTTTATAGCTCTTACCAACCATTACCCATACTCCTTTATTGACGATGATGGAAAGGTCTCTGGCATTATCAGAGATTGGACTCTCGACCTTGAAGAGAGGTTTGGTATTCATGCGCGGTTTATTAGCGTTAATTCTCGCAGTGACGCAAAAGCTGCGTTACTTGATGGTCGAGGCGACGTATTTCCCTTTCAACAGTTTGACCCCAGTGACGGTGGACGGTTTTTAGCGAGTGAACCGTACATTCCCTATCAGGTTGCCGTAATTGTCCCTATTGATAACAGAATATATGGCAACTTGGATCAAAACACGAAACGCCGCATAGCTATGGTTAATGAAAATATCGACCTACAAAGAGCGGGCGTACAACTAAGTTCTATTGAACGTGTGGACTTCGACAATGTGATTGATGCGGTACGTGCGTTAGGTGCCGGCAGTGTCGATGGCATTGTTGGGGAACCCATTACTACGATGGGGTTAGCAAACGAAGTGGGTGTTCATGATCTCGCGATTAACTATGTATTGGAGCATTGGAAAAAACTAGAAGCCTCAATGGTGGTGAGATCGGGAGAGTCTGAAGTTCTCACACTGTTAAACAAGCAGATTCAAACATTCTCCATTAGTAAAAAGAACCAAATCTTATCGAAGTGGTTAGACAGTTCGCCGTATCGACCGCCTTTAAAGGGAGTCTTTGGTTTTGGTAACCCACCTTATATGTATCCCGGTAGTACAGCCGTAGGGTTGGAGCATGACATAATGCAGCGTGCTTTTAATGACATGGGGTACAAGTTGGGTGATGTTGTCACGCTGCCACCCAGTGCAGCTCGCAAAGCGATAGAAAGCAATAACTCAATCTCTTTTGTGTCGGGTGTGCAAGTTGACGACCCAGACGCTCACTTCTTGAGTGACAGTGTTCTAGATGTTGAGTTTGTGCCTGTTTCATTGGCTCGACGTCAATTGAATCTGCAATCGAAAAGTGATCTTTCACTGGGAGCTCTTCTATTTGATGAGACTTCTCCAATAAAAAACTCGGTTGAAGTTCTAACGAGCAAATTGAATATTGACCGAATTGAAGATTACGAAAGCCTTGAATCGGCATTTGCCCAGTTGAGGGCGCAAAATGTCGACCTCTTAATGGTCGAAAAACGGGTTCTAAAATGGTTCATCACTAACACTCGCTTTATTGAGATGGCGGAGTTAAAGCTGCATGACAATTATAAGGTGACATACCCAATATATGTGGATTTTAAGACTCAAGAACTGAGAGATAGTTTTAATGCAGCGCTCTCAAATCTAAAGCAGACCGATGATGGTTTGCGCCAGATTATCGAAACCCATGTACAAAATGACCTGAGTCAGATACTAAAAAAGGCGAGTATTATTGCTCAAGCGTCCGCTTACTTTATTGTCAATGACCGCTTTGACGAACTGTTTGAGTTGTTTTGAAGTTTTCGATACCGATAGCTCATTTCAAGTGATTACGGCGCAAGCTGATAATAATAATCGACCGATTAAATCTTGGTATCTCGGTAACTTAGTCGATGACCACGGGGAGAGGAAAAATACGTCTCACTTTGCATCTGTCACCAAAACGGCAAATTACCGGACTAAAGGCGGAGCGATTAATTCAGGCTCGATGACTTTCTATTTTGATACTCAGTCGCCAGTACGTAAGCACGTTTACTTTCCTACCATAGAACAGTTCGACCAATTCGGTGATGCGGCAAAACGTTATATTGCCGATGTGTATCAAGCGAACAACTTGATTGGGGAAATACTCGATTTAAGCCAAGAAGAAAGACAGTGGATCAAAGACAACCCGAATGTGCGGATCGGAATTGATCCTAATTCACTTCCTTATGAGGCCGTATCGAGCGCCGGTGAATATATTGGGATGATTGATGACTACTTAAAACTCATCGAACAAAAAACAGGTCTAAACATTGAGCATGTTGATGTAGCGAATTGGTCAGAAACCAGAAGCTTAGTCGACCGTCAGCAAGTAGAGTTGGTTTCTGCAGCTAAAGAAAATGTTTCTTTAGGTGAAAATGTTAGAGCCGCACACCGCCTATTTTCGAGCCGATTAGCCATCGCTTCAAGACGGGATGTCAGTAGCTTAGTTTTAGAAGAAGCGTCAGGCTGGAAGATTGGTATTCTAAAAAATGCGGCCAATACCAGTGCGATAATGGAGAAATACCCTAACGTCGAATGGGTGTTGGTTGAGTCAACGGCCAATGGCCTTAATCAGCTCGATGACCAAACGTTAGATGGGATGATCGATACCGTTGATGTCCTAAATTATCTTATTGACTCATTCGGTCACCGAGAGGTCGGAATTATTGGTCGACTCGATTTTTATCTCTCACCAACTCTGCATGTGATTAAAAGTGAACCTCAGCTTTATTCAATCATCAATAAGGCGATCGAAAGCATCTCCGCAGATGAGCACCAAAAGATATCAACGAAATGGGCCGCTCCGAAAGCGATAGAAAGAGTCGACTATCAACTCGTCTATACCATCTCAGCTTTTTCTCTGGTGATTGTTTTTCTTATTGTCTTTTGGAATCGCAAGCTCGCAAAACAGATTCGGATTGCGAATGATGCGACCAACGCACTCAAGAAGGCACAGGCAGAGCTTTATAACATGTTGAATAGTTCTCCCATTGCAGCCGCTGTTGTATTTGAAGAACAAGTTCGTTACGCCAACGATACAGCAAAACACTTATTTGGGGTGGAGAATGTCGAACTCTCCTCAATAGACGTTTCATCTATTCATGATTCATTGGAGGTGCGCGACGAGATCCACAACGAACTAAGCGTGAATGGTAAGGTTGAGAACAAAGAGTTGGTGTTGAAAAAGTCTGATGGAACACGATTCGTTGCTCTAGTTAGTTACTACCTGTTTGAGTTAGACGGTGAAATTGCCACGCTGTTTTGGGCTTTTGATATTTCGGAAATGAAACGTCTTAACGAACAATTGGAAGAAGAGAAAGAGAGAGCGGATCTTGCAAGCCAAGCTAAATCTGAATTTCTAGCGAATATGAGCCACGAAATCAGAACACCAATGAACGCTATTATTGGTTTGTCTTATTTGGCCATTGGCGAAATCATTAACCCCGTGGCAAAAAACTATGTTGAGAAAGTCCACCGATCTGGTCAGTCGCTACTCACTATCATTAATGACATTCTGGACTTCTCTAAGATAGAGGCCGGTGAGCTTGGCATTGATAGCATACCGTTTAGCGCTATTCAGCCTTTGAATGAAGTTGTAGAGCTAATGGAATCGAAAGCGAGCGAAAAGCAACTGGCACTGCATACCGATTTTGATATTCCCAATGACCTAGCGCTGATTGGCGACCCCTTGAGACTATTCCAAGTAATACTGAACCTCGTAGGTAATGCGATTAAGTTTACTGAGCAGGGTCACGTCACTATTCAATGTCGTGTCATAAGCGAGTCTTTGGATACGACAACCCTGAGTGTCTCCGTTGTCGATACTGGTATCGGCATATCAAATGAGCATAAGAAACATCTCTTTGAAGCATTCAAACAAGCTGATAGCACCACGACCAGACGTTTTGGTGGTACTGGACTTGGGCTCAATATCAGCCAAAAACTGATTCAAGCAATGGGCAGTGAGATACATATCGATAGTGAGTTAGGGAAGGGGAGTTGTTTCTATTTCACTCTCGAACTGCCTAAAGCCTCACAAGCGGAAGTGGCCAAATTCAGAACCAAAGAAGCGGCCAAAACGCAAACCGTGTTCTTTAACGGTGAACGCGTGCTTTTGGCAGAAGATAATGAATTGAATCAAGACCTAGCGCTGGCGTTCCTAAAGAGAATGAACTTAACAGTCGACTTGGCAGAAAACGGCCAACAAGCGGTAGACTGCGTTAGAAACAATGACTACAAACTTATCTTGATGGACTTACAAATGCCTATCATGGATGGTTATGCCGCAACGCGTCACATTAAACAAATTAAGGGGGATATCCCAATCATTGCTATGTCTGCAAATGCATTCTCAGAGGCTAAGCAGCGGGCGATAGAAGCGGGTATCGATGATTTCCTTGATAAACCTATTATGATCGACAAAGCCGTGGCGAAGATCGCTGATTATCTTGGGGCAAGTATTGTTAACGATACTAGTCAAGAGAGTGAGCCGTTAATCACAAGCCAAAACTCTATCCCTAGTTTGGGAACAGAGGGGGAGATATTGTCATTGACTGTGATCGACCGTTCTACCCAAGGTGATGAGTTGTTAAAGCAGAAGCTACTCGCTCGCTTTAACGCTCAGGCTCAACCCATGCTGAAACATGCTCAAGCTTATCTCAATGATGGAGATTGGGAGGCTCTAGAACGAGAATTGCACTCACTGAAAAGCATGTGTGGCGCGATAGGCGGAGTTAAGGCTCAGAGCGCTTTGGCTGACTTTGAACGTAGAGCGAGAGAGCGGAGCTTAACTGGGGCTGATTTAGAGACTGCGGCAGCGAGAATCGCCGAGTTAATTGAAGCCCTTCGCCCTTATCTCAAACAAGAGCGCCAACCAAGCAACAATTTGCTTGATGACGGTTTAAGTCATGAATCAATAGCGATGACTTTAGAACAAAAACAGAAGCTGATTGAATTGATCTCTAATTACGATAGTGAAGCACTCGACTTAACAAATGAGTTATTGTCGAGCACCACGGAGTCTGGGTTAAAAGAAGTTCAACAAGCTCTTGAGCAATATGACTTTGATACGGCATTGGAACGTGCAAATCACATTAAAACATAGCCCGGTTTAGGGCAGTGCAGGGCTATGGGCAATGGAGATTGAGCTATGATGGTTGTTCTATGCTGCTGGCAAAGGTCTGTTTAATCAAGTCGATCACAGTATCGTATCGGCGTGGCAGTGTTCGGTTTCTCTTTTGAACCAAATAAAGCGCCTCTTCGACTTTTACTTTGGGTGGCACTACGTGCAATTTCTCTTTATTTGGGAAGTTATCTACTGCTCCCTCGGGGAGCACAGTAAAACCAAGCCCTTTGGATACAGGCAGCAGAATTTGATGAAGTTGATTGATGTATCCAGTTTTCGGTAACTCGTTAATATTTAGCTTTTTCAGTGCCTCATCTCCGCATGAGTCGAAATACAGAGAAAGGTAGTGCGTAGAGTCTGGGTGAGCAATCAGACCAAGCTGGTGGAGTTTCTCTGGGGTGATCTCGACATTCTCTAGGCTTTTATGAGTGATAAGGCACAAGGCTTCCTTACCAATCATTTCCGTTTGGTAGACTCTGTCATTGGGAAGTTGCGTTACGATGCCGACATCAATGGTTCCCTGTAACACATCATTAAAGATACGCTGATTGGGTGAAGCCTCGACATGAATGCTGAGCTCTGGGTGTTGGGATTGCAGTTCAAGAAAATCCGGATAGAGCTGCAGAGCAAGTGTACCAGAGCATGAGAGGTTACATTGACCAGCGAATGGGTTGTCAAATCGCAGAGATTCAAACAGCTCTTCTTGCTCTTTATTCAGCTTAAGTGCGTAGCGATAGATAATTCGACCTTGCTCGGTTAGCTCAAAGGTTTTGTTTTCACGAGAAAGTAGGGAGCAGTTACAGGCTTGCTCCAGTTTCTTTATGTGCTGGCTCACTCCTGGCTGAGTCATGTAGAGTTTCTCTGCCGTTTGAGTGAAGTGGCCGACTTCCACAAGTGTTTTAAAAGTGTTGAGCCAAAGCGGATTAATCATAACGAACCTTATATAACAGATTATTATCACAAGCTTTAATTAGCATAACTCAAAGTAGTCATGTTGGATAAATATATCGTCATGAATGTCGGCCATTAAAGGGTTGCAACTTTGTTGTCATTTTGTTGTAGTTGCCACCTAGTGCATAAAAGGTGGCAAAATGAACAGGAACGTTTGGATACTCTCTCTCTGTCAGGCTCTATTGATGACTGGCAATATTCTACTTATCTCGGTGATCGGTTTAATTGGAAAACAGATCGCTCCGAGTCAGAGTATGATCACCTTGCCTGTTGCATTGCAGTTTCTGGGCTTAATGGCGGCGACTATTCCTGCCTCTCTTATCTCTGGAAAATTAGGGCGCAAACGCGGCTTTAGCATCGGTAACCTAGTCGGTATTTCTGGAGCAAGTCTGGCAACCTTTGCGCTCTCTACTCAACACTTTTACCTGTTCTGCTTTGCGACTTTTTTACTCGGTATTGGTATCGGCTTCGGAACTTTGTATCGATTTGCTGCGATTGAAGTGTGCAGTGAAGAAGCGCGCCATAGAGCGATCTCTATTTCAATGGCCGGTGGGGTCTTGGCGGCGGTGTTGGGGCCAAATTTAGCTGTGATGTCACAACAGTGGTCACAAGATGGCCTTTATATCGGTGCTTTTGCATCTCTCATTGGGCTTAACGTGCTCGCACTGGTTATTCTACAGACGGTTCAATTCCCTAAGTTCAGCCTAGCAAACCAACATGTTAAAACTGATTCAGTGCGTACAATGATCAAAGCGCCTAATTTTATTGGTGCTGTGTTTGCCGCTATGGTCGCCTATGCGGTGATGAATATTTTAATGACAGCGACACCCTTGGCGATGATCGGGTGTGGTTTTGATTTTACCAAAGCAGCGGGCGTCATTGAGTGGCATGTATTGGGCATGTTCGTACCTGCTTTCTTTACTGGTGGACTCATTGAGAGGTTTGGCGCTAAGCGCATGATTTTGGCTGGGGCGGTACTGTTCTTGTTGTGCATTGCCATCAACATTCATGGCGAGTCGATCTGGCACTTTAGAGCGGCGTTGGTTTTACTTGGGATAGGTTGGAACTTTATGTTTATCGCGGCCACAGGGTTATTTAGCCAATCTTACCAAGCTAAGAATAAGTCTAAGGCGCAAGCCTTGAATGAGTTTGTTGTATTTAGTTGTGTGAGTATTACGGCACTGCTTTCTGGTTGGCTTGAGTCGACGGTCGGCTGGAAAATGCTCAACATCTACGTATTGCCGTTTGTTCTGTTGGTGATCATGGTGTTCGCATTTAGTGCGAAGAAAGCGAGCCGTCCATCAGTAACTCAGTAGCTGCTGGTCATCTCTTATAATCTCATCTTAATTGGAGTGCTCGAACGGTTTAGGACGAGCATTTTATTCTGAATCTCATATTGTTAAATGTTTGATAAATAATTAAAAAGTTCAAATTTTCTACATCTTTTATTGGGTTTGTCGATTTTAATCCCATGATCGACAGATTTTTTGCATAGCTTTATTCGATATTTACTTTTTTTTCATGAATCATATGTATAATTGCGCCGCTTTTATTCTAGGAGGCGTAATGAAAGTTGTAGAACGTCCAAAGTTAACGTTGTCTTTGTTGTTACCAAAATACTGGTGTGTTTGGTTTGGGTTTGGGTTCTTAGCTCTGCTAGTAAATCTTCTCCCTTATCGTGTATTGGTTTTTATTGGAGAGGGTGTTGGTCAACTGGCAAAGTTGATCATTAGTAAGCGTGCAAAGGTGGCTCGACGCAACTTTGAGTTAGCATTTCCAGAATTGTCTGAACAAGAGATTGAGAAGTTAGTTCGACGAAACTTTGATTACGCTGGTATGGCTTTAATTGAAACAGGCATGGCTTGGTTCTGGCCAGATTGGCGAGTGAAGCGCCATATGTGCGTTGCGGGAAAAGATCTTATTCTAGAACAAGAAGAGAATGGACGTGGTGTGCTGGTGGCATGCGGTCATTTTCTTAACCTAGAGATGACAGCGCGAATCTTCAGTTTGTTTGCCCCTGGTTACGGTGTATATCGACCGCACAGTAATGCGGCTTATGAGTTTATTCAACATCATGGAAGAACACGTAAAGGGCATAAAATGATCGATCGCTCCGATCTAAAAGGCATGCTCAAGGTGCTTAAATCAGGCAATCGACTGTGGTACTTACCGGACCATGATTACGGAGCAAATGCCTCTGTTTTTGTCCCGTTCTTTGGCGTCGACAAGGCTTCAACAACAGCGGGGACTGGCTTCTTAATTGATGCAACCAAGTGTGCCGTTATGTCAGGAGTAAGTGTGAGAAAAGGTGGAGTTTATGAGTTGCAGATCAGCGAGGACTTCAGCGATAAATTCCCACGTAAGCAGCCAGAAGTTGCAGCACAAGTCATGAACCAAGAAATTGAACGTCTAATTTTAAAAGACATCAGTGCTTGGATGTGGTTACACAGAAGGTATAAGACTCTGCCGGAAGATCATATCGGTCCCTGCCGTTATGCCTAGTCTGTTCGAATAGCACCGTTCTATTCATAATTTTCTTTAAGCCTTGGGTGTCAATCCGAGGCTTTGTTGTATTTGTGACCTATTACGATAACAAACGAACAAAGTACCGTCATTTGCGCAAAATGTGAGGTTCATATTTTGTCATAATTTCAATTATTGTATATATTCGCCTGCTAAAATTATAAATACCATAAAGCAACGAATAATGACTGCCAGCCTATCTTCTCAACGACGTGAAACACTTTTAAACGATACGGATCAACTTGTATCGACGACCGATCTAAAAGGCGTAATTACCTACAGCAATGAGGCGTTTTGTCGAATTGCAGAATATGAACAAGATGAACTATTGGGTCAGAACCATAATATTGTTCGTCACGATGAAATGCCTAAAGCAGCTTTTGCTGATATGTGGGTCAACCTTAAACAGGGTAAGGCCTGGCGCGGTATTGTTAAGAACAAAACCAAATCGGGTGGCTATTACTGGGTGGATGCGTATGTAACCCCAATTTATAACGATGGCGTTATCAGCGGCTACCAGTCGGTACGTGTAAAGCCTAAAGCACAGTGGGTGCAAGTGGCGGACAAAGCGTATCAAGGCCTATTGAAGGCTGAGAAAAATGGACGTCAATGGTCGTTGCAAATCAGTGACAGTGTCCGTTATGCCATTCTTTTAGGCTCACTTTCAGCTCCAGTTCTATCGAACATGATGGATCTTGGGCAGGCATCGCAATGGCTGTGCAGCTTACTCCCTGTTTCTGCGCTCGCATTACTGTTTAGACAAGAGCTGATCGACACGCCTCGCGAGCTGAAAAAGCTTCAATCTAAGTTTGATAGTGTTAGTCGCCTGGTGTATTCAGGTAATAGCCAGTTTTCGGTAGCAGATTTCCACTTGAAACTTGCGTCAGCCCGTATTCGCACTGTATTGGGTCGTATGACAGACTCAGCCAAACCGATTCAGGATTTAGCCGATAACTTAAGCGCAACGTCTTATCAAGTAACTGAAGCGCTTGATCAACAGACAAAAGATATTCTTGAAGTACGTGAAGCGACCTGTGAAGTCGAAGTGACTGCAGACGAAGTATCATCGACGACTCAAGAAGCGCACCAAATCGTAGAAATCACCTTCAAGACATGTGCGAGTGCTAAAGATAGCATCGAACAAACACACAGCAACCTGGATAGCTTGAATGTACAAGCAGAAAAGGCGACTCAAACGACTTATCAGCTAAGCGACCAAGCCCAAAACGTTAGCAAAATGATGGAAGAGATTGGCGGTATCGCAGAGCAAACCAACTTGCTGGCACTGAACGCAGCGATTGAAGCTGCACGAGCAGGCGAGCAAGGTCGTGGCTTTGCTGTCGTAGCAGATGAAGTGCGTGCTTTGTCTGGCCGCACTTCAAAAGCGACCGTTCAGATTAAAGAAAGCATTGAAACTATGCTTCACACTATTGAAGGCTGGCAGCGCGATATCTTGGATAATCAAGCACAAACCGCGAAGTGTGGTGAATCAGCACAGTTAAGTTCGGAGCGATTATCTGAAGTTGAAGCGTTAATGGAGCAGATGAACCAATTGATGCAGTCTGTCGAAAATGCAGCCAATCAGCAGCGTCAGCTTACCAGTGACGTAAACCTTCACATTCAGTCGATTGCGTCTACAGCGGAACAAAATCTAGCTGCGACGCATTCCGTTAAAGAGCATTCGAACGAACTTAAGAACCAAGTAGGGGAGTTCTACTTGCTTGCACAGCGTTTTGAAGAAAAGTAACCATCACCAAGATTGAGCTGTAAGATCACAAAGCCCCGCACTCGCGGGGCTTTTCTTTGGTACTTTAGTGTTTGAATTATCCATTCAGGCTTTTGTAGAGGTATTTCTCACAGGTGCGGTCGCTGATACGTTTGAGTACGTGAGAGATCAACGCAACTATAACTAAGCCAAACAGTAATCTCCCCCAGAAGATCGAGATGAAATCGGCACCTATCAACATGATGAGAATGGTGTCTTCAATCATACTGTGGACTAAGTTCAATAACATGATAGCAGTAAAGATATCTCGTGCTGGGATATGTCCTTTGTTGGCCTCATTAATCAATAAACCTCCGCCGAAAGAGATCCCTAGTGTCATACCAACGATGGTCATGTTGGTTGCTTCAGGGCTGATACCAAGGATTCGAAGAACAGGTCGCAACGCAATCGCAATCAGTTTTTCAATGCCCAATATCTTGAGCACTTTGAGTGTAAATAGAAGTATAGAAATGACGACAAAAATCATAAATAGGCTTTCTATTTGGCTCCAAGCCCATTCAAGGTGGCTTTGCTCATTGGTAAGGTCGGGAGCCCATATGACTTGCGCTGATTGCTCAAGAATCCCGCCCCATGTGTAAGTCTGGTGTAGGATCCACGCAAACAGCAAACCTCCACCAAGTCTGAGTACCATTGTCGCGAAAACGCTCACTCCGGCGCGTTTGGCCACAGCCGCTTCAATGGGCAATGAATGTGCAATCAACATTAATGAACCTAATACCGATACTTGTGCGACGCTGAGCTCGGCGTTGGTGTTCATAAACACCAATAACCCGGCATAAATGTTGGTAAGAAGTGTCGTAGCCCATACAAGCCCCATCTCACTTGGCAGACCAACAAAGCTCATTAAAGGGCTTAGCCATTCGCTCAATACAGTAATGCCACCCATCTCTTCAACGATTTTGATGATGATAATGATGGGGATCATCAATTTATACAGCGTCCAGGTCACATCAAAAATTTCGCGCCATAGCTCTGAGAAGAAATTGTGGAATTTTCTCATTGTTATATCCTTTTCATTACAACTGATAGAGAGAATGCTAAGGTATTCACGGGAAATATGTTTAATGAAATGAGTGGTTCTACGTATCCAGATTTCTTGTTTTATTTAAATGCTAACAAAAATTTCATAATTATGAGGTTTTGTGAAATATATGGAATTAGACCGAATTGATCGAAGTATCTTGGCTATTTTGCAAAAGAATAACCGTATCGCCAATGTCGATTTGGCAGAGGAGGTCGGCCTTTCCGCTCCAGCTTGTCTCAAGCGGGTCAAACGCCTTCGTAAAGAAAAGGTGATAGTTGGGGATGTCTCTCTGATTAACCCTGCGTTGGCAGGCAACAAGATGACCTTGATTGTCTCTGTGGAGATGGAACGTGATAGAGGTGATATCTACAGTGTATTTCGAAACTCTGTTGAGCAAGCACCAGAGGTGACTCAGTGCTACCAAATAACGGGTGGCTACGATTTTCTGATTGTCCTATCTGTGCCAGATATTCAAGCCTATGAACGCTTTATTGAACGGGTGCTTCATCAAGATAAAAACATCAGAAAATTTCACACCTCAGTGTCGACGAAAACCGTAAAGTTCAGCACAGAAGTGAATGTAGAAGAGATACAATAAAAAATGCCCCGCTAATTATAGCGGGGCATTTTGATATCGAGATGCAGAGATTAAGCTAGAAGCTCTTTCGCTGTGTTTACTACGTTTTCAGTAGTGAAACCGAACATCTTGAATAGCTCACCTGCAGGTGCAGATTCACCGAATGTTGTCATACCGATGATCTTGCCACCGAAACCAACGTACTTGTACCAGAAGTCAGCGATGCCAGCTTCTACAGCGATACGAGCTGTTACGTCAGATGGAAGTACAGATTCACGGTACTCAGCGTCTTGCTTGTCGAATGCGTCTGTAGCAGGCATTGAAACAACGCGTACTTTCTTGCCTTCAGCTGTTAGCTCAGCCGCAGCGTTAACTGCTAGCTCAACTTCAGAACCTGTAGCGATAAGGATTAGCTCTGGCTTGCCTTCACAATCTTTCAGGATGTAACCACCCTTCGCGATGTTCGCTACTTGCTCTTCGCTACGCTCTTGCTGTGCAAGGTTTTGACGAGAGAAGATTAGAGACGTTGGACCGTCTTTACGTTCGATAGCCAGTTTCCAAGCTACTGCAGACTCAACTTGGTCACATGGGCGCCATGTGCTCATGTTTGGAGTCAGACGTAGAGAAGCAATTTGCTCAACTGGTTGGTGAGTTGGACCATCTTCGCCAAGACCGATAGAGTCGTGCGTGTAAACTTGGATGTTCTGAACTTTCATCAGAGCAGCCATGCGCATTGCGTTACGAGCGTATTCCATGAACATTAGGAAAGTAGCGCCGTATGGTACGAAACCACCGTGTAGAGCGATACCGTTCATGATCGCCGTCATACCGAATTCACGTACACCGTAGTGGATGTAGTTACCCGCTGGATCTTCAGCAGAAACAGACTTCGAACCAGACCACATAGTTAGGTTAGAAGGTGCAAGGTCAGCAGAACCGCCTAGGAATTCAGGTAGCATAGCACCGAACGCTTCTAGTGCGTTTTGAGACGCTTTACGTGATGCAATGTTTGCTGGGTTAGCTTGAAGGTCAGCAATGATTTGGTTTGCTTTCTCTTCCCACTGTGCTGGAAGTTCACCGTTTACGCGGCGTTTGAATTCAGCTGCCAGCTCAGGGTGTGCTGCTTCATAAGCTGCAAGTTTCTCGTTCCACGCTGCTTCCTTAGCTGCGCCTGCTTCTTTCGCATCCCACTCTGAGTAGACTTCCGACGGAATTTCAAAAGGACCGTGCTCCCAACCAAGTTCTTTACGTGTAGCTGCAATTTCTTCAGCGCCTAGTGGTGCACCGTGACAATCGTGTGAACCAGATTTGTTTGGAGAACCAAAACCGATGATAGTCTTAGTACAGATTAGCGTAGGACGTGGATCTGCTTTCGCTGCAACGATAGCTGCGTTGATAGCTTCTGCATCGTGACCGTCTACTGCTGGGATTACGTGCCAGCCGTATGCTTCAAAACGCTTAGGCGTATCGTCAGAGAACCAACCTTCAACTTCACCATCGATAGAGATGCCGTTGTCATCCCAGAAAGCGATAAGCTTACCAAGACCTAGCGTACCCGCTAATGAACATGCTTCGTGAGAGATACCTTCCATCAGACAGCCGTCACCCATGAATGCATAAGTGAAGTGGTCAACGATGTCGTGGCCTTCTTTGTTGAATTGTGCTGCTAGAGTTTTCTCAGCCAGCGCCATACCAACAGCGTTCGTGATACCTTGGCCTAGTGGACCCGTTGTTGTTTCGATGCCCGGTGCGTAACCGTACTCTGGGTGACCTGGAGTCTTAGAGTGCAGTTGACGGAAGTTTTTAAGATCTTCGATTGATAGCTCGTAGCCTGCTAGGTGAAGCAGAGAGTAAATCAGCATTGAGCCGTGGCCGTTTGAAAGAACAAAACGGTCGCGGTCAGCCCACTCTGGGTTTGACGGGTTGTGGTTTAGGTGATCACGCCAAAGAACTTCAGCGATGTCAGCCATACCCATAGGTGCGCCTGGGTGGCCAGAGTTTGCTTGTTGTACGCCGTCCATGCTTAGAGCACGAATAGCATTAGCTAGATGTTTACGATCCATAATAACTACCAGTGTTTAAAATATTGCAATTGGAAATTGAAAGGGGAACGCAAACGTTCCCCTTTTTTAATTCTGTGTGATTACAGTTTAGCTGCGATCATGTCTTCTAGTTTGCCTTGGTCAACTGCGAAGTTGCGGATACCTTCTGCAACTTTCTCAACTGCCATTGCGTCTAGGTTGTGCTCCCATAGGAACTCAGCGTGAGTCATTGGAGCAGGGCGCTCTTTAGAGCCTTTAGAGTCAACTAGCTTCTCTACAACTTCACCTTCAGCTGCTTCTAGTTCAGCTAGAAGAGCAGGAGCGATAGTTAGACGGTCACAACCAGCAAGTTCTAGGATCTCGCCGATGTTACGGAAGCTTGCGCCCATAACGACAGTGTTGTAGCCGTGCTCTTTGTAGTAGTTGTAGATGTCAGTTACTGAGATTACGCCTGGATCTTCTGAAGCTTCGAAGTCACGACCTTCTTTCGCTTTGTACCAATCCATGATGCGACCAACGAATGGAGAGATAAGGAATACGCCAGCTTCAGCACATGCACGAGCTTGAGCGAAAGAGAATAGAAGCGTTAGGTTACAGTTGATGCCTTCTTTCTCTAGGATTTCAGCAGCGCGGATGCCTTCCCAAGTTGAAGCCAGTTTGATTAGGATGCGATCGTTAGTGATGCCTGCGTCGTTGTACATTTTTACAAGCTGACGAGCTTTAGCTACGCTGCCTTCAGTGTCGTAAGAAAGACGAGCATCTACTTCAGTAGAGATACGGCCTGGGATCGTTTTAAGGATTTCTTTACCGATGTTTACTGCAAGCATGTCACAAGTGTCTTGTACTTGTTGTGCTTTATCAGCGCTTTGTGCTTTAGCGTATTCGATTGAAGCATCGATAAGTGGCGCATACTCTTCGATTTGAGCTGCTTTAAGAATCAGAGAAGGGTTAGTTGTTGCGTCTTCTGGCTGGTACTTTTTGATTGCATCAATTTCACCAGTGTCTGCTACTACTGTCGTTAGTTTACGAAGTTGCTCTAATTTGTTGCTCATGTTGATCGTCCTATCTATCGCATAACATCTCGAGTGAAGTGAGATGTGGGCATTTGCAAGCTAGCTAATAAACTTCTCATCACCAAATCATTGGTTCAGTTGTTCATTAATTTTAAAATTTCGAGCTGACGAACATTTGCTTCGAACATATGTTCGTTGGCTGAGTAAATGATGAAGCCATATTTATCCGATCTCACGGTAAAGTCAATGGCAAATAGTACAGTAAAGTGACTTCAATCAAATATAATTTACTCCAATAAACACGGGGTCTGAAAGCAAACGTTTAATGCTCGTGTGTTAACCAGTTCAATTACACTTTGGTGATAACGAATGAGGTGAGCATTTGTTTTCTATCATTACATATGTTCATGGTGTAAACTATTGCGACAGTTGCTTTGTCATCGAGCAATTGCTGTTTATTTAGGTAAATAATTTGTTAAATACTTGTTGGGTGGTATATGAGTAAGAATATTCAAGATGTGTCGGAAGAAAATACTGATCTTCTCACCGAAGTGGCGGTTGCCTACTACCAAGACGGTGCGACACAGGAAGAGATATCGAAAAAGTTCTCAATCTCTCGTGCAAAGGTTGGTCGAATGCTCAAGCAAGCCCGAGACGAAGGTATCGTAGAAATTACGGTTAAGTACCACCCTGTATTCAGCGCCAAAATAGAACAACGCCTAATTGAACGTTTTGGGGTTAAACGTGCGCTTGTCGCGCTCGACCAACCGAATGAAGAGCAGCAGCGACAACAAGTAGCGGGTCTAGTGTCCAACTATCTAACCAGTACCCTAAAAAACGGTATGGTAGTGACCGTCGGTCAAGGCCGTAACGTATCGTCTGTCGCACATCATACCGGTGTAATTACTCCCCGTGACTGTAAGTTTGTATGTGGCATCGGTGGTATACACCCAAGAGGTGGTATGTTTAACGCAGACCACATTTGTCGTCAGCTAGCGAAAAAGTATGGCGGTTCATCGGAAACTCTGTATGCGCCCGCTTATGCGGAGAACAAGGCTCAGAAAACGGCCTTTATGGAAAACAGCACAGTTAAGCAAACCTTAGACCTTGCTCGTAAGGCAGATGTGGCGTTAGTGGGTATTGGTGACATGAGCGAGAACAGCTACATGGTTGACCTAGGCTGGTTTACAGCAGGGGAGGTTGTTCAATCTCGCTTGTTACAAGGTGTGGTTGGTGACTTTGCTGGCTATGACTTTTTTGATGTTCACGGAAAAGCAGCCAACACAGTAATGAGTGACCGTGTTATTGGTTTGGGTCTAGAAGAGTTTCGCCCTATTGCGGAGGTGATTGCTATCGCAGCCGAAAACAGTAAACCATTAGCACTGCTTGGTGCGCTTCGTACTGGGGTTGTGGATGTGATTGCGACCAGCGTAAGTAATGCACTAACCGTTCTCAACTTAGACGAACAGATGAAATATGTAGAAAAGGGTGAGGGTACTAACTAGATAGTGTGCTTATTCGCTTACCAGAGCGGCTCTTTGGGTTATACCTAATAAGGATGTAAAAAATGGAAGCACGCGCTTCCATTTTTTTATGCTTCACACTCTTCTTTTAATGAAGGAGCATATTGTTTGAGGTACTGGCTGAGCTCCTCATACGGTATCGGGCGCGAGAAGTAGTAGCCTTGCATTAAGTCACAGTGACAAGCCTTTAACACATCAAAGTGTTCTTTGGTCTCAACCCCTTCTGCCAGTACTACCATGCCAAAGTTTTTACCAATGGCGATGATGTTTTGAACCATAGTCAGAGATTGAGCATCGCAGTTAATGTTCTCAATAAAGCTCTTATCGATCTTCAATTCGTATATTGGTAGAGCTTTCAGCATACTCAGTGAAGAATATCCTGTTCCGAAATCATCCAGTGAGATCTTAATACCTCTGTCATTGAGTGACTCAAAGATAGGGCGTACCTGTTGCACGTCTTCAATGAATAAGTTCTCCGTGATCTCAAGCGTTAGATAGTCACTCGGGAACTGGTACTTTTCCAGTGTCGCTAGAAGATGTTCCGTAAATGAAGCATGCATAAACTGGCGCACTGAAATGTTGATCGATAGCCCTAGCTTGACCATCTCAATTCGGTGTAGATGCGCTATTTGTTGAACACTTGATTCAATGATAAACGCGCCTAATCTAGGCATTAATCCCGTCTTTTCAGCAATAGGGATGAATACGTCAGGCGGTACAAAACCAAGCTCGTCATCAATCCAACGTACTAAGGCTTCAACACCATTCACGTTACCATCTGCTCGCAGAAGCGGTTGGAACACCATAAAGAGCGTCTGTTTTTCAACGGCAACCCTTAACTTCTGTTCCACTTTCATCTTGTATAAGTGCGTTTCCTGCATTTCAGCTGTAAACATGCTGTATGAGTTCTGCTGCTGTTTCGCCTTGTACATCGAGATATCTGCTGAGCGAAGAAGGCTATCGAGATCTCTACCATGTTGCGGGAACTGCGCGATACCGATACTACAGCTCAATAAGAACTGTGCTTCGTCTACATCGTAAGGCTTGGACAACACCTCGATAATTCGTTCAGCTAAGCGGTGCAGTTCGCTCTCATTAGTGAGTGGCGTTAAGAATAAGAACTCATCACTTGAATCTCTGATCACTAGGCTAAGGCGCGATTGGAAGCGGCTCAGACGCAGGGCGATTTGTTTCAAGATCTTATCGCCGAAGTCATGACCATGAGTGTCGTTCACACTCTTGAAGTTATCTATATCGATAAACAGAAGTGTAAATGGATGCTTCTCGTCATCGAGCCAACGACTGATGTTCTGGCGCATATAGAAGCGATTCGGTAAAGAGGTCAGTGGGTCATGGTTTGCTTGGTAGATAAGCTGCGTGCGTGTTCGTAGCTCGCTCTTCGAGATAGACTTAACCAATATGTAAAAGCCGGCGTGTAACAATAAGAACACACCGATATAAATGCTAAATTCTTGCCAAAATACTTGGTCAACATAAGCGAGTTGCGTGCTAGCAATTACCCACAAATTATAGTCTTTGAGGTAGGTCGTAGTGACAATGCAATTCTGGCCAGAATCCTCAACGATGATCGAGTAGATGTCACCGCTATTTTTCGCGTCTTGAATATTGGTTTTGTAAGTTTTCGCAAAGCTATCAGCAATACGATTAACCATGTTTTCATCGACAGGTGTTGAGTAAGCTCTTAGTGAAACCACGTCTTTAGAATAGAACTGTCTGTATAGATCATCACGTAGCAAACTTAAACTGTTGTGATCTGCAGTGTTTACGTTCTTTTTAAACAAAATGGTGCTGTTGAGTTTTAACCCAGCCGTCATTACCGCGGCAACATCAGTGCCGTTGATGGATATCGATTTGCGGATTGGGATGATCAACGTACCTAATGAGTCTTGGAAATAGGTTCGACCCAATACCATTTTCTGGCTTTCAATGGCCTCTAGAAACGACTCACGTGTGTAATCGTAATCAAGCAGGTTACTTTGTTCTGTAAGCATTAAGTTGGAGCTAACGGCCAAATACTCACCTTGAGGGTTTATCAAACCAAAGGCCGCAATTGCAGGGTGTGTATCGAGCAGTTTATCCAAAATAGGACGAATTTGAATCGCAGCCGTGCGGGTAAAATCAGATTGCTGCACTAGTTGATGGCCGACGACCTCAAGCAGTGCTTCTTGGCTAGTCAGTAGTGAGTCGACAGAATTAGAGAATAGCTCAAGCTGCATGTGTTGCTGGCGAGTGAAGTCGTCACGATTGGTTTGCCACTTGATAATCCCAAATGCGGAAAAAAGTATCGTAGTCAGTAGTACGATCAATACGTACAACGTCCAGATATTTTTTTTGAATACAGCCATACAACGCCTTTGGGTCTAGATAACACTCATGTAACGGCCAGTTTTGAGAAACCTTGAATCGAAATTGCAAAAAAAGAACGCCGTATTTGTTGTGTTGTATAGTAACAAAACACATAGCGACGCAGTATCTTTTCGATCAAAGTTATTTGTTATCTAGACCAATTAGCCGTTGTTTTTATGACTTGGTCACTTCGATCGGTAGCTCTTCTTTGGCTCCCCACTCAGTCCACGAACCATCGTAAACACTCATAGGGTTTGTATGCCCTGCAATTTTAGCCGCCAGCAAAATAATGCAAGCGGTAACACCAGAGCCGCAGCTAAAGACTATAGGCATAGTTTGCTCTAGGTTTAGATTGCTAAAGATAGACTTCAGTTCTTGGTCTGATTTTAAGCGACCATTTTCCATAACTTGTGCAAAGGGTAGGCAGATTGAATTTGGAATGTGCCCACTTCTAAGGCCCGGCCTAGGCTCAGGTACCTTAGAATCGAAACGAGCTTGCGAACGTGCATCAAGAATATTCGCCTGTTGCGTTCTAGAGTATTCATTTACTTGAACGGCATCAATGAAGTAATGCTTGTCGAGCGAGCCTTCAAAGTCCCCTTGTGCATCGACGGCGGTGTAATCTGAAACGGTCTCAAATCCACACTCTACCCATGCTGGTAAACCACCATCTAGAATCAGCGTATTGTTGTGTCCCATAGCATGAAACATCCACCAAGCACGTGGCGAAGCAAACGTACCAGCATTGTCATAGACAACGACGGTGCTGGTGTTGTTGATGCCCAAGGCTCTAGCTCGCTCGTTGAAATGCTTCTCGGTAGGGAACATGTGCGGGAGCAAAGTATGCTTATTGCAAAAGTCTTTGTCATAGTCGAATTTAATCGTGCCAGGAATGTACTGGTCTGTGATTTTCTGTGCTTCTCCCGGGATCTGAAATTCGATACTGGCATCGAGAAGGATAATATCTTGCTGTTTTAGCAGTTCGTTCAACTGAGCGGGTGTGATCAGAGGTTGAGTCATGGTACTCCACTTCCTGTGTTGTGTGATTTAGATATCTAAGAACGATGATTTTTGGATACGCTAATGAGTCGCATCAGCAGCAATACAGCGCTGATATTTATAGCTTTGTTGTCCGGTTGTTTGATTCAATAATGCATCAACAATCACTACAGAATCAATGGGGCAATCAAGAGTCGCTGGTACCGACAATCGAAAGCTTGGCTCGCCATCAAGTTTTAAGGTCAGGTAACGGCGATGACCATCAAGAGATTGGGTCAACGTATTCGCCATAACGATTGCCCGTTTTTGTATGGGATCAGAGGAGGGGGCGGTCAACTGTATTAGCACCACTAACACCAGAATACCTGCGCCGAGAATAACAAACGCCAACTTTAGCTGTTTCATAGAGTGTTATTTTAACTCCTAGACTGTATGCAATTAGTTTTAAGATACGCCAGTTATCCTTATTTGTTAATCAAGCCTGTCGAGTTCGTGAGGTAACCAACAACAAAAAGCGAGCCCATATAGGCTCGCTTATCGTTGCTCAGTTATCTACCAGGTTACTTGCATAACATCTGATGAAACCACTTGTTGAAGCGGTGGTTGACCGTCATAGAACCAGATTTCAATAAGGATACTCTCCTCACTGATTGGGGCCGTAAATGAAGAACTGAACTGCCCATTATTTAGTGATCCAGCAATTAGTCGGCTTGAGTAATCTGGTTTAAATGTAGCATCACTGCGCTCAGAGTAGCGGCTGTAAACAGACACAAATGAACGGCTCGTCGAAATGTGGCTGATATCGATATCAAGGTCATGCTGCTCTACCGGGTTGTAGTCAAAGCCATCTGGTACGGTTAAATCAGACATCGTGCTTGCCACTGCCGGAGCGGGCGCTGCTGTTGAACCGCCACCTCCGCCGCCACCTCCACCACAACCAAAGATTAAAGTAGTACTGGCGATTAATGTCATCAATGAAGCTTGTTTAACCATGGCTCTACTTCCTTTTGTTAATGTTCCCTTTACAGCTGATGAATCAAAGTTATAGCGACTAGAGTGTGAGGATTTCATTTGCTTGTTCATCATGATTACTCCCCTGTGCTCAAGTCATAGCATTGACCAGCTTCAGGTGACTGGAACCAATCGGTAGCGTCTGCACCGCCAGATTCTGCGAACGTTTTGAATTGTGGATATGCAGTAACAATGTCTACACGTTCTTGTGGCCATTCCCATTCAGTGGTTGATGTGATCATTAGTGCCCAAGGATGGTTCTCCGCTGTTTTGAAGTACTTGCCTTCACTTGGACTACTGTCATCAACACCTAAACCCGTTTCAAATAGATTTGCGCTGTCAAAGGCCTCTGTTGGTGCTTGGTCAGCCAAATGTACTTCCCAACTGCGACCTGGGTGCAGAGGTAGGTTGGGACCGTGATAGTGCCCTGGTGTTGCAAAGATGAACGGGTCGTACGGCATGTCTGTCCAAGCGCTTGTATCAACGCCTTCACCATCCAGTGAAATGCCAATTTGGAACGCAAATTGTTCGTCATCTTTACAGCCATTCTGGGTACGATAGAAATCACAGCTGGTGGCAATTTTCTCAGTGAGATTCTCTGCGACAACAAAGATAGCTTCGCTACGACCACTTTCCATATTTAGAGAAGTAAAGACACCGTTCTCTTTCATATAGGAGTTGCCAGTGCTAACAGAACTCGGTGCAAGATTTGGTAGGCGTACGGCAAAGCCATTTAGGTAATCAGCGCCGACAGCGACTAAACGACCATCAATAGTGGATTTGACGACTTTGCCATCTTTTAAGATCTCTGTGATGCGATAGCGAAGCACGGCATCGTTCATGTCGTAATCCGCTTTATACGGCCAGTTATCTTCGTACGCTAGTGTTGCGTAACCAGAAGCGCTTGGGAAGTAGCGAGCAGTCGCTCCATCGTTAAGCACATCGACTTGAATATCGACAACCTCACCCGATGTTGAACCGCCATAATATTCAAGGTTGGTTTGTTGACTGAAACGGAATCGAGCCCAAGTAGTCCCCGTTAATGCGTTGACATCGACATTAAGGAACAGCTCATTTTCACCTGCAGACAGTTGGTAGTCAGAAAAGACTTTTTCGTTTTCGCCGTCAAAGCTGCCATCTTGGTTCCAATCAATCCAAGCTGACAGGTAACCTGTGGTTGAAGCTTCAATCATCACTTTAGAATCGAGGCCAGCCTCAAGTGCCGTAACAAATCCGATACCACCGTTGGTCCATTCATCATCGACACCGGTTGTTTCATCGGATTGAGGTGATACAAAGCCATCTTGTTCTCCGTCTGGTGCCTCTGTTCCGAGCCAAGTAATTCCATCAAGCTCATGACGAGGGCCATTGCTGTTCAGCAGTGTTAAGTAGCTGTCTGGTGCATCACCGAAATCGATATTTGAATCTTCGTCAATAACAGGAGCGTTGGCACAACGAGCACCGTCATTTTGACCAGAGCTAGGGCCATTAGAGACAAACTCTACAGCAGGGACTATGCCTGCAGCGATATTGGCTGCGTTATCTGGCGATAGATTAACACGGTAGATTTTGCCGTCTTGGTTACGTGACACATAGTAGTTACCATTGACATCGAAATAGCCAGCACCAAATGTACCCGTTTCGCCCGTATCACCGATCGAAGTTTCTGCGCCTGTGTTAGGGTCGAAGGAGTAGAGTACTCCTGAATTGTTATCGATACCGTAAAGCTTGCCATCACTTGGATGGAACGCAAAGTCTGTGAGTTTAACAGTGGCAATATTAGACACTTTCACAACGGGTAGGACTGCATTGGGATCCGACGCGAGTGGTGTTAAGTCGATAGTGAACAGTCCTTTACCAGTGCGGTACAGATAGTAGGTACTGTTATAAACATCCCCGACATAAAAGGTGTGGTCAGTCGGTAGGCCGCTTGTGTTGACGACTTCGGCTTGGAAATCTTCCCCAAGTCGAACAATTCTTTTATTAGTTGTGTCGTAGCCATAGATATAGCGGTCATCGAAGCTGAAACCGACACCATTAATATTGACGTCCATACCTGTGTCCGATTGCAACAACGTGGTAGAGCCTGTGACGAGATTGACCCCATATACTTGAACTGGCGTAGATTGAAATAGATATGCCTTACTTGGGCAAGTTTCAAAGGGGGCTGCTTGCACTATCATTGGTGCGCTTAGAAGCAAACTTAACGTTGGGATTCTCATATCAACATCCTTGTAATGGAAGATAATGTATGAGTATCAATTCTTATGCCAATCTTAAGTTATTGTTTTATAGGTGTTAAATTTTGATTTGGTTAATTTTCTCAAAATGAGAATTGAAATGGTAACGAGATGAGAGGCGATGTAGTGCGTGTTATCAAAATGAAAATACGCGGGAGTAGCTATAAAAAGAGCTTCAACTTAACAGTCGAAGCTCAATTGTGAAAATGATATGGGTGTTACTTAAAAACTGGGTTAGCCACACACTGTACAAGTGGGCATTTTCATCAGTTTCATTTCTCGCCAACTGTGGGACATAGCATCTAAGATAAGTAGCTTGCCTTCTTTTGGGGAGCCGAACTGCGCAATCACTTTAATGGCCTCTAACGCCTGCGCGGCACCGACCATACCAACCACTGGCGCCATAACACCGGCCTCAACACAGCTAAGTGCCGCATTACCAAATAGTGCACTCAAACATTGATAACACGGAGTGTTTTCGTCTTGGTAGGTGAATACGCTGATCTGTCCTTCCATACGAATGGCTGCACCAGATACCAAAGGTACCTTCGCTTGATAGCAGAGACGATTGAGTTGGTTTCGTGTTTCTACGTTATCACACGCATCCAATACCAAAGAATGAGATTGTACTAAGGCGATTAGTTCGTCATCTGACAGGCGTCGATCAATTGTCTCAACAGCCAAGTGAGGGTTTAATAACTTGAGTGACTCAGCCGCAGATTCAACCTTCTTCTTGCCGATGTCTGCATCAGTATGAAGAACTTGTCGTTGTAGGTTAGACAATTCCACCACGTCATCATCGATAAGCGTGAGTTTGCCAACACCTGCAGTAGCCAGATACTGAGACGCCGCACAGCCTAAACCGCCAGCGCCCAACACAAGTATGGAGCTTTGCTTGAGCGCTTCTTGTCCCTCAAAATCGAACTGTTTAAGGATGATCTGGCGGTTGTAGCGAAGCATTTCCACGTCAGACAAAATTTCCATTAACAAGCCTCGTTAGTAGAGTGTTGAATTGAACAGTTGGATTTGCACGGTTTCACCCGCCTCAACTCGGCCGCGTTCACGTTCAAGTACCACAAAGCAGTTTGCAAGGCTCATTGAGCGGAATGCACCTGAGCTTTGGTTGCCAGTTGTCTCGACAACAAACTGACCATTTTCAATGGTGTAGATTCCGCGTTGGTAGTCGGTGCGTCCTGGTGCTTTTTTAAATGCAGAGCGTGTTGTCGCAGGGATTGATTCAGGTGCTTTCCAAGCTGTATTGCCAGCCAATTTCGCAAGCATTGGTTGTACAAGTACGTACATGGTTAAAACTGCAGAGACTGGGTTACCCGGTAAGCCACAGAACCAAGCGTTCTCTAGTTCACCAAAGGCAAAAGGTTTGCCCGGTTTAATCGCCAGTTTCCAAAAGCCAATCTGCCCAAGCTCTTCAAGGATGTCTTTGGTGTAGTCAGCTTCACCAACACTTACACCACCTGAAGTGACTACGACGTCAGCGAGCTCTTGCGCTTTTTCGAATGTTTGTTTAAGCGTAGCAGGGCAATCAGGAATGATGCCTAAGTCGATTGCTTCACAGCCGAAAGCTTCAATCAGTGGCTTGATACCATAACGGTTGCTGTCGTAGATCTGGCCATCTTCTAATGGCTGACCCAAAGGCTTAAGTTCGTCGCCTGTAGAGAAAAAAGCCACTTTAGGTTTACGCAGCACTTGAATGTGGCTAATACCTAGAGAGGCGATCATTGGAATATCACGAGGAGTTAGGCGTTCGCCTTTACTCAGTACAACATCACCCTGTTTGATATCATCACCAGTAGGGCGAATGTTGTTATTTGGCTTGATGTCAGTTTGCTGAATTTCTATGCCGCCTTCGGTTTCACGCGTGTTTTCTTGCATGATCACCGCGTCACAACCTTCAGGTATCTTAGCGCCAGTCATGATACGAATGCAGGTGTTTTGTGGCCATTCACCTTCAAACGGTTGACCTGCAAATGATTTACCAGCGAGTGGAAGCGTGTAGCCATTTTCTAGATCCGCTAGACGCAGGGCATAACCATCCATTGCTGAGTTATCAAAAGGAGGAACAAAAATAGGTGAGAGAATATCTTCAGCAAGAACGTAGCCTAAAGCATCCGCCAGCGGTAGTGATAGTGTTTCTTGAATTGGTGTGATTGGTGATAGCAGCTTATCAAGTGCTTCTTCAATTGGCATCAAGCCGGGAGCGTCGCAACAGCCCATAATTGAATTCCTTTGATCGTTATTATTTTGATTTGTTTGTTGGTACAGCGGTATCAACGAAATTGATGCCACTTTAGCATAATTTGAGGCCCGTAAATAATGACCTCCCTTAAAATATGGGTGTAATTATTCAAAATTCCGAGTATCCTTGTCTGCCATCCAAAAGGGGTAATAGAAGAGGAAGTTCAATGTCAGGTCTTAGCGAATCAGCGAAGTTGGTTAAAGATGCGCTAGCGAGCCGCGGGTTAGAAACACCAATGAGCCCGAATCAGGTAAGCCGTGAAGAGAAAAAGGAACGAATCGAACACCATATGCGTGAGATTCTGACTCTTCTAGAACTTGATTTAACGGATGACAGCTTGGAAGAAACACCGCATCGTATTGCTAAAATGTATGTCGATGAAATCTTCTCTGGTTTGGATTACGCCAACTTCCCTAAAATCACCGTAATCGAAAACAAGATGAATGTTCGAGAAATGGTACGCGTGAAAGACATCACGGTAACCAGTACATGTGAGCATCACTTGGTGACGATCGATGGAAAAACGGCGGTTGCTTATATCCCTCGTGGAAAAATCATTGGTCTTTCTAAGATCAACCGCATTGTTCGTTTCTTTGCACAGCGTCCTCAAGTTCAGGAGCGCATGACGCAACAAATCTTAGTTGCACTGCAAACTTTGTTGGAAACTGATGATGTTGCAGTAACCATGGATGCTGTTCACTACTGTGTGAAGTCTCGTGGCGTCATGGATGCAACCAGTGAAACAACCACAACGGCTCTGGGTGGCATTTTCAAGTCAAACCCAGCAACCCGTCATGAGTTCTTGCACGGTTTACGCTAATCTACGATTGATTAGATAAGTTCGATTTCGCTTTTTAAATCGACAAGAAATATTCGAAGCCTCGCACTCTGCGGGGCTTTTTTGTATCTGATTAGCACCATTGCCTAACGCGACAGCAAGCATTACGGGGAGTCTTTTTTTGTACATATGTGGTTTTGTGCTGGCGATAGATCCCCGATTTAGTCGTCCCTCCTTCTTGGGGATGACGGTGCTCTTGCTATTTGGATCTTTGAGCAACAGGTCAAGGGATGGCAAGAAAACACACTCGTCATTCCCTAGAGCGAGGGATGAGCGTAATAGGGAATCTCTTACGACGGGATTGCAAAAAAAATGCGCTCTGCAACAGCAAAGCGCATTTCTCATTTGAGTGTGAAGCTATTAAGACAGGTTAAATAAACGCTTAAAGCTATGAATGAAACCCGATGGTTTATTCTGCGCCTGATAGATGTTCAAACCATCGTAGAAGCTACCCATGAACGCAACGCGAATCTCATCTTCAGTCTGCCTAACTATTCGGCATAGTAGTGAGGCTGTCGCCATTGCATGATCGTTCGCTAGGCTGTAATCCATACCCATACGCCCTTGGACAAACAGCCAAAGGTGAGTGATGAACTGCAGCTTTTTCGAACTTGAATGGTTGAACTTTTGACTATGCTCTTGCCCAACGGTTTCTTCGAGAACTTGCTGCATCGCTTCGTTGGCATCTTTGTCAGCACTAGATTCGTAGCTTGCGTCGATGTGGGTCTTTGTAAGCAATCCGAGTAGGGTCTGAATGCTGGAGTTGTCAGGCTTGTTTTCACATGCGTGCTTGAACAAAGACTGGTTACTCTGGATAAAGTCTTTTGATTCTTGCTCAAACCCAATTTTTAGCGCTTGAATCTGTTCGTAGCCTGCTTCTGATAAACAGTGTTCGAGTTTACTCATAGTGCTGATGTTATTCGTTGCTTTGCAGTTCTTCCCAAGTCACTTCAGCAGACTGGGTATCACTGTTAACAAAGGCTGAATTACCCGTAAGCATCACTGAAAGATCCATGGTGCGTTCTGTCATTTCCGCCAGCTGTTCAATGCCTTCGTTGCTAAGTCGAACAATTTGAGCATCCAAGTAGCCAAACTTACCGCGGTTCTGTTCCCACCAAACATTTGATTTGGTGTTGAAGCTGAATACTTTCACTGATTTTGATAATCGAGTGGCTTTCTTAACGCGCTCTGGATCCGGTTCACCTACGTCGATCCACTCTAAGATTTGGTCATCAAGAGACTTTTGCCATAGGTCTGGCTCTTCAATAGTCGATAAACCTTTGGTGAATTGAAGCTCTGGTGAAGCATTGATACAAAACGCCATGATACGTGCCATCATGCGTTGTTCAGTCTCAGAAGGGTGCTGTGCAATAGTAAGGTTGAACGAGTCGTAGTAATCTCGATTCATGTCAGTGAGAGAGATACGAAATTTGTAGATTGTAGGTTTAAGAGCCATTAGCACTGTCTTGTATTATAAATTGACCTCTATCTTACCTTAACTGAATGAATTTTGGGTAAAAAAATAGCCAGCGTCAGCTGGCTATTTCAGGAATGCTTTAAGCGATCAATTAGATTACTTTGATGCTGTCTGCTTGAGGACCTTTTTGACCTTGAGATACTACGAACTCAACTTTTTGGCCTTCAGCAAGAGTTTTGAAGCCGTCACCAACGATTGCAGAGAAGTGTGCGAATACGTCTGGACCGTTCTCTTGTTGGATGAAGCCGAAACCTTTAGTTTCGTTGAACCATTTTACTGTACCAGTAACTGTGTTAGACATGATGATATCCTAAATTATTTTTTATTTGAGCCTATTGCGGCACCGATAGCGTGGAAAAGTTTATTGCTATTGCGTACAACACAACGGGGGGTTACTAGTAATCCGACGATATGTTTATATACAAAGAACTTTCTTTCTAGCCGAAATCGAGTCTAAATCAAACAGGGTCGGTGTCAATGGGATCTTGTGCTAAAGGTTGCAGAACTTTGGAGGCAGTCAAACTTTCCATCCCTTAGATATCATGTAGTTACAATGGTATGGTGTTTTGTTGTACTTTTTGTGACAGATAGGTGTGATTTTTGGCAAAAAACTGGAGTCAAAGCACTAATTCAACAGTTATTAATATCAATAATGGATGTGAAATGTGAGGCGTAAAACAAAATAAAAACTAGACTCATTCGAATGACTAATCCCTTGTCTACAAAGGTTCCAAGGCCGATAGCACGTCAAAAAGACGACAATACCCAACCTTGGTTACTAACCTAATGAGTTACGCGATACAAATTCCCGTTGTCGGTACTAAAGTAGATATCACCCTCTGGCGTCACTTCAATATCACGAATTCTTTCTCCCATTTCTTCAAACAACCGCTCTTCTGCAATGGCTTGGCTTTTATTGTTGAGTGTCACAACATTAATATGGGCAAGCTTTAACGCACCAGATAGCAGCTTGCCATCAAGCTCAGGGAATTTTTCTCCTCTGTAAAGCACTAAACTACCCGGAGCGATAGAGGGAACATAGACTTTTACAGGCGACTCAATACCTTTTTTAGTCTCTGCTTCGCCAACCTTAATTGGGCCCCAATACTCTTTACCGTGGGATGTGACTGGCCAACCGTAGTTTGCGCCTTTTTTGATCAGATTGATTTCGTCACCACCTCGAGGCCCATGCTCAATGGACCAAAGCTTTTTGGTTTTTTTATCATAGAAAAGGCCTTGAGGGTTTCTATGGCCATAACTCCAAATCTCGTTAAGTACGTTTTTGTTTTTCACAAAAGGGTTGTTTTTAGGTACTTGGCCGTCAGGTGTTAGCCGTAATATTGAACCTGCATGGGTTTGCGTGTCTTGGCCGTTGTCTCGCTCACCGCGATCACCAATAGAGAAATAGAGACTGTTACTATCAAAAGTAATTCGGCTACCAAAGTGGCGACCCGTATCCGTCAAGGATTGAGAAACGAACACGTCTTGCCAATCGGTAATCTGCGTTCCGTTGTAGGTTGCGCTGGCCAGTGCTGTGACGGCATCACCTTGTTGCTTCTTACTGTAGGTGACGTAAATTTTGTCTTTTTCAAATGGAGAGAGGGCAATATCTAAGGCACCTCCTTGTCCTTTAGCCCATACGTCAGGCAGGCGAAAAAGAGTCTCTTGTTCACCAGTCTTTAGGTTAACTTGTTTGATCACGCCTTCGCGCTCCGTCACCAACATCGTATTGTCGTCAATGTACGCAAGCCCCCAAGGAATCAACAAACCATCGGTGATTTTCTCAACTTGAAGTGCTTGACTAGGTGATGCAATAGCTAGGCTTAAAGCAGCGGTAATACAATGACTTAATCTCATACAGTCTCTCCAACTCATCCCTTGTCTTTTAGTGTAGCGTTACTATTGCTCGTGAAAAGTGACTATTTCGAAAATAAATGTAAATAGTATTGTATGAATAAACCATGTGGCGTATGTTATTTCGTCTTTTCTCATAATGCATTTCAACTATAACCGACAAAGTTGGTAAGCATTGTTTCAGTCGCTCTTAGTTACACTCGTCAAAGTTAGGTTGTGAAGCCATGAAGTCCAGTTTTGAATTTAAAACTATCTTGCTCGCTTGTCTGATCATCAGCGTTGGTCAACTTAGCATGGGCTTGGTGTTTCCATCGCTACCTTGGATTGCCAAAGACTTCGATGTTTCACTGGAGCAAGCTCAATTGTTGGTGAGTGTCTACCTGCTTGGCTTTGGACCTTCACAGTTCTTATACGGACCGATTTCCGATGCGTTGGGACGCAAAAAGGTATTGTTAACGGGTCTTTTGATCGCCTTGATGGGGCTACTCGTGATCATTTTTCTTAGTTACTCGTTCACGAATATGGTCGTTGGCCGTTTCTTACAAGGTTTGGGAACTGGTTGTTGTGCTGTACTGGCTAGGGCAACAACGCGTGACAGATATTCAGGCTCGGAGCTACCAATCGCCATGTCTTATATTGCGATGGTAGCGTCAATTACACCTCTAATTGCGCCGGTCATTGGTGGTTTCATTAACTTCCATTTTGGCTGGAGCATGGTCTTTATTTCACTGCTTGGCTACGTCAGTTTGGTGTGGTTTGTGATTGCTTTTCGCTTTAAAGAAACGGTCAGTCAGTTTTCGAAAATCCCATCACCTAAACGCATGATCATTCAGTATAAGGAGTTACTAAGCTCAAGGTATTTCATTAGTTTTGCCAGTATCGGTTGGCTTAATTTTAGTTTGATGATTACCACTGTATCGGTTATGCCGTTTATCATGCAGAACCAAATTGGAATGACATCGGATCAATACGCAATGTGGGCCGTGATACCGGCATTGGGTATGTTAGGCGGCACCAGCTTGTGTAGCAGGATCCGACCTATCTTGGGCAGTAAGAAAACTCTACTAATCACACCTATTCTTCATATCTGTGCAGCGGTTTGGCTCTTTGTTTGTCCTTTGGAGCCTTTGTACCTAATGCTCGGGCAGTTACTGATGATTCTTGGAAACGGTATTGCACTGCCGTGTGCGCAAGCTCTAGTGATGCTTCCGTATAAAAAGAATGCAGGTGCGGCGGCAGCTATGTCCGGTGGAGGGCAGATGGTGGTTTCGTCGTTAGTGAGTATGGGATTGGTTCAGTTAGGTTTGGGAGAAGCATGGCACCTGTCGATTGTGATCGCGGTGTTTACTTTGATTACACTGTTTAATATCACTCGTGGCTTTAATAGCCCCGAAGCACAGCAGGCCAATGTTTAGCCTGCTGTATATGGATTGATTTTATTATTCACACACAACGGCCACTTTTTGACTAGCCAGTGTATCTGCTGGCACAGGGTGATCGATCAGTTTGATTGGTGATTCATATAACTCTGAGAGTGTTTTCTCACTTAGCAAGGTATCGGTACCACCTTCAAAGGCAATCTTTCCCTGCTTTAGAGCGACGATGTGGGTGGCATAACGCAGTGCTAGGTTAAGATCATGAAGGATCACTATGATTCCCACACCTTCATTTTTATTAAGCTCAGCCAGTAAACTCATGAGCTGAAATTGATGATGAACATCGAGAGCCGATGTCGGCTCATCGAGAATCAGCAATGGGGATTGTTGCGCGAGTAGCATCGATACCCAAGCACGCTGACGCTCACCACCAGAGAGTTCATCGGCTAGCGCACTTGAAAACTGATCGATATCGGTGCGTTTCATTGCTTGCTCAATGATCGTGGCATCTTCTTGATTCCAACGTCCAAAGGCGCCCCGCCAAGGGAACCGTCCTAATCGAACTAATTCAGAAACTGTGAGTCCAGCTGAAGTAGGAAGTTTTTGTGGCAAATAAGCAATGCGTTTGGCGAGCTCTTTACTTTTTAGCGAATTCAACGAGGTACTGTCGAGCTTCACTTCTCCTTGTTCTGCTTGCATTTGACCCGACAACAAATTCACCAACGTTGATTTTCCTGAACCGTTATGACCGAGCACCACAGTGAGTTTATCGGTAGGTATTGTTAAGTCAGGGACTTTCAAAATGGTTCGGTCGTCGCGGATCACTTCAATATTAGAGAGCTGGAACATAAATCGCCTTTGATGGAGTAGGTACTGAATGTCGCTGGTTATTTTTCAGGTTTAGTTGTCTTGCGCTTGTTGTCTGGGTGTCGAGGGCAGTCATCACACAGTTTACGAGACTCACATTTATAAACGAGGCAGCAACTGGTTCGAATCAATTTCAACATTCCCGTTTCAGGATCGATTCTAAGGCTGCTTAAGTGGCGAGTTGGAAGCTCACAAGCCTCTAACCATAATCTCGCTTGTTCAAGGATATATTCATTGCTGAACTCATTGTGGTGACGTTGAACTTTAATGAGTGCCGCTAAAAGGTGATCAGCCAACAAGTGCTGAGTAAAGCCCGGACGAATACGTGTCCAAGTGTTAATTTGCTCTCGGTAGAACTCAGCTAAAGCCAATAACGCTTTTCCCGCTTCTGGTATCAGTTCTTCTGGTTTTCCATGTTGGTGTGCATCAGTGCCGAAACGGTAGCCCGTGATAAAGCCTTTTATACGCGACTGACCAATATTTTGAATGTCAGGCAATGAGTGCAATGCGTAAATGGAGATAAAGGTAACGTAAATTGGTTGCCAGCTTAATAGGTCCCAAGTGCGGGTTAACCAATATGGATTTCCCGCTTCCGGATGGTTTTTTGCCAAGCTATCATAAACACGTTTAATCTCGATATGGCTGTCTGGATTGCTGATTACGATGCTTTTGCCGTAAATTGGTCCAAAACTGCCTTTTAAAAAAGGAGTGACTTCTTTGGAAAGCGAGAATACTTTTTTATGAAGGGGAGGCGCTTTTTTACGGGTAACAATATCGTGTATTTGAGCCAGCATAAGATTGGTATAAATGATAATCAATTTCGTTATCATAACCAAACGGTGAGCACTTCACCATACAAATTGGGGCATTAACATCGTTTGAAATGGAATTTATAGACCGAACAACAAACGGTGCGTGACCCGAATCGAGGTTAATGATACTAATATTTGTAAAACGAATGTTATCTATCCATCTATCATCCACTAAAGACGAAGAAGTATTAACGTTGAATAAGAACACCCCTGCATTTGAACGAATTAGTAAGGTTCTAGGCTTTATTCACAGCAACCTTAGCAGTCCGCTTTCGTTAGAAGAGATTGCAACCCAAAGCTGTTGGTCTCGTTGGCAGTTGCAGCGTGTTTTTCAGTCTGAGACGGGGATGACCGTTGCGAACTACGTTCGTGAACTTAAGTTAAGTCGAGCCGCTGAATTGTTGTTAGATGAAGATCAAAGAGTGATCGATATTGCTATCGCACTCGGATTCAATTCAGAAATCAGCTTTAGTCGCTCCTTCAAGCAAATGTTTGAGATTAGTCCTAGCCAATATCGAAAAAGCGGTAAAAGAGTGGGTTTGAAGAAGCCCATCGAGGTTTCGGATTTCTCTGCTGCTTTAGAACAAGAGAGTGGCGCTCGTTTTGTAGAAGTGAAAATTGATGAGCGTGATGCCTTTTTGATCAAAGGTATGAGTACCGAGATCAGCGGACTGTTTTCGCTTACTCAGGACTTTGCTCAGAAGGTTCCACAGTTGTGGGCTCACTTAGAACAGGAAGTGGTGTTACCAAAGGAACAAGACCTACGTTTTATGGGCGTGGTCGATATAACCCAAGCGAATTTCGATGGTACTAACCTAAAATATTGGGCAGGGGTGGTTTTGGATGAAGAGGTGTCTATGCCCACTTTGCCTAGTGTGGTTTCTGACAAACTCGAGATACTTACTGTACCTAAGCAGACCTATGCAGTGGTTAAGCATAAAGGGCCCATCCAAGGGTTACCAAAAACTCTGTCTTGGTTTGTTCTAAATTGGCTCCCATCTTCAGGCTATCGTGGAATTGATGGCTATGAGCTTGAAGTCTATCCAAAAGACTATCAATCACAGTCACAAGATGCCGAAATGGAGTATTGGATTCCAATAGTTCGAGCATAATCAACCTCTCCCTGTTTATGGGTAATACATGATTTGACCATATTGACAGAAGGGTCAATTGCTTTTTCCTAAGCAATTGACCCTTTTTTATAGATATTTGCACCAAATTGTTAATTATCGAGTCGTCAGATACATACAATGCAAATGAGATTTATTATTATTTAACTTAAGCATTGGTATCTGAGGGACTCATGAACACCCATACTCAATTCAAGTATTCCGCACTCGCTATCGCACTTGTAAGTGCGCTATCAACTCATGCATACGCAGAAGAGCCGAATAAAAACTCTGAGCAAGATGTAGAAACAGTAACGATCCTAGGTAAGGCGTATCGTAATACGGCGACGAAATCTGCACTAGAGCCAGAAGAAACGCCACAAGGCATTACTGTCATTGAAGGTGAACAACTTGAACAGCGTGGAGTGAAGTCTCTTAATCAGGCGCTTCGTTATGCGTCGGGTGTGGTTACTGAACATCGAGGTGGCTCAGTGACGATGTATGATGAGTTTTCTATTCGAGGATTTAGAACAAGTAACGCTAGTTACTACGATGGCTTGTCTCTACAAGGTCTAAATGGTTGGAACCTTCAGCCTCAAATTGATCCAATTGCGTTGCAACAAATAGAAGTATTTAAAGGACCGACATCTGTTCTTTATGGATCGATGCCACCTGGAGGCATGGTCAATATGATCGCAAAGGCTCCTCAACAAGAATCATTAACGAACGTGGGTGTTGCAACGGGGTCTCGTAACCTAATGGAAGCCTCGATTGATACAACGGGTCAGTTTGGTAACAGCGACTTTTCGTACCGACTTATTGCTCTCGCACGAAAACAAGATAGCCAAGTGGATAATGCAGAAGAAGAGCGTTACTTGATTGCTCCATCTGTCGACTGGCAAGCTACGGATAAGACGCTGATCAACTTCAATCTTTATTACCAGAACGATCCGAACATGGGTATCAACTCATCAATGCCTTTAGAAGTGTTGAAAGCAAGCGATTCGTCGGTATCGATGGGAGATAAAAACTGGAGTAAGTTTGAACGCGAAATCTTTATGGTTGGCTACAAGATAAACCATGAATTTAACAGCGATTGGTCGTTCCTCCAAAATGCACGTTATACCGACGCTTCTTTGTATCAAGAGAATACATATCACCAAGCTTATGATTCTAGCAATCCGAATCAGCTTGTTCGTGCGCTCTATTCTACAGATGAAAGCTTTAAAGGGTTTGTAATTGATAACCAGTTGAGTGGTGCTATTGCTGTTGGTGGCGTTGAGCACAATCTCTTGCTTGGTCTTGATTACCAAGACATGGATGGCAACGCAAACTATTCAACGTATACAACGTCAGGTGCTGGGTTCGGTAACTTTGATCCATTAAACCCAAATAATGATTTGTTAGATCGAAGTGATATCACTAAGACAGGCGAATACCTAGATGATACGACATCTAGCCAGCTCGGTGTTTATGTTCAAGACCAAGTTCGTATCAATAAACTGGTTCTGATTGGCGGCGCTCGATTTGACCATTATCAGTCAGAAAGTGACTACTACGCTCATGAATCTGATCACAAACATCTGACTTATCGTGTTGGTGGTTTGTATGAATTCGACAACGGCGTTTCTCCATTTGCTAGTTTCGCGACGAGTTTTGAGCCAGCTCCCGGTGTAGATAAGTCAGGTTCTGAGTTTGATCCAGAAACGGCTAAACAAGCGGAAGTTGGTATTAAATATCTAGCGAATGACATGTCAAAAGAGGCAACGGTGTCTCTATTCCATATCACGAAGCAAGACATGCTGATGGCTGATCCAACAAATGTCTACGGACCAAAAATTCAGATTGGTGAAGTTGTATCTAAAGGGGCAGAAGTCAGTGGTAAGTGGTATGCAAATGAAAATTTCGATCTATCAGCAGCTTATACTTTTGTTGATATGGAAATCACAGAAGATGCAAACAATGGTTTGAAAGGTACAACACCCATCTATGTTCCGGAACACTCAGCCAATGTATGGGCAAACTACAACGTGTTTAGCGGCCCACTGGATGGTACTCGCTTAAGTGCGGGGGCTCGCTATGTAGGTACGATGCAAATGAATTCAAGTAATACACAAGGCAAAGTACCGGCCTATACGCTAGTTGATTTAGCTATTGGTTACGATTTATCTGCCGCTAGCGACAGCTTAATTGGCGCGTATGCAAATCTTTCAGTGAGCAATCTATTCGATAAAGCATATTACGCTTGCTACGACCAATCAAACTGTTGGTTTGGCGCTGAACAGACTGTGGAATTGAGTGTTAATTACGAATTCTAAAAGGGTCACAAAACCCCAATAAACAAGCAGCCCGAGAAGGCTGCTTTTGTCGTTTAAAAAGAAACAACTAAAACCGATAGGGAATACTATGGATTTAATAAATAAAGGCTTACGACTTACCAAAGTGGGAATAGGTTTATCAATCATGGCTAGCATATGGTCAGGCCAAGTGTTTGCCGAGTTTCAGGTACAAGACAGTGAGGGTATAAAAACCTTGACGTCCGCGCCGCAGCGAATCGCTGCACTTAACTGGGATATTGCAGAACAGGTTATTGAGCTAGGAGTGACACCTATCGCGGTGCCTGATATCGCTGGGTATAACGAATGGGTTGTTCAGCCTCCTATTCCAGAAGGGGCCCAAGATGTGGGGACACGAACCGAACCCAATTTTTCCGTTCTTAAACAGTTAAAGCCGGATGTTATTTTGATCGCTTCACCGCAGAAAGATCTCGAATCTCGTTTATCGGAAATTGCGCCTGTTCTTTACTATCAAACTTACAGCGAAACTCATAATAACGCACACGCTGCGATCGATAACTTCAAGAAAATAAGTCATGTTCTTGGTAAGGAAGAAATAGCTGGTCAAAAACTGAAAGCGATGACTGAACGACTCGCAGAACTCAAAGGTTTACTGGATAAAGCATACCCAGCGGATAAACCGAAAGTAACGTCGTTTCGTTTCGCAAGCACCAACTCTGTATTTATCTACGGTGATAACTCGATCCCTCAGTATGCGCTGCAACAACTTGGCTTTGAAAATGCGATGCAATTACCAGCTAGCCAATGGGGTATTACTCAGAAAAGAATCACGGAACTTAAACACGTAAAAGATGGCATTGCACTGTATTTCGAACCTTTCCCTTACACTGCTAAGTTAAATCGTTCTCCTGTATGGAAAAGCATGCCATTTGTGAAGAATAACCAAGTAGGATCAGTGGCGCCGAGTTGGAGTTATGGCGGTGCAATGTCAATTCTCTATAACGCTGAGGCGATAGCTGAATCTATGCTGGAGTTGGCTGAGCAGTAATGAAATATAACGGGTTAATTGTTGTGGCTGTGCTGTCGTTAGCAGCCATTGTTCATTTATGGTTAGGGCAGAGCGATTTTGGGCCCGTACCGCAACTAATGAAAGAGATAGTGACAGCAGGAAGCTGGTCGGCTCTGCAACACTTATATTCAGAATCGTTTGAGTTTATGGGGTTTGTTGATGTCAATTTGCCTCGTTTGGTAATGGCGATATTGGTTGGCGCTTCTCTGGGTGCAGTCGGTAGCTTATTCCAGCAATTAACTCAGAATCGAATGATGTCACCATTGACGCTGGGGACATCTGCAGGCGCATGGCTTGGACTAGTGCTGCTCAATGTCTTTGCTCCAATGTTGGTAGGGCAATTTTCCGTGCTTTTTGCCCTATTGGGTGCATTGGCGGCGATGGGGTTGATTGTCGCGATTGTCGGCTTTAAGAATATGAATGGCTTACCCATTGTGCTAGCTGGTATGGCCGTGAATTTGCTACTTGGTGCGTTTGCGACGGCAATTATTCTTCTCAACGATCAATATGCACAGAACCTGTTTATTTGGGGCGCGGGTGATCTCGGCCAGAATGGTTGGGAGCAAGTTGAGTGGCTGCTTCCCAAATTGCTGCCTATGGTCGCAATAGTCCTGTTTGCACCACGCGTACTAACGCTGTTGTCTATCGGTACAGAAGGCGCTGCGGCTCGTGGTTTAAATATTGGAACCACCTTCTTTCTTTTAATGTTCATCGGAGTTTGGTTAGTTTCGGTGTCGATTACGACAGTGGGAGTGATCAGCTTTATTGGTCTTATTGCGCCAAACATTGCTCGTTATCTCGGGGCGATGAAAGCCAAGCATGAGTTGTACGCGAGTGGATTGTTAGGCGCCTTACTTCTGTGTATGACCGATAGTTTAGCTATCTTTGTTGGGCAGTGGTCTTTCGATCTTATTCCAACAGGTACTGCAACCGCTGTGATAGGCGCTCCGGCCTTGATTTTGATTGCAAGAAAGCAGTTAACTGCACAAGACCAAATGTTCTTCTCGATGCCAAAAGGTGCTAAAGAGACAAGTGCGCGCATCTACATAATGATTGGAGCAATCATGCTCGCCTTGATCGGGTTAAGCTCATTTTCACATCCACTCTCGACTGAACACTATTTCCAATTTCCTGATGCATTTGAATGGTCAATTCGATGGCCACGTATGTTGACGGCTATTTTTGCTGGTGGAGGTTTGGCGGTGGCAGGGGTAATTCTACAAAGATTAGTTTACAACCCGCTTGCGAGCCCAGATATTCTAGGGGTGTCGTCTGGCGCGGTATTGGCGTTGATTCTGAGTAGTTTATTGTTTGGTCACTCAATTCATACGTTAAGCCCTTGGGTTGCTTTTTCTGGTAGCTTGGGCGCGCTCGCTCTATTACTGTTTCTTGGTAAAAAGCATCAATATGCGCCTTCCATATTAATTTTAACGGGGATCTCGTTAACCGCGGTGTTGGAAGCTTTGGTGCAATTTTCATTAACCCGTGTGGGAGAGGGTAAATATACCTTGTTGGCTTGGCTCGCAGGCTCTACTTATCGTGTTAAACCCGAGTCGGCGTTGATTTTAGCTATCGTAATTTCTGCGATAGTGACTGTGGCTATACTGTTGAGTCGTTGGATAACGTTAATTGGTTCAGGGAGACAGTTCGCATCGGCTCGTGGTCTCAACATTTCAGCGGCATATTTAGTGTTGCTCTGCTTGGTTGCAGTGCTGTGTGGTGTAGTAACGACTACCATGGGGCCCGTTGCATTCGTTGGTCTATTGGGGCCGCACATCGCAGCAATCGTGGGAGCAAGAACGGTTAAAGAGCAAATTTTGCTTTCGATGTTCATTGGCGCAACACTCATGTTGTTTGCTGATTGGCTAGGGCAAATAGTTGTATTTCCAGCTCAATTGGCCGCAGGGACTCTGGTTTCTGTGATTGGCGGTAGTTACTTCATATTTCTGTTGTTAAAAGCGAGGCGTGATTGATGTGCACGTGATTGATTCTGTTGATTCCTGAGTAGTACTTCGGTATTGCTTTTACTATGTGAAATCACATGAATACATCGACTAAGTATCAAATTTACATCGAGATGTTTGAGAATGTTAATAAAATGTTTACTCTAAAAGTAAGCCCATGACATCGGATGTCTTACCTTATGACGAATCAAGATCGTGTAATTTGCACTATAGATGATAACAACATCGCGACAGTAACCCTCAATCGGCCGGATAAATTGAACGCTATCGACATGGATATGTTTATGGCGGTCAACCAACTTACTCGAGACTTGAAAAAGAATCGAACCCTTCGCGCTGTGATAGTAACAGCCAACGGGAGTGATTTTTGCTCGGGTCTCGATGTGAAATCACTGCTCACCAGTAAAACAGGTGCGCTAAAGCTGTTGTTCAAATGGTGGCCCACTCACCCAAATGCCGCACAACGCTTTTCCACTGGGTGGCGCGAGATACCATGCCCAGTGATTTTTGCGATTCACGGTAAGTGTTGGGGAGGAGGTTTACAGTTGGCTTGCGGTGGTGACTTCCGAATCGCGAGCTATGATTCCAATTTTTCTATTATGGAAGGGAAATGGGGATTGATCCCGGATATGGGAGGATCTCTCGCCTTTCGAGAAGTGATGCGCCAAGACCACACCTTAGAAATGGCAATGACGGCAAAGGTGATCGATAGCCAAACAGCGAAAAGTTATGGACTCGTTACTCACCTCTCGTCAGATCCTTACATGGAAGCGTACAACTTGGCACTCGAATGTGTTAACCGAAGTCCTGATGCCATTGCAGCCAACAAAAAGTTGTATCAGAAAACGTGGTGGACGAGTCCTGGTAAAGCACTCATGTTAGAGACTTGGTACCAAATAAAAGTGGGTATGAGTAAGAATATGAGGATTGCGGGTCAACGAGAACGAAATCGCGAAGAACCAAGAGCTTTTGAGGCGAGGCAGTTTAAGTAGGACTTGGCTAGTAATACGCGTTATTCCATTTGTTTATAGAGGTTTGAGATACCCTATAGCTAGTTTAATTTTTCACTAGCTAGATGAGCCTCCTTTGATGAAAAACCGTTTAAAAATCTCAGTAGCTGCAGCCGCAATTATGGCGAGCTTAAATGTTTCCGCTAGCGGTATCTTCCTTCAAGAAGCTGTGATCGCAAATGCAGGTACCACAGGAGCGGGGGATGGTGTCTACACCCGTTCTGCTGCCGCAATGTGGACAAACCCAGCGACCATGTCCTTTATGGGCGAGAGCAAGACGACTATCAATACCATGGTGTTCGACTTGGAAATGGAGTACACAGATAGAAATGACCCAACTGATAATGGACGTGGTCACTCTGTTCTCCCTTCTGCTGGTGCATTTCACGCTCACCAGATTACAGACAAGCTTCATTTAGGTATTGCACTCGGTGCGGCAGGCGGCTCAAGCTTAGATTACGGCAGTAACTGGGCTGGTGCTAACTTACTTGAAGATATCACGCTCACTGAGATGCAAATCAATCCTGCACTCAGCTACCAAGTGAATGATCAGCTGTCTGTTGGTGCGGGTGTACAACTGGGCTGGGCAGCGTTCCAACAAACCACATCAATGTTAACTGCTAAGCAAGACACTGATTGGGCTTATGGATATAACCTCGGCGTAATGTATACGCCAACCGAACAAGTTAAGCTTGGGATGAGCTATCGATCCAAGTTAGAGCATGAGTTTAACAATGATGTCAAAGGCCTCGGACCACTAGATTCAATGTCAACGGGCATCGCGTTACCAGAGATCGTTGATGTTAGTGCAAGTTATTCAGTTAACGAGCGCTTAGATCTATTAACTAGCGTTCAGTTACATCGCTGGAGTGCGTGGGATGAAACAGTTTTAGACTTCGGGACACAAATAGGAGGTCTACCAATTAAGCGCGATTGGGATGATGTTTGGAAGTTTGCCGTTGGTGCTGACTACCAACTGAACTCTGACTGGCGTCTAAAAGCAGGTTTCTCTTACGAAAGCTCTCCTCAAGATGATCCTACGATGCAGTGGGTTGATGTTCCTGTTGGCGAGCAATACCGCTACTCAGTAGGGGCTTCTACTTATTGGGATGACATCTTAATTGATGCTTTCTACGAATATGCAGATTTTGGTTCGGTTGATATGAATCGAGCGGGTGTAAATGGCACATTTGATGGCCGTATTCACTTTGTTGGCGTTAGTGCGACCTTCTAATGAAATCAAAAAGCAGATTGCTTGCAGCGGTACTCGTCCTTTTTGGTTCAGCACCACTGCATGCCGATGAAAAGCATCATGAAGACCCGACCAAGATCGTTACTAAAGCGGGCATAGCATACAATGAAGAACTCAAGTTTTCGGGATCTATCGGGCTTGATGAAGCTCGTATGATCAACGCTCGAATCAATGCTGATGGCGATGAGTGGCGAGTTGGTGGTTCATGGTTACTCCCATTGGGTATTGTGAACTTTAACTTCAGTCGCTCTGAGTATGATAATGACGCTTATAAGAATAATTACAGCATTGGTACCTTCGTACCGCTTAGTTATTTTGGTTTAGAACCCTATGGCTGGCAGTTGTTTCCTATGGCTGGCTACAGTTATAACGATGGTGAAGTCGCGTATTTTGATGACTCGAGCGTGGACAATGATTATGTCTTGATGCCAACATCGACCCATGGCGGATACCTAGGTGCGTTTGGCTTAAAACCGCTTAATAAACAGTGGTCGTTGTTAGCATTTGGTGGGGGCTCTATGGGTTCTGACGACTATTCTGGCTATTGGGCCGGAATTGGAGCGAGCTACAAAATCTCCGAAGCGCAGTCATTTAACCTGTTTAGTATCTTCGTTGAAGATGACTTTGGAGAGAACAATAGTGTAGGTGTCTCTTACACTTATGAATTCAATTAGACTCATAGGTAACTCCTTTATCTGGATTAAGGCTGGCTGATTAAGTCAGCCTTTTTTATGGCTCATTTTTACCTATTAAATACGAATGATTTTCATTTTATTGATCTGTCTGTAAGAAAGCACAAAAGAACATCGATAATATGATCGTATATTCAACTGTTTAGAGGTCTTTATGAAAACTGTCGCGATTTGGGGAGCTGCGAGTGGTTTAGGTGCTGCAATGGTCGAACAATTCCACCAAAGTGGTTTTAATGTGATCGCTATTGCTAGAAACCCGAGTAAAAATCCACGTTTAGGTGAGCTTCAAGTTCAGATGTTAATTTGCGATGCAACCCTACAAGACCAAGTGGATGCCACTGTTGAGGCGTTACCTCAAGACTGTTTGGTTTTATCGAGCATGGGCAGCTTTAGAGCTGACGTTCCGGTCGACTATATCGGACATCGTCATTTGATAGATGCTCTGCAAAAGCGTGAGATTAAGCGCTTTTTATTGGTGACATCCTTAGGGTGTGGCGATTCGTGGCGATTCTTATCGGAGCGTGCAAGGCAAGGCTTCGGTGCCGCGGTAAGGGAGAAGAGTCTCGCTGAGGCTTGGCTTATGTCAAGTGATTTGGATTTTACTATTCTACGACCGGGCGGGCTTATTGATGGCCAAATCACAAACCAAGGTGAAGTGTCTCAAGTGGGCGAAGTTCATGGCGTGATTTATCGTCAAGAAGTCGCGCGAATTGTTGAGAGTTTGCTAACCGACGACACTTGTATCGGCGAGATATACCAATGTGTTGACCCGACGGTGAAATATAGCTAATCAAAGGCGCTGACAAGCTAGTGGCTGGCATTAATGGATTTGGCGTTAGTTTCTTATCAAAGGATGCATGAACCTTAATCTAGATTAACTTCTGGCTTGCTATTAGCCGTTACTATTCGAGTCATTCACGACATCGTTCGTATTGAACAGTGAAGAGCAACCTTCGAATTTTTCGATGGTTGCTCTTTTTCGTTTATCGACACCGAAAACAGATCAAGAGGGTTCCAATTGAGTACTTTGTTCACCGAAAATCGCCTTGGCAATATGGTTCTAAAGAATCGATTCATGCGCAGCGCGACTTGGGAAAATATGGCGACAGAAGATGGTCATATGACGGATAAGCTCTATGCGATTTATGAAGAGCTTGCACAAGGGCAAGTAGGGTTGATTGTTACCGGTTACGCAAATATCGTTGCAGAAGAAAAACCGAATGCAGGAATGATGGGGATCTACGATGATTCGTTCATCGAAGAGTACCAAAAGCTTACTCAACTGGTGCAAAGCTATGGTTCTAAGATCGTTATGCAGCTTGCTTACGGTGGCACAAAAACAACTTATAACGTTGGTGAACGTGTCATCTTTGCACCGAGTGATGTTCCAGAAATGGGCACTAAAACACAGGGAACAGCAATGTCGAAACAGGACATTGACTACATTGTTGGCGCTTTCGCTTCTGCTAGCTTAAGAGCAAAACAATCAGGTTTCGATGGTGTAGAAATACATGCCGCGCACACCTATCTGATTAATCAGTTTTTAAGCCCTTACTACAATCAACGTCAAGATGAATACGGTGGCAACTTAGAAAATCGTATGCGCTTCTTGGTCGAGATTTTCGAAAAGACGCGCGAGTTGGTAGGTCAGGATTACCCGATTTTCGTTAAGTTAACGGCGACGGAATTTTTTGAAGGTGGCTTGACCTTTGAAGAGACAAGGCAGATATGCCAGCGCTTAGATCAATTGGGCGTAGATGGGATCATCATGTCTGGTAATGTTCATGGTAAAGCGAATACCATGGTTGGCGATAGCTATGATGGATATACCGTGCAAGAAGAAGGTTACTTCCATGAATACGGTGATATTGTCAGCCGTGAGATAAAAGCGCCCGTAATCACGGTGGGAGGGCTAACAGATATTGACGCCATTGAACATATCGCAAACAACACCGGTATTGAGTACTTTGCTTTGTCGCGTCCTTTGCTTTCTGAACCAAAACTTATTAAACGTTGGCAGGAAGGCGATCGTGCCCCCGTTGAATGCGAACGTTGCTCTAAATGCCGAACCAAACGTGGCAATTTCTGCGTTGTTAATAAAGATCGAAAAGTACAATTAGCCGCAATGTAATCCTATCTCTTAGCATAAAGCTACTAGCGATATAGATGCTCTAAATCTTTGAAAAACAGTCCGATTGGGCTGTTTTTCTGTATTCTTGTAGTTTCCCTCACAAAATAAGTCACTCTCGAGGCCATTTGATTCCTTAACTCGTGTTGTTTGTTAATTTATAAAGCTAATGCGGCGGTAGATGAACAGAGAATCGATATGCCAGGCACACTCTCCATTATTAAAGAGTTGAAAAAGCAACTTAAACTCCATGATATCCACTATCAAGACATTGCAATAAAGCTCGATTTAAGTGAAGGCTCAGTAAAAAGACTACTTGCAGACGGAAATAACATTAGCTTGGCGAGGTTGAGTGCGATTTGTGAGTTAATCAGTTTGGATATATGTGAGTTGGCTAAATTGGCTTCTAACGCAGAGAAAAACCTTCAGAGTTTAACGTTTGAACAGGAGCAACAGATCGTTTCAGATAAAGCGTTGTTGATGGTATCAGTGTGCGTGCTGAATGGATTTCAATTTAACGAGATCATCGAACGTTACAACATCAATAAGCAACTGTTAATGCAGAAATTGATTGAGTTGGACAGGCTAGGGGTGTTGGAGCTGATGCCTGACAATCGTATTAGGTTGTTATTATCGCCTAACTTCGATTGGATAGCTGGTGGTCCCATTCAGACCTTCTTTTTAACTCAAGTGTTGCCTGAATTCTTCCAAAGTCATTTCAGTCGACAAGATGAAAAGCTATTGATGTCGACGGGATTGATGTCACCGCACACAAATCAGAAGTTTCAGCTGCGTTTGCAAAAGTTAGTAGAGGAGTTTTATAGCGCTTGTAATGGTGATAATGAGCTAGAGATGAGTGACCGAAATGGTACGTCTTTAGTGATCGCATTGAGGCGTTGGCACTTTGATATGTTCGATAATATTGATCATATCAATTTGAAGTAACATTTTATAAGACCGAGAGTGTCATTATAAGTAACTTGATTGGTTTTGGTTTTAATATCTGATTAATGAATGCATTCTTAAATCTAGTGGTACGAGGAGTGGTTAATCGTGTTCTTCCCTCGAGAATATCGGACTCAGATTTAAGGACAAAACAATGAAAATTAAAAACAAAATTCTAGTGGCTATGATTGGGCTTATCTCAATGACAGGGTGTACTGCGACACAACAACTTTCACGAGTAAAGGTGCCAGTTCCTACTAAAAGTATCAACATCGCGCCGACAATGATTACATTAGCACGAGTGACTAAAGCGTTAACGCCAGTCGTGTTGACCCTTGCTCAACCCGTGGTAATTTCTCCTAGAATCATCATCAGTCAGTAACAATCAAAAAAGCCCAGCAATGATGCTGGGCTTTATCAATTTAGGTGTTTTTCACGCGATGCTATGCCTGTAAGTTAAAGTAGAATCGCGGTTTCAAGAACATGGTGTGCCTCACTGCTTAGATCTGGCATTTCGGTCATGATCTTTTTTAGCTTATCGTCAATTGATTCAGCTTCACTTAGTGCCTGGAAGTTGAGAATTGCTTGCATAGGCTGTTGCTCAACGTAACCCTTCAACATGCTAAGCTCAACCTTGTTCGCATTTTCAACTTTAGTTAGCGCCACTGTAATGGCTTCTATGCTTAAATTATTGTTTTTTAACATTTTAATTATTACAACATTGCTTTCAATGCGCGAACACTAACATAAAGATAAAGTTGCTATATTGATTGAGATTATGAAATAGCTTTGAACGGTTGAAACTTTCGGAGTTTGTGACTGTGTATACATATCGATAGGATATTAGTGATACAAAGCTAAACTAGCGATTCAGTGAGAGATATTAAAACGTTCACAAGTGAGGTGTTTGAGAATATTGGAGCGTGCAGCGGGAATCGAACCCGCATCATCAGCTTGGAAGGCTGAGGTAATAGCCATTATACGATGCACGCTTATCGTCTTATTGAGAAAGACTAAGCAGGCTTAAGAATTGGAGCGTGCAGCGGGAATCGAACCCGCATCATCAGCTTGGAAGGCTGAGGTAATAGCCATTATACGATGCACGCACATCGTCTTAACGAGATTGATAATGCCACATCTAACTGAAAACGAAACCTTTTTTTCCCTATTTTTATGCTAAGTGGTCGCATAATCACCGTTGCGCTATTTTTTTGTGCGTTATGGTCTTGTAAGGGGGCAATCTGCGTGAGGAAAGTCTCATTTGTCGCTAGGTTTTATTTCCGAATTGTTTAGCTGTTTATATGGCATTGATATGATTGATAACTATAAATAGGTATGTTGTGCGATATTGTTTTTGTAGTGCAAAAAAAAGTACTAAAATGAGTAACTAATTCACCCAAATGGCTCGTCAATTCGACTCACGTTTGTTACATTTGCCGCATATTTTTTCACCTCTATAACGTCCATGCCTTCCCAGTATCGAATTAACAAAATTGTTGAAATCGGCGACACTCTACATCGCAGTGGCTGTGCTCCTTATAAACTTGAAAAATACACGCAGCACTATGCAAAAAAGCATGGCGTGGATGTGATGATTCAAGCAACACCAACGGCGATTAACTACCAATTTCCTGATGACAATAATGCGGTTATTTTGAAGCGCCTTAAACCTGCTTCAATTAACTTGAGCCTGTTAGCGAATACGATCATTCGTATTAACCAACCAAGTAGTGAACCAGTTCCTGAGCCCGTTGGTTATTCGAAGTTCGTGACTGCTCTAGCGAATATGGGTATACCTCCAGCGTACCTTATGCTAGTTGGGAGCACTTTAGAGGCTGTTGGCTTTTCTGTATTATTGGGTCTTATGGTTTGGTTATGCCAACAAATTTGTCATGGGCGACGTGCTATTGCGGTGGAGTTTATTGCTGCTTTGATTACCGGTATTTTTGTGGCATTTCTTGCTAGTACCGGACTACCGATTCCCGTGTGGGCCTTGTGCATTGCTTCTATTGTTCTATTTGTCCCCGGACTATCGATTGCCAACTCATTAGAGTGTCTGGCGTTTAATGACTTAGTTTCGGGTACGAGTTTGCTGGGACAAAGTGCGTTAACCTTGATTAAACTGTTTGTCGGCATTGTTATGGGGCTGAATATTGGTGAGGCGTTGTGGGGGCAGGCTGCATCTATTTCATACACCAACGAGGTACCGACGTGGATGCACATATCAGGTTTGGTTTTGATCTCTGTTTCGATTGGCGTGATGTTTAATGCTCGTCCAACAGATATCTTGTTAGGTTTGCCTGTCGCTGTGCTGGGTATGTGGGGGCCTTTCTATCTAGGTTTTGACAGCGGTTGGGTTGTCGGTACTTGGGTTACTACAGTATTGATAACACTTTATGGTACTTGGATTGCTAAGAAGATGGATCTCACGGGCTCAATCTATATTGTTCAAGGTATTATCATCCTAGTTCCGGGTAGTCGTGTCTTGGTTAGTGCCAGTCAATCTGTATTTGAGCAATCTATATTGCCAATTCCAAGTATAGGTTTGTCAGCACTCTTCATGTTCTCTGCAATCGTTGCAGGCCAAATCACCGCATATTCAATTTACTCTCCAAAAGTAGAAAGATAATCCTCATTTATTCACGGCGCCTATTTTTTATAGTCGCCGTTATTCATTTCGTTGCTTCGTGTATCTCTAATCAGTGGTGATCTTTCATATTCCACTCTTAATTGAATCTGTTTAAAGGTTGATCGAATTTGTAAAATTAACCCTAAGTTATTAAATCTATTCACTTATTGGTTAGAGTTTGATAGTGTTCGCGAATTATTAAATAAAGATACATACAGGCTTAATATGAAACGAATGATGGCAGTGGCTTTCCTTGCTACTTTGGCAGGATGTCAGACGACATTACCTAATACAGCAACAGAGACACTATCAGAACCTCATGGTAATGGTGCGTTGGCAATCGCAACGGCAATTAACAAGCACCAAGTAAATTATCCATGTGAAACCTTCACTTTTGATTTGCATGAAAAAGTTGATGGCAAGCTAACAGAATCAGAGCCACAAACATTACGATTTTATGTTTATGAAGATTCTAACTATGCGTTATTCGACGATATTAAACCGGGTGAGTATGTTCTGACGGAAGCTCGTTGCAATATACGCCGCGGTTTTGTTGTTGATGGTAAATCATTTCTCACTATTGAGATGAATACAGAACATGTAATTAAACCAAACACTGTGACCATCTCTCCGAACTTTATATACGCGTCCCAGGATAAGAACGGCTATTTTAGCGTGCAAATCTCTAAGTTTGAGGCCAAGCACGCAGCGAAGTTTCAGAAGTTTATAGGCGACGAAATTAATAACGAAAATTGGTCGCTAGGTTACTTCGAAGGTTAATTAAGCGTATGACTATGGTCTTCTGTTTGAGACCATAGTCATTCTTTTATGCTTTAGTGTTAAGACTTCAACGCTAATGCTGAGCCAAACAATACTAAACCGGCTCCACATACCTGATTTAAGCGTTGTTTGAATTTACTTAACCAGTCCTGCAGTAGCGGTGACGTAAACAGAACTGCAACAAGCGCAAACCATACCATATGCAGGGCCATCATATAGATGCCGTAACCCATTGCGAATGCATTGTCGGTTGAACTACTGGAGATCAACTGACTAAAAATACTTAAGAAAAACAGCATTGTTTTTGGGTTTAACACGTTACAGAAAAATCCTTCCGCTATGTAACGCTGCCTCGTTTTCTCATTTCTAACCATGCTTGGCGATGTTTGTTCTTTGGCAAAAATCCCTTTCAATCCTAGGCAGATCAAGTATCCCGCACCTATAAAGCGAATAGAATGAAAAAGCGCTTCATTCTGTGAGACCAAGTAACTGATCCCCAACATTGAATAGCTAATATGAACACCAATCGCTAGGCTGATCCCGACAGCAGTCAGAATTCCTGCTCTTCTACCAAGATTAATACTGTTCTTTAATACCAAAACAAAGTCAGCACCTGGGCTTATGACGATTAATATACCTAAGATAGCTAAACTGATTAGTTCCATTTGGATTGACTCTTATGATGAATGAGCCACTATTGTATGCGTGGTTTTAGCTGACTATAATCGAAAAAAATTCTGATTATATGTGAGAAAAATTCACAGATGAGACACCTAAAAGCCTTTCAAGTATTCAATGTAGCTGCCAACGTTGGGAGCTACAGTGAAGCTGCGAAACAACTCAACATTACTCACGGTGCCGTTAGCAAGCAGATCAGAGTACTGGAAGAACATTTAGCGTGCTCATTGTTTTATAAGCAGGGGCGAGGTGTTGCTTTAACCTCAGAGGGTGAACTGCTTAGAGGTTATACTGAACAAGCATTTTCAACACTCCAAGCTGGAATTAACTTATTGAGTCAGCAGAGTAACAATGTTCTCGAAGTATCCTGTGAGCCAACATTGACCATGCGTTGGTTGATGCCGCGAATCTCAGTGTTTTTTGCCGCTTCTGGTATCGATGTGCGTCTGTCGACGGCTGGTGGCCCTATTACTCTTGGAGCATCAGGACTCTCGCTTGCCATTCGTCGAGATGATTTTGACACAAAGGCGGACTATCAAAAGCTGTTTTTGGTCGAAGAGTGGGTTGGCCCAGTGTTTTCTCCGCAATACTGGGAGGAAATCTCACAAACAAGTACAGATATAAAATGTTTACATAGTGAAACTCGACCAGAGGCCTGGAAAAACTGGTCGTCACATTTCGATCAATCAACGTCAGTTAATGAACAGGCAGAACTTAATCCATGCTTTAATCTATTAAAGAATGCTCTTAAGCCGTCATCGACCAATCACACAATGGGACACTTTTATTTCTGCTTACAAGCGGCTGTTGATGGATTGGGTGCCGCTATTGGATCCTATCCATTAATAGAAGACGATTTGAAGCGAGGAAATCTGATTGCGCCATTTGGTTTTGTGAAGTCAGGCTTCAATTATGTTTTGCTTGCAGAGCAAGGGAAGCTGCCCAGCAACGAAGCGCAATTTAGTGATTGGCTTAAAGATGAACTGGCCAAGTCAGTGCCGCAATGAGCTGAGCGGTAGTTAAACCGGTTTCTATGCTTGTTAAGCCCTTACCGCAATATCATGGGGTGGCATACCAAAGGTCTTCTTAAAAGCGTTGGTAAAATTAGACGGGTGTTGATAACCAGCCTCGTAAGCAGCTTCGGTGATGGAGACTAATCCTCGTTCTAAGTGCTGGCGTGCTATTTCAAGGCGCCTGAAGCGAATGTAGCCGTTGATGGTCATGTTGTACGATTGTTTAAAGCGTCTTTGAATGTTAGAGACACTCATAGAAAACTGTTTAGCTAGAAGTTCTAGGCTTAGATCTTGGTCCAAGTGAACTTCAATAAAACTGATCATTTCCTCAATACGTTCATCATTACTCCTGTTTTGCATGCTACCTTCATTTTTCGATAGGGTGATTTTCTTGCGATCATTTTGGCATACCTGACAACAAGATAGAGGGAGCTGAGAAAGTGAGTTTGCTAAAAGTTGCTGGGTGAGTGCTTCAATATGCAATTTTTGGTGGAAGTCGTCAGGGGTTGAGCTGGTGGTAAGTTGTTGAGCTAGATCCAGTATTTTGTCCGTGATGTTGAGGTGGTAATTAGCGGTGTGAGTTTTAATGAAATTACGACTGCTACATCCTTCGTTCATGCGAGCTTCGAGCCATTGTGGCTTTACTAATATATTGATCTTATTTAAATGATTGTTAGCTATCATGGCACGGCGGAAATTTGCAGGCTTTGCCAGATTGACGACCACCCCTTGTGGCTTTTCCGATGCATCAAGGCTGAATTCAAGATCATCGTAACCGAACGATAACTTACCCTCTAAGAGTATTGTAACCAATACGGCAGCGTGCGCTGTTGATACGATCTTGGTATCGATTAACTCAACACAGCGACCACCATGCACAAATATCTGGTCATTGTATTGATAAGAAAGAAAAGTGCCTTCTGCGAGTGAAGTCTGTGTGGGTTGGCCTTGTGTAACGATAATCTGTTTCTCTGTCTGCTCTAGCTTTTTGGTCAGAGTAACCTTGCCCATTTTAGTTCGTTTTGATGCTACTTCACCCATTTGACCTTTCCTCATAACACCTATGCGATTTTGCATAAGTGAATCGCCTGTCCATTTATAAACTCGACTCATATTATACATGAGAATTATTATCATTTATATCTAGGAACAGAATTTATGGAAAGCCCAATCCATTTGACCATTAAGCGCTCAACATTATGCCTCGCAATTGGCGCGGCTATCGCTAGCCCAGCCTTTGCCGACGATACAACATCAAACTTTGAAGAAGTGGTTGTGTGGGGTACTAAGGTATCGAGTAACTCTGAGTCTATGGTGTCTGAGGACATGTCACTCAAACAGGCGGACCATATGTCTGATCTACTGCGCGATATTCCTGGTGTTGATGTTGGGGGGACGCACTCTGTTAACCAACGTATTACTATTCGTGGCTTAAGCGAAACGGATCTCGATATTCGCTTAGATGGCGCGTCTCAACATGCGAACATGTTCCACCACATTGGTAACCTGACACTGAACCCAGATATTTTGAAGTCTGCTGATATTCAAGTAGGTAACAATTCGGTGACGCAAAATGGCTTGGGTGGTGCGGTTTACTTTGAAACGAAAGATGCGAAGGATTTACTGCGTTACGATGAGACCTTTGGCGCTCGCGTCTATGGTGGTTATGCGACTAATGATAGCCAACAGGGCTCACTAACGGTATATGGTACGCCAACAGACACCATTGATCTGATGGTATATGGCAACTATGTCACTCGCGATGACTTCGAAGATGGCGATGGTAATAAGACCTTTGGTGCTGCCGGTGATGTTTACAACATTCTTGGCAAAATTGGTTATGAGCCAAGTGATCTTCACCGCTTTGAATTAGCTTATGATATGTATCGTGACAGCGGTGATTACAGCCCACGCCCTGATATGTCTGGTGGAGCAAACGAAGGCTTGTCGAGCGATAAGCTTATCCCAACGGATTATGGCCGTGACACCGTCACACTGAGCTATGAGATGCGTGGAAGTACACACCAAGCAGACGTAACACTTTATAACACCATGACAGAGATCGTTCGTGACGAATCTGTGATGGCTCCAGCTTGGCCGGCTAATCGTCTATCGAAAAACAAAGCCAAAAGCCAGAATTTTGGTTTGACTGCAAAATTGCAATCTGACTTTAACATCGCAAGCTTCGACAATACTGCGACCTACGGTTTTGATTACATGGACAAGACATCAAGTGCTTATTACGGCAGTAGCAAGTTCATGGATGAGTCTGCGATTTCAACCGCTTTGTTTGTTGAAGACCAATTTTACTTTACAGATAGCTTCTCTATAACAGCAGGTCTTCGTTTTGATGACTATAAACGTAAAGCAGAAACGGGCACTGATGATTTTGATGATGTGACATGGGCGTTGGCAACTGAATGGGGCGTAACACAAGATTGGACGATATTTGCCAGTGCACGTTCACTGTTTAAAGGCCCTGAACTGCTAGAAAGCTTTATCGCTTACCAAGATGTGGCATACCTGTCTGAAGACATTAAAGCAGAAACTGGTTTGAATACGCAGGGTGGGGTTCGATTTAACAAATACATCGAAGATCATTTCTTAGGTGCCAATGTAACGGTATTTCAAACCGATATTGATGACTATATTGCTGAGGCTTATCAAAGACCGACGCAAACCTATCTTATCTACAATCTAGGCGACGTTGAAATTAAAGGTTTCGAGGCAAGTGTGTCTTACGGTTATGACATGTTTAACAGTAAGCTTTCTTACTCTCGCTCAGATACAACCAACAAAGAGACAGGTGGCTATGTACCAGGAGGGAATGGCCGAAGCATTGATATGGGGGATAGCATAGCGCTGACGTTGGATTATCAAGCGGATTCTCTGGAGACAATCTTTGGTTGGACGTCGATCCTTGTTAAGGATGAAACTAACGTCGCTGATGGTGCGCCAATCAAAGAAGGTTATGACGTACACAACTTGTATGCGCAATGGGTGCCAAATAGCGTTGAGGGTTTATCGGTTACGTTCGGTATAGATAATGTATTTGATGAGCTATACACCTCTCACGCTTCACGTTCAGGTACAGCTCGTGGTTTTGTGCTAGACGATTACGAGCCTGGTCGTAACTATAAACTGTCTGCAGCATACCAATTCTAGTAGTGTGCTCATTTGAGAGTCGAAGTGACGTGCATTTGCACAGCAACTAATATAAAGGATGCATACAGGAATGCTAACGTTCATTCTATATCGAGTTACTCCATAGGTATCGATATAGAATTAGCTTGGGCGCTAAACAAACGTTAGCTATCTTCGTAGCGAAATGGCCTCGGGCAATCAGCTCGGGGCCATTTTTTTAGCGATCGAGATACACGCGAGAACGCGTTTCGACCCATTTAAATAGGCGAGATAGGGCGAAACATAGTCCAAAATAGACTGCGCCTACAATCAGCCATATTTCAAAGATAAGTCCAGATGAGTTGGCCATCTCTGTACCTACAAAAGTCATCTCTTGAATTGAGATTAGCGAGACAATCGATGTGTCTTTGACGAGAGAAATCGCTTGTCCTGCCAAAGGTGGAGTTACAGCGGTGAGCACTTGTGGGCCAATCACAAAGCGGTATTTAGACAAGCTAGATAGCCCGAGCGAATCCGCTGCTTCCCATTGCCCTTTTGGAACGCTTTCTAAACCTGCGCGAATCACCTCTGCAATGTAGGCTGAAGAGAGTAAACCAATACAGATAACACCCGAAGCGAGGTTTTCCCACAGGTTTGATGGGCCGAACAACACACTTTGTAGAGTGTTTATCTCACCGTTGTGGTCTCGTAATAAGCTCTCTAACCCAAGTAAAGGAATGAGCTGATTAGAGATAAAGAAGTAGAAGATAAATACAAACACCAAAGGTGGAATATTACGTACCAATTGAATGAACAGCAGTGCGGGCGTTCGAAATACAGGAATAGATGAGTGACGTGCCACTCCGAGCACTATGCCTACAGAGAGTGCCAGTACCATACTCCATACACTGAGACGCAAGGTCGCGATCAAGCCCTGAAAGAAATACGGAATACTACCTTCGGAAGGGGGGACGAAGATGAGGTTAAACGCATTTTCCCAACGCCAATGATAGTTAATACCAACCGAAGAACGATAGTAAAGCCAACCACAGAAAAGGCCGACGAGGAGAAGTAGCACGCCATCGAGAAGAGTAAGACGTTGGTACCTAGCTTTGCTTTGTGGGCTAGGTTTGGTTGCTATGAGAGGGCTTGTGTCCGTCACTGATAACCTATGTGTAGATTCATACATGATAATTTTTGTTTCAAAGTAGGCTCTTAGAACCCACTTTGAAACTGAATTATGAAGCGGCCAGCCAAATAACTGACCGCTGATTTATTACTGACCTTGAGCTATCTGATCTTGCCAATCTAGAGTTGAGAACCAGTACTCGTAACGTTCTTGCAACCAACCATCTTCAGTACGCGCTTGAATCCACTTGTTGAAGAATTCTGCTTTGTCTGTTTCTCCTAGGCGAACAGCAAAGGCTTCGTTACCTTTTGAAAGACGCTCAGTAAAAGGGATAAATAGTGTATCGGAGTTCTTAATGCTTTCATGCTCTGGCTTAGGACTAGAAGCGATCACTGCGTGCGCGTTACCATTTAGGACTTCTTGGAATGCTTGAGCATCGTCATCAAACTGTAGAACTTTTGCTTTCGGGAAGGTTTCACGAGCAACTTGAACGGTGAATGCTCCGCGACGAGCGGCAATTTTCACGCGGCGTGAATCAAAATCAGAGATTTCTGAGAAGCCTTTAGCTAACTCTTTGTTCGCAGCGAGCTGAACACCAGAGTGAGAATAAGGTTCGGTGAAAAGAACACTTTTAGCGCGAGCTTCTGTGATCGACATTCCACCGATAATCACATCAAACTTTTTGGACAGCAAAGAAGGGATAATGCCATCCCATGCTGTTGGAACAAACTCAACTTTCCAACCTGAATCTTCGGCAAGACGCTTAGCGACATCAATTTCAAAGCCCACGAGATCGCCTTGCTTATTGCGCATTGCCCACGGAACGAAGGTCGACATACCAACGCGCAGTGAACCACGATCGTTTATTTTATCGAGGTTTGGTGTTTCAGAAGCCAGCGTAGGCAAACTGACGGCTAACGCCAAAAGCGCAGTAATGGCTGATTTAAATAGCTTCATGCTGATATTTCCTTATTGTGTGCGCCAATTAGCTCCGAGCTTATGCTCAAGCCAAGCAGCAATGGCAGAAAGTGAAAGTGTTAATGCAAGATAAATAAGCGCTACAGAGAACCAAATCTCAAACGGCATTGCTGTTTCAGAGACAATATTACGTGCCTCTGTCGTGAGGTCGAAAATCGCCATCACACTAACAATAGAAGAGTTCTTGATTAAAGAAATCACTTCATTGGTCAGCGGCGGCAAGGTTCTTTGTATAACTTGTGGCAGAATCACATCCCAAAAGGTAAAGGCTTTAGAGAGACCTAATGACTGAGCAGCTTCAAATTGGCCTTTGGCGATACTGTTTAAGCCTGCGCGGAAAATCTCAGCTGTATAGGCGCCCTGAAATAGCGCAAGAGCGAGAACGGCAGTGCTAAAGCGATCTAGCCCAATGACTGGGCCAAATACAAAGTAGAGGAGGTAGATCTGTACGAGCAGTGGTGTGTTACGGATTAGCTCTACATAACCACCTGCAATGGCTCGACCCACGATTGAATTCGAATTTCGCAGTAGCGCCGTCGTTAAGCCAATTATTAACGTTGCGACTAGAGCCAAGAGCGATATCTTTATGGTGACAAATAGCCCCTCAATAAGCTCTGCTGGCCACCACTCACCATCTTCATAAAATGCAATGTAGTCTGGTACACGCTCCCATTGCCAACGATAGCCCATGGCTTGTGCGCCAGAATCTAGAATCCAGCTGACCGCAGCGACGAGCACAAGGATTTGCAATAAGGCTGAGAGTGTTGGTTTTAAAATTCGGATGATCATCAATAGCTTAATATCTGGTTTAAGAAGGCTTGAGTACGTTGATGCTTCGGGTTTTCAAAGAGTTCTGTTGGTGTGTTGGACTCTACGATCTCACCCTCATCCATGAAAATAACTCGGTCAGCCACTTTCTTGGCGAATCCCATTTCATGGGTAACGCACACCATGGTGATGCCTTCTTCAGCAAGCTCAACCATCACATCGAGCACTTCGTTGATCATTTCAGGGTCGAGCGCTGATGTCGGTTCATCAAATAGCAGTAAGTCTGGTTTCATACATAGTGAGCGAGCAATGGCGACGCGTTGTTGTTGACCGCCAGACAGTTGAACAGGGTACTTATGTGCTTGTTCTGCTATGTGAACGCGTTCTAAATAGTGCATTGCTAATGCTTCTGCATCGGCAGGTTTCATTTTGAGCGTACGAATTGGTGACAAGGTCAGGTTTTCAAGCACGGTTAGGTGTGGAAACAGATGAAAGTGTTGGAAAACCATTCCAACTTGACCAGGTGTATTGAACTTACAAGGCAGAGTTTGGTTGACGACACTGAGCTCTCCGGAGTCAAAAGGCTCCAATTGGTTGATACAGCGAATCAAGGTCGACTTACCTGAACCTGAAGGGCCACAAACCACCACGATCTCACCCTGTTGGATACTCAAATCAATGTCTTTAAGGGCATGGTAATCACCATACCATTTGTTAAGTGACGTAAACTTAACCATCTTCGAAGTTGCGTTCAAATTGCAGTACATCTGTAGTTTCGGAATGAATTACCTTAACAATATAGAAATATGATTGCACATAATATTAGGAGCTTATGAGAATTTCGTTATATCGTTTGGACAAATAAAAAGCAGCGCCCAGAGAGGGAGCTGCTTTTTTATCTACGTAATAACTCAGTATTTGGTTCAGTTGGATCAAAAAAACGTTGTAGTGCTTTTTATCAACAAACTGGTTTTTCTAAATCAACCAATCATGAGCGTAGAATTAAGCGATTATAGAATCGCTGACTCTAGAATTTCACGAGTCTTTTCTGGAGTGATTGCTTGGTTTTCGCCTAGCTGCACGTATCCGTGAGATTTCAGTTGAGCAATAACGTTATCAATTGCGTTTTCTTTACTTGTTTCGTAGCCATCAAATTGAGTAGCGACATCTAGGCTGTGGTAAAACGCTTCAATTGCATCAATTGTACGCTCTGCGAGGTCTGCACTTGAGTCAAGGCCAAACACGTTACGGCCCATTTTTTCTAGCTTGCCACGTTTAACGTCGATTTGGTTACGTAGAAGTGAAGGTTGAACAATTGCCAGTGAGCGAGCATGGTCTACGTGCCAAAGTGCTGTAAATTCGTGGCCAATCATGTGTGTTGCCCAGTCTTGAGGTACACCTGTACCTATCAGGCCGTTCAATGCTTGGTTTGCTGTCCACATCAGATTTGCACGCCATGAGTCGTTGTCACGCTCATCGTATTGTTTGCCAAGAACAAGTAGGTTCTTTAATAGCGTTTCTGCATAGCCATCTTGAACCATCGCTTCTGTTGGCATGGTAATGTACTGCTCACAAACGTGTACCCATGCGTCAACCAGACCATTGATAAGTTGGCGCTCTGGTAAAGACTTCATTACATCTGGGTCCATAACAGCAAACTTGGGCTGAACCGCAGGGTTCATGAAAGCCAGCTTCTCTTGAGTTTCTTTGCGCGTAATTACAGCGCCCATATTAGATTCAGAGCCAGTTGCAGGAAGTGTAAGTACCGCGCCAATTGGTGTTGCCTCGGTCACTTTATGTTTGCCAGCTAGGATGTCCCAGCCGTCGCCGTCATATTTTGCTGCCGCAGCAACGTATTTAGAGCCATCAATTACAGAGCCACCACCAACGGCGATAATAAACTCTACGTTTTGCTCTTTGACGATAGCAACGGCTTTGTCGAGCGTTTCTTTAGTTGGGTTTGCTTCAACACCAGAGAACTCAATCCAAGAGTGATCTTTCAGTGACTCAACAACTTGGTCGTAAACACCATTCTTTTTGATGGAACCACCACCGTAGATAACCAATACTTTTTTAGAAGTATCAACCGCTTGGCTGATAGCATTGATTTGGCCTTTACCAAAGTGAATAACGGTCGGGTTAACGTAAGTAAATTGCATCATAGTTTCCTTGTGTAAAGCGGAATTTGTTATTTTGATTCATTGTATCATTTCTATATTTGCATATTAGTACACAGGTTGCGGTGTATGAAGCACAGATTCTCCAAATAAATTGCCTATTCCTACAATATTGTTATTCTCTAGATGTTCTTACTTCTCAACTTCTAGCAATCAGTACGGAAATTCACCACTCATGAATACACTTGCGCAATTACTACAATCTTACGTTGAATATAAAGGTTGGGATGATCTAGAAGGGATCAGAGAAACTGATATTGATGGTGTTTGGCTGTATCGAAGCAGTCGTGGTAACCATCGTCAGCCGTTTACCTATCAGTCTGGCATAATCATGTTGGGGCAGGGCAAAAAGAACATCTATATCGGAGACAGGCCAGTAACGTATGCCGCAGGCGATTATCTGGTTGTGGGAGTGCCGATGCCGTTGGAGTGCGAGGCACTGCCTGTCGATGATGAACCTTTGCTAGGGTTGTCGATTAACATTGATTCTCAGCGTCTGCATAGCTTGGTGAAAAAGCTTGAAGATCAAGGCTTTCTTGAAAGCTATTGTAATAAGCATAAACAGAACGCCAGTGGTTTAGAGTCGACACCCATGGAAGAGCCCATGTTGGAGAGCTTTACTCGTTTGGTGAAAATGCTGCATTGTGACATCGAAGCAAACATCTTAGGTGACGCTATCGTCACTGAGATAGTCTATCGCGCGCTCACTGGCTCGGAAGGTCGTGTTCTGTTTGACCTTGCGCACCATGATGGGCATTATGCGCGTGTCGCTAAGGCTTTGTCTAAAGTGCATCAAGAGTATGACCAAACCATTACCGTTCAATCTTTGGCGGAAGAAGCGAACATGAGTGTCTCTGCTTTCCATAGCGCTTTTCGTAGTGTGACTTTTGAATCGCCACTTCAATATCTTAAGAAAGTACGACTCAACAAGGCCAAAGAGCTGATTCAACTTGAAGGTGTGCGCATTAGTGATGCAGCCCGTCGTGTCGGCTATTCAAGCCCATCCCAATTCAGTCGTGAGTTCAAACGCCATTTCAATACAACACCAAGAGCGGTATAAATTCTGGTCTAATATTGACACAAGTTCATAAAACAAACGCCGAAGCATTGTAAAAATACACTGGCGAACAAACATATAGTAAGAGTGCTGATGTGATTGTATAAATCGTCACGCGATATTCCCAATCTCAATACCAAGTGAGAATTAGCCTAACTATGTTTGAGCAGATAAAAGATTTCATCAACCCAAGTAAGAATCCAGATCTTACTCAGGCACACGAGTATCAACGTAAACACTTGCCAACCTTGTGGCTGTTGGGAAAAACGGGCGCAGGAAAATCATCATTTATTCAAGCGGTCACAGGTGATTCCTCGGTAGAAGTCGGTAATGGGTTCGCTCCATGTACGATGACAGCAATGTCTTATGCATTCCCTCAAGACAAACCCGTAATGCGCTTTCTCGATACCCGAGGCTTGGGTGAAGCGGATTATGATCCAGCAGAAGACTTGAAAGAGATTGGTCAAGCGGGTAATGCGTTAGTCGTGGTAATGAAAGCCGATGAGCCGGAACAATCTGCTGTGCTAGGTGCGCTAAAACAGGTCAAAAAGCAAAAGAAAATTAAGCATTTGCTCCTGGTCCATACGGCGGTGCTCTCTTCTCAAGAAGCAGACCGCGCAAGGCAAGTTCAATTCAATACTCAACAAGTCGAAAAGGTTTGGGGTAAGGGTTTTGAATCTGTGGTGGTTGACTTCGAGACGGGTGGCGGCGATATCTATAACCACAATATCTTATTAGAAAAACTGACCAACATTCTTCCGGTCATTGGAATGATGGTGCAAGACAAAGAGCATGCTACCCAAGAAGAAGCGAACTTTGATCAAGTTGAAAACGAAGTGCTTTGGTATTCGGGAAGTGCAGCGGCAAGCGATCTGATTCCGGGAGTGGGCTTAGTGTCGGTGCCTGCTATTCAAGCTAAAATGCTCCACAGCTTAGCCAATCAATACGGGGTGGAATGGAACAAGAGAGTGTTCAGTGAGCTCATCGGTACTTTAGGTAGCAGTTTTGCACTGCAATATGGGGTAAAACTTGGCACTCGACAATTGGTGAAACTGATTCCAGTGTATGGGCAAACCGTTGGAGCCGTTGCAGCCGCAGCAATGAGTTTTGGTACCACTTATGGCCTGGGGCGAGCTGCATGTTACTACTTCTATCATAAAAACCGAGGTGAAGAAGTTTCCGAGCAAGAGATGCAAAAAATCTATAAAGAATCCCTGAGAAAGGGTAAGGCTGCGTCGGGTTATGAAGAAAATTAGAAATCTGTTTCGATTACTCGCTGCGTTGTCGAGTGGACGTTGGGGCATTGCTCTGATTTCTGCGATTTTCCCGAGTATCATCATGATGGGCTTTGGTCTGTTCTTGGCAATCAAATATGGTTACCTGCTGGAAATGTCCATCGCCATTGCCGTGAGTACTTTTCTGTTCACCATTCCGTTATACATTTCTAGTCGCTCGTCGCGTAATTCATCTAATAGTATTTCGTCAACATTCACTACAAATGAAGCCTCAGAAGAAATTATTACTCAGCCATCGAGTCACAACATCGACGATGCACTGGTTAAAGCTTCAAGTGATTGGTCTCAAGCGGAGATGTCGATATGGAATGATTCTAAACATTACGTTCGTCTGCAGTTAGTCGATGATATTGAGTGGGGAAATCTAGACCAAACCGGTATACAGGTACTGGAATTTGTCGCTAAAAAGTTTGATAAAAAGTCGCTCGACTTCTCAATTCCAGAAGGGCTTAAGCTGTTTGAGGAAGTCAGTCGTCGTTACAAACTGGTGGTGAAAGAACATATACCGGGCATTGAGTACCTTAAGGTTTCTTACATCAAAGCGGGTTATGAAGCTTATGATAAATATGGAGAACTTGGTCAGAAGATCTTCAAAGCAGCAATTTGGGGAAATCATCTTAAAAACCTGTATTTGAATCCATTGAAAGTCATCTCTGACTTAGGCCGTGAGCAAGCGACAGCATCTATGACTAAAGGCGTCGTGGATGACATGCAGTATGCCGCTAAACAAGCCTTGCTTGATGAAGTGGCAGCCGTCGCGATCGACTTGTACAGCGGGCGTTTCAGCATCGAAGACGAAGCGTTGCAAGCGTCTGATGTTTCAGAGCTCGACGAGAAGCGCTTTGCTCCTGAACTAGAACCAGTAAGAATTGTGCTGGTGGGGCAAACAAGCTCAGGTAAATCATCCGTTATCAACGCTCTTAAGGAGGAGATGGTCGCGGAAGTGGACGTTCTACCGTCAACGGACAGTTCGACGGTTTATAGCGCATTTGTTGATGACAACGACGTGAGAGTGGTTGACCTTCAAGGGCTGGACGGAACTCCGAAAACCGAAGCAGAGATGCTTAAGGAGATGACCCAAGCTGATGTGGTGTTGTGGGTACTTAAAGCTAACCAGTCGGCTCGTGAATTGGATAAGCAACTCAAAGACAAGCTTGATGCGTTTTATGATGATCCTAAGAATATCTCACGCAAGCAGCCAGTCGTGATCACCATTGTTAATCAAGTCGACCGGCTAAAGCCAGTGGAGGAGTGGCAGCCACCTTATGATTGTAGTAATCCGACTTCGGCAAAAGCTAAGATCATTGCTCAAGCGCTCGAATACAATCGAATACTATTGAAACCAGATGTTGTTTTACCTTTAGCTATCGCACCTGAAAAGGTCCAGTTTGGCTTAGAAGCTCTGAAACAGACGCTGATAGAGCGCATTGCAGACGCGAATAATGTGCAAAGAAATCGTCAACGCCTCGAAGCGATTAACAGAGGAACTTCTGTAAAAGGCCAGTTAAATAAAGCCATGAAAGCAGGTAAGAAGGTAGCCCCGAGTGCTTTGAAAGCTGCCTCGCCTAAATTGGCTGAGATGGCGATAAAACAAGTGATTAAGAAAAAATAATCGAAATAGACAGCACTTAACTCGCAATATCGTTTTGAGGTTACTTGTTATTTCAATAGTGTTTGCTAGTCATACTTATTTATAATTTAAAATTAATGGACTAGTATAATAGTTCGCGAGGTCGATAGAGTGATGGATATTATATAAGGTGATTCTCTTAATATTAATCAATGTAAATATCGATCACATTTATGATTTATTTGTCTTTATTTATAAGATAACTGCACTATATTTAAATTTCGGATCACTTTGATTTCAACGTAGGGATATCTTGTGAACTTGTATCTGAAATGGCAATCAACATCATGGTTAACCCTGTTAGCTTGGTATAACTTGGATCACCAACTCTCTTTCCACCTTTCTTCAGAGTAGTCACCCCTCTGGGCGTTGCACGCCAGTGGAGCCTGTGGGCTTTTCAAATTCTGTTAATTTTGTCATGAATAAATATCTTAGCTTATGCGTTAAATAGTTGTATTTTATGCATGCTGTTATTTATCTGTAGAACATCATTAACTAGAACATAGTCAATACGTTATTGATTGAAAATATTTCTATCTATTAATTTTTGTCGCAAGTATTACGAATGTAGTAGTTCGGTAAATATTGATGGCGACGATTTGTGACATCTAAAATAATAAACTTAAGTATTTTTACAAGTACTTTATTGAAGAATGAAATACTGAGTTTGTTGAAAGGTACTATTATGGAAAACTTCAAACATCTACCAGAACCGTTTCGTATCCGTGTTGTAGAGCCAGTAAAAAGAACCACCTATGCATACCGTGAGCAAGCTATTGTAGAAGCGGGCATGAACCCATTTCTACTCGATAGTGATGATGTGTTCATTGACCTGCTGACAGACAGCGGTACAGGTTCAATTACTCAACGAATGCAAGCGGCGATGCTAATGGGCGATGAAGCATACAGTGGCAGTCGCAGTTACTACGCACTGTCCAATGCGGTGAAAGATATCTTCGGCTATGAACTGACTATTCCTACTCATCAAGGGCGTGGTGCAGAGCAGATTTACATTCCGGTATTGATTAAAAAGCGCGAGATGGAAAAGGGCTTAGATCGAACCAAAATGGTCGCCTTGTCGAACTACTTCTTCGATACAACGCAAGGTCATACGCAAGTGAACTGTTGCGTAGCGAAAAACGTCTACACCAAAGAAGCGTTTGATACCTCAGTGAACGCTGACTTTAAAGGTAACTTTGATATTGAAAAGCTTGAACAAGCGATCTTGGAAGCGGGGGCTGCCAATGTTCCTTACATTGTGAGTACCATTACTTGTAACTCTGCTGGTGGCCAACCTGTTTCGATTGCTAACCTGAAAGCGGTGTATCAAATCGCGCAGAAGTACGATATCCCAGTAATCATGGACTCGGCACGTTACGCGGAAAATGCTTATTTCATTCAGCAACGTGAAGAGGGTTATCAAGATTGGACTATCGAACAAATCACCCATGAATCCTATAAATATGCAGATGGCTTAGCGATGTCTGCTAAGAAAGACGCGATGGTACAAATGGGCGGTTTGTTGTGCTTTAAAGACGACTCTTTCATGGATGTGTACACAGAGTGTCGAACTTTGTGTGTCGTACAAGAAGGGTTCCCAACCTATGGTGGCTTAGAGGGCGGTGCAATGGAGCGTCTTGCGGTTGGATTATACGACGGCATGCGTCAAGATTGGTTAGAGTATCGCATAGGTCAAGTTCAATACTTGGTTGATGGTTTAGAAGCGATTGGCGTTGTGTGTCAACAAGCGGGCGGTCATGCTGCGTTTGTTGATGCGGGAAAATTGCTCCCACACATTCCTGCGGGTCAGTTCCCCGCACATGCCTTAGCGTGTGAGTTGTACAAAGTGGCAGGAATTCGAGCCGTTGAGATTGGTTCATTGCTGCAAGGCCGTGATCCGGCAACAGGCGAACAACATCCATGTCCTGCTGAGTTATTACGTTTAACCATTCCACGTGCGACTTATACACAAACTCATATGGACTTCATTATTGAAGCGTTCGAAAAAGTAAAAGAGAACGCAAGCAAAGTAAAAGGGCTCGATTTTGTCTATGAACCACCTGTACTAAGACACTTTACCGCCCGCTTGAAAGAGGTGGAACCCCACGAGACTCAGCCAGAAAAAAAGAGTGAACAGGAACTCGAAGAAGCATTTTAGAAGAACAAAATCGATGAATAGTCACTAATGTATGAAGCGCATGGGTTTAGGCCTGTGCGCTTTATTGGTAAGTAGGCACCTCAAACATGCTGTTAGAAATGCCTAATTTAACTATTTGTTATATAAAGAAAATAATCATTGTTTGGGTTGCATATAAAGCAGTGGCGGCTTACTCTGCCTATTATTCGTGATGCAACAAGGACAGTACACAATGATCATTCAGACAGATAGGCTCCACATGGCACAAATCACAAACGAGGATTGGGCTCTGTTCGAGTCTCTGAATCGTGAGCCAGAGGTTATCCGACTGTGCTTTGACGAACCATCACCTGCCGATATTAAAGATGCTTTCGAATCACGACTGCCTGCGTGGGATAAAGATTCAGCACATTGGCTTTGTCTTACTATCACAAACAAAGACAATGACGAGAAGATCGGTGTAACTGGTTTTCGTATGGTCGATGGCGTTGCGGAAGTTGGTTATCTGATCTTACCGCAGTTTCATGGCTTCGGCTTTGGCACCGAATCTTTAAAGGCTCTCGTTAATTGGGCTAAGACAACGCAAGGGATTACATCATTTCAAGCCATTGTGACGGAAGGCAATATCGGCTCTGAAAAAGTGTTACTGAAAAGTGGTTTTTCACTCAAAGAAATCGTTCCAGACGCTTACACCATTGGTGGCAAGCGCTACGCTGATCATATTTACACCCTTTAAAATCAATGCCTAATCCTCAAAGCCGTGTTATTTCCTTAAGCATAACGCGCCTGTTTTGAGGTTTTTACTTTCTGACAAGGACTAAAGTATATGGACGTCATGGAACATGCCGTTATTTCTGAGTTTACTACACCATCTGAATTTACCGACCTCACCAGTATTAAGCAGGACATCAAGCAAGTGCCAAATGATGTCGAGGGAATCTGTCAGTATGTACAAGGAAACCTCATCCATGCTTATTGGTTAGAGCATTATGGTGTCGAGATGGACATTTCTATTCAGCGCACCGAAATGCAGACGCGATATGCGAAGGATTTGCTGTCGTTAGCCATGTCGAAATCTGGGCAAGCTGCACATGTTATCAAAGCGCCGAATCACAGAATGGTCAGTATTTGCCGAGACTTCTCCCTTTTGGTGTGTTCTATCTTCAGGATGAAAGGAGTTCCTGCTCGAATCCGAAGCGGCTTTGCTGCGTATTTAGGGCCGGATTATTTCGAAGATCATTGGGTTTGTGAATATTGGAATGGTCAACGTTGGGTATCGGTTGATGCACAGCTCGACGGTGTTCATCAACGCATTCTGAAGTTTGAATTTGACCCGTGTGATGTTCCATCGTCTCAATTCTTAATGGCGGGTCAGGCTTGGAAACTAGCCCGTGAAAATTCAGTGCCGGCCGATAAGTTCGGATTTGCTGATTTTAAAGGGTTAGCCTTTATTAAAGCGAGCCTGATTCGCGACCTATTCGCGCTGTCAAAATATGAAATGCACACATGGGATATTGGCTGGGGGATCTTACCTCACTTTATGGCTCCAGTTTCTAATAATGATGAACTTCACTTACTCGATGAACTTGCCAAAGTGAGTTGTTTTGGGGATGCGAAGCAGGCGCACAAGATGGTGGGTTCGTGTGAAGCGATCAGGCTTCCCGGTGATTGGAATACTGCAAAGTTTCCCACATTGACTGAGCTCTATGCTTCTCTTTAATTTCCAGTTCAATTGGTACAGAAGACATACTTAGTTCATTCGGGAATATCAGTTTAAAAAGGAACAATATGCCAAAACCAAGAATCCTAAAATCTCAAGTCATCGACATTGAGTGTGGTGAGAACGTAACTATCATTGAGCCAGCAAACATTTATGGTTGTGAACTTAAGAACGACGTGTTTGTCGGTCCGTTTGTCGAGATTCAAAAGAACACGGTGATTGGTGAGCGTACTAAAATCCAATCCCACTCCTTTATTTGCGAATATGTCACTATTGGGAGTGATTGCTTTATTGGTCATGGGGTGATGTTTGCCAATGACCTTTTCAAAGAAGGTCAACCTGATCCGAATCCCGAGAGTTGGGGACGAACGATGATCGCCAACAATGTGACAATAGGTTCTAACGCTACCGTGCTAGCGGTTAGTATTTGCGAAGGTGTGGTGATTGGCGCGGGCAGTGTGGTTACTAAAGACATCACTGAAAAAGGTATTTATGCAGGCAATCCTGCCAAAAAGTTAAGGGGTTTGCTTTAGTATTTAAAGGACAAAGAAGTTTCCAAAGGACAAAGATGCTGTTTATGATTCATAATAGATGACATCAAGAACGGTTTGTAGAACAGAGAGTTACATATGAATATCGTGAAAGTTTACAGCGGTAATCAGCAAGTGTACGCCAATTTGTATCAGGGTTATGCGGCTGAGTTTTCAAAGATTATCGGAGACAAGCCGGACGAATATGGCTTGTTTGAGATTTACCCTACGCTTGGTGATAGTGTGACGGGGTATCTACTCTACATTGATGGAGTTCCTGCTGCTTTAACCGCGATTGAGACTAAAGCGCCAAACGAATTCGAGATTTGTGATTTTTACGTGGTGCCTTATTTCCGAAAAAACAAAGTAGGGAAACGCTTCATTACCGAACTGTTTGAGCATCTAAAAGGCAGTTGGGAGATTAAGCAAGTACTGGGCGCAGACCATGCTGTTAAGTTCTGGAGAGAAGTGGTGAATGACTACACGTTAGGTAACTACGTTGAAGACCAGTATCAAGACGAGAAATGGGGCTTGGTTACGAGACAATGCTTTAATCACGATTAGTTGTAGAGGAAAGTGCGTTGAAGCTAACGAATAAACTCGTACGTTACCCACACATTGATGTTGATCGTGCGTTTGAAAAAGAAGATGAGTTATTGCAGAAAATTCAGGTTGGGGAGATTGGACAAGCCTTAATGCTATGGCAAGCCAAAACGCCAACGCTTGTTTTGCCCTCAGGTAAAAAATGGCCAGTGACGTTAGAGTCTAGAAAACAACTTGAGGCGCAAGGTTGGCAACTCTCTTCTAGAAAAACAGGCGGCGCTCCAGTCCCCCAGTTGCCGGGGATTATTAACCTATCACATATTTATCATTGGCCTAGTCATGAAGCGTACGACATCAAAAAAGCGTATCTACATCTATGTGATGTTTTAACGCTGTTTTTTAAAGAGTTGGGTGTCGATGTAGATGTGCACGCAACTCCAGGCTCTTATTGTGATGGAGACTACAACCTTAATATTAACGAACAAAAAATAGTGGGAACGGCTCAGCGTGTTTTGCTTAAACGTGGGGGCGGACAAATTGTACTTTCACAAGCCTGTATTTTGTTAGATGTCGACTTAGAGAGCAGTGTTGCGCCAGTAAATTTTTATAATCAAATTTGTGGTAACCCAACCGTTGTAGACCCGCACGTTCATACTCTTTTGTCTGATCATGTGACGCCTCTGCCCAGTGTAGATTCACTCTTTCAGCGTTTAAGCCAAGCCTTTATTAAGTACGCTTAGTACGAGTTTCTGACGCTGAAACAATGGAACAGGCAAAACAAAGCCACTCAGGTGAATCACTTGAGTGGCTTTTTCGTTTCAAACGTTACCCGAAACTAAATCGGATGAAGTATTACGCGATACCTTGCTCTTTTGCCATCTGTGTAGCGATCTTAGGAGCGTGCCATAAACATGGCAGTAATATGAATGACACAGGAACAGCAGTAATCACAATGAACGACTGCAGCGCAGAAATACCGCCAGAGCCTATCGAGATTAGCGTAATCGCTACAGCACCCATGATGATACCCCAGAAGGTGCGTACCGCTGCGTTTGGCTCTGTAGTGCCCGTCATAACCACACTGATGGTGTAGGTCATTGAGTCACCAGTCGTTACGATGAACGTGGTGGTCAGGATAAGGAACAGAATCGCAATCAGAGTTGGGAATGGTAGCTGCGCAGTAATAGCCAGTAATACCGCAGGCAAGTTGAAGCCTTCGAATGCACTAGAAATCACGCCTGGGTTTTCTAACTCAAAAGCTAAACCACTACCACCAACGATACTGAACCAGAAACAGGTTACCAGTGGAGCAACGATGCTGATAGAAACGATCATTTGGCGAATAGTACGGCCACGTGAGATACGAGCAATAAAGATTGCCATCATCGGGCCATAGCCTAAGAACCATCCCCAGAAGAATACTGTCCAGCCACCTAACCACGCTGTATCTTGGCGGTAAAGCGCCATCGGGATGAAGTTGTCAATCATTTCACCCATACCTTGCAAGTAGCCATCAACGATAAAGCTTGTTGGACCAACAACAAGAATGTAGCCGATTAGGCACACAGACAAGATAATGTTGTAACGGCTAACCAGTTGGATGCCTTTGTTGACGCCACTTAGTGCAGATAAGGTGTACATTGCGATGGCAAATAGGATAACGACGCTTTGAGTTGCAAAGTTGTCGGCGATACCAAAGAGTTCGCTCAGTGCGTAGCTAATTTGAAGCCCAAGAAAGCCGATAGGACCAATTGTACCCGCAGCCACAGCAACAATACTGCATGCATCAACTACGTTGCCAATCCACCCATTAATTGCCTTGTCACCAAGAACTGGATAAAGCAGAGTGCGAGGTTTTAGGGGAAGTCCTTTATCGTAATGCAGGTGCATTAATACAATAGAAGATAAACCGCCCAAGATTGCCCAAGCAAGAAATCCCCAGTGCATGAAAGACTGAGAAAGCGCGTTGAACGCCATTGCTTGTGGATCCGCTTCACCATACAAAGGCGGTGCAGAGACGAAGTGAGCAATAGGTTCTGCAGCAGCCCAGAACACGCCACCACCTGCTAGTAGGGTACAAAGAACAATCGACATCCATTTGAAGGTGGACATTTCTGGCAGGGCAAGCGTTCCTAAACGAACTTGGCCTGTGCGGCCCAGTGCTAATACTAAACCGAGAATAAAATTGAGCAGCAATAGCACTTGCCAATAAGCGCCAAACCACTGGGTTGAGTAGCTAAAACCGATGTTGACTAGTTCAGACAAGGCTGAAGTGTTGGTAAAAGCAAGAACGACAAAGAGAGTTAAAAAACTGCCGCTTAGCCAGAACACTGGATTTCCAAGCTCTAGTTTTTCGCCCAAAGATTGGGCTTTAGTGAAAGTAATAGAAGTAGATTCTGCGTTGATGTTTTCGTTGGCGACTTGCGTCAAGTTAGACATTATATCTTCGCTATATTTGGCCGTGAAGCCCGTGTATTTCCTGCACATCTCCCTTTGAAAATGTGAGGTTCGTCAAAAAAGTCGCAGATACTAACATATCTATCATCAGAAAGTCGGCGAATTCCAAAAAGAAATCCATTCCTCCTATAAATCTGTCCTTTTGGGTTACTTTATGCGCATTATATCCAGGTTCTCGTTGTGGTCTTTAGTCGTGAAAAGCGATTATTTTTTAGCTTTCCGAAATAAACTTAATATTAGTTGTCGGTGCAAAATAAGTGTCGAGTGATTGCAAAGTGTAAGCAAATAATTGCGAGTCATTTTATAAATAATGAATATTATGGGTGCGAAACTGGCTTTGTTACCTACAGTTGTTTTGCGAAGAGATTTAAGTGGTGAGAAATATGACACTTAAATTAAGCATCTTGAAACAATAACTTAAGGGACAGCTAACATGCACCTAAACCAAGGAAGAGTGGCCAAGAAGGTTTTTACACTCAGTACTCTCACCGCGTCATGCTTAATGGCGTTCAACAGCTACGCGGCTGTTGATTGTTCAACGTTAGAAGCGTGGGATTCTGCCACGGTATACACCGGTGGTGATCAGGTTTCACATGACGGCAGCGCATACTCAGCGAATTACTGGAATCAAAACAACAACCCGAGCCAATTTGAAGGTGACTATGCACAATGGAAAAAGATTGATGTGTGTAGCGGTGGCGGAGGTGGTGGTACGCCAAATGAAGCGCCAACTGCTTCATTAACAGCACCATCGACGTCTGATGTGATCGTTGAAGGTGACAATGTCGTGTTAAGTGCAACGGCACTCGATACTGATGGCAGTATTGCTTCAGTAGAGTTCTTTGTCGATGGCACTTCGGTTGCAGTAGTAACAGCGGCACCATTTGAAGCGGCTTGGGCTGCAACGTCAGGCAACCATCAGGTTTCTGTTGTTGCAACGGATAATGAAGGTGCGTCTAGTGTAGCAAGCGCGGTATCCATTTCTGTTGATTCATCGCAACCAGGCAATGAAGTGCCAACGGTGTCAGTTGCACTTTCAGCGGCTTCTGTTGATGTCGGTGGTGTGGTCACACTCACTGCTACTGCAGCAGACAGTGATGGCACGGTTGATAAAGTCGATTTTTACGTGGCTGGTTCTCTAGTCGGAACAGCTGCAACAAGCCCGTACACGCTTGATTACACAACCACTCAAGCGGGTACTTTGTCTGTTTATGCAAAAGCGACCGATGACCAAGGCGCAACGGCTGATTCAGCATTAACTTCTTTGAAGGTAAATGGTGCGCCAACGGTGAGTACTTGTCGTCCTGATGGTTTGTATCAAACACAAGGTGTCAATGTTCCTTACTGTACCATTTACGATGATGAAGGCCGTGAGAAAATGGGCGCTGATCACCCTCGTCGTGTGATTGGTTACTTCACTAGCTGGCGCGCAGGAGATGACCCACAAGCGGCTTACTTAGTTAACGATATTCCATGGGAACAGCTTACACATATTAACTACGCGTTCGTGAGCATTGGTTCAGATGGCAAAGTGAACGTTGGTGATGTAAATGATCCTAATAATGCTGCTGTCGGTAAAGAGTGGCCGGGAGTAGAGGTTGACCCTACATTAGGCTTTAAAGGTCACTTTGGCGCGCTCGCAACCGCGAAGAAAAAACACGGTGTTAAAACGCTAATCTCAATTGGTGGTTGGGCTGAAACGGGCGGTCACTTCGCAACCGATGGTAGTCGTGTTGCTGATGGTGGTTTCTATACCATGACGACCAATGCTGATGGCTCAATCAACCATCAAGGCATCGAAACCTTCGCAACGTCAGCGGTTGAAATGCTGCGTAAGTACCAATTCGATGGCCTAGATATTGATTATGAGTACCCAACGTCAATGGCTGGTGCAGGTAACCCATACGATAAAGAGTTCATGGAACCTCGTCGTCAGTACCTATGGGCTTCATACCAAGTATTGATGAAAGTATTGCGTGAGAAGCTTGATGTGGCCTCTGCTGAAGATGGCAATCACTACATGTTAACTATCGCGGCACCTTCTTCTGGCTACTTACTACGCGGTATGGAAACATTCGATGTTACTCAATATCTTGATTACGTGAACATCATGTCTTACGACCTTCACGGTGCTTGGAACGACCACGTTGGTCATAACGCTGCCTTGTTTGATACAGGTAAAGATTCAGAGCTAGCACAGTGGAACGTATACGATACAGCGGCTTATGGTGGTATTGGCTACCTGAACACGGATTGGGCTTACCATTACTTCCGCGGTTCAATGCCAGCAGGTCGCATTAACATCGGCGTGCCTTACTACACGCGTGGTTGGCAGGGTGTAACAGGTGGTGAAAATGGTCTTTGGGGCCGCGCTGCACTGCCTAATCAATCTGAATGTGCCGCTGGTACAGGTGAAGGTGAGAAGAACAACTGTGGTCACGGCGCGATTGGTATCGATAACATGTGGCACGATACCGACCCTAAAGGAAACGAAATGGGCGCAGGTTCAAACCCAATGTGGCATGCGAAGAACCTAGAGAAAGGCATTTGGGGTTCTTATGCGGATGCTTACAAGCTTGATCCTGTAAACGATCCAACGGATGTTCTAAGAGGCACTTACACGCGTAACTACGACAGCGTGGCGGTTGCACCTTGGCTATGGAATGCTGAAAAAGGCGTGTTCCTTTCTACGGAAGATAAAGAGTCTATCAACGTGAAAGCGGACTACGTTATCGATAAGGAAATCGGCGGCATCATGTTCTGGGAACTGGCTGGCGACTACAACTGTTATGTACTTGATGCAAGTGGCAACCGCACAACGGTTGATACTACAGAGCAAGCGTGTAACAGCGGTAATGGTGAATTCCACATGGGTAACACAATGACTAAAGCTATCTACGATAAGTTTAAGTCGGCAACGCCATATGGAAACAAAGTCGCAACTGGCGCAATTCCTACCGAAGCATTAGACATCGCAGTATCGGTCGGTGGCTTCAAAGTCGGTGATCAAAACTACCCAATTAATCCTAAGATCACCTTTACCAACAACACGGGTAAAGCACTGCCTGGCGGTACAGAGTTCCAGTTTGATATTCCAGTATCTGCACCAGATAACGCGAAAGATCAATCTGGTGGTGGTTTGACTGTGATTGCTTCGGGTCATACTCGTGCGGATAATATCGGTGGATTAGACGGAACTATGCACCGCGTAGCCTTCACATTACCAGCATGGAAAGAACTACCTGCTGGTGGTATGTATGAGTTGGATATGGTGTATTACTTGCCGATTTCAGGCCCTGCAAACTACTCCGTTAACGTAGGTGGTGTTGATTACGCGTTTAGCTTTGAGCAACCCGATCTACCTCTAGGTGATTTTAGTTCTGGTGGTGGTAACCCTGGCGACGGTGGCACAAACCCTGGTACTTGTGATACTACAGGCTTAACTGTGTATCCAGATCTGCCTCAGAAAGACTGGGCCGGAAACCCAAGCCACGCAAACACGGGTGATCAAGTGGTTCATAACGGAATCATTTACCAAGCTAACTGGTGGACAAGCTCAGAGCCAGGTAGCGATGGTAGCTGGACTGTTGTTTGCCAGTAAAATCATGACTGCACATTCTCAATATTGAGAAATAGTAATTGTGAAACAGATAGTTAAGTAAGTTAATTTCGCCATGCTGATATTATCAGTGTGGCGTTTTTGGTCTTGGTCACATATCAAGAAATCAAACGTTTGAAAGTCACTCCCTCAATACATACACCCTACCGTTTATGATATAAAACTGGCTGCTTATAACCTTGTAGAAAACGACACTATCTAAGTGAGGGAACATGGGGTAGCTTTAAAAGTTAGACGTAAATATATTCTTAATTTCTCGATAATACTCGCCACTGTGTCTTTGGTATTGTCAGCCATCCAATTTAATCGCACAAAAGAAGCGTTACTGGAATCAAATCAAGTTTTCTTTAATACCATTGTAAACGCGAGCTATGACATCGTAGACACAACGGTAAACGAGGCGATTAAGACCTATCTAAAAGGAGTTATTGATACTGCCCACTCCTATATTGAGAGTCACAATCAACTGCCGGAAGCCGAGGAGCTCGCGGAGCTTGCCAATGCTCTTAAAGTTGGACAGTCCGGTTACCTTTATTTGATTTCTCCTGACGGCGTTCATTTATATCATCCATTTTTGCAAGGTCAGGACAGGTCACATGTGGCGCACATTCAAGAGCAATTAAGACTCACAGAAGGTGTCTCACAGTATTATCATGCCAACCCACATGAGAAGGGACTCAGAGCCAAAGTCGCATACTCGAGAAAACTACCAAGTGGCAATACCTTGGTGGCAACGACCTATAAAGATGAATTGATGTTTTTGGTCGATCAGGTGCAACTAAAGGAAAAGCTAAGTAAGTATGCTTATGGTGAGAGCGGTTACATCTATATTGTTGGTCTCGATGGACAGCGTATTCTTCAGAATCGATTTGATGATCGAGCGTTTGAATCTGTGGTCGAGTCGACATCTCAGAGTTTTATTCAGCAAGTACTTAACAATCGAGAAGGGCATGTCAAATTCGACCTAGAGAATGAATTTGGTGTTGCAACCAAAAATATCTTTTACAAGTTTTATCCGTATTTGAACTGGGTCATCGTCGCTGGAATTTCTGAGCAAGAGCTGAAGAAAAACCACAGCTTGTTGTTTGTTAGCTTATTAACGCTCTTCACCAGTCTGATTGCGATCATCTTGGTGCTGGTTCTTTATCTCAAGAATCGACACCACAGAATGTTAGAACTGGCGAGTCTTGATTATCTAACGGGAATCAATAGCCGTAGAAGCTTTATGGAGCAATTCAAAGCGAGAGTACAAAAGGATCAGGAGTCTATTTCAAACCTTGGGGCCATTCTTCTTGATATCGACCATTTCAAACGTGTTAACGATGATTTTGGTCATGTACAAGGAGATAAAGTGATTCAAGCTGTTGCGCTTAAACTGAAAGGGTTTGAGACAGAGAATCGCTTGATTGCGCGTTATGGGGGAGAGGAATTTATCGTCGTAACCTTCGATTGTGATGAAGCACAACTCATGGCATTAGCAGAGGCGATACGGATAGATGTCGCAAAGGTTCAAGGCTTATGTCAGGAGATCACCATCAGTGCAGGTTGTTACCATGCACCAATAGAGCAAGGGATAGAAAAGATCATTGAGAAAGCGGACGCCGCACTTTACCAAGCCAAGGAAGCAGGTAGAAACAATACTCAGTGCTACTCAATTAACAAATCAGAATGTTTGAAAATGGCCTAGTGTTGTTTCAGTACCAGATCATCTTAGGGTTATAAAGGTGCTTATCTCGTTCTAAACGCGCTATATGAAAAAGCCCGAACAATGCGAATTGTTCGGGCTTCTTATCTGATTCTGGTGCTAAGCTTTAGCAGCTTTTAACGCTTCCGTTTTTTTTTCCTTTTGCATTTTAGCAAGGAAATAAATGTTTACGATTGCGATGAAGCCATTGGTCGCGACTACTGGCCAAGCATCAATCATTACACCGTAAGCAGTGAAGAGAGCACAACCAATAAAGTTAAGAACACGTAAGCGAACGATGTCTTTCATAGTTAATGAAATTGCAACCATGATAGATGCTGCGTAACCTAAAATTTCAACCATATTAAATTCCATTGTTGGACCCTCTTAGTTTTGCCGATACAGTGTCGGTACCAATCCTTCTCTTCATGAGATTATTGAGGAAGCTCCGTGCCTCGAATGGTCTGGTTTTGTTTAACTGGTGCTGACTATAGCAAGCCTTTTTTTGTGATAAAAGCCCCAAAATGAGCGAAAGTGAAGGTTAGCGATTACGCAAACGTTTAAAAGGTTTTTGGATAATATAATTACTGAATGTGTTGGTGTTGAATCTAATTGTAGAACATATATCGAAAAGGAAACCACAGATGAAAAATAAAAATCTAAGCGGCTTTTTGGTGGGGGCTATCCTAGCTGTCGGTTTAGCAGGATGTACCACTGAACCTGTACCATCAAGGCACGATTTCGGTGTGGTAACCAGTGGCGACTTTACGTTTATGGAGAACGGTGTCCAGACGTATTCATGGCACCCAAGTTCAGAACAAGTGTATCTTTCAAAAAACTACGACAAGACAGAAGTCACAGACATTGTTCGCTCAGCAATAGCAGATCATTTAGTACAAAAAGGTTATCGACAAGCAAATGTTGGTGCTCAGGGTGACGTTGTTATTGGCTTTGGTTTAGCGGAAGAGTCTGAATTGAGCGACCAAGCAATTTTGAATCGATTGAATCTATCGACTGGCGTTCCTTTTTATAACGACAAGGGCAAAAAAGCGGAAAAAGGGTCGCTATACATTGTATTTTTGTTGCCAAATAGCACAGTTATACAATGGCAAACTTTGGCACAGTCAGGTATTCAAAGCGGGTTAACTCATTCGGAGCTGGACCAGCGTATATCGGGCATTATTGATAAGTTATTTAGAGATATACCTAATCGTTAAAACCATCAGTTTGGTCAATAGTATTGACCCAATTTTTGAACGTAATTTGAGCTATCAATTGAAATTTGTAACTAAAGGTTCAATTGAGTAAAGCAAAGTAAAGTTTCGGCGTCTTTTCTCAGTATTTAGCTATACTGAACAAAACGTTAACTCAGGTTTGATCTAATGAAATTGTTCGCTAAATATTCACTTTCCCTTTTTGGTTTATTGGCTGCGAGTAATGCTGTAACAGCAGCACCAACGATTGTTCCTTCTCCACCTAGCCTAGGCGCGAAAGGTTATGTCTTAATGGATTTCAATTCAGGGGAAGTCTTGGTTGAAAACAATGCGCATACAAAATTAAACCCTGCGAGTTTAACCAAGCTGATGACCAGCTATGTGGCTGGTCAAGAGATGAAACGAGGCAACATCTCTGCAGATGATAAAGTACGCATCAGCGAAAATGCTTGGGCAAAGAACTTCCCAGATTCTTCTAAGATGTTCATCGAAGTCAACACCAATGTCGATATGATGGACCTTTACCGCGGCTTGATCATTCAATCAGGGAATGATGCTAGCGTTGCAATTGCTGAGCACGTTGCGGGCTCGGAAGGTGCCTTTGTCGACCTAATGAATTCTTGGGCCAGCTCACTTCAACTTAATAACACTCATTTCGCCAATGCTCATGGGCTTGATGCCGAAGAGCTATACTCAACACCCTATGATATCGCTCTACTAGGCCGTGCAATTATTCGCGACTTACCTGATGTATATGGTTTATACAGCGAACGCTCGTTCAGCTACAACGGCATCACTCAGCACAACCGCAATGGGTTGTTGCGTGATAGAAGCTTGAATGTCGATGGCATGAAGACCGGTTACACGTCAGGCGCAGGCTATAGTTTGGCGAGTTCGGCAACACAAGGCGAGATGCGTCTGATTGCGGTGGTTATGGGATCGAGCAGTATCAAAGGTCGAGAGTCGGATAGTAAACAGCTATTGAGTTACGGCTTTAGATTCTTCGATACGCTGAATCCACATCAAAGCGGCGACTTGATCTCAGAAGAGAAGCTGTGGTTTGGTACGCAAGACACACTAAAACTAGGGGTGGATCAAGACGCGTATATCACGTTACCAAAAGCAGACGGTAAGAAATTATCAGCATCGGTTGAACTCACTTCCGACTTGAAAGCGCCGATCGAGAAAGGCCAAACCTTAGGTGTGGTTCATTACACCGTTGATGGCGAAGATATTAAAACTCAGCCATTGGTTGCTCTGGAGTCGGTACAAGAAGGCAGCTTCTTCAAGCGAATCCTAGACCATATTAAGCTGTTCTTTGCTAACTTGTTCTAAGATTTGGTGTCTCGCAATCTCAAATGTTGCAACGCACTATTCTGCAAGCTTGCTAGTTAATGCTATTAGCAGATCTTAAATGATAAACGGGCGTTTTGTATTCCAAAGATAGAGTGCAAAACGCCCGTTTTCTATTGTATTAACTATTACACAGACTATTTATCGATAGCGTATTCTTCGAAGTAATCGGAAAGGAAATCGATCAAGGTTCGCAAGCGAACAGGAAGGTAGTCACTAGGGTGATAAAGCAAATACATAGGTAGCTTCTGATGACTCCATGGCTCTAAAACCTCTCGAAGTTCACCCCGCTGCACCCATTCTTTTCCCATCCAACACGGTAAAGCACAGATACCCATCCCGAGCTTGCTCATGTTAAGTAGCGTTTCAGGGTTGTCAGTTGAGAAGACTTCATTCACGCGCACTTTCGTTTCGGCTCCAGCAGAGTCTTTGAATCTCCAATCGTCAGATGGTTTCATTAGAGAGTACGTAAGGCACTGGTGATTGACCAAACCTGCGGGGTGCTGAGGTAAACCATGACGCTCGATGTAGTTGGGTGAAGCGTAATAGCGAACGTGGTTTTTAAACAGCAGCTTAGCTTTAAGATTTGAGTCACTAAGTTGCGAAGCTCGGATTGCAAGATCAATCGAGTGATCGTTGAGATTAACAAAACCATCATTCACACTCAGATTAATACGGATCTTAGGGTGTTGATCCATAAACACTTTGAGCGCGTGAGTTAGGATTTGGTTTGAAAAAGCCGAAGGCGCTGAAATCTTGATTTCCCCTTCAACGGATTGAGCTTCCCGAGTCAACTGAGCTTCGAAGCTACTCATTTCATCCAACAGTCGCAAACAGTATTGTTGATAGTCTCTTCCAACTGGGGTTAATGCGATCTTTCGACTATTACGTTGAAATAGGGTGAGCTTTAAGCTGTTCTCTAGCCAAGCAACCTTTTTGCTCACAGCACTCTGCGTGGTGTCGAGTTCTTCCGCTGCTAAAGTAAAGCTGTTGAGTCGGGCTGTGGCGACAAACACTTTTATACAATCGATCTTATCCATTCTAATATTCCATTTTGGAATTGAAGCCATCCCGATCTTAGCATTTAACTGACTAATTCAGAATGCTTTAATGTCCGTAATGATTTAGAAAAGAGCGGTAACTAGGATGGGTAATGTCATGAGTGTAGCGAGTATTGTATTAATCGTATTTTTTATGTTGGCGAGTTCTGTTAAGACGTTAGGGTGGCACAAAAAGGTGTTTGATACCCAGTTGGCATTTTTTAAAAGCTATGGCTTGAACAGACAAATCATGTTTTTGGTCGGAGTTGTAGAGTTTGTTGGGGCGATGTCGCTATTAGTAGGACTGGCTGGTTGGATGCCTATGTTTTCTTTGCACTTGGGGGCATTGTTACTGGCTGTAGTTTCAATCGGTGCAATATTCTTTCACATGCGCTTTGATACATGGCAGGCGGGTATACCTGCCATGGTGACTCTATCGCTATCTAGTTATGTGGCTTATCCGATAACAGCTTTGCTTCAACAGGGGTAGTTTCAACAAGATCAGTTTCAACATCATAAGTTTCGCCTACTAAAACTCACTTGGTACTTCGAATTCGATCCATTCTTTAGTCGTTGGATGTACCAGTTTTAAGTAGCCGGCATGCAGGTGGAGGCGGTCTCGTTTATAGCCGTACAGGTCGTCACCTGCAATCGGAGTTCCTAATCCATCTGGGTGTGCACAATGAACACGTAGCTGATGAGTGCGTCCAGTTCTTGGGTAAAGGTGAACCTTGGTTTTGCCTTCGCTTCGACGCACAACCTGCCAATGCGTTTCTGCTTTTTTCCCGTGTTGATGACAAACAAGCTGCCTTGGGCGATCGGTGATGTCACCACGTAAAGGGAGGCTGATATCACCACTTTCTCCAACGATCTCACCTTCAAGCAGGGCGGTGTAGCGCTTCTCGACGGTTCGCTCGATGAATTGTTTTTGGATATGACGGTTGGACTCTGCTGTAAGAGCAAGAATAAGCAACCCTGAAGTCGACATATCTAGACGATGAATGATAAGTGGCCCCGTTGCGTCGGGGTAATGTGCCTTGATTCGAGAGTAGACAGAGTCCTCAATGAATTTGCCAGGAACAGACAGAAACTCAGCGGGTTTATTTACCACAACAATTTCGTTGTCTTCATAAACAATATCAAACTGCTTACCAACGGCTGGATTCACGATCAAAGGGTTATCTTCCAGCTCAATACCTTCGAGCTGATATTCAAGTATTTCAAAGCTTCGACTCTGACAAACTGGGTATAAGTTGCCATGTTGACGAACTTCCTGACGGGGAGGGCGACCCCACCAAAACTCCGCAAGAGCAAGGGGTTTTAAGTTATGTTTAAACGCAAAGTTTAGAAGCTTTGGTAAGCAACAATCGCCTGAGCCTGTCAAAGCTTGTTTACCATTCAATAGTTCCAACAACGACTTTGTCTGATTGTTTCCGTTGAGAAACTGATAATGTGACAAGCGCTGCTCTTCGAGTTGCGCTGTTAGTTCTGCGTGTTGTTGGCGTTTATCGTGTAATGTGGCGTTTATCGTGGCTATGTTTGACTGCAGTTCAGCGATCGTTTGTTTCCATTGAATTCTAAGCGCCTTGAGATCACGCTTCTCTCGGCTACTCGCTACGCCTAACTGCTTGAGAAGGTCACTACCTTGAGCGCTGTCCAGCGAAGCATCGGAGGCTTGCTGTATAGAAGACTCATAGGTAGTACGAAGAGCGTCACGTTCGGCTTTGTTGTCTGCGATTTGCTTTTGGAAATTGGCAATGTCGTTTGCAGCGACCTCTTTAGATGACTCTAGCTTTGCGTGTAATTCAGCAAGATTATGATGCTGTTCAAAAGACGCGATCTGTTCTGCTTGCTCTGTTAATTTTTCGATTAAGTGACTGCACTCTTGAGTGAACTTCGCGTGATCAAAAGCTGAAGGTACGAAATGAATTGAAGAGAGCGGTTCTACGAGAGTGTCATCAAGAGTTAAACCGGAATGCGCGGCTAGATAACCAACTTCACCAGTAGATGGATCTTGAGTTAATAATACAGCATAGAGCTGACCAAATGAGCCTTTGTTAACATCGGCTTTCTGAAGGCGAGCTTGTAAATCGCGCATTGCCAATTCACACGTTTCGTGCGGCGTGTAGTAGTACGGAAACGTAAAACGAGCTGGTAGTGTGTAACGTGCAGCTGAATCTGAAGTCAGAGGCGTGAATTGCTCAAGACGCTGTGGCATGGGTGAACTCTTTGTCGATCGTTAGAGCTCGGTATTGTTGACGAAATAGGAACAAATGAGAAGCCAAAGCACCGTTAAAACGTACTTTGGCTTCATTATAGTGGCTAATTAGCCGTGTTTTTGCTCGATCTCATCCGCTTTTTGGAAACTTGAATGAGACTTAAGGCGCTCAGTGTAACCGACAAGGTTAGGGTAGGCGTGTGATGCACCAAAGTTATCCATCGCTTCTACGATAAAAGACATCATGAAGTCTGCACCGGTGAGCGTCTCTCCCACAAGGTAGCTTTTTCCTTCAAGCGATTGCTCTAAGTAAGCCATGATCTTGCTGTTTTCGTCTTCAGCATATTGCGCTAAGAAGTTAGTTTCACAGCCGTCTTTTGCAACAAAGATCTTAAGTAGCAATGGCAGAATGCCTGAGCTTTCAGCAAAGTGGAGCCACTGATTATACTCTAGGTGCTCTTTGGTTCCTCTTTGTGGTGCGAAACGCCCATTACCGTATGTTTCAATTAGATAATCAGTAATCGCGCCCGACTCAGTGATGATCATACCTTGATCTTCGATAACTGGTGATTTGCCGAGTGGGTGAATAGATTTCAGCTCTGGCGGTGCAAGGAATGAAACTGAATCACGCAAGTAGGGCTTAATTTGATATTCAACGCCTAGTTCTTCCAGTAGCCAGATAATTCGCTTAGAGCGTGATTTGTTTAGGTGATGTAGAGTGATCATGCTTTTGCCTATTTTGCTTGGTTCATTTTAATGACGAGTTTTCCGAAGTTCTCACCTTGTAATAGCCCCATGAAGGCTTGGGGTGCGTTTTCTAATCCTTCCACTACTTGTTCTTTGTACTGGATCTTGCCTTGCGCGAGCCACTCTGTCATTTGCGTTGCAAACTCGTTGTAACGATGTGCGTAGTCGTCAAAGATAATGAATCCTTGCATCTTAATACGTTTAACTAACAGCATTCCCATCAGCGCCGACATGCGGTCAGGGCCGTCTGGTAGTGATGTCGCGTTGTATTGCGAAATAAGACCACAAACAGGTACGCGTGCGCCTGTGTTGAGCAGTGGCATCACAGCATCGAAGACTTTTCCACCCACATTCTCGAAGTAGACATCAATGCCTTTATCGCACGCAGCTGCTAGCTGTTCAGCAAAGTTTTCTGCTTTGTGATCGATACATTCATCAAAACCAAGAACCTCTTTAGCATGACGACATTTTTCTTCTCCGCCAGCGACGCCAATAACACGGCAGCCTTTGAGTTTACCTATTTGACCCACAGTCGCACCTACTGGTCCTGTCGCTGCTGCAACTACAAGGGTGTCGCCTTCTTTTGGCTGACCGATATCGAGCAAGCCCATGTAAGCCGTGAAACCTGGCATACCCATAATGCCAAGTGCAAATGATGGGTGGCTAGGCGCCATACCAAGTTTTACTAAGCCTTCACCGTTAGAGACACCGTAATCTTGCCAACCGGTATACGTCAATACCCATTCACCCACTTGATAGTCTACATGCTGCGACTGCTCAACTTGGCAGACTGTTGCGCCGACCATTACGTCGTCAATCGCGACTGGTTCTGCATAGGATTTTGCGTCGTTCATTCGACCGCGCATATAAGGGTCAAGTGATAGGTAGATAGAACGCAGTAAAACCTCACCATCTTGAATGCTTGGCACCGTGGCGTTTTCTAGTCGAAAGTTATCTTGTGTAGGTGCGCCGACAGGGCGAGAGGCGAGTACGATTCTTCTGTTGTTATCAGTCATTGGATATCCTTAATGATCGCTGTTTGTATTAGACCAGTCGTCTAGTGTTTGTTTCTAAAAATCCCGCCTGTAATAGCGAGGCGGGAAAGTAGCGGTTATGTTGTCGTCATTCGAGCGGTTACGTTAGCGCGATGAGACGTTTTGTTTCGTCAAAAGCGCTGTCGAGAGTATCTGAACTTTGGCTTAACTTGCTCAAGAGGCTAGCGCCTAACCAGAGTGAGTATAGCGTTTTTGCAGCTTGCTGGTGGTCTAGTGAAGTGATAGAGCCTTCTTTAACACCATTCTCTATACAAGTTGCCATTTGTTGAACCACACAATCAGCGCCTTTTTGTAAAGCTTGACGCATTGAGTCAGAAAGGTCGGATACTTCTGCCGATAGTTTTACGACTAGGCATTTATGTGCGTTACAAACACCACTTTGCGTATCACGCCAACGAGAGAGATAGTCCAATAATCGCTCCGCATGGTTACCTTGTCCGCGCACTAAAATAGAGTCAACTCGTGTTAAGTAGTGATCAAAGTAGTGCTCAATTAAGGCTTCACCAAACGCTTCTTTGGACTTGAAGTAATGATAAAAAGAGCCCTTGGGAACATCAGCTGCTTTAAGCAGTTGGGAAAGCCCCACGGCAGTAAAGCCTTGGTTGACAATAAGCTCGTAACCGACATTCAAAATGTGCAGGCGTGTGTCGTTTGTTTTCTGATTCATGAGGTTACTATAAATAAAATTAGACCAGTCGTCTAGTTTTGCTTTAGGACGCACATTGTTTCGTCGTAAAGTGCAAGAAAGTTGGCAGCCGGATGCGTTACAAATTGATGATTAACGGGTGTAAAAAAGCCCTACCAAATATGGGCAGGGCTGTCTCTATTCGTTTTTCGATTACTTGATTGAAAGCAACTCAACGTCGAAGATCAGTGTTGCTGAAGGTGGGATTGGACCGGTGCCACCCTTGCCGTAACCCAGGGTACTAGGAATAAAAAGGCGAACTTTTTGGCCCTCAACCATGTACGTTAAACCTTCTTGCCAGCCTTTGATCACTTGCTTAAGTGCAAATGTGATCGGCTCACCGCGCTCTACTGAACTATCGAATACAGTACCGTCAATCAAAGTACCGTGGTAATGAACGGTTACTTGGCTGTTCTTCGTTGGGTGCTCTGTACCTGTACCTTCTTCAAGTACTAGATACTGCAGGCCGCTCTCTGTGATTACAACGCCCGCTTTTTTGCCATTTTCAATTAGGAACTGTTGGCCTTGTTCGAAGTTTTCAGAACCCGCTTTGTGATTAGTCCAAGTACGGTAGATCATGAAACCAGCCATGATGAATACGATAATTGGAATGACAAATTTAGACATAATGAAACCTACTTATATAAATACATTCTGTTGTTAAAACTCAACCATTAAGGCTGAGTCAAAAGGAAGTTGATGGTTTTGCCGATACCTTCTAGATTTTGGTGACCAGCCGTTAACACTTGGTATTTACCGTTAACGATGAAGGTTGGTACTGAGTTGATTTGGCCTTTTACAGAGATTTCTTCGGCTTTCTGTACGTATTCAAACAGTGCCACTTGCTGATCTTTATCTAATTGGTATGGGCTTACCAAACCGCGAGAAGTAAACGCCGTTTCTAGAGCTTCTTGGCGAGCTTCTGGTGTTGCGTCACCACCCATCTGTACAGCAGCGAATAGGTCTTCCATGAAGGCGTGATCTGGCGTGTCGTCAAGCTGCATTACGGCAGTGTAAAAGATCATTGCACTGATTTGAGCGCTCTCATTAAAGGTAACGTGTACCTTACCAATCTTTTGGTTAGTCAGTGATTCGATCTCAGGAATTGCGCTTTCCATAGTGCGACAGTGGCCGCAGTTAAGTGAAAAGATTTCTGTCACTGGAGATAGGTCGTATTCGGTTAGCGCAACAGGAAGTGCTTCGTATTGAACGCCGGCTTGCGGCTCATTGCTTTCACTACAACCTGCAAGGGCTACTGCAGCGATAAGAGCAACAAATAATTGGGTAAATGGCTTGAACATATAATTTACTCTAGCGTTAAAAAGTCGGTGAATTCTAACGATTTAGTGGGAATAGGAAAACAATTATAAAGTAATTAAATGCAAACAGGTCGATGTGTTGAGTAGCGAGTGGTCAATTCGTTGTTAAGTGTGATCTGAAACACTTTTTACTCTGTTTGCGCAGTACAGTCGCGACTGAACATGTTCTAGCTAGTTTGATTAAGGCTTATTCAAAAGTATCGAAAGTTTGAGCTAAAGTTATCGCTAGGCCGCCGATATAGTGTTTGGTAGAAGCAATACGTTTAAGTGGTGGATGGATTAATGAAGTATTTAGCACTAATTTGCAGTTTGGCATTGGTAGGGTGTGAATCAACCGACTCAATGGCAATGCTGGGCGGTAACATGTTGGAGACCGCACCACAAACAGATTACGACGTGATGTACCCAGAGTGGGGTGTTGTGCAAGAGACGCGCGTTGTGACCAATTACCGTCAAACACAGAACTCTTCGCAGAAAACGATTACCACCAACTATGGCGTAGGAGTTTCTACCGATGACCCGCTTGAAGTTTTTCTCAGACAAAATCGTATCGACTATCAAGTGCTGCCAGGTAATCACGTAATGGTGAAATTGAACCATCATGTGAACTTTAAAACAGGCTCTGCCATTCCGGCTCCCGTTAATGATCACTGGCTGGACACTTTAGGCAGCTACCTTTCGCAACGTTCTGATATTGATATCGTGATTGAGGGACATACTGACAACACGGGTAACGATATGGTTAATGACCCTCTGTCAGAACAGCGAGCGAAAGAAGTGAAAGCAAGATTGGAGCGTAACTACGTATCAAGTCAGTCTATTTATACGCGTGGTTTTGGTGAATATGTCCCAGCTTGTACCAACAACTCTTCTCAAGGAAAAGCGTGTAACCGCCGCGTGGAATTGATGTTGATCGTGGCTAAATAGCACGACCATTAACACTGCTGAGTCGGCATAAACTTAACAGATATAAAAAATCCCTCCACATTGGAGTATACAGTAAAAACCATGTCCATTCGCGTGTGAGTGAGTGGAAACCTTTTACTAACAACGCTTCTTGTGGGTGCCTAAAGCGTACATACTATGTATATTAGTATGTACGTTTTTTTGTCCCTGAAGGCTTAGCAAGGTGATGGCCTCACTACGTGAAAACCATCACCCAGCCAAAAGGGTATTTAGGGGAATGATGGTAAAGTAAAATAATAAAGCCACTCCTGACGCTCGCACAGCTCGCTACTCGCTAGGCATTTATGATTTTTCTTGACCATCGTCCAAGGTTCGAGCTCATTTTTGGACATAAATGCGTTAGAATAGCTACTCTATAACGCTTATTTCAGATTAGAAAAATTATCTTGAAATCTTAAATGCTTGTTAAGCTTCATTTCACCCATGCAGGTTTTTTGAACAAAATAGATGCATTCCTAATTCCGAGGCTGCGAACTAATACTGAAGATACATCTCTAATCAGGGGTAACGCTTTATTGTAAAAAAGAAGAGCCTTTTCAGCAGAAATACTTTCTTCTCCGTACCTCAGTGCGACAACATTTTGGGGGAATGAATCAATGACCGAAAAGTTTATATTTAGACTCTTACTCTCTGAGCATTCCAGTGTTTTTGAGAGTAACGACTTTAAGTTATGCGTTTCTTCAAACTGGCCAATGTTCTGCTTTAAGAAGACTTTCATTGTTTTTTCAATCGCTAAATGAGTATGCCAACAAGAGTTTGCGATTCTGTTTTTGTCATAAGATGTAAGATCCAATGAAGCCCTTTCAAGTTCATCAAGAATTGTTCTTGCTAGGTTAACCGTTTTTGAGTCTACTTTTAGTGCTGTTAAATTAATCGATATAGTTCTTATGCAAGCAACTACTTCCTCGATTCTCTGCTCTACTTTACATTTTTGATTTCGTGACAGAGAATCAAGAGAGATATTCCTACCTTGCAGCATAGCTTGCATATCTTCACTTTTATCTAGATGGTCTACAAACTTGATCCATGCAGTCTCACCTTCTTTTTCAACAATAGAAATAGTCGCTGGAAACTTTATTAAAATTGGTTGATTTCTAATTGTAATTGCGGCCGAAAAAACACTCTCATGGGGACTTGTCGCTAACTCCCCATATTTTTCGAAATACCAATCATGAACGACAGGTACAATACATTCAAAAAATGCATCACTTTTTAGAAACTCGGCCTTACTACTATAAGAGGTATCTTCTATAAAGTCCGATACGAACATACGTGAGGCGATGAGGAACCTATCATAGATAGGGATATTTTTTACATCTAGAATCTCATCGATAACATTCATAGCTTCTCTTATATACTGATTCATCTCAATATTTGACATACCATCTCCATGAAACTTAACACTTGCATAACACGTTTACTACTAAGCAATTATACTTAAAATTGACGCCTTAAAACGAGAAACACTCGACAACCTGAGATACCGAGTGTAGTAAATCGTGTTGATGCGTTTATTATATTTTTTCTTTCTCGAAAAGTAATATATTGTGTTTTTCCGATTCACTCAATGACATTACATAAAAAAGAAACTGGCTACATTCCAAATCTGATTTATCAACTATTTCCCTGAGTAAATTTAAGTTTAATAGCTGTCTGTCATTCAATTGTTTTCTTTTATCCTTAATTTTTTCTAATAACTCAAAATTTACATATGTGAAGTATTTGTTGAATAAACCAGATACTACATCTGATATTTGTATTAATCTAGACTCTTCTGAATTTACAAAGCTATAGTTAAGATTTATTAAATTGTGGTCACCAGCTTTCTTCAGAATTTCAAATTTTTCCTCGACGATACTTTCTATATCAAACTTATGAGAAGAGTACTTAAAACTAACCCCTCTATTATGATAAAAGGTATGAAAGCCACTAAGTAATAGATCCTCATCAAGGTCATAAGTTGTTTCTAACTTATCAATATCAGAACATATTGACAATAATCCAGAAAGGTCTCTAAACCCCCTTTGTGTCTGTTCATCTATCCCAGTTTTTAATATGTTATTATGCCTAATATTTTCTTTTATTATATTATTAATCTCTCTTATAAGCTTACTTTCAAATCCTTTCCTAATTTTAGGATAATTATATTTTTTAACTAATGAAATAAACGTAGATTTCTCTAGTCTCACTAACCTATATAACGCATCTTTATAGTAGTCTAGGTAATGTCTAGCATCGATTGTATGGTTAAATGAATTTGGCTTTTTATTAACAGCATAAAAGAAAACATCATCAATCAAATCAATAAATGACCAATACTCCATGTTTAAATTAAAATAATGAACATAACAACTACTCTCAAGAAGCCATTCTAAAAACACTGTTAATTTTTGTGATTTTAAAACCTGTTCAAAATTTCCTTTAGCAATATGCTTAAATTTTATCTCTTTAACACTATCTTGTAATGATAATTTTTCAATCAATGTATTAACACTTATGTCATTTATATCAGACTTGTGTGCTATACCCGCCAAGATGAAATTCATCGATGCTTTTTGATTCTCGTCATTATCAACATTGTATTTATCTGTCTCTAATGAGAGTGTTCTGACATTGTTAGATTCATCATAATAAAAAGTATAATTATTTTCTTCTGAATCAAATGTAATAGATAAAGGATCCATTTTTTCCTCTTATTTTAATGAAAATATAACGCCTGCATAACACGTTTGCTACTATGCAATTATACTTAATATTGACGTCTTAAAACAAGAAACACCCGACAACCTGAGATGCCGAGTGTAGTAAATCGTGTTGATGCATTTGTTATGTGATTTTGCTTACAGAGTTTTGAATACCTTTAGTATATTCGTCAAACTTAGATTTGATATCGCTATCTAAGATTTCACATACTAAGCTGCCCGCATGACTAAGATATAAGGCCATATTTGCCACGTAGAATACATCGCTATCACTAGGTTCAGACGCATGAACGACTAACTCAATATGATCTTTAGCTTCGTTTTTGCGAAAGTGGCGCTTAACAATAGCACTCAACGAGCTATGTGCTTCACAACACAAATACGCATACAAACCTTTATACTCATTTTCCATTCCTGCCAATTGAAATTTATCTAAAACCGAATAACGCTTTTTATTGAGACTTTCAGCTAATTTTGCATTTTCCTTTTGGATTCTAGGTATATCAGTATCAGCTAAATACTCTAGTGATGAAAAGTATGGATTACCATCCTTCGCTTGCTTCAATTGCTTTAGGCGAGAGTATCCATTGTCCAAATCAAGAACATCAATATAGTCTTCATTATTCCTCAAATTAATAAGGTCTACATAATGCTCCATAAACGATCTAAATAACACAAGAGCACCTGTATGAACGTAGTCTCTTGTAAGTATTTCAAATGATTGAGATAGCTCGATCAACGAGCAATATAAACCAACCGAATATGCATGATACTTATAGTTATTTTGCATTTCCAATTGAACTACATGCTCATTGGCAAACTCTATTGATTTTTTTAATACTTCAGAATTCATAATTTCCCTAATCACATAACATTTCAATATCGTTCAGCACGAATTGATGCCTTAAGAACATCTCAAGAATACTACCTAACTAACTGAAAAATTAAAACATAATCCAGTTTAGATCTAATTTATAATTAAATACCGTGCAAGCACACATTGCTTCCGATTCTAGGCACATTATCAGTCAAAAACTTCCCTTTAGTTCTCTATTATTCCATAGTTTAGAAATGGTTGAACAACATATTCGAGTGTAAGTGTGATTGAAGGTCAGTCTGTTGTGAATTAGAAAATTTAGTCATATAGCAGGAAGTTTGTCATGAGGAAAAGTAAGTCAAACACCAAACTAAATACCGAACAGAAAATCTTACGTAAATCATATTGGGGCAGAAATGTTCTACCTTAACAACTCTTTCAGATAGCTATTCCGCCTGTGAGAGTGACTAGGTGCCTCGGTGATTTGCTTCATGTCACCACTACTGCCAACTATATGGATTTCACTTTCAGCTCTCGTGATTGCCGTATAGAGCCATGCTCTATCTACTATTCTTCCGTTTTGCAGAGCGATGATGATGCGTGGAAACTGTGACCCTTGAGCTTTATGTAGGGTGATTGCGTAACCCAACTCCATGCAGTCGAGAACGGATTGTGTTATCTCGACCTTTTCACCTGTATCTAGCGTCACTTCACCGTAACTATCACCAGAAGGTTTGGCGTTGGTTAGTATACCAAGTGAGCCGTTCTGAATGCCTTTGTCGTAATGATTCTGCGTAAATAACACCGCATCATTCATGCGAAGTGGCAAAAAGAACTTATCACCATTGACTTCGAACTCAAGGCTAGTGCTATCTGGGTTAACGGCTTGTTGGGTGAGTTTATTGATTTCTGATACGAGTGCCTTGGTTGGAGCCATGACACGACTACTATCAGGGGATTCTTGGTAAAGCTCGCAACAGACTTTGGCAATGTCTGTTTTACTGGTTTCGTGAAAGTGTATTGCACCCGTGCTTAATTGGTCAGGCATCAGACCTTAATTAATTAGCTTTGAGTATTCGGGGATACCCGTTGAACCTTCTTGTCTCTTGACGATATCTAGCATGGTATTGGCGACCGTTTTTGCTTCAACGATATCTGCCAGCACTTTGCCGCAGCCAATCGGTGGAAGTTGATCGGGATCGCCAGCGAATATCAATCGTACAGAGGGGGGAATGTGATTCACAAGACGATACATGGTTGGCAAGTCAATCATGCTTGCCTCATCAATCACCAGTAGGTGATTGGGCTTATCGAAACTGGGTTCAATAGGGTCTTCACGCAGCAATTTGGCAATGGTTGAGGTAACAAAACCGATGGACTCATGAAGCCTCATTGCAGCGCGACCACTGAGTGCAACGGCGTGTATTTCAAATCCAAGTTGATGATATGCCTTGAGAGCCGTTCTGAGTACCGTTGTCTTGCCCGTTCCTGCACCGCCCGTAATACAGCTTACCGCATTATCCAGACACGTTGTGACGGCTTCGATTTGCTTAGGAGTTAATTCGTAGGGAAGCTCCGCAACCGCAGAGCAATACGCAGCATTGGCGTTTTCATCAAACAAGTCATTTCGCTTAATCAGTGTATTTAGCCGTTTGGCAACGACACTTTCCATCAGAAGTTGCGCCGTTGGATGATAGGCTCCTGTGTCGGGGTTTAAAATGTACTGAGCTTTATCATGACCTGATTGGAACGCCTGAGTGACCAGTGCTTTGTCTTTCAATAGTTTGTTGAGGTAAGGGCGCACATTGGCATGAGTGGTATAGGTGTGACCTTTTTCAATCTCCTTGCGAATCGCCATTTCCAGAGCAGCGCTGAGCCTTCTTGGGTCATCCTTCGCAACATCGCTCTTAAAATCCGTTACCTTGATAATATCTTCAATGGCACTGAACGAAAGACCAAAGCCCATCAAAGCATAAGGATTATCCTTAATTACCTCCATGGAGGCTTCACCGTGATGCTTGAGCAGTCGTTGCTGCACACTGGCGGGGATGTTGTGCTCGCTCATCCAGTTGCAATGTGCCAGATTTTTGTATTTGGCGTACCCCTTAAAGAGCGCTTCCACTGAATCGTCACTCAGAATCGATATTAGACGCTTTCTAGACTCTGAGGTGTCATTTCGCAGTGTGGCATGGAAGTCTTTACCCAAGAGCTGCCAGAGTGCTCTAGCTTTGCTTTCGCCAATACCCTTGAAGTCACTTTCTCTGGCGACAAAGCGTATCAGTTGCTCACCTGTTTCGGGCAGCGTGCATTCAATATGCTTGGGTGATTCATACGTGTGCTGCTGCATTACATAATCACCCATCTCCATATTTTCTATCTGGCGAGCGCCTTTGACTGACCAATGCTGACCCAGCGTTGGAAGCACAGGGATGCTATCTGGGTCGGCTTTGATGGTGACGTAATACTTCCCACTATTGGTTTTGTAAGAGTTTTTCGCCAGCGGCACACCGCTGAATATCACCATCTTGGTCGAGCGATAAGGGATGCTGGTGACGCGCATCTGGTCTTCATGCAAAGCGGCATTCATCGTGGCATCAACCCCATTTCGGATAAGGTTTCAGATAGCTCACCAAAGCGCTCAAGTCGCTTTTCAAGCTCATTGACTTTGGCTTTCAATTCAATGTTCTCAGCTTCTAATGACGACACCCGCTTTGAATCGAGAAGCTTTCGATTGGCTGTGTTGTCGTAGGTTTTAGGCTTACCCTCATTCTTCTTGGCAGTTTCCGTAAGAGGTGGAAGAACGCCTCTATCACGTAACTCACCCTCTAGGGCTTTGAGCGCTTTTTTGAGGGCAGGGTTTTGGTTTAAAGCCGATTTCCCACAGCCGATCCCCTTTGCCACCTCGATTCGATTAAGCTGACCTCTGAACACGATTTGTTTAAAGTCATCGTCCGTCTGTGTGGCTTTCCAGACCTCAAATGCCTCTAGGTTTTCCTGCGCTTTCTGCCGCCCACTTGCCATTAGTTATCAACCTCGCCCAACAGTTTGCGAAGTCCTGTGACAAAGCCTCTAGGGAATACTTCACTGTTGTATTCCATGTCTTTTACCTGACCCGCTTTACTGTATTGCCAGTTGTTTGCCTCCATACATTCATCTGAGGTGGCATACGCTAAGGCTTTTTTCTCAGATTCGGTGAGTACGCCTGATAGGGATGGCAGCACTTCCACGCTTGGTTCTGCTGTGGTATCAAACTGGCGCACAGGGCGTTTGTCGATGGTAATATTGGCGTATTGCTTGAGCAAATTAACCTCTTTGCGGTAACGGTTGCGCTCGGCAATAATTTGACCAAACAAGGCGCGTACCGCAGGGTCTGGGATACGCTCTAACAGTTTATTATCCGCTGGGATGGATTTAGACCGTGACGTGTTGGATAACGGTTTTTTGATGCTGGTATTGTACTTTGCTGCCCAAGCTTCGATGAGTGTTCGGTAGTGCTTGTTACGGGTAGCACGCAAAGCCTCATACGCCAATCCGCCATTTTCCGCAGAAACTCGACCAATTTGCGTGATGGAGAAGTCACGCTGACCTGATTCTGAATAGGCTTTCAGCGTGTCATTGAGCTTATCGAGGTTTTGCTGCGTGCGAGGTACTTTACCTTCTTTTAAGTCAGCTAGAATGACGTCAATATCGAGTTCCATTAGTCCTCCAATAAGTTCGGTAGTGCGATACTATCTAGGTGAATGGCTTTATCAGTCAGTGCATGTATACCCTGAGAGAACAGTTTGTTATCAGTCAGGTATTCACCCGCTTCGATGTAGCTCGCCACTTTGCGGTAGCCTTCAAGTTTGTCGTCAGGGTCGGCAATTTTCGCCATCTGACGCAGCATGGCATTGGCGGCGATGAGCTGTTGTTTGTCGTCCATTTCCATGAAAATTGGCTTAAAGCCTTTTTTCATCAGCACTCGACTGAGTTGGCGTGAACGCTTTTCTATGGCAGGCGTTTTACGAAGTTCATCCTGTAAATCAGGGTAGAATTCAGCGTCATCACAAAGCAGCGATAAGTGCAGTAACTCTGAGTCGGTTTCGATAAACTTCAAGGCATGGCTGACATCTTGCTCAGAGCCAACCGCAATCAGTTTGTCTTTGGTGTCGCCCTTGACTCTGGCTTCTTCAACACGAATGATTTTGTTGATAAGTTCAAAGCACGTTATCCAGTCTTCAGCGTATTCACTTGCCTCGACTCGTTGCTTTTCCCAACGGCGTTGTAGCGATTGCAGCTCATCGTACTTGATAAATGGCTTGCCTTGCTCTTCACAAAAGAACTGCTCGTCTTTCAGAGCTTCCAGCTCGCCCTCAATCTCCACAGCGAGGTTAGCCGCCTGATGTGCTTTGTAGCTCAGTTGATTGAAGTGGGCATTTAGAGCAGGAAGGTATCGTGCTTCGGTAATAAACCAGCGGCAGCTAATACAGTTTTCAGCGCCATGTGGCACGCTGGCATAAACGCGGCTGGCAGCGACTTTTGAATCCTTAATCAACTTTCCACCGTTCCAGCACCCGCCAAGGGTGCTGACTTCATCCGATTTTACAGTGTTGCCACCGACCAAACACAGACCACACGAACGCTCTTCCCAACCGATTGGATTGCGATTAATCAGTGCTGCCTGAACGCTATCATCACTGTGATACACCATCTTGCATTGGATTTGCTCCATTGAGGCATCTTTAAGGAAGTTGCGCACCGATTGCTTGGACTTGGCATCCAACTCACCATGTGCTTCGTCCATCTTCTCTGCCATCACCGATGGAGTGATTTTGTTGTAGTAGATGGTCATCAACAGGCGTGTATGCCCTGCTAAGAGCTTAGAAATCACAGGCAGTGGCAATTGCGTGTCCATCGTATACGCCGTGATGAGTGAGACTCGCAAACTGTGCAATGGAAAGGATGTGGCAACTTTAGCACCTTCTGGAGTACCTTCAGGGTAATCCACAACCAGTTTTAAACGTTCTCCGTTATCCAGTGTGTTGCCTTGCTCTGCGAGCTGGTTTTCTAGCGTCAATAGGAGTTGATACCAGAAAGTCGCTACATTTACGGTGCCTACAATTGGTTTGGATTTATCCTCACCCTTTGCTGACGCATCACGAAACAAAAAAGCAATTTCACCCATACTTTTTAGTTGTTTATCCGACTTCTTGTGCTTCGTGTGCTTGTTCAGCAGGGTGGTGCAATCGGTGGGCTTTGCAATCGGGTTGTATTTTTCTTGCCAGTTGCGCAGTTTTTCCAGCCAGTACAGCACTTCCTCGTGTTGCCAAGGGATGATGTAACCACGCTCTAGTTCGTCTTTGTTTTGGTCGGCGGTCTTGTTGGTGTTGATATACAAGCCTGTGGAATACAGCCCTGTCATGGTGTCGTGAATGCGGCGGAAGATACCTTTCCCAAATGGGCGTTTTGCGCTGCCAAGGGCAAAATCATGTTGGGTGTTTACTACCCATTGACCGTTTTCGTAGCGCCAAGTATCGGCTTCACCACTGTCTAGCATCCGCACCTGATAGGTACGTAGCGGTAGGTGGAGCTTCATGAAAATCACCATCGCTTTGACGGGCGACCAGATTTGGTGAATGATAATTTTATTACCTTTGCGGGTCACTTCTTTGGTACGCCACACACAATCAGGGTCGGATTTATCAATCAGTTCAGAGTCTACTTCAAACCAATCACCGCCTTTAGTTTGTCCTTGCCCTGTTTGCTGCTGCGTCCACGTCCAGTGCTTGAAATGACGGTAGTGGTAAGCAGGCAACAAGGTTTCACCTTTCTTAAGGTTATGCTCAATGACGGTCAGTTCAGTTTTATCAGGCAACGGGCAAAGGATTTGGCGCAAGTCCTGAATGTAGCGATACGGCAAAGGGTTACGCACGGTTTCCGTAGCATTAAGTTGTATTTTAATTTTACTGAGCGGGTTTTGAACTAAGGGAACAAGGTTGCCATGGTCATCTTCCTCGGAGAATACTTTTTCAATAACAAAGTCGATAAAGTCACAAGGAAAATTCACGCCTTTAGAGATAATTTCTGGGGTATTTTGTGTTTTCATTACAAGAATCTTCAACTCTTCGCTAGAGCATTGATGACCGCAGTAGCCCTTAAAAAACAAATCTATATTGCCGATGGCATAGGGTGCATATTCAGCAAGATAGGACTCAAAGAAACGATTTAGAGCCTCAAGTTTATTGCTAATACCTGTCGTTTGAGTTGCCATCCACTCAGCAGCCAACTCCTGCCATTGCTGCCACTCCGCACCAAGCGTGGTGAGTAACCAAGAAAAGGTTGAATCCGATAAGCGGCCGTCATTTTTTCTGCGTTTTCCCGACATTATTTACCTCTCAATTTTGGACGTTTGCCAGTGAAGTAACCCTGTGGGTCGATGTCATCAAAGCCATGCTCAACCAGTGCTTTCCAGTCGAGTGCTTTGACTTTGGTTTCAGGGTTTACCAGTTGCAGTGTCGCTTGGGTCAGTTCATCAGAGATTTCCTGCTGATTTTTTCCTGTGTAGGGGATTTGTGAATCTAGGTTCTTGTGGTGCATACAACGTTTAATCACCAAGGGGCTAACTCCTGAGCGCTCTAACCGTCTGCCGTAATTATGTCGATGCCCGTGTGGGTCTTGACCTTCTGCCTTGTTTGGCTCTAAACCAGTGCGCTTCAAGCCGTTGGCGTAGTTATCATGAAAAGCGTTGATGGTGTATGGGTTGCCTAACGCGCTGTGATGAAACGAAATAAACGCATAAGGGTGATGACAGTCGATGCTGGCGCGGTACTTTTGATAGGTTTTCCAAAGTGACATAAACACTTTTCCATAGTCGGTTGGAAACCACTGCACCCGTATATAATTATCGCGGTGGTCAACCACGCGACACTTCCAGCCAAGATGTGCGGTGCCTTTCATGCGCTGGCGAGGGATACGTGCATACTTCTCCTTTAGGTACGTCTCTCTATTCTGATTTTTGGAGCGGACTTCAGGGTCACTAGGCGCTTTACCGTCAATTTCGCTGTAAATTCGAACGATAGCCCTATCTGGGTTATAGGGGTCTTCAAACACGTCTGTCACCCAAAGCGTTAAAGCTTCACTTTCGCGTAACCCGCCACCGTGCATAAGAAGGAGTATTAACTTATCCCTGAGTGCCACTCGTGGGTCGCTTGCGCCACCGATGCCATTTATATAAAAATCTTCCCAATGCTTTTCAGGAAAGGCGATAGCATCATCCTCAGTTTTAGTGAGTGGTGTGCGTCCCTTAATGGTTCGCGCTTTACGGATGGTTTTATTGACGGTCTTATCTTCAATATGACCGAGGAAATCATTTTGGGTTTTTCTATACCATGCAGCGTAATTCAATCGCTGCTCATGAGGTGTGGCATCACGCAAGGGATTCATTGGTGCAGTGCCGTGCTTATCTGCCAACCAATCGGTGAATGCCGTCAGTCGGTGAATGTGCTTATTCACGTTACTGGTTGAACTTGGCACCCAATACAAACCTGATGGGTCAAGTCCATCTTCACCAATCGTTCCTGTATACAACCGCTTAGAAAAGGTCTGAAAGAGCAACTTCGGATCGTCAAACAATCCTCTATTTGCTTCCATATAATCCAGCAACAAGGACACCGCTTGAAGAAATCCATTCATGACGGAGTTACTCACACCGTCCGCCTCTAGCTTGAGTAGGTAGTCCGTGACCGTACTTAACTCTCCTTGCTCAGTTAGCAAGATAGGCAGTTGGCTTTTGATGCCCGTATTGTCCTCTACAATCGTCGCTCTGACTTTTACTGATGACAAATTATGCTTTCCTTATACATATTGTACACGATATTGACTGTATACCTACAATGTTGGTTGTGCAATAAAAAGGCAGATTTCTCTGCCTTAATACACAATATACACTCTTTAAGTTACTATATATAAAATGATGAGGGATTTTTGATTCTGGCTTTCAAGAACAACAGTTACTTGATTAGTTCTTAGCAATTAGTGAAAGAGCTAAGCGAAGTTCTTTTCAAGGTACGCAACGATGTCTGAAGACTCGTACATCCATTCTGTTTTGCCATCTTTCTCAATACGAAGACATGGTACTTTTACACGACCACCACCAGCTTCAAGCTCAGCGCGGTGTTGATCGTTGTTTTTCGCATCACGTAATTCAATTTTTACAGATTGACGCTTCATCGCTCGACGTACTTTTACGCAGAACGGACAAGCTTCGAATTGATACAGAGCGTAGCTCTTTGCTTGTTCATCAACTTTAGATTGATCTTCGGCTGAGCGTTTAACACCACGTGGCGTAAATACAAAGTTAAGGAGCAGAATGATGCGACCTAGAAACCAACGGATAAACTTCATAATTATCTCTATATTTTCACAATTAGGATTAGAATTCGCAGCATTATATACACAAGTCTAGAAAGATGCTCGTAACAATTGTGAAACTCTATTTCGTCCTTTCAATACTGTGCGACTTAGCGACATTAAGGCCTAGTCGCTTAGCAAGACGAGTTAGGTTAGCTCTGTCGGTTTTTAATGTTCTGCCTGCTTGAGCCCAGTTAAAGTTCGCCTGTTCCAGAACATCAGTAATGATGGTTCTTTGGAAATCCTCAGTGGCACCGCGCAAACCTTCCGATAGATCAATCTCAGGCGCTGCCATTGAACCTTGACCTTGCGTATTTGAAGCTGCCGAATGCAGTGCGAGTTCTTGATCTAATGGCCCACAGTCTTCTTTGGTTATTGTCACCAAGCGTTTATTTGTGCTTCTCGCAAGTGCTTTGAGGGCTGAGCGACTGATTACGTGTTCAAGCTCACGCACGTTACCTGGCCAGTTATAACGGTTCAGGAACACCAACACATCAGAGCGGAATTTGATTTGATTAATGCCAAGCTTGCGTCGAGCTTGCTCTAAGAAGAAGCCAGCTAGCAAGCTCGTGTCATCTCCACGCTCACGAAGCGCAGGCACAGCGATAGGGTAAACACTCAGTCGGTGGTACAAGTCGGCTCTAAAGTTACCATCTTCAACTTCTTGTTTTAAATCACGGTTTGTCGCTGCTAATACACGCACATCTATAGTTTGAATTTTGTCTTGACCAACAGGCTGAATCTCATTGTTTTGTAATGCACGTAATAGTTTACTCTGCGCTGCTAGAGGCAGTTCGCCAATCTCATCCAAAAATAGTGTGCCGCCATCGGCTAAAGCAAATTTACCGGAACGGTTTTTATCTGCACCAGTAAATGCCCCGCGTACGTGGCCGAACAGTTCACTTTCGACTAAATTTTCAGGTATAGCTGCGCAGTTAACGTATACCAAAGGCTTACGTTTGCGCGCCGATTGATGATGCAGCGTTCGTGCAACCAGCTCTTTACCAACGCCAGTTTCACCATGAATGAGAATATTGAACTCAGAAGGAGCAACGACAGCGATGTCGTTTTTGAGCGCCATCATGGTATCGCTTTTACCGATCAACTCGCCGCCTTCACGTTCCCACGCTTCTTCGTTAAGTTCTTCTAACAGCTGTTTTGACTGTTTCGCTTGGCTTTCCAATTGAGAGAAAGTGAGGGCCATTTGCATAGTTGAAGCCGCGATAGCTGCAAGCACTTCTAAGTTACGAGCAGGAATGTTGGCAAAAACATCGGGTGTAAGGCTATCTAAGGTGAGCACACCAAGTAGCTTGTCACCAAAGAGGAGTGGTAGCCCCATACAAGCGTGCATAGGAAGATCGCCATCGTGATCGATCAGCAAACCATCAAATGGATCGGGCAGAGTGCTGTCAGAGTCGAAACGAACAGGTGTCTTTGAGGCACAGATAGCATCGAAACGAGGGTGCTCTGAAATGATAAAGCGGCGACCGAAAGTATCACGGCTAAGGCCTTGCATTGCGATTGGCACCAGCGTGTCACCTTGGAGACTTAATAGCGCCACACAGTCACAGGTAATCGTCTTTCGAATTGCATCAATAAGGCGATTAAAGCGGTCTTGATCGTTAACACCACTGGCGAGGCCAATGGTCATTTCCATGAGGGTTGATGCGGAGATATCTTGCATAATTCACTCTAACTGTGTGTGTTTAAATACATGATAGAGTCTTAATGACACAAATAAAAGGTCTTTTTGACATTTTTATAAAGTGAGAATCTGCACAAAAGCTAATGATGGCGGGCGTGGAATAAGTTGGCACTGAATGTGCTAAAGAGATATCGAAATCTAATTATACCAATGATTTATTGATGCATTTTTGATCTCAATCAATCATGAGTTATTAATTGGTTTTCGTGATTTTTTGAGATAAAAACAAGTCAAAATAACTTAGATATCAAAAAATCGTAAAGTCATTCTTATTTTCTAAAGGCAGTCAAAGTGACACACATGTCATGAGGCTCAGTGTTCGGAGTAAATCCATGCTTAACAATGTACATATCGATATCATCAAGTCTACGATCCCACTACTTGAGAGTGCAGGCCCGGCGTTAACAACACACTTTTATCAGCGTATGTTTTCTCATAATCCAGAGTTGAAAGACATTTTCAATATGACTCATCAACAGACTGGACGCCAAGGTGTAGCCTTGTTTGAGGCGATTGCTGCTTACGCGAAGAACATTGAAAACTTAGCGGCGCTGCAAGGTGCGGTAGAGCGCATTGCTCAAAAACACACAAGCTTTAATATCCAGCCAGAGCATTATCAAATAGTTGGCCACCACCTAATTGAAACATTACGTGAACTAGCAACAGAAGCGTTCACCCCAGAAGTTGAAGAGGCGTGGACTGCCGCATACCTTTTCCTTGCTCAAATCTTCATTGATCGCGAAGGTGAGCTTTACCTACAACGCAAACTGGCCGTTGGTGGTTGGGAAGCAGCAAGAACCTTCGTTGTAGAGCAAAAGATTGTTGAATCCGATCTGGTTAAGAGTTTTGTATTCAAGCCAAAGGACAATGGCCCTGTGTTGGATTACGTTCCGGGTCAATACATCGGTATTGAAGTCAAACCTGATGGTGCGTCGAATAATGAAATTCGCCAATATTCGCTTTCAGATACACCGAACGGTGAGACTTACCGTATTTCGGTTAAACGTGAAGGTGAGGGCGGCCAGTTCTCAGGTCTCGTTTCAAATCACCTACATAATTCTGTAGAGGTGGGTGATGAAGTGAAGCTGTATGCGCCAGCGGGTGACTTCTTCTATCAAGAGCGTCAAAAACCGGTAACGTTGATCTCAGCAGGTGTGGGTGTTACTCCAATGCAATCGATGCTGGAATATCTAAGCAGACAGCAAAAAAATGAGCCTGTTTTGTATCTACACGCATGTGAGAAAGTAGAGCAGCACTCGTTTACTCAGCGTGTTTCTGACATTGTTGCAGACAAAGGCTGGTCAGCGAAAACGTGGTACATGAACAAGCCTGCAACGGATTGTGACAGTGTATTGGAAGGCCAGATGAACCTATCACAAGTGAGTGAAACAGCTGGATTTGAAGATAGCGACTTCTACATCTGTGGTCCGGTTGGTTTCATGAAGAATATTGTTGAACAGTTAGATGCTCTGAATATTGATCGCTCTCGTGTTCACTACGAGGTATTTGGACCTCACTCTCAGTTCTAGATTGAATCTCAGTAAATCGTTAAGAGGCCTCATTTTTATGAGGTCTTTTTTGTTTGTAAAAGGGCGTGTTTTGTAAAAAGAAAGTATTTAGATATCGATGTTTTATATATATGGTATGGAATACAGGTGGGTTTGAATTTATACTGCCAATTAACCGTATATCAAACTATTTATACTCGAGGCATCCTTTGACAATTGAAAGTCGCATGAAGTGGCACCACTCTATTGAAAGACGTTTGGTATTGATTTTTGTCTTTGCGATGGCTTTGATTTTCGCTGTCATGACTAGCCTATCACTCTATGCGGGTCTGCAAGAGAAGAAAGATACCGAGGAGAAGCGTGTTGAGAAATCGATGAGCGTTGCGCTAAACCTGTTAGGCGGTCAAATAGATGATATCGAACACTTAACCAAAGATTATGCCTATTGGGATGAGGCGTATAACTTCATAGAGAATCCTAATATCGCGTTTGTGAAGAGTTCGCTGGACATGGATTCACTCAAGGTGGCAGACCTTAATGGTTTAATAGTACATGACCAATTTGGAAAAGCACTTTATAGAATAAGCACATACGACTTTATTACAGACTCTCAACTTTGGAGTGAGTTTGATGATGGCACGTTGCTACAAGGCAAGAAGGTACAGAGGGGTAGTATTTTTCTAAAAGGAAGAATACTGGCTTTTGTTTCTCATGAGGTAAGCGACAATTCGGGCAGTTTACCAAGTAATGGGCGTATTACTGTGTTCCGAGAGATTGATCAACGAATGATGGATCAAATTAGCCGAGGTATCGGTGAGTCTTTTAATTTAGTGAACATGAGTCAACCGGATGCAATCACGACGATTGTGTATCGTGATGCTTGGCGTGTAGAAAAGTCAGAGATCATCTTTCATGACGATATAATTAAAGGCACGTATAGCCTTTTTCTCTCCGAAGAACTGACCTTGCCAGTGCTCGTTGAAATACAACTTGAGCGCGAACCATTCCAAATGTCGAGCCTATGGCGTTGGCTAATACCTCAAATATTGTTACTCGCCTTGCTGACATTCTTTCTGCTGATGTTGTTAAGAGCCACTATTACCCGACCAATAAAGGGCTTAGTTGCGTGGCTTAATCAGGTTAATGGGTCTCAATTAGCGGAGGATCTTAGGCCTTATTCTTACTCTCAACATGGTGAGATAGGAGTGCTCAGTGAAAAGTTCAGCGAGATATACAACAACCTTTATCAGCAACATCAGTTTAGTCAGCTCCTTCTGTATTCGATCAGTGATTTTATTTTCACGGTGGATGCACAAGGTAAAGTCGACTATTGCAATCCTGCCGCCGCCGAATGGTTGAACATAGATTCGAAAGAGCTCTACAAGCAAGATTTCGAACTCTTATTTGCTAGCGTAGATGATGACGCCCCCAGTGTTGCCAATTGGTTATACCGCGCCTTAGAAACTTACAGTGAATTCAGTGGCCAGCTAAACATTCGAAAACTCAGTGAACCCAATCAAATACACTTTCTTGAAATTCAGGTTAGCCCAATTTTATACAACGACACCGATCAAAAGGGTGCAATGATTATACTTAGGCTGAAAGATTGACGTTAATATCTGCACGGGACTACAAACGTAGTACGCACAGAGTGCTGCGACCTTGGTATTTAGGTATGTTTCTCTTTCTTAATCAGCTGCCTGGGCTTGAATAGTTCTGGCCAGTACATTTTCACATAACCACCAGATACCCAGATAACCAGAATCGTTGCCACGGTAAGTTCAAAGAAGCCAAAGTTGTGCAGCCAGTACCATTGTGGGAACTCAGAACCAAAGAAATCAGTCAGTCGATGCATTGCGACAGCGCTAATAACCGAAGGGAAGGTTACAGCTGCGATGGAGGGCTGAAATTTAAGACGCATTAATCGGATGTAGCATAGGTAAATTAGCAGCGTCATCGTGATGGCAATTCCAGCCAAAGCGCCGGTTAAAATTGGGTCTGGCGATGGGAAATTAACCAAGTAGGCTGCGAGCGACAAGTTAACAGGTGCTGCCATGATCGCCAGCGTTGGGCGAGCTCTTCTAGGGAGATTTCCCTCAAACACCAAGCGATATAACACCACTGGTAGCATGAAGAAATAGATACCAATACAAGTAGCGGCAAGTGTTTCAGAAAATACCGTGTGTCCAAACTGAGTACCCGCTAATGAACTGCTAATTAACCCTACTGGGTACAAGAACCAGCTTGGTACGATGTTGGACATTTTGAAGTTGATGATTTGGAAGCTAAAGAACAACACCATCATAGTAAAATGAAGCAATAGTGCACAGAACCAGATAGGATAGGCGATGATGGGGGATATCTCGGCGAGATAGTCGCACAGGATCAATAGTGCCATGCTCATCGGCGCCATCAAACTGCCACTTAGCGGGTGGCGGATGTCGTTAATGAAGGTATTAAAACTAGTGAGATAGCGAAGTAAAACAGGCAGTAGCAGCAATGCGCCAAGTGAAGCAAGATAGGGGCGAATGACTTCACCAACTCCTGGGATATATAAAGCCCATGCTTGTCCTAATCCTATAACACCAAGTGCTAAAGACGCCTGAGATGGTGGCACATTCTTTACTTGGGTTAATCTTTTCCAGTTCAACGACTTGCTCCAACTTGCTATCAAATAATAGATTGTTTGCTCTAATTTGAGCCTAAAATCGTGCCATCAATAGTTGTTGAGGGCACTCAATAAAATTTGAATGGATGATAGCAAGTTTAACGTTTGCTTTTTTGATTTTGATACGGAATCGGGACATTAAGCACGTTGAATGTGTGCTTTTGTTCTATGAGTTATTTGTTATTAACGTACTTCCTCTTGCTGAGGGAGATCTTGCTGTCTTAGCTTGTCGTTTTTGAGTGTTCGGTTAAGCAGTTGGCTATAGATTGGTTGGCCACCTAACATTTGTGCAATGATCACAGCACCTAAACAAGTGATGATCAGTGGTAAGATCAGGTAGTAGTTATTTGTCATTTCGATGACCAATAAAATGCCCGTAATCGGGGCTCGAACTGTAGCCGCGAATAACGCACCCATACCGGCAATCGCGAACATTCCTGGTTCGATGTGAAGACCCGGTAATAGTGCTGCAGCGGTAAGCCCAAAGGCATAGCCAAAGAGTGTCCCTAAAGCTAGCATTGGAGCAAAGATACCGCCGGGTGCACCTGAACCGAAACAGAGTAACGTCGTGAGTACACGACCTAAAAAGATCAGGAGTAATATGTTTGCGCTGTAGTTGCCATTGGTGACGTTAGGGATGATACCAATACCACCGCCAGTGAGTTCAGGAATGTAGAGAAGCAATAAGCCAAAACAGCCACCAAGTAATGTCCCCGTTGCCAAGTAGCGTTTTCGATCGTTCTTGTGTATTGCGACAAACATGTCTTGTGAAAGGGTGATCAGTTTATTGAAAACGACCCCAAAAAGCCCAAATAACACACCTAACAATAAGAACAACCATAGAGCATTCAGTTCGGGTGGCTGATATTGAGGCATAGTAATAACAGCCGATTGACCGTTGATTGAACGAAAGACAATATTGGCTGAAACGGCAGAAATGATCACAGCTTTAATCGAAATGAGTGAGTAGCGAAATTGAGGTCGCATCTCTTCAACAACAAACATAATCCCGGCTAACGGAGCATTGAATGCGGCTGCCAAACCGCCGGCGGCACCAGAGGCGAGCAAAGAGTGTCGACTGTCATCATCCTTAACTCGAAAGATGTCGGTAACCATTCGGCCGATACTTCCGCCCATTTGCACAGTCGGTCCTTCACGGCCTAACACCATACCTGAGCCTAATGCGCCCATACCGCCGAAGAATTTGACAGGTAGCACTCGCCACCATCGAACGGGACGCATTCCATCCATCGCACCTTCAATTTCGGGGATGCCTGATCCTGCAGCCTCTGGAGCAAAGCGATGCACAAGGAAATAACCAATAAAAGCAAAAGCCGCACTAATAAGAAAAGCCGCTAACCAAAGCGGTAAATAGCTACCTATTTCATCTTTCAGCCAGTCGGTACGTGTCTCTGTGATGAAATGAATCGCAACCTCGAAATAAGTACCAACAACCCCTGCGAGGACACCTACGATGCAGGAAAGAAACAGAACTGAGGCGGGCGTTTTATCTCTAGAGAGAAATTGGCTAATAGCCCCCCTTGGCATTTTTGCTAAAAGGGACTGCTTAATTTTCTCTCTGTTGGTCATTGAAGGTAGGTTCCTGAGCTGATGAGATGGGACTGCAGTAAATTATACGCTTCCGATGAATATGCTATAGCTGCAAAGATGCAAAGTTGAATTTCATTTATGAAAATAGTTTATTACATTAATGAGGTGTATGGACAATATAGTGGAATCGCTGTCACAATTTTGCTCGATTTATCTGAGGCAGCTTGAATTACCCCGAAAATGAACCATAGTAAAAGTGTAAAGCAACATAACGAACCGCAAGGAGAAGTGAGGTTTTACACACAATTTGGATGGATTCGAAAACAAAATTCTAATTCCTCGTTAAATGTTCAGGTCGATGACAAGACTTCCTGATTCGCGAACTCACGATTGAGTAACGAGGGTAAGGCGCGCTATCGAAGTGCGCCTTTAGTCTATCTGGAACCGCATAAATTCTTTCTATTACTCTATGTTGTCTCGTCATGTTCTGACTCGCATGTACGCGCTCCCTTTAAAACGACCTCAATTCCTTTTCTGGAGACATCAATACAATGCGGACAAACCTTTGATATTCGGTATATACTCCTAAAAAAAGGAGAATGAACTATGACGAACAGAGTTCCGACCAATATTATTACGGGCTTTCTCGGCGTGGGTAAAACGACCGCGATTTTAAACTTGTTGAAGAACAAACCAGAGAACGAAAACTGGGCAGTATTGGTTAACGAATTTGGCGAAATTGGTATTGATGGCGCGCTAATGACAGATCAAGGTGCGTTGATTAAAGAGGTACCTGGTGGGTGCATGTGCTGTACTGCTGGCGTTCCTATGTCTGTTGGTATCAATGCATTACTTCGTCAAAAGCCTGATCGTCTTCTTATCGAGCCGACTGGCTTAGGGCACCCTAAACAAGTGATTGCGACATTAACCTCAGAGCAATACACACCGTATGTGGATCTCAAGGCTACACTAGGTTTGGTTGACCCTCGTTATCTCTCAGATGAAAAGTACACATCAAATCAAAACTTCAACGACCAGTTGGATAGCGCAGATGTGATCATCGGTACCAAAGTGGATCTTGTGCACTCTGAAGATATCGACACCTTTAATGACTGGGTGACTAATCAAATTCCGGCTAAGGTATTCCATAAACTCATTCATGATGGTGAAGTGCCTCTTGAAGTATTGGATATTGAACGTGTTCGTGGTGGCGCATCGTTTGGAATTGAAGCGCATCATCATGACCATGCCGAGCAAGAGCCTCAGTTCGAACTTTCACCGGGCGAAGATTTCATTCGTAAAGAGAACAAAGGACAAGGCTATTTTAGCTGTGGTTGGCTATTTGGTGCCGAACACAAGTTTGATTTCGACCAACTGTTTTCTATGCTCTCTGCCCTACAAGCTGAAAGGGTAAAAGCCGTGGTGAATACCGACCAAGGCTGCTTTGCATTTAATGTTGCGAACCAAGTGGTATCGGTTCATGAAATCAGCTTAGACGGCTTTGAATCCCGCCTAGAAGTGATTGATTCGCAACTCATGCCGTGGGCAGATCTTGAACAGGTATTGCTCAAACTTTGTGGCTTGAAGTAATAAAAGAGGGCACTTGTTGGGCTTCAAACTCAATAAGTGCCATTTAGAGTGATAAAATTTGCGTTATATCACGATAAATGTGAGATAAATCACTCTAATTACTTTATAGTGCTCGGCTGAAATAAAAATGTAGGCTGTCTGCTTAAGGAACTCGTAACAATGTCATTTTCCTCTCAAGGTTTTGCTCCTGAACTCGTAAAAGCGCTGACTGAGTGTGGTTATGAAAAACTCACACCTATTCAACAAAAAGCGATCCCAATGGCGCGTAAAGGCCATGATATTTTTGCTACGGCACAAACGGGTACGGGCAAAACAGCTGCGTTTTCATTACCTGTCATTCAGCACCTGTTGAACAGCGGGAATAAAGCATCACGCGGTACAGCTCGTGCTTTAATCCTTGCTCCAACACGTGAGCTTGTTGCTCAAATCGCACAAAACATCAAAGACTACGTTAAGTACACAGAACTCAGCGTGGCTGCGGTTTATGGTGGCAACAAGATGTCATCACAGGTTCGTCAGTTAGATCTAGGTGTCGATATTCTTGTAGCGACACCAGGTCGTCTAGAAGAGCATCTGGAAGAGGGCAATGTCTCTATTTCTAATCTTGAGTTCTTAGTTTTTGATGAAGCTGACCGTATTCTTGATATGGGCTTTATCAATGCTGTCCGTAAGATCATGATGGATGTTGAAACGTCACCTCAAATTATGATGTTCTCAGCAACGACTTCAACGCAACTAAACCAACTTTCTGTTGATATTCTACGTAAGCCAAAGCGCATTAGCGTAGAGCGTGAAAACTCAACTGCAGCAACTGTGGGTCACGTGGTTTACCCAGTAGACCAAGAGCGTAAAACAGAGCTGCTATCAGAACTGATTGGTCGTAAAAACTGGCGCCAAGTTCTTGTGTTTGTGAACTACAAAGAGACAGCAAACGAGGTTGTAAAAGAGCTTAAACTTGATGGCATCAAAGCTGTACTTTGTCATGGCGATAAAGCACAAAGTGCGCGTCGTCGTGCTCTGGATGACTTTAAAGAAGGTAAAGCGCGTGTGATGGTAGCAACAGACGTTGCGGCTCGCGGTCTAGATATCGAAGACTTACCACACGTAATCAACTACGACATGCCATTCCTTGCAGAGGACTACGTTCACCGAATTGGTCGTACTGGTCGCGCCGGTAAACAAGGTCACGCAGTTTCATTTGTAAACCGAGAAGAAGAGCTGACGGTTGTACAGGTAGAGAAGCTAATCCAACAGCGTATTCGCCGCGTTGAGCAGCCTGGCTATGAGCCTAAAAAGCGTGATGCTTACATCGAGAAGCTAAACACCAAGTCGGCTTACAAGAACCGCCAAGGTCGCAAAAATAACGCGAACGAAGAAAAGCCAGACCAAGCGAATGCTGAGCGCCGTCTAGCAATGATGAAGCGTATCAAGAACCGCCGTAAGTAAATTGCGCTGGTGATACGAAAAGAGCCACTGTAATGTGGCTCTTTTACGTTTTAAGAGCTGTTAAATTTATAAAGAGCGATAGTGTATGTAAATATTAACGCTGCTTATGCCACCATCGATATTTCAATACGCTGATTCTAAATCAAAAACAGTCAGTTTTACTTAATACAAAGCAATAAGGTAACAATATGGATAGCGCGCTACTTTTGGCTTTCATCCCCACATTTTTCTTTGTCTCAATCACTCCTGGGATGTGCATGACATTAGCGCTCACACTCGGTATGAGTATTGGTTATCGTCGCACGTTATGGATGATGGCGGGCGAACTGGTTGGCGTGGGTGTGGTATCAGTCGCTGCGGTATTGGGTATTGCTTCTATCATGCTGAACTACCCATGGTTGTTTACTGGGTTTAAGTTCGTTGGTGCAGCGTATCTGTTTTACCTTGGTGTTCAAATGTGGCGCTCAAAGGGAAAATTGGCCATCAGCACAGACAGCCAAAGCCAAGCGACAGGTAATGATTGGGACTTGGTTGTGCAAGGTTTCGTCACTGCCATCGCGAATCCAAAAGGGTGGGCATTCATGATTTCTCTATTGCCGCCTTTCATCAACAGCTCTAAAGCGTTAGTGCCTCAGTTGTCTATTCTGGTCTCTATTATCTTGGTATCAGAATTTGTCTGTATGACGCTATACGCGACGGGCGGAAAGAGTTTGAAGCATCTATTGGGACAAGCAGACAATGTTCGCTTGATGAATCGTATTGCTGGAACCTTGATGATGGGTGTCGGCGTGTGGTTGTTTGTGAGTTGATATTGTAGATTTTATAATTAGAAAGGGCGATGGATTCATTATCCATCGCCCTTTTGCTTTTGGTAAGTGGTATAGCGTTAAACCGCGATTTCACCACCGTCTTCACGACGGATTACCACTGTTGCTGCTCTTGGGCGAACCTTGCCTTTTGTTTCGGCGGTTGCATCGTCAGACATTGGCCAGTTTGCTGGGTGCTGAATGTTCACAAACAGAGATTTGTAATCTGGGCTAATGGTAAAGCCTGTTACTTCACAACCATTTGGACCAACAAAGAAGCGCTTCAATTGGTTTTGGTTTTCAGCATTGATAACGGCAGGGTCACCATTGTCATCTGTTAGCTGAGATGGAACAACGGCTAACATTTGGTCGTTGGTGTACTGAGTGACTTCATCGGCACCGTTATCGGTTTGAATCCAAAGAATGCCACGACCATCAAAAGCTAAGCCATCAGGGCTCGCGAATTGGTTGATGTCGTTGAGACCAGAGCGGTTGATCTTTGGATCCGACACTGCTGGTGAACCGAACACAAATATATCCCATTGGAACGCATCCGCTGTTTTACCTTCATCCCAACGGATCACATGTCCAAACTTGTTGTTAATGCGAGGGTTGGCTGAGTTCGCTTCTTTACGCTTAGTGTTGTTGGTTAGCGTTAGGTAAGCCGTGCCAGTCATTGGGTCAACGGCACACCATTCAGGGCGATCCATCGGAGTTGCACCTACCAAGTCAGCAGCGCCCGCTGTGTTCACAATCAGCTCAGCTTGTGAGTTGAATGTGTCAGACAGTTTGCCACCTTTCGCAGTAATGCTGTCTAGCGTTAATGGAAGCCATGAGCCTGTGCCATCTTCATTGAATCGAGCCACATATAGCGTGCCTTTATCCATGTATTTGTCGCCAGCAACAAGTCGGTTTTCTGGTTTCGCATCTTTTGGATCCCATTTCGCATCAGATACGAACTTGTAGAGGTACTCGAAACGAGAGTCGTGACCAGAATAGAACACAATAGGTTGGCCTTCGGTCAGCTTGCCAAATGTACAACCTTCATGGCGGAAGCAGCCTAATGCTGTACGTTTTTTTGCACGTGAATTGGCGGTGTATGGGTCAATCTCAACGATGTAACCGTAGCCATGAGCTTCATTACGGTAGTCGTCTTTCGCAGACTTAGCATTAGGTGTTACGTCGAAGCGCGCAAACTCATCCAATCGCTCTTCTGAATTGCCAGCAAGTGTATCCCAGCCATAGCGTGTTTTGTCTGTTGAGATACCAATACGCTCTTGCGCGGTGGTCGTTTGACCTTTGTTAACAAAGTAGCCTGGCCAGTTCTCTTCACACGTTAGATATGTGCCCCAAGGTGTATAGCCGTTACCACAGTTGTTTAATGTTCCACGAGCTTGGCTGCCGTCAGGAGAGTATTTGGTTTTCACTAACTCTGTGTGAGCAACAGGACCAGAAAGATCCATGGTAGTCGCACCTGTGTAGCGGCGGTTGAGCGGGTCGTTATCGACCATAACCCACTGATTGCCATCAAGCTTAACGCGAACGACACTTACACCGTGCGCGTTGATCTCTTTGCGCACTTCATCGGTGCTGGTACGAGCGCCATCTTGATAGGTCGGTCCGTTAGGGTGCAGCGCCTTTTGGTCGATGTATTCGTGGTTGATAACCAACAGGCCATCATTATTGTTACCGTCTAGCGGGAAGAAATGCATGCCATCATGGTGCATGCCTAAGGCGTTTGCTTGGTCATCGCCAGTGTTCTTGCCATCTTCACGCCATGCCTTACCTTGTGCGTTCAGTGGTGTACCCCATGGGACAAGTACTTGTGCTACGTAACCTTTAGGTACAACGACGCTGTCAGTCAGAGATCCTTTTACAGATTCAAAAGCAAGCTGTGCGCTGCTCTTTACTGATGACGCCTGAGATGCAGCTGCAGCTGGTGCACTGTGGCCTGCTAAGCCGAAAGCACCAAATGCCGTCATTGCACTGATACCCAAACCACCTTTAAGAATGCTACGGCGAGACAGGCTCGCTTCCAATACTTCTTCGAAGGGTTTGTTATCACTATTGTTAAAGCGACGGCTATCGAATGTTTCCTTGCTCATGAACTTACTTCCTATTGAGGTTGAGATGGTTATTAGAGTAATAGTGTCAATACGAGGCTAATCCTGATGGAAGTAAGTGACATATTTTTATAAATTATATTAAGGTTTTGTTGCTGTAGCACGATTCTTACGCTTTTGGGCTCAATGCCTTATAAATCTCTTTGGAATTAGTGGGCAACTGTGTATAAATGCTTATATCCCCATGAGAAATGGGCGACATCATAAAGAGAGAATGCTATGAAATTAGATAAAATCGAAAACAAGAACCGTCGTCTACGTAAAAAACTATACCTAGGCGAATTCGCTATTTTGGGTTTTGAAGTGAGCTGTACTACATCTATTACTGACTTCGACCAGTACGATGTGTTCATCGATGAGTTTATTGATTTTATCGATGGTATCGGTTTGTGCTTTGGTGGTGGTGGTCTTGAGTTATTTGAAGGCTTTGTTTGCGCAACGGAACGCTACCGTTCAGTAACAGAAGCAGAACAGTTGCAAGTAGCGCAATGGCTTGAAGCTCGTGCAGAAGTGAGCAAAGTTGAAGTGAGCGAATTAGTAGACGCGAACTACCTATAACTTCGTACAGCTTTTAACATTCAATGGAATGTGGAAGCAAACAAGATTAATCAAGGCCCAGTGTTTATTCACTGGGCCTTTTTGTTAGTGATTTTGCATGTTCTATTTTACGAGTGAGGGAAAACCAACAAACTTGTGAGACTTTTATGAGAATTGAATGAAATCGCTGATAGATCTCATTGCCATCCTATTTATCAACACCTTGGTCGATGACCATTTTTGATAAAGGCATAACTCGCTCGATGAGTGAAAATAGGATGGAATCATTATGAATAAGCAAAAAGTTTTCGGACTCACATTTTCTGCGCTGGCACTATCTATGTCAGTTTCCACACTAAGCGCGGCTGAACTGGATATCTCTATAACTAATGCGACGAAAGGCATCTATTTTACTCCAATTCTTGTCGCCGCTCATGACTCTAGCTTGTTTATGTTTAGAACCGGTGAAACGGCCAGTGCTGAACTGGAAGCTATGGCGGAAGGTGGCGATATTTCGGGCCTGTCGAGTGTCATTACCAACGCTGGTGGTGTTGTATCGGAAAACCCAGCTAGCGGTATCCTAAACCCTGGAGTAACAGCGTCACTGACTATCGACACTGGTGATTTAAAGTATCTGTCTTTAAGTGCAATGCTTCTACCAACCAACGATGGCTTTGTCGGCCTTGATAGTTGGAAAATTCCAGATCAAGCCGGTACCTATAAAGTTTCACTCAATGGCTACGATGCCGGTACAGAAGCGAATGATGAACTCGCTGGAAGTATGCCAAACCCTCCATTCATCACATTCGGTAGTGGCGGTACTGGCGTAGAGACCGCTGTATCAAATAATAAAGTTCATATTCATCCGGGTAACATTGGTGATGACAATGCAACAGGCGGGATAAGTGATCTCGATAACAGTAGCCACCGCTGGTTAAACCCAGTTGCGACGATCACGATTGAAGTGAAATAGGAGGCAGTTATGAAATTACGTATTTTAGCCATTGCTGCTTCTGTGGGGGTGCTCGCAGGTTGTCCAAGCGATGACAATGAACACTATTATCGCTACGACGTGACAGTAACGAACTTGACACCAAGCCAACCAATGTCGCCCTTAGCGATATTAAGCCACAATGGGAACTTTGAGCTGTTTGCTATCGGCTCAAGTGCATCAACGGAACTTGAATATTTAGCGGAAGGCGGGAGTAATTCGCAACTCATCGATTTGATGAACAGCAACGACAATGTTTATCAGGGTGTGTCAGGTAATGGGTTGATTTTGCCGGGAGAGGGTGACACCGTCACATTAACCCTTAATTATAAACAAGCTAAGTACCTTTCATTAGCTTCAATGCTCGTAAACACCAATGATGCCTTTATCGGTGAAACGGGTATTAATATCAAAACCTTGTCTGTGGGTGAGTCTTTCACCATGAATATGGATGTGTGGGATTCCGGTACCGAAGCAAATAGTGAAACCGCAGCGACGATTCCAGGTCCAGCTGGTGGTGGCGAAGGTTTTAATGCCACTCGCGATGATTCAGACACTGTCTCTTTTCACTCAGGTGTAATCAGCCAAGACGATGGTTTAACCACATCGGCACTGAGCGCGAATCATCGTTTCTTAAACCCAGGTGCTCGACTGTCTATTACTCGAATAGAGTAGAATTTAGGGCGTGTTGATCTTTCGAGCTGATTTTTGCAGCGATTTGCTGGGTATTTCTACAAGGCAGAGGTTTTGATGTGTAGCTAGCCTACATGAAAAGCCGATAACGCAGTAGAAATGACCAGCAAACGTTGCCCGAAGGGTTCGGCTAAAAGCGTTTTACTCTTTGTTGAGGGGGATTTGCTTAGAATGACTAGGCTACTTCCCCCTCGCCGCGATTAAAACGCTTTTATCTCGAACAAAACTTAACCACGAAAGTTCAACACGCCCTAGCCAATCGAATGAAATAATTCCTGCCATGTTCCGGTCGAATAGAAATGGACGCTATCGGAACATGGTTGAATTATGGAATCAACAGCAAACAATATGACAGCCCAAATACTATTGGTGGAAGATGATAATGATCTCGCGGAGCTAGTGACTATGCATCTTCGATTTCAAGGGCAAGAAGTATGTAGAGTCGCCAGTATCGGAGAGGCGAGGTCGGTCTATAAAGAGAACCATTTTGATTTAGTGGTTTTGGATCGTGGCTTACCCGATGGTGATGGCGTGGAGTTTTGTCGTTCAGTGAGGAAAGAGAAAGATTGGACACCGATGCTGATGCTGACGGCGCGCGATAGCGAAATGGACAAGGTCTCGGGATTGGAAGCTGGTTTAGATGACTACATAACCAAGCCGTTTAGTGTTTTAGAGTTTCAAGCGCGGGTACGTAATGTGCTTCGAAGAATCAGTCACGAAGATCTGCCGCCTCAGCAAGCCTCAGAACATCAACACACGATGTCTTTTGGTCCATTGGTTATCGATACCGAACTTCATCAAGTGCTGCTAGATGGAAGAGAGGTTTCGTTGACGGCAATGGAGTTCTCCTTACTTTCCTTTTTGGCCACTAAACCCGGGCGTGTATACAGCAAAGATCAGCTCTTGGATCATGTATGGAACACTCACCACGCCGGATACCACCACACAGTGTGTAGTACGGTTAATCGTCTGCGTAGCAAATTAGTCACGCAAGATGGTGAACAAAATTACATTCAAACGGTGTGGGGTGTTGGATACAAGTTTCACTCTAAATGCTAGCAACGAGTTCGGATGCACAGTGCGTTTTTCTCGCTATGAACTAATTAGACAGGGTAAGGGGGAGGTTTCGTTATGAGCTTCAAGTCTCGATTGATGGCATTCACCAGCATTTGGTTCCTTTTGGCAAGTGTGGCTATTGGTTTTACTTACCATTGGCAAAAGCAGACGATTGAACAAAGGACTAAACAAAGCCTTCATAAAGATTTGGCTCGTCATATGCGCGACGACAACCCGCTCATGGTCGGAACAGATTACAACCCTGTTGCCCTTAAAAGCATTTTTCATACTTTGATGTTGATTGGACCAGATTTTGAGATCTACTTCTTAGATGCTCAAGGCAAAATTACCACTCATGCTGCTCCTGAAGGCACAGAGCTCACTGAGTATGTCGACTTAGCACCTATCCATCGCTTTTTAGCCAATGAGGCTTATCCAATCTTAGGAGAAGATCCTCGCACGCCGGCGGATCCGAAAGTCTTCTCCGTTGCAGCCATTCAAGAGTTGGGTTCAACGGTCGGTTATCTATATGTATTGATTGGGAGTAATCGCCACGCTGTGATTGCGAATGCCCAAGTCGACTCTTCTTATATCGCACTTGCAGCGCTAGTACTTATCTCGATTCTAGGCTTTGCAATTGGTGCTTATATGTTGGTGAAGCGCAGCTTACTGAACCCAATTGAGCAAGTCACAGATAAGCTACAACAACAAGCTGAGCACGACTTTAGACTAGAGCCTGATTTCACTAAACAGGTTCCTGAATTGGTTCCAGTGGCGAGATCTTATGAGTTGATGGCAAAGCACATACAGCAGCAATTTCTTCACCTAGAACACCAATCCTCGCAGCGTCGCCAAACATTAATTCAATTGAGTCACGATCTCAAAACGCCACTATCGAGTGTTTTGGGGTATTTAGAGACATGGCAGTTGCAAAACCCAGAGTCTGATCCGTTGATAGACGTCGCGTATCGCAACAGCAATAAGCTATTCGAACAACTCAACGCTTTGCTCGACACGGCGAAACAAGAGAACGAGCTACCGACTTACGAATATCAATCTATTGATTTCAATCGTTTGTTGACGTTATGCGAAGAGACGTTTAAGAGTCAGCTCATTGCAAAGCGTATTCAATTGAACGTAACAATAGCGGGTTCTGTATCGATTGTTGGCGAACAAAAATTAATAGAGCGATTGATGTTTAATTTAATGGAGAATGCGATTCGTCATGCCCCACATGATGGGGAGCTAAGCATTGTTGTGGAGCAAGGGGCGGAAGATAAGCGAACAAGAGTGACCATTCAAAATGAGGTTGATAACCATGCTATTAAAGGCTCTCTAGGAATAGGAACTCGCATAGTACAGTCGATTTTGATGCTTCATCACAGTGTTCTAGAAACAACAAAGGCAGATAATACCTTTAAACAAAGTTTTTATCTGCCTTCTGCAAACATCGTTAGTTCATAGTGAAGAGAACTTGGCTCAACCTAAACGAGATGTTTATTGCTCGCTGTTTTGTTCGTTCACTTTTGCATAGAAGTGAAGTAGCTCAGTGAGCTCTTTTACCCAACCGAATGCGTCTTTTGGCGCGTTCTTTAGGATCGATTCTACTTTTTCACAGTGAACCTCAATCGCAATTGCTTCTTCCAAATTAAAAGAGATGGAGTAGAAGTGCCAAAGTAGAAGGCGAGTCATACGGTCAATATTTTGCTGAGCGTTCTCTGATTCAGAAAACGCTAAGTTAACCTCTCCTAAGGCAATTGCAGTCATTCGTAGCATCGCGTCAAATTTAGCTGACTGCATGCGTTCTTCACTGGTCACTTCTTCTTGCTCAAAAGTAAACAGTTCATTCATCGCATCCTCTGGCACCAGACGATGGATCATTCTTAAACTGAACTCTTCAAGCTCATGACGTGGCATGGTGATCAGGCAGTTAAGTGTGTAATCGCGTTGCATGACATTCTCTCTTTGGAAAAAGGTGCGCCAGTTTAAATGAGAAACAGCACGATAAAAAGTGAATTATCACTGTATCCGTTTTTATGCGTGGCGCTTGGGTGGCTCATAATCCAGTGACGCATCTTTTTTAAGGAAGATATTACTTGCTAACAAGCTACCGCTACAAATCAATGCTAGGGAAACCCAGCTGTTCAATGTTGGCAACTCTTGAAAGATTGGGATGGCAAGTAGGGTAGCGATAACGGGCGTTGAGCTACCAAAAGCCGCAGAACGTTCAGCGCCGAGTGTCTGCACCGCGTATAAATAGGTAGCTGCAGCAATAATTCCAGCCCCAACGCCTTGAATAGCGCTGTGAGTGATTAGTTCATTGAAAGGCCACTCAGTGACTGACTGTTCATAAAGGTAACTAGGGAGCACTCCAGCGACAATTAGAGCAATTAATAGAATGCTCGACATGAAACTAATTAAGCCAGCGACAACTAGGGCGTTAAGGTTCGCAACTCGCGCTGAAATCGTGAATATTGCCCACATTAAACTGGCCAATAGAAACAGCAGTTGACCTAAGGTCTGCGAACTAATCAATGTGTCATTGGCATCGTCCCCATTGACAGAGAAACTTGAATACAAAAAGAGCGCGATACCCGAAATGACGAGCGATAAACCTATGATGCGATGATGGCTAAGCGGTTGTTTGAAAAAGAATACAGCAATCATGGTCACAAACAGTGGTAACGTCCCTGGTACAAGCGCACTGCCTTGAGCAACAGAAACATATTGCATCGCGGAACTTGTAACGATCAAGTAAGGAAGTCCGCACCCGATAAACATGCCTATAAGATAGATTTTGGGTACTGATGCGATCGCATTGCGCGCTTTGTATATCAGAGGAAAGAGAAACGCTGCGGGAATAAGGAAACGAGTCAGTGCGATATCTGCTGGGGTTAAAACTGAGTTAGCGCCTCCCTTCAGCGATAAAAAGAAACTAGCCCAAATCAGTAAAGTAACGGCAATTGAAGTGTACCCAAGCAACATTGTATTTTCCTATCCTTGTTTGATAGACACATTATGAAGCACGTGAACAGGCAAAAATTGGCAATATTTACTTTGAATTAGTTATCGATTAACTGATATCGTTAATTATTAGTTATTGTTTGATGATATTCACCAATATTGGAGTTAATACGATGGATCGTATCGATAAACACTTGTTAGAACTGTTACAGCGAGATGGTCGCTTAACGATTGCCGAACTGGCAGATTTAGTGGGTCTATCTCCATCCCCTTGCGCTCGTAGAATCAAGCGCCTAGAGCAAAATGGCATTATCGATAGCTATCGGGTGAGCCTATCCCGCAGTCATGTTGGCATCGCAATGAGTGTGTTTGTGGAAGTGAGTCTGAGTAATCACCAGGAGAAATCAATCAATGATTTTGAAAACGCCATTGTAGAAATGGAAGAGGTGATCAGTTGCCACGTTGTGTCTGGCGCGTATGACTATCTATTGGAAGTGGTTAGTGAAAACTTAAACGCGTACGAATCGTTTACTAGAAAGCTACAACGGTTAGAAAACGTAAAAGATATCCATACCCACTTAGCGATCAGACAGGTTAAAGGCAATACACCGTTACCCATTTATAATGGGTGAGCTTGCGATGTAGTTAGGAAAGGTGTGAACTGGAAGAAAAAGTACGAGGCTAGAAACGAAAAACGGAGCACATAAATGTACTCCGAATCCAAAATCAGTCGCTAATTTTAGTGATATTTGAAATTGGAAATTGAACAATCTCCAGTTTTCGTATCAATTCTGAATGAAAAAGCGTGTGAATGATAATCAACGCCGTCATTCCAAATTGTCTCACCAAATATCTTGCATAGCTCTAGCTCACTTACTGAACCGAACTCTTCCATGTGTTTTACTACTGATAAAAGCTTAGCTCTTATCTCCGCAGTCCATTCCGTGTTACTCAAGCAGTTTAAAGCCATCGATTTTTGCATATTACCTAGCCAATATATTACTTGTTATTAAGTTATATGAATGGCCATCATAGCAATTTTTGAGAGTTTGTAAATATTTTTTGTGATGAGTGTCGCAGATAACTTTGGATTTCGCCGTTGTTTTAACCGATGTTGTTGAAATGAATAAAACTAACGTTACAAGTTGTTGATAGTGTGAGTGTTTATAAATATTAAATAAATAGTCATTTCAGATCGACGTCATCTCCCAATGCCTGTTGTTTCGCCGCGAGAATAGAATTGGACTCATTGAGGTATCGCAGAGCGAGATTTCGAAACTTATCGCTGAGCTCTTGGTAGTCTGAAATGAGCGTTTGTGTATGAGCAACGTGAGTCTGGGCTGTCTCGTATTGAAACTCTTGATTGAGTGAGCGACAACTTTCAGCGGTTTTCGACCAGCCATCTTTTAGCTGCTCGATTTGCTCAATTTCAATATGTGTTAAATGTGCTTGTTTTAAAAGTAATTTATACGCTTGGCGAGCCGTTTCTATTTGCTGGCTGAGCTGTCGTTGAAAGTAAGGGTTGTTTTGTCGCCAAAAGGAGATGAGTTCTTGTTGTGAGAACTGTTTTGAAAGAAAGATGTGTGACTTGAATGTTCCCAGAACGAGGTTGAATTCTTTTGAGTAGTGATTGTAACGATTTTCTGCAGCTAATTGATTGTCCAACAACTGATCCCAGTCGTATTGGTTGCATTCAGCGGCGGGGACTCGAAAGGCTATTGTGGCGACCACGAATGCGATTGACCAGACTAGCGCATATCTCATACTGACATCCATCTTTCTAACATATTGAATAGAGTATAGATGAGCATCAGAGGGAGTTGTTGTACACTGAAGTTTATCGTCAGAGAGTGAGTAACAGTTATCATGAAAAAAGTAATTATAGCATTGGTGATATTGTGTCTTCTTGGTGGAGGAGGAGCCGCCTATTACTTTTTGGTAATGAAAAAAGACGATGTTGCTCCACTAGAAGAAGAAAAGACTCCTGTTGAACAGGTTTCAGAAGAACCGAAAGAAGAGTTAAAACCGATACTGGATCTTTCTGCTCTGCCTGAACAAACCGATTATTACGTTTCAGAGCGTAAAATTGCAGTGTATGACCAGCCTAATGTAGATGCATTGATTAAAGATTACCTCTATAAGGGAGATCACATAGAAGTCCTGGAGAAGTCAGATGGTTGGGGCCGTATTAGCGACTACATTGTGATGCGAGAGGGGGCTCCTGAAATGGCAGAATGGATTGAGATGTCTAAGGTGAGTGAAGATGAAGTCATCATTTCAGCTGATGAACATGTAGAGATCTTAGATTCGTACTTGGTCAAATCTGACGACTTAAAAACCTATCAAAAGTCATTTAGAGTGGCTGTTGATAGCCTCATTGAAAATGGAACCTGCGAGCCTGGAGATTTTGAAGAGCTCGGAGGATGGGTCAAGTCGGTTAAGTACTCGAATCGTAATGTTTATTTCATTTACTGTGGTGGATTAAAGCTCGAGGATAAAATCTATTTAGATGCAGACACCGGTGAAATATTTTCGCTTTAAAATAATCACTTAAATGAAATTTATTTGAAATAAATATAGTCAATTAGACATTGGTTTAGTTGTTAATAACAAAAAGCTCATCATTTATGATGGGCTTTTTTTATTTTTAAATATGTACTTATTACCTGGGTTAATAATTTGTAGTGAAGGTGTTTTATCCGATTAATCTATGTGGTTGAGATTGGATAACCAGTAATTATTGTAGTGAATATAAGAAAAATCCTACTTTGCACTTATTTTGCAATAGTCGATTAAACAACAGTATTTCCTATAAATACAAGAGCTTATATTTCGTGTTGATAAAACTATATGTAATAAATCTCTTTTAAATCAGTTGTTTGAGTAATTTTACAAGGTGATAACATTTCATCAGGGGTGGGATCTGGGTCAAATTTCAATCAATAAATATGAAATTAGTTTAGTTTGTAATAAAAGTTTTTATCTTGAGCATGTAGGGTTTAATTAAAGCGACAGTCATGGATTTAATAAGACGCGCTAAGCATTCTTCTTAATAGTATTGTTATTTGCTTGTATCGGATGGAGTTATCAATGAAAAAACTTGCTTTAATTACAGGTTCGAAAGGTGGAATAGGTTCAGCAATTTCTTCTAAGTTGGTCGAACAGGGCTATCGAGTGATTGCGACCTACTTTACTGGTAATCACCAGTGTGCCGTAGATTGGTTTAATGAAAAACAATTCACTTCAGATCAAGTTAGATTGTTTGAACTTGATGTGACTAACACTGAAGAATGCGCGCAGCGCCTAAGCAAGTTATTGGAAGAAGAAGGCACGATTGATGTTTTGGTAAATAATGCAGGCATCACACGAGACAGTGTTTTCAAGAAAATGGATGCCGCTGCTTGGCGAGACGTTATCGACACAAACTTGAACAGTCTGTTTAACGTTACTCAACCACTGTTTGCCCCAATGTGTGAAAAGGGTAATTGTCGAGTTATTAACATTTCTTCGGTTAACGGCTTAAAAGGGCAATTTGGTCAAGCAAACTACTCCGCAGCTAAAGCTGGAATGATTGGCTTCTCGAAAGCGCTAGCCGCAGAAGGAGCTCGAAGTGGTGTAACTGTAAATGTTATTGCTCCGGGATATACCGCCACACCGATGGTTGAGCAGATGAAATCAGAAGTCTTGGAATCTATCAAAGGCCAAATTCCTATGAAGCGTTTGGCGACACCAACTGAGATCGCCGATGCGGTTGGTTTTCTTGCAGGTGAATCGGGTGCGTACATTACAGGCGAGACACTGTCTGTAAATGGCGGCTTGTACATGAACTAAGGATCTGTGAGGAACAAAGCCATGGAAAAGATTTTTATTGTTGCGGCAAAGCGAACCCCAATTGGTTCGTTTACAGGTGCTCTAAAAGACACATCGGCAGGCCAATTGGCTGGTGTTGCAATTAAAGGTGCGTTGGAAGCTGCGCAGTTAGAACCATCAAATGTTGATGAAGTGATCGTGGGTAATGTGATCTCTGCAGGGCAGGGAATGGGCGTTGCTAGACAAGCTTCTATGTTTGCTGGTGTACCGAAAGAAGTGCCAGCTTACGGTGTGAACATGATTTGTGGTAGTGGCATGAAATCAGTGATGGATGCTGCAGCACACATTAAAGCGCAAGACGCAGAAGTTGTCGTCGCAGCCGGTGTAGAAGTCATGTCTCAAATCCCATTCGTTGTGCCTTCGTCTGTCCGTAATGGTCACAAGATGGGCAACATTTCGATGACCGACCTTCTGATTGGTGACGGCTTAACGGACGCATTTAATCAATATCACATGGGCGTTACAGCAGAAAACATCGCAAAAGAGCTCAACATTTCTCGTTTAGCGCAAGACAACTACGCATTAGAGAGCCAACAGAAGGCGGTGGCGGCAATTGAAGCTGGCAAGTTTGCTGCTCAAATTGTCCCAGTTGAAGTGAAACAGCGTCGTCAAACCGTCATGTTCGATACCGATGAGTATCCTAAGTCAGACGCAACATTTGAAGGGCTACAAAAATTAAGGCCTGCATTTGACCGTGAAGGCAGTGTAACCGCCGGAAACGCCTCAGGCATTAATGATGGTGCAAGTGCCGTTATTGTAGCTTCGGAGAGTGCTGTAAAAAGACTGGGGTTGACACCGCTTGTCGAGCTCGAAAGCTACGCACAATCAGGGCTTGATCCAAAAATCATGGGGCTTGGTCCTGTTGAAGCCGTGACCAAAACCTTGGCTAAAGCCAACACGCAGCTAAAAGATATCGAACTGTTTGAGCTTAACGAAGCCTTCGCAGCTCAAGCTCTGGGCGTGATGTATCAACTAGCCGAAGAGCATGACCTACCTTTAGAGGCGTTTAAACACAAAGTGAACGTCAATGGCGGTGCGATCGCGCTAGGCCATCCTCTTGGAGCATCTGGCAACCGAATCATTGTTTCCTTAGTCCATGAAATGCTATCGACTAACGCAAAATCTGGCGTGGCCTCATTGTGTGTCGGTGGTGGTATGGGTACCGCTGTTTTGTTGAAAAACGTCGACGAGTAACTTCAATAGTGGCGGGCTTGAAAAGGCTCACCACTGTTGTTCAACCTCTAGAAATGAGCAATACGAATTGTAATTCAATCTTTGAAATCTTTAGGAGTTATGTATGTACACGGATATTTTTAAATCAATGACAGACCAAACAGAAAAGCAATTTGAACCATACTTCAAGTTCAACAAGCTGATTGCTAAAAATGTAGAGGTTATGACTGAACTGCAAATGAATGCGATGAAGACTTATACAGATATGGGTTTAGCGCAAATGAAAGCGGTCACAGACATTAAAGATGTAAATGGTCTTGCTGCATTCAATAGCCAGCAACTGGCGGTGTTGAGCCAGCTATCACAGCAAATGATGAGCGACAGCAATAAATTCCAAGCTGCGGCGAAAGAATTTAAAGAAGATGTTGAATCGTTGACGACGGAAAACCTAAACACAACATCTGCCTAAATTAAATCGCCACTGAGTCATACGTGTAGTCTTCATGGACTGTATTTGTATGAAGTCAGTGGCGATTTTCCGATCATTGGAGTTAGATTATGTTCCAACACTTCTTTTCGGACTACCTTGTAAAACTTCAGCAAACAAACCAGCAATGGTGGGAGAACTTTGAACAAAGCAAGGAAGCCGCACAGTCACCCCTCAATAAAGCGATGCAAGAGATCAATTTCGAAGATGCATCAAAAATCTTTGAGCAAGCCATAAATCAGCCTGCAGATATGTTGAAATTGCAAACGCAATGGTGGGAACAACAACTGCAAATTTGGCAGAATACGGTCTTAATGGGCAATACCAGTACCATTGTTTCTGAAGAGCGTGATGACAAACGTTTTATCGATGACGCATGGAAAAATGACCCATTCTATAACTTCATCAAGCAGTCTTATTTACTATTTAGCAAAAGCTATTTGGAAACGATTGAATCGATGGAAGGCATTGATGAGAAGACAAGAGAGCGTGTTGCTTTCTTCTCGCGTCAGGCAATCAACGCACTTTCACCGACCAACTTCATTGCGACTAACCCTGAGTTAATGAAGATCACCTTAGAGCGCAATGGTGAAAACCTTGTGGATGGGTTGGAGCAATTACGAGCTGATATTGAATCTAGCGCTGATATTCTCAAGATACGTATGACCAACAACAATGCCTTTAGATTAGGGCAAGACGTTGCGAATACAGAAGGGGACGTGGTATTCAAAAATGAGCTGTTTGAGTTGATCCAATACTACCCAAAGACAGAGCAAGTCAATGCGACTCCAATGCTTATCGTTCCGCCATTTATCAACAAATACTATATTCTTGACCTTAGAGAAAAGAACTCGATGGTTCGTTGGTTGTTAGAGCAAGGGCACTCTGTTTTCATGATGTCTTGGCGCAACCCTAGTGAAGCGCAAAAAGACGTTGAGTTTGGTGATTACGTAACCGAAGGTGTCGTGAAAGCGGTCGCTGCCATTGAGGACATTACAGGTAGAGAGCAAATTAATGCTGCGGGCTACTGTATAGGTGGCACTGTGCTAGCTTCAACGGTCGCTTACTATGCGGCAAAACGTATGAAGAAGCGCATCAAGACCGCTACCTTCTTCACAACCTTGCTTGATTTCTCTCAGCCGGGCGAGGTCGGTGCTTACATCAATGACACCATCATTAGTGCGATTGAAAAGCAGAACGATATGAAAGGGTTCATGGACGGTCGATCTTTGAGTGTTACCTTTAGCCTACTCAGAGAAAACAGCCTCTATTGGAATTACTACATCGACAACTATTTGAAGGGTAGCAGCCCAATGGAGTTTGACCTGTTGTATTGGAACAGTGATAGCACCAATGTAGCGGCGAAATGCCATAACTTCTTGCTCAGAGAGCTCTATTTAGAGAACAAGCTCGTCCAAGATAAGGGTGTGAAAATTGGTGGTGTTTGGATTGATCTTAACAAGATTAAAATCCCTAGCTACTTTATCTCGACGAAAGATGACCATATTGCGTTATGGCAGGGCACTTATCGAGGTGCGCTCAATACAGGAGGCAATAAAACCTTTGTCTTAGGTGAGTCTGGCCATATTGCAGGAATTGTTAATCACCCGAGCAAAAACAAATATGGGTACTGGCTGAACGACAATCTAGATGACTCCGCTCAAGAGTGGTTAGCGAATGCTAAACACAACGAAGGCTCTTGGTGGGTTCATTGGAATAAATGGCTAGTCGGATTTGAAAGTGACGAGCCGAGAGAACCGTTTAATCAAGGGTCCGAGCTCAACCCTGTGATTGGTACGGCACCGGGTGATTATGTGAAACAAGTATTGCCAATAGTCGATGTAGATAAATAGCGATTTTGCTACTTTTCTAACAGAAATAAAAAAGCCACTGTAATCAGTGGCTTTTTAGTATCAACTAAATAGGCAAAAAGTTGATGTTAATTACTCGACTTCTTTATCTTTACCGAATGAAAGAATCCAGATAGAGATAGCAGCAACAACTGCGAAGCCTGAAAGAATGATGAATGGCATCGCGCTGTAACCAAGGATATGCCAAATTACTGATTCTAAAGTACTCATTGCTTATCCTCTTATTGCCAACCTTCAACACCGTGCATGTCAGGCAGTTTATGTGCGATACCTTTGTGGCAATCTACACATGTCTTTTCACCTGAAGCCAGTGCCGTTGAGTGCTGCTTAGCACTGCGTGAACTCTGCTCTGAGAAGTCCATAAACTCAAACTGGTGACAGTTACGACATTCTAGAGAGTCGTTCTTCTTCAAACGAGCCCACTCACGTTCAGCTAAGTGGTGACGACGCTCTCTGAATTTCTCTGGCGTGTCGATCGTTTTAGAAATAAAGTGTGCGTAGAGTTCTTTCGATGCTTGAACCTTACGAACGATCTTGTCAGTCCATTCATGTGGTACGTGACAGTCTGAACAGATTGCACGAACACCAGAACGGTTCGAGTAGTGAATCGTCTCTTGGATCTCTTCAACGATAGGAGCGTGACAACCTGAACAGAATTCTTCTGTGTTTGTTGCTTCCATTCCCGTGTTAAATGCACCCCAGAAAAGAAGACCGCCGGCAAAGCCCATGAACAGCAAAACACCTGCTGCAGCTTTACTTGGCGTCGATAGCCTTTTCCAAAACGTTTTTAATAGTTTCATAAATTCGCCTCTTCTCAGGTACGGATTAGCGAAGAGATTCTACGCGCTGGTATTCATTCTCAACCAATGGTTTTGCATTTGCTTGAGGCACGTGACACTGAAGACAGAAGTATCGACGAGGTGATACGTCAGCAAGAACAGCGTCTTCACGGTTCATGTAGTGAGTAACACTGATCTTAGTTGCACCCATCTCTTTCGCGTTTTTCCAGCTGTGACATGATAGACACTTGTTTGCATTCAGAGATACTTCGTAGCTACGTGTTGAGTGTGGAATCAACGGTGGCTGATAAACGAAGTCGCTTTCCAGTACTTGTTCACGAGGGAACTTTTTAAAGTCATCTGCAGGACGAGTCGATTCAAGTTCGCTAGCACCACGTAGTGATTCTACGCCACCGATACCACCTGGGTTTTCAAGCTCAGCTTGAGCAACACCAGCGATCATTGCACCAACAGATAACAGTGTGATGAGTAATTTTTTCATTATTTATTCTCCGCCGAATGGCTAAATTCTTATAGCGGGCTGCATAAAAGCTGCAGCCCTGACATTCTTAACTAATTAAGCGACTTTTGTGATTTTAACTGGACACTTCTTGAAGTCTGTTTGCTTCGATAGTGGGTCAGTTGCATCAAGGATCAGCTTGTTGATCAGAATGCGCGCATCAAAGAATGGTACGAATACCAAGCCTTGTGGCGGACGGTTACGGCCACGAGTTTCAACACGAACTCGCACTTCACCGCGCTTGTTAGAAATAAGAACTTCTTCACCACGACGAACGCCACGAGCTTTCGCATCAGCAGGGTGCATGTAACACACTGCATCTGGAACTGCTTTGTAAAGCTCAGGAACACGACGAGTCATAGTACCTGTGTGCCAGTGTTCAAGAACACGGCCTGTACATAGCCACATGTCGAATTCAGAATCTGGTGCTTCTGGTGGCGCTTCATATGGTGCAGAGATGATCAGTGCTTTGCCATCTGGCTTACCGTAGAAGTCCCAACCTGAACCTTCTTTCGCATATGGATCAGAACCTTCTTTGTAACGCCAAAGTGTCTCTTTGCCGTCAACAACAGGCCAACGTAGACCACGTACAGTGTGGTAAACATCGTATGGTGCTAAATCGTGTCCGTGGTCGCGACCAAAGGCAGCGTACTCTTCGAACAGACCTTTTTGGATGTAGAAACCAGCTGCTTGCGCATCATCATTCAGCTCTTGAGCTTCAGATAGTGGGTATTTGTTTACTTTACCGTTAGCGAAAAGCATGTCGTACATTGACTTACCACGCCATTGAGGCGCTAGAGCTAGCTGCTCTTCAGTCCAGATCTCTTCCATCTTGAAGCGCTTAGTGAACTCCATGATTTGCCATAGGTCTGACTTCGCGCCTTCTACAGCAGGAACCTGTTGGTACCAAGCTTGGGTACGACGCTCTGCGTTACCGTAAGCACCTTCTTTCTCGATCCACATTGCTGTTGGAAGAATCAGGTCAGCTGCTTGAGCTGTTGCTGTTGGGTATGGGTCAGAACAAACGATGAAGTTTTCTGGGTTACGGTAACCTGGTAGACGTTCATTGTTGATGTTTGGACCAGCTTGCATGTTGTTGTTACACATTACCCAGTAAGCGTTTAGCTTACCGTCGTTTAGCATGCGGTCTTGAAGAACAGCGTGGTAACCCGGTTTTGGTGGGATAACACCAGTAGGGATGTCCCAAATTTTCTCTGCGTACTCACGGTGCTTAGGATTCATTACTACCATATCTGCTGGTAGACGGTGAGCAAACGTACCTACTTCACGAGCAGTACCACATGCAGATGGTTGACCTGTTAGAGAGAACGGGCTGTTACCTGGAGTAGCAATCTTACCAACCAATAGGTGGATGTTGTAAACAAGGCTGTTCATCCATACACCACGAGTATGTTGGTTCATACCCATAGTCCATAGAGACATTACTTTCGTGTTTGGATCCGCGTATTGTTTTGCTAGTTCAATTAGCTTCTCAGGCTCGACGCCTGAAATTTCAGAAGCTTTTTCAACTGTGTAAGGCGCAACAGACTTCTTGTACTCTTCGAAAGAGATAGATGTCATTTTGCCAGAGTTTGGATTCGCAGCAGCTTGCTGTAGTGGATCTTCATCACGTAGGCCGTAACCGATGTCAGTATCAGCTTGCTTGAAGTTCGTATGTTTGTTTACGAAATCCCAGTTTACAGCGTCGTTTTCAATGATGTAGTTAGCGATGAAGTTTGCAATCGCAAGGTCAGATTGTGGGTTAAAGATATAACCTTGGTCTGCTAGCTCAAAAGAACGGTGGTAGTAAGTAGACAGTACGTTTACTTTAACATGTGGATGGCTTAAGCGACGGTCAGTAATACGAGTCCATAGGATAGGGTGCATCTCTGCCATGTTAGAACCCCACAGAACGAAAGAGTCTGCGTGTTCGAAGTCATCGTAACAACCCATTGGTTCATCAATACCGAACGTACGCATGAAACCTACTACAGCAGATGCCATACAGTGACGAGCGTTTGGATCGATGTTGTTAGAACGGAAACCTGCTTTCATCATTTTTGCAGCAGCGTAACCTTCCATTACTGTCCATTGACCAGAACCGAACATACCAACAGATGTTGGGCCTTTCTTAGCCAGTGCTTCTTTCCATTTCTCGGCCATTACGTCGAACGCTTGGTCCCAAGATACTGGTGCGAAATCACCATCTTTATGGAATTTACCATCTTTCATGCGAAGTAGAGGCGTGTTTAGACGATCCTTACCGTACATGATTTTTGAAAGGAAGTAGCCTTTGATACAGTTAAGGCCTTTGTTTACTGGTGCTTCTGGGTCGCCTTGAGTCGCAACCACTTTACCATTTTGGGTACCGACTAGTACCGAACAACCCGTACCACAAAAACGACAAGGCGCTTTATCCCACTTGATTTTTGTTTCATCTGAGCTTGCGATCAGGTTAGCTGCTGTTGCTGGTAGAGTTACACCCGCAACGGCTGCTGCTGATGCAGCCGCGTTTGCTTTCACAAACGCACGTCTTGTCATTTTCATACTTCACCCTCGATTTGAGAATTATTGCTTCCAGTGTCTGATTCTAATTCGTCTAGGCCTGTTTCAACTTGGTGGTAAACCAAAGCAGTGCCTAATACGTTCTGTATATTGTTAATTGCTTCAATAGTGTCAGTGACAAAACCTTGATTTTCTGTTTCTAACACTACGATGATCTTGCCTTCAGGGCTGTCGCCATAAATCTCAGCGTTGTCGAATTTCTCAATTTCTGCTTTGATTTCGGAGAGATGCTCTGGGCTCACATGCACGACTAAACTTGAGATATGTACTTCGTTTAGCGACATAAATTGCTCTCGTTATTTTTATTTATGCATTACTCACAAGGATAGCTGAAGTCGGGCAAACTGCTACGCAAGCACCACATCCGCTACACTCATCTAAATCGATTTTTGGTAGAGCCACACCACCAGCTCTTAGTTGAAACTGTATGGCCATTGGCTCACACATATCACCGCAACTACGGCATTCAACATTCTTTTGGGCTAAACACTTGTCTGAAATAGACGCTTTAGCTTGCCAAGGTGTTTCTTGTTCATTTTTAAAAATGGGTTCGGGACAAACATCGGCACATTGGTAACAGAAGGTGCATTCATCAATTGAGAAGTCGACAGTAGGAAAACCACCATCTCCCAAAACGATGATGCTCGTTTCACATTTATCGATGCACTTTCCACAGCGAGTACAGTCATCAGTAAACTGGCTTAGCTCTTTAATCCAGGGTAAGCGGATTTGGCTTAAGTCGACCTTTTTACGTGAAAACAGACGCCGTTTTGATAAATCTAGCACATGCTCACCTTAAATGTTGCTAAGATGTTGTAATTGTAGACCGTTTGCTCATTAACATCTTGTAATTTATCCTCACATACAGTGTAGTTTTAGAAACATTTGCATAAATACCCCCTAAGGGCTAATTAGGGTTGTATATTGTCTTAGATCAATAAATTACGCGTCGTTAGGTCACATATTGGTTGGAGCTATGAATTTCGATATGTGACAATAATCGCCGTTAAGCTACATTCGAACGATTGGGAATTTCTTTTGCTTATTAAACCCGTTTCATCACTTACCAGTACTATTGCTAAGTCGCTGCTTTTCATCTTACTTTTGTCGGTAGCGACAACAGGGTTCGCGATCTTCACTTTAGCATCGAGCCTCAATGATGCTGAGGCAGTCAATGTAGCGGGTTCTATGCGAATGCAGAGCTACCGTTTGGCTCATGATATTCAAGTACAATCAATCGACTACGATGAGCATATACGAGAGTTCGAAGCATCTCTGTACTCTGAGTCGATGGCAGCCTTAGTCGGTTGGGAAGTTCCGACGCACATCACAGAAGACTACTATTTGATCATTGGTCGATGGCATGAATTGAAACAGGTACTGAATAGCTCAGACAGACAGCACTACTTAGTACTGGTCGAAAACTTCGTTTCTGAAATTGATGGCTTCGTATTTAAGCTTCAAGAATTTTCTGAAAACAAGCTCATCAAATTGGCGTGGGCTGGTGGTATCGGACTGGGTGGGATTCTAGTCATATCTCTTTTTGTTGTTCATTTTGTCCGTAAACAAGTTGTTAAACCACTGCATGCCTTGGTAGCTGCGAGCCATAGAATCAAAAACAGCGACTTTGAAGTTCACTTGGAAGTCACAAATAACAATGAGCTTGGAATATTAACTAAGACCTTCAACTCGATGACTCGAGATCTGGGTGCACTTTATCGAAACCTAGAAGATGTCGTAGATGCGAAAACGAAAGAGTTGCAAAGCGCCAACCAATCACTGCAAGCGCTCTATAACTCATCTCAAGAGTTGCGTGTGACTCGAGTCTCGCCAGAAAACTTTAGAGCTATTCTTCAACATCTAGTGAGTTTGGAAGATATTGAGTCATTGAGGTTAGAGATCTTGGATACGTCAGGGCGCTCTTTTGTACTCGATGAAGGGTATGACGAGAATTCGCACTACGAAAAGTTCGAAATGAAGCTTGATGACAGTGAAATCACGCTAGGTTATTTGTATTGTTGCTATCACCATGGGCATTCAACAAAAGCGCTAATTGATAACTTTATTCGCCTACTGTCACGTGCGGTATACTATAACATTGCACAGAAACAGGCAGAGCAACTGATCATAATGGAAGAACGTGCGACGATTGCACGTGAACTTCATGACTCGCTAGCTCAGTCACTGTCTTATTTGAAAATTCAAGTTACTCTTTTAAAGCGAGTAATAGGCAAACTCCCAGAACATAAACACAGAGAGCAGTCAGAACAGATTGCGCTAGAGCTGGGGAATGGGCTTGCAGAAGCTTATACTCAATTGAGAGAGTTGTTGACGACCTTTAGGTTATCAATCAAAGAGGGTAATTTCGGAGATGCTTTGAGCACCATGCTTGAGCAACTCAGTGAAAGAACAGATGGCACGATTAATCTAACCAATAATCTGTCGTCGATTGAACTTGATGCGCATAGCCAAGTTCATTTGCTTCAATTGATCCGAGAAGCAACCGTAAATGCAATAAAGCACGCCAATGCCGATTTAATCGATGTATGTTGTAACGATGAAAATGGCGAAGTATTAGTCGTGATAAAGGATAACGGAGATGGTTTTGACCATAGTGCCTCTAAGGTGAATCACTATGGCATGAGTATAATGCAGGAGCGCGCGGCAAGGCTGAATGGCGAATTAACGATTGAAACAGCGAAAGGTAAGGGCTGTACAGTCATTCTAAAGTATAAAAGTTTGAAGGAAGTTAATCTTGACGATTTGTAAAGTAATGTTGGTCGATGACCACCCGTTGATGCGCCGTGGTATCAGCCAGCTACTCAGCTTTGAAGATGAGTTTGAAGTAGTCGGAGAAGCAAGCAACGGCACTGATGCAGTCGCAATGGCTCATGAACAAGATCCTGATCTAATCCTATTGGATCTTAACATGAAAGGTATGTCTGGTTTAGATACTCTTAAAGCACTGCGTACAGATGGTTCAAGTGCAAATATTGTGATTCTAACAGTGTCCGATAGCCCTGCTGATATTGAAGCAATCGTAAAAGCGGGTGCTGATGGCTACCTTCTAAAAGATACTGAGCCAGATGAATTGATCGACCTGTTGAAAAAAGCGCACAGCGGTGATAAAGCTTACAGCAGCGTGGTAGCCAATTATTTAAGCGATGCAGCGAGTCGTGAAGACATTTTTGACCAGCTAACTGAGCGTGAAATGCAGATTCTTCAAGAGGTTGCAAAAGGGTACCGCAACAAGCAAATCGCTGATCATCTATTTATTTCAGAATCGACCGTTAAGGTACATATGAAGAGCTTGCTTAAGAAGCTGCAAGTGGCTTCAAGAACAGCCGCAACGGTTCTTTACTTAGAACGCTACGGTGAGATGAAGTAAGTTCATTTCTCTTTTTAAGAGCGATAAATACAAAAACGCCAAACTCACAGAGTTTGGCGTTTTTTATTGGTGTTAACTAAAGGGACACGGAGTTATGCCGCCATTGGTACCAATACTAACGTACCGAAGATAACGGTAATCAGACCACAAATTACTGGCACTGAAGTACGTTTTACTACTTCAAATGGGCTAATTTTACCCATACCTGAAGTAGCTACAACTACGCCAGATACCGGAGAAATCGTACGACCTAAGTTAGATGCTTGAAGCATAGGAATGATTAGGAACGCAGGGTTTAGACCCATTTTCGCTGCTAATGAAGGTGCAAGCTCAACGAATGCGTAGAAAGGTGCATTACCTGAACCTGTAGCGATTGCAGCTGCGACCGTTAGGCCTGTTAGGATAAGCATTAGAGCAATACCACCAGCGCCTGCTGCTTCTGCTAGACCAATCAGGTTGTCGATTGCACCAATAGACATTAGGCCTTGTGCAAATACACCTGCAGCAACCAATAGCATTACCACGCCTTTAAACGCTTCTGCCATACCTTGGTAGCAAGAATCTAGATCTTCGAGGGTTTTTTCACCATCGAACTTCTTAACCACGTAATCAACCAATGCACCCACAAAAATAGAGCCGACAACAATAGTGTAGATATCAAGTTGTAAGCCAGGGATTGTGCGGCCGTTGAATAGGAATACACCAATGATTGGCAAGAATGGTAGAGCTGCGTAGAAAGCTGGCGCATTTGCTTCGATTTCAGATACGTCGATCTTTTCCATTGGCGTGTTCTCTTTCTGGTCGAGGTATTTGTTCCAGAAGAAAGCAGCTGCGGCCATCACGATGATTGCACAGATAGAAACAGGCAGAACGGTTTGAACTGCGAATACGTCTAGAGCTAAGCCTGACTTTTCTGCAGCAATCACAACGTCACCCGATGTTGGAGAAAGAATGATCGCGGCAGGAGAAGCACATACAGCGACAGCTGCAGGGCGAGAAATACCCATTGCCGTCATCATAGGGAATAGGGTAGCCATCAATAGTACGCCTAGACCTGTCGCAGAACTTACCGCAAGAGACATGAGACACGCTACGATGTAAGCCGCAACAAGCAGTGCGTAAGGTGATTTGATAACAGAAAGAGGTTTAGAGAACTGCTTAACAACGACATTGTTTGCGCCGATGTGAGTCATGTAAGAAGCGAAACCACATAGAAGCATGATCTGCATACCTAGACCGCCGCCACGGTACTGAAGCATGTATTTAACAAATTCAAGTGCATCGGTAACCATGTTACCTGTTGATGCTACTTTCGCAGGCAAAACCGTATGACCAATGAGACCAGTGATGAGAAGTAACGCGATACCAGCTGTAAGTAGTACGCCCGCTGCCTTATAGCCTTTAACAATGAAGTAGCCTACGGCAATAGTCACTACCAATCCAATTAAGAGTTCTAACATAGAAATCTCCACTAAGTTTTAAAAAATATAAGAAACTGTTTCAGAATATGTCACTGAATGTACAGAAAAGTGTTCTGTGGCACGAGGTCAAGTTGAAGTTCGCATGATCTAAAACAAATAATTTTTTCGATGTTAAATTCAGCAAATCATAGTGATTAAATAGTGTTGTTTAGATGTTAATAAAAGAAATTAGTAACCAACTAGAACATCGGTCGGATCACCTTGTATTGAATATGTTGCTCATAGGTTGGATTTGTAACTTGCAGGATGAGGAGTGTGATGCTTATGGGAGTTGTGGCTAGATGTGATGGTTAAATGAACAAAAAAGGGGCATAAGCCCCTTTTTCGATTTGTTTATTCGTACTTTGGTTTAACAGCGTTACTCTTCTGGCTCCACCAGTTTAGGTACTTCATTTTCGTAGTGGGGAAGGTCTTTACATGCAACCGATTTACACAGGTGCAGCATAGAATTAGGTGTGACTAACAAAATCTCATCTTTACCGATTGGAATATAAGGCATGAAGTCAGAAGACAAAACAGAGCCTTCACTGATCATCACTTTTTCATAGAAATCTAATTCACGGTCAGGGACTATCTGTTGATGCTGCTCTTCATCCAGAGAAATATGTTTACCAGTAATACTATAAGTGCCTGATGACGTAAAACCGACTTGTCTATCGGTAACATAAAGCAGGTCATAGCTATTATTTTGTTTAAATTCGATATTAATTGAAGAGGCATTATAGATAACGTCATTAGGAGGCATAATAACATTAACTGGGTTGGCTAGATAATGACCTTCTAGCTTAGAGCTAGTGAATATTGTAGCAAGCCACCCAAGAGCAATACCTAATATTGCTACGAATACAATTATCGCGTTATTTTTACTCACACTCTACTCCTGTAAACTCATTAGGAAAGCTAAGTGATTTACCTGTATGATCAATAATGATGTTTCTATCTTCATATTCGTACATAGTAACGTTATAAAGCTCTTTATATTTAATATGATCGCTTGTGATTCTGCAGGTTAGATAATGTGATGTAGTCACGAGTTTAGATACAGAAACTTTTTCAAAGTAGGTGAAGCCTAAATAGGATAGAACGGTGCTCATAATTAATACCAAAGTAATTGGGATTAACTTTATCGGAGTCGTTTTAGGCTGTTCTTCAGGCATTTCAACTTGAGCAACCTCTGGAGTTTCATCCAGCTTTACTTCCACTTTCCCTTCAACGACTCGTCCTGAAAATCGGTAGCCTTTACCACGTTCAGTAACAATTAACAGTCCTGCTTTATCTTCTAGTGCTTTTCGGCAAAGAGAGATGGTTTGCATCAAACTTCCATCTTCTACATAGATGCCTTTTGATTCCCAAACTTGCTCAATGAGAGCTTGGCGAGTGATTACTTGGTTGGGGTTTTTGAAAAAAAACTTGAGTAGTTCAACCTCGTTTGAACCCAAGGTGAAGGTTCGCCCCGTCTTAGGGTGGTGAATTTCGTACTCTTTTAGATCAACTTGTATTTCATCGTTGATAGTAAATTCAGCGGACATACTCTATCTCATTTAATAAATGCCTTTACTGAAATATAACAAAAGACAGCACATTTATAAACAAACCTCATTTGACACTTCTAAACCTCCAAGTTACCGATAAATCGCAATATTTTGTGTGATTGATGTTCTCTGATAAACATTTTTGAGCCTGTTTGAGGTTGTTTAAGGTGCCTAAAAAGGAGGCGTGTTGGATCATTTGGATGTGAAGCTGATTTAGTGGGTGTGATTGAGTGTTCAAGGCTCTTACGTAGTTTCTTCGGCGTCGCGAGTTGAATGATGAATGTATTCCTATCGGTTACGGATGGATGTGCCAAAACACAGCTTTTTTAACATCACGATTCGATTGATCACTCATTGCTGACCACAAATAGGAGAGCTGAACTCAGCTCAAAGTTAACCATGAACCGACGTTTCGGCACTGAGCACAAATATGCTTAAATGAGGAGATGCTTTGTCTATATTTAAAAAATCACACCTTTGTGGATTAATTGCAATCGCACTAGTTGGATGTCAATCTGACGAAAGCACCACACAAGAACCCGTGTCTGTTTTTGTTCCTTACAATGTACAAGAGTTACCTAAGCCAAATGATGGTTATGGCTACGATAATGACGGCACAATCTCAGGCAACGGTGAAAGAGGAGCCTTATTAGCTCTACACGGTGAAGAGTATTATCAAGATTACAACAATTCTTACTCAGCTTTAGATGGGTGGGGTTTGTGTGCGGAACCTATTTTAATTCCTTTGCAGAGCATTAATTCTGATAAGCGATTTCCGTTAGATTCGAATAGCCTACAGGGTAACGTGGTATTAATGGATGATTCTGGTAACGAAATTAATACACAGATATCAGCAGATGGAAGTAATATTAAAATAGAGTGTGAAGCAAGCTTAAAACCTAGCCAATTATATTATGTCGTTGTTACGGATGCTGTGAAAACAGAATTTGGTGAGCCGCTTCAAGCCGACGACAGTTTTACAGATATTCTTTATGGCTTGGTACCGCAAAATGCAAACCAAAATCAAGATCTTCAAGAGCAGATATTAAAAGCCATATCTTTATTTAAAGGCAAAGGCAATCCGGTGTATGCAGCACAATTTAAAACTCAAAGTGCATATTCAACCCTTGATGAGATGCGAAATAACCATGCTCGTGAGAAAACTAAATTTACTTCAGACTTAAAAATCATTGAAGATAATAGAAATAAATATGATCTCTATAAAAGTGTTCTAGAAATTCCATTCTATTTGCCTTTCACAGAGTCCCGTGAAGTGGAATGTACGTTGAGCGAGTTCGACCCAATTGAGTCTTGTCCACCATTGTATGAGTGGATGAAGACTGCGTCGGGTGGTTTTCCTACTGCAGCTGACCCACTACCTGAAGTAGTGGAAACTCAGTCAATCACGACTGATATTTATACCCCAGCGAATTGGGATGGTGTTAGCCAATTACCAACGGTTGTGTTCATCCACGGTGTAACAGCGGATAAATCTGCTGCTTCCTTAATGGCTCGTGATTATACGGAAAAAGGCTACGCTGTAGTTGCTATCGACATGCCATATCACGGTGAGCGTGTTCGTTACGCCAATGACATTGATTCTGATAATCAAGATGACATCGAAATAAGTGCGCGTGCGAACAAGTCGTTCTTCATCAATATCGATTCGCCATTGGCGCTGCGCTCTAACCTACAACAGTCAGTGTCAGATTTCTTGGGTTTGCGATATGCATTGAATGAAGCGTCTTGGGTCGACAAAGATCGAATCCACTTAGTTGGACACTCCTTGGGCGGCATCATGTCGGTGATGGTGAGTGAGTTTAGTCAAAATCGCCCTAAGTTTGCTTTTAATACTGTGAACTTTGTTGTGCCGGGACAAGGGTTAACCAACCTAGTTCTATCTTCTCAGACTTTAGGCCCAGAGATGTCTGAAGCAGTGAAGAAGTCGCCGGACGTACAGCGCAGCATTGCTGAAACCGTGATTCCTGATGTATGTACTTCAGAATCGACCAATCAAACCTGTATTGAAGCCTTGCGCGAGTTCGTTGCTGAGTCTGAAGAGAACGCGATTACAGTGAGTCAGTTAGAAGATGACATCTTTGATTTGATTGTGACTGATCTCAAGCAAGGCGTACAGATGACCATCGATGGTTCAGAGCCAGCAAGCTTTACATCAAGACAGGTAGCAAACCAACAACCAACGCTTCTCTTGGCCGCAGTGGGTAGCTGTGGTGAAACTTGTGACGTAGGTGAAGATTATGTACCAGACAGTGTTGTACCGAACTCTGCACCTGACAACATTCGTACCGGCACTGATCCACTTATCAAAGCTCTAGGTCTGACTCAAATTACTGGATCAACGTTGTTTCCTTTTGAAGGGGAGTACCAATCTCAAAGCCAAACCCGTGGTGTGATTCGCGCAACCACTGGTGGTCACGGAACTTACATGTTCCCGTATGAAGGTACGATGGACGAATCAGGTTTACCTGGGCTACCTGACAATGAGGAGCTTTCATATGTGTGGGATGCAACTAACACTCAACAGGTCGCGGTGGCGTCTATGGTCGTAACAGACGGTCATGCCATCGAAATTGACAACGATGTACACATCGAAACGGAGGTAGCGGACCATGAATAATCGAGTTCTGATTACCTCTACAGTTGCACTTTTGCCATGTGTTACACAGGCGGCGGGCTTTCAACTGAACGCACAATCTGCAACTGGCCTCGGTAGAGCTTTTGCTGGTGATGCTGTGATAGCGGACAGCGCGGCGGTGGTATCCAAAAACAGCGCAGCGATGGCATACATTGATGAGCCAATGCTATCGGTTGGTGCGGTCTATATCGACAGTGAGATTGACGTTTCTAATGTGAGCTACACGCCAATCGTTGGTGATACTGAAACGCTCGACGACCAGTCTCTTAGTCAAGGCACCTTGGTTCCCAACTTTCATTACGTACATCCACTTGGTAATAGCAAGTTCACCCTTGGCGCGACAGTACATTCCAACTTCGGAACAAATGTTGAGTTTGATGACTCATTTTCTGCAAGCGAGTTTGGAGGAAAAACCACACTTTCAAGTGTCAACCTAGGCTTGGCAGTGGCTTATGAGTTATCAGAAAAAATCAATATCGGTGGTGGTATCGATGTGATTTACGGTGAAGGCGAAATCTATCGCAAAGGCCTAGTCGACATTGATGCTGATGGAGTTGGGGTCGGTGTGAACCTTGGCGTTACCTATCAGGTCAATGACAACCATAGATTTGGTGTTGCCTATCGCTATAGCCCAGATATTGAAGTGGAAGGCACCATTACGAAAGGCGGTGTGCCTGCGGATAAGATGAATGTGCCGTTGCCAGACACTATTGAGTTTTCTGGATGGCACAAGCTCAACGAATCATGGGCGGCGCATTACAGTATTCAGTGGGTAAATTGGTCTGAATTCGATGCATTAACATCCGATTCTTATGAAAGCTCCATCAAAGAGTACCAATGGAAAGATGCAGGGCATGTTTCAGTCGGTGCGACTTACACCGCTTCGAGTAAGTTGACTCTGCGTACCGGTTACATGTACGACGCATCACCAACTGACAGCCTGACTTCTTTGTCGATTCCTGACGTAAATCGTCACTGGTTAACCGTTGGAGGTAGCTACGCAATGACACAAAACAGCAGCATCGATCTTGGTGTTGGCATTGTGATGGGCGAGACAGATTACGTCGATGAGAGCTTAACGACGATACCTGGATCTCAGAGCAACATTACTGCTGACGTTAGCGCAGACGCACTGCTAGTTGGTATGCAATACCAGTATCGCTTTTAACCTACCGTTCAAAGAACAACGGTTTCACATTTGAAATACAGCAGGGCTCAATCATGACGTTGAGCCCATTCTCCCAACAACTGGCTGTTATTAGCATTGAATTCAATAGCAGGAAGCTTGTTCAGTTAAAGATAGCTGATACCAATCGTAGTAAGTAACTGGTCATCCTAGCTGGTTAAAACTCTCGATAACATCGTTAGAAATTTTGATTGTAGAATAACTACTTATCGAAAATTTCTTCCTTGTTTTCAAGCGTTTTTCCTGCGCTATTTATGCTCATTTACTTACTGTGATTAGTATAACAATTAGCGCACTCGATATTGATAGCGCTCTATGGTTACTGGAATGAAATTGACCTTAATTAGTAAAACAATTGCCTTCGCACTTATTACATTCGGTGCACCTTCTGTGTTCGCAGAAAATACTGATCACGTACCAGTTACAGTGGAACAGGCAACGACTCAAACTTTTACTTCTTCAATTAATGAAGTTGGTAAAATTCGTGCCACTGACTCTGCTGCACTCACTTTTAGCGCATCAGAAAAGCTTCTCAAAATTCACTTTAAAGATGGTGATTTTGTAAAAAAAGGCGATGTAATCGCACAACTGGATGACACGACAGCTAAGGCTGATTTAGACAAGGCAAAAAGTTCACTGGCTTTAGCCAAATCTAAACTCAAGCGTGTGCAAGAGCTACTCAAAAAGCAGCCGGATTCAATGTCTCAACAAGATGTTGAAGAACTCAAAGAGCAAGCAAACTTGGCAGCCGCAGATTTCCGTCAACAAGAAGCACTAATGAACAATTATGTGTTGGTTGCGCCGTTTGATGGTCAGTTAACCAACTTTAGCCACTCTGTTGGCAGTCGAATCGACAGCTCTAACGTGTTGGTGAGTTTGATCAAACTTGATCCGGTTGAGGTTCAATACTCAATTGGACAGTCAGACTTAGGCTCTGCAAAGCTTGGTCAACAGGTATCGATTGAAGTGGATGCTTTTGCCGGAGAAACGTTTAAAGGGGTAGTGGATTATATTGCTCCAGCTGTTGATGAGAGTTCAGGTCGTGTCGAGATCCACGCTCATATTAAGAACCCCGATCATCGCCTTGTTCCGGGTATGTTTGCCAAATTAAACCAAGTGACTAGCGATGAGGCTCCGGAGTTAGTGGTATCTCAAAACGCAGTCCTTGCTAAAGACAATACTCGTTTTGTTTGGGTGGTGAACGGTGAGACGATTGAACAAAGAGTGGTTGAGCTTGGCGTTAACACTAATGATGGTCACGTTGTCATTGAAGATGGGCTGCTACTGGGTGAAAAGATTGTTGTCACTGGTCAACAGAATCTAAAAAAAAGCTCTTTGGTTAAAGTGATCAACACCGCACCAACGGAATCGGTATCGGAAACAACAACCTCTGTAGAGGTACATGGCGGGCCGAAAGCCTATTTAATTCATGAACCGGAAAACACATCATCGGTAGAAAATGGTTCAGATAGCAATTCTCCAGAAACCATTCAACCAGAAACGACAGAATCAGTGATTTTAGATTCAAAAAATGAAAACTCACCACAAAAAAGCACGGAAGCGAAGCAAGTAGGAGTCAACAATGAAGCTTCCTGAGATTTGTATTAAGCACCCAGTGTTTGCATCGGTGCTTAGCATCGCTATTGTATTGATTGGTCTACTATCTTTTCAGAAATTATCCATTCAATACTTCCCTGAACATAAAACACCATCGGCTACGGTTACAGCCGCGATCAATGGTGCTAGTGCAGAATTCATGTCACGTAATGTTGCAGACAAGCTGATAACAGCAGCTACTGGGCTTGATAGCGTGAAAACTATGACCACAGACTGCCAGGAGGGCACTTGTAGTCTAAAGATCATGTTTGAAGATGACGTTGACGAGGTTGAATACACTGGCTTAATGAACAACCTACGCAGTAGTGTTGAAGCAATTGGTGATTTTCCGCCGAGTATGACAGATCAACCAACGGTAACGGATGACTCTTCCGACACAAGCATGCCGAGTAACGTGATCACCTTTGTTAACTCAGGCAACATGTCAAAGCAGGAGATGTTTGATTACATCAGCCAACAAGTTGTACCTCAATTCAAGCACATTCAAGGTGTGGGTGGCGTGTGGGGACCATATGGTGGTAGCTCGAAAGCCGTACGTGTTTGGTTACAACCGGATCGTATGATGGCTCTCAACATCAGTGCGTCTGATGTCGTCGGCACACTTAGTTCTTACAACGCGACCTTTACGGCGGGTACGATTAAAGGGCAAGTTCGCGATTTCTCCATTAACCCTGTAAACCAAGTCACCAGCGTTGAAGATGTTCGTGATCTTGTAATTCGAGTCGACAATGGAAAGATCATCCGCGTTGGCGACATTGCCGATGTGAAAATGGGTGAGGAGAGCTTAACGCCAAGCATTCTCCGTGTAGATGATAAGCTGGCAATGTCTATTCAAGTTCTGCCACTTAAGAGCGAAAACCCAGTTACGGTAGCAGACCGAGTTAAGCTGCAGATCGAAGATATCCAGTCGCAGTTGCCAGAAGGCATTGAGATGAAGATGGTTTACAACCAAGCTGACTTCATCAAAGCAGCAATAGACCAAGGCTTTATGACGCTAGTAGAGGCCGTTGTTCTGGTATCGGCGGTTGTGGTTATCTTTTTGGGTTCTTTCCGAGTCGCTTCGATTCCAATTATCACGATTCCAGTGTGCGTTATTGGCGTATTTGCTGTGATGTGGGGACTAGGCTTTAGCATCAACGTTCTCACCATATTGGCGATCATTCTCGCAATTGGCTTGGTAGTGGATGATGCAATTGTGGTTGCAGAGAACTGTTATCGCCATATTGAAGAGGGCGAGACGCCACTGAATGCCGCGTTAAAAGGGTGCCGAGAGATCGTGTTCCCAGTGATTGCGATGACGCTAACTCTAGCTGTCGTTTATCTACCTATTGGTTTGATGGCTGGCCTAACAGCTGATTTGTTTAGACAATTTGCATTCACGTTGGCTGCGGCCGTGATTATCTCTGGTTTTGTGGCGTTGACCTTGTCGCCAATGATGAGTGCGTACCTAATGAAGCCGGTATCCACGCCTGCAAAATGGTACTCAGTTGTTGATTCCAAGCTGAATAAACTATCAGACTACTACAGTGCTGAGTTGAACAAATGGTTTGAACGCAAAGCTCTGATGACAGGAATTGCTTTAGTCATGGTGGCTTTGTCTGCGGTTGCCGTATGGAAAATGCCTCAAGTCTTACTACCAACTGAAGATACTGGCTTTGTAGAGGTGACATCAACGCCCCCAACAGGTGTTGGCCGTCAGTACCATCTAGACAATAACGCCCAGCTTAATCAGGTATTTAAAGACAACGACTCTGTGGAAGCGAACTTATCTTACATCGAAGGTACGCCAACGAACCACGTTTTGCTAAAGCCTTGGGGCGAGAGAGAGAAATCCGCAGATGAACTGGTTAATGAGTTCATTGCTAACGCTAAAAGCAGTGTGTCAGCTTACGGCATGTCTTTTAAAGTGCGTACTGCAGATAACCTTAATATCGCGACTAACATGGTTCTTGAGCTGACGACGGTGAATCGAGATACCGATGCGCTGTCTGAAACGGCACATAAAGTCGTTGAAGCTTTAGAAAGCTATGAAGGTGTGACCAACGTAAGCAACTCTATGTTACGTGACCAACTGCGCTATGACCTTTCAATCGATCGTAATGCTATTGTGTTGTCTGGTGTTGATTATGGCAATGTGACTAATGCACTCTCGACCTTCTTGGGTTCGGTGAAAGCGGCTGACTTGCAAGCAGACGACGGTTATACCTATCCGATTCAAGTACAAGTTAATCTCAATGCTTTAGGTGACTTTAAGGTATTAGATAAGCTATATGTCGATTCGGAATCTGGTCAGCGACTGCCATTGTCTCAGTTTGTATCGATCAAACAAGTGACCTCTGAATCGAACTTCAAAACCTTTATGGGGCAAGACAGTGCTGAAATTACCGCTGATTTAATGCCTGGTTTTACTCCGAGTGACGTAAAAGCATACGTTGACCAAACGGTACCAGAGCTGCTTGATGAGTCTCAGAGTTATGAATTCAATGGCGTGGTGAAAGATCTTATTGATTCGAGTGCAGGGGCACAGGTTCTATTCGTGTTGGCGCTTGTCTTTATCTTCCTAATCTTGGCGGCGCAGTTCGAAAGCTTTGTTGATCCGATGATCATTCTACTGACAGTACCACTGTGTATTGTGGGGGCTGTTTTGACTTTATCGGTATTTGGACAGAGCTTAAATATCTACTCTAAGATCGGTTTGCTAACCCTAGTCGGTTTGGTTACCAAGCACGGTATCTTGCTGGTGGAATTTGCGAACGAACAGCGCAAGAAGGGGGCGACAGCAAAACAAGCAGCGGTAGTGAGTGCACGTTCTCGACTCAGACCCATTCTAATGACGTCACTGACAATGATACTTGGTTCATTACCATTGGCACTGGCAGAAGGGCCAGGTTCATTGGGTCGCATTAATATCGGTTTAGTCCTAGTTGGTGGCTTAACCGTTGGTACTTTCTTCTCATTGTTCCTAGTACCCGTGGCTTATGTTGGAATGGCAAACCTAAAAAATGCCGACCTCCTTGCCAAGTTGAGAACGAAAGCGGCTTAACGACAAATTCTGACAAACAAGTCTGATAAATTTGGCGCAGGTGAGATTGAATTGTTCACAATTTCACCTGCGCCTTTTTCTACCAAATTCTTGGTTCAAAGCGCGATTTTGTTTCACTTTTGAGAATTTTGTTAATAACCATCTCTGTATTTCATAAATATGACACCCTGTCATAAAACTGTAGTAAAAGACCTGTAAGCAGTGATTCTCGATCACTCTCTCATTTATTTAATCTTTGAAAATTCACAGTCTGTTAACATATAAGACTGTGTTCTAAGTCTCGTTTAATGCTTAGTGTTATTGATAGAGTGCTCACTAAAGGTCGTTATTTACATCAGATGTATTATATGAATATTAAAAATAAACTATTTTCATTGGGTCTATTCTCAATACTAGGGATGGTGTCTCTACTATTCACTACTTCTCATTTTACTCGAACGGGTGAGCAACTCCACGAAGCTACGTTGATCACCAAAGAGTTAGAAGTCCGCTTGCTCAACCTACGTCGAAACGAGAAAGATTTTCTCCTTCGAAGCAACATCAAATACTTAGATAAGTTTGAAAACAACTATCGTCAGTTTCAGGGGTTAGAATCTCAATTGACGGCCGTGCTTGAAGACTTGAATCTGGCTAATACAGCTCAGCTAAGACAGGATATTGCCGATTATCATAAAAGTTTTACTGCGCTGGTTGCGGCATACCAGGTTTTAGGTTTGTCCGATGATCAGGGTTTATTGGGTCAGTTTCATGAAGACTTGGCGATTAGCTTTGCACGAGCTACAGACGAAGAAAGACTTGCGATGTATCAGTTCAATGAATTGGTTGAGCAGGGTAGCCTTGATCTGAATTTACTGTCGAATGCTCAAGCAAGCTTTTTAAATTCCGCTCAACAAGTTGTCGATCAAAAAATGAAAATTGGTCTTAAACATGATGAGGGATTGCTAGGAGAAGCGCGCGCAGCTTCGCACAAAGTAGAAACTCAGTTTAAAGAATTTTCTGGCCTGCTAAAAGACACGACGGCTGAACAGCTCGCTAAACTCAATCTCATCAACAATGCGCTGAGTGGTACGCTACTTGTAGTCATCATTGTTTTGAGTTGGTTGATTGTGCGTTCTATCGTCGGTCGTATTGAGTCGCTGCTGACTGTTATCCGTCGCATTGTCGATTCGAACGATGTCTCAATTCGTTCAGAGTTAAAAGGGCACGATGAGCTGGGTTCATTGGGTGAATACTTCAATCAGTTGTTGGATCAGTTAGAAAAACTGATCTCTGTATCTCAGAAGAAGTCTCAGCAGCTCACTTCAAGCACATCTAACATGCACAATGAGCTGGAAACGGTCATCAAGCAGTTTGATGTTCAAGCTAACCACACAGGCGAAATGACCGTTTCTGTGCAAGAGATGGTATCTACAATCGGTGAGATCTCAGAAAGCACAGCAATTGCCGCTGAAGGCGTACAAAAAGCCCGTCTTAATGCAGATAAAGGTCGTGAGGTTGTGGTTGAAACCATCAATAACATTACACAACTGTCTGAGCGTTTATCGAGTAGCCAAGACTCTATCAGTTCATTGAACCATCATGTTGATCAGATTGGTGATGCGGTGAACATTATCCAAGGTATTGCTGAGCAGACGAACCTGTTAGCACTGAACGCTGCGATTGAAGCAGCACGTGCAGGCGAGCAAGGTCGCGGTTTTGCGGTAGTAGCGGATGAGGTTCGAGCTTTGGCAAGTCGTACGCACCAATCAACAACGGAAATCACCAACGTTGTGTCAGCGATTCAAAGCCAGATGGAAGCGTCAATGGCGGAAATTGGCGAATGTAACTCGCAAGGCCAACGTACATTAAGTGATTCTGAGTCTTTAGATTCAAGTCTACAGCTCATCCTAAGTGATATGGAAGACATCCAAGGCAATTCAGAGCGTATCGCGTCTGCGATAGAAGAGCAGGGTGCGGTTATGGCGCAAGTGAGTGATTCAATTACTGAACTAAGTGCGATCTCGAACCAAAACACAGCTTCGGCTCAGCATTGTTTGGTTGAAGTGGATAAGGTTGCGGCTCAAGCGAGCGAAATGGACAGTGCGGTCGCACAATTCAAAACGTCATAAGCTTTGGTCGTTAAACAATGGATAGCTAGAACAATTGAGACCTGAATTTCTTACTTGTTAAAACAATAGGCAAAGGCGCACAGTTAAGTGCGCCTTTTTAGTTTTTCTTGAATACTGTCTTCGTCAGGTACCGTTATTGATCTATAGAACTGGCATTAAATCAGCGAAAAATAAACGAGTTAGAAATCGTAGTTAAGGTTCATGGAGCTGTAAATCTCGGTATTACTTTGGTCTGAGGCAACGGTTGTGTTGTAGATATACTCAGTATCGAATGTGAGGGCTAGATTCCCCATCAGGATGTTCTTTAAGTATCCCTTTAAATTGTAATTGGTGTTCTCTTCACCGTAAGCAATACTCGCATTTCCCCCAATAGAAAAGCTCTCCGTAAACTGAACCGTCCCTTCGAGCGAGCCGCTGGCAATCAGTTCGTAGTTCATCTGCGAGGGAAATTCCTCATCAAAAGATTGTCTTTCCGTTATACGATAACCCGGACCCATTGAGCCGTTTAGAGTGACGTGGTTTGTTTCATAGAAGTGTCTACCGAGACCTGTCATTGCAATCCACTGGTCGCGATAGGTACCGTACTGATCATGTTCGAATCGAATCCCGGCAACCGTATAGGTTCTTGAGTTGATGTCGTAGGTGATTCCATAGTTAGTTGTATATCGGTTGGTACCATCTTCGCCGTTTTCTGCGTCGGTGTAGTAGGTATCAAATTGAAACCTATGCCCCCATGTATCGCCTTTGTAGCCCAAAGAGATCCCCGAGTTAATGGAGAGTGACGTGCTGGTATTTTGTGAATAGATGAACCCCAGTTTGGTGAGTCTCGTGTAAGGGGATTCATCAATTTCCTCTTCAACCTCAATGGAGCTAAAGACTTTTGGGCTGGTAATAAGGGCAGTACTTACAAGTAATGCCATGTAATGATGTTTATTCATGGTTGATTTACAGCTAGATCAGTAGATAAAAGCAAATAACAAGTGGGCAACGAGCCTGACTTCAATTGAGCCTTTGATTCTACGTACCGAGGTCAATAAGCAACCTGATTTGAGGCTGAATGATATTCAACAATGATTGTTTAGGTGTTTTAGAAGTGAGTGGAAGTCGGAGTAAGGGGGGAAATGTCGACTGATGCTAAATAAAAAGGAAAGAGCTCACGAACAAATCGAGAGCTCATTATTTCCAAATTTCAGTCTACTACGCTTGACGCTGTCTTTTAGCAACCAAAGTGAAGCGGTAATCGTTCGAAGTGAAATAGTTACGACTGTATTCGAATACAGTGTCATCGGCTAGATAACCGCGCGTACGCTTTTCAATGATCGGTTGCGCTGGATCGATCCCGAGTTGCTCGGCAATATCAGCTGGTGGAAGAACCGGTACCAGTTCCTGTTCACTGCGATCGATCACCATACCTTTTGTTTTTTCAATGAAGTCATACTTTGATTTTTGCATCACCTGATAAGTGAGATCTGGAAACAAATCAACCGGTAGCCAGGTCTCTTCAACGGTAATGGGATTGTTGTCCATGTGGCGAACACGTTTCACATAGAAAACCATTTCCCCTTCGCTGATGTCTAAATGCTCAGACATGGCAAGTGAACACGGTTTTATTTCAAATGCGAGAACATTACTGTGAGTCACAACATCTAAGTGCGCCCATTTTTCTTGGAAGCTCGATTGCTGGTAGATGTCGTAATTGATCTTGTTCTCTTTGACATAAGTACCGCTGCCTTGAACACTTTCTAACTCATCGTTTTCAATCAATAGTTTTAATGCTTGTCTTACAGTAACGCGACTGACTGAAAATACTTCCCTGAGCTGCGCCTCGGTTGGCAGTGCTTCGCCAACTTTGTATTCACCAGACTTGATCTTGTCTCGGATTGCATCGGCGATTTTGCGATACATCGGAAGTCTTGCCATTTTTGCCTCATTAGTTCCCTAGGGAGACTAAACTTAAATAATTTGTTGTTAAATGCCGTAATTTGACGGTACCCAATAACCTCGAATCACATTAGGGTGATAAGCGTATGGGTATCTTTAGTGCTTATAATACAAATTAAATGGTACATCTCAAGCTTTCTTGGCCATTTGAATGATATCTTTAAAATACAAATTGAATACAAATTTGCATTCATGAGATCATGATCACGGATTATATGTCTCCAAGTTGTATTATTGTCATCGTCGACAGGGAGAACTGTCGCACTAATCCGTGACAATGGGACAGAAGGTTATGAAACTTACAACTCTAACTAACAAGTCGCTCGTAAATCTGCAAACAACGTTTAGCAGCCGAGAAGAAGCGATTAATGCACTTGCTGAACAACTGGATCAGCAAGGCAAACTACATGATAAACAGCAGTATCTTGATGCTGTATTTGCTCGCGAAGCGCAAGGCCCTACAGCATTGGGCGAAGGCCTTGCAGTACCTCATGGCAAGACTGATGCGGTTAAAGAGGCTGGTTTTGCAGTTGCTACACTTAAACAAGATATGAAATGGAAAGGCCTTGATGAAGATGAAGATGTGAATCTAATCTTCTTGATCGCGATTCCAAATGCAGAAGCGGGCTCTACCCACATGCATCTGCTTACTGAATTGACCACAACACTTGTTGATGATGATGTTCGCGAAGCCGTATTGAAAGCGACAACTGCTGAAGAGATTTTCACGCTATTAGATGGTGAAAATCAAACGGAAGATGAACAATACAACTTAGATACAAATGCGCCAGCAATTGTATGTGTTACTGCTTGTCCTGCGGGCATCGCTCATACCTATATGGCCGCTGAGTATTTGGAAAAAGCGGGTAAGAAGCTGGGTTACAACGTTTATGTTGAGAAGCAGGGCGCTAATGGCATTGAAGACCGCTTAACTGCTGACCAACTTAACAGTGCCGTTGCTTGTGTCTTCGCAGCCGAAGTCGCAATCAAAGAGCTTGATCGCTTTAACGGTATCCCACGAGTAGAAACTCCGGTAGCAGAGCCGATTAAACACGCTGAGCGCATTCTAAATGACGCGATTGATGAATCTAAAAATGGCAATGGCGCTGATCGCACAATGGCAACAGATGATAAGCCGAAGAAATTGCCACTTAAAACTGAGCTCAAGCAAGCGCTTCTTTCAGGTATCTCTTACGCTGTTCCCCTAATCGTTGCTGGTGGTACTGTTCTTGCTGTCGCTGTTCTTATCGCTCAAATTTTTGATCTGCAAGAGCTGTACGCAACCAAAGACTCTTGGTTATGGATGTACCGCAAATTAGGTGGTGGTCTACTAGGTACACTGATGGTACCTGTACTGGCGGCTTACACGGCATATTCTTTAGCTGACAAACCTGCGTTAGGCCCAGGCTTTGCTGCCGGTATCGCAGCAAACCTCATTGGCTCTGGCTTCCTTGGCGGTGTCGTTGGTGGTTTGATTGCTGGTTACGTAATGCGCTGGGTGAAAGAGAACGTTCGCCTTAGCCCTGCATTTAACGGCTTCTTGACCTTCTACCTATATCCAGTGATCGGCACGTTGGTCGCAGGTTCTCTGATGCTGTTTGTTATCGGTAAACCCGTTGCTATGTTGAACCAAGGTTTGACGGATTGGCTAAATGGTATGTCGGGCACCAATGCTCTGCTTCTTGGCGCAATCATTGGTCTATTCGTTTCTTTCGACCTTGGTGGTCCAGTAAACAAAGCGGCTTACGCATTCTGTTTGGGTGCAATGGCAAACGGCGTTTACGGTCCTTACGCAATCTTCGGTTCCGTTAAGATGGTTTCGGCGTTCACTGTAACTGCTTCTACAATGATTGCTCCACGTTTATTCAAAGACTTCGAGATTGAAACGGGTAAGTCGACTTGGCTTCTTGGTCTAGCGGGTATCACCGAAGGTGCAATCCCAATGGCGATTGAAGATCCAATCCGTGTTATCGGTTCGTTCCTACTCGGCTCTGTAGTGACGGGTGCAATGATTGGTGCTGCAGGTATCGGTCTATCAACACCGGGTGCTGGTATCTTCTCAATCTTCTTACTTCACGACGCTGGTTTAGGTGCTTTCTCTGCCGCAGCAATTTGGTTTGGCGCAGCACTTATCGGTACGATTATTTCAACAATTACTCTTCTAGTTTGGCGAGGCCACGCTGTAAAAAAGGGTAAGTTTGAAGTGCAAACCGCAGCACAAAACTAACTAAATTCTGAGTTAACTCCTTAACTCGCTCAATAAATATAACGAACAACACTGGCTGTCCTAATTTCTGTGCTCCTAACGTTTTATTCACACAGAATCTGGGCGTGGATTCTTGCACCCTAAATTTAGTGGCAGCCAGTTTTAATCCCTTGAAAATTTTAGATATTAGCGGTTTTGAGTGTCGAATCCGCATACTTAGGTAAATCACTATGACTACATCACGCGTTCATATTACTCCACACATGCACTGGGATCGTGAATGGTATTTCACAACGGAAGAGTCTCGTATTCTTCTAGTGAACAACATGGAAGAGATCATGCAGCGTCTTGAGAACGACCCTGAATATAAATATTACGTTCTCGACGGACAAACAGCAGTGTTGGAAGACTACTTCGCAATTAAGCCAGAAAACAAAGCTCGCGTGAAAGCATTGGCCGAAGCCGGTAAGCTAATTGTTGGTCCTTGGTACTCACAAACTGACACCATGCAAGTGTCTGGTGAGTCTATCGTTCGTAACATGATGTATGGACTACGTGATTGCCTAGAGCTCGGTGAGCCGATGAAGATTGGTTATCTACCAGATTCATTTTCAATGAGCTCACAATTGCCAATGATCTACAACGGTTTTGGTATTGATACTGCGATGTTCTGGCGTGGTTGTTCTGAGCGTCATGGTACTAATAAAACCGAATTCCTGTGGCAATCGAACGACGGTTCTGAGGTTATGGCACAAGTGCTTCCGCTAGGCTACGCGATTGGTAAATACTTGCCTCAAGATGAAGAAGGTTTGCGCGCTCGTTTAGATAAGTACTTCCCAGTACTAGAAAAGCCATCAGTCACCAAAGACATCTTGTTGCCAAACGGCCATGACCAGATGCCAATTCAAAAAGACATCTTTGAGGTGATGGATAAGCTGCGCGAAGTTTACCCAGATCGTGAGTTCATGATGAGCCGCTTCGAAGAGGTGTTCGATCGTATCCGCCAAGAGCGCGACAACCTAGATACTATCAAAGGTGAGTTTAACGATGGCAAATACATGCGTGTTCACCGTACCATCTCCTCAACGCGTATGGACATTAAACTGATCCACGCAGAAGTAGAAAATAAGATTGTGAACATCCTAGAACCACTAGCATCAATTGCATGGTCACTGGGCTTTGAGTACCACCACGGTCTAATCGAGAAGATGTGGAAAGAGAGCATGAAGAACCACGCTCATGACTCTATCGGTTGTTGCTGTTCAGACAAAGTACATGCTGAGATCTTAAATCGTTACATCCTAGCGGACGATATGGCATCAAACCTAATCAACTTCTATAAGCGTAAGATCGTAGATCATATGCCAACGCGCGAAGGCTGTGACAAGTTAGCATTCTTCAACCTGTCTCCTTATGAGCGTGAAGAGGTGATTAATACAACGATTACCATCCGTGCTAACGAATTCAATATCTTTGATGAAAATGGCAATCAAGTTGAGTACTACATCCAAGACCAACGTGTGATTGATCCAGGTAAGATCGACCGCCAAATCGTTCACTACGGCAACTACGATCCGTTCATCGAATACGACATTCAAATCAAACGCGCGGTTCCTGCAATGGGTTACACCACGCTACACATTGAGGCGAATGCGAAAGGCCACAATATCGTTGCTGAACAAAAAGACTACCTATTAGAGAACGAATTCTACCGTATCAATGTGAACGACAACGGCACGCTATCGGTTTTCGATAAAGAGACCGAGATGCTGTTTGACCAAGTTCTTCGCGTTGAAGACGGTTCAGACGATGGTGATGAGTACGATTACTCTCCATCTCGCCAAGAATGGCTGCTGTATTCAGATGAATTCAAAGCAGAAACCAGCATTAAACATGAAGGCTTCCAATCTGTAGCAACCATCAAACTGCGCATGAATGTGCCTGCAAACCTACAAGAGCGTGAAGAGCGCACTGGCCAAAATGGCTTTGTTGATGTGGATTGCCAAGTCGTATTGAAGCAAGGCTCTCGCCGTATCGAAGTTCGAATGGAGCTCGATAACCAAGCAGATGATCATCGTGTACGTGTTCTAGTACCCACTCCGTTCATCTCTGAAAATGTCGTTGCGGATAACCAGTTTGGTCTGATTACACGCCCAACGAACGATCCAGCAATGGCTGTCTGGGAAGAAGAAAAATGGAAAGAGGCTCCGGTACCTGTTTACCAACTGATGAACTTCGCTGCAGTCGAAAACAAGACTGGTGGTATGGCGTTGATGACAAACGGTCTGCGCGAGTTTGAAGTCATCTCAAGCAAAGGTAACGAAGAGCGTGACACATTTGCTCTGACTCTACTGCGTGGCGTTGGCGTGCTAGGTAAAGAAGAGCTATTACTTCGCCCTGGTCGTCCTTCTGGTATCAAGATTCCGACACCAGATTCTCAAACGCGCGGTAAGTTGGTTTGTGAGTTTGCTCTGTTTGGTTTCGCAGGTAATCACATTGACGCAAACATCATGGCAGAAGCTCGTGACAATGTAACGCCAATCGAATGTTACAACAAAATCCCATACAACGCGATGAAGCTAAATGTTGGCGAACAAGATAAGCCTCTGACTTACTCATTGTTGAACAAAGAGCAAAAGGGCGCGGTGTTGAGTGTACTAAAGAAAGCTGAAGACGAAGATGCGTTAATCCTCCGTGTATACAACCCAGCAGAGTTTGGCGAAGTAGCGGACAAGATTCAGTTTACTCAACCTGTAACGTCTTGGCTTGAAACGAGCATGGACGAGCAAGTTCGAGATACACATGTAGAAACACAGACCTTTGGCACTCTGAAGGCGTGTCAGGCGAAATCATTCCAAGTGAAATTCTAAACTAAGGTACTCCGCCCAAACGTTGGGCGGAGTAGGTGAACGACGATGAAAATTGTTATTGCTCCCGATTCATTCAAAGAATCCCTGTCCGCAAAGCAGGTGTGTGAAAGTATTGAAACTGGATTTAGCCAAATATTTCCCGAAGCTGAATATGTTCACTTACCGCTTGCTGACGGTGGTGAAGGGACGGTGGATGTCTTACTGCAAGGTCTCGATGGTGAAGTGCGTGAGTCTCAAGTCACTGATCCGCTGGGTAATGCTGTAAATGCGACATGGGCCATTCTTGACCATAAAGAGAAAGAAGGTGGTAAGACCGCATTGATTGAGTTTGCCGCAGCATCTGGCTTGGATCTTGTTCCTGTTGATCGCCGTGACCCAGCTGTATCAACAAGCTTTGGCACAGGAGAACTCATTCGTGAGGCGCTCGATTTAGGTGTTACTCAAATCATTCTTGGTTTAGGCGGTAGTGCAACCAATGACGCAGGAGCCGGGATCGCGCAAGCGTTAGGTGCAAAGTTGTACGACGCAGAGGGTGTTGAGGTACCACGCGGTGGTGCAGCATTGGAAAGTGTTGTTGGAATCGATATCAGTGAATTACACCCTCGCTGTAATGAGGTGGAGTTCATCGTGGCATGTGATGTTGCTAACCCTCTTTTAGGAGAAGAAGGCGCGAGCCATGTGTTTGGGCCGCAAAAGGGTGCATCGCCAGAGCTTGTTGACACGCTTGAATCAGCTATCACTGGCTTTTCTAAAGTATGTTCGACGCTCACCGGTGTTGATCACTCACATTCTGCAGGCTTTGGTGCAGCAGGTGGCACTCCATTGGGCCTGTCTTTAGTGTTTGATATTCAGATCAAGCAAGGGATTGAGATGGTTTTGGATGTGCTTGGCGCAGACGAAATACTCAAAGGTGCAGATCTTATTGTTACAGGGGAAGGTCAGATGGATAACCAAACCCTACAGGGTAAGACGCCATTTGGCATCGCAAATCGCGCAAAACGCAAGGGTATTCCGTCAATTGGAATCGCCGGTTCGCTTGGTCATGAGATTGATGAGCTATACAGCACAATCAACAGCACCTTTGGCACCGTGCGTTCACCTCAATCTTTAGAACAAGTTCTGTCAGAAGCGAGCAAAAACCTTACTCGTACTGCCCGTAATATTGCAGCCACGCTCAAGCTTGGCGGCCAGATTTTTAATGAGAAGTAATTATGTCTCTATTTAAACTCGACAACGTTATTCAAAACTACGCATGGGGCAGTAAAGACTCCATTAATCAACTGTTTGGTATTGTAAATCCCAACCAAGAGCCTCAAGCTGAGATCTGGATGGGCGCTCATCCGAACGGTTGCTCAAAAGTGGGTGGTACAGGCGAAGCACTTTCTAATGTGATTGATGAGAACAAGGTTGATGTGCTCGGTGGGTACACAGCAGCGCGATTTGGCGAGTTGCCTTTCTTATTCAAAGTACTAGCAGCAGAGACGCCGCTATCGATTCAAGTTCACCCTAACAAGCGCAAATCTGAAATGGGGTATGAGCGAGAGAACGCACTTGGTATTCCACTGAATGCCTCTAACCGTAACTATAAAGATCCGAACCACAAACCAGAACTGGTTTATGCGCTAACTTTCTATAAAGCGATGAACGGATTCCGACCGATTGAAGATATCATCTCACTGTTTGAAGAAGCGAATATACCTTCGTTGGCAATTGAGCTGAATGTTCTTAAAGCTAATGCGGATAGCGATGCGCTGAAGGCGTTCTTTACCGCTATTATGTCGTTAGAAGGTGAAAAGAAAGAAGCAGCTCTCAATGAATTGGAAGCTGCACATCAACGCTCGGCTAAAACGGTCATGGGGCGTGAAGCGATGCAGTACAGCAAAGATTTTAAACAGCACTATCCCGGTGATATTGGTTTGTTTGCTCCACTGATGCTCAACACCGTGGAGTTAGCACCGGGTGAAGCGATGTTCTTGTTTGCAGAGACACCTCATGCTTACGTTCAGGGTACTGGCCTAGAAATCATGGCGAATTCAGATAATGTTCTTCGTGCAGGTTTAACCCCGAAATACATTGATGTACCAGAACTGATTGATAACACGATCTTTGAACCAATCAAGCCAGAAAATATCCGTCTAAAACCTGTGTTGAAAGAAGGCAAAATGAGCTATCCAATTCCAGTGGACGATTTTGGTTTTGATATCTTGTCAGCGAGTGATGAAAGTAAATCACAATATCTACGTAGTGCAGAGATTCTATTCTGCGTAGAAGGGGAAGCAACGGTCACCTCGGAAGGGCAGAGCATTACGCTCAAGCCGGGCGAGTCGGTATTTGTGAGCAATAATTCAAGCGTTTACCAATATCAAGGGAATGGTATCTTGGCTCGTGCTTTTAATTAGTGCCCCCGCGCTAGTCGAAAGCAAAAAAGATATCAGAGCGTTATGAGTCATAGTTAACGCTCAATATTGGTTTAATGGTAACTATCGAACTGTTATAAGCAGTGACTAAGTTTGACCATACCCGCCGTCTTTGGCGGGTTTTTTCGTTGTGAGGCCGGAAACACAACGCTCTAAAACGATAAAACCCCGCTGTATAAGCGGGGTTCGAAAAGCAATAAATGCACAGGTGTTTAAGCAATGTGAGTCATTTTGTTGATGACAAATGTTTCAATTAAACCTTCTGTCGCTGCCATGTAGTCGGCAATATGTTGGCTAGCCAAATGTTGTTCAAGTAGCGCTTCAGACTCCCAGTTTTCGTGAAAAACGAAGTGAGCTGGATTGTCATTGTCTTGGTGTAGATCATAGTTGATGCAGCCTTCTTCAGAACGCGTAGGGGCGATCAACTTGATTAGTTCGGCTTTCACGAGGTCTATGTTGTCTTGTTTAGCGGCGATTGTTGCAATAATAGTGAGTTTGCTCATTCCTTTTTCCTCGGAGTTCTTCTCGGTAAGTGCACGTAATATAGATACAAAAAGACCAAGGTTAAAGATTGGCTATATCCAATGACTATGGAAACTTTAGTCCATAATAAGGGGTGTGAGGTGACAGAAAGAACTGTCTAAAAAGTAATAAAAAATGCCCGACTGTAGACGTCGGGCATGAGTGCGAGAGTGTAGGTTCCGGTATTAGTTGTGGATTTCAGCTTTAATCCAAACCATACGGTGATCAGACGAAATGTCTTTACCGTTGCCGTAATTGCCAACACGTTCATCGTTCATAAGAAGACGACCGTTCTCAAATGTTGCTGGCCAGTAAACACCAGAATCTGAAATAGTTAGGTTTTCCGATGGAACAACGTGATCAAGACGAAGGCCGCTCGTACTAGTTACTTGACCTGGGTATGGCGTATCCCAGTTCGCTTCTTTACATTCACCAAGAGCAAGACACTCTGGGCCACCAAGGCTAGAAGGTGCAAGTGGGCCGAATGTCGCTAAACGGTTAACTTTGTCGTGATCCATCAGCGCATTAATTGCCGTTAGGTCACCATCACCTTTGAGAGGATCTGCGTTAAGATCGCCCATTACGACGAATTTCGCGTCATCAGCTAAACCACCTGTCACACCCTTGTCATCGTACATGTAGCTTTGACCTTCGATGTAGTCAACCCAGAAGTTAACTTCGTCAGCATTTTGAACTTTGTTCTTACCTGTGTCGAAGATTGGTGGTGTTGGGTGAGACATAAGAAGGTGAATCGTCTCTGTTGTACCATCTTCTTGTGGAATCAAAATTGGCGCGTCGACGTGGTTTTTAGAAGAAAGACGAACTTCTGCCCACTCTTCAGCGGTATACCAATCATCACCACACTTCATACCTTCAGGGATCGGGTTCCAAGAGTCGTTACAATTAGTGATTGTTGGCATAGTCGCTGTAGGCATGTCTTTCCATTTGAACTTTTGGAATGTACGAATGTTGTTGTGGTCAATCTCATACATAGACATTAGAGCGAACGCATATTGTCCGTGGTAGTTACCAAAACCCCAAGCATCACCAGGTAGCTGACCTGCGTTACCATCATTATCAAGATCAAAACCAAATTCGTTAAGAAGACCGGTGTTGGTCGCGAAGTTTGCAAAATACTGGAATACGATAGGTTCTAATTGGATGCCGTCTTGATCAAAACTGTTAGAGTTTTGAGAAACCGCAAGGTAGTTCAAACGGAAACCGATAAGAGCGTCGTTGTTTTCAGCTGTACCGTCGTTATTAAACTCAGCCATCATGATTACAGCTGGGCGCTCAGTTTGGATGATTGCTGCGACATTACGAATTTGGATAACTTTAAGTGCTGTTGCGTTGTCTTCATCCGACAGCGTTTTGTCTTGCCAACCCTTAATCAACGCATCTTGTTGTGGCTTAGTCAGTTTCATTTCAGCGACAAGATCTTCGTAGGTGTAGCGATCGAACGACAGGTTAAATACTGCAATACGTCCTTTGCTGTCTACTGGTGTAGGTTGTGGGACTTCAGGCTGAGGAACTTCTGGGTAGTAGTTGTTCGTTGTTTCGTCACCGCAGCCGAATAAAAGGGTAGTAGAGATTGCTAGTGCTAGTGATGATTTTAACATTTTCATAAAATGACTCGCTTATGTTGTCCGTGGAACAGGAGGGCGCGCATTCTATGTTACAAAATGAGATTCCGTAAGTGACTTTGGTCACACTTGGAAATGTAAGCAAACGTTTTCTTACATTGATTGTGTGATATTTGACATTGGTCCATTTTTGATTAGAGTTTTTATTCAACCTTAATCATAGATTATTCCTTTGGGTACAAAAAAACCTAGGCGATGGTCACCTAGGTTTTTGATTTAAAATAATTTTATGTTGCAGAAACGTTACGCGTATTGTTCGACAGTTTGTGCCCAATTTCGCTTCTGTTGCTCAAAGTTCACTTTGATTTGCTGATATCGAACTTTAAGTAGCGAATGCTCATATTTCTTAACGACGTCATCACGCTTACTCTCAAGCAACTGCTTTTTAACTGCGTAATATTCATTCATGTTCGCAACGAGCGCGTCAAATTCCGCTTGTAGCTTTTCAGCAATTTGGATGTTGTCTGCGCGGTGCATGATTTTTTGCTGCGTGCGCTTTAACAGCATTGTCGCTTCCGCTTTTTCAATTCTTGCTTGTGGCGTTTTCTTTAACTTAGACGTTAAGCCACACAGTGATGCACCCTTAATAAGCCATTTAGTTGGATCGTATTGCCACCAGTAAATGCCGTTGCGGTAATCGTTCTCGAAAATATGATGGAAGTTGTGGTAACCCTCACCAAAAGTAAGAACTGCCAGAATGCCATTGTCACGTGCAGTGTTTTTATCTGTGAAAGGTTGGCTTCCCCAGATATGAGCAAGAGAGTTAATAAAGAAAGTGGTGTGGTGGTTTAATACTAAACGAACCGCGCCTACCATCAGAAGCATACCAATGACATCACCATAGATAACGCCAAGCGCGATAGGCACACCGAAATTCATTATCAGCGCTAGTAGGATGTAGTGTTTGTGTTGCCACATCACAATTTTGTCTTTTTTAAGATCGCGACAATTTTCGTAATCTTTATAAATTGATGTGTTGTAGTTGCGGATCATCCAACCAATATGAGAATACCAAAACCCACGTTTCGCTGAGTAAGGGTCTTTGTCATTGTTATCGACATGCTTGTGATGTACTCGGTGATCGGAAGACCAGTGAAGGGCACTGTTTTGAAGCGCAAATGCGCCACCCAGCGCAAAAAGAAATCGTAAGCTAGAATGTGCTTCAAAGGCTTTATGAGACCATAAACGATGGTAACCCGTTGTTATTGATAGATTACAGAAGCTAAAACAAACCGCTAACCAAATCCAATGCTCCATACCATAGCCGTTGTAATAACCATAAAGTGGCGCGGCAACTAATGCCAACAGCATACTAAAGGAGAAGATAAAAACGTTTAGCCAGATCAGAGGCGGCTTCTTATTTTGCGTTGTATTGCCAGTTGTCATCAGCATATTCCATTGAGCTTACAGTTGTGCGCTAGAATATCAGCGTACACGTGTAAGTCAAGAATCAAAGTGTAAGTACCTATTAGTTGTCAGGTTTTAATAGTATGTTTTGCTTTAATTTTGTAGGTAAGTAGTATTAAATGTAGAAGTTATAAATAAATGGAAGTGCTAAGGGCTAATAAATGGAAATTAGAGTAGCTGAATATAAAGATTACGAGCGTATCGCACAGTTACATGCAGAGAGTTGGAAAATTTACTACCGCGGAATTCTAGCTGACAAATATCTAGATCAGGACGTTCTAGAAGACAGATCAGTAATCTGGCAAACCCGTCTTATCAATCCTCCTTTTAATCAACACGTTTTACTCTTAGAAGAGGGTGGGTTGTTAGTTGGCTTTGTGTGTGCGTTTGGTAATCACAATTTCGATCGCGGCACCTTTATTGATGCGTTGCACGTGGACAACGCCTATCGTGGTCGTGGTGTCGGTAAACGTTTGTTGTCAGAGCTGTCAGAACGACTTGAGCAGTACTACTCAGACAGTGGTCTGTACCTAGAAGTAATGTCGAAAAATAAGCAAGCAATCGGTTTTTATGAATCTATTGGTGGCAAAGAAGAGCTTGAGCAGATTTGGGATGCACCTTGTGGCAGCCAAGTCAAAGAGAAAGTGTATTCTTGGCCATCGCCTGCGAACTTAGCTCAGCAATTACAAATGCCTGCGTAATAAAGCAAAACGATTATCAAGAGAAAGCCTCTAGCATTAACCGCTAGGGGCTTTTAGTTTGTGTGGTTTTTTAAACGACAGCGGCTTCGATATTTGGATGGGCAACGTTACACCATGAGATGCAGTTTCGACCGTTCTTTTTAGATTGATATAGAGCTCTATCGGCGTCTTCAATCAATTGTTCGACTGAACCAACCGCACGATCGATATGTTTCACTCCCACAGAAACCGTCACCTCAAGTGATATCTTTGAAGGAGAGGTAAGCAAGTTATCAGCCAGTTGTTGTGCTTGGGTTACATTTAGACCTTGAGCAATAATCAGAAATTCTTCACCACCATATCTAAAAAGGTTGCTCTTAACAGGCAGCTTCGCCTTAATCGCTTTCGCAAGCTCCTTGATAACCATATCTCCGGTTTGGTGACCATAAGTATCATTCACCGATTTGAAATGGTCGATATCAATCATAATCGTCGTCATCGATTGATTGCGGTTGATGTTTGGCTCGATAACTTGGTGTAGATAGAGTCGGTTATAACAACCTGTCAATGCATCTTGGTAGGAGAGCGCTTCAAAAAGGTTCGATTGTTTTCGTAGCTGTATAGCTTGCTTGCGCAGTTGTTCAGATTGAGAGAAACGTTTATGAACTTCTAATTCTCTTCTTAAGCATGCTGCAGCCACTAATACATAGGTTGCTAGGTAAATCGATATGATTTCCAGTTCGTGTGCGGGTTCAGCGGCGTAGAGCAGTGGGGATAAGCCGATAAGATAGCTAGCGAGTATGCAGCTCAGGGTGATTAAACTGTATCGCGCAGACAGTCGTGAGAAGGTGCCAATATAAATCATGACCAGAATAACACCGCCTTGATAGTCATAATTGCCAAACTCGATGGCTATTCTACCAACAACAACGAGAAACAGTGCGCTTGTTATCAGCGTTATACTCTCTAGCTGTTGAAGCAAATTTGGTCGATTATTTATGCAGTAATAAGCGGCTCCCGCCATCATTCCAGAAAGTATGATACGCAGTACAATAGGCATAATGCACTGATCGCCAAAATGAATGAAGTCGGTGATGATGAAAGCAAAAAATATGGTGATCGGCAGGTAGATGAAATTGACATACGGCAGGTATATTTCATTCTCAAAATAGGTTTTGAAACGCTGGTTTTGAAAACCGGGATATGAACGCATCTTAAAATTCGCTAAGGGATCACAAAATAGTGCGTCAGTATGTCTATGAAACTCAGTAATGTAAATTCTAGATTTTATTTATGTGACAAGATATTAGTTCTATCAATGATAGGTCGATTATGAAAAGTCACGCCCTAGTACTAAGACTAGGGCGTCAAAAGAAGGGAAACTGCTAACTTTAATTGCTAAAGAACAAACGAGAGTTAGCGCTTGTTTTTTAGATAACGCTTACGACGTTCTTCTTTCTTCTTGGCTTTTTCTTCTGCCTTACGCAGCGCTTCTTGCTCAACTTCAATCAGCTCTTGAGTAATCATTTCTGGAAGCTCTAGAGTGACTTGACCAAGCGTACCGTTACGAAGTTCGTGAAGAAGAATTTCTGAACATTTATGCAAATCAATGTGACCACCTGCACGAAGTGCACCACGCTTACGGCCGATCTCTTCCATCAATTCAATGTCAGACTCTGGCAGATCTTCGATTTGATAGCGTTCTTTTAAAAGGTGAGGGTATTGCTTTGCCAAATACTCAACGGTGTAAAATGCAACTTCGTCATATTCCATTGCCGTATCTTTTACTGCACCGGTAGCGGCAAGGCGGAATCCACTGTGTGGGTTTTCTACTTTAGGCCACAAAATTCCCGGAGTATCAGAAAGTACGACGCCGTTTTGCAGGTTAATACGTTGCTGACGACGAGTAACCGCAGGTTGGTTACCTGTTACGGCGATCGTACGACCCGCTAGACAGTTGATGATCGTTGACTTACCAACGTTTGGAATACCCATAATCATGGTACGAATGTTTTTGCCGATCTCTTCACGGTGAGGAGCTAGCTTACGTACGAGTTCCATGATGTGATTCACTTCTTCTTTAACGCTGGTGGTAATTGCGATCGCTTTTACTCCTTGTTCTTTCTCAAAGTGCTCAATCCACATTTGGGTTAATTCTGGATCGGCTAAGTCACGTTTATTAAGAACTTTAACGACTGGTTTACCTGCTTTGATCTCGGCAATCATCGGGTTTTCTGAACTAAATGGTATGCGCGCATCTAGCACTTCAATGATAACGTCAACTTTAGGGATAACTTCTTCGATTTCTTTGCGAGCTTTGTGCATGTGGCCAGGAAACCATTGAATAGACATAGAGATAAACCTTGATAAATATATTTGCTGCACATTGTAAGGGTTGGATGATACGTGTAAAGGTATATCTATCCTTGCCTTAGTTGAGCGGAGTGAAATTTCTTAAATTATAGATAATTTAATGGATGTTTTCGCAGCGTATGTCCGAGTCTAATTGTTACTGAGAAGAATAGAAGGCTGCGATGTCTTTTAAGTCTTGGTCGTTGAGCTTGCTCAGTTGGGCGCGCATCATTTCAGCATAGTTGCTTTGTCTCTCTCCATTTTGATACGCTTTCATCGCATTAACGAGATAGATTGGGTCTTGGCCAGAAAGACTAGGGTAGGCGTTGTTGGTAGATGGTCCTGTAGGACTATGACAAAAAATGCAGCTTGGTGATTTCATTTTACCTAGCTCAGGATCACCAAAATCGTTAGCCAGAACGGAATAAGAAAGAAGGGCTGTAACTAGAACAATGGATTTAGTGAACACGTTTATACTCCTGTGAAAACAAAAGTATAGAGCTTCCCCTTAGGGGAAGCTCAAGTCTTTATTCTGTTACAGGAAGTTAAAGTACTTTCTTTAGTTCACTTAAGAAACGTGAAATGTCTTCTGCATCGATATCACGATGAGTGACAAAGCGTACTGGGTTACTCGGCGTCATAGTAATCCCTTGATCAGCTAACTCTAACTCGATGCGATTAATATCAACCGACGCGTCCAATTTAGCAAAAACAATATTGGTTTGAACAAAGTCAGGGTTTACCGAGAAGCCCGGCAGTTTACTAAGACCAATCGCCAGATCTTTCGCATTTTTGTGGTCAGTTTTGAGCTGTTCAACGTTTTCTGTTAGCGCCATTTTACCAGCTGCCGCTAAGATACCTGCTTGACGCATACCGCCACCCACCATCTTTCTTAGACGACGTGCTTTAGCGATGTATTCTTTGCTACCTAGAAGCAGTGAGCCTACAGGAGCACCTAACCCTTTAGATAAACAGATGGTCATTGAGTCAAAGTGTTGAGCGATCTCTTTAACAGGGACATCCAAAGCTGCTGCTGCGTTATAAACGCGAGCACCATCTAAATGGAGTTTTAAGCCATGCTTAATAGTAAATGCACGTGCTTCTGCTAAATAAGAGAGAGGTAACACTTTGCCATTGATGGTGTTTTCCAAGCTTAGAAGAGTCGTACGTGCAAAGTGGCTATCGTCTGGTTTAATGGCGCTTTCGAGTTTGCCAAAGTCGAGAGTCCCGTCTGGGTTGTTCTCGATCGGTTGTGGTTGAATTGAACCGAGCACTGCGGCACCGCCAGCTTCGTATTTATAGTTATGAGCTTGCTGGCCGCACAAGTATTCATCACCACGACCACAGTGTGCCATCAACCCAAGTAGGTTGGCTTGAGTGCCTGATGAAGTAAACATAGCGGCTTCAAAACCTGCTTCCTTGGCTGCCCACTGCTCTAAATCGTTTACCGTCGGATCATCACCGTAGACATCATCGCCAACCTCGGCATTTGCCATTATTTCGCGCATTGCTTGACTTGGTTTTGTTACGGTATCAGAACGGAAATCCATATTGCTCTCCTATAGGTAGCCACAAAGCTGGGCTTTACTTAAACATGCGATAGTTTTGGTATCGGTAATTTGGTCGTTACGAATTTTTTGTTGTAGCTCTTCAATAGTGAGCTCTAACACTTCGATAATCTCGTCATCATCACAGCTAAAGCGAATCGTTAGGTTTAATTCTGAAGCAACAAAGAGGTGTTGAATCTCGTCGCAGAAGCCTGCTAGTGGCGTTACTTGACCCAAGCTTTGAAATTGACCAGCGCTGTAACCAGTCTCTTCTTCGAGTTCGCGCTTTGCACAATCTAAAGGTGTTTCACCTTGTTCCATGGTGCCAGCTGGTAGCTCCAACAGCCACTTTTTAAGGGATGGTCTAAATTGATTGATAAGAATGACCTTTCCGTTAGACGTGATGGGAAGTATGACTGCTGCGCCAGGGTGTTGAATCGTGGTGTGAGTTATTGAAGCCCCGGTGGGTAATTTAACATCCTCTTCTACTAGTGAGATGCTTTTCCATTTGTGGATTATTGTTTTCATGGAGTGATAGTCACTTTCCTTGCCAATTGCCGGACATATAAGACGTCGACCACCTTAACGCCAAATATGTCGAAAATAAAAGAAAAATTCTGAATGTGTTCCCAGAAACTCATCACACATTGTGACTCTATTCTCAAAATTGGAATCTTTGATTACACCAAAATTACCAACCTAACCATCTGATATAAATGCTACTCAACAATAAAATACACTTGTAACAAAGTGCTAACAAATGTATAAAAACATATCTACACTCTTAATTATCTTGAAAGTTTCCGGAGTTTTGCTGTGATGAACCCTTCTGTATCTTCCCATGCTGACAAAGCATTACTCTCCGAACGCATTAACAAGCTTGCTCAAGCCTTATCTGACGGTGTCTACGAGCGTGAAGACACCATAAAACTTTGTTTACTTGCTGCGCTTGCAGGCGAAAGTGTTTTCTTGCTTGGTCCTCCGGGTATCGCGAAAAGTTTAATCGCGAAACGTTTAATACAAGCTTTCGATAACAGTAGCTACTTCGAATATTTGATGACTCGCTTCTCAACCCCAGAAGAAGTCTTTGGTCCATTGAGTATTCAAGAATTGAAAGACAATGGTCGTTACGTGCGTTTAACCGAGGGTTACTTACCAACCGCACAAGTTGTTTTCCTTGATGAGATTTGGAAAGCGGGTCCGGCAATCCTTAATACACTATTGACTGTTGTTAACGAAAAGACCTTTAAAAATGGCAGCGATATCGAACGTGTTCCGATGCGACTGCTGGTTTCTGCGTCCAATGAACTACCAGATGAAGACAGCGGTCTAGAGGCACTTTATGACCGTATGCTGGTGCGCGTGTTCGTAAACCGTATTCAGAATAAGCAGAACTTTAAGTCAATGCTGACGACTGGTACACCTCAAGAAGCGACTATCCCACCGGGTCTTGCTATTACTGATATTGAATACCATCAATGGCAGAAAGAGCTTGATCGCCTAGAGCTCAACGACAACGCATTCGACAAGCTTTACGAGCTTAAAACCATGCTTGAAGAGACAGTCAAGAAGCAGGGTGGTGCGATGTCAGACTCTGAACTTTACGTGTCTGACCGTCGTTGGAAAAAAGCCGTTAAGCTGCTTAAAGCGAGTGCATTCTTCAGTGGTCGCGATACGGTGAATCCGCTTGATATCATGCTACTTCAAGATTGTTTATGGCATAGCCCGGAATCTCGTGATGTGGTTCGCAGTGTCGTTAACGACTTTGCGTTAAACCGAGCGTTTGACCAACAAGAATCCAAACACCAAATTGAGCTAGCACGTGAAGAGTTAGAAGAGATTCAAGAGGATGTAGAGTCAACTCTCTCTGTATCTCTTTCTATGGAAACGAGCAGCGGTCTACTGCGTAAAGACATTTACCAGCACGATATCAAGAACGCAAAAATGTATAGCGTAGGCAGTGCCTACAACCTAGTGAAGTTGGTACTACTGCAAAGCAACATGTCAGTATCTGAATCTGAAAAGGGTGACAGTCGCTGGGTTTACGTTGCGAAAGACGATTTCGATCGCGTGATCAAAGAAGGTCATGGTGACATTTATGGTTATGTAAATGAAAACAAAAACCTATGTCGCCTTAAGCTTGATTTAGATGCCTCCAATCAGCTCGTAATCAAAGACATTGCTAACCGCTCCGTGTTAGTGAGTGTTGTGACATCTGATGGTTTGGATAAAGAGCTATACGATAAATGGTTAACGGGTGCAGAGGCGGCGCTTAAGCAGCTTCAAGACGCAGAGTTCAACCTTAAAAAAGTACGCTCAGATTTTCATGGCGCACTACCACATAACTTTATTGACCCTGAATTACCGAAGGCGATGGAAGCAAGCTTGCAAGCCATCACTCAAGATCTTGAAACCACACAGGTTAAGAGCAGTAAGATCGTTCAGCGTATCAAGTTCATGAGCCAATACTTCGAGTAAGGGGACCCTATATGTTAGGAGCAGACGGATTAAATCTGGCTTTAATGGTGGCAGACTCTGGCATCATTGATACTGCAATGAATGACTTATTGGCCCGCTCGCAAGTCATGATGGCCGCGGAAAATAAAGGCGTAAAAACCTCAGTTAAGAACCATTTAGTCAAGTGGCGTGGCAAGGTGAAAAAGCGCGTCACCAAAGTCTGCGAGACCGATCGATTCCAACAAGAAATTGCTCTTTACCAAGAAGTGATTCACTGGAACGAAGAGCAATTTTTTGAAGAGATCGATTCGGTGATCAAAAAGCTTGAGTGGCACTCAGCGTTTTATCTGCAAGCTCGACGACTGCTTGAACATAATAAAGGCGTTTATAACGCCATGTTCCCTCACTATTTCTGTGACCAATGGTACCAAGCCCTTTCTGAAGCGATCAAGCAAGCGCAGGTGACAGAGCTTGAAGCGAGTAAAGAGAAAGTGTTAGCTGACCTTTACCAGCGCATGGAAACCATGAAAAACATGGACAAAGTGACGGAGTCGGGTGACGAAGGTAGTGTAGGGCGTTTGTGGGATATGGCGTCAGCCAAGCTGAGTAAAACCGACCTTACCGTAATGAAACGTCACGCAGAGTTTCTAAATAAGCACAAAGGTCTGCAAGAGATTGCTGAGAAGCTTGGTCGTATGGCGGGTTTAGAAGATGACCCGTATCTGCATAAAGCGCCAGTTGAAGAGCTTCAGATGGTCGAAGAAAAAGCCGATGAAGCGGTAGACGATATTGTCGGTATTCACGAAAGTGACGACCTAAATAAGATGCTGCCAAATGAGACCATGTTTTTGGCTTACCCAGAACTCGAAGTTATCTTCTACAAGCATTTAGCTGATAAGCGTTTATTGAGTTACCGCTCTCAAGGTAAATCTCGAACTTTAAGAAAAGTGAAAGCGCAAAAGCCAGATGCTAAGAATGTAGACATCGAGAAAGGGCCGTTTATCGTCTGTGTTGACGCCTCTGGCTCAATGAGCGGATTCCCAGAACAATCAGCTAAAGCTATGGCTTATGCTCTGATGCAAATTGCATTGGCAGAGGAGCGCGATTGTTACGTAATTCTGTTCTCTTCAGAGCAAATCACTTACGAGTTGACTCGTCAGGACGGATTGCGTGAAGCGAGTGACTTCTTAAGTTACTCATTTCACGGCGGTACCGATCTAGAGCCAGTATTGATGAAGTCGATTGATCTTATGATGGGCGATAAGTACAAGAACGCAGATTTGGTTGTGCTTTCTGACTTTATCGCACCTAAGCAATCTGATGAGATGATCGCGCAGGTTGAGAAATTGAAACAGCACAAGAACCGCTTCCACGCTGTGAGCCTTTCTAAGTACGGCAACCCTCAATTAATGAGTATGTTTGACCATTGTTGGTCGTATCATCCAAGCCTCGTTGGGCGTTTAATGAAAAAATGGTGATGTAAATTGCTGTACGATTTCTGTCTGAATAGGTGGAAGGTGCAGCAATTTGATTTAAATGTCAGCAAACGGAATTTAAATGCACATTTTTATTTGACTATCCTTCCTCAATCCGTAAAGTAAGCACCCGAACACAGCGGGGCAATATCCTAACGTGTTGAAATAAAAAGGCGCCTTGGCAGAGTGGCTATGCAGCGGATTGCAAATCCGTGGACCTCGGTTCGACTCCGGGAGGCGCCTCCATTCAAACCTTAAGTTTGAATACTATGCGACACTAGCTCAGCTGGTAGAGCGCAACCTTGCCAAGGTTGAGGTCACGCCTTAAGCCTTGAAGATAGGGAGCCTCGTGTTTCGCTCCAAATTTTGTAATGTTGATTGGCATCGACATTAAGATGGTGTTTACGAATCGTAACGGCATCGCAATAAAGAATTGCGTGCCCTGGTGGTGGAATTGGTAGACACAAGGGATTTAAAATCCCTCGGCGTTCGCGCTGTGCCGGGCATCGACATTAAGATGGTGTTTACGAATCGTAACGGCATCGCAATAAAGAATTGCGTGCCCTGGTGGTGGAATTGGTAGACACAAGGGATTTAAAATCCCTCGGCGTTCGCGCTGTGCCGGTTCAAGTCCGGCCCGGGGCACCATCTATTTCTCTTCTAAAGAGATATGTAGTTACCTTAGACTACAACAATAAATTTAAGGCGCCTTGGCAGAGTGGCTATGCAGCGGATTGCAAATCCGTGGACCTCGGTTCGACTCCGGGAGGCGCCTCCATTATTCATTAAAACCAGTCCTCGTGGCTGGTTTTTTTGTGCCTGAATTTTGAAACTTCATTTTAAACATCTCTATTTGACGCACTAAAGGCTGGGCTAACTCGATCACGTTTCTAATAGCGTGTTCTATACTACTTTGGTATTACACAAGTCACATATTTATGAATCATGCTCAACTTGTTTCATTAATGCGTTGAAACTCTCATAAAATCAGTTGCATAGATGAGACTATAAAACACTAACTCATTTCCTAGGTTTTATAAGAGGCTCATAATTATGCAATTTAGTCTAAAGAGGAAGATGGTTTCCTCTGTGGTTTTGGCGATTGCGGTGACATCTGCCATTTTACTTTTCATTGGCTACAAAACGTTCCAAACCAACAGCTGGCAAGCGATCGAGAGTGAAAGCCGAAATACACTCCATGCTCACGCCAAAGGCATTGGTGATTGGTTTCATGACAAGAAGCAAGCCGTCAATGGACTACAGCAACAAATTTCATTCAACCCTGATCTCGATATTGTGCCGCACCTACGTCAAACCTTGGTGTCTGGTGGATTTGGCCTAAGTTATTACGGCAATAAAGAAGGTGAGATGTTCCGTCATGATCCTTCTTTGAATAAACCTGGTTACGATCCGCGTGTTCGTGGTTGGTACAAAGAGACGCTCGCAGCGAACAAGGCAATCACGACTAAGCCTTACGTAAGCGTAACGATGCAGACGTTAGTTGTTACGCTGACAGATCCTGTGTTTGAAAATGGTCAAATCGTTGGGGTTGCAGCGTCTAACTTAGCATTGGATAAGTTGATTCAAGACGTATTGGCGATTCCGGTACCGGGTGATGGTCGTGCTATTTTGATCGATACTCAAGGCACAGTGGTTGCGCACAGTAACAAAGACTTCATTCTCAAGAAGATCACCGATATTGCACCAGAGCTCAATGTTGCGAGCTTAAACTCAGCAGCTGCAAACTTAACGACGCTTTACGCGGACGTAGATGGCGTGGAGAAAGTGATCATGGCGGAACCAATCAAGAATACCGATTGGATGCTTGTGATAGAGATGAACAAAGAGGTCTTGGAACAGCCATTATTTACTATGCTGGTCAACCAAGTTACGACAGGTTTAATCGTGCTTATCGTTATGGCAATCGCGACTTCTTGGTTTGTTGCTCGTCAACTTGTCGAATTAGGTCGCGTAGGTGAAGCACTGGCAGACATCGCAGAGGGTGAGGGTGATTTAACGCGCAGACTAACGGTTTCTAGTCATGATGAAGTGGGTCAATTGGCAGATAAGTTCAATACCTTTATCGACCGTCTCCACGAGATGATGAAAAACGTGAGTAACGTGTCTTCGGCGATGACGCATGGTGCAGAACACGCAAATCAAAGTGCAATGAAGCGTAGTGAGAGCGTTGGTAAGCAGCAAGATGAAATCACGATGGTTGCGACTGCTGTGACTGAAATGGCGACAGCAACGTCAGAGATTGCGTCGAACGCCGATAACACTGCTAAGAGCGCTACTCACTCCGTAGAGTTGAGTGAACAAGGCTTCCAGCAAATGGAGAAAAGCCAAGCTTCGATTAATGAGTTAGCGAATGAGTTGACTGGTGCGGTATCTATCATAAGCGAACTTGAAGAGCATGGTCAGCAGATTGCGACGATTCTGGCAACGATTCGTGAGATAGCAGAGCAGACCAACCTATTGGCACTTAATGCCGCGATTGAAGCGGCGCGCGCGGGTGAGCAAGGCAGAGGTTTTGCCGTCGTTGCTGATGAGGTTCGCGTATTGTCTCAAAGAACGCACGCTTCAACGGAAGAGATTGAAGATAAGATCAAACGACTTCAACAAGCGACTAGTGGCGCGGTTAGGGTGATGAACCAGAGCCATGATATGGCACGCACTAGCGTGAATGACGTTAACCTAGCGGGTGAGAGCCTAGAGCAGATTCGTGAAGCGATTCAGGTGATCAGCGATATGGCGACGCAAATTGCCTCAGCGGCTGAAGAGCAATCGCTAGTGACGGCTGAAATCAATACGAATACTGAATCGGTTCGTGAGGTGAGTGATGTGATGGCTGTGGATGCTTCCGATGCAGTGGTTCAAGCTGACCAACTCAATCAGCTAGCTAACGACCTGAAACAAGAACTGAACCGCTTTAAGCTGTAACCTCCGTAGGAAAATTCAATTCAAGCACAGGCTTTCGCGCCTGTGCTTTTTTTGTTCTTCAACGAACACTCCCTTCTGTTAAGCGACAATCGACAGGGTTAATCTTAAAACGCTCATAGTTCTCATCCTTTGTTATCTGACTGTCTTGAAGTAATCTAAATGCCAATCGTTACGTCTTTTAAAAGAAATGCATGAAAAAGTCTCAAGTATTAGCAGAGAAACTTAAGAATCAGATCGAACACAATATTTGGTTGAGTGGTGAGAAACTACCGTCGATCAGAAATGCTTGTAAGCGCTATAAACTGAGTATTGAGACAGTTCTCCAAGCATACCAACAGCTTGAAGCTGCGGGTTATATCTATGCTAAACCTAAATCTGGTTACTTTGTATTACCCCGCCGGAATGTACTCTCCAGTAAAAACCTAACCTCAAAAGCAATTACGCCATACCCTGTTCGAATCAGCGACCTGCTTTATGACGTGCTTCAAAAGGCGAAAGACCCCAGTATTATTCCACTTAGTTCTGCTTTCCCAGATCCGTCTTTGTTTCCTCACCAAGCCTTGTCGCGAAGCCTCGCTAGTGCCAGTCGTCAAATGCCGGACAATAGCATGCTGACCAACTTGCCTCCGGGTAATCAGACTCTAAGAAGACAAATTGCACAGCGCTATCAGGTGAATGGGCTCAATGTGCTTCCCGATGACATCGTCATCACCTCTGGGGCTATGGAAGCACTCAGTTTGTGTTTACAGTCTTTTACGGAGCCGGGTGATCTGGTTGCGATTGAGTATCCCGCTTTCTACGGTGTGCTTCAAACCATAGAGCGATTAAACCTAACCGCGGTAGAGATCCCAACCAATCCAGAGAATGGGATCGACCTTGATGTGCTCTCTTCAGTATTCTCATCAATGGATATCAAAGCGTGTTGGTTTATGACAGCGGCTCAAAACCCAGTAGGGTACTCAATGAGCACCGAAAACAAGCAGCGCCTTGCACAGCTGGTGAATCATCATAACGTACCGATGATCGAAGACGACGTATATCGAGAGTTGTTCGTGGGCAGTGAATCGAGCCTTCCTGCTAAAGCTTATGACCAGAATGACAATATTTTGTTGTGTGGCTCGTTTTCTAAGTCACTCTCACCCGGATTCCGAATTGGATGGGTTGTTGCCGGACAACAAGCACTTAAGATCCAACGCTTACAACATTTGGCGACACTATCCAGTAGTATCCCAATTCAATTGGCACTGTCTCATTATCTAACGTATTACAGCTACGATAACCACCTCAAGAAGCTACGAAAGGTACTCCATGAGCGGAAGCAGGATCATATCAGTTTGCTTAGCGACTGCTTGCCGCAGAACACGGTTATTCATCTCACGCAGGGTGGATACTTTATTTGGATTGAATTACCGAAAAGTGTTTGTGTTGAAACACTGTACGATAGGGCGCTCGAACACAATATTTCCGTTGCCCCTGGAATCATCTTTAGCGGTGATAAACGTTTTAATCATCACATCCGAATCAACTGCTCTTATGCCTGTGATGACAAGATATCAAAAGCGATCAAAACCTTAGGGGATCTGGTTGTTCAACTAAGTCATGGCAATCAAGAGTCGGCCTAATTTTGATACTGCAACTGTTACGAATTTACAATCTGTTCTAATTTTTAGTCACTGATCTGTTCTAGTTTGGTTCGATGGAACTGTGCTGAAATACGCTCCAACTTATGTATGAAAGTCATCATTATGATGTTTGGAGCTTTAATGTTTGATGTTGTTGAATTATCGCGCTTGCAGTTTGCGTTGACGGCAATGTTCCATTTCCTCTTCGTCCCTCTAACCATTGGTATGTCGTGCTTGTTAGCCATTATGGAGTCAATCTATGTGCTAACGGGAAACAAAATCTATCAAGATATGACACGCTTCTGGGGAAAACTCTTCGGGATAAATTTTGCGTTGGGAGTGACAACAGGCCTGACAATGGAGTTCCAGTTTGGCACTAACTGGTCTTACTATTCCCACTATGTTGGTGACATTTTCGGTGCGCCCCTCGCAATTGAAGCGTTGGTGGCTTTTTTTCTAGAGTCAACGTTTGTGGGACTGTTCTTCTTTGGCTGGGAGCGTTTGTCAGCGCGCCAACACCTAGTTGTCACATGGTTAGTTGCTCTGGGTTCGAGTTTCTCGGCGTTATGGATCTTGGTCGCGAATGGTTGGATGCAAAACCCGATAGGGTCGGAGTTTAACTATCAGACTATGCGAATGGAGATGACGAGTTTCGCTGAAGTGGTGCTCAACCCTGTCGCACAAGTGAAGTTTCTGCATACCGTATCGTCGGCTTATACCTGCGGCGCGATGTTTATCCTCGGCGTGAGCGCTTATTACTTGTTGAAAGGACGCGACGTTGAATTCGCCAAGCGATCATTCGCTGTTGCATCTTGTTTTGGTATGGCATCAATCATTTCGGTTCTGGTATTGGGTGATGAGTCAGGTTATGAGCTAGGCGATGTTCAAAAAGTAAAGCTAGCTGCAATTGAAGCTGAGTGGCACACCGAACCTGCACCGGCTGCATTCACACTTTTTGGCTTACCTAATCAAGAGAAAGGTGAAACCGATTATGCTGTGAAAATCCCTTATTTAATGGGAATCATCGCCACGCGCTCACTGGATGAACAAGTAACAGGGCTCCATGATCTCAGAGAGCAGCACGTTGATCGTATTCGTAATGGCATGATTGCGTATGATTTGCTGGAACGTTTACGTGCTGGCGATAGCTCAAATGCGACAGCAGAGGCGTTTGACGAAGTGAAACATGATCTCGGCTATGGTTTATTACTCAAGCGTTACACCGATACTGTCACTGACGCAACTGAGCATCAGATCCAAATGGCTGCAGACGACTCCATTCCAACAGTTTGGCCGCTTTTCTGGTCATTCCGTATCATGGTTGGATGCGGTGTTGTAATGCTGGTTGTTTTTGGTGCTGCATACCTTCAAACCTATCGTAAGAAATTCACAGCAAAACCTTGGGTTCTTAAAGCAGCGCTATGGTCGATCCCCTTTCCTTGGATCGCGATAGAGGCTGGGTGGTTTGTTGCTGAATATGGTCGTCAGCCATGGGCTGTAGGGGAGGTACTTCCAGTGACGATGGCTGCATCACAGCAATCAGCTGAAGATGTACTGCTTACCCTCGCGTTAATCATGGCGCTCTATACGGTCTTTATCATCGTTGAAACCTACTTGATGGTGAAAGTAGCGCGCAAAGGCCCAAGTAGTTTGAAGACTGGGCGTTATCACTATGAGCAAAGTGATCATTCAGTCGAAGCCAAGTTAGCCCTGCAAGCACAGCAATAAAGCGGAGTCGTTATGTTTGAATATGAAACGTTAAAAATGATTTGGTGGGTGTTGATCGGCGTATTGCTGATTGGCTTTATGATCACCGATGGCTTTGATATGGGTGTCGGTGCTTTGCTGCCTATCATTGGTAAAACCGACACAGAGCGACGCGTGATGATCAATTCCATTGCACCACACTGGGATGGCAACCAAGTGTGGCTGATAACGGCGGGTGGCGCACTGTTTGCTGCATGGCCTATGGTTTACGCGACAGTATTTTCGAGTCTATACATCGCTATGTATATGGTTCTGATTGGTTTGTGGTTACGTCCGTTAGCACTTGAATATCGCGCTAAAGTGGAAAGCCAGCAATGGAAAGATGTATGTGACTACGCTATAGCCTTTGCAGGAGTATATCCCCCTCTATTATTTGGAATTGCTTTTGGCAATTTGTTACAGGGAATACCTTTTTCTTTGAATAGCCTATTGATGGTGACTTATCACGGAAGTTTTTTAGATTTGCTTAACCCGTTTAGCCTGTTGAGTGGGATTGTTGCTGTGACAATGTCGCTACTACAAGGAAGTACTTGGCTGTTGTTGAAGACTAAACATGATATCTATGACAAGGCTCGTGCTGTCGGCCAAATGAGTGCTTGGGCGGTATTCGTTTTAATGGTGATCGGTGGTTTGGTAATCGGTGATCTTATGGGCTATCAGGTTGTGAGTGTGCTCAACCAAAATGGAGAATCGAACCCGCTGAATAAGGTTGTTATCGCTGGTACCGGAATGTGGTTGAGCAACTTCGAGACCTATACATGGATGTGGTTTGCACCTATTGGCAGTGTCGTATTTCCAGTTGTAACGTTCTTCTGTATCAGGCTATCGAAAGATCTAATGGCATTTATAAGCTCTAGTTTAACCAGTGCCTCAATCATATTAACGGCCGGTTTCACTATGTTTCCGTTTATTGTGCCATCGAGTTTCAATACTAATCACAGCCTGACGCTATGGGATGCGACTTCAAGCGAGCTGACGCTGAATATCATGACAGGTGTTGCCTTTGTTATGGTGCCAATCATTCTTGGTTATACGGCATTTAGCTACCGTACTATGCGTGGCAGGCTTGATAACAAGTATGTTGAACGAAACAGTCATTCACTCTACTAGGAGGCACTATGTGGTATTTTGTTTGGATTTTGGGTTTGATGTTGGCATCTGCATTCACTGTTTTAAATCTGGTTGGGTTAGAGAAGCAGGCCGAAAACAACAGTGGTTGATGAATTTGAGCGGGATATAGATTGTGTATTTAAATGAGAACGTAATAGAAATCGATATTTCTAAGGGTAAGGATTGAGCTATTTGTATTCTTCTTATGCTAAAAGTTCGATAAATAACCATTTGAATTAAAAAGATAAAATATATATTGATCTCACCGCTCAATCCGTTAAAGTACGTCTCGTTCTCGCGGCACAGGCCGATGAGAGATGGTGTTGCCATCGCATGATTGCGTTGCCCTGGTGGTGGAATTGGTAGACACAAGGGATTTAAAATCCCTCGGCGTTCGCGCTGTGCCGGTTCAAGTCCGGCCCGGGGCACCATCTACTTACTCGTAAGAGGGAACAGAGTCGAACTCTTAAAACTCGCACAATTTGGCGCCTTGGCAGAGTGGCTATGCAGCGGATTGCAAATCCGTGGACCTCGGTTCGACTCCGGGAGGCGCCTCCAAATTACAAAAGACCAGCCTAGCGCTGGTTTTTTTGTGTCTAAATTTTGTCTTTCTTCCCATCTTCAAATTTCTCCTAATTACTCCTTTCATTGGCATAATCCGTTCCGGAATCCGGTTTTGCTCGGCCATGTAAGCGTGTGTAACCAAAGCAAGCATAAAAATAAAACAGTGTTCATAATGATTGCTCTTGTGGATGAAGGAAAAGTTATGTTTAAAACTCTTATCAATATTTCACTTATTTCTATGTTAACTGGCTGTGTGCTTTACCCTACGACGCGAAACTACTACAAGCCCGTGATTGCGGAAGGGCAAGTTGAAGCGGCAAGTGCAGCGTGTGGTTATCACACGGCGAAATATGATGGGATAGAACAACAAAATGACAATATGTTGGTTGGTGTGTATCCGCATTTTGAGGCTGAAGGCAATACACTGACACTGACTTTTGCGACGGAATCTGAATACGATAATATTGAGTTAACTTTGGATAAGGTAACCAGTAATGATGTGGTTTTGACAGGTGAACCTGAAACGCTAACGCGCTCAACCGGTTATGTTGTAGATAATGTTCATCGTGTGTGGTTCACATCGAAGTCACTGCAGATGCAAGAGCAAGCCGATACATTGACGCTTTTCGTTTCCGATAATTATGGCAATGAATATCAGTTCAAGTTCGAATTCACTCGTAAGAAAGACATCTATTATTCGTCAATTAACTGCTAACAAAAAGTAGGCATCACTTAGGGAGCGACTTTACGAATTGTCGTTATCTCTGATCAAAGAAGTCTTTGTTACGAATATACTTACTCATTAAGTGATATGAGAAGGGGCGAATCACCCAGCTCAGCAGCGAACGCCCAAAGCGAATTAGGGTGGGGGTGTTCTCATAGATTCGACCGTTGTAAAGCCAGAGCATTCTGCCTGCATGCCAGTAGATAAGGGGAATGGGTGGCATGAAAGTCACGATGTCTAAATCACAGCAGACACGGTAGGTTTTCTTTTTAAGAGAGTAGCGCTGCTTGAATTGCCAGTTGCCAATTGCTGGTTGGCCAAACGTCACGACACGTTTAATGCTCTTAGGGTATTTGTGATTCAGGTAATCAGCGAAAACGCAGCCAATCGCTCCACCGGAAGAGTGGCCGGTGATGGTCACTCGCTTGCCTTTTTCGATGAGTGGCGCGAGTGTTGTTTCTAAACGTTCGAAGACTGAAGCGCCGAGTGTATCGTCGTTTCTACTGGGTTGGCTCTCTTGAAATAGAAGATGATAAAACCCTGCGTGGATACGGTAGCTGAGCCCAATGGATTTACAGCTTCTTGTCCATAACGCGAAGTTCAACAGCCAGTCACTGAGGCTATGAGAGCCTTTGAGTACGACAATCACTTCAGTTTCAGCTTCACTCCAAAGAACTCGGATTATGGTTTTACCAAATTGATTTTTGATGATTCGTTGTCCGTTTGGGTCAAACCCATAGCGTGTCTGCTTGAACACTCGTGGGTAGGCGAGATTGCATAAAACGGCATACCTTTCATACTGGTATCTTTTAAGTGGTTTCAAATTTGACTCCAATCGTCCCTTTACTTCTTACCTTAGTGGGCAATTGTGAAATATCCATGAAAATTAAAATGAAGAGATTAGCTTGAAAGGCTCTATGTGTTTATTTTGTTCAACATTAGTTCAAAGTGTCAGCGAACGAGTCAATAAAGTTGAGGCAACGGTTGACTCAGTTTTTATAGGCGCTATAGTACATCCCGTTCTCGCGCAGAGAGTGCAAGAACATGGCAAGATTGTTATGCGACACGGTTTAATACAATGTCCCTAAAAGAACAATCAAGCTCGAAGGCGCCTTGGCAGAGTGGCTATGCAGCGGATTGCAAATCCGTGGACCTCGGTTCGACTCCGGGAGGCGCCTCCATTTCACTACCTCATCAGATTGGTCAGCTATGCTGGCTTTTTTTATATCTAAATTTTGTGCTTCGAGCTGAACAAGTGTGAGATTAGGGTCAGCTTTTTCGACCAAAAGCGCCTAAAATAACTTTGTTATCAACAAGCTTGCGAGTGTTCATGAGAAGTACCGACGATTACATCATTTTTTATCACTTAATGGAGCAAGGCTCTTTTAGTGGGGCTGCAAAACAGATGCAGTTGACTAAGTCGGTGGTGAGTAAACGTATTGCTAAGCTAGAACAAGATCTTGGTGTGCAACTTCTCTATCGAACGACGCGCAGCATTAAGCTTAGTGAAGCGGGTCAGTCGTTTTATGAACAAGCAAAACGCGTTTATCAAGCTGTTGCCACAGCAGAAGAATCGATTGTTGGCTTAGGCCAGAGTTTATCCGGTAGTATCAAAATTACCGTGCCAACTATCTCTGGTGAGCTGATTTTACCGGCTGTGATTGCTGAATTTAACGAACGTTACCCCGACATCAACATAGACATGGATCTCGATAATCGTTTTGTTGATATCGTCAACGATCGCTTTGACCTTGCCATTCGAACCGGTGTGCTACCAGACTCGAGTCTGATTGCGCGTAAGCTGGTGGATGCGCACTGGGTAGTGTGTGCCTCTCCAAAGTATCTCGCCGTAAATGGCAAGCCTGATTCCCCTCAAGAGTTAGTGAAACACAACTGTTTGGCATACTCGTATCAAGAGACAGGGGCAAAAGAGTGGGCCTTTAAAACGGGTGATGAAGTCTACCAAGTGAAAGTAGATGGTAACCTGTGTACCAATAATTCATCTGCACTAAGAAATGTGGCGCTGTTAGGGCAAGGGATCATTTATGTACCTAGAGTCTTGATTCATGATGATTTGGAGCAGGGGCGTTTAATCCAACTTTTTCAAGGAGAAACGGCCAAGTGCTTAGGCATTTATGCGGTTTACCCTTATACACGTCAGCAACCTGAAAAGGTGAAGCGTTTTATTGAACACCTATACCAAGGTTTTCAAAAGCGTAGTCACCAGTTCTAGTCTAGGCATTGTTTAAGTCTCTAGGCAATGCCTCCTATTCAGGCAGTATTTAAATAGTTAGCCAAAATCACAGCAAGCCCTCAACCTTTTACATTGCACTTGGCGGAACGTCGCTGAGTGTTTACGCTCCCACCGATTAACATATAGCTTCTTCCGCTCTGTATCTCATGTTCAGTATCTCACTTAGCGTCTCGATTATTGGTCGTTGTAAGACATACATTTGCAATAACTGGATGTGTGACATGGCTGTTAATGTTTGGTTTTGAGATTGTTTCCATAAAGAAACAATCTGTTTCTTGCTCAAATTTTGAAGTTTGTTTTTGTTAACTTAATGAAAATATTAGCTTTATTATAACTAAGCTTAATTTTGAATAGTGTTGGCGAGATCAGCAGCATAGACGCTGTATAACAGGCTGCTTATAGTGGCTGGGCATAATAATTAGAGATATGGATATGAAACAAAAGCAGCTGATTGATCAATTCAAGGTAATCGTGGGTGATGACAATGTGTTAACCGACGATATCAAAACCAAGTATTACCGTTCGGGTTTTCGCTCTGGTGGTGGCTCTGCACTGGCCGTTGTCTTTCCAAATACCTTGGTAGAACAGTGGAAAGTGATTAAGCAATGTGTCGACGCCAACTGCATCATTATTATGCAGGCTGCTAAAACCGGCTTAACAGAAGGTTCTGCACCAAGCGGTAATGATTATGACCGCGATGTTGTCGTTATCAATATCACTAAAATGAAACAGATCCATCTCCTTGATGGGGGCAAGCAAGCAGTTTGTCTACCGGGTGCGAGCTTACACTCCTTAGAAAAATCACTAAAAACGGTTAACCGTGCACCTCACTCTGTTATCGGTTCTTCTTCTTTAGGTGCAACAGTGGTTGGCGGTATCGCGAACAACTCTGGTGGGGCTCTGGTGAAGCGTGGCCCTGCCTATACTGAGCTTGCGATATTTGCTCAAGTCGATAAAGACGGTAAACTTCATCTAGTTAATCATTTAGGCATTGATGGTCTTGGCGAGACGCCAGAAGAAATCTTGCAAAACATTCAAGATGGCAACTTCGACCCAAGTAAAGTCGTTCATGACGAACGTATGGCTTCTGATAAAGAGTATGACGAGCGCGTAAGAGACGTGACCTCTGACATTCCTTCACGATTCAATGCGGATGATCGCAGACTGTTTGAAGCCAGCGGCTGTGCGGGTAAGCTTGGCGTGTTCGCTGTACGTGTTGATAGCTACCCAGTACCTGAGAAAGAGCAGGTCTTTTATCTTGGCACAAATGATCCTGCTAAACTCACCAAGCTGCGCAAAGACTTTTTGACTCAGTTTGAGAACCTGCCTGAAATGGGCGAATACATGCACCGCGATATTTTTAATATGGCAGAGAAGTATGGCAAAGATGTATTCCTATCCATAGACCATCTTGGTACAGATAATTTACCAAAAATGTTTGCTCTAAAAGCCAAGGTTGAAAATACCTTAGAGCGAATCCCGTTTGTTAGTAAATATCTGCCAGATACGATCTTGTACTACGCGAGCAAGTTGTTCCCACAACATTTACCACAAAGATTGCTAGATTATCGTGACAAATACGAGCACCACTTGATCCTAAAAATGAGTGATGGCGGTATTGAGGAGGCTAAGAAATACCTTAAAGAGGTGTGGGCTGCAGAACCAGACCAAGATTACTTTGAGTGTACTGCAGAAGAGGGCAAAAAAGCTTACCTGAATCGTTTTGCAGCAGCAGGAGCGGCGATTCGTTACGAAACCATCCACCGCAACGAAGTAGAAGACATTGTCGCTCTCGATATCGCGTTACGACGTAACGACGAGGAGTGGTTAGAGACTCTTCCGCAAGAGGTGACAGATAATCTTGTGATGCCTCTCTATTATGGTCACTTTATGTGTTTTGTATTCCACCAAGATTACATCTTTAAGAAGGGAACAGACACAAAACGCATGAAGCGATTGATGTTAGAACACTTGAATAGTCGTGGCGCAAAATACCCAGCGGAACACAACGTAGGGCACTTGTACGAAGCGGAAAACTCACTACAGAAGTTCTACCATGAGCTCGATCCAACCAATACCTTTAACCCAGGTATCGGTAAAATGGACAAGTACCGCCGTAACTGTAACTGCTGTGCTTAACGAGCTTTAACCGAAACATTTTTTTGAACGCTAATAAACAAAGCCACTCCAACGAGCGGCTTTGTTGTTTTATAGCGTCTCTGTTCAAATATAAATGACTCAAAAGCTAAAATTGATAGGAAGAGTAAGGCTTAAGCGTGCACCTGTTATGCTCGTCGGGGGTTTAATTAATGGTTGAGCGCGGTAAACAAGGTCGACAGCTTCGTTATCTAATGAAAGGGTACCCGAACTTTTAACCAACACGACGTCAATCACATTACCTTGACGATCCATTGTAAATTTAATAACTGGCATGCCTTTCTTCTTCATGCGCTTTGCTTTTCTGGGGTAACGTTTTTCTCGCTCAAGGTGTGCATGAAGGGCTTGCTGCCAATTTATTTTGGCTGCTTTCCCCGCTTCAGAGAGTTGTCCAATCCGCAGAGCACTCGCTTGCTGCTGGCTATTTTCAGCCACTAAATTAGGTTGAGATTTTGCTGATTGTACTATTTGCTTTTGGTCTTTGAGATCATCACTTATTGGACGCGGTTTCTCAATCGGAACGGGTTCCACAATCTCCTTTTGGGGAGCGGGGGTGACTTTAGGTTTCGTCTTTTTGACAACGGGAGGCTCTGGACGACTTTTAGGTGGTACAGGCGTTTTCACAATCTGTTTTGGCTCCTCGGGTTTAGTCTTCGTATCTTTTTCCGGCTTAGCCTCTTGGTTTATTGCTGATGAAAGCGCGTTTGCTTTCTCAACCTCAACAAACTTTGGCTGCTCTTTCACAGGTTTTGGTTTGACGATTGGCTGTATCTCCGCAACCGTTGCAGCTTGGATCATCTGCTCTTGAACTATCTCAGGTTGATTTTCGCCTATCTCTGTATCTTCTACTTGCATTTTTGCCATCGCGAGAGGGGCAACAATCGTAACCTTAATGGGTGCAGCTTGCGGAGGCGGGGCAAAATCGTACTCAGGTGTCCATAGGTAATAAACAAGTGCAGATAAGTGAAGGGTAAGACTCAATACAAAACCGACGACAAACCAACGTCGACGAGGCTTACGTGATCTGACACTTAAGGTGGCAAAAATACTCATGCTTATTACCCCCGTGGCGTTTCTAAACCAACGAGCGCAATCTGGCTGTATCCGGCGCGTACAAGTGTGTTCATGACTTTCATGAGTTCGTCATACGTAATGCTTTTGTCAGCTCTTAGATAAATCCTCTGATTTTGGTCCTCGATAATTAGCGGAAGATCAAATGGTAGTTGTTCTAACGTTGAAGTCTTATCCTCACCTAATGTTAGCTCTAGCCCCTTACCAACGGTAAGGAACAAAGGTTCATCAGGTAAAGGTGTGGCTTCAGCAGAAGATGAAGGAAGATCGACGGGCACATTAACGGTCGCCAATGGTGCTGCTACCATCACAATGATGAGTAGAACGAGCATAACATCAACCAAAGGCGTCACGTTGATATCGTGGTTTTCCACCAGATCATCGCTGGCTGAAGATGTTTGAAATCCCATATCACACCACCTTCTTTAATTGTGATGGAGACTCTTCATTAGTATCGCGGTCACAATCTCGGCTAACAAGTACCATGGTCGCAACAGACACGTCTGTTAGGAGTGCTTTGTAGTGTCCAATACGTCGAGAAAAATAGTTATACATCATCACCGCAGGAATAGCGGCAACCAAACCGATCGCTGTTGCGAGTAGTGCTTCAGCTATACCAGGGGCCACAACTACAAGCGTCGTACTTTTGGCTTTCGCGATGCCGATAAACGCATTCATAATTCCCCAAACAGTACCAAATAGGCCGACGAATGGGCTAACTGAACCTATGGTTGCCAAAATGCCCGTCAGTGACGTCATGTCTCGGGTTAACTCCGCTTGAACTCGCTCAAGTCTTAATTGAACGCGTTCTTTAATGCCGCTATGAGTCGCAGTGCATTGACTGGACATATAGATTTCGTGTTGTGCAGCGGTCACAACGGAGACTTCTTGTCCAGTTTGGAGTGTGAGGGCGGATTCCGCATGCTGAAGAGTCTCCGCAGTCACTAAAGTTGCTAATAGCTGCTTAGTTCTTTTCGTAGCAAGAACCAGCTGTATCTGCTTAGTAATAAAGACTGCCCAGCTCAAAATGGAGGCGACTAACAAAGCGATCATTACCGACTTCACCACCCAATCTGCAGTATGGTACATTCCCATCGGCGAAAGATCGTGGGTGATCAATGGATTTGAAGGAGGGGCAATTTGTTGGTTTGAGACCACAGTATCGGAGATAGGTTGAATCGACGTATCACTCAAAGAATAATGGGAAAACGTCAGCATTAAAAACACTGACGCGATACGAAAAAAAAGCGTTGTCATTTGGTAGCACTCACTAGGGGTTGAATTAGGCTGGTGGAACAAATTTCCACGTTGTCGCTACCTATACCGAATGAGATTAAAAAAACCGTAAAGAAATTTTAATTATTTTAAAAACGCCTAGTGAACTTGATAGTGATTTCGTTTTGTTGGTAGGTGTAGAGCCAATCAACATTGCTTTTTATTCTTTTATGATTCCAAACCAATGAAGGGGTAACACCGAATAACTTGATATCTTTTAGCGCAGCAGAGAGTGCGTAATTTTGCTCTTTATCTCTACGCGTTTCGCTAAGAATGCTATTGAAGCCTTGGTAGTCACGATGTCTAAATGCTCCAAAAAGTGTTAGATCAACCCAAGGAATTAGATCTGAATTCAAGCCAATTTTACCGCCATAAAGCTCGTAAGCATGGACTTGTTCTTTGTTCTGTTTACCTGTCCAGTCTATGCCACCGAATAACAATAGGTCATGATTAAATTGGTACCAATAAGTAAGATACGAAGCCAACTGCCAGTCTGTTTGATAGCTGAGTACACTTGGGATGTAGTCTTGATAGTCGGCTTTGAACTCGAATTTAAGGGCACTGTTTTGGCTGGTTGTTCTAAGCCAGTCTAACTTGACGCCTGAGCTGAAATAAACAGAGCTGTTCGCGTAACGACTTAGTTCAAAAGAGGGGCCGATCGATACTTTGTTGAGGTGATCATGAAAACTGTACCCGAAGCCGATTCGAGAAGTATGTTCATTGTAATCACTGTTGTTCCCGTAGTTAGTGCCATAAGTTAGGCCTTGTAAATGAATACCGTGGTGTCGAGACAAAGAGAAACGTTTATTGATACTCGCCTCAAAATCGATCCCAGATGCTTTTTCTTTTTTAGGTGTGACACGGTCAAAGAGACACTGACCTGTGTTGGATGTCACTAGGCAGGTATAGGATTCAGAAGAGCTGTTTAAGTTATCATTAAAAGAACCGCCAATCGCCACAGAACCGTTCCAGCTGTCGCGAGCAATAAGCGCTTGGGTAAAGCTGTCGATGGTTCGAATCACACCAGCAGATCTCGGATTTTGTGAGGGTATTTTTGATTTGATTTGATTGAACAGATTGAGCGCATCTCGGTTTTGGTTACTTTCAAACAAGACTCGAGCTAGCTCTAACTGCGCGGGCATAAAATTGGGTTGTAAGGCTAATGCGTCTTCGAATGCGAGTTGGGCGTGTTCCAGATCACCTTTAGCTCGAGAGATTGCGCCGTCAGCGTATTTCAGTAACAGTGGGTCAGGCTGTTCAAGCTGTCGATAGATTTCCAGTAACTGGCTAGCTTGAACCCATTGACGATAACGAACAGCAAGATGAAGAGCTTTCGCGACTTGATTCAAATCGTTTGTGTCGATCTGGTATCCAGTTTGGGCTGGTTTTTGGGAGTTAGCTTCGCGCTGGTTCTCTTCTTCAAGTATTGCTTGTTCTTTGTTTTGAGCCGACAGGGCGTCTCGTTGTTCAATACGAAACTGCGTATCCGTGTCTTGAGACCAAGAAAGAGGTGAAGAAAAGGCGCAAGACAATAGTAGGCAATGTATAAGTGGAGTGGTGTTGGAGTTCATGTGGTGCTCATTAAAAAGAAGCAGACGAAGCTGCTTCTTAGCCATTGAAGGTGATTACTGTTTTGCACCGCCGAATGCAGTATCAAGATCAGAGTTGCCAGCAAAAGTCGCAATACCAGCAAGTGTTGCTGCATCTGCGCCAAAGAAGTGACCTTGAGAAATACCTTGAGTTGTCACACCTGCTTGGTTGGCTGTTGCCGTACCATTGAACGAAGCGCTTGCTGCATCAATCGTGCTATCCACATTGATAGATAGAGACGCATTAGCAATGTCGCCTGTTAGAGTTTGTTGAGCGAAATCAGCAGTAAACGTGCCTGCAAGCTGGTTACTACCGCTAAAGTGGTTAATACCAGTAATGTTGTACGTCGCGCTACCTGAAGTAGGCACAGTGGTACCAGTATTGTCGCCTACATAGTAAACAGTACGGTTGTTGTATTCTTTATCTTGTCTTCCTTCATACCACTCGCCAAACCAAACATCTTGGTTAGCCGCTTGCGCAAAGTTGTAAAATGATGAACTAAAGTGCTTACTGCCAGAAGTATGTACATTATTTCGCTCTTTACTACTGAAGATATTACCTGCTAGTCCATCGAAATCGACGCGCTTACCTGTTGAGCTGCCAATGCCGGCTTTACCTTTTGCGTGAAACAGTGGGACGTAAACTTCAGATTCGCCAACCTGACGTAGAGAGTCGTCGCTAATCGCGCCATCAAAACCTGCTTGAACAAGTGGGCTGAGGCCAATCATTGCAGCCGCGATCCATGAAAGTTGAACTGGTTTCATTTTGATTCCTTTTAATTAAATATGATAAGTAAAAAAGCAAACCCAACATCCGGTGCGCGCGACAGATGTCGTGCTTGCTTTCAACTATTACACCGTTTAAGAAAGAGAAAACCGTAATAGAGAATCGAATTTTTTAATAAAATTCTATCGGCTAATGAAATTGTAGTCGCCGCCGACGCGCTCTATCAGCGTAAAGTCATTTGGCCCATTTAAACTCCAGGCAAATTCGAAAAGCACTCGAGTGAGTTTGTTCTGGGTTGGGGGAGAAAGCACAGTCAGGGTTTCACGGGTACCTGCTGGAATTACATAAACATCAGACTTAGCGAGTTCACCGAAAGGGGTTCTTATGATGGGCTGTACGATATCTTTCAGGTCAGTCAAGGAAGTCACGGTAATAGTGATGTCTTTTTCGACGGCTTCAAACGTATAAGACCCCAAAGTGTAATACTCAGGCACTTCTCCAGTATCATTGGTTAGATCTATGCTCTTCTCGTCATCAAAAGGTAGAAGTAAAGGTTCGGTTTCATCTCTCAGAAAGACTTTTGCGTGCGGGCCATTTAACGAAGCAACGCGCACGTATGTAGGTCTGCCGGGTAAATCGGTGAACTCACCGTCACTTACTTCGACACTGACAGCAAATTGCCCGCTCACATCGGCCACAAAGCTTGTGGTTTCAGCACTAGGGTCAGCTATAGTTGCATTGCTCACTTGCGGTTTTGACACAAAATACCAATTAAAGGTGAGGGGGTCGCCGTCCGGGTCATAACTTTCACTGGCAGTGAAAGAAACCGTCATACCTTCAATGGCCAACATGGCTTGGGTATTATTAGCAGTTGGAGGTCGGTTTTGATGGTTTTCATTAAAGGTGACGGTTGTGGTCGCCTTAGTTGATAAGAAACCATCGGTGACGGTTAATTCCACCACATAGTCACCTGCCACATCAGCGGTTAAGTCGGGGTATTTGCCCTCATATTTACTGAGGCTAGGCTGACTCCCGTCTGGCTGGTCGATAATTTTCCATTGACGGTACAGTTCATCGCCGTCAGCATCCGTGGATGTGTCAAACAGTTTGACTGATTGCGATAGGGACGCGCTGTACGTTGGGGTAAGTGCGACGACCGGTGGCGAGTTGTCTTGGTCGGGTTTAGCCACTATTTTCACTTGATTTGGACGGCTGTTCACTTTGCCATCGTTGACCACCAACGAGAGATAATACGTACCAATTTGATCCGCAACGAAAGTCGGTTTGATGGCCTCCAAGCTGGAAAGTTGTGCTTCGCTTCCTGCGGGTTTTTCTGAGAATGACCACGAATAAGAGATGAGGTCGTTGTCATAATCAACACTACGAGAGCCGTCTAAGTGGACGATTTGATTAACTTTAACTTGTTGATTGATGCCAGCGATTGCGATCGGAGTTTGATTATTCGGGTCGCTTTTCGGTGATGAATCAGAAGCGCTTCCATTACACGCCGTAATGAAAGCGAAAGAGAGAATTATTGGAAACTTGTAAGTATAGCCATGCATTGCAATACACCGTCGAGATTAGAATGTTAAGTCATCGTTTTTTACCTTTCCTTGCTATACCGTTTAAGAAAGAGAAACCCGTAACCCAAAAATTAAAAAAAGCGCGAATTCTCGCGCTTTTCGTAGGTTTAGTTTGGAAGATACGTTTTTTAGCTTGGAAAGGTTGTGCTCTGGGTTTGGAAAATAGTGAACTTAGTTCGCCTCAGCACTTAAGTCGTAAGCAACGCCCATGTAGTTTGAGAAATCACTATCAAGGATGAACGAATATACAACGTTGGTTCGTGCGCCAGTCGTCGATTTTGCCCACATTTTCACGTAAGCCACATCCCCTGCATGTAGGACTTGGTTTAGTTCTATCCCTGTCATTTTCGGTGCATAATCTTCACCTCTGAAGTCCATTTCAGTAATTTCACTAATGGTGTAGTCCTTACCAACCGCCTCTAGAGTATAAGTTCCCACTAGAACGTATTCGGGTGCATCACCTGTGATGGTTATATCTAGGGTGATCGGCGCCGGTGTGTAAGGTAGGGGATGTACTGTTTTTTCATCTCCAAAGGTAAAGATGATTTCGCTGCTGCCTATGGCACTTGCGGTCAAGCGAACTATATCGGCTTCGCTGGTGAATTCACCGTCATTTACAGACAGCGAGAAGAGGTAATCACCCACTTGGTCTGGTGTAAAATCTGGTTTCGCGATTGTAGAGTCTGACAGTTCAGCCGTACTGTTTTCTGGCTTAGAAAGTAGTTTCCACGTGTACGTAATCGCATCTTCATTACCGTCGTAGCTACCACTGCCATCTAAGGTTGCTGTTTCTCTGATCTCTAAAGATCTTACGCCACCCGCATTAGCGACAGGAGCAATGTTTTCTGCTGAATATGACACAGTAACTTCTTGGCTAACGCTCTCATAACCATCATTCACGGTTAATTTCAGTTTGTAGTCACCGGCAGTGTTAGACAGAAGTACTGCTGTTGATGTTGCGCTGCCCGTGAGTTTCGTCGTCGCATTATCCGGTTTTGATAAAAGCGCCCATTGATAAGTCAAAACATCGCCATCGAGGTCAACGGCGTTGGACGGAATTTCGATAGATTTGGTTAGAGCAACACTTGGTGGTGTCGCAATATCGATGATTGGCGCCACGTTTTGTGATGCGTCAGTGACTTCAATGGTTTGCTTTGTGGTTCTTGAAGTGCCAGATATTGCACTTTCTAATTCAAATGTGTAATCACCAACAACATCTGGTGTGAAGTAAGGTGAAATGGCCTTGTTAGCGTTAAGTGCAACGTTACTGCCATCAGGTTTGCTTGTGAGCTTCCATTCAAACGTCATGTTTTCGTTGTAGGTATCTAAACCTTGGGTTGCATCTAAGCGCACTCGCTTGCCTAATTTGGCATGAGATTTTTCTACAGTTGCGTTGTTTGAAGAGCCTGAACTGTTATCGCTGCTCCCACTACCGCATGCGATAAGCGCTGGCATAGCGGCGGCAAGTAAGGTCCATTTTAGTTTTGAAGTCATCTGTTTTGTCCTAATCATGAGTGGCAAAGCTGTTTGAAATCAGCCATGCAAATGTCAATTTCATTGGGTATACCGAATCAAGATGAGAAACCCGTAAAGAAAAACGCCCCGAAAGGCGTTTTATTATGGTTTTGATTGATACGTTTGATTCCAAACGAGTCTGAAAGGCAATATCAGTGGTCTTTTTACTAAAACTTACCACTTAGTTTGAAGGTTAATGTTCGGCCTGGAGCGGGCATACCTGATACCGAACCTGTATCTAAGTAATAAACATCAGACAAATTGTTACCAATCAGTTCAGCACTCAGTTTCTTTGTGAAGGCATATTTGACGTAGGCATCATAAGTAATCACCTCAGTTCTTTTTATGATCTCATCTTCATGACTCGCTGAAACGTAGTTGGTACGTACGCCTGTTTCTAAGTCGGTATCAAAGAAACGAGTACCTAGTAAAATACTGCCTGTATATTCAGGTGCTGCATGGGCAGCAAGGAAGCTTCCTTCTGAAAATCCACCACGAACACAGGTTTCTTCAGATGGGGTATTGCCTAAAATTACATCCTTTATATAACCTTGGGCGGCTGAGTTTCTGTCACAAACTTCGTTTCGGAAGTTGTAAGCAATTGAGGCATCAGCAAAATAATCGCTGTTATCAAACTGCCCATTGATCTCAATACCGCTGGTTCGTTGGCTATCTAGGTTAGTGAAGTTATAACTGTCGCGGTCTCTGTCCATCACATCGTCAATGGTTTGATCAAAATAGGTCAGCTTAAAGCTCGCGTTATCGAAGTAATGAATGTAGGCCGTTTCGTACAGTTTGGCTCGTTCAGGTTGTAGTGGAGCACTCGCGACGGGGTTACTGCTGAATCCACTAGTACTTTCAAATAAGCTTGGGAAACGTAACGTCTCAGCGTAACGGGTGTAAATTCGGCTGTTATCGCTGATTAGCCATGTGGCTGTGACAGAAGGCATCCAACCGCTACCGCTTGTTTTGTATTGAGTGTTGTACTCTTCAGAAGTTTCAAGTGATTTGGCCTTGCAGCTGCCTTTGATGTAGTTTTCTTGTTGCATGGCAATACGACAAGCATTATTCGCCAGGTCGAGCTCGTTGTCGCTATTGGTTAACCAATTGGATGCATGGTGCTCGATGAAAGTGGTTTGATTTTGCGCCGCTTCAGTTTGGGTTTGTAGCTTTTGTTGCAATATAGCATCGAAATTGGCGAGCTCTGCTTGTCGTTCGTCTAGCTGGCTTTGGTACTCACTGGCTTGATCAGGGAACATAACGTTCAAGTTTTGTAGTCTATCTATCTCAGTATTGAGGTTTTGTTGCGTGAAAGTGACTCTCACCTCATGCTCAGCATTTGCTACATTTTGCGCGATCTCTTCCGGAGCATAGGTCTCTAACGTTTGATACGTTAATTGGTAACCGTCTTTCTTGTACTCTTTCAGAGAGCTAATGTCGCCGGAGTTTACTTGATGTTCGATATAGTAATCTGTCGCATTATAAGAGATGTAACGGACACCAGAATCTAACACGATGGATTCATGTGGACGCCATTCAATCTTTACAGCGCCGTTGTATTCTTCTCTTTCACCGGCACGGACGGCACCACCATAGAAATCGACAAGGTTGGCTAGGCCCTCTTTAGGGTTCAGTTCGTGCATCATGTAACTACCCGACAATGTCATATCAATCGAGTCTGTCAGTAGCATCTTGTTATTGAAATCGAACCCGTACCTTTGCTCATCTCGGTTAACGACGGATGTGTTTATGATGATGTCAGGCGTATCGCTTTTGTAGTTCACGAAGTTAGGGAAGCCATAACCAGTATTGCTGCGTGAATCTGTTTTTGTCAGCCATAAGTTGGTGCTTAGGTTTAGCAAATCGTGTTCCGGGTTAGCTCTAAATTTCAAGGTGTAGGCTTGCATTTTTGCGTTTGCAAGCGGCCACTGAGCGAGTCCATCAGAATTTCGGTAGTCTGAACGACTCGCCAAAATCTCACCGTGAGTACTTTCGGTGTATCGGATACTGGCGTGCAGTTTGTAGTAATCACTGAAATTGATTGTACCTTTTAACAGTGCTGACTCCATTTCAGCCGATGTGTTGGGTACTTCGTGGCCAGGGTAGTGGACCAACGCCATGTGTTCAGGCCTTAAGAGTGGATTTCGTCCCGCGACTTGGTCACTTGCGTTACCATCAAACGGCTGCGAATAAAAGTCAGCTTTGCTGGTACCTGAGTAGTAGTTGCCTCTATTTCGGTATGCGTATGCGGCTAACCAGTCAAATTTTGGTTCGATTCCAGCGAGCGCGAGGCGGTAGGCGATGTCTTCTCCATTGAAGGGATTATCTGTTTTGTTGTCTCTGGTTTGGAAGCGAAGTTCTGGATCGTCGTACAGTGGAACACCACCTAGCTCGGCATAAACAGGGACATCTTGCCAACGTTTTCCGGTATGCAGTCGAGCTTTGTTTGGCTCGATGGAGTTACTGCTGCTTTCGGCAACTAACTCAATACCAAATTGTTCACCTTCTTCAACGATATCTTGCGGTTGCAATGTCGTCACTTTCACGGCACCACCTGTTGAGGTATTGATCTCTGAGTTTAACTGAGCACCTTGATAGACGGTCATACTACCGATGAGGTTGGGGTCAATGTAGTTTCTGTTCGATGACCCACGGTAGCCGTTATACACTGAAATACCTTGTTCAGTACCATCGATAACAACAGGTACACGTCCAAAGCCTTGTACACCACGAACATTCGGGTCGATACTGCCACCGCCATTTCGTGCTTCGCCACTGTGTGTGTTGGCGACACCGGTAAACAAATCTGCCGCACTGGTACCTTTGAAACGTTCGATCTCTTCTTTGCCGAGATAAGCGGTCGCGATGTCTTTGTCGTACACGTCCATTTCACCATCAGTGTCTCTTTGATAGGCATCATCAAAATGGGTTCGAACATGTATAGCATCGAGTGTCATCGAGTCTGTAGTCGGTACGAGGTAGTAAACACCATCAGACTGTTTTTGTGCTTGCAGACCGGTATTGGTCAACAGCATAGAAAGCGCTTGTTCGTTGTCGTATTGGCCGACTAAACCTTGGCTGTAGAGCTCTGAAGAGAGTGAGGAATCTAGATAAAATTCGATACCCGATTCGACGGCAAAGTGGTTAAGAGCACTATCTAGGGTGCCTGCTGGAATATTATATTGATGGTCTTCTGCAGCGTGGGAAGCAAAAGGAAAACTCAATATAACGACACCGATTTTTAGCGTGGTAAATTTGGAGAGTAGCGAGCGCTGCTTGGTATTTGGCACCGTAATTTCCTTATCGGGATTTCTAACTGACTGTCAGATACACCGAACAAGAATAAGAAATCCGTAATAAAATTTTACTTGGCTGTGATAGTGACCCAAAGAGGAGTTCGGTAGTGGATTCTTACCGGTAGTATCTGGCTGATATTGTGTAAGGTTTTATCAATATCTTTGGTCGAGAACACACCGGTAAGTTTGAGTGCTGCGGCACTGGCATCGACGTTGATGATGCCGCGTCGATAACGCCCTAATTCGTTGATGAAGGTTTTGAGCTGTGTCGCTTCCGCCATGATTTTATGTTCCAACCAAAGCATGTCTGAATCTTGGGTTTGATTTGGCTGCGATACTGTGCGGCGATCGAAGTGGGCAGTTTGCCCTGCTAAAAGATGCGGTTTCCCCATCCCTAGCATAGGTTGGATTTCGACTTCACCTTCGTAAACAGAGACCTGAGTGGTGTCTGCGTGCTCGCGTATGCTGAATTGGGTACTGATAGGCAGTACCAAACCCTGTGAAGTCGAGACTGTTAACGGGCTACGATGATGCGTGTTAGTAATCATGACTTCGCCACGTTCAATGTGAATAGTCCGTTGATGATTGTTGAAATCAACGAACAATTTAGAATCGGTGTTGAGCGCCAATTCTGTGCCATCGAGCAGTCTCATTGAACGAATTTCGCCCGTTGCGGTAGAGTACTCAGTGCCTGTTGGCGTTGGTCTGTAAATCGCCATGCCTGAACCTAATGCGACGAACGAAAGCGCGCTTATGGATAAGAATTCGCGACGGCTGACTCTTGGCGGTTTACGCGTTAAGAGCTGCTTGCTGATTGTTCCTTTAGGAATGGCACAAAACTTACTTTGTAGCAGTTCTAGTTTTTGCCATGCCAAGGCGTTATTGGGGTGGGCAAGCCTCCAACACTCGAACGCGTCATGATCTTGTTGCGTGGCATCATCAGCCCAAAGGCGCGCCATCCAAATTGACGCTTGCTCTATGGTTTCAGGGGGTAATTGCTGCATTTTAACCCTCGTTGAGCATGGCTAACATGCAACCTTGAAGGCCTTTAGCCACATATTTTTCAACAGACGATACTGATACTTCAAGTTCGAAAGCGATCTCTTTGTAGCTTTTGCCTTCGAGTTGCCTCATAAGCAGTGCTTGGCGAGCTTTGATTGGAAGTTTGTGGAGTAGCGTATCAATCTCAACAAGTGCTTCAACCACGATGGTGTGGTGTTCCGGAGAGCTGGCGACAAGAGATGGTCCTTGCTCAATGAGTTCTAAATAAGCACTTTCCACACGACGCTTTCGATAAAGGTCAATTACTAATCCTTTAGCGATATGAGTCAGGTACTTTCTTGAATCTTTGTATTCAGGCAGCTTACCTCTGGTTAACAAGCGGAGATAAGTATCTTGAACTAGATCCGCCGTAGTGTCAGGGCATCCTAAGCGTCGTTTAATAAACACCGATAACCAGCTGTGATGCTCTTGGTACATTTGGTCCACGCTGTGTGAGGTGTTGTTGCTCGCTACGGTCATTCCCTAACACTCCCTACTAACCTTAATGATAATTATTATCATCAAGGGTGGTGAATATATCAGAAATTTTCTAATGTGCTACATGTTTTTTATAAATTGAGTGAATTTGAACACAATACCAACGTCTCAATGATTAAAAGAAGTGTTTGTATAGCCTTTATGCACAATGTGAAAAAAAGTAACGGTTTGTGAAAAGTTTTATGCCGTTATTAACTGCAATATCAGTAAGTTATGGCAATACAAAAGATTACATTTCATTACAAACCACTGGTCTAATATGTGCTAATTTTCAACTTTTGGCTAATCATAGCCATCCCAAATATTTGTATGATGTATGTTAGGTAGTGAAATGAAAGTTGATAACTTGTCAATTAGGCTGAGAATCGCTAAATATATTGCTAAAAACCTATTAAGTAATAGCGACTGTAAAATTACAAGTGATATTAAGCTGACTAGATTATATTGTAGACTTGGCGATTATAAACGTGCAATATTTCATGCGAAAAAAGTCTATGAGTTAGGTGAAAACCCTGAATATTATTATGTATTAAAAAATTTATATATACTAACTAATGACTTCGAGAGTAGTGACAACCTAAAACTAAATGCATCAAATAAACAATCTGAAGATATTATTCCTATCTTAGGATGTATTGATGATAGTGTATACGATTTTGATAAGATAAAATTTATTAAGGATTATGTTAAAAGCAAGGGCGCTACACCTCTGCTTATTTCGCTTTCCGGTAAAGGAAAAGAATTAAAAAATCTTTCTGAAACGGAAAAGGAACTATTATCTAATATAGACCTTTATAATAAAGAACGCCCTAAGTGGAGCAAGGAAAATAATCCTCCTGGTTATATAAAGAGTGTATATAAGAACTACGATAACGTTCGTTTTGATGAATTGTTTGACTATCGACCTCCCGTTATAAAAGCAACCAAAGTTTTGTTGGGTGACATGCAAAACTCTTACGTATCAGTTAAAAATGGTTTGAGAGAAACTGTGGGTCAACCCGATAATTACAAGAATAAGGTGTTGTGTTTCGGCACTTCAACTACGTACTCAGTTGGGACTAGTGACGAGGATACCATTGTAAGTTTAATACAGAAGGAACTAAATGATCACTATGGCGATATAAAAGTCGAGAACTATGGTGTTCATGGTATGAATTTGTTGTTGGCTATTAATAATATGATTCAAACCAATATTGAAAGTGGTGATGTGGTTATATTTTTTGACTATGATGAGTTCAATAGGTTTGATGATGAAGATATATATAAGCTAGATCTTAATAGCTTTGACAGAGGGGTGGACTTTTTTGTTGACCTAGCAAAACATCATTGCCATTTCTCACCTCAAGGAAATAAAACATTATCAAAATATATTGTCAATAGACTCTTGCTCGAGCGCTTTAATAATAGTTCCTTCGCGATTTCTAATATTCAACCTTCTCAAGAAATGTATCAAGTATTAGATAACCTGAAGTATTTCTTATATAAGAAAACTGCAGAAGCTCTTGAATCGTGCGAGATGAAAAGCTATTTATCTTTGCTGGAAAGCCATGTTCCTGATGCAGAGCTAAAAGTGGGTAGCGTAGCTGTAAACTGTAACCCTATTACTAAAGGTCACCTCCACTTGCTGGAACATGCATCTCGCAGTGTCGATAAGCTATTTATTTTTGTTATTGAAGAAGACAAATCGTTCTTTAAATTCGAAGATCGCCTTCATTTAGTCGTAGAAAGCACAAAGCACTTGGATAATGTCACTGTGCTGCGAGGAGGTAAGTTTATCTGCACGGAGTTAACTTACCCAGATTATTTTGATAAAGATACGACAGAAGCCAAAGCAGACGCTTCGATGGAAGCATGGTTCTTCTGTGAGTATATAGCTAAAACACTCAATATTACGAAGATCTTCCTAGGTGATGAACCTAAATGCATGATAACGAGACAGTACAACGAAAAAATGCAAGAGTTGCTACCAGAGTACGGTATTGAGGTTGATATCATCGATCGAATTGAAACGAATGGTGACGTTATCAGTGCTTCGAAAGTTCGTAAGTTATTAGAAGTAGGGGATTTCGACGGCATTGCACAAATAGTTCCGGAACCAACGCTTCTATTTTTGCAAGAAAACTATGGTAAATCTGCAGCTTAAGCCTGCCTAAGCCCAAAACTAAGAACTAAGAGAGTATTCCGTTCTTGCGGTATCACCTATTCGCCTGCAATAAGGAACAGAGCTGAACTTTTAAAAATCGTTCAATTTGGCCGCCTTGGCAGAGTGGCTATGCAGCGTATTGCAAATCCGTGGACCTTGGTTCGACTCCGGGAGGCGCTTTCAAATTTAGAAAGCCCGCTATTCGTAGCGGGCTTTTTCGATCGGACTGACCTAAATTATCCTCTTGCTCATTCGTAACTGCTCATAATGATCAGTTCTTTACCGTCGGACGTGAATGTTTTGTAGCCGTCACCTGAAACAGCTAACGCAGTCTTTACCAAGCTATTATAGTAGCCAGAGGCATCTGCACTGAAGCGTTCAGAACCGTCTGGGTTATAGATCCAAAAGTCTTTAGATGCGTAATACCCATCTATAATTCCGTGCACTTCATCATTCTCACCGATAGCGACGCCGTTCGGGTATGCATCGGCAGGGAGTGATTCGCGAACAGTCATTGTATCAATATCGATAGCAAGGAAGTTATATGGCCAGCCACTAGCTGCATAGACCGTAGAGCCGTCTTTGTTAACGGCGATGGCACGGCCATTTGATCCCGTACCATGAGGAACTTTCCCAATTGTTTTAATGTTTACCGTGTTACGGTAGTTGTTGTAGCTAATCTCATAACAAGCGAGAGTGTATGGTGATAACCCACTGTCAATACTACAGAAGCGATTACTGTATAGGCTTGCATCTACATACCCAGTGCCATAAGCATAAATAGAATCTTCCTCTGAAGTGAGCTCTTGACCTGTTTGCGGCTCATAAACTCTAGCGTGCGAGGAAAGTATTAAGGGCTTACCTGAAGGCTCAACAAGTGTAAACATATCTGCAAGTGTACTATGTCCCTGCCATACTTTAACGAGTGATTGATTGACTAAGTCGAACACGGCAATGCTATCGCCATCGATACCTGCATACAACCACAGGCCATCTTCACTTATCTGCATATGCCCGAACCGATGTGTACCACCTAGTTCTAGCCTTGTAATGTAATCAAGCGTATGGGTGTGATAAATACTTATTTCAGCTGACTCAACTTCACCGTGACTCGCATAGATATATGGTCTAACAGGGTCGGCAGCTAATTGGTAGAATTCGCCCATAATCGTGCTTCTTAATTCTGGATCGCTGCTTCCGATCCAAAGAGCGACTTTAATGCTCTCACTGTTAACTATGTTGCTTTCTTCAGCACTAACTATTATTTCAGTCTCGTAAAGAGTGTCATTAGTTAGTCCATCTACGTTGGCACTGACCACAAGCTTATCTGAGGTAGTACCGTATGGTGTCACACTCAGCCACTTTGCAGAGGTAGTCGCAGTCCAAGCTGTATTAGGTAGGTTGTAGCTATCTAGAACGTCGATCTGTGCACTAAGCTTCTCTTTGGTTGGGAACTTGGTGAGAGAAACCCCTCTGTCAGGTATCAGTAGAGCATGCCTTGAGGCCAAGACATTGACGTTGATGGTTTCGGTTATTTGGTGCCCGAGGACATTGGTGCTTACTTCAATGGTTCTGTGGTTTTCTCCTTCTGCTAGGTTGAGCGGAGAGATCAAATGGACATCAACTTGTTGCGCTGAGCCTGACACTTCAGCTAGAGAACTGATATTAAAATCTTCAGGTAAAGTTAAGCTAACAGGGTAACTCTGCTCTCCAGTATTTAAACTGATCTCTAAGCTTTTTGACAGTGGTTGCCAACCATCGGTTATATCAAAACCGATATTAGAGTTACTGAATGAAAATTCTGGAAGCAAGAGTTCTACAGTAGCATTGATGTCAGTTTTAGTTCCATCAAACTCATTATTTAGACTTAATGTAGCATTGTGTTGGCCTAAATCTAGTTGAGTAGCGTCAATCGATACAACGACAGTTGCGGTGCCATTACCTGACGTTTTGTTAAACTTCAACCAAGCTTGATCACTAGTCAAAGACCAATCGATGTTGGAACCGGAAATTAATAGCTGCTGAGTGACGGAGTTGAGTGAACCTAGCGTCGTATTTAGGTTAAATTCGGTAAGGTTTGATGACAATTTGTCGTGACGAGTTTCATCTAGAGGATACAGGTCGAGACTGTCTTTAATTCCGTCGTTGTCATCGTCAGTATCGGCGTTATTACCAATACCATCGTTATCAGTATCTATTTGCTCGTTCGGGTTTAATGGTAAACCATCTTTATCGTCGGAAACACCGTCATTGTCATCATCGGGATCTTGGTTGTTTCCAATACCATCCCCGTCGGTGTCAACTGACTCTGTATTGTCATTTGGAAACTGGTCGAGGTTATCAGGTATGCCATCATTATCTGTGTCAGGAGCTGTAAAGTCTGTTAATTCAAGTGTAACACCTTGCTCTATACGACGAACTATACCGATGTTTTCAACAAACCAAAGCTCGACATTTGACGGGATGTTAAAGCTATAACCATCGATAGTCGCATTAATGTCTAGATCGTACTTCACATGCGTAGCTTCAAAAGTGCCAAAAGGTACGGTAACAGTCTCTGTGCCGACGACTGCACTGTTGCCATAGATGGTTACATCGCGCACACCGTATGTTGGGTTAATGTTTGCAGTACCAGAAGCAGAAAAATTCTTCTGAGCGGCAATGGCGTTGTTAGATAGAAGTTCAATTGGTTGATTGAAGCGAAAATCAACAGTGAAAGTACCGACACCATATACATTGACATAGGGAGAGTAAAACCCTGCCAAAGATATACTGTCTTCATTGGTGATGAAGTACTCCTTGCCACCCGTTGGGTAATTAAGCACTTGAGCCGTAGCGCCTGCTACTTGTGTTGTCGTCGCATATGTCTGCTCGGTACTATTTGAGTAGTACCATTTAGTTTCACTTGATGTGGGCAACATACTGTTTGTTGACGATGGGGCTACTGCTGTATCACCACCTCCGCCACTACCGCCGCCACCACATGCAGCTAAGCCTAATGTACTGATCATGAGAAGCAAAAAGTGGAAGAGTTTTTTACAACTGAAACACCGTATAGCCAATGACGATGAATTAAATGTATTCAAAAGAAAATCTCCATTTTATCAATTTTCTATGATTCTATTTATTTCTTAAGTGGTTAAATCATTTTGAATCAATAAATTAGAGTGATAATTCAAAACAGGTTATGGTTGTTATGGTTCTTGTGAGGCTGGTCGCATATCGTGCAGGGTATATGCACCTAAAACATAGTATTGAAAATCTTGTAAACGGAGACAGTATGACCAAAAACAAAAAAAGCGAACCCAATGGTTCGCTTTTTGATTATTTAGAGTATATGTTCACAGATAACTAAGATGGAAACTTGCCAGCCATCTAAATCAACGACCTGGAATACTCTTTAAAAATAACCAAGTTGGAAACTGCACCGCTTAATGGCAAATGAAGCCAGCAGGTTTGGTTAACTAAGTTGGAAACTCTCTCTTCAATAGAATTCTCTCGTTTAGAGTGATTGTTCAGTTCGTAAAACCCGAACCGTACTTTGCGAACTGGAGATTGTCGAGTGAATGATAATGTTGTTTTGTCTCGTACTAGTAAAAGCAAACTTAGCGAACAATGCATAAATTTGTCATAGTGCGTTGTTTTGCTTACTTTCATCTATGTCACCATCACTCTGGGAGCCTTCTGCTTGACCTGATGAACAATAGTTTTCCATATATGTAGTTACTTTACTGAGAGGGCTGGGTGCTAAGTAGATTAGCATTGAGGATATAGCGATAACGATAGCTACTCTTAAGCTAAGTGGAAATTTGTCCCTCCATGTTAGGTCAAGTTCATTACAAAGCCATTTGCTATTGTGTTCAGAAAACAATTTGTAATGGGCAAACCAAGTTGCGAGTAAGACTGGTGATGGTTGTTTTATTTCTTTATGCAATTCTTGTGTTTGAATTAGGGACTTTCTGGCGCTTTCGACGGAAGTAAGGTCGTTTTCATCAACCTCTGAGTGGATGATTTCTAACTTTTTACTCAATTGTGTGAGTTCTACCCCAGCGGTGTAATATTGTTCCTTTATAGCTTCCCTTGGCTTTAGCAATAAGCCAACAAGCCCAACAATAAGGAGTGACGCAGCTAGCGTTTTAGAGTTGAACTCGGCAAATGCTAACCCAAGTATACCAAGGGAGAGCGAGAAAAAGCTTATAAGGCTTGGTATTTTTTCGCAGAAATCAAAGGAAGAAAAGTTAAGCTTTGCTCCATAGATCACATTGTAATATTCTCTAGCTATCTGCTTTTTTATGCTTTGCTCAGTCATCAGGATTAGGTTCTTCCTTTAAAGCTAATAAAATTATTTGGTTATGTTTTGGTAAAGACTAACTTACTTTGTTAATTGTAAGCTCTGACCCAATCCATCGTTGCCTTTTCTAGCATAGAAGACTCCTCACCCACAAGTGATTGCCAAAGTTCGATTTCTGACTTTGGGAGGATTTCTACGGCTCTCAATATAGCTCTTTTATCCCATCCACCAACTGTATTGTATTTTGCTTTCATCCCTCTAACCCAAGATACATCTTTGGAGGTTATTGCAGCAGTGGACTGTGCATTAATACTACCTTTTTCCATCAAAAACCTTTTTAAGGGTTTTACTTTTAAAGTTGCGATGTTGTTTGCTATATACCATTCAAACCAGTACTTAACGACACCTGTACGAATGACTTCTGATTTCAATAGCGCAGTTAGAGCATTTTTGGATTCAGCAACAAAGTCGTCGTCTGTTATAGAGCTTAGGTATAGGCAAACATCATTGATTGCTGGTGCAAAGAATTCAAATTTTTCGAATAGGATTGGAGCTAGAACCTTTGTTTTGAATGTTCGTGCTTTTCTTAATAATGCTCTCGCCATACCAAGATCAAGAGTTTTCCTCTCTATGATTGTTTGGGCGAGCTCTAGCAATTGCTCTTCATCGGAGACCGCAATCTCAGCTTGATCTTCTACATGGATTGCGACCTCACCAACTTGCCCCGAATAGGGTTCTAGTTCGTCTAGAGAATCGAGTACTTGGCTTCGTTGTAACTCGTAGTAACTATTTAACTTCTCTACAACAAAATCTGAGGATTTTCCTATCGTTGTTTTTTCAGACGATAATGTGAGTCGATGGGTTTCGTATAAGTACAGAGTCAAAGATTCTAGTACATTTAAGAGTTCCTCTTTTGAGTCAGAGAAAATTCTAAAGTCATCGACATATCTAGTGTGTTCAATGCCTTTGTTTTGCAGAAACAAATCAATGTCAGACAAAACAGCTTCAGCCATTATAATGCTAGGTGCTGGCCCAACGGGTACGCCTTGAGATGTGTTATTGTTCAATCCAGAAAGAAAGCGATGTATGTTGTTGGCTATTGATTCTAGGCTAGGATCAGCAAACGTGATCGCATGGATTAGCTTTTGTAGATAGAGCTGGTTATAGCAATCAGTAACATCTGTTGAAAGCAGATAATCATGCTCTTCTGCTAACTTTTCAGTTTGCTCAATAAAAGTCTTGTAGCCGCCGCCTTTGAAGAAAAAACTTCCTTCACTTAGCGATATGCGGTAGGCGCAAGCTATATTTTCTTCAATCGGAACTCTTACGGATTCAATCTTTTCTGCAATCAAATGAGTTAGGGCTACATAGACAAGAGTATCTAAAGGATCTAGTTGTTGTACAACTCTAAAACCTCCTTTGGGCTTATAAGATACAGCTGTTCTTGGAGCCGTTGACTGGTAACTTGACAGTGGAGTTTCAATAAGGGCTGTCTTAATGCTGTCCCAGGAATGCCATATGGCGACAAACTCGTCAGCTTTTGGGAAAAAATCTGAGTCATAATATGACTGAATATGCGTACGAGCGAATTCTAATGATTCGTTATCAAGGTATGTCATAACGTATGTTTCTTCTTACTGATTGTTTTTCTTAATGATGTTGGCAAAAACATATCTATTTCTTCATCACTAAAAGTGAGCTCTTCGTTCTTCTTCAGTGCCTTGGATGCCTTTTCATAAGCTTTCCCTACATTAGTACTTGGGGAACCTTTATAGAGGTCGTGTAAGCTTGCTTGTAAGACGTCTCGTTTCTTCCTTATCTCATCATCTTTGATAGCGTTAGAGTGTATATCTGTTATCAGTGAAAGATAAGATTCTCGAATATTCCAGAGCGTGCTTGCAGCATCAGAGTGTTTTTGCGAAAGACCGCCAAGATCATACTTTTTAACATACGCATTTATGATTGTTAGTAGTAGTGATACCAAAGCTGAAATATAACCAATAGGGGGGCTATTTCCAAAAACAGCGACAAAGACACCTGTTGTTGTTACAGCAGATAGAATAATCTGTAATAGCTTGATTTGGTTATGTTTGTTGTCCAGAATATCCGCACACTTTTCATGCGTCTTATGTGTCCAAACAACGCGACCGTAACACTCGCGAATTTGGTCAAGTAGTACAATATTTGGTTGATTGCTATGTTCTGTCACAATTATCTTCTCGATATACCTTGGATGTAAGGATGGTTCTTTAAGCGATTTGAAAGTCTATAGTCTTTAACTAATTGGAACTGCGATCCGATCTCGAGCTACGACGGTGTTATTTACAATTGCGTAACATTCAACATAGTGTTCTCCCTCAAACGTAGTAGATTCCTTACGACTTAGAGTTCCATCATCATCTAAGATTTGCCCTCTTAAACAATTCTTCTTAATCGCCTGATCTCCCTCATTTTTCACCTTCCATTTTAAATCGAAATCCACTGGGATATCATGGTATTCAACGCGAAAACTCAAATCATAACCTTTGTTTAGTGAAGAAGTAGAACCAAGCAGTTGTGATAATTTGTGTGTGATAGTTTCTTTTTTAACGTCACACTCGATAGTTATCTCGTACAACGGGTTGTTATGGTACATATCCTCAATAAACTGTTCTCCACTTGGGCGCGATGTAGCTTTCTGGACAGTTGACTGACTAGGAAATGGACGACCATAAAGCTTCTTCCATTCCTTCCTTTCTTCTGATTCCGTAGTCGCACTAATGGCAGCTTCGCAGGTCTCACGTGCAAGTTTAGCCGCTCTATGAAAGGACTGTTTTACGGGGATTTTAGAGAGGCTACCAAATGCACGATAGGAATTAGGCTCCCCTTCATTTTCAAGATAGGTAAAGAAATCTAAAGACAGTTGGTCAAAACTACCAAAACTGCACATATCATAATCAGAATTGTTTTGAAGAAAACGATAGCATAGTGTGTCAATCAGGAAGCCACTCATTGAAACATCGTTCCTGTTTTTCCACGCTCGTACCATCTTAGATAGATATCGGAGGTGTCCCTTTCTAGTTTCGTTTAGCTCTTTAAATGCATTCAATTCAGCGTTAGGGTTACATTTTCGCCAAGTGCCGCCGTCGTTAGAGTCAGGGTATTTATAACGACCATCACTTTCTAGAAATACAGGGCAGACTTCAAACTCGGCATAATCTTTAAACTTTACGACTACAACTTGGCCATCACCACGGATATCCGTGTTTTTATACACTTGACGAATCGCGTTTCGAACAACTTGTAGAAGATAAGAGGGATTGTTTTTGAAACGTTGTCGCTCACTGTCAGGAAGTACGTATAACATATCCAAGTCTGATATGCCGTTGATGCCACTCTTTCGACCATATGACCCGACTTGCTTCGAGTTGGCGGTTTTAGACTCACTATCTCGAAACTCACGGTTTAGAGCGCGAGTAATGCTCCGATATCGCTTTCCAATTTGCCCTTTGTTTTTTATCTGAAGGTTACTTAGTAAAGCTTCAAAGTTTGATGAAACGGTCATATATCCCTTACTGTTTGATAGCTACCTATTGAATAGGTGAATTGGTTCATATTAGTGAAATAGGTTGGTTCAAGTCAAAGAGGGATGTATAGATATGTTGTGAGCATCAATATAACAAGACTGGGAACATAACCACACTAAACCTCTTTGCTCATTTTTTAATATGCTCATGTCTTTAGAACTTGTTTATAGTTGACCTCCAGAGAGCCTCTAAGTTGTGTTTGTTAACTGTCAGCGCCAACTAAACTACAAAAGAGTTTCCACTAAAAAAGCGAACCAATTGGTTCGCCTTTGCCAGTAAGTACATTGTGTCACTAAGTTATGCTGCTATCTCATTTAGCTCGTAGTTACCTTCGTAGTTTTTCATTTCTTCCAGGACTTCATCTGCGGAAACAAAGAAGAACTCTTTCCTACCATTAACAAGGTTTACTCTTTGTTCGGCAAACCTTGTGTGCAAGAATCGCTCAAATGTTGGTGCATCTTCAGTAAATGCGAATGCGTGGACATCAAATAGTTCTGGTACTGAAGCATCACCTAGCTCTTTTACTCGGTCATTTGGGTCTGCACGTCGTGTCATTCCTATCTTGACGATGCTATCGCCAAACGACAATTTATTTGATATCACATACACATACCCAGCTCTTGTTTGCTGAGCTAGAGAAACTGCTCTTTTCTCTTTTTCACGAAGCTTTTCCAGTTCTTGCTTATGCAATTCATACAAAGCCTTTTGCTCTGAACTGCTGGACTCAAGTTTACTAAGTTCTTCAGCAACCAAGCGCTCCATAACTTGTCGTTCTTTCTCTGCTTTCTCCGCAGCAGCTTTTATTCGTTTTTCCTCACGTTCAGCTTCTCTTTGAATCTGAAGCTCTTGGCGTTCTTCATCCTTGAGTTCTTGCTTGAGCTGGGCGATCTCGTAACTCAACCTTAGTTCCTTAATTTTCAGCTGCAAATATTCATTTTTTAGGTGTGTTTTAACTAAGTCTGCTGAAGAATTAATCTCCTGAAAGGTTTTTTGAGTGCGCTCTATAAGTCGGTTGATATTGTTCCAATCGACCAAGGCTGAAGCCGCTTTAAACTCGTTATCTAGGCATCGTAATCTTAATTTGATTTCTCTGTTAAACAGCTTTTTAGCCTCTGACTTTTTACCATTAACAGCGACGTTTTTGCCCATAGAGCAGATACATGCCCGTTTATCGCTAACGAGTTGTTTTATTGCCAACTTAGTCTCAGAGTATCTGCTCTCAAGACTTACTAGGTCACGTGACTGGGATAGGTTGGTGTAAGATATTGAGTCAGTCGTGCCGACACCAAGGTAGTAATGAGAGAGTTGTTTTTCACCTTCTTTCAGGAGGAACAGCTCTTTTTTATAACTCTCTTGTAGAGCTTGGTAGTTCTTTGCAATATCTGAGAGTAGTTGCTCTTTCTCAGTTACTGGGGCATAAACTTTCTCAATATCTTCATCTTGCAGTTGTAGTTCTTTCAGTGAAGAACGAGATCTTATTAATAAAATCAGTGAGAGCACAGTAAACGCAGCTAAGGCGATAGTAACGAACATAGACACTCCTTAAATTGACTGTGGTAACTGGTTAGAAGCGGAAGCTGTTTCCACTGTTTCTCGTTTGCGAGCTTCTCTGATTAGGTGGCTCTCACGATATTCTTTGGCTTCTACGTCGAAGTACCAATCGCATTCAACACCAAGTTCTTCCATTGCTGTTGCAACTTCTTGAGGAGTCACTCTGAAGAACTCTTTGCGATGATTTTCAATGTTCACCCGTGCCTTATTAAACTTGCGGTGAAGCTCTTTCTCTATTTTCGGCGCATTCTCTACAAAGGTTAAGGCATGCACATCAAATTTGAATGGTACACTGGCATCACCTAGCTCGTTGACTCGATCCATAGGCTCTAATCGGCGCGTCATTCCGATTTTCAAGACACCTTCCCCAAAGCTACCGATGTTAGAGATTACATATATATAACCAGCTTTCGTAATTTGAGCTTGAGAGGTTGCGCGTTCAAACTTACTTTCTAGCTTGTCGATCTCTTTTTGCATTTTGGCGATCTTTTCTTCCATACCTAGAGCATCGGTACCGTGAAGTTCTTTCGCGAGTTTTTGTGCTTTCACAAGATCTGATTTTTTATAGTAAATCTCGTCTTCCAGCTCGTCCGTATCACCTCCAGTTTGCTTAGCCTGTTTAGCTTGCTCTCGCAGGAGTGCTTGTTGTTTCTTCTTTTCTTGTTTAATTTTCTCTTTGTGAAGCATCTCTTTATGCCAGATGGAGAGTTCTTCTACCTTTAAATTGAAGTATTCTTCTGAAATGGCGACGTTTGCTGTTTCACCGAGCTTCTCCAATTGTTGTTCTAATCTGTCTAGTTTATTTAAGGCGGTGTCGAAGCTCGAGTGGCGCATTTTCTTTCGAATCATATCGAACTCAGCATTAAATGCTTTGAGAAGAAGGCGTCGGTATGAAGTGACCATCTGCGCTCCTTTTGCTTTACTACCAAACCAATCCCAGTCTGAATAGGCACTTGTAGCTCGACCCGATTCAATAACCTGATACTGATGTTCAATGCAAGTGGCAATTTTATCTTTTAGTGACTGGCTGTCATCAAACTTGTAAGCGGGTGGAAAGAGGCCGACGTTAATGTATTTCATTTGCTCTTTGTTTTTAGTTGCTTCATCTTTAAGCCTTGAGTAGATAGGCCTTCCATACTCAATTTTTGTTTCAACGTCGCTAATTTGATTATTCAAATCTTGAACCAATTCCTCGACGGACTTTTCAGCTAGAGCTTTCTGCTTTTTATCAATATCTTTCAGAAGACTTTTATGCTTTTTCTTTGTAGAGCGAGTGGATAACAAGAAGGTAAGCGTCAGCAATGCTAGTACGATCCATACTAACTGGTAGGATTCAGCAGTTTCAGGCATTGATATTCCTTTTGTAAATGTTAAAGCGTGCAAATGCAATGATACCCATTGCATAATTATGGTTAATCATACTTTATATTATGAGAAGGATCTAAGGAACCTGTATGTGGCTCATTGTACAGGTTTAGGTCGGAAGGGAATTGTGCTTACGTTTTCATTTGGAAGCCTAGCAAAGCGTAAAAGTTGTTTATTCTCTAGGAAGTTGCACTAGCTTGGCTTTGATCATTCTTTCATCTGACTTCAACCAGTCCTCAACGAACACCTCAAACAGCGGGTCATCAATCAAGTCACAAGGTTTGGCGGTTACGTATTTATGACTTCGCGCTTCTGCTGAGACTAATCTCTCGTAACCTTCTAAGTCGCCGTTATCTAGGTACTTGGAAACTAATGCTGGTGGAGCAACAGCTCGCTCCACCAATACCGATTTCTCGGAGATCATCCAAAGTAGAATATCAGTGTCGTCTCGACCTTCTCGCATGTGGCTAAGATTGTTTTTGAGATTATCTATAAGATTTAAATGCTCATCGAACTGAAAGGACGGGTAGTACCTCCAGCCGTTCACATTGATACAAAGAGCGTCGTGCTGCTCTTCGGGTAATTCCTCATGAGAAATGAGTTCTAGGCCGTTGAGAAGCGAGACAATAGCTTTTAATCGCTTAGTTTCGAGCTTTTTCATCAGAACTCCTCACAGCGATCATTGCGTTGATCATCATACGGTTAATTTTCGTCGGTTGAGTCTTGGTCATTTTCCAATTTGTTACATTCAGCGATAACTTCTCGGTGACGTCTTTGTTTTCTTCTTTTTCTGCTTCAATACGCCTCATGTCTGAAAACCACACAAGCCATTCATTCAATGTTATAGATTTGCTCTCAACAGCGATTTGATTAAATGTGAGCATGTAATCACAGAACATGTTGAACACTTTCGCTTCATCGTCTCTTCTTAAGAGTGATGCAGGGCTAGCTGTGACATAGTTACGACTTTGCTCAAACAACTTTTCGGCTTTCATGTATTGTTTCATGCGTGCCTTGAGGAAAACTGGGCGCCTAGCAGGTACTTTGTAATCCCAAATTTGATAAGTTCTTTCAGTAAAGAACCACTTAACTGAGTTTTCTTGTTTGATGATCTTAATCAGGTTAAGGCGCGGTGCTAGGTAAGGATGAATGTCTCCATTTTCATCAAACTGCTCTCTCGGATAGAGCCTTGTATTATTAAGAGTCACAAACATCGCGATGTCATGTAAGTGAGGTTTGACTTCGTGTGCTTCGAAAATTTGTTTGAATGTACCGAGAAATTTCATAGTAATTGTTCCTAATTTTTGGATTTTGAGACGATTTCTTCTGCTTGCCCAATCGAAAGGGGGAGGCGTTTTCTGTTTTTGATTAATGAGTGTTGTGAGTCCACCTGTCTTTCGACGTCTGACACCGAAGTTGCCTTCTTTACGTGTTGCTTAATTTGTTTAGCCAGCTTTTTATCTGCCAGATTCCAATCAATAGATTGATGGTACTTAGCAGGCTCTCGTTTTGGTAAGTGCTGGTTTAGCCAGTCCTTGTCATATCGAAATAGCCACATGTAGCAACTGCTTGAATGTTTAATCTCTGTCCGAGTTAATGTTGGATTCTGGGAAATGATCTTCTGGAGTGTTTGACGATATTGATGTCGTTTTTGGCAGAACCAGAGTCGTTTTCTCCATGCGGATAATCCTGACATCGCATTTATTTGCTGTTCTACAGTACCAACGCTAACACCGCATAATTTGGCGATATCTCGTCTATGAATCCCGCGAAAAGCGAGTCTCAATATTTGGTCGACTAATGCATCGTTGAGTCTTTTAAATCGATGCTTGATTGTGACCCCATTGCGTTGCGCCATGGCTGCCAGAAAGCCAACCGAACATCCTGTCGCCTTGGCGACAGAACGAAGCGAGTTTCCTGAGGCCAACTCGGATAGACAGACACGAGGCTTATGAGATTCCCGACTACAATAGTTCGAGACCTGAGAAGTTTGTCGAAAGTAACACTTGGCGTTCTTCGCAAAGAAAGCACCAACCAATGCATGCTGTATGTAATGGTTGTAGTGCTCGTTTAGGAGAAGGCACCTTAAGAAATTGAATTTATATAGCTTCGAAGGCAGTAGCTTTGCACCAGTAAATAGAGGAGCCCAAAAGTCTTGTAGACGATTGACGGCTTCTGATTGCCTGATCTGTCCTTTCGGAGTTAACAAATGGGTCTTAATCATCCAAGATGAGTGAGAGGGTGTAGCAATATGCTCGTATCGACGTTCGCATTCATAGCGATGCCAACTACTGATGAATTGCGATAACCTCAACGCTCGTTCTAAACAAAGATCAGAACCATGGAAACATCTATCGTAAGGTGTTGGTGGTAGTTCGATGCGTTTGTTAAGGCCATCGGCATCTGTCGGTGCATATTGCAGCCAACAAGCATGCTTTGGACAAACGAACATACCGCAATACTGATGTACGGTACGCCAAATACCATGCCCCCATTTCAATGTGTCTTCCTCAAGGCATTGCGGACAGAACTTTAGTGCGCTGCTAAACCTTAACCGAGAAGAAGTAGTACGTGATAAGACCGCGATGTGACTGCCATCATTGCTCAACAGGTGCAATCTAAGTCTTGCTTTGCTTTTGTTATCTTGAAGGCAAGCGCCGACAACAGGGAAACAAGTACTGTTAAACAACAACCTTTCCGCATCTATTGAAGTCTGTTTGGCAACTTGTTCGAGCATGCAAGGAAGCTGGGGGTTAATGCGAACATCTGTGCGCCCTAGAAGAGCTCGGTTTTTTTCGCGTAGCGAGCGTCTTGGTGAGGCTGCGTGGTGTCGCGCAACAAGGCTATAAAAGGCTTCACCAGCTATTTCGTGCAGGTACATAGGTCTATAACTGTCCTGTAGCAACCAGCATGAGAATGTAGATCAGTGGTGGACTAAATCTGTTTGTTGAAGTCGATAAAAATAATCGTGTAGTCCTCATAGTGGGAGAAATTATGTGATCATTTACCATCCTCGTGTTCGAGAAGTACTGCTCCAGAGAGCCTTTCCCTAGAGTCACGAAAATCTCTTTGTACCAATCGCCACAAGCTTTCTTAAAAGCCAACGTTTCAGTTTGCTCTAGCGTAAATCCGATGTGTGCCAACGTATTTTGTTGCACTGATTCAAGGCATAGGGTGAGCGTTTGATCATTTAACGCCAACATAAGCTGTTCAACTTTTAGCATTGTTTCATCATAATACGCTCCCTGACTTGTCATGCTGGAACCACAGCTCGGACAGATTAATGCTGGGGTTTGCATTCGACTAAGATTCTTTACAGTGTAAGTGCATGAAGAACAGCTATTAATGAGCCTCGTTCCGTGTTTGTAGCAGTGAAAAACACCCTGTAGTTGGTGCTGTTGGTGAAAATATGAAATACCAACAGTATCTAAGTCTTCAGAAATACAGTCTTTGCAATAACGCCAAAAACGATTATGTACCGTTTGGGATTGTGTGAAGTCGATGTCATATGGCTTTCCTTTCAAAAACAATGGTAGCTCGCGTTTCTCTCGCTCGTTGAGGAAAGACTCGATGACGTTACCGTGCATATGCATTTGCCAAATCGAACGATTGTCATCATTAAGAATATTCATCAGTATGGCGTCTAGGTCAGACATGACTGTAACTGGCGACGCACTGAAATTAGCCAGCCCTACACGTTTTGCTGAAGTAGCAAAAGTGCCAAAAGGGGACATAGTATGAACTCGGCTAAGGAAGCTTCTTAGGTGTTCGTTCGGTAGCAGGTTCAAGATGTTATTCATACTTTCTAGCCTGCGCTAATAAGGCTTCAGGAGTTAAGCTCTCTAGCATTTCTTGGTCTTTCTCAGTAAGGTTTACGGCAGAACTAGAGCTTCTAGGGGATTGCTTACAGACTTGGTTGCCGTCAATATTTGAGCCACTTTCTGAAAACAAATCTTGTTGAACCGAGTGCAATTGAGATAAAGGATTGCAATCCTCATATTTATAAAACTGACCACGCTTTAGTGCCGTTAATGCCCCCGAGACCAAGAGAAATTGCTCTTTGAATACATGGTCTAGAGCAGCCATGCTTAGGTCTTGATTGTTTGGTGTTAGATAAGTCAGATAAGACAATGTGGCCTTTATTAGGCTGCTCGCGATAGCAGGGATCCCTGCTGATAAGTAGTGAACATGGCGCGTTAGAGTATCAATGTCAGTTGTCTGATTCTTAAGTAATTGTGTCGGGCACATTTGCTTAATGAAGCGTTTCCAAAACGAGCTTTCAACATCACATTGCTCTAAGATTAGCGACCCTGTCTTTCCAATTCGCCTAGCGGCCGTCATCTCTTTAGAAAACAGATTGAGTGTTGATAGTGTCCCGACGAGTAATAGTGGTACACCAACCTTGTTAAACAACTCTTCCACGAACTTTAGTGTGGCGTTCTCGTTGTTACCGACTTTCTCGTACTGTCTAGTTTCAGATAGGTTCTGAGCTTCATCTAGAACAATAATCCCAACACCATGGATGAGTAGCGCCTTACGAACCGCAATCATGAGCGCCGTAACTGTGCTTTTCTGATGTGACTCATAATAATTCTCACCAGTTACCAAATCGATGGACTCAAGAATCCTCCAGAGTAGTGCACGCTGCCCGCGAGCTGTTGGGATATCGATCTTAAGCCAGACAATCTGTTCGTAGATGAACCTTTGTCCTTGGTACTCTTGATGTGAAATGACTTGAGGAATGGCAGACAAGATGCTCTCTACCATCGCTGACTTTCCGCGACCTGATAGACCTGCTACCAAAAAACTCTGCTGATTTGCTGTTTGCTTTAGAGTGCGCTCTTGCCCTTCAGGTATTTCAAGAGAGTCGGCAAATTGCAATTGTTTAATATCGCCATACACCAAAGGGTTGCGATAGATATAGCCTCGCTCAATCATGCGAAATACGGTGTCATAAAGGCGTGGGGCTTCATCCTGAACAACATAGCACTCAGATAGGTTATCAATGAATGTTCTGGTGTAGTAACCATGATGCTCAGTAGGGAGCGAACTAACATCAATCACCATGTCAGGAGATAGTGTTGTTGCCTGGATAAATTGTTTAGGTAGCAATGGCATTCCAAGCGCTTCAATCAGAGGGTTTTTTGCCATCTGAGAGTTAGGGTGAGGTATATAATTAGCTATCATCTTGTTCATCATCAAAGTCAAAAAAATCAGGTGTTTCCAAGTGTTGGGTACTCTTTTTAGCAGTGGATCTAGCGTTATCCTCGGAACTTAACGTTGCTGCTATTTGTTCAGATTGTTTGCTGCGTTCAATAGAAGAGACGATACTCTTTCGTTCTTTGATACCTGTCTGGATAGACTTTGCTGACGATGTTTTTAAGAATCGAGCGTCAGCTTTTGCTTGTTTATCGATTTCATCCAGTTTGTTTAAGAACTCAATTTTGTTAGCGAATGAATGTTCTTCATGAAGGCTTTGTTTTTGTTTGGTTAATTCGATTTCATGAAGGGTCGATTGCCAAATTTGATTACGATATGCTTCAGAGCGGTCAGTGAGTTCTAAAGTAATTAGCTCATTAGATTCAGGGTCTTTACACCAAATAAAGTTCGTTGAATTTTGGTCGTATCGAACCTCTACTGTGTATCGGCCAAAGTTACGAGCTTTGTCTAACCACTGTTTATGAATGATTTTGTTAGCGCTGTAATACAGCCCCTTAAAGTAAACGCCCTCCATTCTCACAGTCGCTTTGTCAGCAGGTAGCAATGCGAAACGAAGCCGCTCTTCAGATATCTGAGCTGGCGGTATCATCATTTCTTCTAGCCCGTAGAGATATAAGTCTCTAGGAGAGAAACCAACATCATCACGAGACATCTCGAAGTTATGGTTGTTCTTCCTAAGGCGGTTGTTATTGGTATAAATGATTGTCCTTACGAGCTTTTCCATGAATGCCTCGAAGGACATCGACGCTTTTCTAGAAGCGTGTTGCTCTTCCTTGCTGGGTACTTTCATGACTTGACCAGGCACAAATCGAACAGCATTTTGATGAAAAATATCAAATGCTTTCTCTACAGTTCCTTTACAATCTCCGCGATGATACGGAGCGAAACTGGCGATTGATAAGCCAATTTCACCCTTAAGCATGCTTTCAATGTTACGGTCTGTATACTCGGAACCTCGATCCATGACTAACTGTGAGCAGACATGGTGGCACGGCCATTCGTTTTCAGTAATTTCAACGCCATAGCGTTTAGCAAACTGGACTTTGTTGGTAAAAGCATTGAAAAGGGCTTGTGATGCTCCCGTCCAATCTGGGCCGTGAAAACAAGCATGAGTGCCAACAAACATACCAGACCACGTATCTACAACTAGATAGATCACAGGGCGTCCCGTGGCTAACTGATTGGTTTTGTCGTAGGGGTAGCGTATGTATTGATCAACGACTGTTGCATCTATTTCATAGCGGCTTGTGGGGCCACGAACACCCTGTCGAGCGAGGCCCGCACGGCCTCGGAAGTCTTTTTGAAAATTGGTCGTGCCGACAGCCTTCCTTATCAATTCAAGTTGATCTACGTTTTGCTTAAAATGATATTTAAATGCATTTCGTGAAATGAGTTTGGCCCTTGGAACAGGCAAAGCTATCTCATGTGCTTCTTCAATCATTGGTTTAACACGTGCATACATGAACTTACGTGTAAACTGATCGTAAAGGTCACTCAGCCTAGCTTTGCCACCGTTTGGAATGGTTTTAGCAAATCGTCGAATATGTTTAATGTCTTGCTGAGTGACTCCACGATAAGGACTTCCATATCTGGTTTTCGGGCCACTTTTGCCTAACTCAGGGTCTTGGTCAAATGACGGTGCTTCAGGTAAAGACTGGTTCGTTCCGCAATTTCTCCACAGAGGGAGTAGAGCATTGACATGAGAACCGTAATACCAGTAACGATTTAAAATTTTTGCTACATAACTGCGGCTGCGACCTGATGTTTCTATCAATCGATGTAAGATTGAACAGCTATCGATAAAAAGATAGTTGTAACGTAGTTCGTCGTTATCGATTAACGGGGCAATAATGTTGAAGCTGCTATCTCTGCGTTGTAACCACTTTCTGCGCTTCTTATCCTTCAGTAACTCTTCGTCCGACATGTATAGGTAAGGGCTAAAGGAATGCTCTAGCACTTTCCATTTGCCCAGTTCTATTTGGCTCAACGTATCACTTAGCATAATCGTATGAGGCCTTTTAGGTCGTTCAACATTGAGCTGAGTGACAGCAATCAGGTCGAGGTCTTGGCAAATATCTACGATAAGATATTCAAGCCCTTTTTTGTCATCGACCAATTTTTGGTTAATTCTCATCGTGTTGCGTAATCATCATTACAGGGCGAAAAACTTCTATGCGCTCATTCAGGTCAACGTCTAGTTGACCTGAATACGCAAGATGTTGAAAGATCTCCAATGCAGCAAGTTCGGTTACATCGTGTACTAATGATGCGTGATTCAAATGCTGCTTTAGAGTCTTCTCTGGGGCGTTTATAAGGCTCTTGGTTAGAGTGTTTAACATCCCTTCGCACAGTGGGCCTTCGATTTGACTCTCGCGTATATGATGGTAGGTCTCTCTAAGCCATTGAAGGTTGTATGTTTTGTTGGGGTTTAAGTCTTCATCTGTTATTTGCGTTAGATGATGGTTATAACGCCCCCAGTACATCTCTTCAATTTTGAACTTTTGTTGGGTTCGTGTGACTTTTTGGGGAGACTCAAATTCAGTACTTAGAGCTGAGCTCGGTTTATAGTTATACGGCTGAATGCCAAGCTGGTCTCTCGTCGCATCATACAAGGTGACAACGAAATCCGTGGTCATGGTTGCAGCAGGAATATCTTTACCATCCCTTTCTTTGTATTTAGCAGGGTGCCGATAATTCAGATGTTTAGCCCACTTGAGAGTTTCATTTATCGGTAAGGGGTATTGTTCTTGTATATCCAAGACTTCAGGATCGTGCTCAAGATGAAGGAATAGAGCAAGCTCACCTAAGCTGAATAAGTGATGGCAGCGTTTCGTCTTGTGACTGAAAACAATATGAGATAGACCGACACTATTTGAACGGCGAACTGTAATATATGGCTCGTACTCGCCATTCTTAATCTTCTTTAAGTGTTTTTCTAATTTTCTGAGCTCATAGTTTGTTATGTATGGTTGCTTAACTATTTTCATATGCCTAATCCTCACTTACTAATATATTGTTAGCAGCCTTTCTAGGGTTTGTCTAACTGGTGTTGTGTCTAAGTTGCTGTAAATAAAGGATTTATTATAACTTATATAATTAGCTTAGAGCTTAGGGAGCTGAATTAGAATAGCTTGTAATTCAATGTGATATTTGAAGGGATACATGGAATTTGCAGTTTTTCATTAGGCTTATTTATTATTCCTTATATAAATCGATATAGAATCTAATTCCTTTATATTTCATTGCTTTAAGAACGGGTTGTTCACAGATCGTACACTTGGAATCCTGACTCAAAAAAAACTGATAAAACATGCAAATTTATTGGTCTGGTTGCTTATTTTCGACAGAGTTAGATATCTTTTTTAAAGAGGCTAATATTACAAACATGTGATGATTAGTTAGGCTTGGTTATGGTTAGCGCAGAAAGATTCATCAGTATGGCATGGGAACTAGAGCTCACCACCTGCTCATTGATAACTGACCAAACACCAGACGGTTACTTGGATGTGTGTAGAGACCAAGCTAAGAGTAGAGGTATAGATGTCTTTAATCTGAACTTTAATGAGTATGAATCCCCCCTAGCTGCTTTCGCAGCAGAAGAGAACCGAGAATTGGTTGCTACTTTGGAAGATTGTAGACGCAAGACACTTGTCATTTTTGAAGGAGCTGACGCGCTGGCACCTTTGGAGTGTAATGAGACGTTTTGGCTAAGATCTTTAGTGAACAATAGCAATGTTATTGGGCTTGTTGTTGTCTTCTTGGTTACGAATGAGGGGAAGGTAAGGTTGTTTCAGGATAGTGAGGGTGCATTCTATCGAGATTGTGTACGTTTAAACTAGATAACAACCCAATATGACTTACTTTTAATCATTTAGTTTGAAGCCTTTAGTTTGAAGCCTTGGACATTTTTCACATAGCCAGAATTGCTAAGTGTAAACAAAGCTTATTGAAGTTTGACTACATGCAAATATTCATCAGAACTCATATGTTATCATGGAGAAATAACGACAAATTAGGTAGTTGGCAGAATGAGTTATAATGAGTTTGTTGGCACGGCTGAGATAACAGATCAAGGCATACGTAAACATTTTACTAAATGGAAGAAAGTTCCTTTACAGTCGGTTATTGAATTAGTCGCAAACGGTTTTGATGCTAATGCTAAAACTGTCCATGTAGACATAGAATACAGTGAAATGGATGGCTTGGTGTCGGTATCGGTACTCGATGATGGCACTGGTATTGATATTGGCTCCTGTGATGAACACTTTTCTAGGTTTTACGAATCTTCCAAAAAAGACGATGATGATTTACAAGGAGCCCATGGTCGTGGACGTTTAGCGTTTCATCTTCTATGCAATGATGCTATTTGGTTTACCAAAAGAAGTGAGGGCAAGAACGCTAAGATCTCAATTCAAAACGGAACTTTAAGAGAGTTTAGAGCAGCAGAGTTGACAGAAAGAGAGCAGATTGCGGCGTTACAAAACTCTGAACATGGGACTTATGTTCAACTCTCTAACTTCACGACCAATTTGCCTACAATAGATGTTATTACCGCTAAGCTTCAGTGTGAGTTTGGCTGGCGATTAGCCCTCAATAAGAACAGAAAGTTATATCTCAATGGTGAGGAAGTTGAAGTCCCTGATAATCAATTGGTTAAGAAAAAATTCCAGATAGAGGATGAGTCTTTTGACGTTTCTTTTGTCCGCTGGTTTGATAAACCAGGTGTTGAGAAATCGTACAATTACTTAGTCAATTCTGATGGAAGAGTTGTATTTAGGCAGCTTAGCAGCTTTAACAAGAAAACTGATTTCTATTTAAGTACATACACATCCTCTAAATGGATTCGCACTTTTGATAAGTATTCTAGTAGTCTGAACTTTACCAATGAGCCTTTAGCTAACCCTAATAGCCCAATCTATAAGGAGCTTTTAAAAAGAATTTATCAGGTTAGTTCAGAGATCTATGAGCAGTTTCAGATAGAACAGGTTGAAATGCAGATAGCCCTATATGAAAACAAGGGCTTCTTTCCAGAGCATAGTAACCTCTCTGATGACGAACGAGCTTGGCGTCGAAAAAACATTAAAAGCGTTGTTCGAGAGATCTACGTAGCTGACCCAACTCTTTTTAGAAACTTAAAACCTAAACAAGCGAAAATCCTCATAGCTTTGTTAGATAAAGTTCTAGTTTCAAATGAAAATGATGATCTTCTGGATGTTTTAGAGTGTGTTCTAGGACTTGAGGGTGAAAAGCTAAGTACCTTGTCTAACCAGCTCTCGAAAACATCTTTGGAGAATGTGATTGCCACCATAGAAGTGCTTCAAAAACGTGATATGGCGGTTTATAAATTGAGAGAGTTGATGGTTAGGCATTATAAGGAAGTGCTTGAAACACCTGATTTGCAACAGATCATCGAAAAGAACACGTGGTTGTTCGGAAATCAATATTCATTAATTGGAGCCGAAGAGGCAGATTTTCAGAAAATAGCAGTAGAGTTGAGAAACCACGTTAAGGGAATTAATACTCTAGATGAGGAAGATTTCGAACACAAAGACCTTGAAGAAGGACTCAATGTTGAAGGTGTGAGGCGACAAGTAGACTTATTTCTTGCCCGTAAAATGATGGCATTCGACTCCTCCAATCGTCCTTATTTTAAATGCACGATCATTGAAATTAAAAAGCCTAGCGTAGCTCTGAATCGAAAGCATTTAAATCAGATAAAGGACTACGCAAGGATCATTGCTCAACATGTCGGTTTCTCAGACCAAAAGATGAAGTTTGAGTTGATTCTTGTGGGAAGAAAAATATCAGATAGTGATTACGACATCCCTTCTGCACTTGAAACCGCTGAAGAGAAAAATGAACCAGGGCTAGTATTTAGCCAAGATAAGGGGCGGATTAAAGGGTTTGTAAAAACGTGGGCAACTATTTTCGATGAGTTTGAATTATCGAACCACTATTTGCTGGAAAAACTCAAGCTAAAGAGAGATTCCCTAGAAGGCGAAACGTCAGTCTCGTTAGTCTCAACTCTTCAAGAGGAAGAATCCTGAGAATGAGCATGTGAGTGTTGAATAGTATGTATAATTTTCGATATATATTTGGCTTAAAGCTAATATTATCAGCAACTTAATGTAGTCTAAAGATGTTAAAACCAATTATAAAAGAAGATGGTGTAACCACCAGAGAACGATATTTAGCAAAGCTAACTTCATCCAAGTTCTTTGGGCTATGGTCTTATCCAAATGTTTATACAGATGAAGGGTTGTCTAAAAATGGGCAGGGTAAAGAGCTTTGTGACTTGTTAGTCGTCTCAGGCGATACTGCAATAATCTTTTCTGATAAAGACATTAAATTTAGTGTTGAGAAAGGGGAAGACGTTGCTTGGAAGCGTTGGTTTAAAAAAGCTGTGACCAAGTCTGCACAGCAGCTATATGGGGCGGAAAAGTGGCTATTGCAACATTCGACTAGGGTTTTCTTGGACAAACAGTGTACTAGCAAGTTCCCTTTAGAGCTAAGTTCTATAAAAAAAATACATTTAATTGCTGTTACGTGTAATACAGCTAGCTACATAAAGCGAAGTTTTAACAGTCGCAGTGGGTCTCTGATTCAACAGTATCATATGGATATTCATAAGTGCATGGAACAACCTTTTCATATAGGAGATTTATATCCTGATAAAAGATTTATTCATGTGTTAGATGAAGTAAGTCTTGATATTGTGCTGACTGAAATTGATACGATTACTGATTTCATACACTACTTAGATGAAAAAGTACGTGTAATCAGGAACAAGGAGCTATCTTGGGCAACTGGAGAAGAGGAAATAGTATGTGCGTACTTACGAAATCGTTATTCTTCGCAAGAAAACAATTTGGGGAAAATAGCACCACCAGTAGAGAGTGACAAAAAATTAGGAATGGCTTTATGTGATGGATTATGGGATGAGTTTAAGAGCTCGGATATCTATTCCGTTACCAAAAGCTACTTTAAACAAGGCAGCACACTGGATACTTTGTTAGAGCGTTTTTCTTCGCATATTCTTGAGGGTAATGTCGGTATTGCAGCAGACAAGCCTTTTAGCACACATGAACAAGCTGTTAGAGAGCTAGCTTTAGAACCTCGTATGTCTAGAGCAAAGTTATCACATGCTTTTTCAGATAAATTGATGGAAGTACCTCAGGACAAGAGAAGCTCTAGGCTAATTCGGTCAGATTATTTTGAAAAAAAATTATACGTTTTCCTGTTTTTGCCTAGAGATGATGAACAAAGTGATATTGAGTATAGAGATGAAAGGCAGCAGTTCAGTAACGCGTATGCTCTAGTAGCTAAACTAATACACCCTCACATCACTAAGGTTGTATTAATTGCTACTGATACATATGGCACAGTTAGAACATCTGAAGATATTTATTGTTTTAACTTCGATAGACCATTGGAAACGGAAGAAAAAATACTAGCTCGAAAGCTTCAAAAAGAAGAGGGGATTCTTAAAAAGGCAAAGACTGGATTCAACAGACCTAACTGGCTTAAGGCAATAAAGAAAAGCACACGCAAAGATAGCTCTAAGAACTACAAGAATGTAAAACCAAAGCGTAATGAACCTTGTGCATGTGGTTCAGGTAAGAAATACAAAAAGTGCTGTATGCCAGCTTGAAAAACATAAGGCGAATCAAGAACAAGAAAGGCGAACCATTTGGTTCGCCTTTTGTTATTCAAGTTAGTTTCCAACTTAGTTATCGGTTTCCAACTCGGTTATCACAGTTTCCAACTTGGTTATCTGTGATCAGTATACGAAATTAGTCTTCGTAGTTCTCGATGCTTGGGCAAGAACAGATTAGGTTACGGTCACCGTATACGTTGTCTACACGGTTTACAGTAGGCCAGTATTTCGCGTTCTTAGAAGCTTGAGATGGGAAGCAGCCTAGCTCGCGAGAGTATGGGCGGTCCCATGTTTCGCTTGATAAGTCCACTTGTGTATGTGGTGCATTCACTAATGGGTTGTTATCTAGTGGCCATTCCCCGTTCTTAACTGCTGTCATTTCGTTACGGATAGCGATCATTGCTTCACAGAAACGATCCAGCTCTTCAAGGTCTTCAGACTCAGTAGGCTCAACCATCAGCGTGCCAGCAACAGGGAACGACATAGTAGGCGCGTGGAAACCGTAGTCCATTAGGCGCTTAGCGATGTCTTCTTCACTAATACCTGTTTCTTCTTTAAGTGGACGAATATCAATAATACATTCGTGCGCAACGCGGCCGTTAGTACCACGGTAAAGAACAGGGTAGTGAGGACGCAGTTTTTCCATCACGTAGTTAGCGTTCAGGATTGCAACTTTAGTCGCTTCAGTCAGACCTGGTTCACCCATCATAGCGATATAAGCCCAAGAGATAGGTAGGATAGAAGCACTACCTAGATCCGCTGCTGATACCGCGTAGTCAGAACCTTGTACGCCATTTTCGATGTGACCCGGCAGGAAAGGCGCTAGGTGAGATTTAACACCAATTGGACCCATACCTGGACCGCCACCACCGTGTGGGATACAGAATGTTTTGTGTAGGTTCAAGTGAGATACGTCAGAACCGATGAAGCCAGGTGAAGTTAGACCTACTTGAGCATTCATGTTTGCGCCGTCTAGGTAAACCTGACCACCCGCTGCGTGTACTTGTTCACACACTTCCTTCACTTGCTCTTCGTAAACGCCGTGCGTAGAAGGATAAGTGATCATGATGCTTGATAGGTTGTCTTTGTGCTTCTCGATCTTCGCAGCTAGGTCAGTCATGTCGATGTTGCCATCTTCATCACACTTAACAACCACTACCTTCATAGAAACCATAGATGCCGTCGCAGGGTTAGTACCGTGCGCAGAGCTTGGGATCAGACAAACGTTACGGTGACCTTCACCGCGGCTTGCATGGTAACGTTGAATCGCGATTAGACCCGCGTATTCACCTGAAGCACCAGAGTTAGGCTGTAGAGAGAAATCGTCGTAGCCAGTGATTTCACATAGCTTCTCTTTCAGATCTTTTGCTAGTGCAGTGTAACCGGCTGCTTGCTCTAGAGGCGCGAATGGGTGAATTGAACCAAACTCAGGCCATGTTACTGGAATCATCTCAGCAGCAGCGTTCAGCTTCATTGTACAGCTGCCCAGTGGGATCATGCCGTGCGTTAGTGAGAAGTCTTTGTTCTCAAGCTGTTTTAGGTAACGCATCATCTGCGTTTCGCTGTGGTGCGTGTTGAATACTGGATGCGTTAGGTACTCAGATTCACGACGGCAGTTTTCTGGAATTGCAGCAAACTCATTAGCAGCAATGTCAGTAGAAAGTGCGTTGATGTCTTCTTTCACGTCGAAGATAGCGAATAAAGCGCTGATATCATCGATCGTTGTTGTTTCATCTAGGCTGATACCGATTTTACCTGGAAGTAGACGCAGGTTGATGTCTGCAGCTTGAGCACGTGCGTACAGTGCTTCGGTCTTCTCTTCAGAGTTGATTGTGATGGTATCGAAGAAGCTGTTGTTTGTTAGCTCGTAACCAGACTTAGTTAGACCAGCAGCTAGAATCGCTGTCATATGGTGAGTACGACGAGCAATAGTACGTAGGCCTTCTGCACCGTGGTAAACCGCGTAGAATGAAGCCATGTTTGCCAGAAGGGCTTGAGCAGTACAGATGTTTGATGTTGCTTTCTCGCGGCGGATGTGTTGCTCACGAGTTTGCATCGCCATACGCAGCGCTTGGTTGCCGTTGGTATCGATAGAAACACCGATCACACGGCCTGGCATTGTACGCTTGTGCTTATCGCGCGTTGCCATGAATGCAGCGTGTGGACCGCCGTAACCCATAGGAACACCAAAGCGTTGTGCGCTGCCGATTACTACGTCTGCACCCATTTCGCCGGCAGGCTTAAGTAGAGCAGAAGCCAGTAGGTCAGTCGCTACTGTAACTAGGGTTTTGTTTGCTTGCGCTTTAGCAATGATGTCTGTTAGGTCGCGAACTTCACCAGTTGTACCTGGGTATTGTATAAGCGCACCAAATACGTCTTGTTCAGGAAGTGTTTCTAGTGCGCCAACCATAACTTCGAAGCCAATGTACTCAGCACGAGTTTTTACAACTTCTAGTGTTTGTGGGTGAACATCGTCAGCAACGAAGAACACTTTGCTCTTGCTCTTACCCGCACGCTTACACAGAGTCATAGCTTCACCAGCCGCTGTCGCTTCATCAAGAAGAGACGCGTTCGCGATTTCCATGCCTGTTAGGTCCATGACCATTTGTTGGTAATTAAGCAGTGCTTCAAGGCGACCTTGAGAAATTTCTGGTTGGTAAGGCGTGTAAGCTGTGTACCAGCCTGGGTTTTCTAAAACGTTACGTAGAATAACGTTTGGCGTGAATGTGTTGTAGTAGCCTTGGCCAATGAAAGTGCGCTTAACTTGGTTTAGGTTAGCGATCTCTTTAAGCGAGCTCAGCATATCCATTTCGCTCAGTGGTGCAGCAAGCGTCATTGGTTTTTCTAGGCGAATTTGCGCAGGAACCGTTTCGTCGATCAGTGCATCAAGGCTAGATGAGTTGATCGCGTCCAGCATTTTTTGCTGGTCTGCTTTATTTGGACCGTTGTGGCGTGCAACGAACTCGTTTTGAGTACCCAAATCTTTAAGTAATTGGCTTTGAAGTAATTCAGTCATGATATCGTTCTACTTTCTCTATATAGGGACCGTGAGCAAGCCCCTAAAATTAAGCTGCTCCAAAGAGCAGCTTCATCGTATACGGGTTACCTAATTAATCTTCGTCGATTGAGTTTAGGTATTCTTCTGCATCTTTTAGGTTGTCTAGTTCAGACGCGTCAGCCATCTTCACTTTTACAATCCAACCACCTTCATAAGGTTCTTCGTTGATTAGCTCTGGGCTATCTTCTAGTTCTTCGTTGATTTCAACGATTTCACCAGTGATAGGCGCGTAGATGTCAGATGCTGCTTTTACAGACTCTACAAGAGAGAAGCTTTCACCAGCTTCAATTTCGTCTTCTGTTTCTGGTAGGTCAACGAATACAACGTCACCTAGCATCTCTTGAGCGTGCTCAGAAATACCGATAGTTACAGTACCGTCACCGTTGTCTTTAACCCACTCGTGGCTGTCTGCAAACTTAAGTGTATTGTCCATTGCTTGTTCTCCAAAAATTTATGAGGTGTTAATTTAAAAAATAAAAAGTGTTCTATTAACGGTAAAGCGGGAAGCGTTTGCACAATTCTTTAACTTGCTTGCGTACGCGTTGCTCAACTTCAGCGTTACCTTCAGGGCTTTCTACAAGGCCATCTAGTACATCGCCGATCCACTCACCGATGAGTTTGAATTCTTCAGCACCAAAACCACGACTGGTTCCAGCAGGTGTTCCTAAACGAATACCAGAAGTAATCATAGGCTTCTCTGTATCGAATGGGATACCGTTTTTGTTACATGTGATCCCTGCACGCTCTAATGCTTCTTCAGTTACGTTACCTTTCAAACCTTTAGGACGAAGGTCAACCAGCATTAGGTGTGTGTCTGTTCCGCCAGTCACAATGTCACAACCGCGAGTTTGCAACACTTCAGCAAGAACTTTTGCGTTGTTGATCACTGAATCGATATAAGTATTAAATTCTGGACCTAGAGCCTCACCAAACGCGACAGCTTTAGCAGCAATAACGTGCATTAGTGGACCACCTTGAAGACCTGGGAATACCGCAGAGTTGATCTTCTTGTTGATGTCTTCGTGGTTCGTCAGAATCATACCGCCACGTGGGCCACGCAGTGTTTTATGCGTTGTTGTTGTTACAACGTGAGCGTGAGGAAGTGGGCTAGGGTGTGCACCTGTCGCGATTAGACCAGCGATGTGTGCCATGTCGACCATGAGCAGCGCACCAACCTCGTCTGCGATTTCGCGGAACTTAGCAAAGTCGATAGTGCGTGGGATTGCGCTACCGCCAGCAATGATCATTTTTGGTTTGTGCTCAACAGCTAGTTCACGTACTGCATCGTAATCGATTTCTAGTGTGTCGCGGTTTACACCGTATTGAACGGCGTTAAACCATTTACCAGAAAGAGCAGGGCGTGCGCCGTGAGTTAAGTGGCCGCCTGCATCAAGAGACATGCCTAGAATAGTGTCACCTGGCTGTAGAAGCGCCAGTTTTACAGCGCCGTTAGCTTGTGCGCCTGAGTGAGGTTGAACGTTAGCGTATTCACAGTTAAACAGTTTTTTAGCACGCTCAATCGCGATCGCTTCTACTGTATCTACGTGTTCACAACCGCCGTAGTAGCGACGACCAGGGTAACCTTCAGCGTATTTGTTAGTAAGGCAAGTGCCTTGTGCTTGCATAACTGCTTTAGAAACAATGTTCTCAGAAGCAATTAGTTCGATCTGTTCGTTTTGACGTGCGTTTTCAGCCTGGATTCCAGCGAATACTGCGTCGTCAGTTGCCGATAGGTTAGTAGAGAAAAAACTGTCTAAGCTATGGTTTTGGTATGCGTTGTTCATTGTCGAGACCTTTCAATTAACTAATGGATATTGTTTTTATGTGTCCATTAGGTCTTGCGTTGGTTTCTGCATTGTAATCGTTTGCGTCAATATGGCACAAAAGCCTTAAATATTGATTGCAAGCGACCAAACGTAGGGTCAATGCAGTGCGAAATTGGTTCCCCTAAAAGTGGGGTAAAAACAGCTGCTTTAAATGTTAAATCTGTCATTTAATGCAAGCTGAAGTAGCATCTCTTCATCTAACAAGTCGATAACATAACGCCGTTAAATTCAATTTTCAATAAAAATTTCCAATAGGAAACAGATTTTCTTGTTTTGCTACTGGGAGCACGCTTTATTTTCTTGCGTGGTCTTTAATCAACAAAGCGCTTCGTGCAACAATGAATTCTATAGACAGGATGCAGAAATAATACGAGGGACCTATGTCAGAAGACATTTATGATGAGTACCCATCTTTGACTTTGGCAAAAGAGACGCCAGATCAGAATATTGAGCCATTAAGACTAGGGCAGCGCATAAAAGATATCCGCAGTAAGTTGGGTATTACATTAGAAGAAGCGAGTCAGAGAACCGGCCTTGCGCGCTCTACGCTCAGCAAGATCGAAAATGAGCAGATATCTCCGACCTTCCAAGCGATGCAAAAGCTAGCGATGGGCTTACAAATAGATATGCCGCAACTCTTTGAGCCACCAAGAAAAAAAGTTGCTACAGGCCGTCGTGATTTAACTAAGGCAGGGCAGGGTAAACCCCACCCAACTCCTACTTATGAACATGAGCTTCTGGCAACGGAATTATCGAATAAAAAGATGATGCCGTTCAAGAGCCGAGTAAGAGCAAGAGCCTTTGAAGAATATAACGACTGGGTACGTCATGATGGTGAAGAGTTCCTGATGGTGATCTCAGGCGACATCATGTTCTATTCAGAATTCTATGAGCCTATTCCAATGAGTGAAGGAGACAGCATGTACTATGATGCAAATATGGGTCACATGCTTATCTCTACCAGTACAGAAGATGCGTTGATTCTGTGGGTGACTGCAAAATAAATGTAAAGTTTTTAAATTTCTTATAGTGAAAGCAAACGTTTGCTTTTGTTGTAAACGTCTTTTAATTAGCGTGATATAGATGGTAAAAGCATCAATATCACGCTTTTTTGTGCCTGTCATATTTGTTTTAAAATTGTTAAATGTCACATTTTGGACTGTTTTGATCTTGTTAAGGGTGTAAAACTGATTCAGGCTTGTTTACTATAGTGAACACGGTTTACTCATGTTGATTGATGTTTACTGAAGTGAATTCTTGGAAGGTGACCTAGTGTGTCCATTTCACTATCTTTTGGTTTTCTATATAGAGCACTCTTCTTATATAGAAAGGCAAGCGATAGAGGCCATATCGCCACCTCCTTCTTTCTTACTGTTCTCATCTTGACTAATAGATAGAGAGCTACTCTACAAAGAGATAAAAGCGGCAGCGTCGATGTTGGATACCTGCAACGCTTCATGGAGAATAAAATGACTCAAGAACAAGCAACTCAAGACCTGTTAAAAACACCTCTGCATGCACTGCACGTAGAAGTTGGTGCAAAGATGGTTCCTTTCGCTGGCTACGATATGCCAGTTCAATACCCACTAGGCGTTAAGAAAGAGCACTTACACACACGTGACGCAGCAGGTCTTTTTGATGTTTCTCACATGGGCCAATTGCGTCTTCACGGTGAAAATGCAGCAGCGGCTCTAGAAACTCTAGTTCCAGTAGACATCATCGACCTACCTTCTGGTAAGCAACGTTATGCGTTCTTCACTAATGAGCAGGGCGGTATCATGGATGACCTTATGGTAGCCAACCTAGGTGACCACCTGTTCGTTGTTGTAAACGCCGCTTGTAAAACTCAAGATATTGACCACCTAACAGCACACCTTCCATGTGATGTAGAGCTTGAAGTGATCGAGGATCGAGCTCTACTTGCTCTACAAGGCCCTAAAGCATCAGAGGTGCTTGCTCGTTTCCAACCAAGCGTAGCGGACATGCTGTTCATGGACGTACAAAAAGTAGATATCGACGGTGTTGAGTGCATCGTAAGCCGCAGTGGTTACACGGGTGAAGATGGCTACGAAATCTCCGTACCAAATGACCACGCTGATGCGCTAGCTCGCAAACTGACAGCAGAAGCGGAAGTGGAGTGGATTGGTCTTGGCGCACGTGACTCGCTACGCCTAGAGTGTGGTCTGTGTCTATACGGTCACGATCTAGATACAACAACGACACCGGTAGAAGCAAGCCTACTATGGGGTATCCAGAAAGTTCGTCGCACAGACGGTGAGCGTGCTGGTGGTTTCCCAGGTGCAGACATCATTCTAGAGCAGATAGCAACCAAAGACGTTCAACGTAAGCGCGTTGGCCTTGTTGGTCAAACCAAAGCACCAGTGCGTGAAGGCGCAGAGCTGTTTGACGCTGAAGGAAACAAAATCGGTGTGGTAACAAGTGGTACTGCTGGCCCTAACGCCGGTAAGCCTGTTTCAATGGCTTATGTACGCACAGATCTTGCGGCAATTGGTACAGAGGTCTTTGCGGAAGTACGTGGTAAGAAGCTGGCAATGACAGTAGAGAAAATGCCATTTGTACCTCAACGCTACTACCGTGGCTAATCGTTAATATTTTTTAACCGATTGTTTTTCGCATTCCCCTTATTAGCCACTATTCATATGGTGGATGGTAAGGGGTTTTGCTTTTCTGTAACTTATTGATCATCTTGGGGATGCATCACATTTGATCCATTGATTACTTAATATTTCATCATTTAAGCCGCTATACTGAAGATTAGTCAATAAGAGTATCCTGAAGGTGTAGGAGAGTGGTCATGAAAAGCACACTATCGAAGAAGTGGATGTGGGTAGGAGCACTTCCTTTGATTGGAAGTTTTGCAGTGTGCGGTGATACAGTCACAGCAACAGAATCAAATGTAGATATCTCTCCCTTTATCGTAAATGGCACCAATGCCTCGACTTCAGATTTCCCATCAATCGCCAGTCTGTTCATAGACAGTTTTGAATATGACGGTGTCTACTATACTGACCCGTATTGCGGCGCAACAATTCTCGATCCTCAACATATACTGACCGCTGCACACTGTATTTATGGTGATCAGCGAGCTCAACTGTTTACGGTTGTTGTCCCTCAATTGCAAGACGTAAATCAGTATCCGTTTGGTACTGCAGAACGCTATCGAGTGTCTGAGATCTATTACCACAACAGCTTTGATAATAACTTAAGTCAGTTGCTACAGAATGATGTAGCTATTCTTAAATTAGCTGAGTCGATGAATGTTGATTCAATAAATGATGTGGTCAAACTTCCTAGTAATGAAGACTATCGAAGCCAAGTGACGACTCCAACGTTTGTTGCGATTGGACACGGGGATACGGTGTCAGGGTTTGACAGTACTAAATTACTGCAGCGCGTAGATTTAAATTTAATCACAAACGCGACATGTAGTAGCTTGTTTACTAACGGGGCGTCACTGACTGGTAATCAGGTATGTTTTAATGGCGATTACAGTCCGATCACTCGATTAAATGGTGGTACTTGTCAGGGAGATTCTGGCGGGCCGGTGTATTGGCGTGATGGTTCGGATTATATACAAGTCGGTATTACGAGCTTTGGTCCTAGTCAGTGCGGGTATACTGGTGGTGTGACTTCTGTGTTTACTGAGGTCAACGATTTCAATGCTTGGATTACCAGCGTGCTCGATGGTAATGAAACCCCAAAAGCAACATCTACCAATTTAAAACGCACCGCTTACTTAACTCAACATGGCAGTATTCAAACCGTCAGCAGTACCAGTGAAAGTAGTGGTGGTGCGTTGTCGACATTATTGTTGGGAGCTCTTCTTGCACTGGGTTTAAGAAGAACTCGCACTATTAGAGCCCTACAAGGTTCTCGAGGCTAACCCTGCCAATAACTCGTCAATTTCTGAGATCGCTTTATTTATGTGTAGCACACCTAATTGAGCGATCTTTTTCTCTTCTGATGTCAATGAATTAAAGCCTTTGTCTACATCTTCTTTACTCAAGCTGTGACTATGAAGTAATAACTCCTTATATGTAAGCAGCCTAAATTGAACTTTGACGATCTCGGCGGCTGGGTTTGATGTCTCTAGCAACTGTTGGATACAGGGAAATATAATTTTAAAGCGACTTGCAATGTTTCTTTTTGCATCGCTAGTGTTTGCATTTTGCAATTTATTTCTTCTTCCCGCGAATGGTTTAAGTTTGTTTATTTATTGCGCTAAATTTATAAAGTAACACAAGTTATTTGAAATATAACGTTTTTTAGGCGGTGCATCATATGCTACTGGGCGTTTATGTAAATAGTTTATGCCCAATTTGGTCTGCTTTTTGCTGAAAATAGGACATAAGTGTCTTTTAGGAGGTGGCTTATGACCAATGAACCTATTGTGTTGGCAATTATTGAACGCAGAAAACGAGCCAACCTTTCACAAGAAAAACTCGCGTCGATGGCTGGGATGAGCTTGAAAACGTACCAGAGAATCGAAAGGGGCGAGGCTGATATTAAGATGTCGCAGTATCGCTCTCTAACACGGTCACTAGCGATAACGGACTTAGAGGTCGTTATGGATACTTTAGAAGCGGGTCAAATAGCGGTTGAAGACGTTGCGGCTGTTTCGAGGCTACTAACTGACGAGCAGAGGAGGCTCTTGATCAAGTTGATCTTGTCGCTAGCTAGAGCGAATTAGATAGATGAGTTGAGATAGCGTCTGGGAAACGCATATCACTTTAATCCACTCTGCCTCGCAGTTGTTTGGTGTTACTACGTTGTTTTTTCTGTTCTAAGCGCCGCTTCTGAGATGCTTTTGTCGGCTTGGTTGCACGTCTTACCTTCGTTACTTTTGTTGCCTCAAGAATTAACGCTTTTAGCCTATTGAGCGCATCTTCTTTATTCTGCTCTTGTGTTCTGAATTGTTGCGCTTTAATCACAATGACGCCATCAGCAGTAATGCGACTGTCTTTTAAAGCCAGTAACCTCTCTTTATAAAAATCAGGCAGCGTAGAGTGTTTTATGTCGAAACGAAGGTGAATCGCACTGGATACCTTGTTTACATTTTGCCCGCCCGCACCTTGAGCACGAATTGCGGTCAGTTGAATCTCCCAAGTTTGAATAGAGACGTTATTCGATATTTGCAGCATAATCATTGATAAACATAAAAAATGTTGGCTCATGATACTCGTAATTGGTTATGGTATCAGTAGTTTTATTCAGAGTGGCAAAGCAATGACGATTGATCTAACGAAGTACGATGGCTTAATTTTCGATATGGACGGTACTCTCATTGATACCATGCCTGCACATATCAAAGCATGGGAGCAGACAGCCAAACATTTTGGGTTCGAGTTTGAAGCTTCTTGGCTACATAGCCTTGGTGGAATGCCGAGCTATAAAATTGCGGGTGAAGTGAATGCAAAGTACGGTTTGAGTCTAGATCCAAAAGCCGTATCTGCGTTTAAGATGGATGCGTTCGCTAATATTGAAGATAAAGGTAACGTTATCTCTTGCACACACGACTTGTTGATAGAACATTATGGACAAAAACGATTAGCGGTAGGAACGGGTAGCCAACGCAAGAGCGCAGAAAATTTGCTTACAGCGACAAGTATTTTGCCCAAGTTAGATAGCCTAGTTACAGCAACCGATGTTGAACGTCACAAGCCTAACCCCGACACGTTTTTGGATGCCTGCAAAGGAATGGGGCTCTCTCCGGAACAGTGCGTAGTATTTGAAGATACAGATTTGGGTAAACAGGCGGCACACGCGGCTAATATGGACTGCTTTATGGTCGTGGAGGGGCAGCAACTGATGTTCTTCCCAAGACCTCAGTAACAACTAATAGACTTAATTACTGAACGGTATTAAACACGGTATTAATATTCTGAAGTGGATGATAAAAAATGGCTCCTACTTATCGCTAATTCGTAGAGGCGGGTAGGAGCCATTTGTTTCTTCGGTTTGTACGTTAAGCGATTTGTTCCATCTCGCTATCTAGAAATAGGCAGATGTTGTTTCGTCCATTTGCTTTTGCTTCGTATAGGGCAAGGTCCGCGCATTTGTAGCTGAGTTTTGAGTCATGAGTCACGTTGGTCACGCCACCACTGACGGTCACTTGATCATCGAGCTCAAGTGATATGGCTACCCTCAATCGATTCAACACACAGTAAGCTTCATTTGGTTTAGTATGAGGCAGCACTATGCCAAACTCTTCACCGCCAATACGAGCCACAAAATCGGTTTCGCGACACTCTCTTTGTAATACGCCTGCGACGACTTGAATCACTTTATCGCCATAATCGTGTCCAAATTTGTCATTGATGCGTTTGAAGTGGTCGATGTCAACAATCGCTAAGCATGACTGTTCAAATTCAGGGTAACGAGCAACGCGATTACATTCATCACGCAGCTCTTCATCAAACTTACGACGATTCCAACATCCAGCAAGTGCGTCTTTTTCACTTAGGTTACGCAGTTTGTTCTCAAGCTCTTTGCGCTTACTGATATCAACAAACGAGGCAACGTAGAACTGAATAACATTGTTTGAGTCTTTGATCGTCTGAATTCTTAGAATTTCGGTAATCAGAGAGCCATCTTTGCGTCGGTTGATGACTTCGCCTTCCCACATTCCACGTTCGTTGATGATCGCCCACATGCGCATGTAGAACTCTTGGTTATTCTTTCCAGAAGCGAACATTGACGGCTGTTTGCCTTTCACCTCTTCAAGCGTGTAGCCACTCATTCGAGTAAATTCACGATTGACTTTAATAATTCGATTGTTTCGATCCGTGATAACTAACGCAGACATGCCATTCATTGCGGCTTTTGCGAGTTGGCTTTCGATGCTGTTCTTCTTGTGGTTGATATTCCAAGCGACGAAAACTCCAGACACAATTGAAATCAATATCGAGAGTGTTGCTATCTGGATGATGATCGCTGTGTACTCTTGTTGGTACTGCGCACTGATCTCTTTATTATCTACGTGCAGTACCATATGAACAGGCCCTTTTAACTGTTCGATGTTAGGGCTTATATCCCCATAGAAATACCAATCTTTGCCATCAAAGTAACTGCCACTTCTCTGCGTTGAAATTTCTTGCCATAGCTTTGGATGAATGATGGCATAGGTTTTGTCAGCTCGATCTTCAATAAGGTGGCCGAAGGCTTGTTCTGGCTCTGGGGACATCAATATATGACCCGAACCATTAATCAAGGTAGGCTGTGCAAGTGATGAACCAAAGGTGTAGTGCAGGCGATCGTATATCTCTACCATATTGAGGTTTACGATGAAGTAGCCAACAATGCTGTCTTCTATCGCGACTGGCGTCATGATTCGTAGGGCAGGGAGTAAAGGGTTAACCGGTTGACCGTTTTCATATTCTAGGTCGATACCAAACGAAGCAATCTCACCAATTTTCAGCTGTTGCAGTGTGGTGAAGTAGTCACGAGATGACTTGTTTTGAAGTTGACTTTCAGGGACAACGCTAGCTATACCATCTTGATAGTTGATGCGTATTGTCTCGTTACCTTTTAAGTCGAGATAACGAAGTTGCGAGTAGTACTTTTGACCATTCGCCAACATTAGCCATAAATCTTGTAGTGAATCAATATTATCAGCTGAGGGAAATTGGACAGCGCGTTTAAGAGTCGTTGATTCAGCGATGGTTGGAATGGTGTTAGACACTTCACGTATGATCAACCCCAGCTCGTGAAAACTGTACTCGATTTGATTTTGGCTGGCCTGTTTTATGTTTGTATCATATTGCGCTGCTATACGGTCGAACTCGGAGCTAATGTATAGAGCAGGAACTATTCCTAGGGCTAGGACAGTACAGAGAAATTGGCCTGAGAGTTTTTTTATACTTGCTTTCATTACATTCCCCAAAGAATCAGCGCAATACTATAGATTTAGTGGGGTTATTAATGTGATCTTTACCCAGAACTGGTTAGGTAAATCTTCCAGTTGAGAGGTATGTGTGCAATTTGTTGCTTTTGTGTGCAAATTGCAGGTTATCTTACATTCACTATGACGATAACCTGCGAACTCCCGAAAAAACTTTTATAAATACTAACTTAAGCCCGTAATGTCGCCATTTTCGTTGATGTCTAAAGACATAAAGGCTGGCTTGTCAGGTAGCCCAGGCATAGTCATCACATTTCCACACAACGCATAGACAAATCCTGCTCCTGCGCAAAGCTTAAGTTCTCTCACAGGAACATCAAACTGAGTTGGAGCGCCTTTAACGTGTGCTTCCGTTGATATCGATAGCGGAGTTTTCGCTAAACATACCGACAGGTGGTCGTATCCATGTTTTTTGAACTCTGCGAGCTGCGATTTAGCCTTTTCTGACAAGGTAAGGCTTGCTGCACCATAACCCACTTCAGCAACCGCCATTAACTTCTCTTCAAGCGATTGTTCTTGAGTATAAAGAGGCTTGAATTGAGCAGGTTTTTCACAAGCTGACACCACGGCTTTCGCTAAGTCAGTAGCGCCTTCTCCGCCTTGGCCAAACGCTTCACTAATTGCAACGGACACAGTCTCATCATAGCTTTGAATGAGTGCTTTTAATTGAGCTAGCTCGTCATCGGAATCTTGTGGGAATCGGTTGATAGCAACCACAATAGGAACACCGTATTTATTTACGTTGTTAATATGCCATTTCAGGTTTTCGAAACCAGCGATAAGAGCCTGGCTGTCATCGTTGAAGATAGAATCCGGAAGCGGTGTGCCTGGGCGTAGGTCATAAAGGCCAGAGTTTGCTTTTAAACCTCTAAGCGTTGCAACAACTACTGCGCAATCAGGTGACTGGTTCGCCGCTGTTGCTTTAATGTTGCATGCTTTCTCGAAACCCATATCAGAACCGAAACCGCCCTCAGTCACCACGTAATCCGCTAATCTCAGTGCAATCTTATCGGCAATGATTGAGGAGTTTCCATGAGCAATGTTGGCAAATGGCCCAGCATGAATCAGGGTAGGGACGCCTTCCAATGTTTGCATCAATGTTGGCTCAATAGCATCCTTCATTGTTACTGTCATTGCACCTGCAACTTGGAAGTCGTCTGCGGTTAAAGGTTCGCCATTTTTATTGTAAGCCAACACAATACGTCCAATGCGCTTACGTAAATCTTGTAGATCTTCCGCAAGTGCGAGGATCGCCATTAACTCGGATGCAGCCGATATGTCAAAGCCATCTTCACGCTGATAGCCATTGATGGTTTTACCGTCTTCGTTTTGTCCAACAGTAATCATTCGCAGTGCACGATCGTTATGGTCGAGGACCCGACGCCAAACAATACGTTGAGGATCGATATTCAGTGCCTTTAACCCTGAACGTTGTTCAAAAGCTTCAATACCTTCTCTTTGTTCATGGTAATAGCGAGCATCAATTGCCGCAGAAGCAAGGTTGTGTGCTGCAGTGACGGAATGAATGTCTCCAGTAAGGTGAAGGTTAAGCTGTTCCATTGGCGCAACTTGAGAGTAACCGCCACCAGCAGCGCCGCCTTTGACACCAAAAACGGGTCCCATTGAAGGTTGGCGAATACAAGCCATAACTGATTGATTAATTGCTGCTAACCCTTGGCTTAAACCAATAGTTGTTACTGTTTTCCCTTCTCCAAGTGGAGTAGGTGTAATCGCTGTAACTAGAACAAGCTTACCTTTTGGTTTTTCTTCGAGACGTTTTAGGCTGTCTAAAGAGACTTTCGCCTTATGTAACCCAAGTGGTTGGAATTCGTCAGTGGTTAAGCCTGCACCGAGAGCAATATCACTGATGTTTTTGAGTGAAGCAGAGCGGCAAATATCAATATCAGACAGCATATTAAATCCTTATGTTGAAACCGATAAGGTGGTACGAAAACGTTTGCGTGGCGATAGTACTGTATAAATCGACCATGTAAAGGCTAACCACACGAATTATGTGCTGGAAGATAACAGATTTAACCAGTCATTGCGCGAGATCAAATCTGGCGATGCCAACTCATCACCAAAATTTACACGATTGTGTGTGTTTTATTAGCCGCAAATAAAAAGGGTTGCATAGTGCAACCCTTAATAGAAACCGTTAGGTATTGTGATTAGCGATCCCAATACGCTTCTTCTAGGCTGTCTTCACGTTCAGGAAGAGAGCGACCAAGACGTGGAGAGTGTTGTGTCAGTACTTCGTAACTGACACGGTTAGCGTACTTGCAGATCTGTGAAAGTGACGAGTAGGTCATGTAAGGCTGGTCGTGTTTAGACGAGTTTGGTACGTTCATGTGGTGGTGACTATTCGCTGCCATATCATGAAGTAGTGCAGATAGTGCTGCGTCACCTGCGCCATTGGTGTTCTTAATTTCAAGAGGACCACCAAGGTAAGGACCGATGTGAGAATATACCTTAACAGGGTTCTTACAGTCGTCCTTGCGCATTGCACGGCTAAACTCGTACTTGTTAAATTCTGGGATGTTACCAGGAAGAAGAGGCAGCTCGGTTTCGCGTTTCGCTGTCTCATCAGTGTAACCAGCCATGTATAGGCCAACAGGACCAGCAGTACATAGAACCAAGTCAACCCATTCTAGAGCTTTATCTGCAGCTAGCAGCGGGTCTTTTTCGCCTGTAAGAGCCTGACCTTCCTCTTCGTTCATCGCAACGATAGAGATATTCTCTTTAATGTAATCTTGCCACCATTCAGCGTTGCCTTCGATTACCCATTTTGTGCCTAGCGTCAATACAACGGGAACATTGTTTGCCTTAGCGATCTCGATAGCTCGAGCTACTGCTTTCGGCATTGGGTCTTCTGGCTTACCGCGCATTAGGTATGAAGAAACAACCAGTGCAGAGGCTTTTTCAAATACTTCTTCAGGAATGCTATCCGGACGCAGGTTGTTCATTTCACCTTCGTTAATCGCGAATGTACGTTCGCCATCGTCCGAAATTAGGGTGTAACAACGACCGATAGAACCTTCTACTGTCTGTAGGTGGTTTAGGTTCATACGTGAAGAGGTACGGCATAGGTAACGGTAAGCAAAAGAGCCAACTTCGATGTTACGTGACATAACACCTAAGAGTACCGATTTACTGTCTGCTAGCACTGAGTAGTTGTGTAGCGTGTTACCAATGGTATCACCTGGATATTGGTGCGTGATTAGACCGCTTTCAACGAGCTCATCGTATAGGGCATCCGCTTTGCTTTCTTCCAAAACAAGAGAGTGACCTTTACTTAGTTCGTATTTAGCAAGGAATTCATCAGAAACACGAGCTTCGATATCTACAATTGTTTGACCAACACCAACAATAATCGGGCGATACAGTTTTGGTGTTTCCTTCATCTGGTTGATGAGTGGATCACGGGCGTGTGTAGGGAAGTAGTGCTTAGATTTGCGCTGTCCAGGAAATTTCATAAGAAAATTACAGTGAGAAAATTTTGCCGCATAATATCACAGATTTTTGTAGTTTCTTTCATTTTTATTACATTCAGACTCGCCTGTATATTGTGTATACAGGCGAGTGAACAAAACTAAGCCAGTGGTTTATTTTTGTTCAGCAGAAAGTGTCGTTGGGTCAATGTAAGCTTTAGTTCCCCATAGTGGAACCGTTGACAGGCTATGCTTGAAACTACCTTCTGTCTCTTTTGTTGTATAAGACAGGTACAGTAAGGTTTGGTTTTCTGCGTCGTAGATACGTCTTACCTTCATTGTCTTAAAGAAAATACTTTTTGATTGCTTGAAGACAACCTCACCAGAGGCGCTTTTATCAATTTTGGCGATCATCTCAGGCGTGATGTCACCTGTTTGACGACAAGAGATTGAGCTATCACTTGGGTCTGCAAGAGAGAAATCCGCCTCAATAGAAGCGATGTGACAGGTGACACCTGGGATCTTTTCATCATCTAGATGAGAGATCTTGATGTCTTTCAAGGTAAAGAAGCCAAGTGATACGTCACCCACCTCGTTATCTGAACAACCAGCCAACATGGTCATGATACCTAATGCTATTAGGGCTTTTTTCATAAGAAGTCCTTTTAATTTATAGAGTTCTAATTACTATAAGGAGTATTGAAAGCTTGAATACGAGTGTAGAGCTTTTCGCTCTATTCGAAAAGGCAGTATTGGGAGAACCTTAATTTATGAAGCATTTAAAGTACTTGTTGGTAGTTACGATGCTCTGTATGCTCTCTGCTTGTAGCTCGGCGCCTAAGGCGACCGTGTGCCTTCCAAATAATTGTGATATTTGGGGATACTAAAGTAGGTAGTAAAAGAATGAATAATGAAATACCTGAAATCGCACTGAAAAAGAATGCGTGGTTAGCAAGTCAAGTTGATGTGGCTTATCCTGCGAAAGAGAGCTTACTCGGAAGAGATGTGTATCAATCAAGACTCGCAAATAAAAGCTATCAACTGCTTCCTTCAGATCAAACTCCCGCCGATATCGAAGAAATTCATAAAGTCGATTTTCATAAACTGACCGTCTTATTCTCGCTCAATCAAGCGAGTGTCTATGAAAGTGAGTTTGATAAGACTCATATTCTTGAATTTTTGAGCCAAATTATCTTATCTGATGAACATCAGCTGTATATTGGTACCGTTGGTTCTGATGTAGTAGCAAGTGCAATTGTGACTTCAGTGGAAGGTGAGGTGCTTGTTTCAGATATCGTCAATCAAGCGGGCCAGAACACAATAGGCTTTGCACAACAGCTTGTGTCTTTGCTTGGCACTTCTATCGTATCGAACACCAAAGTTTGGGTCGAAAGCGAATAGAAAAGCTGATAGATAGGGTGGGAGTGCGCTCCCGCTTTTATTCATACCTCCTTTCATTTGCTCGTAGCTCCGTCCGATTACTCATTCCGGGCTTATAGTTTTTCATAAGTACGAAAGCGTTATTGCTTACCGACTAATATGAAAGATTTTTTAAACATTTTCTATCACAGCCTCATAATCGACATACGATTGTACTAATGTACTGTTACGCAATAGCCTTTACTTCACATTAATGTCATGTCTTTGTGTTTAAATTATCGACAAACCATCCCAATAAGACTGAGTTTTTAGCAAGGTTAGGATAATAATGCCTGTAAGCAATTTATAAATAGGGTTATTAAGGTGATCTGTCGCATATTTCGCGAAGTTAATTAAGTGGTTTTCAGGAAAATGCTACATCAGTCATGCCCGATAAACCTATATGCCTATAGGATGAAAGTCGAACTTTAGGTAAATGGTGTAACGATGAGATTAGAGCAGACAAAATGTGTGATATTTGATTGTGATGGAACACTGATAGACAGTGAAAAGCTTTGCTGCCAAGCGCTGGTGAATGTTTTTGCGCAATTCAATGTCTCTCTATCACTTGAAGATTGCTATGCGCATTTTCAAGGCGGTAAGCTTGCTGATATCTTAATGGATACCCAACAGCGCCTTGGTCTCACCATCTCTATTGATACATTGGAACCTCTATACCGCACCGAACTTGAAGCTCTTTTTCAACGATTCTTAAAGCCAATGGATGGTGCCAGTGAACTGATTCAATTTCTTAAAAGTCAGGGTGTTGAGTTCTGTATTGCCTCTAATGCACCAAAAGAGCGAGTTGAGTCATCCTTAGCGATGACAGGCATGCTCGACGATTTTAAAGGTAAAATATTTTCAGCGTTCGATGCTAACAGTTGGAAACCAGAGCCTGATTTGATCATGTACACAGCAATGAACATGGGCTTTTTACCTAACGAATGCATCTATGTTGACGATACCATCAAAGGTATTGAAGCTGGGGTGAGAGCGGGGATCCAGTCATTTCGCTTAAGACCTAACCTACCTAGCACCTTAGTAAGAACACCAAAGGCCGACTCCGAAGAGCCAGCCGCTATTGATATCTACAGCCTTGAAGAGATATCTGCTTGGCTTAGTGGCAAGCATTACTCAAGTGATACACCATACTCTGGTGTTTTGGTGGGGTAGTACTCGGTTGAATCCGAACGATTTTTGTAAATTGTTTGGTATGGAACCCACATGCAGCACAAGTAAATTTCTCTCCACAATTTGAAAGCAGATATTCCTCATGTTGGCAAAGCGGGCATGTGATGTCGTCAGTTGGTGCGTCTGTTTTATTCATTATGTCACCTGCAGCAAGTCAAAAAGCGATAACTTCGCTTCATTAGATTACCTCTAAGCCGATTTTTTAAACAGATTTCTTATTTAAGTTTTGTTCAATTGCGACTGAGCTCATGCTAATGATATTGCATTAGATTACCACTATACAGTTTGCTATACTGGAATGCAGTACCATAAACTGGATTCTAATGTGAAAGTTATCATTTTCGTAATTGCCCTTCTTTTGACTGGATGTGGCCCTCAAACTTCCGACACGGCTGAAGAATCAAGCCAGTCTATCCGCAGCGTTAAATTCACCACCGCTGTTTTTCAATCTCACACTCAAACACGTCAATTAAGCGGCATAGTACGCAGCGCGCAGACTTCGCCATTGAGCTTTAAGGTGAATGGAACCGTTAGCCAGCTTATGGTGGCAAAAGGGCAGCGTGTCGAAAAAGGGCAAGTGTTAGCGCAACTAGAAACAAGTGATTTGCTATTGGCCGTTCGCAAGGCTCAAGCTTCTTTAGGTGCAGCTCGGGTTGCCAAGCTGCAGGCTGAGGACAAGTATCAACGCTCGGCAAAGCTTAACCTGAAAGGGTTTGTCTCTGAATCTGAGTTGATTGCCATTCGAGCGGATCTTGATGCGAAACAACAGCAAGAAAATCTCGCCCAGACAGATTTGTCTAATGCGGAATTGAACCTTAAACGCGCGAAACTCTACGCACCATTTTCTGGCCAGATTAGCCAAGTACAGATCGATGAGTTTACAAAGATCAGCGCAGGTCAACAGATCATGGAACTCGTTAATGACTTTGCTTATGAGGTCGATTTCCTTGTTCCTGAGTCACTGATTAAAGAGGTAACTTATGGTGACAAGGCTCAGGTTCAGATCTCTGCGCTTAATGATGCGAAGTTGGTTGGTACAGTGTCTGAAATTGGTGCGGTGGTTGAGCGTGGAAATGCGTACTCAGTCACGTTGCAGCTCAGTGATTCAAACGTTGCATTGAGAAATGGTATGTCAGCGGATGTAGAGCTACTTATCGGTGGTGAGAGTCAAAACGTGGTGCTATTACCATTAGAAGCGTTTGATTTTAATGAACGCAGTCCTGACTTAAATGGCGACGATGCTACCATCTATATTGTTAACCCTTCAACGAGCACTCTTGAAAAGCGTTACGTTAAAACTAAGCGAGATATTAATGCTCAGGTCGTTGTATTAAACAATCTATCTGAGGGGGAAAGGATCGTTACCGCTGGGATCCCTTACCTTTATGAAGGGCAACAAGTGACCCTTTGGAACGGCTTGTAGGGAGTAGCAGTATGCATAAGATTACTGAACTCGCGCTTAAACATAACCGTTTTACTCAAGTCTTTTTGGTGATGTTGTTTGTGCTTGGTATTAGCACGTTCAAAAACGCACCAAGCAAAGAAGATCCTGAGATTCTAATTCGAAGTGCTGTCGTCATCGCACAGTTTCCAGGGATGTCACCCGACCGCATCGAAAAGTTCATCACTAAGCCATTAGAGCGAGAAATAAAACAAATTCCCGAGGTGACTGAGATAAAATCATGGTCGCGAACTGGCGCTGCGCAGATCACGGTGACTGTTCACGACAAATACTTCAATCTCCAACCGATATGGGACACGCTCCGTAATCGTATGGACAGCATGAAAGGGAGCTTACCTGATGGAACAGTTGGCCCTATGGTCAATGACGAGTTTGGGCAGGTTTATTCGGCTACGATCGCGCTTTCTGGAGACGGCTTCGACCATCACGAACTGCGCAAAACTGCTGAAGCAATTCAAGATCGGCTCAGTAGCGTTCAAACAGTATCGCAAGTTGAGCTCTATGGTGTGAATGAAGAGCGAATTTGGGTAAACGCAAAGCATGGCGCGTTGACTAACGAAAAGTTTCAATTCCGACAGATTGTTTCTGCACTGCAAGCTCGTAACGTGGTACTTCCGGGGGGCGTGATTGAAACCGATACGATGCAAGTTGAAATCGAACCAACCGGTAACTTTAATTCGGTTGAAGAGATCTTAGAGCTCGACCTTAATGAGCGAGAATCTGGCAACACTGTGTACTTGCGTGACTTGGCAGATGTAGAAGTAGGTTATGAAGACCCATTTAATACTCCAGTTTATTTCAACGGTAAAAAAGCCGTCGTTATTGCTGCGGCGATGGCTTCAGGTAGCCAAAGTGATGAGTTTGGGATCAAAGTAAAAGAGTTTATCGCTCAAGTAGAGAAGGACTTGCCTGTCGGTATGACCTTGGAGCTAGCAACATTCCAACCTGATAAGGTTAACGCTGCGGTTAGTTCTGCCACTACCAATTTGATGCAAACGGTCGCCGTAGTATTGGCTGTGGTGATGGCATTCCTAGGCCTAAGAATGGGTTTGATTATCGGTAGTATCGTCCCATTGACGATCTTGTTAACCGTCATCGGTATGTCGATATGGGGCGTTGAGCTACAACGAATGTCGATTGCTGCCATCATTATTTCTCTTGGTTTGCTGGTGGATAACGGTATCGTTATGGCTGAGTTTATCAAGAGCAAAGTCTCTCAAGGGGTTGAGCGTGTTGAAGCGGCTGTGTCGGCTTCTAAAGCAATGGCTGTTCCGCTCCTGACTTCTTCGTTAACCACTATTCTCGCATTCATGCCACTTCTACTGGCACAAGATGTGACCGGAGAATATTTACGCTCGTTGTCGCAAGTTATCACCATTGCGTTGTTGTCTTCTTGGTTCTTGTGCTTGTTTGCAACACCGGCATTGTGTGTCTGGTTCATTAAACCAAATACGCAGAAAGAAGATGCAAAGAATAACGAACCGGAGCTATCTAAGCTTCAACTGGCTTACCGCCGATTTGTGACTGTTATTCTAAACTTCCGCCTTAGTACGTTAGCGGTTGTTATTGCGGTATTCGCTATGTCCATCTATAGCTTTCGTTATGTGACCGTCCAGTTTATGCCTGGCTCTGAGCGCAATCAGTACCTAGTGTTTGTTGACTTGCCTGCTGGTACGAAAGTGGAAGAGTCAGATAGGGTATCGAAACGCCTAGAAACGTGGCTACTTGATAAGGAGCAGAACCCTGATGTCGTAAACACAGTGCGATATGTTGGTGATGGCGGGCCGCGCTTCTTCTTAGCATTATCTCCCGTTGATCGTGCGCCAAATCGTGTATTTATGGTGGTGAACACAACAGACTACACAGCAGCGTTGGATATGGTGAGGAAAACCAACCGATTCATTATGGAACAGCTTCCTGAAGCTAGCGGGCAGGCGAAGCGTATGTGGCTTGGTGGTAGTGAACTCGGGTTGGTTGAATATCAAGTCGTAGGCAAAGACATAGATGTGATTCAGAGTATCGCTAAGAAAATTGAGTTGGCGCTGCGTCAGATTCCGGGTGCAGTCGGTGTTGCCAACGATTGGGAAAACAACGTTCCTAAGTTGATCTTAGATATCGACCAAGCTCAAGCCATTCGTGCTGGGGTTAGCAGCCGAGACATAGCGACGAGCTTAGACAGCTATCTGCGTGGTAAAGAGGTGACCAGTTTTCGTAATGATGAAGACGTAATTCCTGTGATTGTCGGTGCAGCGGAAACAGAGAAAACGTTAGAGAAGTTGTTTACGACCCAGATAGTTTCATCGACTAACGGTCAAGCTCTGCCTTTAGTACAGTTTGCGTCAATTATTGCAACCAGTGAGCCTGCGGTGATACGCCGCTTTGATTTAGAACGTACGGTGACCATCAGCGTTAAGCATGAGACATTGCAAGCGAGTGAGCTTAACAAACTCGTGCAACCGACACTCGATGATATCGAATTGCCACCGGGGTATCGTATCGCATTGGGTGGCGAGCTTAAGGGGGCGAGCAAGGCAAATGGGGCACTCTTTGGTTATCTCCCTCAATGTTTTGCTGTCATGATCCTACTGCTTCTGTTGCAATTTAATTCGATTCGCCGACCATTGATTATCTTGTTGACGATCCCACTCTCCTTGATTGGGGCGGTATCGGGGTTGTTGATAACTGGTGCTTATTTTACCTTCCCAGCAATGCTCGGTATCTTCAGTCTGGCAGGCATTATTATCAATAATGGGATTGTGCTGATCGATTGTATTGAACAGAATCGAAAACTAGGGGAAGGAGTGAGAGACTCAATCATATCGGCATGCATGACGCGTTTGCGACCTATTGTGATGACAACGCTGACCACGATTCTCGGTTTAGTACCGTTGGCTCTATCGGGCGGAGAGTTCTGGTATTCGATGTCTATTGTGATGATCTTCGGAATGATCGTCGGAACAGTATTGACGCTTGGTGTGGTCCCAGTGCTGTATAGCTTGTTCTTTAAAGACCAAGTAGAGCCACAACTGGCGCCAGTTTCTGCTTAACCATCTAGTATTAGAAAAAACAGTAAATAAAAAAAGAAGGACTCCGCGGAGTCCTTCTTTGGTTTCTGATGAAACAATCTAATCCAAGCTATTGAGAGCCGTTAAAACGGGCTCTAAGTGCGGTATTTTGCCAACGTCTTAGACAGTGAAATAGATGCGCTAGTGAGATTAGAAACCCCATTAGAAGTGTTCTGAGCCACTTCCTTTATAACGTCCGATTGACTGCGAATGTCATTCAGTTCGGCGGCGATGCTATTTGCCACATTGCTTTGCTCATCGGCAGAAGACGCGATTTGTGCACTCATATCCATTAGAGCACGCGCTGAATCTGAGATTGAGTTTACATCGTCCCCGATATTAGAAATCAACTGACTACTTGTCTGAGCTTGATCAACCGTTTGCTCGGTGATCTTGGCGATGTTTTGGCTCTCTTGCTGTAAGCGCTCGATCATCGCTTGGATTTCTACTGTTGCAGATTGAGTGCGGCTTGCCAGTGTTCGAACTTCATCGGCAACCACCGCAAACCCACGGCCTTGTTCACCTGCGCGTGCAGCTTCAATGGCAGCGTTCAGAGCGAGTAGGTTAGTTTGCTCCGAAATCGCGTTGATGGTAGTAATCACCTCATTGATTTGGCTAGTGTTAACGTTAAGGCTCGTTACAGACGACGAAGCTTGCTCAATCAAAGAAGAAAGCGTGGTGATCTCTGCAATTGCTTGCTGCACTTTACCGTGGCTTTGGTTAATCGCTTGTGCATCATTTTCTGTTTGCTCGGTTGAGCGGGCTGCGATGTTAGATACTTCATTCGCTGATGCCGTCATTTCATCCATCGCAGTTGCCACAGAGTCAAGAGAAGCGTGCTGGCTGCTGATCTGCGTTTCACTGCGTTTAGCTTCCGCTTCGAATGAAGAAGAGGTTTCACTCAGTGTCGCAGCACTTTCATTTACGTTATTAACCAGTTCACTCAAGGTGTCCATCGAGCGATCTAGTGCACAACCAATCGTACCGAACTCGTCACGACCCGGGTGGAAGCCAAGACGAGAGCTTAGGTCACCGTCACCAATCTTTTCTGTTGTTGAATAGAGTACCCACAGAGCCCCACCAATGAAGGTTGCCACCCAGTAACAGAAAATACCAAAAGGAACACACCATAAGAAACTGAGTAAGAAAGTATTGAGTGCGCTTTGCTTCTGATCAGCAGCATCGGTTGCAGGTAAGGTAAGCGAGTAGTATTGGCCATCTTTACCTTGCTGAGTCGCCGTGACTGACCCGTTATTGTTAATGTATGTGTCTGTTGAGGTGGCACTCGACGAGCGACTTAACAGCGTTGACTCTGGCGAGTCGGAAACAGACAACATGCCTTTGAGTTGTTGTTCAGCTTGAGTCTTTGCGTTTTGTTCAATTTGATCGAGCTGATTGAGGTAGGTGTTCGTTGACAGGCTGCCAAGGGCAACTAAAAAGATAAGAAAAATGACCCACATTTTGTCGTTGATCGACATCTTAATAAACAGCTTGTCTATCGTTCGAAACTGTACTTCTTTCATGATAACTCCACGATAATTCCTTTTACCGTGGACTTTAAATAACCGCACGCAATAAATATGTGACGCGCGTCGAGTGTTTATGAAATCAAATGATAATCAATTTCTATAATTGAGACTTAGATCAATTACTTTTGATAAATTCATCAATTTAGCCAAGAGAAGGCAATAAACCACCTGAAATCATCATTTGGATTGCAATGATGATGATACCGACTGTCCCAGCCATAAACAGTGCCAATTTGCCGCCTGCGACTTGGTATACGACGCTGGTGGAACCGGGTGATTGCTGTTCTTGAGTAAAGCGTACTTTGTAGACCATGATCGTTGGCAGTAGAATTGCGAGTACAGCAAGAGCAATCGCTGCGTATCCAAGTGCCATGATAAAGCCTTGTGGGTAGAACAGAGCAAAACCAAGTGGTGGAACGAAAGTAACCAGTGCCGTTTTGATTCGTTTGCCTTGACCTAGTTTGTCATTGAGCGAATCGCCCATAAATTCAAACAAACCCAAGCTCACGCCGATAAAGGATGTTAACAGCGCCAGATCAGCGAAGACCCCAACAATCATACCTAGGTTTGACTGATGTACTGTTTCAGATAGTGACACCAAAAGCGCGCCTAGGCTCGAATCGTTCAGTAGTTGTTCTTGGCTAACAACACCCAGCGTAACGCCTTGCCAAAACACGTAAATGATAAGCGGTAATGCAGAACCAACAATCATTACCTTGCGCAATGAGCCAACATCACCGTCTAAGTAGCGCACGATAGAAGGGATACTGCCGTGAAAGCCGAATGATGTGAATACCACTGGAATCGCTGCCACAATCAAACCTTGCTGTAGAGGCATGCTTAATAAGTATTGCGATGTAACGTTTGGTGCAAGAAAACTAAGCACCAACACCATAGCAACCAGCTTTAATCCAAATAGAACACGATTAACTTTGTCTACACTGTGAGTGCCTATCGTTACAACTGTCGCAACGATGATAGTGAAAATCAGTGTCGTAATCTGGCTACTGATCTCTAAGCCCGTTAGTTGCATTACGCGTTGGTTGAATTGCGCACCACCGCCGGCAATGTATGCGGCACATAATGCGTAGAATAAGAACATAACAGCAAAGCTTGCTATCCATTTGCCTTTATTACCCAGAATATTGTGCGCCAACGTATGAAGCGTCGCGTCTGAGTCTGCAAATTGATGTAGCTCAACCATCAATAGCGCTGTGAATGCCATCAGGGCCCATAGACCGAGCATAAGGACCAGTGATGTAGAGAAGCCGATACCAGCAGAAGCGAGAGGAAGTGCGAGCATGCCTGCACCAATAGTGGTGCCTGCGATGATCAAAGTACTGCCGAAAACCTTTGATTTAGTCATTGTATATAATTCTTTACGTTATGGTGTTTTAACTTGGCATATGCACTGATTGAAAAGCTCATAGCCAGTAATAATATTGGATTGGCTGCATTTTGTGGGACTTTATCAATGAATGCAAGACTAAATGTAATTCTTTATATCCACTGTAAATTTATATTTACATCAAGGTTTGAAGAGTTCCATAAAGGCGCATAGCAATCGTTTATCTATGATCTGATTCATAGTTTGATAAAGAAAAGATTGAGTCGGTGCGACTTGACCAGTAATAGTGTGGGCGCGCGACCCAACTCGGAGATATGGATCCTATAGCGCGAATGCCGATTTAGAACAGAGGTGTGCTGCTCGAAATGAGCGCATTGAAAATAGTTGGGAAACACGGAGTGTCTTCATAAATCTGTCATATTTTACGCACAATATGGAGTCACTTAGTTGTAAGGGCAAAAGCCCATGATAAGGAATAGAAGGGCACATTATGAGTGACCAATCTTTTAATGACGAAAGTCTTGAACTGTTAGATGCTATGGAAATTGGCATTGACCTTTCTGATTACGAGCAGGCTGTTCAACAACTAGCTGAAGAGATGTTTAGCTCGTCAAACTAACCTCCGTCCTCATTAAAGTTAGCTAAGATTAGGGAGTACGTTTACTATGTTCTCCAATCGGTTCGACTTTAATGAGGTTCAATGAACTTTCTTGCACATCTTCATATCGCCAACCATTGCAGTAGCGACTTAGCAGGTAACTTACTTGGTGATTTCGTTAAAGGCGATCCTTCAAAGCACTATTCGCAATCTTTAGCTGACGGTATCCGACTGCATCGATTCGTCGACAGTTACACAGATGCTCATGCCATCTCCCGGCAGGCTAAATCCCTTTTTAAAAAAGAGACCCAACGATTTGCTCCAATCGCACTCGATGTATTTTGGGATCACTGTTTGGCGACAAATTGGTCTGAGTATTCTGACTCTTCACTTAAACAGTTTTGTGAAATATCACATAACAAGATCAGTCAAGATTCTGAGTCCCACTGGCCCGAGAACTTTGTCATGATTCATCAGAAAATGGCGGAGCAACGCTGGTTAGAGAGTTATGAATCCATGGATTCTATCGAAATGGTACTAGAGAGAATGTCTTTGCGAAGACCCAGACTTGCGGCACTGAAAGAGTGTTTTGGTGATCTTTCCAACAATTACGATAAGTTGCAGTGTCACTTTTATGAGCTCTATCCTGACGTGCTTGAACGTTCTTTGCAACATCGAAAACAGCAAATTGAAATGTTAGCAAATAAAAATTAATGACAAAGGTAAACAGTTCCATTTGGGTTTGCTACAATCCGCGCCTATTTCTTCTTTGAGCATCATTTTATGTCTGATACAAACCAAACTTTTGAACAATTGGGTCTTTCGGAGCAGTTGCTGTCTACACTACAGACGCTAAATTTTACAACACCGACAAGCGTGCAAGAGCAGGCAATCCCACTCGTATTAGAAGGCAAAGATGTACTGGCAGGTGCTCAAACGGGTACGGGTAAAACCGCGGCGTTTGGATTACCAATCATTCAACGTTTGTTGGCTAGCCAAGATAATGTGATTCCCAATCCTAAATTGGTAAGAGCTTTGGTACTGGTGCCAACACGTGAACTTGCACAACAAGTTTTCGACAACATTACCAGCTACGCTGAGGGTACGGATCTTAAAATCGTCGTTGCTTATGGCGGTACAAGCATGAAAGTGCAAACCGACAATCTAAAGGCAGGAGCAGATATTCTCATCGCGACACCTGGCCGTCTGATTGACCACATGTTTACTAAAAATATCATGTTAAGCCAGACAGAAGTGCTGGTACTTGATGAAGCAGACCGTATGCTTGATATGGGTTTCATGCCAGATATTAAACGCATCTTGAAGCGCATGAATGATGTTCGTCAAACCCTGTTCTTCTCTGCGACGTTCGACAATAAGATCAAATCTATTGCGCATCGCATGATGGAGTCACCTTGCGAGATCCAGGTAACGCCGACGAACAGTACTGCTGAAACGGTAAAACAGATGGTTTACCCAGTTGATAAAAAGCGTAAAAGCGAACTGCTGGCTTACCTGATTGGTTCTAAAAACTGGCAACAGGTATTGGTATTCACTAAGACTAAGCAAGGTACAGATGCGCTAGTTAAAGAGCTGAAATTAGATGGAATTAAAGCGGCTTCAATCAATGGTGATAAAAGCCAAGGTGCTCGTCAAAAAGCGCTTGATGATTTCAAGTCGGGCAAAGTACGCGCGCTGATTGCAACTGATGTTGCGGCGCGTGGTATTGATATTCAACAACTGGAACAAGTTGTGAACTACGATATGCCGTACAAAGCAGAAGACTATGTTCACCGCATTGGTCGAACAGGGCGCGCTGGTAATACAGGATTGGCCGTTTCTCTCTTGAGCAGAGACGAAGAGTACCTACTTGAAGCGATTGAGCGTTTGCTTGATAAACGCCTACCACAAGAGTGGTTACAAGGGTTTGAGCCGAGCTTAATTGAAGAGGTTGAGCCAGAACGTACAGGCCGCCGTGGTAAGAGTCGTTCTTCTGAAAAACGCAAAATGAAAGCGAAACTTAAAATCCACCAAAACCGTGGTAAGGCTCGCCGCTAATTGAGTTGTTCAATGAGCTCAACTAACTAAGGATTACTAAAAGGCGCTGTGGGTAAGTACCTACAGCGCCTTTTTATTGTTTAATGTGAAACTGAGTTACTTTCGAGTTACTCCGCGTTTCTTACTTCACCGTTACTGCATTTCCATACACAAGGCACTTCGTAAATCAGCTCTTCAAGACTTGTTGGGTTCAGAATCCACTCATCGTCAATTTTGTAGGTGTTGATCATCTGTTTATTGAACATCTGCCAGTGATTCATTAGAGCTTCGTCTGGCGTCGCAACCATATCACCCTCATTCCAAGTACTTTCCATGAAAGGCGTAAGGCAAACGGCTGCATTGGCATAAATGATCATCTGCCACTTAATTTCATAAATATTGATTGGGTGTTCTGGATACGCTGCGTTGTATTCATCTGCGAGCATGTTGATCTCATGTTCCACATCACCGACGTTATCAATGAAATAGTCGACCAAGTTATCTTCTTGTCGAACCGAGTCTGAAATCAGCTGCATCGGTCTACGAGAGTGGATCATATTGGTGAACAGTCGCATTGAGAACAGATACAGCGTGACACTCGGCGCTACATCTTTTGGCAATTCCTGCATGATCTTAGCGATGTAAGCTTGAAAATACGCATGCAAGGAATCGCTAATCGCGTGCCAGATTTTTTCTTTGCTACCAAAGTGATGACGGATCAAGCTGTGAGAAACGCCCGCCTTTTCACTGATGTTACGTAACGAAACACGTTCGTAGCCGTGGTCGCAGAACAACTCCGCCGCAATGGTCATGATCTGAAAACGTGTCTCTTCAGCATCTTTGGCACTTCGACGGCCTTGCTTCTTTTCAGTCAACGTCATTTTTTCTGTCATTGTCATTTCGCAAATTAGGATGATGTTCCAATTCTACACTGTTTTCACCGAAATAAAAAATACTGCACAGGTGGAAAGTAAAGCTTGTCAATTTCATTTATTTAAATATACTGCACACCTGTGTAGTAAATCATAATAATTAAATGGAGCCGCTTAATGCAGTCCAAATCATCTTTCAGAGCCAAACCGGTAAAGGCACTAGGAGCGGTTGTAGCAGCCGTACTCTTAGCGAGCTCTTTGACCGGATGTAACAAAGTACAATCCGAAGAAAATGAACTGGTTATCAAGCCAGTTAAGCTTTTAGAAATCCCAAAACAGACGGATATCGAACTCGATAGTTATATCGCTAAAGTCGATGCCACTGATCGAGCTGCGCTCTCTTTTCAAGTGGGCGGCCAGATCGAAAACTTTGCTGTCCGCATGGGACAAGATGTGAAAAAGGGCGAGACACTGGTTGTTTTAGACTCTACAGATTTCCGAATTGCACTCGATGCAGCGCAAGCTAAGTACGATCTTGCAAACAGCCAATACCAACAAGCTTCAGAACTTTATGCTAAGAAGTTGGTGAGCACCGATTACTACGACCAAGCAGTGAACAACTACACAGCTGCTGGTGTAGAGCTTGAGCAAGCGAAGACCAACTTAGGGTATACCAAGCTAGTCGCGCCTTTTGATGGTGTTGTGTCTATGGTCTTTGGCAAACAGCACCAAGTTATCGGTGAAAAACAGCCTGTTCTTAACATCTTGAATCATGGTGCTATGGACGTAACCTTTTCTGTACCCGTTGCCAAATTAGAAGATCGTAGCATTTCAGACTTTGTTCAATCCAATATGTGGGTAGTGATGGACAGCCACCGTGGTATCCGTATTCCTACACGCTTTAAAGAGATATCAACTCAACCGGATGAAGATACTAATAGTTACCAAGCGGTTGTTTCTATTCAAAAACCAGAAGAGCTGAATCTACTTTCAGGTATGACCGCTCAGGTTGAAGTCCAAAAGTCCTCCAATGAAAACGGCATCGGTATCGTCGATTCGGCATGGGTAAGTAAACAAGACACCCAAGGCGAATTATGGCGCTATGACCCGGTATCAAAAATGATTTCAAAAGTGACGGTAGCACTCAACGAAAATGGTCGTGTTGTTGGTGGTCTCATTGGCGGCGATCTGATTGTTGAAGCGGGCGTAGATGCTTTGGTAGATGGACAACAAGTGAAGGCTTGGACGCGTGAGGGTGGCATTTAATGAAATTCAATAAATTAGCGGTTGTTGTGACGTCAACACTTGCACTTGCTGCTTGTAACAACGAAACCATTCACCGAGAGCAGCCAACATTAACGGTATCGACGTTTGAAGTGAAAGCACCACTTAAAGAGCAGTACCGTAACTTCAATGGTCAAGTGATGGCTGCAGAATTGACACCTTTGGCATTTCGTATCGCTGGTGAGATCGATCAAGTGTTGGTAGAGGCTGGTGATGTGGTTAACAAAGGTCAGCTTTTGGCGACTATTGACGGTGATACTTACCGACAAGATGTGGTGGATGCGCAATCTCAATTTGGTCTCGCCAATAAGCAGCTAAAACGTGGCAAAGAGATGTTTGCGAGCAAGATGTTGTCAAAGTCTGAATTTGATCAACTGACGGCGAACTTTAAGCTTGCGTCTGCAAATTTGGCATCGGCTAAGCAAGCACTGGGTTACACCGAGCTACACGCTCCGTTCACAGGTACTGTTTCTGCTGTCGACAAAAAGCAGTTTGAAAACACCACGCCGGGTGAAACGATACTGAGCCTATATCAAAACGATAAGGTGTATGTGCGTATTCAGGTTTCAGACTCGATTTTAGCCGCAATTAGCCCAGACATGCGCTCTAGTACTTATCGTCCTAATGCGACATTTGGCGGTATCGATGGCTCTTACCCTTTGACTTATTTGGAGCACACTAGCGAGTTACACCCTCAGTCGAGAACGTACGAATTTTGGATGTCGATGCCACAACTTGAAACACCCGTTATGCCGGGTACTAGCGTTACGGTCAACGTTGATATGGCAAAGGCTGGTTTAAGCGACGTACAAGGTTATCAATTACCGATGACAACGCTTCAAGCGGGGGCGTCGAACAATGAGTTTTATGTTTGGAAACTTGAAGACGGCCAAGCCTATAAAAGCTTAGTTGAGGTGGAAAAAATCAGCGGCCAAGGTGCGCTAGTCGCACATGGTGTAGAGCAGGGCGAACAGTTGATTAACTCTAACTTACGCAAACTACGTGATGGTATGAAATTGTCAGGAAAAGCAGAATGAACATCGCAGAATATTCAATAAAAAACAAAGTTATTAGCTGGCTGTTTCTGGTTATTTTAGCTGTTGGTGGTGTTAGCTCTTTTAGCAACCTTTCGCGCTTAGAAGACCCTGCATTTACTATCAAAGATGCAATGATCATCTCTACTTACCCGGGCGCAAGCTCTATGGAAGTTGAGGAGGAACTGACTTACCCATTAGAGAAAGAAATTCGACAACTGCCGTATATCGACAAGATCACTTCTACGTCGTCAGATGGTATGTCTCAAATCATGGTAAGTATGAAGATGGACTACGGTCCTGATGAGCTTCCACAGATCTGGGATGAAATGCGACGCAAGATCAATGATCTCCAGCCAACACTGCCAAGTGGCGTGCAGTCTGTTCAGATTATTGATGACTTTGGTGACGTATTTGGCGTGATGCTTATGCTGACTGGTGACGGTTACGACTATGTTGAGTTAAAGCAGTACGCTGATTATCTCACCCGTGAGCTCGAATTGGTCGATGGGGTCGGTAAAGTCAGTATCGCTGGCGATCAGCAGGAACAACTGTTTGTCGAAATGTCATTAGAGCGCTTAGCTGCACTCAACCTAGATATGTCGACAGTGACATCATTGCTTGCTCAGCAGAACAGCGTTGTTTCTTCTGGTGAAGTGATGCTCAATGGTCAAAGCCTTGCGATTAAACCAAACGGTACGCTGAGCACAGTTGAAGAGCTTGAAAACCTGATTATCCACGGTCGTGATACAGGCAACCTAATCCGTCTGAAAGATGTGTCTACAGTAACAAGAGGGATTGCTGAAAAACCGGGTAATGTCCTGACATACAACGGTAAGCCTGCTATCAACATCGGTATTGCATTCTCTTCTGGCGTAAACGTGGTTGAGATTGGTCAAGCGTTAGATGCAGAACTCGAACGTCTTGAGTCTATCAAGCCTGCGGGTATTGAGTTGAACTATTTCTACAACCAAGCACAGGAAGTCGATAAATCAGTATCAGATTTCATCATCAGTTTGGTGGAAGCGGTTGCGATTGTAATCGTGGTTCTACTGTTTGCGATGGGCCTACGTAGCGGTTTGATCATCGGTTTAGTTCTACTGCTTACGGTGTTTGGTACTTTCATTTTGATGGACTACAACCAGGTAGAATTGCACCGAATTTCGTTAGGTGCGTTAATCATCGCGCTCGGCATGCTGGTGGATAACGCCATTGTCGTTGTCGAAGGTATTCTGGTTGGACTTAAGAAGGGCAAAACTAAGCTGCAAGCAGCAAAAGACATCGTGACACAAACGCAATGGCCACTATTGGGTGCGACTATTATTGCGATTACAGCGTTTGCTCCTATTGGTCTCTCAAAAGATGCGACTGGTGAGTTCATGGGTTCACTGTTCTGGGTATTGTGTTTCTCACTTTTCCTAAGTTGGATCACAGCTCTAACACTGACACCATTCTTAGCCGATTTAATGCTCAAGGAAGAGGACAAGACAGGTACAGACGAAGACCCATACAAAGGTATTCTGTTTGTTGTGTTTGGTGCGATGCTGAAATTTGCTCTGAGATTCCGTTGGCTGACTGTGGCGAGCATGGTTGCACTACTGGCGGTATCGGTGGTGGGCTTTGGCATGGTTAAACAACAGTTTTTCCCAGCGTCGAACACACCAATGTTTTACATTGATATGTGGATGCCTGAAGGTACCGATATCCGTGAAACCATCAAGCAAACAGAGGAAGTGGAGAGCTACATTCGTAAGCTGGACAATGTTGAGTTCGTGACCACGACTGCGGGTCAAGGTATGCAGCGTTTTGCCCTAACTTACCAACCAGAAAAGAGTTATGAAGCTTACGCTCAGCTTCAGATAAGAACGACTGATCGCGAAACCATGTTCACGACACTGGAAAAGCTGGATGAAAAACTGGCGATTGAGTTTGAACAACCAACATTCCAGTTCAAACTGATTGAATTCGGTCCATCACCAGCGTCTAAAATCGAAGCTCGCATTATTGGCCCGGATCCAGATCAATTGCGTACGATTGCGACTGACGTAGAAAATATCTTGCTCGCTGATCCTGGTGCTCGTAACGTACGACATGACTGGCGTGAACGCACTAAAGAGTTGGTACCACTATTCAATGAATCTAAAGCGCGTCGCTTAGGGATATCGAAAGCTGATCTGTCTCATACACTACAAATGGCGTTTGGCGGCTACAACATTGGCTTGTTGCGCGATGGCACTCATATGCTACCAATTGTTGCCCGTTTGCCTGAAGAAGAGCGTTTTGACTTCGAATCACTAAACAATGTGAAGATTTGGAGCCCATCATTACAGACTTACATTCCGGTTGAACAAGTTATTGATGGCGTAGAACTACAATGGTCAGAACCTTTAATTCAGCGTCAAAACCGCAAACGTACATTAACTGTATTGGCTGACCATGACGTATTGGGAGATGAAACACCAGCAAGTTTGTTCGCACGTGTACAACCGAAAATTGAAGCACTACCGCTTCCTTCTGGCTACAGCATTGAGTGGGGCGGTGAATACGAGTCTTCTAAGGATGCACAAGACTCACTGTTTGGTTCCCTGCCAATGGGTTATCTGTTGATGTTCATCATCACTATGTTGCTGTTTAACTCGGTACGTAAGCCTTTAGTTATCTGGTTTACTGTGCCTTTATCCATCATCGGTGTCTCTATAGGGTTATTGAGTACTAATATGCCATTTAGCTTTACGGCATTCTTAGGCTTGCTTAGCTTGAGTGGCATGATCTTGAAGAACGGGATTGTTCTACTAGACCAAATCAATAGTGAATTAGAGACAGGAAAAGACCCATACCTAGCGGTAGTCGACAGTGCAATCAGTCGTGTACGCCCGGTTTCAATGGCGGCATTGACCACCATTCTAGGTATGATTCCACTCGTATTTGATGCTTTCTTTGGCTCGATGGCAATCACCATCATGGCGGGCTTAGGCTTTGCGACGGTACTGACTTTAATCGTAGTACCAGTGATGTTTGCCATCTTATTTAGAATCAAACCGTCCACTGCGGGATATTAAGGATTGATATAAACGATTCGTTTTAGCCAAGCCCAGTCTATACATTGACTGGGCTTTTTTGATCTTGACTGTTTTAGAATGAAAGGGGGGATAAGGACTGATTGAACGTCTGGACTTAGATTGCTATTTGAACATCCAACTCAATTTGAGCAGGCATCGCTAGAAAGTACCCCTGATACATATCAAACCCCATTGTTTTCATTAGGTTTAGCTGTTCTTGAGTTTCAATGCCTTCGATAACGGTTTGTGCATTGATGGACTTAGCGAGAGCAATAACGTCATGAATAGGAGTAGCATTACCTTGTTCAAACTCTAGCATCAAAGAGCGATCTACTTTGATGATGTGCGGTGTGAGGTGTCGAACTCGCCCTTCATTTGAGGCTTGTGTACCGTAGTCGTCAACGGCTACTTTGAAGCCATTCTCTGCTAAAGAACATGCCGCGGCTTTGAGTCTTTCTTCGCTGTCTGCGTTGAGTTCAACCAATTCCATTACGATCTGTTCTGGCGACAAATTTAGTTCGACTAAACGCTTCGCTAGCAGACTGTCACTCACATTGGAGTTTGCGAATAGCTCACCGACATTAGGTAACACATTAAGGAAAAGCTGCAAATGACGAGAAGTTGATTGAGCGAAATTACGAACGTGGATAACACGACTTAAGCGCTCTACGTTGATTTTGTCGTCAATGGATGTTTCATCAGAGTGTAAGTAGTGATCGGGTCTTATTGCTTGGTTGTGTTCATCAGTAATCCGGACTAATGCTTCAACACCGACTTGTCGCATTTCTGCATTAAAAATGGGCTGATAAACACTTCTTAAAGTAAGGTTTTTGTACTTGGCAATAAATTGCATCTGATCATCAACAGAGATGCATTTAACGAATTCATTACGGTCAGATAAAATCATACTTAGTTAAAGATAATCCATTAAGGGGATAAATAAGTCCTTGTGTCACAATATTGACACGCGTGGTTAAATTGTCAATTAATAAAAGAAGCATTAACGCGATCCATAATAAATAAAAACAAATTAACATTATAAACTACTGAAAATTACATTTATCCGTTTTGGTTATGAATTGTATTTGTGTGATTTGTTGTGTAAATATCAAGCAAGTAATGTGTTATGCATCGCAATGCTAGAGTTAGGTTTAATATATTTCGATCGCATATTGCGGCACCAATCAAAATATCATTTCTTTGTTGATTTATGGCTCAATGTCTAATTTATGGAAATAAAAATAAATAGCACACACCAAAGGTTGAGCTATTACCGAAAAATAAAACTGAAATAAATCAACACCATATTTGCTTGTGATAAACAAACAAACTAATAACGATATGGTATCGTGGTGTATTTCTTCGATTTATGAACCAAGGTGAGTATTTAATCCTGTTGATTAAACTAAACCCATTGCATAACCGCATACAGTTGAATGTACTTGCGCACCAGTTGTTGATTATTTGAACGTTTTAATGGGTGGGCAAATTTGATGAAACAGGGGGTTATACCGAAGTTGGTGTTTAAGTCTGAGGAAAATTGTGAATCGCTTTCTTGCAAGGTGATACCTTGTTGGCTGTATTCTGTAATCTCATCTGGCAATTCACCCATCCACCAATGCAATAATTCACGGCTGTGTTTACTGCGGCTGATCCAATGGTCTGAAACAATAATCAGAAGATCATTCGGCTGGATGGCGTAGCCGTATTCACCAAGCCATAGATGTACATCTACTAGAAGTTTCTTTCGACAAGTTTTGCCTGCACTCACCATATGATGGCTGATTACCCAAACTGTACCAATCTCTGATGAGACCCGAAAATGCCGTGCCGTTTCATTAAGTGGCAGCATATCGAGTGGGTGAATCATACTCTCATGATCAAAGCTAAGCAGTGTGTGCTGCATTCTTCGTGAAAACGCCTTACCAATGTGATGCTCACTGATTCCTTGATTGTGGACAGTAGGGTAGTGATGTTCGCACAACTTCAAACAATCTTCTTGGAAAAGGTTGATGCTCTGTATCACGAGATCTAATAACAATGAATGTCCTTATACATGGCTACAATGTTGATTACTGAATAATAAGGTAATGACTGTGTAATTTGCCAACAACAATGGCTCAGTTCTTGATCGCTTTATCAAAATTAAGGTGTCTGTCGATTTTTATGTTGTAAGCACGCTGATGGCGTTTAACATTTATGAATTATCAATATTTAGAAATACTTACGAGGAAGCGATGACCATAGAGTTAGACGGTAAACAGAAGTCAGAAATGACGGACGTATTGCAACGATATTTGCAAGATGAACTTGACGTTGAGATTGGTCAATTCGACGCAGACTTTCTTGTTGATTTTATCAGCAAAAAATTTGGCGCGATCTATTACAACAAGGGAATTGAGGATGCACAGAAGGTGATGGAATGTAAGATGCTCGACATTAGTGATGAACTGTACGAGATCGAACAGGTAGTTGAGTTATAAGTAAATTCATCTTGTTCAAATTATTCGAACATGTTGTTTCAGTTTTAGTTATGTCATTTATGTAAAGCTAGGTAAATAATATGTTGCAACAACACAGAGTAATGTACGCTCTTCGTACTATACCGACTGTAACCATTTGGAATGAAACATGAGTAATAATGTAAAGAATTACAATCCAATAGCGAGACTTTTACACTGGGTATCAGCTCTAACCATTTTTGGATTATTTGGTGTTGGCCTATGGATGGTTGACCTCTCTTACTACAGTGAATGGTATAAGACGGCTCCAGATTGGCATCGCTCAATTGGTATTATTTTGGCGGCGGTGACTCTGTTCAGATTAGTCTGGAAAACAGTGACAGCGTCACCAAGTGTTGAAGGTAAAAGCTATGAAGTGGTAGCAGCAAAAGCAGCTCACGGCTTCATGTATCTAAATCTACTGGCTTTATTTGTGTCTGGCTACTTGATCTCCACATCGGATGGCCGTGGCATAGATGTATTTAACTGGTTCACTGTTCCAAGCATGGGAGAGTTGTTTGCAAACCAATCTGACTTGGCAGGAACCGTACACTACTATGCAGCTTGGGTGCTGATCGTATTAGCATCAGTTCATGCGCTGGCTGCAATTAAACACCACATTATCGACAAAGACGATACGCTACGAAAAATGATAGGAGCATCAAAATGAAAAAATCAATTATCGCTACAGGATTAGCCTTTGCTATGGCAATGCCTTTCGCTGCGAACGCTGCTGATTACGTGATTGATACAAAGGGCGCGCACGCGTCTGTTAACTTCAAAGTGAGCCACCTTGGTTACAGCTTTATTAAAGGACGTTTCAACACATTTTCTGGTGACTTCTCATTTGACGAAAGCAACGTAGAAGCGTCTAAAGTGAACGTTGTGGTAGACACAACAAGCCTTGACTCTAACCATGCTGAACGTGACAAACACATCCGTAGTGGCGATTTTATCGACGCGGGTAAATTCTCTGAAGCGACGTTCAACAGCACAAAAGTGGTTGATAATGGCGACGGTAAATTAGCAGTAACAGGCGATCTAACACTACACGGTGTGACTAAGCCAATCACTATCGATGCTGAGTTCATTGGCGCAGGTCAAGACCCATGGGGCGGTGAGCGTGCGGGTTTCATCGGTACAACACGTCTAGAGCTTGCTGACTTTGACATTAAAGTAATGGGCGCTTCTAGCTACGTTGATATGGAACTGCACGTTGAAGGCGTGAAGAAGTAAGTTTCATAGACTGAATTAATACACTAGAGCTTGGCTCAATAAAAATAGAAAGGCGCGAAGCCATTGCTTCGCGCCTTTTTCGTTATTAAGCCTTGAGTCTGTTTGTGGTGCACACTGTTCCCGTGCTATCGCAACCACTAGACGTCTTGTTAAGCCACACGCTGCTATTACGTGTTTGTATTTCCTGTTTGTGTTCCCAGAGTAACCAGCAATAAGTGATTAGCGTTTTTGGTTAGCTTATAGCTAGTCGCATGCTAACAGCTGGTTACGTGCTTATAGCCTCTTGCAATTAAGCAGTTTCAAGCTCGGTCTCTGGTACCACATTTAAACGGTCACCATAGATTGGGCGTAGTGCTTGCATTACTTCAGCGCGAGTCAGTACACCAACCATTTCACCATTTTCAAGAACTGGAAGCATATGCGGTTGGCTTACTTTCATCGCTTTAGCGCGCTCTTCTAAAGAAAGCGTTGTAAAGCGAGTTGCAATGCCCATGCTTGATGTTGGGTACAGCTGTTCTTTGTCGATGCAAAGGAATTCGGCAACATCAACGAGCTTGTCGTTTGCATCAATTGCCACAACATCGCGGCTCATTAGGTCAACAACCTTTTGACCAGCCGTTGGGATGTAATCTTGACACCAAAGATCTACCATAACGTCGTGAATTGAGAACACACCCACTAAGCGACCTTCTAAATCACACACAGGTGCACTGACTTGTTGTGCGTCTAGCAGAGTGTCGATCGCAACTGCAGTTGGCATTTCAACAGACAGAGTCGTTGGTGTGGTGTTCATGATTGTTTTGATGATTGTGTTCGTATTCATAGTAGATTCCTTAACTGACGTAATTTGTGTTGTTTGAGTTATTGCTGTTATTTTTGCCGCTTTAAGTTGCGGTCTGCGATAGATGCTCCAGTTAGCGAGACCAACCAATACTGAGCCACCAACGATGTTACCGAGCGTCACAGGCAGTAAGTTTGCGCTGACAAATTGCATAACGTTCAAGTCTGCGTATTGAGCCTGTGTCATACCGATTTGCGTCCAAAAGCTTTCAGGTGCGAAGTTTTGAATCACAATGCCTAGCGGCACCATGAACATGTTCGCAACACAGTGCTCAAAGCCACTGCTGACAAACATCGCAACAGGGAGTACCGTCATCATCGCTTTCGTCATTGCATTCGCTGAGCTGAACGTTAACCAAATCGCAAGACAAACCAATAGGTTACATAGCACGCCCAGTGCAAAAGCTTGTACAGGGCTATGGTGAAGCTTGTGCTGCGCAATGTTTAACGCGTTAAGTCCCCATTGACCGCCATCTAATTGGTAAAGACCCGCTGCGCTAACTATTGCGAGTAGGAACATCGCACCAATAAAGTTACCAACGTAAACCTTGCCCCAAATCGATAGCATCTTGCCGAAGGTAATCTGTTTGTTAGCCCAAGAGATGCTAGAAAGCACCGAACTGGTAAACAGTTCACCGCCACAAATGACGATAAGGATAAGCCCCATACTGAAGGCGAGACCGCCAGCTAAGCGACTGAGTCCCCATCCAGCATCAGCACTGCCTGTGGTTACTGTGATGTAAAATAGGAAAGCGAGTCCGATGAATGCACCAGCCATAATTGCAAGACTCATCGTCATGCTGCTGGTTTTGTTCGCTTTACTTAATGCAAATTTCTCTGCCTCGGCCATCATTTCTGTTGGCGAAAACAGTTGATGATTATCAGAAGTGCTGGTCGCCATACCCCCTCCTTGAACAATCCGTCATATGTAATTCCTAGTGTTAATACCTAAGTGAATGGTGAATGTTGCAACAGACATTTCGTTGCTGCCCATTCAGATTACGAGCGGTGAGGGTAGAGGTAAAATTGATAATATTTAGAAACCACATCAGAAATATTGATATAGCGAACGGAGCAGGTACAATGAAACCGATTGCTCACAGGCTTTATAAAAAAGAGCGTCGGAATACAGATAATTACAAGAAATTAAGGAAGAAAATTGCGTTATTCATTAAAGCAGCTTGCCGTCTTTGACGCCGTTGCAGATTCCGGAAGTGTAAGCCAAGCTGCAGACAAGCTTGCACTGACTCAGTCGGCTACCAGTATGTCCCTAGCGCAACTTGAAAAGATGCTAGGCAGGCCCTTGTTTGAAAGGCAAGGGAAACAAATGGCGTTAACTCATTGGGGAATGTGGTTAAGGCCGAAGGCAAAACGCCTATTGCAAGATGCTCAGCAGATAGAAATGGGCTTCTATGAGCAACATCTTCTTAGTGGTGAACTTCGCCTCGGTGCCAGTCAAACACCCGCGGAACACTTGGTTCCCGATCTCATCAGTATTATTGATAATGACTTTCCAGAGATGCGTATATCGCTCGGTGTGCAGAGTACGCAAGCCGTCATCGATGGTGTACTCGACTATCAATATGACTTAGGCATTATTGAAGGTCGTTGTGACGATAACCGCATTCATCAAGAAGTGTGGTGTACAGACCATCTGACGGTCGTTGCATCGGCACATCACCCGTTTGCTAAGCGTGAAAGGGTTAGCATGGCTCAACTAGAGCAAGCAAAATGGGTGTTGCGTGAACACGGCTCTGGTACTCGCAAAGTTTTTGATAGCTCTATTCACCATTTAATTGCGGATTTAGACGTATGGCGTGAATATGAACACGTACCTGTGCTAAGAAGCTTAGTTGCCAACGGCCCATACCTAACTTGTTTGCCATTTCTTGATGTCGAACGCTTCATCGAATCCGGTCAGCTAGTGACTTTGAATGTACCTGAATTGGAAATGGAGAGAACACTCTCATTTATTTGGCGCGCGGACATGGCTGAAAATCCGTTAGCCGAATGCATTAAGCGTGAAGGAAAACGCATGATGAAGAGTCGACCTTCCGTTTTGTAGCGATCATTTTATCAATTTGCTAATACCGATATCTGTTGAATAAGCGATATCGGTCTCCATCTCATGATAAAGCGACACTTTGATACATTATAAATGTGACATTGATCGTCCGTTTTCTTTGTTAGTTACCATACTATGCGTACTTGATTTCAAGTGAGGCTGAATTCTTTTACGACGACTCGTAACAAGAATTTAGGAAATAGTATGAGTACATTAGTCGCGATTTCGTTAACAACAGGTATTTTGTCAGGTCTTTGGGGCTGGATTGCTATCTCTTTTGGTTTGCTATCTTGGGCAGGCTTCTTGGGTTGCACCAGTTACTTTGCATCACCTACCGATGGTGTGAAAGGGTTGTTTAGCAGCCTACTTACCAATATGACAGGCGTATTCTGGGCAATGGTGATCATTCATGGCTCCACCTTTGCTGGTTTAGAAATCTTAGGCTACGTAATCACTGCAATTGTCGCTTTCTTCATGTGTATTCAAGCAAAACAGACCTGGTTAGCATACATTCCAGGAACCTTTATCGGTTCTTGCGCTACGTTTGCCGCTGCCGGTGATTGGCAACTTGTTGTGCCTTCGCTACTACTAGGTGGTGTGTTTGGTTACTTGATGAAGACAAGTGGTCTATGGCTTCACCAAAAATCATCTCAATCTTCTCAAAAGGCAGAACAACACGCCAACCACGTTGAAGCGTAAGTTATTGAAATAAATACTTGCAGGTTTCAATGGTGTTGTCGGATTGGATATGTCCCTGTGAAAGATAACCCCCAATTAATTTGTATAGCTTTTATACAGGCACACCGTGATGGTGTGCCTTTTTTCTATTTAGCGTATAGACTGGCAAACGGCATTTTTGCTAAGTGTTACCATTGGCCATGGTGATCACACGTTTAAGCGTCCAGCGAAGAAGTAGAGGGATACATTCAAGGCCACGGTTTTCACAGTGTGAGACAATCGCGAGAGCAAGGTCAGGCTTCGCATGCTTCTTCAATACACGGGCAACGACTTTCTTCGGCGGAATAGGATGATCATGAGGGATCTTGACCATGTCTCTAAAGAAGCCTTCAAACCCATTCATGTATAGATAGTGCTCGATGTCTTTCTCTGGTAACTCTGTGAGTCGGTGTCGTGGTTGGTCGTGATCAAGTTTAGCAAGCACAGTCGCCGCATACTTTTTACCCGCAGCATCACCGTCAGTCACTACGTGCCAATCTATGCCAAACTCTTTGGCTACCTTAATCAGAGCTTTCAATCCTGATTGTGCAAACTCAATGATCTGCACGCCTTCTGCAGCCAAGTTGTAACCACACTGATTTGCTAACTCATTGAATAGCCATACTTCGGTTTCTCCTTCAACCAATAACCAACACCGGGCGAACAAAGCGCCAGAGCGGTGAAATCGTATATGGAAGCCGATTCTACGTAGTTCATCTTTACTAAAGCGGGCGGTATTAAGTTGGGTAGCAATGGTTTTGTCTGACAGACGAACCAAACGACGAATGGAGTGCAAAGGTACCGCAGCAAGTAACTCGCCACTATTGGTGGTCAGAATCTTCTGCATAGGCAGTTTTTGTAAAAGGCTCCATGCTCTAGCGAGATGCGTTGGGTGTAAACGACCTTCGGGATCTTCTAAGATCAACAATGGGCGCGCACATCGTCTTAGCTCGTTAGGGCCTTTGGCATGAAGATAGGCATTGAGTAGCCCCATAAACAATAAGCGCGTCTGCTTGTTGTTGGTCTCTTCAACGAGTTCATGAATGCTCTTATCGTTTATACCCGTCGAATATAAAAGTCCGTCACGTGGCTTACGCGGATTCTTACGAGAAACACTTTTGAAAGAGAAGTAATGTTCTATCAAGCTTTGCATTGAGTCTAGGCTACTGCGCATTTCTCCTTTATTCACATGGCCTGGTATCGCCATCAAACGTCTGCAAGTGTTATCGATACGCTTCTCGATCCGAGTTTGGTGTCCGTTTCCGTTGCCATTCCCATTAAATGGGCGGTCGAAGTGACGTGCATCTCTTAAGCGAATAACAGGGTGCAATGACATTAGCTCTTGTGCGAGCTTCTCTGAGTGATGAAGCTTGAGTGGATTACCCTCTAGATCGAGAAACGCGTAGTGCGTGATTGTTTCGTATTGTTCGAGTGTCGCACTGATTCGATAATAGATGCGGTGTGTACCATGCTCATCTTGTACCCAAACCGGCTTGAGCTTGCGATAACGACCGGCGTTTAACTCAGACTTGTCGTTAGCTTTGAGAGACAAGACAATTTGAAGGTGCTGTGATTGTGGATGTGAGACGGAATAGTCTACGTGGAAGTCTGTCATCTCGAATTGATAAGGCACGCCATTGGCGGGGAGTACAACAGACAAAGCATCAAGCAGTGAAGACTTACCCCAAGTATTCTCACCGATTAATGTTGTGAGTTCATCGAATGCCAATGACATTCGTTTGATACCTCTGAATCCAGAAATCTCGATTCGTTCTAATTGCATAGGCTTACTCCTAACAAAAGATCTGCTAATGCTTTGAAAGCAAACAGATATCTACAATCATAATCGATATTTTTGTGCTAGGTGTATTCTGTTGTCACAAAACAGAGTCTAAAGTTTAAACGAACCGAATGTGATTATTGATCTATCACACGTATTTTTTTGCAGTGCTGTTTCATAAAATTCACGATTCTGTCATGATTCCCGACCTAGTATGAAGGGAAGAAGAGAGAGAACATATGACAAAAAAGAATAAACCAGCGAAACTGGTTTTGGCGCATATCAATGACACCCACTCATACTTTGAACCAACGTCATTACAACTATCACTAAAAGTGAATGAGCAAATCATAGAGCCTTATGTCAGTACAGGTGGCTTTGCTCGAATAGCGACTCGTTTTAAGCAGTTGAAAGATGATGCCACTCGACAAGGGATAGGCACACTGTTTTTGCATGCTGGAGACTGCTTCCAAGGCACTTTGTACTTTTCTTTGTTTAAGGGGAAAGCCAATGCCGACTTGCTGAATGCACTCAATATCGATGCGATGACTCTAGGAAATCATGAACTCGATATGGGTAATGAGCCTGTCGCAGAGTTCGCCAAACGAATCCAATTTCCTCTGTTGGCCGGTAACTGGAATTTATCGAATGAGGATATCAATAAAACTCATACACTGGCAGACAATAACCAAGTAAAAGCATTCCTTCCGAATACTCGCAGTGCGAGCTACATCGTCAAAGAGTTCGAGGGTGAGCCTGTGGCGGTTTTCGGTCTCAGTATCGATCAGATGGATTTGATTGCGAACCCAGACATAGACACACCGTTTGAGAACGCCATTAATACTGCTAGAGCAACCGTCGAGCAGATTCATAAAGAAGGTATCAATAAGATTATATTGCTCAGTCATTTAGGTTACGAGGGCGATCTAGAAATGGCTAGCAAGGTGGATGGTATCGGACTTATCGTAGGCGGTCATAGCCACAGGTTACAGGGTGACTTTTCTGACATCGGCTTGATAAAAGACGATGAGTACGGTGTAAAAATCAACGATACCTATGTTGTACAGGCGGGTTTTCATGCTATGTCACTTGGCCATTGTGAGATTGAATTCGATGAGTTAGGAAAAGTGGCGAGTTTCAGTGGCCGCAATGAACTGCTTTTAGGCCGTCGTTTATTTATAGATGCAAAACTTAGTGAGGTTGGGCAAGGCGATGCTCATGATCTGGCTTGCGAATATCTGAACAATCATTCTCATATCTCTGTCTGTAAAAAAGATCCCGATATTCAGTCGATCTTGACGGATAAATACCTTCCAAGAGTGCGTCAGCTGCAGCAGCAAATCATAGCGACCGCAGAAGATAAGTTGCGCCATGTTCGAATACCTGATGCAAAAGGTCCGAGCCAACTGGCTCCGCTTGTGGCCCAATCCTTCCATTATGCGATGAATGAACGCGGGTTGGATGTGGATTTTGCGATTCATAATGCGGGCGGGGTGCGGAATTCGCTCAATGCTGGTGACGTGTCTGTCGCTGATATTGCCGGAAAACTACTACCGTTTGCCGTACCGATAGGTACATATCAGATTAATGGTGAAACTATTGCCGCTATGTTAGAGGGAGCGATCAACAATGCGCTGGATAACGGTGTTGTTGGCACAGGCTCAGGCAGCTTTCCTTATACGCATAATCTAAGATTCTGTTACCACGCTGAAGCGCCGATTGGACATCGAATTCATCATCTTGAAATCTACCGTGATGGTGATTGGCAATCGGTTGAGCGCCATCAATTGTATCGCGGGTCATCCTCGGCCTACACAATGAAAGGCAAAGAAGGCTACGATGCTGTTTTGAATATGCACGGAGAGGGGAATGTTACGGCGTTGTCCATGGCGGATTGTTTTATAGAGTTTCTAAAAGCCAATCCAGAAGCGTTGAACAGTAGCAATGCTCAGAATTGTTTGATTTGTTATAAAAAAGCACATTAATACTTTGTTGGTATCTTTTTTGCTTAATGTTTCGCAGTTGCTCTATTTGGCAGGAGACGAAACATGTGGAAGAAAGATTGGTTGGATGCAGTAGCAGTAGTAGGTTGGGTGTCGGTTTGGTCGGCACTGGTTTACTTTGTACCTATTGCGGGATTGTAGGAAACAGTACCAAAGATTAATACAAGCTATGGTTGATACCTACACTTAACAACGAAAACAGACAAAAGGGGCTTTTTGCCTCTTTTTGTTTTTTTAGTGCAAATTTATATAGACGAAACACAAATTCGGGAATATTATCCACGCGTTTGGGGAGTAGTTAGCGCAAGTTTACGTATCGTCATCTCGTTAGGCCAAGAGCCTATCCGGTATGTAAAGGTGAAATCCCATATTTCACTTCAACGAGACCAACGCAATCACAATCAAGTGCCATTTCGGTCCTTGATCTGTTTTGTTTGCGGAAGGTCTTTGAACAGTTCTTCCGCCCGGAGGAATAATGAACTCAGCTCAATCTCTATTATCAACTCAGCAAGACGTAATATCCACTTCACCAGATGTGATGACTTACGTGGGATTCTTCTTACTCACCTTGGTTTTAGTGTCTGTCGATATCTATCAAACTCGTGGTGGTAATGTCACCATCAAGAAGGCGACGGTGTGGAGCATCTTTTGGTTTTTGCTAGCGTTCCTGTTTGCAGGTTCAATTTATCTGTTTTGGGAATTCTATGCGCCTCATAGCGACTACACAGCAGAGAAAGCAACGGTCTCGTTTATCACTGGCTATCTATTAGAGAAATCACTCAGCGTTGATAACCTATTCGTCTTCGCGATGATCTTTGGTCAGTATCAAGTGCCTGAACATTTACGTCCTAGAGCGCTGCTATGGGGTGTGATTGGCGCACTTGTGTTACGTGCGGTGATGATCGCGTTGGGTGCTCAACTGTTAGCACAGTACCATTGGGTACTTTACGTATTCGCAGCATTCCTTATCGCGACAGGTGTTAAATTGGCGCTCGACAAAGGTGAAGAAGAGAGCGTAAACACGTTACCTGAGAAGTTGCTGCGTAAAGTGATGCCAGTGACTGAAGAGTTCCATGGCGCTTCTTTGATGGTTAAGCAGGGCGTTAAATGGATGATCACCCCAATGATGTTGGTGATCGGTGCAATTGCGGTTATGGATGTAATGTTCGCACTGGATTCTATCCCTGCAATCTTCGCTGTAACACAAGAACCGTTTTTGGTTTTGGCAGCGAACGTATTTGCGTTATTAGGTCTTCGTTCTCTGTACTTTGTGCTACAAGGCATGATGGATAAGTTCATCTACCTGAAACCAGCACTGGCTTTCATCATGGTATTTATTGGTATCAAGATGCTGCTGGTGGAGAGCGAATATGCGATTCCGACTTACTGGTCACTGGGCGTTTTGATCACCACCATGACAGTAGCGGTTATTGCATCTATCTATGGAAACAAGTCAGACATAGAACAGACAAATTGAAGTCAAAATAACTTATCTAAATAGTGGTTATTTTCACGAGGCCAAGAGAACAAAGAATTTATTTATGTAAATTTTTTGTGACCTTGGCCTCTTTGTTTAGAGAGTTATTTGTACTAAATTCAACTTTTAAGCGCAATTTTGAATTTAAATTCATTTTGTGTGAGTGCGTATTCTATACGGTTGTTAATGGTTTGTTTTATTAGAAAAACTTATCCGAACTTCTAGTTTTTGTCATTTTTTAACCCGCAAATAATCGCCTATTATTCACACCAACAAGACGAAACACTTAAAAAATTTATAGAGAGGCAATCATGGCTCAAGCAATGCAAATGAATACTATCGCTGTTCCAAACTCTATGGATAAGAAGACCTACGCGGTTAACTTCAAAGGACTGATTGCACACATCATCGACATCCTATTCGTTGATAACACTCCTCGCAGCTACTACGCAAGCGACCTTTCTGGTCACATGCAAAAAGATATCGGTATCTACCGTTAATCTTGCGAGACAAGAATTGATGAAAGCCAGCTCATGTAGCTGGCTTTTTTGTATCTGAAAGGAAATTAATGACGACTCGGTCTTCTCTATAACTCGATGCCCTTAATGTACATGGGTTATAAAGATCAGGAAGGAGTCGTTATGAGTCGTATCTGCAAAAGCCATTGGTTAGGTATACCGCTCGCGCTGTGTTCTACATCTGTGCTTGCCGAGAATTGGGAGCATAAAGGTCAACCTGCACAAATCATCGAGCTCTTTACGTCAGAGGGTTGTTCTAGTTGCCCTCCGGCGGACAAATACCTAAGTAAACTAGAAACCCACCCAGGACTCTGGCAAGAAGTGATTCCGCTTGCTTACCACGTTGATTATTGGAACTACCTAGGTTGGAGTGATAAGTTTGCTAGCCAAGCCTTTAGTCAAAAGCAGCGCTTATATAAGGCGTACGGAGTTGTAAGTAGCGTTTATACACCGGGCTTTGTTGTTGATGGTAAAGAGTGGCGTGGTTATTTTAATTGGCTTGATCGTACATTGCCGTCGATGCAACAAGTTGATAAGCCGACTTTGAGTTTAAGTCGTGAGGACAGTACCTTCAGCGTGAATTATGACGGCGAGGGCGATTACGTCGCTCACATTGTTCTGCTTGCGATGAACCAAGTGACTCAAGTAAAAGCAGGGGAGAACCGAGGGAGAGAGCTCGAACACGACTTCGTCGTTGTCTACAACGGATTTCAACGTGGAGAGTCAAGTTGGCAATTTGACATCGATTTCAGCCCACTCGTTGTTAAACCCGATGCGGTGGCGGTGTGGCTTACTAAGCCTAATTCCTATCAACCAGAACAAACCGTTGCAGGTTGGTTTAATCAATAGCGCAATTTCACGCGGTAATCGCTCTATGGAACACGATTTAGTTTGTATATCGTGGAAATTGGGCTTGGATAAAGGTAAATAAAAGGAAATCAGTACGGAAAGGGGCTCAAATGCGCTAGTATAGCGCGCTCTAATTTACCATTGAGTCTCTTCCATTAATGACTGATACCACAACAGTAACCAACTTCTCAGAGCTTGGTTTAATCTCACCACTTGTTTCTCGCTTAACTGAGCTTGAGTACCAACAACCAACGCCTATTCAAGCACAGGTAATTCCGAGCGTTTTACAAGGCCGTGACCTTATTGCGGGCGCAAACACCGGCTCAGGTAAAACAGCCGCCTTTGCTTTGCCACTACTTCAGCAAGTTTATCAGGAAAGCCCTGTATCACGCGGTAAAGGTAATTATGTGTCGGGCCTGATTTTGGTGCCAACACGCGAACTGGCAAAACAAGTTGCTGACAGCGTTAAGTCATATGCAGTTCATTTCAATGGTGCAATTAAAACAGTATGTGTATTCGGTGGTGTATCAGTAAACCGTCAGATGCAAGCTCTACGTGGTGGCGCTGATATTCTTGTGGCGACACCAGGTCGACTGCTTGATTTGGTTTCGAGCAACGCAGTCAAGCTGGATCGTGTAAAAACGCTGATCCTTGATGAAGCAGACCGAATGCTGAGCCTTGGTTTTACTGAAGAGCTTGACGCCATTCGTAAGCTGTTACCGGCTCAAAAGCAGACTCTTTTGTTCTCTGCAACGTTTCCTGAACAAGTTCAAGTATTAACGGAAGAGCTACTTAACAACCCACTTGAAGTTCAACTTCAAAGCGCAAACGCGAGCACACTGGTTCAACGTGTGTTTGAAGTAGAGAAAGGGCGTAAGACGGCTTTGCTAGCGCATTTGATTAAAGAAAACCAATGGCGACAAGCTCTTATTTTTGTTAACTCAAAAAATGGTTGTGAGCATCTAGCGGATAAACTCTACAAGCGCGGTATTATCGCGGAAGTCTTCCACGGCGATAAAGGTCAGGGTTCTCGTACCCGTATTCTAGAAGACTTTAAACTGGGTGATATCGACGTTCTTATTGCAACAGATATAGCTGCTCGCGGACTCGACATCGAAAAGCTGCCAGTAGTTATTAACTTCGACCTACCGCGAAGCCCATCAGACTACATGCACCGTATCGGTCGAAGCGGTCGTGCAGGCGAGGTGGGTTTGGCTCTGTCTTTGATCGATCACGAGGATTACCATCACTTTAACATTATCGAGAAGAAAAACAAAATTCGTCTGGACCGAGAGCAAGTAGAGGGTTTTGAAGTCGATGCCGAAGCCGTTGCAGAACTGATCGCAGCGCTTAAACCCGTTGCTCCACCAGCCGGAACAGGTAAGAAGAAAAAGAAGAAGAAAGCGGCACAGAAGCAAGATGTGTGGCTGAAAAATAGTTAATCTTGATTGAGGTTTCAGATACTAAAAAGGCGCTCCATGAGCGCCTTTTCTCGTTCTTAGTAGAAGCGATTACTTCTTACGGCAGAACTCAGCGATCACGTACATTGACTGACCGCCGTTTGTTTTACCAGAAACCAGTTTAGGATCGTCACCAACGCTGATTCCGCGGATAACTGTACCTTGTTTGATTACTTGGTTTGTGCCTTTTACTGGAAGGTCTTTGATTACCGTTACGTCGTCACCTTTTTTCAGTTCAACGCCGTTGCAATCAAGAGGCTTGTCATCAGCAGACATGCCGATTTGTGCCCATACTGATGTCTCTTCTTCCATGTACATCATATCTAGTGCGTCTTGCGCCCAGCTTTCAGAGTTCAGGCGAGTTAGTTGACGCCATGCCGTCACTTGTACTGGTGGCTCTTGGCTCCACATGCTGTCTGTTAGACAACGCCAGTGGTTGATGTCTTTAGGATCGTCAATCTCACCAAGACACTTGTCACATACCATGATGCCGTGGTCTACCGTAACGTGGCTGTGTGGTGGTACCGCGTATGCAGTAAGAGAAGAATCAGAACCACATAGTTCACATTTAGATTGGCAGCGCTCTAGCATAGTTGCTTCAGAAGACATAATGGACTCACATTTATTAGGTGTTAATTTACGGGGCTATTATCCACTTTATTTAATAGAATGAAAGGCCTCGTACGGTATTCTGTCTTGATTAATTTTAGCTGAGATCAATCGAAGTGCTTAAATTTTATAAGCAAACGATTTTGTAACAGGCAGAACTAGGCGGATGTTAAACAAAAATGCCAGCGGTTAGGCTGGCATTTTGGGGTTAGGACTAGATAGGACGTTCGTTACTCTAAAACTGAAGCCGCATTTGATACCGCATCTAATTTATTATCAAGTAGGAAGTCCACAGCTTGAGTTTGCATTGCCGCGTGGTGAGCTGCATCCAAAGGTAATGGTTGCGTGTCGTCTTGTGGGATAACAAACGTGCTGTGTGCCGCTGTATTATTGAACTTCACAAAATCTTTAACGCCATCTGGTGTTACACTACTCGCGTCAACTACTTTTAAACCAAGTTTTGTTGCTAGTGGTGTTGTACCTGCAAATGGAGCGTTAGTAACTGTGTTTGGTACTGTTTGGTCTTCTTGTACTTGCGCCATATAAGTAGGCATAGGAGTAGTAGCAGATAATAAGTAATCAGCATTAGTATATGGGTCAATAGTGTCCAATACGGTTTGTGCAGCATAAGCAAACTGTTGGAAAGCAGCCGTAACATCAGCTAGTTGTTCAGCGGATGCATTGTTTTCAAAGGTTTCATAACAGACTTTGTCTGATAAGCCTGAACAGTTTTGAGTAGCAAAATTAGCGTATTGAGCATTCCCACCCAAAGCTACGTTGTGTTTAACTTGCGGGCCAAAATAAGTAGAACCTAGTAAAAGGTTAGAAATTTGACCGCCAGAGTTTTCAATAGCCGCAGAACTAAAGTTGTACAGAGCATCCGCTGTTGCACTACCTAACGTGCGATTAGATGAGGCGACTGCAGTAGTGCCCACAATACCACCCAACGAATGCCCCAAGAACTTAACTTGAGATCCTGTGGTTAGATCAAAACCTTTTAATGGTGAAGCACCTAATAAATTAGCTTGTGATGACACAGCAAGAGATGCACGTAATCCCATTACGTCGAGAGCACTTTGACGTACATTATCACGAGCTACTGGCAGGTTGGTGAGGTTCAAATATGCCAGTACGTTTTCGTTCGCAGAACGTAAATCGTCTAAGCTACGCGTACCATGAATCGGTAAATCGATAGCCAATACTGCCAAACCTGCTTGCGCTAAGTTATAAGCAAAGGCATAAGCATTTTCTTTTGCTGATGTAATACCGTGTTGGTAAATCACGACATTTGTAGGATCAGAACCATTTGGTGTAAACAACAGGAACTCGACAGTCTCTAAAGATTTAACTTGTGGTACTGGAGAATACTTAGTGATGACTCTTTCACTATCAAGTGGTGTGCTGTCTACTAGAGTTAAATCTAAGCCTATAAGTTTAAGTTGCTCAGTTTGGCTCGTAGCGAGTAGTGTAGGGTCAATGCCTGCAGCCATAAGTTGTGCAACCATGTTAGCTTGCTCCGCGCCATTGCTTAGTGCACCAGACACTTTAGCCAAGCTCGGCATTGCTGATTCGAATGGTTGAGAGTTCCAGTTGGCTGCCCCTTTTTCTAAGTAATGGGGTAGTTGAACAAAGCCTTCACTGACATCTACACTGGCCCCAGACGCAGCATACATTGTTTTTATAGCGCCTTTTGCTAGGGCAATGTCAGTGGCATCACCACCGCCAATGTACTTATCAAAGTCCGTATCTTCGTCTAGTGCAGTATTAAAGTCTTTCGTTGAAACAAACTGCATTCCATATGCCGTAGAAAGGTCTACATCATCAGCTTTTGCACTTCCTTTCCATACATCATTGAGTCCGGTACCACCTAGTCCCGTTGCCGTGGCGCCTTTAGTAGCGAATAGCGTGTCACCGACAGACTGAGTCGTAAACCAAGTTGAATAGATGATGTCCTGCGTATCAAGTGTAATCGCACCAGCGGTATTGGCGCCGGCAAAAATTTGTTCGACTCCACGTGTAACTTGTTGTGCTTGAGCCAAGCTACCTTCAGTGTAGGTGGTGGTCATTGATTTTAATGCAGCATAGCTTGCTGACATGCCAACAGGATCACCATTAACATCTGTCAACTCGTTAGACAGAGCCAATACGTATTCACTTGATGCATCGAGAGAGTCATTAAACACGATCGTAAACGAGTCCGAAGCTGCGCTAGATAATACGTTGAAATCAGTGCCTAGCGTCAGTACTTGTGTGACAGTAGGTGCTGTTGCAGATGTTAATGAACCGCTAAGTTTAAGTAAGTAGACACCTGCAGCAGCAACGCCGTCGGCTAAGCCTGCACCTTCAAAGTTCATGATGATTGGCATTGAGGTTGACCAACCATCCATCGTGTTCATTGCTGCTAGTGGGTTGGTTAGCGCATCGTTACCACTCGTTGGTAGTCCCAAAGTACCATCGGTGCTATCCATCAAAGCGAAGCTGGGTAGAGGTACTGAGGTATTTGCTCCAGACAGGTGGAACTTGATATTCGTCGCTTGAGCTAATGAATCCTGAATGTGTTGTTCGTATTGCGGTGTCGTTGAAGCACCTGAACTTGATGTATCGTCGCCACAACCAGCAAGAATAATAGCTGACGCCAATACCGAAACTTTAAATAACTTTTTCATAGCATCATTCCATTAGTTGAAGGTGTAGTTTAGTTGAACGGCAGATAGGTAAGCTGTACCTTCCGCGCTAAATGAAAGGTCTTGGCCTAATTTGTTGGTCTCGGTGAAGTCACCTTCTTTACTCTGAACAATCGCAAAACCAGCATCAAGAGTAAGATCTGGGTTGATCGCGTAAGTTAAGCCTGCGCTATACCAATAACGATCGCTATCAGGAATACTCAGTGTTGCTTCGCCAGCCTGTTCGTCGTAGGCAAAGCCAGCACGAAGTGTCCATTGAGAGTTTAAAGTGTATGTTGCACCCAAAGAGTAGCGATTGTTGTCGTCGTATTTTTCTGACTTTTGAAAACACTGCCCAGCAACACCGTCGTTACAGTCTGGACTTGTCGCTTTGAGTTCTTTAAAGCTGCTCCAGTGTGTTTGTTGCCAGCCGTAGTGGACTGCCCATTGATCATTCAACTGATGGAACGCAGAAATTTCGATAATCGAAGGTAGGGTGATTTGAAGTCGGCCTGTCGTTTTGGTAGCACTACCTTGTACGATCCCGCCTGTATAATCGGTGAACTCACCATCATCAAAGTCAAGGTCGACTTCAGAGCGGTAAGCTATCGAGAAACGGTTATTCTCGTTTAGTTCATATAGACCACCGATATTCCAACCGAAAGCAAATGTCTCACCTGTCATCTGAATTAATTTTTGAGATGCAGGGTTTCCTGTAATGTTCGAAATAGCGCCTTCATGACGGTTTAATTCGGCATGTGCGTAGACGATATTAACACCACCACCAACACTGATTTGCTCATTTACACGGTAAGCCAGATTAGGGTTAAGGTTGACTGATACTAGTGCGGTATCACCAGCGAGATCACCTGCATAAATATCATCTGGGTAATCTGTTGCAACACCATAGTTAGTAAACATACCGATGCCCCACGACCACTTATCGTTGATAGGGCTAATGTAGTATGCGGCAGGTACTACTTGAAGTGGTGCAACGTCATCCGATGATTGGCTTTGTCCACCAGAGCCTGGTACGTCGTTTTGAGTAACATTAACCTCTGGGTCAACGATAGACACTGCGCCTGAAAATTGTGCTGTATCAAAAAGGGTCATGGCGGCAGGGTTACGTGCTAATACACTGGCGTTATCTGCCACGGCACCTTCGCCTGAAAATGAACGTCCCAAACCTGATGCTGAGTGTTCTGCAACTTGGAATCCGGCAGCTAAAGAGTTACAAGCGACCAGCACTGACAGTGAAACGAGAGAGCGTTGTACTGTTTTCATTTAAACCCTCCTAGGGCATCTAATTCTTTCTTATACGTGAAAACAAACATGAGCGACCATGCTAAATGTTAAGCATATGTTAAGGTTATGTTTTACGAAAAGTCAAAGGAAGAACAAATATTTTGTGAAGTTATATTTATTAGATGCGGGACTCTAACATTGATTATATAAATACTATCAATGGATTATGTAAGGTAGGAGGTGTGACCAGAGTGTTTTTGAGCATTAACTGAACGATAAGGGATAAATTGTATATTTTTTAACATATCTGAATCTGTTTACCGAAATCACTGAACTCGGCATAATAGGTACCACTTGTTTAATCATTAATTTTGGATAACAGATTGCAGTTACTCGCAGTAGATTTCCTAGGGAAAACGCTTCGTCTTGAAGGCTCAATGGCTGGATGGCAACAGCTGTTTTGGGATAACACATTAGTCTCTCAACTTGATGCTACATCAGAAGCGGAACATTCACGCTCGCATCAATTTCAACTTCAAGCAGGAGAGCAAGTTCTGGCTTGCCAGTTGGATGTTAGAGTCCAATGGCAACCATTTGAAATGGAATACAGTGCCACAGTAAACGACGAAGTGATCACGCAGGGCGCGCGAAATACCAAAGATATTGAACAGCAAGTTCCAGAAGTCGCACCTAAGCCAGAGAAACGCTTTAGCCTGATCGGTTTAGTTTCACTGGGTTTGAAAGCACTAAAGAGTGCTAAGTTGATCAAAGTGGTTTTAGCCTCAGCGAGCTTAGCCGCGTACTCTTGGCTATTTTCAGTTCAGTTCGCATTGGCTTTAATAGCCTGTCTAATGTTTCATGAATATGGTCATATTCGAGCCATGAAGTACTTTGGTATGAAGACCAAAGGCATCTACCTGATCCCATTCTTAGGGGGGCTTGCGTTATCTGATGAGAAAATCAACACGCGATGGCAAGATGTGGTTATCTCGATTATGGGACCATTCTTTGGTTTGATCTTGTCTCTTATCTTTACAGTGTTGTATTGGGTGACAGGTGAGATGTTTTTCGCGGGACTTGCCGTGTTTAACGCTTTGTTGAATTTGTTCAACTTACTGCCAATATTGCCACTCGATGGTGGCCATGTGCTTAAAAGTATTAGCTTTTCGATGAACAGTTTGTTGGGTATTGCTTTATGCGCAGCAGCTGCTGTTGGCGGGATTATTTTAAGCTATCAACTTAACTTAACGTTATTTGGTTTTCTCTTGATTATGGGGAGTGTCGAAATTTTGATTGAGTGGCGTGGGCGCCACCATAGTCATCTTTTACCGCTTGATCGTTATGGTCAAATCATTTCTGCAGTTTGGTATGTGGGGTTAGTCAGCGGGTTGATTGGTGTTATTTGGTATTTCGCATCAACTGGGGATCAGTTATTGAGTTTGCCACTACAAATATTGGGTACCTAATCGAGCAAACTGCTTTTCTTAGTATTTAAATAGAAAGCCCTAGGTTTCAGAACTTAGGGCTTTCGTCTTTAGAATAGTGTTATATCTTACAACTTGGTCTTTGTGCGTTAGATTGAGGTAGGGTGGTGATCGTCGCACGTAGGTCTTGAATACGAGTGTTATGCGAAGGGTGAGTTGAGAGCAACTCCGGAGGCTGATTCCCACCTGACGCTTTTGCCATGTTCTGCCACAAGTTAACACTTTGGTTTGGATCAAACCCAGCATCTGCCATGTATCTAAGGCCTACGATATCTGCTTCAGACTCTTGTGTGCGCCCATAAGGCAGGATAACACCATATTGAACACCTAAACCAAGTGCAGCCATGGTCATGCCTTGATATTGAGCATATTCGGAAGCGCCAAGCGCGACGCTGGTAATAGATAACCCTGTATTGGCAAGTTGTGTTTGAGAGAGTCGTTCATTACTATGGTCGGCAATCACGTGGGCGATCTCATGGCCAATAACTGTTGCGAGTTGATCTTGATTAACCGCTACCTTTAATAGGCCTGTGTATACGCCTATTTTGCCGCCGGGTAGGGCGAACGCATTCACTTGATCGCTTTCGAACACAACAACTTCCCATTCGTCAAAGCCTTGCTTAGGGATATGTTGAGTGATGCTATTGGTCACGCATTGAACGTAAGCATTTGTTTTGGCATCTTGGCTGATTTTTTGCTGTTGCTTCATCTGTTCAAATGACTGAGCGCCGAGTTGCGACATATCTTGATCTGAGAACAACAAGATTTGATTTCGCCCAGTGGGAGAAGAGCTACATGCTGTGATGCCAGTAAGGGTGATAAGAGAAGCGAGCTTCATCCATGACGTCATACATTATCCTCTGTGTATTGCCGTTTTTATGCATGTTAACATCAACTTGCGTGATATCTAACACCTAAGCGATAACAATCACGACTTATCCATAATTATAACAACGTATAGGACCATGATATGTCAATCTGGAAAAAGCCCATAGACCTCGACATCATCAATGCGACATCTAAGAACACGCTCATTGAGCATCTCAATATTGTATACACAGAAGTAAACGACAACTCGTTGGTTGCAACAATGCCAGTTTGTCATTTTACTCACCAGCCTCTCGGCATGCTCCACGGTGGCGCATCTGTCGTTTTGGCCGAGACCTTAGGATCGTTAGCTGCAAACTTTTGTGTTTCAGATGGCTATTTTTGTGTGGGATTGGACATCAATGCTAACCACGTACGTTCGATGCGTGAGGGGCACGTAATAGGTAAAGCTGAGCCCATTCACTTAGGTGCATCTACGCAGGTATGGCAGATCAACATTACAGATGAACGCGAGCGTTTGGTCTGTTCGAGTCGTCTAACCATCGCGGTTAAAAAACACAAACGATAGTGATTTTAGTGAATTAGAGTATTTATGGTTATTACATTCAGTGGTGGAAAAATCATTGCCACGCCTCATGAACTGGTCGTTCGTTTGGACGGAGAGCACCGCGTTACATTGCAAGCACAAGTTGACGCGATTCAATTAATCGGAAAAGGGGCAAATGTTGTCTCTGCTAACGGCTCGGAGTGTAAATGGTCGATTAAGCTCGACGACGAACAACAACTAAGAGACATCGCCAATGAAATAGGTTGTGACATTCTTTAATTGTCCCTCGCTTTCGCGATAACTCACTGATAAGCATTTTAGGAGCTCCCAATAGAGCTCCTTTTTAATGGCGAACGTTCAAGACAATACCTTGCAAAATCACAAGGTAGCTGTTGATTTCCGCTATTAAAATAAGGAAACTGAAATTAATTCTAATTAGTTGAAATTTCCTCTTTATGAGCAGCCCAAGATTACGAGTCCAATTTGAAACTTTGTTTGAGTACTTTGATGGTAAAGACTCAGAAGTCCAATTAGATCATATTACTGATGTGCTTTGTTGTACGCGTCGTAATGCGCGTATGGTTCTAAACAAACTTGAAGAAGAAAACTGGATAGAATGGCAACCAGCTGCAGGTAGAGGTAAACAATCAAAACTGATCTTTAAGCAAAATCGGAACGATGTCAGTGAAACATTGGCGCGACGCTATCTTGAAGATGGGAAAATCGGGCAAGCACTTAACGTTTTAGATAGAGATGCTGCCAAGCTCACGCAAGTTATTCAGAACTATTTGGGTGTGCAATACCAAGAGGGCGAGCAGGTGATTCGTCTTCCGTATTACCGCCCGCTATCTATGCTTAACCCAGCAAAATCGATGCGCCGTTCAGAGCAGCATATCGCGCGTCAGGTATTCAGTGGTTTAACCAAGCTTGATGACAACGACCAGTTACAACCTGACCTCGCGCATTCTTGGCAAAAAGTACAAGATGACCATTGGCGTTTCTTTATTCGTCCGGGTGTCCGATTTCATAATGGTGAATTACTTCAAACCAGTCATATTGTTGAGACGCTTGACTCCTTAGAGAGCCTTAACATGTTCTCGCATATCAAGCGTGTCGAGTCGCCAGCTAACTGCGTGGTTGATGTTTACTTAACTCGTCCCGACAAATATTTTCCATTAGCACTGACAGAGTCGATCGCAAAAGTCACATTACCTGTGAGTTTACGTGGCGATGACTACGATATTCGTCCAATTGGTACGGGCCCATATCGAGTTGAGAAGAATGATGAACAACAATTGATACTTCATGCCTTTGATGGCTACTTTGGTTTTCGACCATTGATAGACAGAGTCGAAGTATGGGTGGTCGACGAGGCATACTCGTCTATGGTCTATCCAAGCCTATCAAAGCCGGTAATGGCTGATCGTGGCGACAGTGATGAAGTTGAGTTGGACCCGGGCTGTACCTATCTTTTGCTCAACCGACAAAAAGGTATCGCCAAGAACCCATTATGGGCGGAGTTCCTCTCTAATGCGTTGAATGCGGCTGATTTGTTTACTCACATCCCTAAAGAGACGGTCATCGACCTCGGTGTACTGCACGCGTATGGATTAAAACCGGGTTGGTACGATGTAAAACTCGCACCGCCTGTTTGTCCAAAGTCTTCAACGCAGCCAGTGATAAAGATTGCGTTTCAGCGTCAACATCCAATGTTTCCGACGTTGGGACATGCCATTGAAGCGGTTCTCAAAAAGTATGGTGTTGGAGTCGAGCTGTTTGGATATGACATGGATCCACCGCACGCCGATGATGTCGATATCTGGATCAATCCAATGGGGATCGCGAATAATCGTGATGACGCTTTAGTTGGTTGGTTGATGGATTACAGCTTTATTGAAGAGTCGAGCCCATTAGATGAATTTGATCAGTGGTGCGCTATGGTCGAACAGTGGCGCGCTGGTGAATACGAAACATTCCCAGCTCGTCAACTAGGTAAGAAATTGGTTCACAGTAATCAGTTGATCCCAATGTTTCACTGCTGGCTAGGTGTTAATAAAGATCAATGTGGTACCCTGCAAAATGCTAAGTGTAATGCGTTAGGTTGGTTCGACTTCAGTCAGGTTTGGAATAAGCCGGATCTCGGATAAAGGCGCATTATGTCCACTTTGTTTCTTACAGTTATTACGTTGATTGCCTTTGCTGCCAACTCGGTATTGTGTCGATGGGCACTTGCCGACAACAGTATCGACCCTCTGAGTTTCTCTTTGATTCGTATTGTCGCCGGCGCCATTACTTTGATACTGATTTACTGGGCTGTGAATCGTTCAAAACAGCAAACGGCTGGTGGACAACCATTGCAATCAAAAGAAATGAAACAATCAAACTGGAAAGGCAACCCGACCTCAATTGGTGCATTGCTCGTCTATATGTTTGGTTTTTCCTATGCGTATGTTGCGCTTGGAGCTGGATTAGGTGCCTTGATCTTGTTTGTGATGGTTCAGCTTACTATGGTGGTTGCACATTTAATACAGACAAAGAGAATGTCACTTATGGAGTGGCTAGGCTGTGGGATAGCCATTAGTGGCCTGGTCTTATTGTTGTGGCCAAATGACCAACAACACACTTTAGATCTCAAAGCCGTGGTACTTATGATGCTCGCAGGAATAGGTTGGGGTTGTTACACATTAGCAGGGCGTAAGGTGCACGATCCTCTTCAAGCGACAATGATCAACTTTAGCTATGCTGGTTTAGCTTCTCTTGTGTTACTCATCGTTGTCATATTCAGTGGAGCGATGTCAGACGCATTGTTTATGAACAACTCAGGTGTAACTTACGCACTGTTGTCTGGTGTGTTTGCCTCTGCGATGGGCTATACACTTTGGTATCAAGTCGTTAAGAAGCTGAGTACATTGACGGCATCGGTTGCTCAACTCAGCGTACCAATTATTGCGACTCTTGGCGGGGTCTTATTCTTATCCGAACCAATCACACTGCAGTATGTTATTGCATCCGGCATCATCTTTGTCGGAATCGCAGCAGTAATCTTGTCTCCTAAAGTTAGTAATTCGTAAAATTCATGGCTAAACCAAACAAGAAACAACCAAGCAAAACGGTACAGATTTTCTGTGCCAAGTGTAAGACACAACTCTTCAAATATCGAAAAGGTGGTAAAGGTGCCCTAGTGAAATGCTTTAAAGAGAGGATCGTTGAAGACTACACCACAAAGCCTTGTCATTGCCCCGGCTGTGAGATTGAGTTTGCCAGAGATACCTTAGTGAGAGGAACACCCGCCTTCAAGATGATTGGTGGGAAGGTCACAATGAAATAGGAACGAAAGAACAAAGGAGTACTAGCGAGTATTCCTTTGTTTTATCAGAGAGTCTTTTAGAAACTATTTTTAGATCTTTGGCTTATTGATTCGGCCTTGTAGCTTCATGATTATTAACGCAACGATCGCTCCAGAGGTATCGCACAACATGTCCTTCTGAGCGTCCCAAATATCACCTTGTGAACCCAAAAACGCGATGCCTTCATCACCACCAGCCAATTCCGCATACCACCACTCAATGATTTCATAACCTGCTGCCACACTCATGATCGCGAAGAGAGAAAACCACACCGCGATAATCGGTGATGATAGTTTCTTACGAATCATATATTCAGCTAGCGGGTAGGCGTATAAGCCAATTGAGAAATGAGCCACGCGATCGAAGTTGTTACGCTCAGAGCCAATCAAGTGATTAAACCAATCAAAAGGAACCTCTGCGAAAGTGTATTTCGCACCTATCGTGTGTAAGGCTAACCAGATGAACATCAATACGTAGGCGGTGTTAGAGAAGGTTAGCTTTCGAGAAAACCACCAGATACCCGCTAAGATACCTACAGCTGGAATAATCTCTGCAATCCACACCGCTCTAGATGAAGGTGCAATTGCGGAAAATATAAAGACAACAAGATAAGCGGCGGTCAGAATTAATAGAGATCGATTACCGCTGAGTGGAGCGGGCATAGGTTCAGTAGTCACTGTCATAAGTAATCCTCATCAATAATCAAGTATGTTGTCATAATATTGAACACTGTACAATTTATTTTCAATTTACAAAATGTGTTGAAAAGGCGGTTTAACGCCCAGTATCTAGACAAACGATTGCTAGAGTTTCACAAAAGTTTGATTTACGACAAAGCGCACCCTAAAATCGCCGTTCATTACACACATAACTAGAAAGAAAGTCATGAAACTGGAAACTGTCGATTATCTTGCTGACGATGCAGCAGAGCAATTTGTTCGCTCATTACGTGAAACTGGCTTCGGTGTTTTAAAAAATCACCCAATCCCTAAAGAACTCGTAGAATCTATCTATGAAAACTGGTACCAATTCTTCATGACAGAAGAGAAGAACGATTTTCAGTTTAATGTTGAGACACAAGACGGATACTTTCCACCTTCTGTTTCAGAAGTCGCTAAAGGACACAGCGTTAAAGACATTAAAGAGTATTTTCACGTTTATCCTTGGGGTCAAATCCCTGAGCAACTGAAAGAACAGATCCTAGATTACTATGATCGTGCGAATGCTTTCGCTCAAGAACTATTAGGTTGGGTTGAAGCGCACGCACCGCAAGAAGTACAAGAGAAATTCTCTGTTGCACTCTCTGAAATGATTAATGGTAGCGAGCAAACACTGCTACGTGTTCTACACTACCCACCAATGCAGGGTGATGAAGAGCCGGGTGCAATCCGTGCAGCAGCTCACGAAGATATCAACCTGCTAACGGTTCTCCCTGCGGCGAATGAGCCAGGCCTACAGGTGAAAACTCAAGACGATCAGTGGTTAGATGTACCGTGTGATTTTGGTAACCTAATCATTAACATTGGTGACATGCTTCAAGAAGCCTCAGGTGGTTATTTCCCATCTACAACACACCGCGTAATTAACCCAACGGGTGAGCGCCAAGAGAACTCTCGTATTTCTCTACCACTTTTCCTACACCCGAAACCTGAAGTGGTATTGTCTGAGAAGTACACAGCGAATGAATACCTGATGGAACGTCTACGCGAGCTAGGTGTTATCTAAGCAAGCCTGATTCCATAGGAAGACTAAAGCCAGCATTTCGCTGGCTTTTTTGTGTTTGAAGCAAAGTTAGGTATTCGACTAGCAATTCAATTTCAAAGAGTTATCGGCTTGATATTATTGGGGTGAATCGTTGAAACTTTTGTTTCAATCCTCGACAAATCATAATTGATGGCTTTCAATGTATATATGAACCAACCTGCATTATAAAACTGGCTCCATATTATGTTAGAACAACAAGACGTGAGTGCTCCTTTTCAAACTCACATGGAAAACCCATTGCTTTGGCCGATTATGGAGGTACTCAAAAAGCAACCTCGAGGCTGGAAGGTTCATACGCTTGCGACTCACCTTAATGATCTCGGTCTTGTACCCATCTTGGATCCGAAACCTGAAAAGGATCTGTTTAAAAAGAACTTCCTTATCATGAATGCGCTTTATCAATTACAAGAGACCTTGTTTCCAGAGAGTTGGTTACAAGTGCAGGCGATGGATATTGAATTGATGCACGGCCGTTATTACGCCAATGGACATGCTATCGATCCGGAAGACCCGCTACGTGACTATTATGTGCATTGGGAAAATTACGAAGCAGATGAAGGTGAGGTCAAACGACTATTGAATGAGTTTTGGACTCGTTATCGTAAGTTTGTCGGGGGTGAAGACATTGGTGATATGGACAGGAGCAAAGCGCTTTCGTTATTCGAGCTTCCAAACGATGCGACACCTACTGAGATTAGAAAGCGTTGGCGAAAACTCGCATTACGCTGGCACCCAGATAGGGAAGAAGGGAATAGCGCTCAATTTAGAGTCTTGTGTGAAGCGTGGAATGTCCTTAGATAAGTGACCGATAAAAAAATAGTGCGTTGGACGCACTATTTTTTATCTTTTTGTTCAGCTTAGTGAATCAAAGCGACTCGAGCGGACTGTTAGTTTGATGGCTTGAACTGAGATTTACGCATACGGTTCAACGCTGCCATGATATCGAGAGTTCTTGGTTTCGCTAGATCACCATAGTTCGGCATGTTCGCGTGCCAATCTTTATCCAACATCGCGTTAAACTCTTTCGCCGGGTTGTTCGACCAACCAGGAAGTTGCGCAAACTGGAACCAAGCCCAACCAATCGCGTTCACTTCTGACGCAGATTCTAGTTGTTCAAGTGCTGATAAGTCTGTGAACTCTTTACCAAAGCGCAGTGAATCTTTGCCTTTCGCGTTTACTCGGAATTTGCCGTCAGACAAGATGCTCATCAGAGATGCGCGGTTTAATGAACGAGGTACAAACATTTCTAGTGCTGTTTCACACTCGTTGTGGCGCTGCGTAGGGTGCTGCTCAATCACTTCTTTAGCTTTTTCGGTTACATCTACTGCCTGGTAGTCATGCATTTGGATTACCGTATCGGCAACATCTAGGTAATCGCCCGAGCCGCCCATAACAACAATTGTTGAAATGTTCATTTCGTCTCGTAGCTGACCAATACGGTCGACCAGAGGAGTAATTGGCTCGTCACCTTTCGCGACTAATGCCTGCATACGTTCATCGCGGATCATAAAGTTTGTTGCTGATGTATCTTCATCAATCAATAAGGTTTGAACACCCGCCTCAATTGACTCTTGTAGCCAAGCCGCTTGAGATGTCGAACCAGACGCATCTTGAGTCGTAAAGTCCGACGTGTCTTTTTGCATTGGTAGGTGATTGATGTAGTTCGAAAGGTTCAAGCTATGAACACAGCGGCCGTCTTCCGCGCGGATCTTCATCGTATCTAACGCAGTAACGATTCCTTCACGACCATCGCCTGGAATGTGGTTGTAGATAGAGCGTTCAACTGCATTAAGTAGCGTCGATTTACCGTGGAAGCCACCGCCGACAATCAAAGTAATACCTTTAGGAATACCTAGGCCTTTTACTTCACCGCGGTTTGGCGTTTTTAGCGTTACAGATAAAGATTCAGGTGCTTCGAACGCAACTGCATCTTTCATCGGTAGGTCGCAGTTACCTGCAATACGCGGTAGAACACTACCGTTAGAAACAAACGCAGCAAGGTTATGCTCATCCAGTTGAGAACGAAGGGCTTCTTGATCTTCGATGGTCTGACAGTGCTCAACTAGGGCATCAAAGTCTAACTCGCGCTCCAGTGTCGCTCGGCGGATAAACTTAGGCAGGTAGAAAGTAATAATGTTATTTGCTTTCTTAGCCAGAATGCTACGTCCATCAGCAGGGAGGTTGATACGGAAACGAATTTCAATACCGTGCTCTGTGAACAGTACCGCTGTACTATCAAGGACGGTTTGACCTGTTAGTGCGATAGAGATAGTCGATTCTTGTTTAGCAAATTCTGCAAAGCTACGCGCAATGAAGTCACGCGCTGCAATTTGGTATACATGTGATTTGCCTTTCAGCCACTCTAAACCTGTTAATGACCAAGCGCGTGTCGCACGAAAGCGAGAAGGGGACGCATATGGGTCACCTTGGATGTGGTCAATATGAAGTTCAAAGTCAGCAAAGTCGTATTGACCTTTGATTTGTTGATATGCACGGTAGTTTTGTTTTTCGAGCTTTTTTAGCTTTGCAGTCAACTGATCCATAACGAAAAATGCCTTAGTTGGAGAAAGATACAAATAGAAAGGCGGCGATTATAAAAATCACCACCTATAGAGTAAAGGGAAAGTGGGCGTAAATTGCAAAGTATCGGCAATTTACACCACCATTAATTCATTGTAAGCGCCAATTGGCGCCTAAATGCACCAATTAGGCGTAGCGACTGCTGTTTAGATAGTTTTGGTCGGCAAGGCTGTGCTCGAACTCTTGGCAGGTCATCGGCTTGCCATAAAGGTATCCTTGCCCAATATCGCAACCCTCTTGAATAATGAATTGTTCTTGCTCTTCGTTATCTATGCCTTCAATCGCTACTTTAAGGTCGAGCTTTTTGGCAATCTGCACAATCGATCGCACAATCTCAGTGTCATCTTGTGAGTTGTTTATCTGGTCGATAAAACTCTTATCTACTTTAATGGCATCAAAAGGGAATTTTTTGAGGTAGCCAAAAGAAGCATAGCCTGTTCCGAAATCATCAAGTGACAATGTCACGCCTAAATCATGAAGCGATTCTAAGGTATTCTTTGCAATGACTTCGTCAGCTATTAAACCGCTTTCTGTTACTTCTAATTCAAGAAAGCGAGCTGGAAGGTGATAGGTTTCAAGTAAATGAACGATTTGCTCATAAAACTGCACGTTCTTTAATTGTACCGCAGAAACGTTAATCGCCATCTTGAAGTCATCGACATACGCAGACCACTCTTTAGCTTTTTCGATGGCGGAGCGAAGAACAAAATTGCCGACTTCGAAGATCAATCCATTTTGTTCTGCCATATGGATGAGCGTTTCATTTGAAATATCACCAAGAACAGGGTGACGCCAGCGAAGTAGAGCTTCAGCACCTACCCATTTATGTGTAAGCGGGGAAACCTTCGGCTGAAAGTAGAGCATAAGATCGTCGTTACGCACTGCTTGTAAGAGGTAGCCCTCAATCTTATTGAGGTGTATCTGGTCGTCATTATAAGCTTGAGAATAGAAGCAGTATTTTTGCCCAGAATCTTTACAAGCAAGCATGGCCGCCGATGCTTTTTTAAGTGCTGCTTCTGCGTTGTCTTGAGTGTCGGTTATTGTCAGGCCGATAAAAGCATGCAGGTGAACATTGTCACCGCCTATCGTGAATTCTGAGTGACCGATCTCGACCAGTTGTTCACAAAGCGTGTCGAGATGAGCGTTAAGTTTGTCTGTGGTATAGGCAATCGCCAAGTCGACGGAAGTAGGCCTTCCGGTTAGCACTTCAATACCTTGGATCGTGGAAAGTCTACGGCGATATTCGACCAGAACATCATCAAACGCTTGGTAGCCGTAACGAGCTTGAATACGTCTGCCGTTAGTAAACCCGATATGAACAACAGCAAATGATCGGTTGTTCAGTTGTTTTTCATTCGTTATTTGAGCATTGAGCTTAGATTCGAAAGCGTGGCGGTTTAAGAACCCTGTGCCTAGATCGTGATTTTTTTGATAAGTGACTTTCTGCTCTGCCGCTTTTCGCTTATCGATTTCAAGGTTTAGGGAATAGTTTAAGCTGGCAAGATCTTGTGTCCGAGTATGGACTCTTGATTTAAGCTCTTTGTTCAACTTAGAGAGTTTTGCATTTTGATAGAGCGTTGTGAGTTGCGACTCAATCGAGAGTTTAAAGCTTTCAAGCAGTTGGATATACGTTGGAGTGTAGTGGTTCTCTTTGCTATCCAAAATACAGATCGTTCCGAATACATCGCCATTCGGCCAAAGCAAAGGGATACCACAATATGAAATCATTCCAATTTTCATATCAGGGTTGTTTTTCCAATTTGGATCTTGAGTTGCGTCGGGGACGATTAAGCGACGGTTTGTTCTCATGACTGTCTCGCAATACAGACCATGTCCAAGTTCTTCAGAGTCTCCTTCCTTATAAGGATTACCGTCAGAATGGCTGGTTGCGAAAACTTCAATTGATGCGGTGTGCACGCGCATAATCAGTGCGGCGGGTACGTGAGTGATATTAGCCAGTAAATCGACGATGTTTTGCCAACCGACCTTCATATCACTGGGTATATCTAAATCGAGCGTATTTATCTTTTTCATAAGACTCCATGTCGCTTTTACTCGACGAATCACATCCTGTGATCTCGTCTCCCTGTCGATGTAATATGCACCTAGAGATGTAATGAAACTGTTAATTTGAGTATAGGTAGATTACATAAAAAAGCCTCTCCAATTTGCGAGAGGCTTTTAAAACTGAATCCAAGTCTCATACCTGAGATAGAAAGGAATTATGGCTTGAGATTTATAAAATCTTCTGTATTCAATGGTTGGGTGTAATCAATTCCCGAATACTCAAATCCGTTGAGCTGCATGAACTCCTGTTTAAAGCCAGCATAGTCGCCCGTGAGTTTGAAGTTTTCTTCATCCATTGACTCAAGAAGCTCTGATACATGAGCTTGTGTTTCAGGCTCAAGTTCCCAATCATCCATTCGAATGAGGCGCTCACCATCAAGTGGGATTTTATCTTGGCCGTAGAGTTTGGTGCTGAACAGGCGCTGCATTTGTTGGATGCATGTTTCATGAGTCCCTTTTTCTTTCATCACGCGGTAAAGCGCCAATAAATAAGGACTCAAACCCGGAATAAAGACACTTGCTTTGGTCACGAGTGCTTTACACACCGTTGCGTACGCACCACCGCTAAAGTTAGCTAACTCAAGGTTCAGTGAGTGACTGGTTTGATGAAGGTCGATTTTAGCGCGTCCAAGCGTTCCATCTAGATAGATAGGGTGTGTTACATCTGGTCCAACATAAGAGAAGGCGATGGTTTTACAACCTTCAGCAATAGATTCGGCGTTGATTAGTTCGTCTACCCAATGACCCCAGTCTTCACCACCCATAACCTTGAGTGTGCTTTCGGCCTCGTCTTCTGTTGCCGGTTCAAGCGTAGTGGTATTCCAGCTATCGTCTTCCAGAGAGATGGTAGTGCCAGTGACACTTTGACCAATTGGTTTGATTGCAGAACGCCAGAACTCCTCGGTGTCAGCTTTAGGACGTACACCTGCTGCGAGGCTATAGATGATTAGGTCAACTTCACCCTCAAAGTAAGTTTCGATGGCCTCAACCACTTGTGAACGAGTTTCTTTGGAGAAGGCATCACCAACGATGTTTATCGCTTTGCGACCTTCACGTTTGGCTTCTTGTTTGAAGTAGATGTTGTTGTACCAACCTGCGCTCCCTAATGACTTTTCATTAGGTCCTCGCTCGAATGAAACACCAATGGTATCGGCTTCAGCGCCACCAAAGGTGAGGGCAATTCTAGCAGCGAGTCCGAAGCCTGAAGATGCTCCGATAATCAGAACACGCTTCGGGCCGTTTTTGATTTGAGGAGCATTTTTAACAAATTCAATTTGTTGCTTGACTGCTTGTTGGCAGCCTAGGGGGTGCGCATTTTTGGCAACGACACCCTTTATAACGGGTTTTATTATCATAAATAACCTTACACTTAACGCTGTTATGAACTCACGTTAACGTAAAGCTATGTAAAAAAGATTGAGCTAGACCATTAAAAGCTAAAGATACTGGTATAATTTCTCGGCAACAAACTCTGCAATCCAAGGTTGCGCTTCGGGCTTAGGATGCAGTCCGTCGTTCATCATCCATTCAGGTTTCATAATGATATACTCGAGAAAGAATGGCAGTAGTGGCACTTTCTGCTGATCAGATAGCGACGTAAATACGTACTCAAACTGGTCGTTGTAGCGCTTGCCGTAGTTAGGCGGAATACGTATCTGCATCATGACTGGCTTTGCACCTGAATCTCGAATCTGTTGGATGATTTTTTCGAGGTTCTGTTCGATCACCTTAGGCGGGAAACCACGAAGGCCATCGTTCGCGCCCAGTTCAATGAGTACTGTGTCTGGCGTATGTTCCGTTAATAATTGCGGTAAACGAGAAAGGCCATTGCCCGTTGTATCGCCAGAAATACTGCCGTTGATTACGGTAACTTCTTTGTCGTATTCGGATAAAGCGTCTGGAAGTAAGGTAGGCCAGCTCTGTTTGATATCCATGTTGTAACCAGCACTTAAACTGTCACCTAACACTAAGATTGTCTGGTTCTGCGCAAATGTAGTTGTGGAAAAAAGTATAAAAATTAAAAAGGAAATTAGTCGAGTCATGCATACATCCATAATAAAAGCTGAATCTGTTTCGAAGACAGTGTCTACTAATCAAGAACAATTGACAATCTTAGAGAAGGTTGACATCGATATTGTTGAAGGTGAAACCGTTGCTATCGTTGGTACGTCAGGTGCGGGAAAATCGACCCTAATGACACTGCTTGCAGGGCTCGATGTGCCTAGTTCTGGTGAAATTCATCTTCTAAACAAACCACTTTCTCAATTAGACGATGAAGAGCGAGCTCAGATTCGTAGTGAGTCGGTTGGATTTGTTTTTCAAAGCTTTCTACTAATCCCGAGTTTGTCCGCACTACAAAACGTAACCTTGCCGTGTTTACTGAAGGGCGAAGAGGAAGATATAGAGCGTGCAACCGCGTTACTGGAGTCGGTAGGGCTTAAAGATCGTGTCGACCATTTACCTTCACAACTTTCTGGTGGTGAACAACAACGTGTGGCACTCGCTCGTGCTTTTATGATTAAGCCTAAAATTCTGTTTGCTGATGAACCCACAGGTAATCTTGATCAGCAAACCGCTGCCAAGATTGTAGAGCTTTTATTTGAGCTTAATGCGTCTCACGGCACCACGTTGGTTCTTGTTACTCATGACCCTAAACTCGCTCAGCGCTGTCAGCGCACTTTGAAAATGCACCTTGGTCAAATCACGGAGGTGTAGAGTGAGCCATTCTAAAGGATTGAATAAAAGACTCTTCAGCTGGAGTATTGAAGAGATACGCCATGGCCAGCTATGGCCCGTTTCTATCGCCCTTACTCTTATTATCGCGTGTGTCTTTGCTTTGTCGGCTTTAGCTGAGCGCATGGAGCAAGTGATAGTAAAACAAGAAAAAGATGCGCTCACTGCTGATAGCGTGTTTATTTCAGCAAACCCACTTCCGGATTCACTGCTTGAATTGGTTGCGGATAAAAAACTGGAAAGGAGTGAACTGACTCGTTTCTCTACCATGGCTTTTAGTGACAACGGCATGCAGCTTGTTACGGTAAAAGCGGTGGAGAGCAATTATCCATTGCGCGGCGAAATGTTATTGGAAACAACCGATGCGCAGCAAACAAACGTTAAACCGGGCGAGTTATGGCTTGATGAACGAATTTTCTCTCAGTTAGAGGTTGCTATAGGTGACAATGTCACGATTGGTGATGCCGACCTAACGATTACAGGGCGGATCACTCAAGAACCAGGGCTCAGTTTCAACCCATTTCAACAAATGCCCGCTGTGCTGATTCATAGCAGTGACATCGATGCGACGGGCGCCATTCAACCAGGGAGTCGTGTCAGCTTTCGCTTATTCTTAAATGGCGATGATAATGATCTGCAAGCGATTCAAGACTCTATTGAACTAACGCCAAGTGACCGATGGCGCAATCAAGACAGTGCCAGTCGCACCAATGAAATGTTTAACAAAACGACTCAGTATCTGTCGTTGACGGTTGCTATCGTAGTCATCATGGCGGCAACTACCTTGGTTCTCACTTGTCAGCACTACGTGGCAAGTCGACAGAAAACAATCGCTATGCTCAAGAGTTTAGGGGCAAGCAAACAATGGGTCATTCACTGGTTATCGATTCAAGTTCTAATGCTAATGGTGATTGGTATTGTCTTTGGTATTGCGATAGGCATCGGCCTTGAGTTTTTGTTACGTATTCCGCTAGAAGATCTTCTTCCAAGTCCGCTTCCAAGCTATGGTTATCAACCGATCTTGCTGTCTGTGTTAACCAGCGTGTTAATTGGTGTTCCTGCTCTGGGCATTCCTCTTTTAGGATTGGTGAACACGTCTGCGATCAGTGTTATTCAGTCTAGTTATCAAGGACAGAACAGTAGTAAACGATATCTGCTGCTCTTGGTGCCGATAGTACCGATGTTAATGATGTATGGTAATAACCTACTGGTTTGGATCGTCCTAGGGGGAATCGTTGGACTGTTTGCGGTACTTGCGTTGGTTAGCATTCTTGTATTGAGACTGATCGCTAAACTCCGCGTATCCACAGCAATGCGTCTCGCAATTAGTCGCATCAATCGAACGCCACTCGCAACGGGTATCCAATTTGGCGCTCTCTCTTTGTCCTTGATGTTGCTTTCTATTATCTGGTTAGTTCGTAGTGACTTGCTGTCTGATTGGCAACAGACGCTGCCTGAGAACGCCCCGAATGCTTTTGCACTCAACATTGCTGAATACGAAAAAGAGGCGTACCTAGAGACGATTGACGCAAATAACGTTGAACGCACACAAGCTTTCCCAATCATTCGTGGACGACTGACAACGATTAATGGAGTCGAAGCGAGTGAGTACAGTGAAAATGCTGATCAAACAGATGCTTTGAGTCGAGAAATCAACTTTACGTGGGGTGAATCTCTTCCTGAGTACAATGACGTTGTTGCTGGTGAGTGGACGAATGAGAATGGTGTTTCTGTCGAATCTGACGTAGCCGATCAACTTGGCCTTCAAATTGGTGACGAACTCTCGTTTACGATTAACAGCCAACGCTTTGATGCGAAGGTAAATACCATTCGTGAAGTCGAGTGGCGTGAAATGAAGCCCAATTTCTATTTCATTTTTACACCGGATGTACTCAGCTCGATTCCATCGACATGGTTGGTGAGCTTTAGATTACAGGAACAACATGATGAGATGTTGAATCAACTGTCTCGTAATCACCCGACAGTCAGCTTGATGGATATCCGCAAGATGGGCAGTAAGATTCAAGAGTTGCTTAAACAGATCGTTTGGTCGATCACTGTGCTCGCTGGGCTTGGCGTTATCGCGGGTTTACTGTTGATCTTTACATTGTTGCGTTTGAGCTTGTCTCAGCGTCAGCAAGAGATTCGCCTATATAGAACGTTAGGCGCCAGCAAAAGTCGCATCCTCAATACAATTTGGTGTGAGTACGGCATTATGGCGCTTGTAGCGGGTAGTATTGCTGCACTTGGTGCAGAGCTAAGTGTGGCAAGCCTAATGACCTTTGGCTTTGAATTACCAGTAACGCTACATCCTGTTTTATGGGTGATGTTACCTGTGATTACCTTTGTGACGTTAGCAGCGGTCGTAAACAGTCTGATTAAGCGCCTCCTTGCACCAATGAAGAAGGACTTTAACTAGTACTTTGCTGCGATATGGTTAAGTCATAGCGTTGTTATAGAGAATAATCGCAATAGAAATCTATAAATAACTGGCTGCAAAGTGATCGCTAGTGTTGAAACTAACGTTATGGGTAAGCCAGTAGCTAATGAGTGCGTTCAAACGTTTCCGGTTGTACGCACTTTTTATTTTGTACAGCGGCCATCGGTTAGGTTACCCACAGGGCAATATCGTGGGGGATAAAAAGCTTAAATAAGGGGCTGTTTATACCTGCTAATAAGCTGTAATAATAAATTCATATTTTCGGATAATGTTGTTTAGTCCCTGTAAATAAAGGGTTTGCGCAACAAAGTTGTACCTTATCAACAGTTATCCACAAAATCGGTGGATAACTTTAGGGATAAGTTAATCAAGATGTCATATGAGCTATCTTCGAGCCTTTGTACTACCGTACTTAGGCCAATTTTGGCGTGTTTTGGGTCGACGTTTTTTTCATTCACACATATTGAGTCAAGCAATAAATTTTGTTTTTTTAGTTTGACTTCTGATGATGACAAACTAAGACCTTGATAAAAATGTGATTTAATTCACCGTCAATCCTACGTAGAATACTAAGCAGTTAATTTTAGGCTTTAGAGTCCAATGAACCAGAACAAAATGGATAAAAAACAACCGTCTATAGCTATTGTTGGTGGTGGTATTGCGGGCGCCACCAGTGCGATTCATTTCAGCGAGCGTGGATATGACGTAACCTTGTTGGAAAAAGGGCCAAGTCTGGTAAACGGGCCTCCGATCTGCCACCTGCATGCTGGTGGTAATTTGTATCGAGATATTTCTCAGGAGCAATGCCTTCAACTCCTTGCTCAATCAATTGATACTGTTCGTTTGTTTCCTCACACGCTCAATATTCGTCCAACTGTTATTGCAGTGCCTCATAGTGATGGTGGTCAACCTGAAGCTCTGTTACCACGTCTAGAGGTAATTAAGTCGGCTTACCAAGCTTTGGTTGATCAAGACCAAAGTAATCAAGTTCTGGGAAACCCAGACGAATACTACAAGCTTTATAACAAGCAAGACTTAGTTGCTTTATCAACTAAAAGACAACCCCAAAATCCAAGCACTCTGGATGAATGGTGTATTCCTTTTGCTAAGCATACTGATTTGGACACCTTGAAATATCCGGTAGCAGTAGTTCAAGAGTACGGACTGAGCGTATTTCGTTTGTCTGCAATGGCTCAGTTGTCGCTAGAAAAGCAGAGCAACTGCCACATTCTTACCAACAGTCGACTCATATCGGTAACTCAAGTAGAAGGCGAATGGGAGCTATGCTATTCCGATCATGCGGGGAATAAGCATAAATTTGCATCTCAGTACCTGATTAATGCGAGTGGCTTTGAAACGGGTGTGGTTGACGATTATGTCGGCTCTAAGCAAGAACGTCTTGTCGAGTTTAAAGCAGCCTATGTCACGGACTGGTCAGATTGTCGTGAACATAAAGAGGAGTGGCCTGAAGTCATATTCCATGGGCCACGTGGTACACCTCAAGGTATGGCGCAGCTCACTCCCTATGCAGATGGCGTTTTTCAACTGCATGGTATGACAGAGGGGATTACACTGTTCGAAGGTGGCTTAGTCTCTTCTTCGAAGCATTCATCTCAGCCGCAACTCCCGCAGAAACTGCTGAAAAAAATTGTGTCTGGTTGGACAGAAGCACAATTAGAGCAACGGACTCAAGCCGCCATCGAACATATGGCTCAATTTATCCCTAGCTTTAAGTCAGCGACCGTGGGCGGTAAACCTCTGTTTGGAGCTCAACAGATTCCCGGGACTGACCCTAGCTTACGCGCGTCTGATGTTTCTTTTTGTGGTGAAAAATACGCAAGACTAGAGGTTGTAAAAGCATCCTCAACGTTGGAAGCGGCTCAGAAGATCAATAGCCGTTGGTTTGACGGTGAAGCGCAACAAACAACCATTGAAGGCGCACATCCAGTGACAATGTCACTTAATATTGATGACGTTGAAACAAAAGCTATCACGCTTACGCAAGAGCGCGGATACCCAGCGGCATTGGCGATTGTGACTGGTGAGAATCGAGTGAATTAAACAGTAGGTCATTGATCAAAAAGAGAAAAAGGGTGGCTCTTATTGAAGGTCACCCTTTGTTTTACTTAGAGATAAAATGAACCAAACAATATAAGTCAGTAGCCAAAGAACCTTGCCCATTGGCACCACACATCTTGTAACCCCAAACGATCTCCCTTTACAAAACAAACTTGTTGCCCGGGTTTGGCCTGCGCAAGTCTAGGTAGGTCGATACGCGCAATACAGCCAAGCTTTGGATAACCACCAATGGTCTGCCTGTCGTTGAGAAGTATGATGGGTTGCCCATCTTTTGGTATTTGAATCGCGCCTAGAGCAATACCTTCCGACAACATTGTGATATCCGGTGATTCAACTGGATCGCCACTGAGTCGATAGCCCATGCGATTGGAGTTCTGACTAACCGTAAAAGGACTATTGTAGAAGGTCGATTTGGCAGCTTTGGTGAAAAGATTTGACTGGTAACCTTCAATAACTCTCAAAGTAAGTGGAAGGTTGTAGTCCGGAGTATAGCGAAAAGTCACACTTAAAGGCTTAAAATGCAATGGTATCGGATGTGTATGAAACTGAATGTCTTGGTTCGCCTGGCAAGGTTGGCCATCTTGGGTCAGTCCACCCACTTTTTCACGCACAACGGTTGATGTACTGGTTAAACTGACTGGTGCTTTAAAGCCACCTTTTACGGCTAAGTAAGCCCTAAGCCCATTTCTTGGTAGTCCAAAAGAGAGTATTTGGCCTTTATAAGCCACAAACGATGACCAATTGGGTATCGAAGCCTCATCCAGTTTCACCTGAAGATCACCACCTGCAATAGACAGTAAGCAATCTTGATTCACCTTAATTGCACACTGTCCCAGCGTTATTTCTAACGAGGGGCTATTAATAGGGTTCTGGAGCAAGTGGTTCGCCCAACTGTACGCGTAATCATCAACGGGTCCACCCTGTGTAAGCCCGAGATGTGAAAGACCATAACGTCCAAAATCTTGAATGAGCGAGAGTGGGCCAGACTTTAATATGGTGATAGAACCCTTATTCATCTAGACACCCTCCAAGTTCGATAAATTCGCTCTTATCAATGGCTTTAAATTGGACTTGATCTCCCACGTTAAACAAAGATGCGTTATTTAATTCCTCTACAGAGACATTGCTGTTAAACAGCTGTAAAGGACATCGACCAATAATATTCCAACCACCTGGGGACTGATCAGGATAAACCGCGGTCTTTCTGTCTGCGATTCCGACGCTACCTTTTGGGACTGAGAGTCTAGGCGTTTCGTGCCTAGGCATTTGGAGTGTTGGTACAACATCAGAAAGGAAAGCAAAGCCTGGCATAAACCCGACTGAACTCACTTGATAGATTGTACTGGTGTGAAGTTCGATAACTTGCTCCAATGATAGCCCTTGCTGTTCAAAACGGGAAAGATCGAGAGCGGTATCTTTACTGTAGTAGGTGGGTATGGTCACTATCGATTTTGATTGAGAATCTAAAGTGTTGAAATCAATGTTAGTGATCAGTGTATTCAATTGTTGAATGAGTTCTGATTCCTGAATTCGATAAGGCAGATAGTCGACAAGAATCGTATTATACGCAGGCGTGACGTTCATTAAATAAGGGGCGAATACTTGCCTTATTTGTTGAGAAATAGAAGCGACACAAACGGGAACGTTGAATGCCTTTTGTTTAGTGATGTTTTGTTGTGATTTTGTTGCTGATCTCATGTCGTTAGTAAGATCAATCTTGATCATAACACTGCATTCCGCGACCGGTTCGATCGTAATACTCATTGTTTTCTTCATAAGTTACCGTATTAATTGAAGAAATATTGATTCACTAGTGTTTATCTCAGTGCATTAATATCTTGGCTAATGCGCTTAATCAACGCGATAGATTGGGGATTGTCACCATGGACACAAATCGTATCCGCTTCAATTTCAAGTCGTTCCCCCTCGATGGTCGTCACTGAACCATAGTTCACTATCTGCATGACTTGGTTATAAATATCATCTTGATGTGTATAGACGGAACCGGCAACAGAACGGGGCGCTAACTGTCCATTGTTTAGATATGCACGATCCGCAAATGCTTCGAGTAGTAACGGAAGGTCATAGTTATCCGCGATATCGAGAAACTTCTGGTTGTTTGCTGTAGAAAGAATCATCAATGGAATGCCAAACCCTGCAACGGCTTCGGCAACGGCATTAAATATTTGCGAGTTAGCCATCATATCGTTGTACAAAGCACCATGTGGCTTTACGTAATGCAGGTGACTTCCATGGTGTTGACAAAGAGCTTTGAGAGCACCGACTTGATAACAAACCAACTCGGTAATTTCTTTCATAGAGTGAGGGATTGAACGACGTCCAAAGCCTACCAAGTCTTGATAACCTGGATGGGCACCTACCTGAGTATTGTAGTGGCTAGCGAGTTTTATGGTTTTTGACATTACATGTGGGTCTGAAGCATGGAAGCCACACGCTACGTTGGCCATATCAACCCATTCCATGACGGTTTCGTCATTTCCCATTGTCCAACTGCCAAAGCTTTCACCCATATCGCAGTTCAGTAGTACTTTTGTTGTCACAGACAAACTATCCTTGATATTTACTATCCCTAGACGTTCTACTAAATTCCTGATTTAAACAGTGATCACAATCAAAATTCTATTAACGTGGTGTGACTACGTTACTCCAACAATAAGTGTTTTAGCCTCTGATAAAGGTAATGGTTAGTGTTAATGGAAAAAGAGTAGGGTGACCAAGGCATCAGTGTTCTATTATTTGATCGTCAGCATGCACGCATCGGCCTTAGTTTTACCTACATCTTATGAATAACTTGTTGTAACATAAGGCCAATATTACATACATATAAAAACAGGGCTTAAAATGAACGTTTTAGTAACCGGCGGTATGGGCTACATCGGCAGCCATACGAGTATTCAGATGATCAAAGCAGGTATGACGCCTTTCATCTTTGATAATTTATATAATAGTAAGCCAAGCGTTCTTGAGCGTATTGAAAAGGTTTCAGGTGTTAAGCCAGTGTTTGTCGAAGGCGACATCCGTGACAAAGCTCTGTTAATCGAAACACTAAAACAAAACAATATTGAAGCGGTTATTCATTTTGCGGGTTTGAAAGCAGTTGGCGAGTCTGTAGAGAAGCCACTTGAATATTATGATAACAACGTAAATGGGACACTGGTTCTTGTTGATGCAATGCGTGAAGCAGGCGTGAAAACATTGGTATTCAGCTCTTCAGCGACAGTATATGGCGACCCAGTTAGCGTGCCTATTACCGAAGATTTCCCGACAAGTGCAACTAACCCATACGGCCGCAGTAAGCTAATGGTAGAAGAGTGTCTAACGGACTTCCAAAAAGCGAACCCTGACTGGAGTATTACTTTACTTCGTTACTTTAACCCTGTGGGCTCGCACCCAAGTGGTGAACTAGGCGAAGATCCACAAGGTATTCCAAACAACCTAATGCCGTTTGTTTCTCAGGTTGCTGTAGGTCGTCGCGAGTTTCTTTCTGTGTTTGGTAGTGATTACCCAACAAAAGACGGCACTGGCGTACGTGACTACATCCACGTAATGGATCTTTCTGACGGTCATATCGCTGCACTAGAAAAAGTGGGTAAAAAGGATGGTCTTCATATCTATAACTTAGGAACGGGTAACGGTTCTAGTGTTCTAGAGATGGTAAAAGCGTTTGAAGAAGCGAGTGGCAAACAAGTTCCTTATAAGCTAGTTGAACGTCGCCCAGGAGATATTGCTGAGTGTTGGGCAGATCCTGCGAAAGCTGAGCAAGAGCTGGAATGGAAAGCGACACGTACGCTATCCGAAATGACAGCAGACACATGGCGTTGGCAGTCGAACAATCCTAACGGTTTTCCTGGTTGATTTAATAAAATCAGGTCGATTTATTTGCCAAAAAGGTGCCTTAGGGCGCCTTTTTTGATCTGAATCGGAATAAAAGTAAATTTCTGGTTAAAAAGTATCTTTACGCATTCATTGTGTTACTATACGCGCAAAATATATCTTTAATGTTAATTTTGTTTGGAGTTAATCATGGAATTAGGCCTAATCGTTACTTTCATCATCGCTGCAGCCGTTATGGTTAAGAAAGAAATGGCAGAAAAGTAATTTCACTTTCCCCTTTTTATTACAATTTTAAGTGAAATATTGAAAAGCCAGCAGATATGCTGGCTTTTTTGTATTTTAAGCTTGGTAAAGCTTATTAGAATTCGTAGTTAGCAGAGATACCCCAGTTACGACCTGGTTGAGATTTAAAATCTTTGCTGAACTGAGAGTCATGATCGCTTCCTGACAGATCGCTGTATAGCCAGTATTTCTTATCAAGAGCATTAAACAAACCAGCACGAAGAGTTAGGTCGGTTATTGGACGGTAGTAAGCCGTTATATCAACCAGAGTATAACCTGCTGCGTCGGTATTATCTTCGCTATGCCACTCGTCTTTTGCGGCAACCATTTTCACGTTTAGTGCAGTACCGAAAGTTTCTCTTTCAAGGCCTAAACCTACTGTACCTGTTAGTGGTGCTACTGAATCAATTGATTTGCCCGTCGTTTTATCTTCGCCATCTGCATATGCTACAGCTAGGCGAGTGTATGTTCCAAACGGAGCGTTGATTAAACTATCTAAATTGATGGTAGAAGATAGCTCTGCACCGTAGATGGTCACTTCATCTAAGTTTTCTTTAGTGAGAACATCTTTACCGCCTTGTTCACCAGTCTTACTCTGGTTAATAAAGTCAGTGTAATCTGTGTAGAAAGTAGATAATTCAAAGCGAGCGTGTTCGTTTTTACCTCGTAGCCCTAATTCGTAAGAAAGGCTCTTTTCTGCTTTTAGGTTAGGGTTCGCTTCTATGATCGCACCTTGATCGTAGAAGTAGTACAAGTCGTAAACAGTTGGTGCTTTGAAACCTTGACCAATCTGACCAAATACCGACAAGTTGTCATTGATGTGATAAACAGACCCTAGTTTAGCTGTAAACGCGTCGTTTTCGTTCTTCTTATATTCAGTTGTAAAGCCTTCATCTGTAGATGGATCAGCAACGAAAGAGTCATAACGTAAACCAGCTGTTAGAATTAAACGATCTTCCATCAGGAACGCTTGGTCTTGAACAAATGCACCCCATTGAGTGATTTTTGCGTCTGGAATACCAGTGCTGCCTGGCGCAACTGTCCCTTGGTCGAACTTGTAGTCGGTGTTTGTTAGTTCGAAGTCATTTTTGAGATAGCTAAAGCCGTAAGTGAACTCGTGGTCAGAGCCGCTTATATTAACCAACTTAGACAATTGAGTATCAAACTGAAGGGTAACGTCAGAAGCATCACGTTCACGCATACGTCTGCCATTAAAAGGCGTGGTATCGTAGTTCTTACTTAAAGAGCTTGAGTCTTGGTAGCTTACGGACCAATCAAGAGAATCTGCAATAGAAGTATTGATTTCAACCTGTTGCTCTACCGTGGCGCGGAATCTCTTATTTGTATCTTCGTTGAAGTTATCTGTGTACGTGAACCCTGGCATGATTGTATAACCATTGTAATTGAGTTCATCTTCATCGTATTGTCGATTGTAATTCTCAATCGTTAAACCAAGTTTGTTAGTCTCAGATACATTGTAAAAAGCTTTACCTAGGAAGTTACTTAGTTCTGTATCTGCAGGGTTCGCTGCACCGCGATCTGGACCTTCAACATTGGAACCAGAAGAGTGGGTTTCTGTTTCGCTTCCTTGTGCATACGTCGCCATTACTAAAGTTTCTAGCTTTCCTTTACGCATTGCCCAAGATAGGGTGTTCTTAAACTGCTCGTCAGCAGATGTGTAGCTAGATTTAATGCCAAAGCGATGTTCATCACCGTCTGTACGTAACATGTCTTCAGGGTTCTTGGTTCGAAGCATAACTGCACCACCGATTGCATCAGAACCATAAAGGGTAGAAGCAGGCCCCTTATTTACTTCAATGACTTGTAACGTATCAATTTCGATAGCATTTGAATATTTTCTCTGCTCAGATGCACCTGGATTGTACGGTGTTGGCTGCTGCACACCATCGACCATCATCTTAACTCGGTCACCTTCAACACCACGGATGTTAAAGCCTGAAATACCGAATCGACCACTACCATTTGCATCGACGCCAGGTGTGTATTGTAAAGCTTGTTTTACATCTGAAGACATTTGATTATCAATATCTTTTGATGAAACGGTTTCAATTGAGCTAGAAACGTCTTCTTTGTTTTGTTCAGTTCGTGTTGCTGAAACAACAACTTCGTCAAAAAGTGAGTATTCTTCAGCGTGAAGAGCAGGGGAAACAGCTAGTATAATGGAAGCTGACAATAGTGATTTTTTATACATTTTTTTGAAACCTTAAAATCCATAGTAGGTTGCTTGGGCGCATGCCATTCTATTGGATCCAAATGAGAATTACTATTGTTATCATTGCGATTTATTGAGCTTTTTAATGTTTACATATCTATGCTCTTTGACTAAAATTCTTTTCTATCAATAATTTAAGCTCATTTTTGAACTTGAAATTAGTTCAATGAAAGTACGATTGATGTGATTTTTATCACAAAATACATGAGGAAGTAGCTTGTGCAGAGTCCGATTACCCTAGAAGCTTTACACATTTTGGATGCGATTAGTCGTCGTGGTAGCTTTGCGGCTGCGGCCAATGAACTTGACAGAGCACCCTCGTCGTTGAGCTATCAAATTCAAAAGCTTGAACAAGATCTCGATATCATGATCTTCGATCGTTCCGGGCATCGAGCGAATTTTACAGAGGCAGGGCAGCTCATATTAGAGCAAGGACGTTTGATTTTGGGCGCAACCGAGAGGCTAGTGAATGAAGCCAGTATCTTAGCGAATGGTTGGGAGCTTGATCTAACAATCGCGTTTGATGGAATTCTTCCTGTTGCTAACTTTTTTTCACTGATAGATGAACTTGGAAAGATCAGCAAGACTCGAGTGAAACTCCAAGAGGAGATTCTGGCAGGATGTTGGGAGTCGTTAATTGACGATAGAGCCGATTTGTTGGTTTGCCCTAAGATGGAAACTATTCCTAGTGATATGAAAAGTGAAGTCATCGGTAAGCTTGAAATGATGTGGGTCGCTGCCAGCGATCATTATGTACATAAACGTGCTGGAGAGTTCGATCAGAAGGCACGAGAAAGTTACAGGGTAATTGCTATTGCCGATACGGCGCGTGATAAGCCTGCTATTAGTGTTAACATCCTTGAGCGCCAACCAAGGATGACGGTGACTAATTTTGCAGCGAAGGTGGAAGCCATCACGGCAGGGTTAGGAATAGGAACGTTACCGACAGTTGTGGCACAACCTCTGATCGATAGTGGCTTGATTAAGCAAATTGCAGATACAGAAAAACAGAGCGTCGACATTGTTATCGCATGGCGCCGCAATAAGATGGGCGATGCCAAGTCTTGGTGTATCCAACACCTTAAAAAGACTTGGCCGCTCAAATAACCTAAGATTCGTTATATAACTGGTTAATCGTCGATTAAGGCTGAAGTGGTAATACCATATCAGCCGTACCATCTTCAAAACTGATATCGAGTTTGAATCCCATCTTTTGCGCAAGCATTAACATGCCTCGGTTGGTCGGCATTGTCATTCCTGAGATCTGTTTTGTATTTTTAGACTGACAATAATCGATGATTTTCTTCATTAAGACTTTGCCTAACCCAACGCCTTTTAAGTCTGAGCGTATTAATATGGCGAACTCTGCATCGGTATTTTCTGGGTTTATTAATGCTCTTGATACACCAATGATTGATTGAGCGCCTTGTTCTTCTTTAATCACGACAAAGGCGATCTCTCTGTCGAAATCAATCTGTGTTAGATTCGCGAGCGCTTCGTGGTTAAATTCCCCAACATCGCTAAAGAAACGTTTATAAAGATCTTCTTTCGATACTCTACTGATAAAGTCAGCATGGATAGGCTCATCTTCAGGCAGTATTGGCCGTAAAAGAGCAGTAGACCCATCTTTTAGTACAATGGTTTCTTCAAGTTCTACAGGGTAAGGGCGAATCGCCAACCTTTCCTGCGCATTACCTTTGTAGCGTTCAAGCGTGATGTCGGCATCAAGGATTGTAAACTTGTCTCCGTTTGCCAATACTGGATGTATATCCAGTTCCTTTATCTCAGGGCAGTCTACAACCATTTGGGATATTCGAACTAAGAGTTCAGACAATCCTTCAATATCGATAGGGTTAGGGAGTTTCTGTAAACGAATCTTTTCGCTCTTGATAGCACGAATAATCAAATAGCGAGCAAGCGTCATGTTGAGTGGCGGAAATGCAGCTGCCGCATCTAACGATTCATCCCATTCAGAACCACCCTGACCCAATAGGATGATAGGGCCGAATGTTTCATCAGTAGTGACTTTAATTCTAAGTTCTTGTCCACCGGCAAGTTTTGCCATTCCTTGGATCAACAAACCATGAATGTTGGCAGTTGGGTAGGAGAGTTGTGTTCGATCTAAAATAGCTTGTGCTGCATTAGCAACTTCATTGCTATTTCTTAGGTTCAACATAACGCCTTGTACATCTGACTTATGTGGAATGTCTGGTGAACGAAGTTTTACGGCGACTGGGTAGCCGATTGTTTCGGCGATATGTACTGCTTCACTCGGGTCAGATGCAATCCAAGTCGGCAGTACATCTAAGTTAAAGTGCTTAAAATATTGGCTATTTTGGTGTGTATCAAGAACTACTGTATTTTTATCCAGTAGTTGTGTGTCTATCCAATTTTTAGCATCAGCCAGATCATCGATATGAACTTTCTCTGCTGTTGTTGGAGTTTCCATTAGCTGTCTTTGATTTCGTCTGTACTCAACTAAGTGCATGAATGCGACGATTGAACTCTCTGGTGTGCGGTAGGTAGGAATCCCCGCATCGGTAAAGAGTTTTCGTGCAGGTTTGGCTGTAAGTTCACCAGACCAGTTCGTCAATATATTAAAGTGCTTATGCCTTGGGTGCTTTTTAATCGCTTCAATGATCTTCTCGGCAGTACGAGCCGAATGCGCAATGGCTGATGGGCTATGCATAATTAAAATAGCGTCGGCTTCATCTCCATCGAGTAGTGTGTTTATGGTATCGATGTAGCGTTGTTCTCCTGCATCTCCCACGATATCGATTGGGTTACTGTGAGACCAACTTTCAGGCAGTCGCTGATTCAGTTTTTGATAAGTACTTTCTGAAAGCTCGGCTAATTTGCCTCCACGCTCAAATAAGGTATCAACCGCCATGATTGCAGGGCCACCGCCATTCGTGACAATCGCTAGGCGCTCACCTCTAAGCGGTACTGAATGCGTCAATGTTTCTACAGCAGCAAACAGTTCATGCATGTTCTTTACGCGTAACATCCCGCTACGCCTAATCGCGGAATCATAAATAATGTCGAGTGTGTCGGTACCGCCGGTGTGAGCGATTGCGGCTGCTCTTCCTCGTTCTGTGCGGCCACCTTTTAAAACCAATATTCTTCGGTTTCGTGATGCTGCACGTGCGGCAGAGATAAATCGACGCGCGTCTTTAATGGTGTCTATATATAGAAGTATTGCTTCAGTATGAGTATCCGTACTTAGATAATCGAGTAATTCACAGAAGTCGATATCACTACCGTTACCGATTGAAATAAAAGCAGAAAATCCGATCTCTTTGTCATTAGCCCAATCTAAAATTGTGGTACATACAGCTGCAGATTGTGAAACAAAAGCGATTTTACCTGGTAACGCAGATACAGGAGAAAATGAGGCGTTAAGGTTTATCCAAGGAAGTATGATCCCCAAGCTGTTGGGGCCTAAAACTCGAATATTATGCTCTTTGGCGATACGCAAACATTCAAACTCAATCGTTGTACCTTCAGAGGTAACTTGGTGCATGTCAGATGAAAGTACAATCACCGAACGAATTCCTTTGTCTGCAATATCTTTAAAAATTTGTATATTGCGTGACGCATGGGTACAAAGGATAGCGAGATCTGGTGTAATAGGGAGCTGAGAAACATTTTTGTAGGACAGAACACCCGCGACCGAATCATACTTTGGAGTGACTGGCATGACAGCACCTTTAAAGTCACCATGAAGTAGGTTGTTCATTACGATATAGCCGGCTCTAGACTCTCGCTTTGATGCTCCAATGACGGCGATTGAACGAGGTTTAAGTAACGAGTCGAGTGGGTTCATAATACTTCCTTCAAATAAACACCTCATCATCCTAGCGTACTTTTAATAGCCAGGTTGATGGGAATTTCATCGAAATTAGATCATGTATGCGATATGCGATTAAGTTTGTGAAATAGGTCACCCACAAATTGTGTATAATATCAAAGTTAACTTGATTCTATACCGAGCTATCGGCATGATTTATAGTAGTTATTTATTAAGGACGTTGAGCTTTCCATGAAAAAAATTGCAATTGCGACTCTGCCACTTCTGCTGGCTGCATGTGTATCAGAAAACTACATTACGGATGTGACTTCAGAGAGTTATCAAGAAGAGTACAAAACTGCGCAAGTTGAAGCTCCGGTTGTGTCAAAATCAGACCAAATGGGCTCAGGCGTCAGCGAAGAAAATGTAACTGTGAACGTTGTTAAAACTGAACCTGTGAAACAGGAAGTAACTCAAACGACAACAGTAAAACCTGTTGCAACTGTGAAAGGTCCTTCGAAGAAGCAACAAATGAACCAGCGCTTTGGTTACACCGTTCAAGTTGTCGCTGTAGGCAGTCAAAGCAAAGTTGACTCTTTTGTAAATCAGCTTCCAACAACGTCTCAACCTGTTTGGGAAAACTACAAAGTAGTGAACGGTACTAAATGGTTCACGGTACTTTACGGTGATTACGCAACGAAAGCTGAAGCAAAACAAGCGATCTCAACGCTTCCGAAAACTTTCCAGAACTTGAAGCCGTTTGTTAAGAGCATCGACGAGATCAAGAACTCAGCGTACCCAACTTTGAATAAGCTGAACTAACCATAGAAAGAGGGAGCCTAGAGCTCCTTCTTTTTCTCTTATCGTTGTATTCGAGCAATAGTTGAACGCTTAAGCCTGATATCAACACTTTCATCTTCTAAATACTGAAACTCTCTCTCTATTTGTTTATCATTGAGTGAAATGAACCGAGTTCTCAAGGACCGAAAGAAATAATGAACACCACAAATATTCTTCTTTTATGCGGCGGCGGCTCATCTGAGCATGAAGTATCGTTAGTATCAGCTGGCTATCTTTTCGAACAACTAAATCGAATTGAAGATTTCAATGTCGTACGTGTTGAGATTAAAAGTGAAGGGTGGTGTCTTGATTCTGGTGAACTTGTCTACTTAGACATCAACAATCAAATGCTGTGCGGTGAGAAAGATCAAACTAAAATCGATTTCATTGCTCCATGTATCCATGGTTTTCCAGGTGAAACTGGGGATATCCAGTCTTTGTTTGAAATGGCAAAGATTCCGTACTTAGGCTGTGGTTCAGAAGCAAGTAATAACAGCTTCAATAAAATCACATCTAAACTTTGGTACGACGCTCTAGGCATCGCAAACACACCATACCTTTTCCTATCGGACAATAACGAGCAAAGCCATACTGCTGCGAAAGAAGCATTCGAAAAGTGGGGCAAAGTATTTGTCAAAGCGGCAAGACAAGGCTCTTCAGTCGGTTGTTACCAAGTGACCGAAAGTGAGCAGCTAGAGGAAGCCGTCAACAAAGCATTTACATTCTCTGATCAAGTGTTAGTAGAGAAAGCCGTTGTGCCTCGTGAATTAGAAGTCGCTGCATATGAGATGGACGGTGAACTTTACATCAGTAAACCTGGTGAAGTGATAGCGCCAAATGGGGCGTTTTATACGTATGAAGAGAAATATGGTGCAGATAGCCATTCGACAACGGAAGTTGAAGCATCGAATCTGACTCAAGAACAACTCGATCAGATTGATAACGATGCACGTAAAGTGTTTACTCAGATGAAATTACGCCATCTCTCGCGCATTGATTTCTTCCTAACAGAAGATAATGAAATTTACCTAAACGAGGTGAATACCTTCCCGGGAATGACACCTATCTCTATGTTCCCTAAGATGGTAGAACATAATGGCCACGCCTTCAGCTCATTCCTCGAAAACTGCGTTCGTACTAGCCTAAAATAGACTTACGTTTTCCGTGGTAGTGCTCATGACTGCCACGGAATAATCTCCTTAAATATAATTTTCCCTTCTTCTGACTTTGCTAAATGGCCAAGATATTGAGCAGGCATGACTGGGCTCATCCATCGACCAAAATCCTGTATTTCTCGTATGTTCATCCCTTGTTTTGCAAGTTCTTGTGTAGCCCCAACGCGAATAGAATTACCTGAAAAACTTAAGCTTCCTGATAATTCAAGTAAATCACTAGCACGCCTAACAATCCTATAAATAGAAGAGTCATCAAGAGGCTCACTGTGCACATGGCCATGACGATCAATAGAACGGAATAAAGGTTGTTCTTCAAAAGAGCCACTCATCTCAATCCAACGTTGAACATATTTAGTCGCAATGTCAGATAGTTGATAAGTTGAATCAGACAAGACAACGCAAGCAGAGCCTTCATTGATTGAAATGTGATTGGACTTTAATCCCTTTAGCTCTGAGCGTTTAAGCGCGCATTCAAACATGACATTGTAGATTGCAATATCACGAGCATCTTTAAATGATGCATTGGGTCTATCGAGTATTTTGTTGAGTTGAGTTAAATGATGGTAAGTCATCGCGTTCGTTTGTTTAGCATCACCCGATTTTGAGATCTGCAATTGAACCAAGGTCAACCGAATCTGTTTGTGTTTAATTGGGTTAGGGAAGCCCAATATCGTATGTAGAAGTGACAACGTTGCAGTGTAACGTTTGAGTGACGCAAATTTTCTGTCCTGCGCCTCGATCTCCAAAAAACGACGAATAGCGGTGACTGACGCTGGCAACGTATTTATATGATGTTTAAGGCAAAATGCTAAGTAACGGTTCCAATCTGAAAATATCCCTAGCAGAGAGTTTCGAGAATATTGATTGTCGGTCAACTCATCTATAACATCTACTGAAACCTCGTTATTGAGCTTATCAACAAAGAAATTAACTTGTGAAGGGTCGGTCAAAACCGGAACTTTTTTTCTCAAATTACCGTACCTGATCAGGTGTTTTTATCATATTATGCTTGATATCATTAATAGTACACTTATGATTAGTGTAGTGAAAACAGAAAGATGATTCATAGATATGGCTAATTCGATTTATCGAGGAGTTCATCTGCAATCAACAGATGCGACGAATACTATTTGGCGTGCAAAATTAAAAAACCACGCAATTCAAGGTAACTTGACCGCTTTGAAGAAGAGCATCGATTGGTGGATTGACACTGCATCTATCATTGATCCAAAAGAGTTCACTTCATTAAACAAACCTCGTGCAGGTTCTGGTGGCCAAGCGGAAAACTTTAATGGCTATCAAATCAAGAACGATACCGGCGAACCTAATGCCTGGTACTGTATGTTTAACGGTCGCCTTATTAAAGGGTCAAAAACCGCAATACAGCGCCATATCGAAGCTTATTTGGTGGCAAAGCAAAAAGCCCAGCAACAACAAAAGAAGTAAATAACTATGAGCTTAGTGTATTCCACAGAAACGGGTCGTATTAAACCTGAGGAAGAAAAAGTCGAGCGTCCTAAAGGCGATGGCATCGTTCGAATTCAACGAGAAACTAAAGGCCGCAAAGGCAAAGGCGTTTCTGTTGTAACAGGTTTAGACCTAGATGACGCGCCACTGAAATTAATGGCAGCGGAACTTAAAAAAGTTTGCGGTTGTGGCGGCTCTGTAAAAGACGGCAACATCGAAATTCAAGGCGATGCTCGCGATAAAATCAAAGCGCATCTTGAAAAGAAAGGTCTTAAAGTTAAATTAGCCGGTGGTTAATCTAGCTAATATTAAAGTTAAGAATCGAAGATTATTATCATTAGATATTAGCTATTTTATGGTAAATAAGCACTTTGGTTAAATAACTTCAATATCACGCAGTAAGACCAAGATTGAAATAAGGCAGGGTATCTAGAAAGAGCTCTGCCTTATTCATAATACCCGTAATTTAACATAATATACATAATGCGCAGTTGGATTGTGCTTATTGGGCATGGCGCTCTGGGCTTTCTGTTACGTTGAACCTTGTGACTGACAAGCTTTTACGAGCTGCGTCCATTGCTTGTTGGTCTGTTTTGTATGGCCCGTAGATTTTGGTTTGGTGGCTTTGGTACTCATTCACGTTTGCAACTGACATGAACCAGTCGCCAATTAAAAATTCTGAGTCAGCCAGTTCATTCACTTCTAGGAAGTTTAAGCCAACTACGTTCGACACCATGCATTGAACTTGATTGGAGTCTTCACGGTATCCAAGCATCTTCACATGATTTTTATCTGACTCTCGCATCAACAACATTTCATGTAGCCACTCTAAGCTGTCGAAGATCTTTTTGTATTGTGCCTTTGCATGTTCATCATTGGCATCTTCAAGTGATTCATCCACATCATTGTGTAACCAGTTAATGGATTGTTTGAGCTCAGCCGCTGTCATCATTTCATTGACCTCACAAGTTTAATTCCGAAGCGCTTTAACTCAAGGCCGCCGAAGTTATTGACCGTGAAGCTTGAACTATCTAACTCGTAGTTTCCCGATTTATAAGCCGATTGGTCATCTTGTAATGATAGCTTCATTTCAACTGGGAACTTGCCACCTAGATATGCGTAGCCGATTTGCTCTCTTATCGTTCTGGCTTGCTTACCATCTTTACCTGGCAATGTTCGTGTGATTGGTTGTTCATGTTCTGGGAAGATTTCTATTTTCAACATTTGCTTTCCTTACTTATGCGACAGCTTTAAATGGAAGTACATTAGACTTTGATGCTGTAGGCAGTTGATACCAGTCTGGTATCAACAACGGCTCTACAGTAATCACCTCTGAACGTTTTAGCGTCGGGCAGATTCGCGTAACGTCGAACGGTTGGCCTATGTCTAATCCTATTTTCTTGAGTCGTGCTTTGTGAACAAAGAAATTAGAGCGAGTTAAAATCCCTCTAATATCAGTTCCGTTTTGCCACATAACTGCATAACTTTGAGTGGCATTTGCGGCTTGTCTACTATTCACAACTCCTAACTCAAGTAACTGATCTGCTATGCTTTTATGTTCATCATGATTAATGTGTATGGTTTTCATAGCGTCCTCGATATTATTCAGATGGTTGTAAAAATCTTGTTCGGTTACCAGACCATAAAATTGAAGGTTGTACCTCTTTAATAAAGATTGCCTTAGGCTATGTTCTTCTCGTACAACACCATTTGATTCACAGTAACTTATTAATTTATCTATATATTCCAACTGTGACGACGTAACGCCTCGCTTCTTTCTTTTGTCTGCTTTCAAGTGCTCCTTAAGTTCGAATGCCTTACTGTATAGTTTTATCATCATCCAACTCGATGCTTCACCCCAGTTACATGTCATACCGTTCGGGTACAACTTTGGAAGCCTCGCACGACCAACTGATATTGAAGACATCCCACGTATAAAAGACGCTTCTTTCCCCTCGCCTACACTGTGATTCCTCGTCCAGTCAATCGATGTAATTTCAGCGCCATCACCAATAAGAGAAGATGATTTCCCTTCTTCAGTTTGCCTATGTGCGAGACGAGTGTTTTTTGTAAATGGAGGAAGATCATACTTAGCTAGAATGTGGTTATAGATTTCAACGCACTCATCAAGGCTTTTTAATCCAAACAAGTTATCCATTCTTTGCCAGCGTGAAGGATTGCCCTCCATACGAACCCGATACCCATCACAACGAATGGTCAATTTAGTACTAAATGAACCCTCGAGTCTTTTTTGGTTCACTGATGGAGGTAATTTCTCACCAGTCTCCATATCCAACCTTTCAATAACATGCGTCCCGACAAGTGGAAGTCCACCTTCGGGATGATCTTGTTGCATGAAAAGTTGGTCAATGAAGAACATACGAAAAACCTGTCAATACCTCTACACAATGAATTTATGTAACCCTACAGAATGAATTTAGGGTCGAATGTAAATATATAGGGTTATAATTGACTCTACAAGATAAAAATGAGGTTGATATTGTGTCTATAGGTGAAAATCTTAAACGGTTACGGCGTGATAAAGGCTGGACTCAAGGAGCTTTGGCAAAAGAATGTGGTATCAGATTAGGACAGATATCAAAGATTGAGCGTAATGAAACAGATCCTAAGTTAAGCACGATTTACGCGTTAACGAAGGCTTTGGAGTGCACTCCGAATGCTCTACTCAACGATAGTGCTGAGACCACATTAGATGCGAAAATGGAGATAGCCTTAGAAAGAGTTCAACGACTCCCAGATAACGATAAAGATCACTTATTAGCGACCATAGACAAGTACTGTATAGCAACAAGCCTACAAAGTATGATCGAGAATAATACTGTTCTTGGGGTTTCTGTATTTGACGGCAAGACGCCGGAAATGGAATGAGGAGTCCTAAAGTCAGGACTTAGTTGGGGTGTAACAGGAACCCCAACTTGAGAGAGTCAGTTTTGCGCGCTTTCGCTTGCCTCCCAAAACCTGCCTCTCTCTCATCATGAGCATGACTGGGGGGGGTTGGATAGTTAGCTTATATACCAAGAAGTGCCCTATTTTTTGGTTCCCCAAAATACTCAGAACGTTTCAAAATGAAACAAGAGTACACTATTAAAGATAGTGTACCTTGAAACTAGTGAATCAACGACTGACGCACTACGTTTGTCCACTCATTTTATCTCTACACGCAAGCGTATAGCAGAAAAAATTGAGTCTTATTTAAGGTAACTTATGAAAGAGCATATGATTGAAAACCTATGGCATTACACTACCGTGGACTCAGCTCACTCCATAATTCGTTCAAACTCTGTATGGGCAACAGCCACGGCCTTTCTAAATGATAAAAATGAACTCACTCAAGCTATCGAACTTTTCTTTGAAGAAATCAAACAACGTAATCCTAGAAATATAGACACTATAATCTACGAAAGCTTCACTTATCATTGTAAGTACCTGCATTACATATTTTCTATGTCGACATCACCTAATGTTCTCAGTCAATGGCGAGCTTACGGAGACGATGGTTATGGACTTGCTCTAAACTTGTCTTTTGACTTAACTGCAGACAACGACGTTACATTAATTCCATGCTTATATGAAAATCATGACATAGCTGTTAAGGATATTACAAACCGGCACTGGGAAGACATCTGTAAAATTACTGCAGACAACAGTAGAGCGATACTTTCAAAAATCTTTCCTGAACTATTAGCTATCAAAAATGAACACTTTTCTGAAGAACAAGAGGTTAGATTAATAAAATCAACTCATGCTAAAGATGCGAAAACAAGAGTAAGAGATAGGTTGATAATCCCTTATACCACTATACCTTTTAGAAGTTGTGATACTGTGGTTCTTGGTCCTAAAAGTTCTGAAAATAATGCAATGATATTAAAGGCAGTGTTTGGTATGACTTACGAGCAAGTTCAGAGATTTGATTGTGGTTATAAATAAAACGTCAAAAGAGTACGCATTATGCAAATTATATTACGGGCTTCACTCATCAAACGATTCTCACGATGAGCATTAAAAAAGGCCAGCAAGCTGGCCTTTCTAATTGAGCATATCCCTCGCCCACGTTTAATTTCATTCAGGCTTACAGCAAACCCTCAACATAATTCATCACCATAATRCGCAGTTGGCTTGTAAGAGCAATATAGTAATGTCCGGTTTGAGAAACTTTAAAATGTCCTCCTAAGCTTAAAACATTGTTTAGCTTTGAGGACTAAATTGCTGTTAATTACTATGAGTGATCACGAGATAAATCGATTCAAAGTTCTAACGGATGTACAAGAAAAACGCTTACGACAAGTTGACGCTGCGGACATTTTAAATGTCTCAACTCGACATGTCAGACGACTGTTGAGCCAGTTAGCAACTTATGGTGCGCAAAGCTTGGTACATGCAGCCCGCGGTCGCCCAAGCAACCGACGCTATGATGATAACTTTCGAGCTGAAGTATTATGGATTGTACGTGAACACTATTTCGATTTTTCACCCACATTTGCGCTAGAAAAACTCTCTGAGAACCATAATCTGATTGTTTCAAAAGAAACTCTGCGCCAATGGATGATCGTTGATGGACTTTGGACTCCATACTTTAAGCGCAAACCAAGAATCTACCAGCCTCGCTATCGACGTGATTGTTTAGGCGAGCTCGTTCAAATTGATGGCTCACACCATGATTGGTTTGAAGGCCGCAGCGATAAGTGTTGCTTTCTGGTTTTCAACGATGATGCAACTTGCCGGTTGATGAACCTGCGATTCAGTGAGACCAAATCCCATTTGTAATGCGTGTTTATCGGACTTCTCACAAACGTTCGCACTGGTGAAACTGACTGAATTAGATAATGCAAACCACTCCGCCAACTATCATTAAGGTACGTTGTAATGAAATGTATCATCCTATGCATTGACCTGTTGTATTTGTTTTTGGCGAAATCGTTCTAGTAAGGCTTATAACGTTTAGTCTAGCTCTGAATAAATGCTTTGAAGTTGAGACTTATCATTACACTGTAACTTATTCTGTATTAGCCATCTTTCGATGAAGTTGTAGAAGCTCCAACCGTTTATTTGAAAGATCATTCGCTACACTGTCACAGAATAATCAAACGAAATCTGAGACTGGCTATTTCCCAGAGAATGGTCGTGTTCAATATAACGAATCCTAAAGCTGTTTCCCAAGCTCAATGCATATACATACTGAGTTTAGAAGGTGCCTTCCATTTACCTAATTAACGTTTTTATACAACAACACAACCTAATTAATCTCCATCCTTTGTCTCCAGCTTGAGGAGCAGGAACTGAAACCTATTTGAAAATGGCTCATTAAAAACAATGAGTTAAACACAATAATCTGACAAAAATTCAATAAATTGAGAGCGCTGTCAGTATTCGTGACGCTAGATTTTATACAAACACCTCTCGTGATTATTATTACGTAATTTTATTACACACAATGCCGCGTTGATTTTTGGCTAGCAGACTATGCTTAACTAAGATGTTGATTAAAGACGCTTTTATCTAGTCGAGTGCGGATTTACGGCGATATATGGAGGTTAATGTGTTCGCTAGGTAGAAAGGATATTTTTAGTTATAGTGCACCAGTGTGATAAAAAAGAAGGGCTGATGCCCTACTCTTTAGTTTCTGATTCTTCACGGATTTGTTGAGCCACGATCTTAATGGCTTCTGCTGTGCTGACACCTTGAGTCATTAATTCTTGAATTCTCTCTACAGCTGCTTGCTGTTCTTCATGTGTCAGTGTTGGCAAATCGTTTAGCATGTTCAGCTCCTTTTACTTAGGAGCTGAACTATATAGAGACTATTAGTAACTAGCAAGGAAATTGATTGAAGCGCCCATCGCGTTTTCGTTAGTGTAGTTTGCACTAATATCGAGTTGGAATAGGTTTAGAGGAGATAGTCCAACACCGGCTGTAATCGTCCCTTCTGAATCAGAGTAAGCAAGGTTCTTATAGTACCCTCCTCTCAGTTTCAGTTGACGTAAGATATCTACTTCAGTACCAACGCGAATCATCTGCTCGTTATCATCAAAACTCGTGAACTTTTCAGCCTCGTTAATATCGTAGTCAACGCTAAGCGTAAAGTAGTCTGCAACAATACCAGCACCTACAGTATAAACTGGCTCAAGCTTGTACGAGTACTTGCCACCAATATAGTGGCCTGAACCTGCAACAGACTCTCTTGTTGTGTCTTTAGTTTCAATGTCACGAGCTAACAAGTTTGTCGCAGAAAATCCAACTCTAAACGGGCCAAAAAACCACAATGCGCCCGCGTCGATATTAAACTCTGTATTTCCATCATCATTCTCACGCACATCTGATAGATCGTAGTCACTAATCGTCGCTACATAATTATAAGTGTAGATACGTTGGATTTTTGGAGTTACACCAAATGACAGGTGTTGTCCCATAAATGTTTGGTACTTTGCTAAAGATATACCGATTTCCGTAACACCTACCGATACGGCTTCAACAGCTGAGCGTTGAAGGTTGTCGCTATCACTCCCGCTCGTATATACATCAGGAGTAACAAAACTTTCTGTGTACGCCTTAGCAAACGCGTTTGCAGCAACAAATTGGTTTGGAATTGCAAATGCGACGACACCGCCTAAATCAAAATTGGCTTGATTTCCATCGAGTTTATTTAGAGCCGTTGTAATATCTGAACCTGACGCATCTAACACAGCATCAATGTTCGATTTCATATCATCTGGGTCATTGTAGCTACCACCAAAACTAGGTGTAATCATACCTAAGTCGTCGTTACGACGATAAATAGCAACTAAAGCGGGGTTATAAAATGGAGCTGTTAAGAAGTTAGCTGATACAACACCAACACCACCCATAGCGTCTCCGCGCGCTTCGATGGCATAGTTTGCTGCTGTAGCAGGAAGGCTAGCTAAGGCTATTGACGTTGCGAGTAGTTTTATCGTTTTGTTCATGCTGATAGTTCTTTGTTAAGTCCTTTACATTGTTATCGGCATGATTGTAATTTACTTTAACTCCTCCTCGCTAGAAATATCATACGTTTTACTTATCGTTTGTGTCTGTTCGATGGTTATATCACCTTGCCAACGCGCGTGAGCCATAGAAACAGCTAGAACATAGCGATCACTTGGTATGTCTTCGCCTTTAAGTTGCATTGGGTAGTCAGACTCGTAGCTCTTACCCCAAACGCGTTCGTATTTCTCGTTCACGTAGTCGTAAAGTCCAACTTCCAAACGCGGTAATGGGCAATACGGATTTAACAGTTCTTTTTTATCGATACGCCAAGAATCTTTCGAAGCCCAACGAACTTGCTGTTTTAGTTTCACTTCACCAAAGATCACCCAAGTGCTCCAAGTCGCACCGTCTTCCACTTTTACGCTTAAACGATACAAGCCAGATTGAAGCGGAGAGGATAAGTTGTAACGTTTGTTATAGAGAAAAGCGTCACTATTCTCGACTTTCTTGGTGCTCTTAGTCATTTGGCTGTCGGAAGATAGCGTTTTATCAACCCACTTATCGAGCGATATATTTTGAATATTCTCACTCGACTCTAAGTCAATAACCAAACGGAACGTATCTCTACCTGGGCTTTGAATCATATGTCGCTTAATCACGACAGAACTGATCCAATCAGGTAACGTATTTTTCGTTAGAGTCTTACCACAATCTTTATTTAACGCCTGATTGAACAGTTCGTTAAGGTGCTGCTCTCGTACCTTAGACGTATTGCTTTGCCACACTTCCACTAACGAATCAAACATCGACGCTAGGTCATCATTTAAGATATGTTTGTGTACCTGTGTTAATGCATTACTACCCGTAAACCACTCGCTTGCCGAGCTTGGTAAACTGGTCATTGCCATCAATAGCAGTGGAAGTGCTTTTCGTTTCATTATTACGCTTTCATCTTGTAGCCAACGCCACGTAGAGTTTCGATTTCTAAGCCAGGCAGTTTTTGTCGAAGCTGAAGTACATGTGTATCTACCGTTCGCGTTGTTGGGAAGTGATTGTATCCCCAAACGTGGTCAAGCAGTTCATCACGTGTGAATACGCGACCTAGATTACTTGCTAAAAACAGCAGTAAATCAAACTCAGTACGAGTAAGCGTTACTTCTTGATCTTTAAAAAAGACTTCACGTGTTGCTTTATCGATAACAAGGTCTTGAGCGATAACTTTAGACGTATCTTGGTCTTCTGCATCAGGTAAGCGCAATTGAGCACGAATACGCGCGAACAACTCAGCTTCAGCAAATGGTTTTGTCAGATAATCGTTCGCGCCAGAATCCAAGCCAGCAACTTTGTCTTTTACTGTCACTAACGCCGTTAATAAAATAACTGGAATATCTTTTTTCTTTTTCCAACCAGGCAGCGAATCAACTGAGTCGCCATCTGGAAGTTGACGGTCTAGGATGACTAGGTCTGCCTGTTCCCAGTAACCTTCAACTTCAGAGATGAGTTCTGCATGCAAACATTCATATCCAGCTTGCTCTAGGCTAACTAAAAGACCATCAGCTAAGTTTTTATCATCTTCAACGAGAAGCAATGTCTGTTTCACAAGGTATCTCCAAAATAAATGTTGTTGGGGGCCCGATGAGAGTCATGTGTCCACCCATTTTCCCAACCATAGATTCAACTATCGTTAGGCCTAAACCAAGACCGCTTTTACTTACAAACGGTTTGCGTAACTGCCCCCAGTCTTTGCGGGTCAAGTCTCCATTATCTATCACTTTGAATGTCAGCTTCTTGTCAGAAGTCGTGAGATCGAGTGTAACTGGTGGAACTCCGTACTTAACCGCATTTCTTATTAAGTTATCAATACAAGTTCCTAACCAATAAACGTTTACTTTTGCAGCGATATCTTGGTTGATAACAAGTTTGATGTCAGGGCCAAACTCTTCTTCAATTTTAAATTCCAACCATTCCTGAACACTTGGTACCCACTCTGTGGCTAATGGTTGGTTGTCGGATTGCAGATAATCTTTACTCGCTTCTGCAAGTTGTCTCAAACGACGAGTGTCCTCACAAAGCCTTCTAAACTCGTCATAAACCGTTTCAGGAAGGTGTTCAAACTCTCTCCTAAAACCTTCTACCGTTAACGATAAACTTGCAATTGGAGTACGGAGTTCGTGTGTGAGAATTTGCAAAACCAACATACGACTCTTCATCTCTTGTTTACGTACATTCCAACGATAGATGGACCAACCAATCACCAAAAGAATGTTCGCGACGACAAGAATGATCATCGCAATTTGCAGTAACTCTGAGTGATCTTCAATTTCCCAACAGATATTACCGCGCTGCACAAAGCAGCTTTTGTCATCGTCTGATAGACGGTACGAGAGGCCCGCTAATTGAGCATTCTCCGTCCAAACCGGCTCTTGATACAAATAGTAACGGTCGCCACGTTTTAGCCAGAGTTCATCGAGTTCGACAAACATGCTTGCACCGGCCAGCAACGCGGTAATCGCTTCGCTGTTCATGTGTTTTAAGCGAGTTAGAAGTTCATCATGATCTTCATTTGGTCGCTCTTGAATGTGCATGAATCGCTTTAACGACTCGAACTTTTCTGGGTACTGCTCAACGTAACGCGCCGCGTATGAACCGCCACCGGGGTGGATCAATCCACTGCGACTAAACCAACGATCAGATAAGACCGTTCCTTTACACATGGCTCTCGTAAACACCAAAGGCTCGGTAATTAAAGGACTTAGAGGCAGTTTACCGCTACATGTTTTCGATAATTGATACAGTCTTTGAATGTCCTTCAGAGGATACTTTGCCGTTTGAGGAAGCATGGCTGAAGGCATAATTAAGCTGGTTGGATAGTCGGCCTGTAGAACTCGAATATCATAAGACTCTACCGCTGTTTCATGATCAAACAACTTGGTGAAGTGGTCGATACGCTCAGGCAACGAATCAGCGAAAGCAGTTGCTGAAGCGAAAAAGCTTAATGTAATAATTGATAGTGTTTGTTTAATCGTCACAAGCCAAGCGTTAATTCATACAGATAAATCAAATATATACCATTCGCTATCAAAGATAAATTTTTAACCGTCCTATTCCGATAACTGATATCAATTCTTCGGTGAAGATTAATATTAATGGAAAAGTCACAACCAAAAAAAGGGACTCAATTGAGTCCCTTTTGTGCAGTACTAGTTCTTATAAGTGCTCTAGAATGCTTAAGCAGCTCTCTTTCGCATCACCAAAAATGTGTTACTATCACCAAACTTTTAAAATTAGTGGATTTTGTGGTAAATGGCTCTAATCCCATACGCACGTGTATCAAGTGGTAAACAGCTTTCTGGTTTATCCATGAAGCACCAGAACGATCAAGAATACCTTCAGGGGTTAGCTGTAGAGCATCACACCACCCTTTCACCGTTAGTCTATGCTGACCATGGGGTTTCATCATTCAAGGGCAAGAACGCAAAGACTGGTGAACTATCACGACTACTGAAAGACATCGAAGCTAATGTTATACGTAGTGGTGATATCGTTGTAATGCGAGCACTTGATCGACTTAGTAGACAGAACCTTACTTCTGGTGAAATGCTCTATAACCAGATCATTAGTCGTGGTGTTCGTATCTTGACTACTATTGATAACTTTGTGTACAAAGCAGATGACCCAATGTCTGCGATTATGAAGACTCTCGCTCTGAACACCGCCAATGAAGAGTCAGCGAAGAAGTCTTATCTAACGAACAAGAATGCTAGTTTCCGTATTGACCAGTTCAAACGTAATGAACGTCCTGAAGGTGGTCATAGTTGGGACGTGGGTGTTGGTCGTCATCCATTCTGGATTGCACTAGATGAAAAGAAAGTTATCCAGCACCCCGTTAACTGGAACTTTGCACGTCAGATGGTTGATATGACTTTAGATGGTGTTGGTGTTACCCACATTCAACGGTTCGCACACTCGGTAGGTTTAGAACTGTCTTATACTGCTTGCGCCAAGATGTTCAATAGTAAAGCTATCTATGGAACGTTGGTCATTACACACCAAGACGAAACGCATGTACTTGAAGGCTATTATCCAGCACTAGCTACAGAAGAAGAGTTCTATAAGATCCGTGCTATTAAAGACGCACAAACTAAAACGTCTAACGCTGGTAGAAATAAGGTCTCTTTACTTGCTGGTATCAACAAATTCTATTGTGGTGATTGTGGTTCGTTCATGTGTATTGGTCGCAACGTCAAGCAACAGATCGAGTATTACCGTTGTGGTTGTAGAATAAAAAAGTGTTTTCCCTACCTGAAACAAGAACTACTTGATCGTTTGGTATTAAGATCTATTGCTTCTCGTAGTTGGGATGATGACAATTCATCTACTGTAGATACCAAAGCAATTGAATTAGAATTACAAGCAAAGACAGAAGAATACCAGTCAGAGCAAAGGTTTGTTATTCAGAACCGTGACCTTTTTGACGACTCGATGATCCAGTCTTTGAAAGATAAAAAGTCAGAACTCGATCAACTTGCTAATAAACTTGAAGACCTAAAATTATCTACTGCTAAGACTGAAGTATTCGATTTCGTAGATAAAGACGTTATCACCCTGTACCAAGAACATTGTGACAAGGTAGAAAGTTATATTAATGGTGACATTGATCTTAAGACTGAAGTCCGTGTTGTTATTTCAAAGCTGGTGGAACGTATTACCGTAGACCATAGACATTTGCTCAAAATTGAGTATCAAGACGGTTATGTCGATTACTATGTTCTTTTACGTAGACGTGATGAACGAAAGATCCACCAGCGGTTTTTTATTAAGTTGATGGTTGTTTCTGAAGAACAGTATCAAGTAATAATCGAAACTCAACCAGAACTAACACCAAACTTTACTACAGTTGATAGACTCGACGGTTATAGTGTGTATTTTGAAGAATGTCATTCATACACACCAGTAACACCGATTAATATATTGACACCAGAACAAGATTTCTTTGATCTATTAGTAGATGATGTCTATGAATGGAAACGTGCTTCTATCATGAACGCTGGTGCTACTGCTACGCAATGGCAGGAAAATAAAGATGCTGATGTATCTTTGTACGGTTGGAATAAAAGTAACGTTGAAATAACGACTCGCCACTACACGAAAAAGGTTATTACATGTATCTATAAAGGTGATGTTGATATAGGAAAGGTGTGTGCACTTTTTGATGCTAGATCCGCAACTGTAATATAGAAAAAAGGATAACCGCATGGTTATCCTTTTCTTATCCATACGTCATGATGCTGACAGCCGTTGCAATCCAATTACGAACGTTGGATGCAATAGTTCACTGATCCCCATCGTCATGTCGATGCTTGTCCCTTTTCGTGTCTTGGCGGTAAATCGAAAACGTTTCTTGTTTTCATGTTCGCTTGGTTCAGTTGGTTCAATTACTTCCAAATCCACTTCAACGAAATTATTTTGCACGTCTAATAAACTTGCTTCAGCAATCATTTCATCATGTGCTTGTTCTTTTAAGTGCTGTTTGAACGTTTTCATAACCAACCACCGCTTAGTTCTTTCAACGAATCACGACGTTCTTGTAAACGTTTAATTTCTTCATCATGCGTGAATACTTGCAACTCAAACAGAACTTGGTCTTCGCAACCCTTTTCAGCTTGTTCATACAATTCTTGGTAGCGGTCTTTACGCTCTTGTGAGTATTCGATTTGGTCGTAAATTGCGCTACGCTCACGGATAGCAGCGTAACGTTCGATGTCACGTGTCGTGTAATGTAGGGTCTCTTCTTGGTCTTCAGTCTTGGTAGAAATGAACTTCTCAGCGTTACAAATCGCAATGTAACAGGTCACGACAAAAGCGTCTGATTCAGGGGATTCCACCCATTCTTTGAATGTGGTTTCGCTTACTTTACGGATTGGGTGCACGTTCTCAAACCATGCGTTAAGTACCATAGAATGCAGTGTGCTCATGTCCACCGTTTGACTAAAATCGGTTTCGAAGTCATGACCGAGTTCACACTCGTCCCCTGTTTCATGATCCTGTTGACGCTTGATAAAGAAATCAATCTTAGCTTGAATTTCTTTGGTCTCTTCAACTTTCTTATCATGCGCTGATACAGCAAAGAAATTAACCATTTCACGGTAAATTAAACCAGCAAGTGAATAGTTTTTCTCTGTAGCATTAATGCATTCGATTACCATAGCATCAATAACCAATTTACGTTTCATTCGGTGCTGTTGTGCAATTCGACCTTTCAACATGTCGTGTAATTGCTTTGGTGTCATGCTAGGTCTGTAACGTAGGAAACCAGCTTCATTTTCTGCCAAGTCGTTAACTTCATTAGAGATAGTTAACAGTGCTTCATCTAGGTCTACGAACTTACGTGGTTCGTGTTTTGGTTTATCATAGTATTTCTTTAAAATGTTCATTAATTGATCATCCAACTTCTGTCTTGATTGTATAATTGGTATCTTTCTTCGTTTGTTTCTGCGCTGTGGTACTCACATGCGTACTGGTCAAACGCATCTTCTTTGTATTGTTCGTGGTCTAGAACATTGTCATCATTCCACCAGTTACCTTTCGAATAATAACCATCACATCCATCGTCGAAACTTACTCGATTTGGTCTTGGTGGTTGGGTAGACTGTGGTTGTAGAATCTTGTCCAATGCACTTTTAAGTTCTGGGTCGATTGAACTTGAACCATGATCTGGACTTGTGTTTCCCTGAACTTTTTTCTTAGTTTTATTAATAATTCCCATGAATTAACCTCGAATTCCCATCATCGAGTTGAACTGGTTTGCAACATCTTGAATCGTCGGTGCGTATCCATCTTGATAACCAGAATAGTAATCTGCACCCCATCCACCAGAACGCAGTACAATAGGAATGTCACGATCATCTGCATCGTATGTCTCTAGATGACTTGTATCTTCCATCCAATGAGCATGAAACACGCTATCGTTTAAACCAATGCTATGCATCATGATCGACATAACATGGTCATCATGTCCGTCTGACGCTCGATACAACTTTTTCTTTTCATCAAAGCAAAATCTCATCAGTTCCTTGAATAGCTCTGGTGAATTGATAATCAATTCCTCTTCTTCGAAAAGATGTTTGATCAGATTACAGCCGTGCTTTCTGCCAGCCTTGACCAGTTTGATTCCTTTATAACTCGCACCGTGTTTTGCGTAGACGTTTATGTAACGTTCATTACTTTCAAGGTACTTTAAGATCTCACCACCTGTAGGTTGGTTAACTTCAACAAACACGAAACCGTTGTTAAAGTATTTGGCAATGGTTGCTGTAACTTCTGCGGTTTGTTTTGGGTAAATGCTTTGCTCTGAAAATGTCGCAACAACTTCAACAGGTGTGACACTTTGATCAATGACAGTGATAACAGTACTATCAACCCCAACCGCTTCAGCAGGGTCGATCCCTAGTGTGTATCGGTGACCAACTTCAGGTTCCTTGAACTCTTTAAAGTTGAATACAGAACCATTATTCAATGTTACTGGAACAATTTCTGGGGAGTCGTTGACAACTGCATTATCAAAAACCTCAGTACCAACGATGCACTGTGTCGAACTTAGGAAAGATGTTTCGTGTTCTTGTTCAAACGCAATCCGTCCAATGGTTGATACTTCGTTACTCTTGAAGTGCTCACCGTAATCGAGTAGACCAGTTTCATCGTTGTACATTCGGTCTTGGTTGATGCGCCAGTCACCTTGATAAGGTTTAAATGCATTCTCACCAGCAACTGCACCATCCCACAAAGTCTTGAAAGTGTTATCGCCTTTGGGTGTACTACAGATGATGATCGATGACCGTTTACCAGAACTGACAACTGGTCTGATACTCTTATTCCAAGATGTCTCGATGTCCTCAAAATGGGCAAATTCATCTATAAACACTTTTGCATAAGAATCACCACGTAAAGCGTTTTTACCGCCTTGTCTAGCTACAATCTTTGCTCCATGTGCAAAGTGCATTTCACTTTCAGTTAACTTAGTAGGACTTGGCTGGAGCCAATCGGGTAACATCTCCAAGCATTCTTTGGTTCGATCAAAGATCTCAAGTGCTGATGCTTTACTAAATGACACAATCGCAACTGGTTTATCGTTGAAACAAAGGTAATGCGCTAGGTGCAGTGCTGCCATCGTACTTTTACCGAGCTGTCTGCTTAACATGAAAATGTTATTGCGATTGCTATCCATGCGTTTAAGCATTTCAACTTGATAACTTCTCAGGGGTACTACGATCTGACCGTGGTCAATGTTGGTGATGGTGCAATACTTAGCGAAATGCAGAACATCGTCACGAGCTTGAACCCATTCTTGAATGTGCTGGTCTGTGTAAAGTGCTCGACTATCTTCGCCACGAAATACACGACTTAAACTATGTCTCTTCTCACCATTCTTTGAATCTTCATCCTTGCACCATAATGACAACGAATTGTCATTGAATACTGCTTTTTTGATGCCCTTTAGTTTTTCAAACTCATCGAATGTTGGTGGTAAATCCGCATTATCAATGAACTTAATCTTACGAGGTGTGAAGTCTCGCTGTGGATTAAGTAATAACATTTCACGGTGGTTGTAATGTTTCGCACCTTGAATCGCTGAAGCTATTCCCAATTTATCTGGGTCAACGGTTTGACTGAAAATGTCTTTAATTGCTTCAAACATTGGTCACACTCTCCAATGCTTGCATCTTGTCTCTGATCACATAAACGTGTTGGCGTGTAATGTCATGATGTCTTGCTATGTCGCATGGTCTATAACCTTGTCGGATGTCATCGTAGACTTCTGCGTAATCGACTTTGCGTCGTTTGTGTCTTGTCTTGGGAGTATCTTTAGACACATTGATACGTTTCTTTATACCCATTGAAAAACCTCTTTGCCTATTTTCTATGGGTATTTAGTTGTATCTGAGATGACGGTTTATGACGCTATGTGACGGTATCTGTTAATAGAACCCTAGGGTGATGATGCAGCTTTAATTAACATCCCGTTAACACGCAAGAGTGAGCAATGTTTGCTCCCATCCATTAGCAAGTACTGATGAATAGCAGTAGTACCAGCCTAATCTTTCATTCATTGATTGATGATCATTTAAATCGTTTTCTAAACTAATTGGTGATCAACTTGGGTATGCTCCAAGTGCACACTTAAAGACATCGATAAAAACCTGCTTAAAGTGTTCAAATAGATGTTGAACCACACCTATAGTGAACACTATAATGTGAACACACCCAAAATGAACACTTTAGAGGATTTAGCAGTGATAAACGTTTACTTGAGAGCTTCAACAGATGAACAAGATGCGTCACGTGCAAAGACAGATGTTTTGAAGTTTGTCAACGAAATGAATGTTAATCGTCTCCCTGTTCAACTTCATGTTGAAAATGGATCAGGTGCTTCGCTAGACCGTCCTGTGTTAAGCGAACTATTAAACACTGCGCCTACTGGTTCAATTTTGGTTGTAGAAAAACTTGACCGTCTTACTCGCTTGGAGTGGTCGCAATGGGAAAGGTTGAAAGGTCAGCTAAAAGACAAGCAAATTAAAATTGTTTGTGTTGATCAGACAATGACGCACAGTGCATTCAATGCTGAAGATGATATGCAATCAGCCATCAACAAAGCATTGTCTAACTTCATCTTGGATCTAGCTGCTGCAATGGCACGTGATGACTACGAAACTCGTGCAAAGCGTCAACGTCAAGGTATTGAGAAAGCAAAGCTAGAGGGAAAATACAAAGGACGTGCAAAGGATGATGAACTTCGTGGAAAGATCCAGCGTTTGCTAGATACTAAAATGTCAATCAAAGGGATTGCTGACACTTTAGGATGCAGTAGAAACACCGTCTACAAAGTTCGTGATGGTCAGTAACAAAGAAAGGCTGACCTATTCGGTCACCCTTTTTTCATTTCACTTATGCTTCATCAAATGCATCTTCTATAAAAATGCAACTTAATACTCTTCGAACTTCAGTCGGTAAATTGTATGGCTTGAATGTACCTTGAAAGTCGAGGTTCTTATAGTCTTGTACTGCATCGAGAATGATCTCTTCAGCTGCTGTACGAAAGTCTAGGTGATCACCTAGCACTTTTTTCATGTCTAAATCGTCACTTGGTTTAACCAAAAACTCACCACGCATGTAGAACCCTGCATGTTTCAATGCGTTGTATACAGATCTGTCAGTTATGCGAGATTCTTTTCTAATGCGTTGTTTATCTTCTTCACTTAACGGGTTTGCTTCCCATTCAATCTTCAACCGATTGTTAACCATCTCAGGTTTAGCTTCTCGCAATTTGATTAAACGTTCCGCCCGTTCCATTGCTTGAGTTGGTTTTCCTTGCTCTTGTAGCAAGGGTTCGCAAATGTACATTGCAGATCCAGCAAGTAAGATTGCTTGGATGTAGTCAAAGTTGTCTTCTGCTTCAACGTATGATTTAGCAGCACGGTATAGCATGTGCGGTGCAATTTCGAGCTTGTTCATTTTAATCCCTTAATCAATGAAAAAGGTGACCAAATGGTCACCAAATAATTTTATAGTCCGGTGATAAACTGTACTGTTTCCTTAGCATAAAATCGTACAGTCTCTAATTCTAAATCTTGTATCTTAGTATCAAAGTCTTCAGCATGGTGATAAGCTTTCGAAAACTCATTAATTTTTGCTATAGCTTCGAATTTCTTATTCTTATCAAAGAAAATGCTGCTCGGATCAGTTTCTTCTCTAATCATCTTAATCATATCGCCTAGCCAGATTCCTTTAATGAATTGCTTAGGGTAAGAGAATCGCAAATATGCTTCCAATACAGGTCTAATTGATCTAGCCACTTCTATTTTATCGGATTCGTTTCCACTTTCTACAAAGTCATACAGTTTATTGTATTCTCTATGATAAGAATGAAGTACATAGGATTCATAACTATCTCTGTCGACCATTTTACTTGATATGTACTTTGGACTATCAGAGTTTAGCGGTTCTAAATCTCTATATGTTGGGGCAATTTCAAAGCACTTTGTATATTTCGAAAGGATCGAATGTTTATGAATGTCAGATAGGAAGAATGGGTCGTGACTAAAAACAAATGTTTGATAATCATTTTCAATAAGTTTAGCAATTTGAACTATAGTTGCATCTTTGCGATAACTGTCGAGTGAAGACATCGGGTCATCCAAAATAATGATCGACTTATCATCATTTGATTTTGAAAATCTCGATAAGAAAAATGCTAAAGCGAGTGCTGAACGATCCCCTAGGCTCAGAACGTGCTCAAAAATATGTTGATGCTGTCCCTCATCAAGTACAGAAAGTTCATTATTAATGAACGTTATAACGTATTTTAATCTTGTTTTACCACCAGCACCTCTGTTGTCTTTATCTAATTCTTTTATACGAATCATTGAATGAAAACTTTGCAAGATATCATTGATAGAGTCCTTGTGGCTTTTAATGCTTTCCTCTTGCTCTTTAGTGATTTCATCTCTCAATGATTTAATCTTTTTATCATTCTCTTTTTTGTCTGCTTCATGAGTCTTGAGATCTGCTAAATCAGTAACAACATCATTAGTAAACCTCAGTTTTGCCTCTTTGATTTCATCAATATTAGTTTGTAGCGCCTGCGTTGTACCCGTTGCTAGTCCATTTATAAAAAGATCAACCTTACTGTTAAAATCAACAACCTTTTCATTGTATGTTGCAAAATCTAATCGATTAAATATCTGACCGAGAAAATCATTAAATGTCGAAAGATCAACACTCTTCAATAAATCTTTCTTTTTCTCTTTAATCAGTCGTTGACATTCAGACAGTAAACTATCGGATAATTTTTTAAACTCAGAAAGATCGAAGTTCAACTTTTCAGCTTCAATTCTATCAGACCATTCGTTCAATATTTCTTGATTTGATTGTACGGTTTTTTCTAACTGCTCAATTTTTAAACCAACATCTCTTACAGTTAATTCAAAAGAATCACTTTCTAATTCGAAATTACTACTTGCTGTAAGATAAGACTCACTAATAAATTCTTGGTAAAGGTTGAATATAGGTGATGATGATAATGATTGAGCACAAAACGGACAATTATTTGTTTCTGTAACTAACTTTAGTCCTGACTCTATCCACAGCTTATCCTGTTCCTTTTGATTTTCTTCAATATGTCTCTTTACTTTTTCCTCTGCATCTTTGGAAATAGCAGCAATATTGACATCAAATACACTAGTGTCGAATTCCGATTGTTCTATCTTTAACTCAGTTAGTCTTCTACGCTTTTTGAAGTGTTCTTCACTTTTAAGGTCTTGAATCTTAGACTCTAAATCAGCAATCTTTTGATCAGGATCTTTTATCTCTTTAATCTTTCGTATTACTGCTGGTGTTTTACCAGGAAATTTTGCTGATAGCCTACTCGTAATCGGATTTATTAAAGATGTTATACCATCATTTGTAGATTTTAGTTGGTCAATATCTTTTTCTTTCTCAACAGAAACATTACCCAATGAAAACTCATAGTAATTTGCTAATTGTTTTCGATCTTTGCTATTTGAAATGTAAAGATTATTATCTATAAATGTTTGGTTAAAAACTTGGAAAGTAAAAGGTGACTGTAAAGAGTCCAATGTGATGTTTTGAGAAGTTACTTTTAACTGCAAACGTTGCTTATCTTGGGATTCTATCGGTTGTAATGCTTCAATGCTCGCTTTGTCTGAGCGATTAATAGATTCAAACAATTTACATAATGTTGATTTTCCCGTTCCATTTCTACCATAAATTAGATTCAACTTATCGAAAGATTGATTCAATCCCCCTTTATGTTGCCACTGTTTGATATTTTCGATTTTTATTATTTTTTCTAGCATTTTTACCCACTCTAGAATTGAAACTTAGCTTAGAGTGGGGATTTTACACTTATCAGGATATGCACAAAAGAACATATATCTAGAATTGCCAAATCACTAGCAATAATCTCCTATGGCGACCGCTTGCTCACCCTTTTACCTCACTCTTACAGCAAACCAATCAAACCAGATACGCTTGCACCAAGTAAACTTGCAACAGTGTTATTTTCCAGCAAGGATCTTAGTTTGCTTTTGGCTTCTTCATCGTTACTCGCAGCAACTTTCTCAACCAACTGCTGTACATTGATCGTAACGTTAATCGTATTATCATTACCAACTTGCATTTGCTCTGCTGAGATAGAACCAAAATTATAAGTGATACTTTGAACCATCTTTTCAGCCTCCTGAATGCTTAGGTTTTGATGCTTTATCTGATAGTGGGCTGCAATACCGTGAAATGCTTCATGAAAACCAGGATCGATAACTTTGTAATTTGAAACGCTTCCATTGCTCGCTCGTCTCCGAAGTAAATCGCCTGATTCAATCAAAATGTCAGAACGTTCAATGAAAGTCATTTTCTCTTGAACACTCGCTTTGATACCCTCCACCGTTTTTGAACCATCAGCTTTAATTAAATCAACGGTATCATTCATCATGTCAGCAAAAGACATACACACCTCTTAAGATACTAAACCAATATGCAAGTTAACACGTAATAACGTTTAAATAAACTGTTTAATAGTCAAGGTGTTAAGTCTAATGTCCTTTGCTTTATTTTCTCTTAATTTTGATTCGTGCTCCCCCGCTCGTTTTTGCAAAAAATGGGTTAGCTTTCTATGTAATCCTAACCATTTTTTATTTTGTTGAACGGGGGAGCACGTTTTTATTTTTAGAAAGTTATGTCAGAAACGTCATAACATGCTACCAATGCAGCTTCACGTTCTGCTTTAATCTTAGCCCTACGCAGCTTTTCCTTTTCAGCTTTAGCAGCTTTCTGTTCTGGTGTTGCATTGCGTTTACGTTGACGGTCACGCTCTTTACGTTCTTCAGTCGCATCACGTTTCTTGTCATAACCACGACGATTAGCTTTCAACTCTTCATCATGTGCCAACGCTTCAGCTTCAATCGCATAGGTACGCTTTAGGTCTTCGATCTCCCCACCTTCAAATTCTGGTCGTTCATGCCCACCACTGGTAACAGCTTTGAAGTATGCATTCGGTACTAATTCGTATTCATGCGGTACTACAATCGTTTTACCCTTTGAATCTTTCTTACTTTGCTTAGCTTCGATGTACGCTTTACGTTCATCAGGTGACATGCTTTTCAATTTGACTTGTTCTAGATCTACTCGGTCATAGAACATCTCGACCAGTCGCAGCGCATCACTTTTACTTGGAGCCATTGTCACCGTACCATTCTTATTTGTGTAACCGATCATCGAAAAAGTATCAGTAGCACCGTTAGTCATGGCTACATGTGCTTGCTTCATAGCTCCATAGGTAGAATTCTTAAGTTCTGGTAACGTCCCCTTTGCAGTATCAGATAAACTTTCCCTAGCAACAATTGCCAATACCTTTGCGAACTTCATAGGTGTGTCATTGGTCAACGTTAATGTCGTGTCGATGTAACTTGGGTCATGGATCATCGTCTCAGCAATACCCGTACACAAAGACTTATAACCAGCTTTACATGCTTTTGAAATACCATTGGACTTAGCCCACCATTCGGTAGGTAAACCACGAAATTCACGGGTGAACTCAATGTAATCGAACTTTCTATACGCATCATGCAACTTCGAACGTTTAATGAAGTAGAAATGTTCAACCAGTGGGTACAACGCATTGTATTCATCATGACTCAAAGGCTTCTTATGTTCTGCTTCATGACGCTTTGAGTAACGTTTGAACCCTTTATCGAAACCAGCTTTACACGATGCAGACCATTTAGCGGCTGTGGTTGGTGACAGTTCGTCACGGTCTTCAGGGTTCAATACTTCGTCACGGATATCTACTGGTGACAACTTCAACATGTTCTTATTGTCGGCAGAAACTAGATCACTTGCTATACTTGCAGGTTGTAAGTTGGTACTGGTTGCAGCTTCAAAATCGGAATAGGTCATGAACAAATCATATGAAAATCGCTTCATGAACTCTTTGTTGCTGTGTATGTTGGTTAAGTATTCGTCTATAACGTCTTGAGTTAATTCAAAGCATTTTCCATCGTTATTCGAATCTGGGTATGCAAATTCACGAAATGCAATGTACCTAATCGGATCACGCTCCAACTGCTTAAACCACTTCAACGCAGCCAAATTATCAATTGTACCAATGACAAAACGATGGCTCCCATCATCGTTTTGTTTGATGTACTCCCCGATCCCCTCAAAGGTTTTCTTCTCGACTTCGCCTAATAATTCAACACCCTTTTCATTCACGTATACTTTAGTTGTCTGTAGTGCCTCGAATGCATCTTCATACGCTTTCTTAATCGAATAATAACACCTCGGTTTTAACATCTGGTCTTTAGCCATGTTAGTAAAGATGTACGTGTCATTATCGGCTATACCTTTACTTTGCGTCTTATTCCTTAAGCGTCCAGCACTTTGAGTTACTGCTAATGGGTTAATTGTTACATCTGTTGCAATAACACCTTGACGCTTATTCTCATACAAGTTGATCCCTGCACTGATTGCTACAGTACCAGTAAGAAAATCAAAGTTTGTAGTTTTGCCAGTCTTAATTAATTGGTTAGCATCGTTCTTCATTGTTTTACCAATGGTTGAACTTGAATACTTCGATAATGCTTGGACGACTGCGGAGCTAACACCGTCTAATTTCTTACTAATGTAAACGGATTCGATTTCCTCTTGGTTGTTCTTGATGTAGAACGGTAGCTTTTCTTGCTCGATACTTCGATCAATGAAGTCATGGACGATTGACCGTGTTAGTTCACCCTCAACCACATAATACTTTCTGATCATCTTCGCTTCAGGGTCTTCATTGCGGTAACAATTCACCGTGTTGTCTAAACAGTGTCTGAAGATGTTGAAGGGGGTTGGTGTCGCTGTCATGCCAATGACTATGTGATCTTGATACAACTTGCTGACGCTTCGATGGTACTCCACCATGTGGTTGTAGCATGAACGAAAATGCATGTCAGCTTCGTGCATTTCGTCATAAATGAATACGCATTTAGGTGGTAATTTGTCGTCTTTAGCCAACTTATAAACCGCATCACATGACGCTACGATCAAACCATCAGAATCTTCAATTATGTCCTGCCTGTTACCGAATAGCTTCAGGACTTTTGTTGAATCTTTCCCTTGTTCCAAATCCTCTTTGCTTTGTACTGCAAGGTTGTTTCGATTCGGGATTAAGATCAGTGTGTAACCTAGTAATTTCCAGTGATAAAACAGTCCTTTGATTAGTCGTGTTTTACCTAGTGACATTTCACCATATAGGTTTAAGAATTTACCTTTCTTTAAGATGTTGAAGATGTCACCTAGTTTACTGGATAGGTGTTGTTGCTTGGTTAACTCTAGGTTTTCTATGTGCTTTGATGCACGGGTAAAAATTGGAGCTAATTGTTGCCCAATCTTTGGTTGCAAGGTGTTTATCATTATTGTTATGCCTTGTTATTCAGGAAAGACAGTGCGCTTTCCATGCTCTTTGATACTTTGATGTCTTCGATATTTGGTTTATTTGACGGTTTAGTCCAACCGTATTTCTTTGCTAAATGCACGATAGTTCCAGCTTTTACAGCATCGTGTGAAAACGACGGAGTGAAACTAACCAGTTCGCCACGGGTTAACGTTGTGTGATCTGATAAGTAACCCAAATGTTCATTAACGAATGCTTGGCATACTTGAACCCAATCACCACGATCACGGTTTTGACTAAAGAAAAACTTTGCAGCGGTCATCACCAGTTGATGTTGTCGCTTAACATCGATCCCTTTTAACTCTAGGTCTTTGAGTTTCGCAGCACGTTTCTTTTCAACTTCAACTTTGCAATGTTCATAGTAAAGCTCGTCACCTGCTTCAATACCTGCAACACCGTCGTCAATTAGCTTCTGTATGAACGTACACGGGGCTTTTAGGACTTTATGTAGTGGTAGGGGTTTACCATCTGCAAAACGCCATTCAAAGTTATCTGCGTTGATATTTGCACGGTATGAATAGCGGTTGGCATCGTGTGAACTCTTATCAAGTGGAATATCTTCACCGAGAATCTTTTGGATGTAAGCAAAGCACCGTACTTTGTTGTGTTCCCAGATCTTTTTCTGGACATTAGTTGCTAGTGGGATTGGTTGTGCAAGTGGGATTAAAACTTTCAAACGTGGACATGCTGGTAGTATTTCACCGCTAGGCTTTTTCTTTTCACGTTTGTTGTTAACGCTGGTGGATATTGCATGTGCAATACCATGTCGGTTAAAGCATCGGTGCACGTGGTCGATCAAGTCATCGCCATGACGTGTAGGATCATCGATGTCCACGTAGTAACACCATGTTTCTGTTATTGCGTCTTTGCCTTTTCGACCTGTTGAACTAATTCCACACATCAGGTCATTTGATACGACCAATTTTAAATTGTTCTCAGTCCACGGTACTGTTTTGGTCACCCATGTATCATGGTACTGAATGCAAACTTGGTCTTTTTCGATCCATCGGTCTTTTGATGATTCGACGTTAATTGAAAGGTTGATGCTTAGTGTCATGTTATTATTCCATATTGACACCCTCACATAATATTATTCTCACTGGGTAGTTGATGTTATTGGTTATAAATTAGGCGCAAAACGTTATCTGCGATCTCTTCGTTGGTCGGTGCTCTCCAACCTGCTTTCTTTGCTTGGCGACATACGTGTTCTTTGCTTTGACGAATGTTTCTAGCACATACAGTTAAACCATATTTTTCATAAATTTCTTTTTGAGTCATGATCTTTACTCCTTTTGGTTATTATCAACGCTCATTGATTATTTAGGTGAAAGAAAACGGGGTAACCACTCCCCGTTCTCAATGTTGGTGGTAACAACTCCACCTTGACACCTTGCAATGTTATTTATCGATCCCAGTTTCAAAATTTGATTCAATTTCTAGGATGTATTTCATTATTCTCACTCACTTAGTGAGCAAGGTTTTTCATAATAATTTTGGAACTCACCAACCTTTACTGGTGGTTGTTATTTGTTCAATATTGATGTCAAACGTTCAGTTTCATTTACATGTCCTCATGTAATGATTCTTTATAATTCTTGCAGCATTAAACCGCTTCATCTTTGCATCTGGACGTTTCCAGCCATGAACCTTTGCAAGGTAGCTAACACGCTTTTCATCTAAACCTGTTGCCATAGCTGCATAAGTACCCCCATATCTTCAAAGATGATCATGATCATGTCATTGGTCATTTCGTATTTATCAGGGATTACTAAAATTGGAGGCAAACAAAACCCGATTAAGGGCATGGTTTATAAAGTATTCAATCGCCTTGGGGTTGTTAACTGAGCGTTAACCATAATATGAGGTGGGGATCACGAGGTTGAAACGATGTTTCAATGTGGACATTATAACCCTAGAATTATAGGTTATAAACATTATTTTCGATTTACTTTTACTAATCTATTGACTGCATCCATCAGCCTTGATATGGCCGCTTTTGTAATATCATTGCTGGTGGATTGTTATTGATTCATCATTGATAGAACATTGATGAATCCATGTTGGCTTTTACAACAAACTCTCTTATTAGATACTATGTTTTATTTCGACCTTTATCGAAATATTAATTACCCCTATAAGATCTATTAGGACTAATTAATAAAAAGTTCCGCTCGTCCCCATGGGACGACAATCTGTGCTCATCCACTAGCTATTCAATAAAAAAGGGTACTGAACCAAATCAGTACCCTTTTAGTATCAATTACTTAACGAACCCACTATAAGTGAGAAATTATTTCAGAGCAACTAGTTTTAGCATCACCAAACAACATTTGTGTGTTGTCTTTGAAGAACAGTGGGTTCTGTACACCCGCATAACCCGTATTCATTGAACGCTTGAATACGATAACATTTTGCGCATTCCAAACCTCAAGTACAGGCATGCCTGCAATTGGACTGTTTGGATCTTCTAATGCTGCAGGGTTAACTGTGTCATTCGCACCAATAACCAAAACAGTATCGGTTTCAGTAAAGTCGTCATTGATTTCATCCATCTCTAGAACGATATCGTACGGTACTTTAGCTTCTGCAAGGAGTACGTTCATGTGACCCGGTAACCTACCTGCTACTGGGTGAATACCAAATCGAACTTCTACACCTTGAGCACGAAGTTTTTCAGTGATTTCATGTACTGGGTATTGCGCTTGCGCTACCGCCATGCCGTATCCAGGAGTGATGATTACAGACTTAGAGCCTTTCAACATCTCTGCGACTTCTTCAGCTGATGCTTCTCTGTGTTCACCCTGCTCTTCAGCATCACCAGAAACTGTTACTTCTTGACCAAAGCCACCAGCGATAACACTTACAAATGAGCGGTTCATCGCCTTACACATGATGTAAGACAGAATTGCACCTGATGAACCTACTAGAGCACCCGTTACGATCAGTAGGTCATTTGCTAGCATGAAGCCTGCCGCCGCCGCTGCCCAACCAGAGTATGAGTTAAGCATTGAAACCACTACCGGCATATCTGCACCGCCGATAGACGCAACAAGGTGGTAACCAAATGCAAAAGCGATCAACGTCATAACGATCAGAGCAAACATACTGCCGTCTGCTTTAACGAACATGATCATCAGCAATGTTGAAACTACAATCGCAGCAAGGTTCCACTTATGCTTGTGAGGAATGTTCAACGCTGATGATGAAATGACACCACGTAGTTTACCAAACGCGACAATTGAACCGGTAAAGGTTACAGCACCAATGAACACACCGAGGAAAACTTCCACAAGGTGAATCACATGCTCTGCGTGCGTCGCCGCTTCTGGCGCATCAATGTAGCTATTGTAACCAACCAGTACCGCTGCCATACCTACAAAGCTGTGTAGAATTGCAACCAGTTCTGGCATCTCTGTCATTTCCACTTTCTTCGCGTAGTGGATACCAATACCACCACCGATCACCATGGCAATAATGATCCACACTAGGCCTTCTGAATAAGGACCAAAGATCGTTGCAAACAGAGCGATTGCCATACCAGTAATACCGTAATAGTTACCAGCACGTGCAGATTCTTGCTTTGAAAGCCCAGCAAGACTCATGATAAAGAATACAGCAGCGACAATGTATGCTGCTTGTACTAATCCTTCAGACATCCGTTATACTCCTTAGTCTTTACGGAACATTTCAAGCATACGTTTGGTAACGGTAAAGCCACCGAATATGTTGATGCTTGCAATTAACACGGCGATAAATGACAAGAAGGTAACAACCCCACTGCCTTGACCGATTTGAAGTAACGCACCAACAACAATGATGCCTGAGATAGCATTAGTCACCGACATAAGTGGTGTATGTAGAGAATGGCTCACGTTCCAAACGACGTAGTAACCAACAATACAAGCCAGTACAAATACCGTGAAGTGCGACAGGAACGCAGCAGGAGCGACAGACGCGATCCATGCAAAAGCACCTACGGCGATTGCCATGCCCGCGATCTTCTTAGCTGGAGATTTTGGCTCTTCAACTTTTGGTTCAACGGGAGCCGCTTGAGGCTTCGCCTGCTGAGGTTGTGCTGAAACTTGAATCGGTGGTGCAGGCCATGTTACTTCACCCTCTTTCACTACCGTTACGCCGCGAAGAACAACGTCTTCAAAGTCGATATTGATGTTGCCATCTTTCTCTTTGCAAAGAAGTTTAAGTAGGTTCACAAGGTTCGTTGCGTATAGCTGAGAAGACTGAGTTGGAAGGCGACCTACCATATCGGTATAACCCACAACCTTAACGCCATTTGCCGTTGTGATGACTTGGTCAGCAACCGTATATTCACAGTTACCACCGTTAGCCGCAGCAAGGTCAACAATCACGCTACCCGGCTTCATACTATCTACCATCTCTTTCGTGATCAGCTTCGGTGCAGGACGACCAGGAATCAGTGCGGTTGTGATTATGATATCAACGTCTTTTGCTTGCGCTGCGTAGAGTTCTTCTGCTTTCTTATTGAATTCATCAGACATCTCTTTGGCATAGCCATCACCCGCGCCTGTATCTTCTTGGAAATCGACTTCTAAGAATTCAGCGCCCATTGATTCGACTTGTTCTTTTACTTCTGGACGAACGTCAAATGAGCGAACAATCGCACCTAGGCTACCAGCTGCACCGATTGCAGCTAGACCTGCAACACCCGCACCTGCAACCAATACTTTAGCCGGTGGCACTTTACCAGCAGCTGTGATTTGGCCAGTAAAGAAACGTCCAAACTCATGGGCCGCTTCAACGACAGCACGATAACCGGCAATATTGGCCATGGAACTCAATGCATCCAATGCTTGGGCACGCGAAATACGTGGCACCGAGTCCATTGCCATTACATTAATGTTCTTACTAGACAGCTGCTCCATTAATTCAGGGTTTTGTGCTGGCCAGATAAAACTGATCAGGCTTGCCCCTTCTTTAATAAGCGCAATTTCATCGAGATTTTCGTCAACAATAGGAGCGTTGACTTTAAGAATGATATCGGACTCCCAAGCTTGTTCCGCAGAGACTACTTTAGCGCCAGCTTCTTCATAAGCTGAGTCATCAAAACTTGCTAAAGCACCTGCTTGCGTCTCAACACAAACTTCAAATCCTAGTTTTAAAAGCTGTTCTACCGACTTTGGAGAAGCAGCGACTCGCGTTTCACCTGCGAGGGTTTCTTTTGGTACACCAATTTGCATAGCTATTCCTTGACTATTGGCACAATGACTTATTCGTTTGTATCTAACGACAACTAATACTTCAAGCGTTTTATTCAAAGAACAGAAAAAGTTATTACATATAACGGATTGGACGTAAATCCATCGATTTTGAGAGGCTAAAAGACAACCAATTCAGGCTAAGAGGTCAAACCACTTAAAATTAATCCCTTAAATAACAACCATCTAGCTGTTCTTTTTCCTTAAAAACTAAAAAGAGCCTTCAGCATATACACTGAAGGCTCTTAAAATTATGACCAACATCAAGTCTAACCCTAATTGGCTAGCTAAAAATGTTATCGCCCATTTGATCGATAAACATTTGAGATTTTTTCAGCATTAGTTCGTCGGCGTCATTTTTGTTTGAAACAACATCAGAACGAATGAAACGATGAGATTTTACTTCTCCATCAATTTCCTTCTCGATACGCCCAGCGACTCTATATTGACCGGACTCGGCCAATGCTTCTTGATAGATATTGAAACCTTTATACTCTACTGGTTCCACAACAGCGGCTTGTTCGGTTTTTTCTTTAGTTCCAAATAGCTTTGAAAAAAATCCCACGTTTTTATACTCCTAATTGAACAACCAAGGACTTTCTTAACGTATCACGACTAGGTGTTCTTCAACAGTGGCTTTTCATACCAATCCAGTTCAACATCATCGTCAAAATTGTGATGTGAGAAGATAACTGGAATATCTTGAGAGCGATTTTTTCGTCGATCATCTAAGATCATCGCTTCTGCATTTTTGACGGCGATCTCACTATTTCTTTTGTACAGAACGAGCTTTTCTTCAGGTAACGCGGCTAAAAAATCGATATCGTAACGGATATAGATAGGTTTTAATTGTCCAAGAGCCAAGCACGCAAGATCAGCTAACTGCTCTTGAGAATAACTTGAGACATACTCTTCTGTCGTCAGCACCTGACCGACAAGTGTTTCCATATAGTTATGAACGTCAACACTGATCTGCATATTTTATCTCTCCATGATTCACATTAGTGACTGAGTCAGTTCTACTTAACTTTTAGTTGTTTATACCAATAATATCAACAATAAACATACTCACTTTGTTGCATTATTCACAATCCATCACTATGTTTTTATCTAAAAATAGGTAAAAAGCTTGGCAATTGGAATTTAAGCCGTATCCTACATTACTAGTATTAGTTATAGAATCATCAGTTTAGATAGGCACTCTACATAAATGTCATCTTCGTTTGTCACGTCTAGTTTATTCCGTTTTTGTTTTCCGCTTCTCCTACTCAGCATACTGCTTGTTGGTATGAACAACGTCATCTTAATTACGGAATCAAACCATGGCTTCGCCAACAATCTCCCTTACATTCTTTTGTCTGTAGCGGGGATCTTGTGCTTTACCTTTAAACAAGGTCGTATGGCGATGGTCTCTATCGCGATGCTTATTGCGTATATTGTGATACAAACACGTCTTCAAAGCCCTCTAAACACAGGTACAACACTTTTAGAGCTTTCTCTGTTAGCAGCTTTGCTTCCTGTTTCTTGTTTGTTGGTCTATGCATTTCCCGATACAGCCTTATCAGTAAGAACAACAGGGTTCTACCTGCTCGCCATAGGCCTTTTTATCGCGTGGTCTCAACTGATCATTACTCACTTTTATGCTGGGGGTTTTGAATCATGGAGTGAGGGCATCCTGTTTAGCTTTACTTCTTTATCTAAACTGCCGTTTGTACTGTTAATGTACAGCATTGGGTTATCTGGTTTAACGGCCATCTTAGTATTGATGTACAACCGCCCTATTGACGTTGTTGTATACAGCTCTATTGTTATGGCGAGCTCAACGTTTATTTTCTTTGACGTACAATACATCTCTAGCACACTCTTCTCTTTATCAGGCGTGTTGATCATCATCTACATGATGTCTGCAAGCCATGCACTAGCATTTAATGACCAATTAACCAATATTCCTGGCCGTCATGCGCTTGAGAGTGACATGAAGCATCTAGGTCGTAAGTACGCTTTAGCCATGCTCGATATTGACCATTTCAAATCGTTTAATGATACATACGGTCACGATATCGGCGATGAAGTTCTCAAACTGGTTGCCAGTCGAATGAAGTTAGCGTCCGGCCGCCCTCGTATTTATCGTTATGGTGGCGAAGAATTTACGATCATCTACCGACGTAAACACGCTAAGCAGGTGGTTGGACACCTCAACGAATTAATTAGAGACATTGAAGCCTACGACATCGTAATACGCGACAATCATGCACGTCCTAACTGCGATGATACGGGAAGTAAAAACCGTGGCCGTGGGCCTGTAGCTTCAAAAATCGTTAATGTGACGGTCAGTATCGGTTTAGCAGACAGTAAGACGACTAAGAAGCCAGAAGAAGTGATGAAACTTGCAGACAATGCCTTGTACAAGGCCAAAAAAGCGGGTCGTAACCGATTATCTATTAGTAAAGATTAGATAATCGGTATCTAACATTGTTTAATCTTGATTGAAAAATACCACTAGGCTACCGCCCTTAAGGGTACTTCCGTAGTTTATGGTGAACCCTATCCCAACGTTATCGACCCAATCATTGAGTAAATCTGGGTCTAATAACCACCCCAAGCTTGCTTCATAATACGAGTGTGTACCAAGGGGATCTGAAGTATCTCCTCCTACATCAATTCTTTTCACACTGGAGTACATCGATGTGACATTGTCACGCCATGACACCAAATCATAGAAGACTTTGATTTCATTGGCGAGATACCAACCTTCTGGGTTCCCTACATCGCCGTTGTTGGCTTCACCCCAGCCATACCCATAAAAGTAATGCCAGCTTGAGCTTAATTTTATTCGCCCCCACTTATGCAGATCTTGATAAGTCAGTTTGATGTTAGGCTCTACTATGTAAGCCCAAGCATCAGTGTTAACGATAAAACCATCAAGTATGCTGCGATAAGGCTCTAATACGCCGCTACGGTATGTGTAGTCGTTATTATAGTAAGAAACATGGTTACCAATCGCCGTGCTTACGCTCCAGTTTTCATCGAGCTCATTGACGTTTGCAAACTCAAAATAGCCGGATATAACATACTCACTCAAGGCATCTGGGGCTTTGCCTGACGCTAAGTCGATGTCTTGATCTATACTCAGCGCAGATAAACGTAGTGTAAGCTCTTGTCGGTTATCTTCGATATAAGATGGCAAAGCGATAGTGTAAGGCAAACTAAGCGCAGCAATGTTTTTACGCCGACTAAGAGACTCGGTTGTACCTATATTTTCATTGTCGATTTTAAAGACTTTATTAGGATCAAAATTATGAAAACCGAAGGTAAATACGTCTGAGTCACTCAGCAAAACACTAGTAGCGAAGTTTTGCTCAAGCTCCTTTCTCGTAGCGTCATTTAAACTCGTTGCACAAGCCATGGCTGGAACGAACAAAACGAGAGATAAATACCGAAGTTCCAAAAATAAAATCCTTAATTAATAATCAATAAAAACAGCAACAACCAATAAAAATGGCGGCCGACTTTATCACTAGACTATCATTGACCTCCACTGTTTTTATTTATCGAAAACATAATTTTCAGAACATATACAGCTTGGTATTAAGGAGTCATAAGGGGTGTTATCGATTCACTTCTGCGATATCACGCATAACGTATGTATTTCGACCGCCTTCTTTAGCCAAGTAAAGCGCATTATCAACCGCCTGATAGCTTCCTTCGATTGATTCATCTCCTGTTGGGACAAACGTCAACACACCCTGTGACACTGTCACCCTATCTGACACGGTTGAATGTTCATGTTTCAGGTTTATCTTCTCAAGTGCTTCTTGAATACGCTGAGCTTGTTGTTCTGCAAAGTTTCTGTCCGTATCGCCCAATATCAGGATGAATTCTTCCCCTCCGTAGCGGCCAACATACTCACCAGCCCGTACAAAGAGCTTTTTCAGGGCTCCTGCCAAGGCTTGCAGGCAGTTGTCTCCTTGGATATGGCCGTAGTTGTCGTTGTATGGTTTAAAGAAGTCGACATCAAGAAGAATAATGGTCATGTACGCTTTTCTACGCCCATGCCACGCAATACTCTCTTCAAGTTTAGTATCCATATAACGGCGATTATAGAGCTTGGTTAGTCCATCTTCGTTGGCTTGTTGTTTCAACAGCAGATTAAGCTCTTCCAGTTTAGCGGTGCTCTGCTTCAACTCTCGTCTCATCGCGGCAATACGCTGCATGGCAATGAGTTTTGAATTCAATACCACTTTGTTTACGGGCTTGATCAAATAGTCATCCCCGCCGGCATCAATCGCCTTAGCGATCATTTCTGGTTCATCGTGACCGCTTAAAAAGATAATTGGGATCCAGTCAGGAAACTGGCGACGGATTTCTCTCGCGACTTCAAAGCCGTCCATATCTGGCATACTAATATCCAGCAGTACCAATTCGGGATCACACTGGGAATAGATTTCTAAGGCCTCTTTACCGCTGCCTACCGCTTCAACTTCATGACCTATCTGCTTTAGGCGTATAGCAAGCTGCATTCGATCTAATTGCACGTCATCTACGAGCAATATACGCATTGATGATCCCATTTCTGCCATTACGTCACCTTTATATTGTGTTGAACTATGAAAATAGCCTAAAACTGGCGCTAATTCATGCGGTCGTCTCTATATTATATTGACTTTTTTACAGATCTTTTTAGCATTGTTTCTTTTTGAAGAGAAATACTATGTCAGACGCTACAAACAACGAGCAACAAGAAATCGATTTAACCACTATCTCTCCAGAGCTACGTCAAGTTATCGAATTTGATGAAGTGCCAAAAGAGATGCACAACATGGTTACTTCTATTCACGAAGTGTCTGAAGAAGCAGTACGCGAAGCGTGGGATAGTCTTCCAGCAAGCGCACAGAACGTTCTAGACAACTTCGAACAATTCCACGCTCTAATCTCTGTAAGCCAGTCATTTGCTGGTATTAACGTTATGGAAGAGTTCCCAACTCTTAAACTGCCAGAAGGCATGACTGACGAAGAGAAAGAAGAGTACCGCGCTCAACTTCTTGACCAAGTTCTTCACAACTGTGTGAAAGACATGGTTAAACAGATCAAGAAAGCTCGTCGTGATGCAATCTTGAAGCGTGACTTTAAAGAAGTTTTCACTAAATAGTGAGTTCAAGGTTATCTATTGGTAACCTTTTGTTCTTTATAAGAAAATAAAAAGCCGCTTCTATTGAGCGGCTTTTTGCTATCCATCGCAAATGAGATGTGAATATATGGTACTAGTGTCACAAGTTTCTGTGCCACTAGAGACCACTCAACGGTTAATGTGTCACGGCTATATCACGTTGCGCCACACTCACCCCTTTAATTTGGGCAAACACACGTTGTCCAATTGTTAGGCTCAACTCATCCAGCGCCCATAAAGTGATGGTCGCCCACAAATAACAACCCGCTTCTAACTCAAGCTCTACAGCGACACTCTGCTTGTTGTGGCCATGCTGCTGTGTTTCTACTCTACGAATAACCGCGGGCAATATATTACGTATGGATGTACTTTGTGGTTGCTCTAATGACAACGATACATCATTGGCGCGAATCTGAAGCCTGACTGATGCGTCAATCGGATTATCAACTTGTTGAACCCAAAGTGACGTGGTTGCACCTAACGCAAGCTTAGACAGCGCATAGTCATCGTTATGTTCAACAATTTTCGCTTCAAACAGCGAGCTTTGCTCAGAGAATGATTGCCAAGGTCGCATTGCTCGTGACGCCCATACTTGTTCCGTTTGCCCTGAAGATAACACTTTCCCTTGGTCCAATATCACCAAATAGTTAGAGAGCCTTAGAATTTCATTGAGACTGTGCGTGACATAAACGATAGGGATTTTGACGCTCTCCGAGAGGTTTTCTAAAAAAGGCATCACTTCACGCTTACGTGGCAAATCTAACGAAGCTAATGGTTCATCCATTAATAAAATACTTGGCTTCGACAATAGCGCTCGACCGATTGCGACTCGCTGCTTCTCACCTCCTGACAACTTAGCAGGATAACGATCCAGTAACGCACGCAGTGAAAGAAGATCGACAACTTGCTCAAAATGTAACTGGTCAGGCGTTTTAACACCATATTTTAAGTTGCTCGACACTTTCATATGCGGAAACAGACGAGATTCTTGAAACACATAGCCCACTTTGCGCTGGTGGACTGGCAAGTTAATCCCTTTACTACTATCGAAGAGGGTTTTACCCGATACTTCAATCTGACCACTATCAGGGTTCTTAAGACCACTGATGGCGTTAATCAAAGAGGTTTTACCTGCACCGGAGCGCCCAAATATCGCTGTAATACCTTGGCTAGGTAGAGTCAGGTCAACATCAAACTCGGTTTCGCCAAGCTTTTGTTGATATTTCAGTATCAATTGACTCACTGGTTCCCCCCTAATTTATTGGCCGTCTTGCGATTTAACCACTCAGACAACATGAGAGAACTCAGAGCAATAGCGATAGAGATTGCACACAGGCGCGCCGCTTCCATTTCTGCCCCAGGGGTTTCAATAAATGTGTACATCGCTAAAGGGATCGTCTGAGTTTCACCTGGGATGTTAGATACGAAGCTAATTGTTGCGCCAAACTCACCTAAACTGCGAGCGAATGACAGCATGGTGCCAGTGATAATGCCTGGAACCATAAGTGGAAGGGTTATGGTAAAAAAGACCTTAAGAGGTGAAGCGCCCAGCGTTGCCGCCGCTTCTTCTAATTTGCTGTCGACATTCTCTAGACTTAAGCGAATAGATCGGACCATGAGCGGTAGCGCAACGACGATACAAGCAAGTGATGCGCCTTTCCAACTGAAACTAAACACCAATCCAAATGCATCATTAAGCCAAGATCCAATCACACCTTGTCTGCCCATCATTACCAATAGAAGATAACCAATCACAACGGGTGGTAGTACTAAAGGGAGATGGACAAGGCTTTCCAGTAAGCCTTTGCCTATAAACTGTTTCTTCGCGAGTAACCAAGCTAAGGCTATCCCAATTGGGACCAACCAAAGAATGGCAAAGCCCGCAACCTTGAGGCTTAACAGTAAAGCTTGATATTCGTAATCAGATAAATAAAACATTAATGCGTATTAAAACCATAGCGTTCGAGAACTGACTTAGAAAAGTCGCCTTGCATGAAGGTGTAAAAAGCTTGTGTCGAGACATTGTCACTCACTTTTGCTACAGGGTAACGTATTGGTGAATGCGACGACTCGGGAAACGTGTCGATGATGGAAACGTCTTTCGATAGCATTGCATCGGTTTTATAGACGATGCCTAGTCGGGCTTCCTGCCTCTCGACCAATGCAAGTGCCATACGTACGTTGTTGCTCGGAGCTAAGCGACGGCGCACGCTCTCCCATACCCCTAGCGTCTCTAAAGACTCTTTAGCATAGATGCCGGCAGGTACCGACATTGTGTTGCCAACCGCTAGACGTTCATTTACGAGCGCTTCCTGCCATACTTTTGCATCATCTAGTTTAAATGAAGCATAGTCCGCTTCATGTGAGTTAGGTTGAATCAAAACCAACTCATTTCCTGCCCAATTAGTGACATTGTCACTTGAAACGTGGCCTCTGTCGATTAAATGTGTCATCCATTTTTGGTTGGCCGCGATAAACACGTCTGCAGGCGCGCCTCTCTCTATCTGGCGAACCAATGACGATGTGCTCGCGTACACTGGCGTCACATCAATATCATTGTTCTTTTCAAACTCAGAAATCAGTTCATTGACCACATTGGTCATTGAAGATGCGGCATAAACTTTAATCGAGTCTTGTGCCGATACCTGAAAAGCAAAAAAAGTTAATGCTAACGTCAGCAATCGTTTTTTCATCACTCTCTCTTTCACGTGATTATTCGTTCATTTTATTTTTGATAGTACTGAATTCAGGCCACAATAAATCGAGCTTCATGTACTCTTCAATGGCATCAGCGATACGATCAATGCCTTCTTCTTTTAATGCGTGGTGATCAATCGTTGCTACCGTACTTGCACCCGCCCACTCACAGATCGATGATAAAGCGTCACTATTATCAAACAAACCGTGAAGATAAGTACCGAAGATAGTGTTTTCACTATTTACTGCACCATCAATAGCGCCAGAGTCTAACTGTATAGGCACATCTTTTTCTTTGATTTGGGTCTTACCTACATGAATTTCATACCCTTTTACTGCAGATGTGGAGCCGTTCAAGGTCAGCCGTCCACTCACATTGGTCAACGTCTTCTGCTGAGTCAAAACCGTTGTGGTATCCAGCAAGCCCAAACCAGTTGAAGAGCCTGGTTGACCTTCAACGCCGTCTGGGTCATCAATAGACTGTCCAAGCATTTGATATCCGCCACAGATACCAACGACCTTGCCACCAAGACGCAAGTGACGTTGGAGATCTTTATCCCAGCCCTGCTCTCGCATGTACTCGAGGTCGGCACGAACTGATTTTGTTCCGGGCAATATAATTAGGTCAGCTTTATCTAAGCGCTCACCCTTACCTACATAGCGCAAGTCGATGTCTGGGTTTAAACGCAAGGTATCAAAATCGGTATGATTACTAATTCGTGTAAATACTGGCACTACAACCTTTAATTTGGCATCACCATCCGACTCTTGCGCTGTTGTAATTGCGTCTTCAGCTTCTAAGTTAAATCCATGTAGATATGGCAAAACGCCAATCACAGGCTTTCCTGTTTTTTCTTCTAACCAATCTAAGCCGGACTCAAGTAGCTTGATGTCACCACGGAATCGGTTAATCACAAATCCAACAACACGCTTTTGTTCTGATTCTGACAATAGTGCCAAGGTTCCGTACAGGTGAGCAAATACACCACCTCGATCAATATCAGCAATAATAATGACAGGAACATCCGCTTCTTCAGCAAAGCCCATATTAGCGATGTCATTTTCACGCAGGTTGATTTCTGCCGGACTGCCTGCCCCTTCAATCATCACACTCTCATAATCTGACTGAAGTCGACCGAATGAATCGATCACCGTATTCATAGCGACTTTTTTGTAGTCGTGATAACCGGTGGCTTCCATGTTAGTCAATGCGCGCCCTTGGAGAATAACCTGCGCACCAGTATCGGAGTTAGGTTTAAGCAATACCGGATTCATATGAACAGTAGGTTTAACATTACACGCTTGAGCTTGAACCGCTTGAGCTCGTCCAATCTCGCCACCATCTTCAGTTACTGCGCTATTGAGTGCCATATTTTGTGGCTTAAATGGCGCAACCTTAACGCCGCGTCGAGCCAATACGCGGCATAAACCTGCCACCAATACACTTTTACCGGCATCTGATGTTGTACCCTGAACCATCAGGGCCTTAAGTGGTGTTAACATTGAAACTGATTTCCTTGATTCTTAGGCGCAAAATAACCACGCTTTTATCTCTATAGTAGCGTTATTGATAATAAGATGCTCATGAAAATGAATGGAAAATGAATACGTTACTCACGCTGAATTCAAACCCAGTATTGTTTAATAGCCTCATCGAAACAAAACGTTTCAACCAAACATAACCAATGAGGTATTTATTATGAAAAAAGCAGTCTTAGCAATCGCAGCATCAGTTATTCTTACTCCAGCAATCGCTCTAGCAGATGGCCACAAAGACAACAACGGCGGTATCTCTTACACAGGACCAGTTGAATCTACAACTATTGCAACACTGCTTGAAAATACAAGCATGTTCTCTGAACAAGAAGCGATTGTAGATGGCAAAATTGTTCGTCAAGTTCGTAACGATAAGTTCATCTTTTCAGACGGCCAAAGCGAAATTCAAATTGAGCTAGATGATGATATCAAGTTGGCTCAACCACTGACGGCTGAAACTCAAGTACGTATCTTTGGTGAGTATGAAGGTGGTAACACACCTGAGATCGAAGTTGACCATATCCAAATTCTATAATCTCGATCGAGTCTAATTAAAATGGCCTGCATATTGCAGGCTTTTTTGTATATACTGCCCTAAATACAAAAAATTGGAGTCACCATGCAGGGTTACGCAAAAAAAACGCTACTTATCGGATTAACTGCGCTGTGTTCATTTGCCGCATCAGCGAACAATTTCAACTACAACACTTTTGAAATCCGTATGGGAGCAAGCCCAAGTACATTTGGTGGTGAGTTCACGACACTATTTACCCAAAATGCACACTTTGTTGGTCGCGTAGATACAGGTTTCGAAAGTGACTGGGATGCGGCAGGCGGCATCGGCTTCAACGGTCCAATCGGTCAGTTTGCTGACATCTACGGTCAGATGCTGCTACATAACATTGAGCGCAATGACGACAACAGCTTTAAAACTGAAGTGAACGTCGGCGTGAAAGCGTGGCTAATGGCAAACATTGAAGTTAACGCCCGTCTCGGTCAACTGATCGACAATGATGGTACTAACTCTATTGTTGGTTTCGGTGCGCGTTTCCATTCCACAGACCAGCTATCTGTCGGTGTCGACATGCGTAACAACGGTACTTACGGCCACCAGGTATTAATGTCAGCGCGATTTGGTTTCTAATCACTGCCACACCGCACTATGTTTAACTCATTAATTTATTTAGATTTTTATCACTAAGTTACGAGAAAAACATAGACGATATAAATATTTAACGACCAATAGATAAAATTGCTTTACCGCAACATGGCGTACTGCTAATCTCTCACAAATTTTGCTGATAGATGGAGTACCGTAATGGGTGGTAACAGCATGTCGATAAAAAACAAACTGACCCTGATATTTGTTGTCATCATTTTTGCGATGACAATGATTCAAACATACGTCACAGGTAAACAACTGTTAAATGAGACGTACCGTTCAGTGCAACAATATTCGAATACACTAACGACTTCTAATGTATCGGGTATTGAGAAGTGGATTGAAGGCCGAATTAACGTAGTGAATGCTGCTAAAGACGCCTTCAAATACACAAGCTCACCAGAGAGCTACTTTACTCAAAGTACTAATGCTGGTCGTTTCCAAATCGCCTACGCAGGTCTTTCTGATGGCCGCTTTTTGCAAGGTGTTGATCTACCAGTGCCAGAAGGCTATGACCCACGCACTCGAGACTGGTATAAAACCCCTATGGCTCAAGGTCGCACTGTCGTGACAGAACCATACTTAGACGTTGCGACTAACGAACTGGTTGTGACGATCGCCTCTCCCTTTAATACCAATGGATACTCGGGCGTTATTGGCGCTGACTTAAACCTGACTGCGTTGGTCAACGACATTGTTAACGTTGAACAACCCGGTGTTTATGCGTTCCTTGTAGATGGTTCAGGAAAAATTGTTGCTCATAAAGATCGTTCACTGACTTTAAAGTCGGTATCAAACATCTCTAACAACCTCTCTGCACAAAAGATCAAATCGATCGCAAGTAGCCCTGAGTTCGAAGAACTGCTTATAGGCGGATCAGAATCTTTCCTTTCTGCACAAAAAGTTCCTCACACTGATTGGTATTTCACGATAGTGATTGATAAAACCAAATCTTTCGCATCCTATCGTTCACTACTACGCCAATCTGCAATCTTTGGTATGTTGCAATTGGTCGTGATCGCCTTCGTTGCAATGTTTGTGATTAAGAAAGCCCTAGCACCACTGACCACCCTCAGTACAGCAATGGAAGCGCTGTCCAAAGGCAACGGTGACCTTACACAACGCATTTCTGTGAACAGTAAAGATGAGATTGGAACGCTGGCGCTACACGTTAATGCCTTTATTGCCAAGCTCCAAGAAATTGTTCGTGACATAGCTCATTCGTCTAGTCAACTTAATGAGCAGTCTGAAGTGAGTACCAATGTTGCTCGTCAGACAAGCGACGGTTTAGCGGTTCAGCTTCATGAGATTTCACAAATCGCGACAGCCGTTCATGAGATGTCTGCAACAGCAGAAGAAGTGGCGAACAATGCGCAGATGACTGCCGATTCAGCAATCAGCTCAACGGAGAACTGCGAACAAGGTAAGCGCGTTATCATCCGCAACCAAGACTCAATCACGAGCTTAGCAGAGCAAGTGGAGAATGCATCAGGCATTATTCAGGAGCTGGAGAAGAATGCGTTAGACATCAATGCGATTCTATCGACCATTTCAGACATTGCAGAACAAACTAACCTACTCGCACTTAACGCCGCAATTGAGGCAGCTCGCGCTGGCGAACAAGGCCGTGGATTCGCCGTTGTTGCTGATGAGGTCCGTGTACTTTCTCAACGTACTCACAGTTCGACAGATGAGATCCGTGAAATGATCGAAACATTGCAGAAAAACAGTGTTTCTGCCGTTGAATCGATGGAGCGCAGTCAGAACCTAGCACAATCGAGTGTCGATGATGCAAATAATGCAACAGAAGCGCTAGAGCAAATTGCTGCATCAATTCAACAAATCTCAGATATGGCCTCTCATATATCGAATGCGGCCTCCGAACAACGCACAGTAACAGGCGAAGTGAGTAAGAATATCCAGCTGGTTAATGATGTATCTGACAAGATGTCGACTGAAGCGGATAACTCGCGTCATTTATCTGAAGAGCTACGTGGCATCGCGCAGCAGTTAAATACTCAAGTCCAGCTATTTAAGTACTAATCTAAGTACTAGTTATTTAAGTGCTAACCTAAGTACAAACTGCTATAACGAAAAAAACCCGATAAGTTCGACACTTATCGGGATTTTTGTTTGTATCAATGTTTAGAAGAACTCGTTCAGACTCAGCTATTATTTCACTTTAGCTTGAACGTATTTCTTGCTTACATCAACAACCGCAACATCTCTGAAGAAGCTACGGCCTAGCAATAATGGGTATTTTAGGTGCGTACGATCAGCTAATGTGAATTCCGTTTTATCTTTAAGATCACCAATTTGAATATTGGCAACGATCACAGCACGACGTTGTGTACCTTCCGCACTAGACTGCTTGATCTTAACCCAGCGCTCTACAGGCAGGCTCACTTCTTTGCTCTTGATGCCATCGTGTTCAATTTTGAACTTAACCCAATCTTTTCCATCGCGCTCAAATGGGACAATATCAATTGCGCTGATTGAAGAAGTTGTTGCGCCTGTATCAACACGTGCTCTAAATGACTCTTCTAACCCAGGAACGTATACCCACTCTTCTTCCCCAAGAATCAATTTACCATCAGCGGTTTTGATCATCTTTTCAGGTTCTTTAGGTGGTACTGGTTTCTTTTCTGGCTCGGCTGGTTTTACAACTTCTTCTGGCTCTTTTTCAGGTTCAGTTGCCGGCTCTTTAGAAGCCTCACCATCTTTTTCATCCGCTTTGCTTGAATCGTCAACAACAGGTTGTTCGATTTGTGGTTTCTGCTCTGGCTCGACAGGAACTTGACTCGTCGTAGAACAAGCAACAAGGCCACCACTTAACATCAGGGTTATAATTGCTTTCCAATTGTACATTCAGTCACCATTTTATTTTGATACATTAGCGATTGCGTTAGCTACATAAGGAATATGAGACTCTGAAAGACCTGCAATATTGATGCGACCATCACCAACACCATAAATGCCATACTCTTCACGTAGTTGATTCATTTGAGTTTCTTTAAAGCCTAGTACAGTAAACATACCTTTATGGCTTTCAATGAAGTCAAAGTGTGACGTGTTATGAGTATTTCGCAATTCATTGCATAATGTTTGGCGAAGATTTAACAAACGGCCTTGCATCTCACTCAATTCTTGCTTCCAAATGCGTGTTAGCTCTTGATTTTGAAGAATAGTTTTAACTAATGCTGCACCGTGATCTGGCGGCATAGTGTAAGTAGAACGCGCAAGAGTAAGAAGTTTACCTTTAGCATTACCAACATCTTGACTATTTTTGCCGACAACAATCGCTGCGCCCGTTCTCTCACGGTACAAACCGAAGTTTTTCGAGCATGATGTTGTAATTAGCATCTCTTCAACATTGTCAGCCATGAATTGAAGACCTTTCGCATCTTCTTCAAGACCATCACCAAAACCTTGATAAGCGATATCAACAAATGGAAGGAAACCATTCTTCTGTGAAAGCGCTGTGATTTCTTGCCAAGCTGCAAAATCGATATCTGCACCTGTTGGGTTATGACAACATCCATGTAGAAGGACGACATCATTAGGGCCCGCGTGCGACAGCTCTTCAAGCATTCTTGCTGTATCAACCTGTTTTGTCTCAGGACTAAAGTAAGAGTAGTGCTTAACTTTAAGTCCTGCCGCTTCCATCACTGGTTGATGGTTAACGTAACTTGGATTAGAGATCCAAACCGTAGTGTCTGGCTGTGCTACCTTCATTAGGTCGCCCAACATACGCAATGCACCACTCGCACCAGGTGTTTGAATTGCGGCTACGCGATCCATTGCTGAAGTTCCTTTCAACAATAGGTCAATCATACTTTGATTAAACTCTTCGCAACCCGCTAGGCCAACGTAAGCTTTGGTTTTTTGATTTTCAACGACGATATCTTGAGCCATTGAAACCGCCTTCATAATCGGCGTTTCACCTTGGTTATTGCGGTAAACGCCAATACCTAGGTCGACTTTATTTGGGCGTTCATCGCCACGATAAGCCACAGAAAGAGAGAGAATAGGATCTAAAGTTGGTTTTGGTAGATGTGAAAACATGAAAGTCACAACCCTTTGAAATTCAAGTAATGAGTTTTACGTTAACATTATCATAGTCAAATCAGAAACATTTTTTATTAGAAGCGCTTAGTTAGCATAAGTAATCTGATAGTCGTCGATTTATCGCACAGTTTAGATGTTCAAATAATGTGCACACTGTGCGGTTAGACTTCAAATGACTTCTTATCTATTGCGGTATATTTTGTTTAAACTGTCTTGGAGTCATTCCTGACCATGCCTTAAACCGAGTACTAAAGTTTGCTGCATTCGGATAGCCGACGATCTCGCCAATGTGCTGTATTGACCAATCACTTGAGCGCAGTAAGCGCGCCGCATATTCCATTCTCATGCGCATAAGGTGTGTCATAGGGCTGTGAGAATAGTAACGCCGACACAACCTATGAAAGTGCGGTTCAGAGCATGGAAATAGGTTCGCCAAATCCTGAATGCTCCATTCTTTATGCAATTGCTTTTGCGCATTGTCGAAGACTCGCTTTAATCGGATTTCATTGCGAGATTGCGGTTGTGGAATCGGAGCGTTAATCAACGCTTCAATTTGCGCAACACTATGAATAGCCACCGCACCACCAAGATCAATCGGAAGTGAGATGCTTCTCAGCAAGGTGTGTATACAAGAAGCAACAACCTCTGCCGCAGGCGTTAATGTATAACGAATTTCATTGTCGATGTTTAACCACTGTTTATCTGGAGATAGGAAAATCCAAGCTATCTGCCACGTTTCTTCCTCAATACCGAAACCATTTTCGATACCTGCAGGCACAGTGATGCATGAGCCTGGTTCGAGAATGTATCGACATGCGCCACTCTCTAACCACCCTTTACCGCGCACGGTAAATAACAGCATATGTTTCTGTTGGTTTTTGCGATAGACGGAAAAGAATTCGCGACAAGAAGCCGTGCCACACTGAACAATTCCAAGCTGCTCAAACGCTAATACATGGCTTTGGTCGACAAATTCTTGATGAGTACTCTCAGATATCTCATAACACTCTTGCTTTTCACTCATCGCTTACTATTCGCCGGTTGTTGCCACTTCCCTTCAATTACCAGTTCCCTTCAGATACTGAACTGATGCAGTGCCATATGTTCAGTTTTATTGGAACCAAGCATTTGGAGAGTTTGGCAAAAGTTAATGATTCAACCGAAAAATACAGTGAAACCAAATACCGATAAACTTCTCGCATACAAACAACTTAGGAAATGCGATGCGTTCTACATATCGTCATTTAGACAAAGAGTTCTGGCAAAAACTGATCCAGATAGGATTACCGGTATCACTGCAGACTATGATGTTTTCCCTGCTTGGCGTGGTTGATATATTCATGGTCAATCAACTTGGCGATGCAGCAACGGCCGCGGTGGGTGTTGGAAACCGAATTTTTTTCTTCAACCTAATAATGGTTTCTGGAATTAGTGGTGCAGTAAGTGTGCTAGCTTCGCAATATTTTGGGGCGGGTGATTTTAATGGTATTCGCCGCACACTAGCTCAATCGTGGGCGCTGTCTGTTTTAGCCATTATTCCGTTCGTTGGTATCTATATCTTGGCTCCTGAATCTGTTGTGTCTGTTGTGGCCTCAGACCCAGATTACGTTCAATTGGCAACGGATTACCTTTGGATAACAGGAGCCAGCCTAATTGGTACTGCTGTCGTCGTGCCACTCGAAAGCGCGTTGCGATCGGTGGGTGAAGCCAAATTACCAACTAAGATCAGTATCTTTGCTATTTTGGTCAACGTTGTGCTTAATGCACTGCTTATTTTTGGTTTATTCGGTTTCCCGGAGCTTGGCGTGGTCGGCGCTGCCATCGGCACCACTGTATCTAGGTTTGTACAGACTATTGCTTTGCTCCTTGTGGCGAAAAAACATTACGCAAATTTATTCCCAACCATAGATAATTGGCGCGATGCACTCCTTGCGAAACACAGGAAGAAATACCTGACTATCGCGATGCCGATGCTGATTCACGACACGGCTTGGGCTGGCGGGCTATTAATCTACAATGTCATCGTTGGTCAAATGGGCGTGGGTGAGCTAGCGATCATCTCTTTGCTATCCCCTGTAGAAAGCATTTTGATCTCAGCGTTTATGGGATTTGCTGTTGCAGCCTCTATCGTTCTGGGTAACGAAATAGGCGCTAAGAATTACCAAAGAGTCGAGAATACAGCTTGGGGTTATGTGTTAGTGAGTTGTGGGCTCGCAATGTTACTTGCACTGCTCTGTTTCATCGCAAAACCTATCATCGTCTACTTAGTCGATTTAACTCACTTAGAGCTAAAAGAAACCGCGGTAAATGTCACTTTGGTTATCGCTTTGGGTATGGTTCTAAGGGTATTCAATATGGTTGGGATTGGCGGCGTACTAAAAAGCGGTGGCGATATTAACTACAGCATTTTTATTGACCTGTTTGGCCAATGGGCGATTGGTATACCACTCGCCTTTTACACTGCACTTGTTTTAGGCTGGCCACTAGAATGGGTTATGTTGATCGTATTGGCTGAAGAGCTAATCAAAATTGCGCTAACAAGCCAGCGAATTAACTCGAAGAAATGGATTAACAATCTCATCGAAGAACAACCAAGCAGGACCACGTAATTTGAGATTTGTTTCGGAACTCACACCTAAGGGCTTCATTTGCAGTTTAGGCTGTAGATAAGCCCTTCTTTCTTTAGTATGAGGAAGCAATTAGATATCTGTAAAACGATGGATAATTTGGTTAGAGCTACCGCGCCAATCTAGACTTGGATCCGCCTTCTCTTGTTCGAAACGACCATCAATTAAAGTATCGATATAGTTCAACACCTCTTTCTGTTTCTCATCGAGTTCATCTAACTCATAGCCCGTCCACATCCAGATATCTTTACCTTGGCATTCGCTTTTTACGCGCTTAACCAACTTTAAGACATCCGCAACATTGGCTGGATGCAAAGGATCACCACCAGACAAGGACAAACCACGACGCTTGATCCTCTCATCATTCAGATCAGCAATAATGTGGTCCTCAAGCTCCTGAGTAAACAAGTGCCCAGAGTCCAATCGCTGCGTCGACTGATTATAACAACCACGGCACTGATGAACGCACCCAGAAACAAACAAGGTGCAGCGTGTGCCAGGGCCATTAACCACGTCGATTGGATGATATTGATGGTAATTCATAAAGTTGTCGCTATTGAGGATAAGAGAACTTGATTGAAACAACTAAACTCCCTCTTACTGTGAGAGGGAGTTTTTGCTTAACAGATAAGAAAGAGCGTTCAGTTACAGGTGCTTAACGCGACGCTTTACTTCTTCCTGCTTGCCAAAGTTGAATGGACGCGCATCAGGGCTTCCTAAGTAGCCACACACTCGGCGTGTTACTGACACTTTGGTTGAGTCATGGTTGCCACATTTAGGGCAAGTAAAGCCTTTACTTGTACAATCAAACTCACCGTTGTAACCACACTCGTAACACTCATCAATTGGAGTGTTAGTACCATAGTAAGGTACACGTGTGTAGCTGTAGTCCCAGACATTTTCGAGCGCTTCGATGTTCTTCTGCATGTTCGGGAATTCACCGTAACAGATAAAACCACCACTCGAGATCTCTGGGTAAGGCATCTCAAAATCGATCTTATCGTAAGGGTTAACCTTCTTCTGAACATCAAGGTGGAAACTGTTAGTGTAGTAACCGCGGTCGGTAACACCTTCAATCACACCAAACTCTTTGGTATCGATGCTACAGAAACGACTACATAGGTTTTCACTCGGTGTACCGTATAGACTAAACGCGTAACCTGTCTCTTTCGTCCAAGATTCCACTTCGCGCTTCATATATTGAACGAGTTCAAGCGCCTTGTTACGCATTTCAGTATCATCGTATAGGTGCGTTTCTGTACCGAATAGTGCAGTCATCGCTTCGTGAATACCGATGTAACCAAGAGAAACTGAAGCACGACCGTTTTTGAAGATATCTGCAATAGAGTCATCTGCTTTTAGACGAACGCCACATGCGCCTTCCATGTACAGGATTGGTGCTACGCGTGCTTTAACGTTCTCAAGACGGCTAATACGCGTCTCTAGCGCACGACGAGCCAGTTTCAGCTTTTCGTCTAGTAGAGCGTAGAACTTCGCCATATCACCTTTCGCGTTAATAGCAATGCGCGGTAGGTTCAAACTCACCACACCAAGGTTGTTACGCCCTTCGTGGATAAGCTCACCATTCTCTTCGTAAGTATTTAAGAAGCTGCGACAGCCCATCGGTGTTTTGAATGAACCGGTAACCTCAACCACTTTGTCGTAGTTAAGAATGTCTGGGTACATGCGCTTAGAAGCACACTCAAGTGCAAGCTGCTTAATGTCGTAGTTTGGATCGTCCGATTTGTGGTTCAGACCATCTTTGATTGCAAATACCAGTTTAGGGAATACTGCCGTCTTACGGTTCTTACCTAGACCTGCAATACGGTTTTTCAAAATCGATTGTTGGATCAATTTCGATCCCCAGCTTTCACCCAAGCCAAAACCAAAGGTTACGAACGGAGTTTGGCCGTTAGCGGTATGCAACGTATTTACTTCATACTCTAGCGATTGGAATGCGTCGTAACACTCTTTTTCTGTACGAGCGACAGCAAAGGCTTCTGGGTTATGAATATCCCACTCTTTAGCTAACTGTAGATGCTTTTCGTAGCTCGCCATTACATACGGCTCTAGTACTTCGTCAATACGGTTAATCGTAGTACCACCGTAAATGTGGCTCGCGACTTGTGCAATGATCTGTGCTGTTACCGCTGTTGCTGTCGAGATAGATTTAGGTGTATCAATCTCCGCATTGCCCATTTTGAAGCCGTGCGTCAACATACCTTTAAGGTCGATCAGCATGCAGTTAAACATTGGGAAAAATGGTGCGTAATCTAGATCGTGGTAGTGAATATCACCGCTTTCGTGCGCTTGAACGATGTCACGTGGCAAAATGTGTGTTTTCGCATAGTGTTTAGCCACGATACCAGCAAGAAGATCGCGCTGAGTCGGGATCACTTTACCGTCTTTATTCGCGTTTTCGTTGATAAGATCAACGTTGCTCTCTTCGATAAGACCTTCAATTTCACGCGTTAAGGCACTCTGCTTTTCACGTGCGATATCGCGATCATGGCGGTATTCAATGTATGCACGTGCAAGAGACTTGTACGGCCCCTGCATTAGCTCATTTTCAACCATGGTCTGAATCTCGGAGATATGAACTTCATCGTACTCTTCGAGCTTTAACTCAACGGCTAATGCCACATTCAATGCGTAAATGGCAATTTCCTTATCGGATTTTTCTGATGCTGCTTCCACTGCAGCTTGGATACGATCTCTGCTGAATGGAGCTCTTGAGCCATCACGCTTGATTACGATTGATTTCACCACTTCTCCTTACTCTCTGGGTATTCACAGACTTATCCACAAACACACTATATAGAGCGATTTATCGTTTAACTAACACTAGATATTGTGGCGTATTTAACGAGAACCACCAAACGCGAGTATTGATTTGGATCAATAAAAGCAGAGTGCTGACTAAGATCAATTCAATCTTATGACGTTATCTCTCAAGTCGAAAAGAAACAATGTAACAAATAAAAAAAGCCTAAAAACCCTTGAATTTTTGCCAAGTGTTGTAGGATAACGGCTCAGGGAAAATCAACATAAAATTCAGAGAAAAACACCGTGAATAGACTTCAAAAGTGGCTTATCACCAGTTGCTTGTTTAGTGGCTCCGTTTTAAGTGCACCTCTAAGCATATCAAGTTGGAATATTGAATGGTTATCAACCAATGAGGCTGTGAATAAAATGAGCGTCCTGCGTGATGAACAAGATTTTGATCAACTTGCTCACCACTTTGAACAACTCAATAGCGACATTATGGCATTTCAAGAGGTCGATGATATCGATGCGATTAGACGAGTCGTAGGTCCCGACTATCGTATTGTCATGTCAGATCGAGCATCGAGTCGATATAAAGCGAATCAATTCCAAGGTGTAAACCAATACACAGGCTTTGTAGTCCGACAAAATGTCGAAGTTATTAATAAACCCGACATCAAGTTAGAGACACGCTCTGGTAGCAAACTGAGGTTTGCAAGCTACATTGTTGCAGAGTACCAAGATAAACCCGTTCACCTACTTTCTGTGCACTTAAAAGCCGGATGCAGCGGTGCCTACAAGCGCAACAACAATTGTGACCGACTTAAGCAACAAGCCAAGTTATTAAACGACTGGATAGTAGAGCGAGAAGAGAAACAACAAGCCTATGCGGTATTGGGAGACTTCAATCATAATCTATCTTACCGTGGTGATTGGCTTTGGAGTGTACTGAGTGATAACAACCAAGCTCAGTTAGCAACACGCTCGACGCCTGCTGAGTGTAAAGTGCGTTCAAACCGAAACAAGAACAAAACCCACCAATTCCGTTCGTTGATTGATCACATCATTGTTAGTGGCGATCTCAACACCTCTTCAACAAAGCAGTACGTATTCCCATCACAAGACGTTCTTAAGTACTTCTTAAGTGACCACTGCCCTGTATCGACACGTTTAACTCACTAACGCATTCGACCGATACAAAAACGCCCGTATAGAGACAATCGATACGGGCGTTTTATTGCTTTTAAGCTGTCCAAAATAGAAATTACAGCCGCTTAAATACGCTGGCCTACATTTCTCGCAATCATCAGCACTTCATCGGCTGAATACAGATTAGAGATGGTTGTCTCTACCTCTGCACCAAGAGTCGACTTATACAGTTGCTGTGCGAAATTATCCGCTCTGGTGGTAACGAGTACGTGTTTAAGCGTTGAGCCTTGCTCTGCTAAAACCTCTTTAACCACTTTTAAAGAGTCAAGAATCAGTGTTCTACCAAGCCCTTTTCCTTGCTGCTCACTAGAAACAGCCAACTGTTCAAGCTCTAAGACAGCTTCTGGACGAAAGCCACTCTTTTGTACCCAGACAATGTAGCCATGAACTTCACCATCAAGCTCTAATACAAAATTGATGAATCGAGGCGATGCCATCAAGTTACACTGTAACCACTCTTTTGACTTAGTCTGACGTACAAACGCTTGTTGGTGCACTCTAGCCGCACCATCGAGGTCTGCACTTTGCATGAGCCTTACATTCATTAGATTACGCCTGTGCGTTAGGGCGCGTTTTACAGTGTAAAATTGCGTTTTCTAATAACTCCAGAGCAGACTTATCACTTTCAGGCAGGCAAGCATCTGATGTCGCAAGAGGCTCTACGCGATCACCCCATGTTATGTGTCCTGCACCCCAAGTTAAACCAGCACCAAATGCAGCCACAAGTATGTTCGCACCCGGTTTAACCGCACCTTGCTCAAGGGCTTCACACATTGCAATTGGAACCGTAGCAGCAGAAGTATTGCCGTAGTTTTGAATATTGACGAACGCCTTCTCGCGCTCAATACCCGCCATATCACACAATGTTTGAATGATTCGAATGTTCGCTTGGTGTGGAATGACCACATCAATGTTGTCTGTTGAGATGCCCGTGCGGCTCAGAACCGTATGAGCGGCGGCACCCATCCCCTTAACAGCACGCTTAAAGATCTCTTTGCCAACAAAATCAAAGTCCCAGTAACCGTTGTCTGCAGCGAAACGATCCATTGAAGTACCGAACTTAGGTACAGCAAGAATGTCGCGCCCTTCAGCGTCACAGCCGATTTGAGCTTGTTGTAGACCAACTGGTTTTTCAGTGCGTGACAAAACAGCTGCACCTGCACCATCACCAAACAGAACTGCGGTGTCTCGCTTAGTCCAGTCGATAAAGAATGAAAGTCGTTCTGCGCCAATTACAATCGCGTTTCGGTAATTGCCCGCTTGAATTAAGCGAGTTGCGGTTTCTAAACCATAAATAAAGCCAGTACACGCTGCGTTCAAATCAAATGCTGCGGCACTTTTAATGCCTAGATTTTGTTGAACCTTAGAAGCGGTATTTGGGATAAGAGAGTCTGGAGAGCAAGTTGCGACAATAACAATGTCGATATCTTCCGCTGTTAGGCCAGCACACGCCATCGCATGTTGAGCGGCAACAGTCGCTAAATCCGATGTATTTACATGGCTGATTCTTCTGTTTTCAATCCCTGTTCTTGTACGAATCCACTCGTCAGACGTATCGATAAAAGTACTGAGGTCATCATTGGAGAGCGTCGCTGGCGGTAGACACTTTCCCCACCCGGTAATTTCAGCGTAAAACTTTGTCATCATTTACCTATTTATTGTTTGTTTTTATTTGAGTATCGTAGTGTTGTTTCAAACAGTATAAGCACACAGTGGCTAGTTCGTAAATCGTGTTAGGCAAAGTGGAGCAATAAAAAGAGAAAGTTATGTCTACATTCAATACTCGTTGTCCTGCTTGTCAGGGTATTAACCGTGTCCCTTCTGAGCGTGTTTCAGAAAGCCCGACTTGTGGTAAGTGTAAAAGCCCATTATTAGATGGCGCGCCAGTGGAAGCGACAAGCGTGAACTTCTCAACGCTACTTAATAGTGATCAACCTGTCGTGGTCGACTTTTGGGCGACGTGGTGTAACCCATGTGTCGGATTTGCGCCGGTATTTAGTGATGTTGCCGCTGAACGAAACGGCAATGTACGTTTTGTGAAAATCAACACCGAAGAACAACAACAACTTGCGGCTCAATTTGCGATTCGCAGCATTCCAACCATCATGGTATTCAAGCAAGGTAAAGTGGTCGATACTATCAACGGTGCTCTACCGAAAGGTCAATTTGATCAGTGGCTTAATCAAGCTCTAACCAAATAAACACTAAGAGTCAGAACAGCCTCCACTGTTCTGACTCTTTTGCTTCTACTCTCTGTTCTATGCCCTATTCCCCATCCATTCTTTTAGCTGACGAGTATTCATCTAAAACGATTTTAATATAGAGATATAACAATCGTTAAGTTGCCGTTTGGCTCTCTTATGCAGTCGACACAGCCTCAGCTCGTTCATTAGAATCTTGGGCACATAAACCATGATCCTTTTTGATCCGTTCTGAGATCTTCTCCGCAATCATAATGGTTGGTGCATTCGTGTTTGCCCCGACGAGTGTAGGCATAATTGAAGCGTCAACTACTCTTAAGCGCTCCAAACCATAGACTTTTAGATTTTCATCCACAACAGCATTAGAATCAGAGGCTATGCCCATTTTGCATGTGCCTACCGGATGATATTGAGTGTCTGCGCGATTTCTAATGTCCTGCTCTATCGCTTTGTCATCTGTCTCATCCACTGGATAAAAGTTTGCCCCACGAACATCATCAAACGCTGCGCTTTCCATCATTTGATGTTGTTTCTTCCATCCTTTGATCATCACTTTCATATCATCAGGATGACTAAAGAATGCTGGGTCTATCTCTGGTGGATCGTAAGGGTTAGCACTTTGCAATGTGACTGAGCCTCGACTCTTAGGTCTTAACAAGGTTACATGTGAGCTAAAACCATGACTCATGTGAATTTTTCTTGCGTGATCGTCAACAACCGCCACCACAAACACAAATTCCAAATCAGGAACCGTCACATCATCACCTGAACAGAAAAAGCCAATACCTTCGGCGAAGTTACTGGTCATCTTGCCAGTTCGCTGCTTCAGCCACAAAGGCAGCGCTTTGGTCATCTCTGCGCTCATCTGCAGTGACACACCAAAAGTTTCATGCTTGTCGCTGCACTTATAGCTATGAATAAGGTCAATGTGATCTTGTAAGTTTTGCCCAACGCCCACCAATTCGTGTAAAACAGGCAAATCGTGCTTTATCAGCTCTTCACGTGAGCCAACTCCTGACAGCATAAGAATCTGCGGCGAGCCAAACGCACCAGCCGATAAGATCACCTCTTTGCGAGCACCAATCTCAAATGCATGTCCTTTCGACCCATATTCAATGCCTACTGCTGTTTTTCCTTCAAACAGTATTTTATGAACGGTCGCATTCGTAACCGTAAGGTTGGGTCTGGCTAAGTTGGGCGTTAAGTATGCTTTTGCGGCACTACAACGCTCACCATTGAGTTGCGTTACTTGTGTCGCCATCGCACCCAACTGTTCTGCCCCGTTAATATCAGGATTGCGTGGTACGCCAATGGACTCACAAGCATCTAAGTAACGCTCAATCATACGGCTCGGACTACGGAGGTTCGCTACGTTTAATGGTCCTCCTTGCCCATGGTAGTCGTTTTTATGCTGTTCGTTGTTCTCAGCTTTCTTAAAGTACGGGAGGCATTCTTTATAGCTCCAACCTGAATTGCCCAGCTCTTGCCATAAGTCATAATCATATTTATGACCTCGTGCATACATCATGGCATTGATCGAGCTTGAGCCACCTAAGGTTTTTCCACGAGGTTGATAGCCTTTACGCCCATTCAAGCCTTGTTGCGGCACTGTTTCAAAACCCCAGTTATGGATTTTTGTCGGCATAATAGCGGCAACGCCAACCGGAGTATGAATTAATGGGCTATTGTCTTTTCCACCAGCCTCTAACAGGCACACTTCAACATTGGGATCTTCAGAGAGACGTGATGCTAAGACACAGCCTGCAGAGCCGCCACCGACGATAACAAAATCATACTGCGTCATGGATGAACTCCTTCCCTTGAGTTGGGCTCAATTCGCGTTTGAGAATCTTACCCGTTGCTGTCATTGGTAGTGCTGTACGTATGTACACATGGCGTGGATACTTATAATCAGCGAGCTGGCTACGACACCAAGCTTGAATCTCTTTGGCATTGACGGAGGCTAGCTCTCGAACCACCACATGCGCATGAACCTCTTCTCCAAGCTTATCATCTGGTGACCCGACGACGGCTGCCATCTCTACATCTGGGTGACACATCAGCACTTCTTCAATCTCTCGTGGGTAAACGTTGTAGCCACCACGTATGATCATGTCTTTCACACGATCAACAATAAATAGGTTGCCATGCTCATCTAGCTTGCCGATATCACCTGTCAAAAACCACCCATCGCGAATACTCTCTTGTGTTGCCGCAGGTCTCTTATAATAGCCCTTCATAACACTTGGGCTTTTGATGCAAACCTCACCCAATTCACCAGTAGCGACTCTGTTTCCTTCAATATCCGTTACCTTAATGAGGTGACCACACAAGGGTTGACCAACACTACCCGCCACTCTATCGCCATCTATGTGATTAAAGGTCGCAACAGGTGCAGTTTCTGATAATCCGTAGCCTTCTAAAATAGGTAATTCAAACTGTTTTTCAAATTGGCGAATGATCTCAATGGGCATTGATGCGCCACCAGAGACACCAAGCCTTAGGCTATGTTTGACTTTATCAGATCGCTCCTGACACGCTTGTCCTGCTTTAAGGATAGCCATATACATGGTTGGCACACCGGCAAAGATACTCACTTTATGATCAATGATCTGTTCAATGACATCGGAAGGGTCAAAACGTTGAATCAACACAATCGTTGCACCCGTTAAAATGCTCGCATTCATCATCACGGTCTGTCCAAAACTATGAAACATCGGCAGTGTTGCAAGCGTAGTGTCGCTGTATTCCAATCTCATTAGGTACTGTGAAGACATCGCATTAGTCTGCATATTGGTGTGCGACAGTTCTGCTCCTTTCGGCTGACCCGTTGTTCCAGAGGTATAAAGTATAACCGCCGTATCGTCGCCAGCGTGCACCTGTGTCTCTTCTATACACGCATTAACATCGTTATCTAACCATTGCTGGAAAAGGGTGTCTGCCTCAGAAGCCACATCGTTCATCAGTACAAAGTGCTCACATCCCTCAACTCGGTCAAAGCCCGCCCTACCGAATTCAGCGATAGGGAGAGTTTGGTCGCCTTTATGGCATAGAAACACCTTGGCATCCGAGTCTTTCAGATGGTACTCAACTTCACGAGCCTTAAATAAGATATTAAGAGGAACCACAACACCACCGGCTTTGAGAATACCGTAGTAAGCAATGACAAATTCCGCAGTGTTTGGACAAGACAACGCCACTTTATCGCCGTGAGTTATTCCAATTTGTTTTAAGTTAAATGCGACTCTACCCGCCATCCTATTAAGCTCTTGATAACTCATTTGTTTGTCTTGCCATCGTAGTGCTGGCTTAGTTGGAAATATCGTTGCGCTTCGCTCTAGATTTACCGCTAAGTTGTGCATCATGCTCTCCTTGTTTTAGGTGACAATGTAACTATTTAAGCTCTAAATACATCACCACCAGCAAGATCCATTTCAAATTTAATCACCGTTATAGAATGTTTTTAGGACTCCATGTCTCCTTTGGCACTCATCTAACTTTTATGATTACAACATTTTGTTAACATCCAACACAGGTTGCATAAAGACAAAAATCGGTGATATTCGGACACAATGAGCTCGAATGTGGCCGTGGTAAGGTGAAACTTGGAGGATGAAGATGGAGCAATGCGCAGTTTATGAACCTGACATGCAAGCATTTGGTATCTTAGATATTCAACTGTTATTGCGCTATCTAGACACTCGAGTCGCTATACCTGAGTTGCTGGAAGGTAGCCATATAGATCCACTGCAACTTACTGCGCCCGATGCTCACGTCTCCTTAGCTCAGAAACTTGCCGTCTACAGCAATGCACTCGCTATCACTGAAGAGAAAGATCTTGGCCTTAATGTCGGACTGCAGGCACGTTTTAGTGATTTTGGCGTATTAGGTTATGCCGTGTTCAGTAGTAACACTTTGTTAGACTCTCTTGTGATGGGGTTTAAATACCTAAAGTTGGCAGGGCCTGTTTTGAAAAAGACGATGTCCGTGAACGAAAAGATTGGTTTCTTCCGAGCAGAGCAACTGGTAGATATCGAAGGTCTATTACCATTTTGTTGTGAGTATTGGTTCGCTGCCATCCAAAGCTTATGTGAAGAAGTGATGCAACGCCCCTTTCCGTCCAAAGTGATTCGTTTTCCCTACCCCGAACCAGAATACGGTCATCGTTATCAAGAGGTATTTCATTGTAAAGTCGAGTTCAACAGTCCCCAACTCGAGTGGGAGTTTGACTCTGAGTGCCTATACGCCCCTTTACCTACCGCCAATCCAATCACACTAAAAATGTGTCTGAATTCCTGTGACGATCTATTAAAGAAGATCAGTTCACCGAGTAACCTTCGTGAACAAGTGACTCAACGTTTCTTAGAAAACCCGGGCAACTATCCTTCAATTGAAGTCTTATCTAAGCAGTTAGGAATGTCGTCCCGAACATTACGGCGTCATTTAAAAACGAGCGGTACTAGCTATCAAGAAATCCTCGATCACGTGCGATTCCACTTAGCAAAACACTATTTAAACTCAACCCAATTCTCCATTGAGGAGATCTCTGAACGTATTGGTTTTTCCGACAGTGCTAATTTTCGACATGCATTTCGTAAATGGAGTGGCGTTGCGCCTCGCGCTTATCGCAACAGTATAATCAGTGAACCACCTATCGAGTAATCGTTCTATATAGTCCCATTCGTTCGAGGTTATTTTAATGATGTTGCGTTCATTAATTTGGAATAATCACAAACATTTAGTCTTGAATAACTGACAAAAATTCTCTTTTTCCACTCTATTTAATAAGGTTCTTTTGGCTAAATAGTTCGACAAAAATCTTTTATCTTTACGGTCATTTTTATTCGTTTTACCTGAAACTGTTTGTGCCCCATAGTCGCGGAAAATTCACTGTTCCACGACTATCTAGAGGCTCCTACATTGGACGACATCCAAACCAACACTCGCATTACCGTTCCGGTTATTGCACTCTCTTTCTACGCGATTGCATCAGGTTACTTGATGAGCTCTTTGCCATTAATGCTATCTGAATACGGTCTAGAGAGCTCATTGTCGAGTTGGTTGGCAAGTGCGTTTTATGCAGGTTTATTAGCGGGGACGTTATTGATTGAACGTGCGATAGCAAAAGTCGGTCACCAGAGAGCATTCGTACTCTGTCTAAGTGTGTTTATCGCAACAATACTGGTGCTGCCTTTACTGCCAAACGCAGGTGTCTGGCTAGCGGCTCGATTTGTTGCCGGTATCTCTGTTGCTGGTATTTTTGTTATCGTCGAGTCTTGGCTCATGAGCGGTGAAGAGTCTCAACGAGCAAAGCGTTTAGCTATCTACATGTGTTCGCTATACGGCGGCTCTGCGATTGGTCAGCTAGGCATCGGTTACTTAGGTATTACAGGTGGTGTACCTTTCATCGCGATGTTCACACTACTGTTCGGTGCGATCATTGTATTGCAATACGGACAAGCAACCGCGCCACAAATGCACGACGCTCAAACGCTGTCACTAAAACAGATCAGCAAACTGAGTCACAGCGCGCTGATTGGTTGTATTGTATCTGGCCTGACATTAGGTGCTATCTACGGTCTAATGCCGGTAGAGCTTGAGCAGCGTAACATTGCGCATGAAGACATTGGCGGTTTGATGGCATTGGTCATCATTGGCGGTATGGCAGTACAACCTGTTGTGACTTGGCTATCCAAATACGTTGGTCAAGTGTTACTAATGGCACTGTTCAGCTTAATGGGCGTGGCAAGCATCGCAATGCTGACACTTAACTCTGGTATTTACGTGCTAGGTATAAGCCTTTTCGCGTTGGGGATGGCGACATTTGCTCTGTACCCGATTGCGATTAACCTAGGCTGCCGCAACCTAGATCCGAGCTACTTAGTTTCAGTCACTCAAGTGATGCTACTTTGCTACAGTGTAGGTTCAGTTGCCGGACCGATCATTGCTGACAGCTTTATGGATTCTCAAGCAGGTTTGTTTACTTACTTGTTTGCTTCTTTGCTAGCTACAACGATCTACATGTTGATTGCAAGCCTTAAACGCTCTCACCTACAGATTGCTGGCGAGTAAGCTGCTTCCAACATAACGGGTGAATAAAGCAACGTTATCTGGCGCTATACCTTAGTGATCTCCACACACAAGGTATAGCGCCTTTTTCATATTCAAGCTTGGAAGTTGCGTTTTGCTGATGACCAGTCATTTACTATGATTGGTTTTAGCTCACCATATATTCGCTGACGGGAACCATGTCTTTAACGCGAATGACAACCACCGAAGTTGATACGTCTTCTGCACTGACTTCTGAGTCTATTGGCTGCACAATCACATCCGACGGATAAATATAAGTTTTGCTGATAATGTTGACCAGTTCAGCACGACACATTAACCGCTTCTTTTTAACATTACAGGTATAAAGCCAAGTCGCGACATCCGGTGTCTCATGGTTAATGTTGCTTGTAAACAACTCAAGCGGCTGACCAATCAGTAATTTATCTTCGACTCCAAACCACTCACGCGCCGCTGGGTTTGCATAGCAGATTTGCCCATCCTTATCGACGGTAATGATGATGTCGCCAATCGCGCCTACCAGCACCTGACTGAACTGATTTTGGCGAGCCATATTGATATACACTTTTTTGAAACGCGAATAGATAAGCTTCATCTCTTCTGGGAGCTCTTCCATGCTCAATTTATCATCTTGCTCTCGAGCGTAAGTAGACTCGTCAGTGATGTAGTCGATGAGATGACTCACAGGCTTAACCACTTTTCGGCTAAACACGATCCACAATAAAAGACTCACGATTGGAATACCAAAGACAAGCCCAAGCAGCACGAATCGCGGATCGATAAAGTCATAGCTTCGAGCGTCAAATGTAATCACAAAGTTTGCGGGCTGTACTCTTCCATCCGACATGGTTACTCGATACTCAGCTCGAAACCCGGTACCTTGCTCTTGTATCACCCTATCGACAGCTACATGGTAGCCTTGGTCGTAACTCACCTGCGTTAACCGCATTCCAGCAGCGGTATAATGGAAACTGAATGACCGTCCTATGCTCTTACTCATTCGTTTAAGCATATCCGCGTTGACTTCTTGGAGCACAGTAATCAGCCCAACAGGACGTCGCTGATACTCATCAAGCACAGACACTGACGCAAACATAAAGATGCGACCATCGACAAAATCAATTCCTAACTTACTTGATGACGAAAAGATCATCTGTTGATCCGGTTCATGCAGTTCACGAAATGCTTTGATGAAAGAAGCATTCATTTCGCTATCTAGATGAGTGATTCGTCCCATACGATCTTGAACGATAATCGAACTTGCTAAACTGGATTTTAGAAACTGCTCACTGATCGCAAATGTACGCTTTCGTTGTTCTTGAGATTGAACAAATCGTTGTAGAGATTCGTTTTCTAGTAATCGCTCAGTCGACGCTTTCAATAACCCAAATTCATTCGAGATATGCGTCATCGCTAAGTCTTGGTATTGGCGAACTAAGCCAGTTTTCCAATACTCTCTCTCAAGCTCAAGCGTAATGGTCGCGATAATGCACGCCACCCACGTGACAACTAGGCAATTAACGACAACGGTAAATCGCAATGAATGTCTGATGGAGGTAACTGAATTCACGTCAAACTGCGCTCTTGGCAATAGGTTTCTATCTCACGCCCTAACACCGCAAGTCCTTTGCTAATAAAGGCTATTCTCTGTTCACTATGAGTCATATCCCCTTGCGCAGCACTTTTCTCTAGCTCCTTAGCAACGCTGGAAAGTGGATCGTTACCAAGATATAACGCACTTCCTTTAATACGATGCGCAGTGTCTTTGACAAAATCTGCATCTTGTATAGCGCCAGCTGACTCTAACTCTGCAATATCCATTGGGTAGTTTTTAATAAACGTGGTCAGTATGTCCGTTGCAATATCATGATCATCGCCACTCATCGCTAGTACGTGGGAGATATCGAATTTTTGATAGTCTGGAAGAATAAACGCGTTAGACGCATCTATAGGCTGTTCAGAAGCTAATCCTAGCTTTTGGAGAAAATCTTGATCATCAAACTCAACCTTGTTGTGTTGTGGGCTGTCATTCTCGGGTGGTGCCTCTTGCCAGAAAGATTCATCAAAAGAGTGCTCATCACTGTCGCCCGCAAACATCTCGAAGTCTGACGCTTCAAACTCACCGGAGTTTTGCTGTGTTTGCTGTACGGCTAACTCAAACTGAGCCATTTCTCGCTCAAACCTTTCAATGTCAGTCAGTTCCTCATTAAAACTTTGCGGCACTGATTTTGATGGCATCCTTAGTTGATCTGATTGGTTTGACTGCTCAGGTTGTTCTGAGGAGCCTTTCAACTCAAATGTCTCAAACCTTCCCTTCTCGGTAGGTTCTCGCTCTCGTTGCTTAAGCGTAAAACGAGGAGCATCATCATCTATTGGGGAATCGGACTCTTCGACATCACTCCATGCAATACAATCGCTTTCTATCGATGGCGTATTTGAAGTCGTCGTTAGTGAAAAGTCCGGCTCTGATGACAACACATTAGCTTCGGATTCAATAGAATTGTCAGAATCAGAAGAGCTATGGCCAGAAAAGTTATGATCAGAAGACTCAAGTTCGTCAATCCATGAAAAGTCAGACTCGTTTGATGATTCTTGAATTAACGAAGACGCAGAGTCTAAAGCCATATCCTCGTTATGAAAGCTGTCTAATTCGTCGTCATCATCCTGGTTGTCAGGTTCAAAGCTGTTGGCGTCTAGCCATGCCACCAGCGAGTTATCTACTTCAGAGAAGTCAGACTCAGCGATTGGCTGCTTAGTGGAAACCAGCATGAGTTTGCTTTCAAGTATGTCCAATGGGCACGGCTTAGAGATATAGTCATCAAAGCCCGCTGACATGCAGCGTTTTGCAGCACCACTTAAAGCATCCGCGGTTATCGCAATCAAATGGGGTTTATTGTCAACAAACTCACTCGATATTTTCGATGCCAAGGTAAAGCCGTCCATTTCAGGCATATGGCAATCAGAAAGAATGACGTCGAACGTTGGATCATCAAGGAACTTGTTATAAGCAATCAGGCCATTTTCAGCAGTCTCAAAATTCACGCCCAAACGCTTTAGTTGGCCGCCAATTACCTTACGGTTCACTTCATTATCTTCCGCAAATAGCACTCGAAGATGCTCTAGTCGCATGTCAGTTGGCAGATCACCAAACGACACTTCTTGATCAACGACTTCAACTGAGCGGTCAACTTGCATCGGTAAGGTAATACTAAATAAGCTGCCATGACCTATGACTGATGAGACACGTATCTCACCACCCATTTCAGAGACGATCTCATTGCAAATACTCAAGCCTAAGCCCGTACCGCCAAAGCGACGTGTAATGTCACCATCTGCTTGTACAAACGGGTCAAACAAGGTGTCGAGCTTCTCTTTGGCGATACCAATTCCGCTATCTCGGACCTGAAAGCCAATTAAGTCGTATGACGCGCCGTTGTCATCCTGTTTATAATCTGCGGCAATCAACTGAGCACTCAACTCAACGAAGCCCTGCTGCGTGAACTTTACAGAGTTAGAGACAAGGTTGTTTAACACCTGCATAAGACGAGTTGAGTCACACTGGTAAGCTGCACCAATTTGCGAATCGACGCGACTATTGATTGAAAGATCCTTTGCCGTCGCTTTGTGCTTGAAGTTACCGACAACGCTGGTCATGAGAGAGTTAAGTTCGCAGTTAACGCTTTCTAATGTCAGCTTCCCAGCATCCATTTTCGAAAAATCGAGCACATCATTAAGCAGAGCCATTAAGTTGCGGGCTGACCCATTCAGAGTGTATAGAAGATCTTCTTGCTCTTTATCCAGTTTGGTAAACGATAAGGCTTCTGCCATACCCAATACCCCATTCATTGGAGTTCGAATTTCATGACTCATTCGTGCGAGGAAATCCGATTTTGCGAGTGTCAGCTCTTCCGCTTCTCGCTTGGCTTGCTCTGCATCTTTAAGTGCTTGTTCTAACGTCGCCTGAATCTCCTTTCGACGGCCTAGCTGATGTCGATAGAACATGAAGCACATTAGTAAGAACACAATCATCAAGCCACTGGCAATCACCACTTGTTGATAAAGCGCTTTTACCCTTTCCGACTCCTGACTAAAGACAATGTGCTCTTTCCATTTCTTTTGCAGATTTTGTTGGAAGCTCTCACCTAAGCTGTAGATACCCAGGTTAAGGAGGCTGACCCACTCACGCTCCATTTTAGGTAAAGCAATACGTGGCCAAAACTCAGTATCAATATCTTCTGCTTTGTGAAGGTTTAGAGTGAACAGCTTGTGCTTGTTCACGAGATAGGCACTGTTAAGTAGTTTGCCGACATAGGCATCTGCCCGACCTTCTGCGACCGCGCGCATCGCCTCTTCGGCAGTATCCAGATAGATAATTGGATTAACAGGCAGTAACTCAGCCAGCAGTTCATTCTCGTGTAGACCTCTCACCAACGCCAATCGCTTTCCCTTAAGCTGATTGATGGCATAGAAATCCCCTTCACTGGCGATGGCTAAGTGGGTACGGTCAATATCACTTGTGAAATCTAAACTCTTCGAGCGTTGGTCAGTTTTGTAGACACCGGGAAACATGTCGATCTCTCTGTTTCGAACCGCATCCATCGCTTCTTGAAATGAGTGATATGGCTTAGCAATAAAAGAGACACCAATACTCTGACTGATGTTGCTCATCACATCGACGATGTAACCCTCAATAAAAAACTCTTCCGCAATAAAGTATGGCTCTTCACCATCGACAATATAGGCATATTCCAAAACTGGACGTTCGACCAACTTACGCTCTTGGTCTTCATTGACATCTTCAAGGTAAGAACCGACCAATACATCAAATGACTGATTAGCATTGCCCGTAATTTGGAACCACAATTCATGAACACTTTCTGCAGGCAGATGACGGATCCCTTGGTTAACGAGCAACATCAATTCACTGTCCTCAAAACGAGTCATTGAGCGAATTGGGATACTGTTGTGCGTATCTTGTCTTGAGAACTGACCATTTAAGCCACGCTCGTTCAGTGCCGCTTCAGCCTCATTGGGAATCCAACTGTAGATGTAATTCAGTGAATCAGCTCTTGCGATAACATTGTCGGTCGAATTGGTGTGGATCTCGACGCCATAACCCGCGTTAAAGTCGATTGGTGTGATTGAATTAGGGAGAATAAACCCGACCTTACCATGTTCTCTCATCTCACCGACACGCTTCCACAACGCTGTTTTGGTTTCAATATACGGAAGACTGTATTTGACCCATTTAGTGAGATTCGGGTTATACGTTGTCGTCGTTAATATATCGACCTGACCATCAAGTAAGTCTGAATATAGGGTTTGGTATGGCGCGTATTTAAATTCGATCGAGTAGCCAAATTCCTCTCCCCACATTTCCCAATACAATTTCATAAAATCATGAAGTTGCGCGACATCATTTCTTTCCCGGTGGTAAGCCTCCGTGGCATCAACTTTCGGAATACCGATGGTAATAAGTGTGTCTAAATGCGTTGTACCTCTTATTACACGAGCGCTTTGAGCCAAGAAATCATCATCTGCTTTTAAGGGCATCGAGATACAGGTCAGCGCGGCAACTAAGGACAGCAACCATTGACTTGAGCCAAAAATGAAACAGTTTTTCAGCATTTATTAGACACAACCTTATCAAATTGGAATTGCGTACAGTATAAATGCAACTTTTAATGAGTTCTGTTCTTTAGGGAACAGACTTCCGTATAAAAATTATAAATAATAAAGAGGATGTAATTACCAGTGATCTCGCTATGCCATTCAACGTCTTAAATCACGCTCGCCCTGTACTCATTGTCGATGATAGCTCCATGTATCGAACTGCTGCGAAAGGCATGTTGCAAAAACTTGGCTATCAATCAGATCAGCTCCACTTTGCACAAGATGCAGCCGAAGCCATTCAGCGCTGTAAAGCTAACCACTATGGTCTGATCTTCTTCGATTACAACTTGGGTGACAAAGCCAACGGGTTTCAACTCATTGATGAGCTGCAAACCAAAGGCTTACTAGCTGCCGATTGCGTGAATATCATAGTGACGGGCGACGCTACTGCAGAGGTCGTGCGAGGTTTTATGGAGCTTAATCCGGATGGTTACTTACTCAAGCCTTTAAACTACGACACACTAAAAGAGCGTCTGCCTGGCTTTGTGCGTAAGAAGCACGAACTCTCCGAGCCAATGATTGAGTTTAATAAAGGCAATTACGACAACGTGATTACAATGGTAGATGAAACTTTCTACCAAGATGACGATATCATCGTGCTTTCTCAGCGATTAAAAGCAGAAGCTCTGCTCGCTAAGGCTATGTATGACGATGCTCGCAATGTACTCATCAACCTGCAAGGCAGCGGTGAAAATGGAAAAGTCGTTCTTAACCTAGCCGAAATTGCGCTTAAACAGCGTCAATACAAGCAAGGTTTGTTTCTGCTTAAGCCTCTACAAAAAGACCCATTCCACGCTGCCGCTGCGGCTCAATTAAGTGCAGAATTAAACGTTGCTCAAATACAGTTCGAAGCAGCAAGAGAAGATATTGACCGCGCAATTGCTATCTCGCCTAAAGTGATAGAGCGCCATCGCATTCGTGTTCACCTAGATATGGCCATGTTCAATTTGTCTGGTGCCATTTCTAGTACCAAAACCATGCTCTTAGAGTCGCGTCACTCTTTCAGAGAATCCATAGAAATGTACCAACTCGGTGCACAACTCATTCTAGACCAAGCTCAGTTCTCGCCACGCGATAAACGATTGGCGCACTTGAGTTCATTAGGGAAATGGGCTGAAGGATGGCGCGCTAAATTTCCTCGATTAGTTTATAAACCGATGGAGTTGCTTCTGTTTGCCCGAGGCAATGTATTAAAAAGCGATACGATGAAGGCGCGTCAGCTATTGGCTGAATATCATGAATATCTCAAAGAGAATGAAGATCACACTCCTTCATTGATTGAAAGAATTGAGCTATCTCGAGTTCATCTATTGGTTGGCAATGTGAAAACCTATCAGCAGTTAAGCGAACAAATCAACATTGAGTTGAAGAGTGATCCGTTTACGACAATAGACAAAACTCTACTCGCTTACTTGTCGCAATGGCGAAGCAAAGTACAGCGTATGCGTGACGCCTCCTTCAAGTTAAAACGTGACGCCGTCACCCTAATCGAACAGAAGAGCTATGAAAAAGCCTCTACGCTCCTCACTCGTGCGCTCGACACTCAGTTTACCGATCACGAAGTTCCGCAGCTTTTATTTGGCGTTTTGACGCGTGCGTGGCCACATAATTGGAGCAAGAATGACGTCATACATCTTGCGATTCGATGCCGAGATCAATTGCACGACACCCCATTCATCAAAAGCAAAGAGTTTGTAGCGCAGAGCCGCGTGCTTGCACAGCAACTCGATTACAAGGACTTAGCTACACCAGCTACAGAAACGGCATAATGGATATATGTAACATACTCATCATTGAAGATGACGCTTTTCAGTGCAAAATTCTCAACACCATGCTCTCTTCAATGTCGAATGCCAAAGTGGTCACCGCGAGTAATGGCAAAGAGGGCCTAGCGGCAATCGAAAAACAGAAACCGGATGTTATCTTCTGCGATCTTTATATGCCAGAAATGGACGGTGTGGAGTTTGTACGTGTCATGTCAGAAATGGACATTCAAACCACGGTTGTCTTCACGAGTAGCGCAGCTAGCGATGTACAAGCGGCTGTGATTGAGATGTCTCGCTCATATGGGCTTAAAAAGGTCGCGAACCTAATCAAACCGCTTAAGCGAGAGCAAGTATCGCAACTTCTTGACTGGGTGGCGAAAGACACTCTGCCAACGCGCTCAAAGCAGCGCCCAACATTCAACATTAGTGAGAACGATCTCAAACTAGCGCTACGTGGCGATCAATTTGAACCCTATTACCAAGCGCACTTTGAGGCCAAAACAGGCAAATTGATTGGCGCTGAGGCCTTAATCCGCTGGAATCATCCACAATTCGGCCTACTGACACCGATTCATTTTCTCGATCAGCTATTTAGCATGGGACTGAGCTATCAACTGACTTGCCACATGCTAAGAAAATCCGTTGAAACTGCAATGACTTGGCACAATCGTGGTTGGCCACTCAATATATCCGTGAATGTCACACCTACGGACTTAGTGCAGCCCGATTTTGCAAATCGCATCCTTCAAATCGTTGATGAAGTTCGCTTTCCACCACACCGGTTAACACTAGAGGTGACAGAAACCGAGCTTGCGTCTGACTTAGCAAAATCACTTGAGAACACCAGTCGATTGCGAATTCGAGGCGTAAACATTTCGATTGATGATTTTGGTACCGGGCACTCATCGTTGAGCCAACTAATATCTAGCCCATTTACCGAGCTGAAGATTGATCAAACCTTTGTTAGCCAGATGATGGAAAACAACAAGCATTTAGCTGCCGTAAGGTGTGTCATTTCGTTAAGCAAAAGCTTAGATCTACGAGTGGTCGCTGAAGGCGTTGAAAACCAATCTCAAGCACGAAGATTGGCTCAGTTAGGCTGTGATGTCTTACAGGGATATTATCTAGCTAAGCCCAAAAGCAGCAATCACTTCGCCCAGTTTTGCTCGAAGCACTTTAGTAAAGCGCGACACATTCAGACTGACCAAGCCGTCACCTAGAAAGGAAAAGAAGGTAACGCATCACAAAATTCATCACCAAGCCTGATTGATGGGACAGACAAGCAACATATATCACCTTGTCGTATGTACCGTGATGAACAGTCAGGCTAGACTGAATACATTCATTCCGTTTACACCGTTTATTTAGAGTACTGATTTGAAACACTTCCCTCTACAGATCGACTGGCCCTGCTCCTTGAGTGATTCTTTAAAACAAGCACTACTTTCTAGCGCAACCATCATGAGCGGCTTGAATGAATACAGCCAATATTCACGAACTAATGAAGGCGGTGTTTACTATGTCAGCCAAGGGATTCTATCGATCAGTTTTACATCGGAAAATACCAACTCGATGAACGCGACACTGGTTAGCAGTAATACTTGGATGGGTGGAGGCATCATGAACAGCGGTCTGCTACTCAAGGCTACCATTGATGAGATTTATCCAACGATAATTATCTGCTTCCCAAAAGAAAAGATCGATCGCCTGGCAGCGACCAATGATGAAGTCTATAAATGGCTATACCACTGTACGTTAGACGTTCAGAAATGTTGGCTACATGCACAGCTTTGCTCGTTGTATGATAGAGAGTGCCGCATCGTCTTTTCCTTACTCGATATCTCTAAGCGTCTGCCATCGGTGAAAGGGAGCTTATTGAAAATTGATATCTCTCAGAAGCAGCTAAGTCAAATCACGGGGATCTCTCGCCCTAGGCTTAACGAAGTGCTTAAACAGTTGGAAGCCGTCGGAGAGATCAGCTTAGAACGTGGCAGTATTCACCTTATCGACATACCAGCCCTCTCTTTACGTACCCACAAACTTGATAATGCCTTTAAAAGTTTAGCTTAGTTGCTTCCCCCTATCAGTGGCTAACCCTTCACTTTATCGTTGAGGCTTTTTCGATACTGACTCGGTGACAGGCCAAAGTGCTTTTTAAAGCGATGTGAGAAGTTATACGGGTCTTTGTAGCCCAATCGATGAGAGATCATCGTGATTGACCACTCTCGATACTTCAATAGACTTGCCGCTTTTTCCATTCTGAGTTGGATGAGCTTACTACGCGGTGACATGTGAAATAGTGCTTTGGTCACCCTATTGAGTTGCTCTTCGCTCACAAAGACTTGTTCAGCCATACCCGCTACGGTCCAAGGCAGATGCAAACTGCTTTCGATTTCATTGTAGAGAGCTTGAACTCGCGCCGTTGTGCTGGTGGACTTGGGTTCAAATCCGGTCAACATTCTCACAATTTCACTGACCATTAGTTTTCTGTAACTTGCTCGTCCGCCGATCTCGAAATAAATCAAGTTCATTACTGACCAGATCTGTTCACACTCACTGAACGGAACAATCGACGGACCTAAATCCGCGATGTGTTGCCACTGTTCGGTATCTGGCAACAGCATCCAAGCCATTTTCCAGTAGTTTTGTTGCGGGTCTAGCTCAAATCTAAATGCACTGCCGGCAGGAAGAACAACCAAAGTATAGGGAGAGATCTCTTGAACGTAATCAGACGTCGTTAAGATACCTCCTCCTTCCTGAGTAAAGATCAAGGTATGCACATTCACTCGTTCTCGTTCAACCCAGTATTGATCGTATAGCTTCGCCATTCCCCCCATGAATACGCCACTGCGTTTCATTTCGGGGATATCTTCAACGGTCAAAAATCGCTCTTTACAGGTTTCCGCAAGAAACACATCATCTTGCCAAACAGTTTTAGGCTTCATTTTATCAATGACGGATTTGCACAGGTTTTGTTGTTTTTTGAACATGTTTTTATTTCTCTCAAATCACTATAGTTCTGCCATCAATTGGAGAGCCTATGACCACAAACATTAACCCTAACTCAAATATCAACCACAAGCCAGAGCACCTTTTATCTCGTATAATCAAGCTCGGTTTGCCTGTCGCCTTACAAAGCGCCTTGGTTGCAATACTTGCTCTAGCCGACGTGCTAATGGTGAGTGATTTTGGTATGGAAGCCGCTGCCGCTGTGGGAATCGCATCAAAATGGCATTTTGTCGCTATTATGATTATGGCAGGTTTAGCGTCAGCAAACGGTACGCTAGTTGCTCAATATTGGGGCAAAGATGACCGTAAGAGCGCACGTACAGTGACATCTATTGCGATGACATTTGGTCTTAAAGTGTTGCTGCCTGTGACGCTCATTATCACCTTAGGTGCCAAGTTACTCATGACGTTGCAAACCAGCGATCAATCGGTGATCGACTTGGGCGCGACCTATCTTTGGTATGGGTTCCCTGTCCTTTTGCTGACTCACATCGTGATTGTGACAGAAGCAAGTATGCGCTCATCCGGTGACACAGTGACGCCATTAATTCTTGGTGCAGTTACAATCGCTTTAAACATCGCGTTAAACTTCGTTCTGATTCAAGGTGCGTTTGGCTTACCAGCAATGGGCGTTGCGGGTGCAGCTTTGGCAACAACGTTAGCGCGTTTAATTCAAGTAGGCATGATGTACGCATACATGAGATACAAACAGCATTGGCTACTAACAACAGAAAGCTCTATGCATCGCCCATCATTGTGGCTCTCATATCGACGCTTGGCATTGCCATTAACGCTTAATGCGGTTCTTTGGGCGGTAGGTACAATGGCGTATCAAATGATCTTTGGTCATATGGGAACAACAGAGCTCGCGGTTTTCTCAATGCTCGCGCCATTTGAGTCACTTTGTTACTCGGTGTTCTTCGGTATATCGGTCGCGTGCTCGGTGCTGCTTGGCCATTCACTTGGTCGTGACGAATTCGACCAAGCGATGCGCATGGGACTGACCTTCATTAAAGCTGTAATCAGTTTTGGTGTGCTCGTAGGAGCAGGTTTGTTCATGGGTAAGGAACATGTTCTTTCTTGGTTAAACCTAGACGAAGCTTCGCTATACCCTCTAGCATCGCCAGCAATCACGATCATGTGTTTTGCTGTGGTCATTCGTATGCTGAACATGGTGATCATCAACGGTATTATTCGCGCGGGTGGAGACAATCCTTTCTGTTTACGAATGGACTTTATTGCGATGTGGATGGTTGGTATTCCAGTCTGCTTTTACGGTGCGTTCATTGCAGGTTGGGACTTCAAGTACATTTACGGTTTGATGCTGGTAGAAGAAATCGTGAAACTCGCGATCTGTTCACATCGTTACATGAGCCGCCGCTGGATCAACAACCTGACTATCACGACAGAAGAGCCACAAGCAGCTTAATGTGATTCGAACAAGATAAGCGAAAACAAAACGCTAGCACCAACATTAAGGGCCTGATTATCAGGCCCTTTATTATTTGTTCTTGCTCATTCTGATATGACGATTAGATGCATTGGCTTCTGGTTTAACCGGAGCAACACGCTTTTCGTGCAACAAATGGCGGATTGCCAATATCGGGTGCTTTAACAACATACGCGGACCAGAGTAACGCATTACTAATCGCATCTGCTCTTTTGGTTCAGGCTTATAGCAGTGTATTGGGCATTTATTGCAGGTTGGTTTCGCTTCTCCATAAGGGCACCGGTCAAGGCGTGTCTCTGCATATTCAAGCAGCTCGGTACATTCCTGACACAAGCCCTTGGTTTTATGATGATCTTTACAGAAGATCTCGACCATGGCGACGACCGTTTTGAACTCCGTTGCCAGCCCACCTTTTAGAATATCTTTGCTTTGGTACATGAACTCTCACTTGCCAATCACTGAGCGACAAAGCCACACTCCACTGTGTCGAGAAACAAACAGATCTATTTCTCACTCATGTCCCTATCTCATTGCGTTAAATCGCCACTCAAGCATTGAGTTATTTATCTAAAATGATTATCCTCCAACGCCTTAACAAATTACAAGGTTATGCAGCCATGAATCGCAAGAAAAAGATCAACGATATTTTAAAAAAGAAACAGAAGAAGGCTAACGCTAAGCTGCATAAGAGCAACAAACCGCGCTACATCTCAAAAGCTGAGCGTGCGAAAATGGAAGAAGAAGAGAAAGCACAGCAAGCTGCTGCAGCTGCGGAAGAAAACACGACGGCTTCTGATGTAAACAGCGATAGCGAAACAGTCTCAGAGTAAAACTGAGATAGTGTCTCGAATCATAAATATGAAAAAGCAGCCCTCATGGCTGCTTTTTTGTTTGTGCTTGCGCTCGTGTAGCGTGCGCGATTTTTAGATTTAGCTTTTGAGCGGCTTTAACTCCCAACGTTTTAATGGCGCGTTTGAGTCAATCCCTGCTCTGCCCCAACGATCCAGAGAATCCACCACTAAAATGCGCTCTACTGGTACCAGAGACTTAAGTAGCGCTGTTGGTTTTCTTGAAGTCACTAGCCACAAAGACTCATCATCTTCAAACAGAGTTTTAAGCGCTTGCTTGTCTTGCTCTGACCATTCAAGCTCAGCTTTAAACTGTCTCTCTTCTACGAACAGCTGACTACCAGAAACAAAGTCTTCTAGGCTTTCAGTCAGCAAAACCACAGAATCCACTTCATTATCCAGCAATACCGCTTGTTGCTGATTAATCAGCTCTCGTACTTCCAACATGATACGTTGCAAATTACCATCTATTTTGTCTGCACGTTGCGGCCAAAGCTTTTTAAAATCATCAGCAACGATCGCCGCCATTCGCGTTAAGTTTGTTGGGTTCAACCACGCGTACTTAGATACTTGTCCATTAGACAACGTAAGCGCAGCGACACCTTGAGCACGAGGTGTGATCGCTTGGGCAGCGTCTACTTCCACCAAACGGATGTTAGCTTGTCTTGCATGCACAAACGTCGGATCTTCTGGCCACACAGAGCTCAACGTCACCACCACGGTTGCGTCAGGTCCGGATTTCATCACTTTCGTTTGGCCTTTAGTCGAAAACCAATTTGGTAGTCGCTCGATACCATAACGCTTAGGTGGAAGGTACTCGGTTGTTAGATCGGTTCCTTTTGTCAGTTCCGTCGCCAGTGCATAGGTCACTGGCGTACTTACCAGAATGTCCTTAGCGTAACTTGCTGCAGAGAAGAGGCTAATAGCGACTAAACTAGACACTAAACCTGCGTTCTTTAAAGTTCGATTAATCATTATGCTTTTCTCACTATTCGATACAGTGTCGCCATCAAGAAGAAACTCGCAGACACAATGATGATGGAAGCCCCAGAAGGCACCGGCAGTTTAAGTTCCATAGGTAATATGGTTCCAATTAGACACGCGATCGTCGCTAGCAATGCTGATAGCAGAACAAAGCTGCCCATACGTTTAGTAAGCAAACGCGCAGTTGCACCTGGGATCAGCAACAAGGCACCCACTAATACGGCACCGACAATTTTTACAGCCGCAATGGTCACCAACGTAATCATCATGACAAACAAATAGTCATAGAAACTGGTGTTGTAGCCACGTACTTTCGCAATATCTGGGCTAATGCATGTCAGCAGAATACGATTAAAGGTTGGGATAAGGAGTATGATAATTAATGCGCAACTTGCCGCTAAGATCGCTAAATCACGATCAGTCACAGTTAAGATCGATCCAAACAGTACATTCTCTAACATGTGGATATTGATCTTACGTGCGACGTACATCAGAAGCGCCGCGCCCACTGCTAGTGCCAGAGCAAGAAATACACCCACTAACGTATCGTAGGGAACGTTGGTTCGATTGCGCACAAAATGTAACAGCAATGCGAAGATCATGCAGAAGCTGAACAAGCCAATAAACGGATTTTCAGGTGGCTCGCCAAGTAAAACCCCGATAGCGATTCCCGTTAATGCCGCGTGACCCACCGCCTCAGAGAAAAATGCCAAGCGCTTGGCAATGACTAAAGTCCCTAAGCCGCCAAGTAGAGGCCCCAGTAACAAAGCCGCTACTAGCGCGTTCACCATGAAGGCATACATAAAGCTCTCAGATAGCAGCCCCGCTTCTACGCCGGATACCGCTAATTCACGTAACCAATCCATTACGCTACCTCCGACTGTTTAGTGTTGTTTGCACCACTGCTGTAGTGCTGGAACAAGCTTTCAATCTTGTTAGGGTGCAACACCTCTTGATGCGCGCCACTATCAACTAAGCAGCGATTAACCACATGAACGTTCGCTTGTAGTCTGCGAACCGCAGTCACATCGTGGTGAACCGCAAGAATTGTTCTCCCTTCATCTACACATTCGCGAATCAGTGATTCCAAGTAACGAACGCCTTGTTCATCCATACCTGTGGTAGGTTCATCCAATACCAGTAGGCTTGGGTTATCCAATAACGCTTGAGCGAACAGAACACGCTGTTGTTCTCCACCCGATAGCTGCCCCATTCGACGGTCACTGCGCGTGGCCATTCCAACGCGATCCAATTGCGCTAGTGCCGTTTTAAGTTGTTTGGATTTACGACGCCAAAACAAAGGTGTTCGGCTTTGGTTAAGCAGAACAAAGTCCATTACCGTTAGAGGAAGACTGGCTTCGAAAGCCGCTTTCTGGGGCACATAACCAATGCTCGGCTTCTCTGGCCAATGGATATCAATATCACCACTAAATGGTGTTAAACCTAGAACAGAGCGTAGTAAAGAAGTTTTACCGCCACCGTTTGGCCCCATGATCACATGACATTCACCTGCACCCAGTTCGAGTGAGATATCTTCGAGAATGACATTGTTATCGTACTCAAGCCCAAGTCGATTGATTGAAATTGAAGGGCCCTGCATTATGCATTCCCTTTTTGTGTTTGATTTTTCGCTGCAAATTTCATCGCTTCGATCAAAGTTTCTAAGTTCTGTTTCATTTCGATTTCGACTTTGTCATCTTCATACTCGCCATGAGTCATGTGTGAGAAGCGGTACAGCTGAACACCGGTTTCGGCTTCGATAGTATCGACAAAGCGGTTCGGCATATTCAGTTCGTAGAAAAGTACATCGATGCCTGATTGACGGATCTTCTCAATGGTTTCTTGAAGTTGGCTAGCGCTTGGCTCTACCCCGTGTGCTGGCTCAATCACCGCTGCAACATCGACGCCAAACTCTTGCAAGATGTAACCATAAGCATTGTGGGTTGTTGCTACTTTCATTCCAGACGTATCTAGTTCACCTAATGAGATCATCGCGTCACGCTTCATATAGCGAAACTGCTTCGCGTATTTACGAGCATTCTTGCGATAAAACTTGGCATTTTCCGGATCAAGCTTGGAGAGTTCACTCGCGATGGTGTAAACCTTTTGAATGGTTGTAGAAAGCCCAACGAAAGTGTGAGGATTCACAGCGCCTTGGCCTACTGATTGACCAAGAGCTGGCAATAACGGCACCTCTTTGTTCGCTTCTATTACCACTAAGTCGTTACGTTGTGACGCAGAAATTACCTTAAGAGCAAAGTCGTCGTGACCAATACCATTCACGACAATCGCATCCATTTGGCTTAGGCGTTTGAGATCATTGGGTTGCGGTAGATAGTTGTGAGGGTTAAAACCGGCATCGACCAAAGGAAGGATATTGACCTTGTCGCCGACTACCGCTTTTACGTAACTGTAGTAAGGTTGAAGCGTAATTCCGACCGTCAGCTTATTTTCATCAATTTTGTAGTCTGCCGCGTGAGCAAACATAGAGCTTAAAGACGCCCAAAGTAGGACAAACAGTGTAATAATTCGCATGCGCTCTCTCATATTTTAATGTGCACCATCTTTGTGGTGTTGATTTGCTATCACTTCAGACTCTGTCACTACTTGTTTCCAACCAGCGGTGGCCAATGATTCAACATCAAACTCAGTAGGGGCTGAAACTTTACCGTGTAAGTTGACCCAAATTTCTGGCGATATGGCATTGGCATTCATTAAGAAAGAGTCCGCAAAGCCCTTTTGCTCCGGAGCAGAAAAATAGTATCCAGATTCAAGAAGTATCCAGTTATGCTCACCTTTCCTTTTCCAGCTCTGATCTTGTGTAAAAGGAGCTATCCACTCTTCTTGAAGAAACTCAATATTTGGCCATTGCTCATCATTATCTAAATAAAGATCTCTGATCTCTTCATGTGCAAGCCTAAGTTCGGCGAGCATCGCGAGGTTTTCTTGTTCTACATCGGTAACAAGAATTTGGTGTTCAAATGCCGTCGTAACGTGCACTTCCGCTTGATGGTAAGGAATAGCTAGTGCCGCAAAGCCCAAGATAGTGGCAATGATAAGCGCTACCCATTTACCTTCCCTGCCACCAGTATCGGCTCTAATAGACTGAATGATCATTTCTCGTTGATCTCGACAACATCGACTTCAACAGGGAACTCATGACCTGAATCGAACACAATGTAAAAATCTGATTGTGGTTTTTTAAACTCAGCGATTGAACGCTTATCTGTCATCACTTTAGCGATCAGATTGTCTTCATAATCAAACATTTCTACTGAGTAATCGATCGCCTTGCTACCGTCAGAGTAACCGGCTTCGCACGCCACCATTTCGCTCTCAAACCAGCAGTTCATCAATGGAAAATGGGCTTGTACTGGTAACGCAGCAGCAGCCACAATCAGAGCCAAACATGGCTTAGCTAAACCGTTCAATTTTGTTTTTATTCTCATAACTCACTACCTAGCAAGGAAAACCCAGTGTCTTAACTGAGCGACAAAGGGCTCAAGTGAGCCCTAAATTAAAATCTGTGTTCTATATAACGATTATTGAAGCAGCGCTTCGAATGTTAGGTGGACATTTGAGCTTGCTTTGTCCGCTAATGGATTGTCTTTCAGCTCACCTTTGTAGTTCGCTTTCATTACGTAACGACCCGCTACATCTGGTGTAAATGTGATTTCGCCATTTTCGTCGCTCACCACATCAATCTGCTCTTGGTGGTTGCGATAAAGTGTACCTTCACGTGTAATTTCCGCAGTTACGCCTTGCTGAATCTCTCCGTTGTAAAAGAATTGGAAAGTTACTGGTTCGCCTTCGATGATATCTGCAGGGTGAGTAATTGGTTTCATCTCTAGCAGCTTGCCTTCAATCTCGAACGCTTTGTCAGTTGGCTTACCAACAGTAATGTAGCTTTCAGCACGGGTGTAGCTGATTTGCGTTACTACGTCACGCGCCTTTTCAGGAAGCAATGAATCACGCTCGGCTTTGTTTGCGCGCATCCATTTAACCGTATCGCGACGACCTGCTTTATATTGCGTGTAATAAGACGGTACGTTATTAACCGCTACTTTATGTGTGCCTTCTTCCTCAAAGTAAAAGTCGAAGATTGAACGACGCTTACCACGAATAACAAAATTAGGACGCTCTTTACGTCCATCTGGCATGGTTACTTGTGCACTTTCACTACCAGCAGGCTTATCGAATACAAATGTGCCGTGAGATGCAGTCACATCAAAAGTTAGCCAATCACCGCCCTCTTTAGAAACCGTAAAATGAGAAGGAAGGATCCAGCGTGGGTGTGCTTGAGCAGTTGTGGTAGCAGCAAGACCGAATGCCATTACGCCAGCGAGTGCTAACGCTTTGATCTTTGTTTGTTTCATCATGAATAAGTCCATTCTTTCTGTATAAATCGTTTGTATATCCGAGTGTTAAATCTAATTAACGGTGTACTTAATTAACCAGGTAATCGAGAGTAATTACGCCCGTTTCTTCGGTAGGCGTTAATTGGTAGCTCGCGTTTTCGTTACCCAATGTCACTTTTTGACGGAGGTAGTTACGTCCACCATGCTCACGAACCACTTCGATGTGAATCGTGTACTCGCCTTGCTCTAACCTTTCACCATTGTCGCTTGTACCGTCCCAAACAAAACGATACTGACCAGCAGGGCGCGTTGCTGACGTCACCGCATCAACTAACTCACGATCGTAACGGCCTACTTTTCGCCACCAGCTACGAAGGTCTTTTAGCCATTCATCTTTACCAACCCATAGTTCGATGGTCTTGACCGATTTACGAGAACTATCCTCTACCCAGACCGCAACGTAAGGTCTTGCGTACATAGTGGTATCGATTTTTGGCAACTCGAACTGAACATCTAGTTTGGCGGCGTCAGGTAGCGACTCGGCCATGCTGAAAGTTGGAATAAGAGAAAGCGCAATAAGAGCTTTGCTCAAGGTGATTTTTTTCATTATTTAACCTTAAAAAGTCCGTTTAACTTGTTCGTGGCACTACGAAATAACACTACGGAACAGCAACAAAATAGATAAACCAAGACAAGATAGATCCAAACAGCATCCACTTAATCGATGTATTGAGCGTCTTCTTTTTGGGAAGTAATAAACACACACCGGTGATAACAAAGAAGATCATTAGAAGTGCTGTGATATCGATAAACCACTTCCATACCTCACCGCTGTTACGCCCTTTGTGAAGATCATTGAGTAAGGCGATGATGCCGTAATCTGTGGTTTCGACTTCAACGGTCGCCATCACTAAGTCAGCAAACACTGAAGCGTTGTAGCCAGGGCCTTTGAAGTCCATAGAGACTTCACCCACGACCAACTCACCATCTTCAATTTCTGCATAGACGTCTAATCCAGAAGGAGTTCCAGACACGCCAGCTTGTTCAACTAAAAATGTCTGGAAGGCAGAAGTATTGGGTTCAAGTCGATCGTTTTGAATAGAAAACAGATGGCTTGGTAAGGTCAGATTGTGAGTTTGAATGTTTGGCTTGGAGGCTTCAAAAAGCTCAGGCCTATTGAGCGTGATACCTGTGACAGAAAAAAACAAAACAACCAATAACAATGCCATTGAGATATACACATGAAGGCGGCGAGCCCACATTTGAACCGCCCTACTTTTTAACCACATACCAAACTTACCTATAATATTTATGGGCGACAATTTAGTTGATAATCATTCTTATTGGCATTCAATTTACATTGTTTACGTTTGTAAGTGTTTTAATGCGTGAGTTGAGTAAATTTGAGACGGAAAGTGACAAAAAAACGCCACCAACCGAAGTTGATGGCGCTTAATCGAAAATAAAAAAGTTACACTATGAAGTGTTACCGCTAGATAGTGATATCGTTAGGCAGCATCGTTACTGCTCACTCTACGAAGCTGAGACAAGTACTTAATCCAGCCTTTAGCCGTTGTCGAGGACTCCAAATTCTCAGCTCTTTTAGCATGAATCAGAGCTTTTTCGAGGTCTTTAAGCTTGTACCAAGAACGAACTTTAGCCAGTGCCACATCTGCTTGTTTGTCCTTCTCTTTAACCTTATCTAATTCCACTAGTGCTTTGCTGTAATAGCCTTGTTGAACCATAAGTTGAGCTACGTTCCAGTGGTATTTGGGCTTCTGTTTCGCCGCTAGAGTCCAGATCTCGATAGCTTGATCCCATTCACGAGCTAACTGCCAATACGTCGCTTGCTCAGCCAACAATTGCGGATCGGTAGTAGCATTGCTTAATTTACTGATCTCTTTTGCTGCACGTTCTGGGATACCACGTTTAGCATAGAGTTGTGCCATTAAACGTCGATCAGCGTCCGTGATTTCTACACCTTGCAGCTCGGCAAGCGCTAATGTGTTGAGCGCGTCACGACTGCGCTCAAGAGTAAGTTGGATACTTGCCAATTGACGCCATCGGTTAGCTTTGTCTGGTTGAAGAATAATTAAGCTTTCTAGTGTTGGGATAGACTGCTTCCACTGTTTCAGCTGATATTGAGCGCCAAATTTAAGTGATAAAGGCGTAAGCTCTGGTTTTTTATTAAGCTGCTCGTATTCAGTAATTGCGGGGAGCACTTTATTCCAGTTCTGAAGTTGATATTCCGCTTGCGCAATACGCAACCAAAGTTGGTCTTTCTTTTCAGTCTCAGGCGCTGTTTTCACTAACTCGTAGTAATGAGGTAGCGCTTTACTGTACTCTTGCTCATTCAACAACAAATTAGCCAACATTTGCTGCGCAATCCAAGGTTGATCATCTAAGAGGAGCCCTGAATCAACAGCATATGTTAACTGTTTGATTGCTGACAATGTATTTCCATCCTGCCAATAATAAACACCTAGCCGATAAGATACATAAGCTTTGTCGTATTCTCTCGCAGTTTCGATTCTAACCAGAGTATCAATAGCCTCTTTAATCTTCTCGTCCTGTACTAACTGACTAGCCTTTTGCACTCGTATCGCGGTGTATTGACTAAGCTCTTTGGCTTCTAAGATAAAAGGCATCAATATCAGCCCTGCTAACATCCATACTTTTTTCATCATTTATCCATTTTAAACTCAATTTTAACCGTTTGCCCGACTTGAGCCACAGCTTTACCGTTAACTATCTTCGGCTGGTACTTCCACTTTTTTAGCGCACGCATCGCTGACCGTTCAAACATCCGCCTAGGCTCAGCTCCAATCACTTGAATGTTCGTTGGTCGCCCAGTTTCATCGATAGTAAAACTCAATGAAACAAAACCTTCAGCACCACGCTTGCGTGCCTTAACTGGATATCGCGGTTCCACACGATACAAAGGCATGACTTGTTGGTTAGAAGCTATATCGGAAAACTTAGGCGCATTGATCGCGATCCCATCGATTGATGTGTTTAAGTCCAAGGCAGGTAGCGAAGACATAGTATTCAAAGGCGTTACATCAGCTTGCGATTGCGATGCTTGAGCTTCAGGTGGAGGCTCAGGCATCTCGGGCTGCTCAGGAACCGCGCGCTGTCTTCTTTGAACTTCTTGTTCCTGCTCCATCATCACCATGTTAAAGGTTAGACTTTCACTTTTATCTGGCGCACGTTGGTGGCCATTGTCCACCATCCAAGCCATAAATGAGAAAAGAGTTAGACCTAAACCACTAGCGATCGGTAGAGCGAGAAATAAGCGAATCATCGGCGAACTCTCCTACGCTATCGCTGTTCAGCGGCAAGCGCTATATTTTTAACGCCAGCACCTTTCGCTGCATCCATCACCTTAACAACAGTGCCGTTATAAGCGTGTTCATCGGCTTGGATAACAAGTGATGCTTCAGGTTGCTCAAGCAGCAGGTGTTCGAGAGTCGCTTGCACACGCTCAACATCGATCAGACGCTTATCAATGTAGATATCATTCGCTGATGTTATCGCAACAAAGATACCCGCATCTTTTTGACTAACTACGTTGGATGCTTGAGGGCGATTAACTTCTACCCCCGACTCACGTACAAATGAGCTCGTCACGATAAAGAAGATAAGCATGATAAATACAATATCAAGCATCGAAGTCAGGTCAATTTGAGCCTCTTCGTTTTTGGAATGACGTCTTCCGAGTCTCATCGTTGACTCCTTAATGATTTTTCTAATTTTATTTCTAAGCGACTGCAGACTTTTGCCAAACGCGCATGAACAAACATACCCGCCAACGCAGCAACCATGCCTGCCATTGTCGGCAGTGTGGCTAAGGAGATACCAGAAGCCATAAGCTTAGGATCGCTACTGCCTTGTGTCGCCATTACATCAAACACCGAGATCATACCCGTTACTGTGCCAAGAAGGCCTAGCATTGGGCAAATCGCAACTAAGAGTTTAATGAAGTTTAAATTCTGATTAAGTAATAGGCTTGCTTGACCCAACCAACCTTCTCGAATCGCTTTCGCGTGCCAAGAAGATTGATCATGCCGCTCATTCCATTGTTCAATCCAGGCTTTACGCTGTTTTGGAAAATAAAACGCCAAGTAAAGAACGCGCTCAACTACCAGTACCCAATAAACAAGCACTACAGCAGCCAGCCACCACAGGACGAAACCGCCCTGCTCCATGAAATCAGACAAGGATAGCAGCCAGTCACTAGAGAATAGTGAACTAGACAACAAGATATCCATTACGCCGCCGTCCCCATTGGCTTAACATCTGCCTTTGAGTGAGTCGCTTTTTCAGCTTGCTCTGCTACCAAACCAATCCCTTGTTTTTCAAGAATATTGCGGATGTTCTCTGCTTGAGTGCTCAATAAATTATGAGCCAGCAACAGCGGCATTGCAGCGACAAGGCCAAGAACGGTCGTTACCAATGCCATAGAGATACCACCAGCCATCACCTTAGGATCGCCGTTACCAAACTGAGTAATCACTTGGAAAGTCTCGATCATGCCCGTCACCGTGCCTAATAGACCAAGCATAGGGGCCAGTGCTGCAAGCAGCTTAAGCATCGATAAACCTTTTTCTAGATGCGTTTGTTCATCAACAACCGCTTCAAGCAGACGCAGCTCTAATGCTTCAACAGATTGAGCCTGCTCTTTGTTGTACACAGCGAGTACACGACCTAGAGGGTTATTACCTGGTTGTTCTGGTTTTTTAAGCTGAGAACGAATTTTTTGGCGTGCAACTGCAAGTGCAATACCACGAACAAGTGCAATAATAAGACCAATCGCGAGTAGGCCAAGAATCACTTTACCTACTACGCCACCCGCTTCTAGGCGATCTTGAAGGCTAGGTGTTAGGGCTAGTTGCTCTAACATGAAACCACGAGATGGATCGACAACAATGTTAGACGGTGTACCCGACGCTAGTGTGCTCAGTGACGAAAACGTAGGGCCATTATCCGGTTGCTTAAAGTAGGCAATGGCATCACCACGTTGTGTGTTCCAGCTAACGTACCCTTGCTCGGTTACAAGACCAAGTGAACCAATACGATAAGCGTCAACCTGATTAGTTGAACCTTCACCATCGATGAATGAGATTTTGTTCTTCGTCAGTTCGCTGCTTGCCTGAATTTGCTCAGACATGCTTAACCACAATGCAGTGAGTTGTGGCATAGAAGGAAGAGATTTCGCGTCGATGATTTCATCAACTGTTGGTGTGTATTCTGCACGATCAACACTGTTCACTGTATTGTGAAGTTCAACTTCAAGCTCTTTGGCATTTTGACGAACCACACCAAATAGTTCACCAAGACTACCTGTCTCTAGGCGCAGTTTTTCTTCTAAACGTGCTAACGTATTTTCGTTGTCGCTAAATGTCTTAGTCAAAACATCTGTCTGCGCTTGAATTTGCTTACGCTTCGCTTCAAGTTGAGCACGCAGTGCTTTTAGCTCTTTCTCAGTCTGTTTAAAACCAGATTCACGAGTAATGTTATGTGATGCCTGCGCTTTGTTTTCAGCTGCGGCTTTACCAACAAGTTCAGTAGTGTTCGCACTCACATAGCCAGAAAGTGCCAATGTAGAAATACAAAGTAAAGTTGCTAAAGGTTTGAGTTTCATTATTTAGCCTCCGCAACTGTCAGAGATACAGGAAGAGTGATTAGGCTTGGTGCCGCTTGCTGGCTTGCAATATCAAAAGCTTTATCTAGCTCAGATTTCATTGAAGCATCTTGAGTTTGCCATTTATTTGCCACTTGGTTCCAAGACCAGTACTGAGTGCCATTGAGGTTTCGCGCAACAAGAGAAGCACGCCCTAAATGAAGAACGTCTGCTTCAATCACTTTGTTGTCGCTCAACTCGATACGTCCTTGATAAACACCTAGCTTGATGCCGTAATCCATTTCAATCTGGTACGCTTCAAGAATACGGCGGTATTTTTCTGCATCACTAACATCTGCACGCGTCATCATCGCTTTCAGCTTTTCGACACGTTCAAGTCTCTGCTCTTTCTTAATCGGTACATCTTTCTCAACCAATACGTGCAGGCCATCAATCATTTGATACATCAGTGGCACCACACCCTGACGAGTGTATTTGATCTCGTCAATTTGCGCATTGATGCTCTCAGCCTCTTTATTTTGGCTTTCAACTAACGCTGCTAGGTGATCGTGATAAATTTCTAAGTTTTTCACTTCTTCCTGTAAGCGCTCAATTTCCGCTTTGAGCGCTAAACTTGTTTCAGAACTTTTATCGATAACCTTTTGGCTCGCTGCCGAAGCGTTATTGGTCTTATTTTGGATAGCTTGCGCTTGATCCAAGCTACTTGCCATTGAAGACGTTGCCATCATGCTGATTGCTAGGGCAAGACTGGTTTTTAGAAGATTCATAGTTGTAGTCAATTACTTTAGAAGAAGTTCAAATGAGTTTTATTGATAAACACTCTCATTATCATTAAAACTCACTCGCTTGGCTAGGGATATTTTGCAAAAAAAGAACGAACGAAGGGGAAAGCCAAAACTTCCCCCTATTCATTAACTTAACGTCTATTGTTTGCTAACAAATTAGTACTTAACTTGTAGCGTCGCCATGTAGTTACGGCCTTCGCCAACCACTACACCGCTTGTGCTACCACCCTCTAGGTAGTCAGTATCAAATAGATTTTCTACATTGAAACGTGCAACGAAGTCTAGGTTTTCATCATACTTAAACGTATGTGCTACACCCATATCTACACGAGTATACGCATCTTTCTTAAACGTGTTCGCGCTTTCAGTGTAACGCTCACCTACGTGGTAAACACCTAGATTTACGTCTGTACCGTTGTTAAATGCATATGTAGACCAGATGCTTGCCGTAAACTCAGGCACGTCAGCTGGCGTTTTACCTTCTAGTGCTGGATCATTTTTGTACTCAGCATCTAGGAACATTGTCGAAGCACTTAGAGAGAATGCTTCTGTTAGGTAACCCGTCGCTGCAAGCTCAGCACCAGTATGAACTTGTTCACCCACTTGAGTCGTGATTTGATCTGCGCCATTTACTGGCGTTGCTAGATCTTCTGTCACTTGCATATTTGACTGAGTGATCTGGAATAACGCACCAGAAACAAACAGGCGCTCATCGAACAATTCCCACTTAGTACCTACTTCGTAAAGTGTACCCTTCTTAGCGTCTTGTTCTTTACCAAAGTTAACATCACTTGAATCTGAAATCTCACTTACTGGTTCAAAGCTCTCAGAGTACACAGCGTAAATTGAACCGTTCTCTACAGGAGAGTAGATAAGACCCGCTTTAGGCAGAATGTTGTTGTAGCTCTCTTCTTTATCTGAGCTGCTGATGGTCTTATCGTAAGCGAAACGAACACCCGCAAGAACCTGCCACTGTTCATTTAGAGTCACTAAGTCTTGAACATAAAGACCGTAGTGTTGACTTTCAGAATGTGACACTGAAGTGTCGTTCTTGTAGCTGATGTCTGATGGCATGTCGAAGCCATTACCACACTCTTTGATCGCTTCAGCTTCTGTTGCATTTTTACATGCGTAGCCAGATGCGTACAAACGCTTGTAGTCGTAGTGCAGGCCGTTAGCACCGACTAATAGACGGTGGTTCACACCAAATGCGTCAAAATCACCCGTGAAATCAACGTACGCCGTGTCAAACGTCCACTCATCGTGACGATCTGAAACTTTATAGCCGTACTCAGTGCCGGTTTGGTAAACAGTATTGTTAGATTCTGTACGTTGACGTTCATAGAACTGACGAGAGATACCCGTCTTAACTGACCAAGTATCGTTAAGGTTCGCGGTGATTGCTGCACCGTAGTTCGCTACATCGTTATCAGTTTGCGCAAAGCGCTGATCGTTCACAATATCAGGGTTAATTACTTTGCCCGTAGTTGTATCGATCTTTGAACCATTGTCTAGATCACCTAGCTCTTGAGTACGGTCGTAGTGTAGAGATAGCATTACATCTTCGTTAATGTCGTAATCAACGAATAGGCCACCAACGAAACGTTCTGTTTCTACATCAGTACCATCAAAGCGGGTGCGGTATGAATCTTGGTTTTCTTGCGAAACGATAACGCGAGCACGAAGTGTTTGGTCATCGTTTAGAGAACCACTTACGTCAGCAACCGTACGAGTATAGTTGTCAGAGCCGATATCTTGGCTCACATTTACTTGTGTCTCGTACGTAGGCTTCTTAGAAACCATGTTTACCAGACCACCTGGTGCTGATTTACCGTAAAGAAGACCTGCTGGTCCTTTCAGTACTTCTACGCGCTCTAATAGTTCTACCGGTTGACGGTAGTGAGACCAGTGCTGTACACCGTCACGTAGGTAGCCAGAGCTACTTTCAAGAGAGAAACCACGTAAGCTAAAACGTTCGCGGTTTGTTGACTTAGAACCCGCAGAAATAGACGCATCGTTCTTAAGCACTTCACCTAGTGTGCTTGCACGCTGTTCATCGATGATCTGCTCATCAATGATGGAAACTTGTCCCGGAGTCTCTAGCTGTGTGGCCTCCATGCGCATAGCTGTAGTGTTAGTGTCAGCCTTGTAACCGTAGTCACGACCCTCTACAACCATATGCTCGTCTGTTTTTGCTGTGTCTGCTAATACAGCTGGTGACGCCAATACCGCGCCAATTACCAAAGCCAATGGGCTTTTTGAAAACATGTCCTTTTCTCCGACTCTTTTTTATTATTCAAGCAGCTACCCTTTCGGTGCATTGCTTGATCTACCGTTTCCGGTACCACTGAATATTTCGGAGAGGAATATAAGTGATAACCATTACCATTTGCATTAAATTTACATTCTTTGCATTTGTAAAGTTATGTAAAGAGCCGCACGTATATCAATAGTTAAACAGGAAAGCTCACCGGAAATGGTGAACCATCGATGATAAACCATTAAATTTCCGATATTGAACGTTCACGTCGCAATCATCGGTAAAATAGCAACAAATCGCGTATGTTTCGCCCTTACATATGTAACTCGATCCAGTTCACTGAACAGATGGAAACGCATTAAAAATCAGTAACAAATGTTAATTTTAATGATCTAAGTTTGTTTTTATTTTGTTTTTGTCGATAAAAATCAGGTGACTTTGATCACATCTATAATTCCATCCAACAATTTTGTTTTTTTATTTATTCTTTCGACTGCTAATCTGCCGCTCACTTTGAAAGGTCTCAAAGTTATAATTAAAAGGAGTGTTCTAAATGAATACCAAGAAACCTATGTCTCTGACTGGCCGTGTTATTCTCGGTATGGTCGCAGGTATCTTAGTGGGATTTGCCATTCAATCCCTATTTGCAGAAAGTGGCTTTGTTAATACATACATTGTTAACGGACTATTTGAAGTCGGCGGTAAGATTTTTGTTGCCAGCTTAAAAATGCTTGTTGTGCCTTTGGTTTTTGTCTCGCTTGTTTGCGGTACAAGTTCACTAAAGGATCTCTCTACTCTGGGTCGTATGGGCGGTAAAACACTGGCTCTATACATCGGTACTACAGCGGTTGCTATTACCCTTGCTCTAACAATTGGTAATTTCTTCCAACCAGGCGCTGGTGCTGATCTAACAGCGGCTAGCTCATTCAAGTCTGCTGATGCGCCTTCGTTAGGCCAAGTTATCATCGACATGTTCCCAACCAACCCTATCCAAGCGATGGCTGAAGGTAAAACACTTCAAGTAATCGTATTTGCGGTATTGTTTGGTATTGCAATCAGTGCTGCGGGTAAGCCGGGCGAGCGTATTGCTGCTGTCTTCCAAGATCTGAACGAAGTGATCATGAAGCTTGTTGCGCTACTGATGAACCTAGCGCCTTACGGTGTGTTCTTCTTGATGGCGAAGCTATTCTCAGGTTTAGGACTTGGTGCCATTTGGAACCTAGCTGAATACTTCCTTGTATTAGTAGGTACTCTAGTGCTTCACGGCCTAGTGACATACAGCTTGATGCTAAAAGGCTTTACGGGCCTGAACCCAATTACGTTCCTACGTAAAATGGAAGACGCAATCATGTTTGCATTCTCTACAGCTTCTTCAAACGCGACAATTCCTGTAACAATGGAAACAGCGAAGAACCGCATGGGTGTAGATAACAAGGTTGCTTCATTTACTGTTCCACTAGGTGCGACAGTAAACATGGACGGCACAGCTATCATGCAGGGTGTTGCCACAGCGTTCATCGCTCAAGCATACAACATCGACCTATCGATGACTGATTACCTAATGGTGATCATGACTGCGACACTAGCTTCTGTAGGCACAGCCGGTGTTCCTGGTGTGGGTCTAGTTATGCTAGCTATGGTTCTTAACCAAGTGGGTCTACCTCTAGAAGGTATTGCTCTTATCATGGGTGTTGACCGTCTACTTGATATGATCCGTACAGCGGTGAACATTACTGGTGATAGCGCTGTTTCTATCATCGTTGCTAAGTCAGAAGGCGCGTTCGATGAATCACGCTTCAACGACCCAGCAGCAGGTGAAAAAGAAGAGCAAGTTAACCTAGCTCGTCAAGCGTAGGCTACTTTGTTAAAAAGCTATCGACGCCGCTTCTATTGAAGCGGCGTTTTTTTATCCATTTATAAACTCCTATTTACCGTTAATGGTAAATATTTGTCTCAAATATGAAATCCCTTGCTTTATATGTGCATTAGATCCTAGATACCACTCGAGTTATTGGTACAATATCCCTTAAATTATCTTTCCAAAAAGCGTTCATATGAATCAAGAGCTTGTGAACAAAAGACAACGATTCTCACAAACCGTAAAAATGGTGATAGCGAACCAAATGCTAGCCATACGCGAAGGGTTGCTCTGGATCCTTCCTTGTTTGATGATCTCTTCTATCATATTGTTTTGCGCCTCAATTGGTGAGTTTACTGTCGGAAAAGATAGATATTGGGTTGAAACGCTCTATAACGCTTCTCATCAACTGAATAGCATCTTCCCTATCCTATTAACGGCAGCGCTCTCTTACATCTTAGCGATGCAGTGGCGTCTTCCTAGGCCCCCTATCGCACTTATCTCTATCGTCTATCTTGCACTCTTTCATCAATCGTTTTCAGAAGTTAAAGTTACGTTTGAGCTGATCATCTCTGTTGTGACACCACTGTATAGCATCCCGTTGATTGCTTTCTTCTATCGAAAAAAATGGCTGAAAATTGTCAGAAGCGAGCAAGTTGGTAAAACGGTAAAGGATTCTCTCAACCTTATTGTTCCATCCATTCTTACCGCTCTATTAATGCTGTGTGTCAGTTGGCTGCTCGTGTCAGTAATGAGCTACTTCTTGGATTTTGGCGGCCTAGATCATCTGTTCGAATACTCTTCACTCACCTTTGGTGTTTTGTACTCGCTCTTTAACTCTTTTTTATGGTTCATAGGCATTCATGGTTATTACGCATTAATGCCTTGGATAGACGTGTTGATGGCGGCAGTGCCAGAGCAAGCCTCACTGACTCAAAATTCCCCAGTAGTTAATCACTCGATGATGGCAATCTTCGTGTTTATTGGCGGTTGTGGTGGCACATTGGGGTTAGTGATCTCACTGCTCTTTTTTGCTAAAGATAGAGCCTCTAAACTGATCGCGATAGCCGCATTTCCTCTGGTACTTCTCAACATCAATGAAGTCTTACTCTTCGGTCTCCCTATCATCTTCAATCCGAGATTGTTGTGGCCTTTTCTTATTGTGCCTGTTGTTAACTTATTGATATCTCATTCTGTTCTCACAGCAGGTCTAGTAGCCATACCCTCCGTCGTGGTGCCATTCAGTAGCCCTGTGTTCTTTAACGGATGGTTGGCGACACAAGGTGATGTGAATGCGGTATTACTGCAATGTTTATTGATCTTGGTTGATCTTGCTATCTACACACCGTTCGTCATTCGAATGAACAAGCTCAACATGGCTGACCGCATTGCTTTTCCGTTTTTCGATTCGAGTTATTCTCGACGTCGCGAAGAAGCCGATGTGTTAAGTGCGGATAAGGTCTCTGAAAAGGTAAACAATCAAAAGGCAACGGCAGAGTTAGAACAAGGCTTACGCCGCTACGCTCAAATTGATTTCTGTATGGAGTATCAGCCGCAGGTTCAAGCTTCATCAGGCAAGGTAGTGTCGTGTGAGGCGTTGATTCGCGCTAAAGACCCGATATCCGGTGAGATACTCTATCCAGGAGCATTCCTTCCCTATTTTGAGCAAGCGAACATGATGCCTGACATTGATTTATGGACGGTGAAAAAAGTTGTCTCAGACCTCAAGGTTGCCCAAGTCAATCAGTCTACAGTGCCCACCAGCATCAACATTACTCCCGAGACTCTGCTCAACAAAGAGGTCATGAACCGCATCTGCCGTACCATTGAGCCCGTAGCCAAATCGGTCAGTATCGAGATCACGGAAGAGAGTTTAGTCACCGACACCGCTCGGGTATTAGAATCACTCCAACGCCTTAAGAAACTTGGATGTAAGATTTCTTTAGACGATTTTGGTGTTGGGTATTCATCTTTAAGTTATCTGAATCAATTTGATGTGGACTGCATTAAAATCGACCGCAGTTTTGTTCTATCGCTTGATAACGAGAAAGGGAGACGCGTCTTCTATGCGATGTTAAAAGTCGCTCAGGAATTGGATTTAAGCTGTGTGGTTGAAGGTGTTGAAACTCAGCAGCAACTCGATTTAATTCCTAATCACCACTCTATTTCAATACAGGGTTGGTATTACTCGAAATCATTGTCGCTCACTGCGCTGCAACATTACGTCAAACAAGCCAACGCGACAGCCGCATAATGTATCATCAAAAACGGCTCCACAATGCAGGAGCCGTTTTTGTCTTGTCTATCCGATTTACGATTTGTTATCAGGTTGAATTGGGAACATTAGATTAATCCTCAACCCACCCTCTGACTTGTTTTCTGCCGTGACAATGCCATTCATCACTGCCATCGACTCTTTAACGATCGCTAACCCCAAACCGTAGCCGCCCGACTTCTTATCACGTGCCGATTCAAGACGCGTAAACGGGCTAAACACACTCGATATTTGCTCATCTGGGATACCCGGACCGTCATCTTCTATAGAAATGACAGTGTAACGCTCGGCTGACGTTTTTTCGTAAAAATAAGTGCTCAATACAATATTTGCTTTTGGTCCCGCATATTTAATCGCGTTACCTATGATGTTTCGCATGACACGAAGGACAAGCCTTTCATCAAGATTGACACTTGGAGTTTGATTTGAAAGATGAGCTTCTAGTGCTTGATCGCCGTTAAGATCGTGCTGCATCTCAGACACCAATAAAGAGCAATAATGCTCAACGTTCATTGACGTAACATCCGCGTCATAACGAGCGTTCTCTAAGCGACTGTATTCAAGAATTTCGCCCACAAGATCATTCATCTCTTTGGTTTCATTCTCTAGTCTATCAATCAATCGCACTGATTTTTCTTCAACGCTATTACGCAATAAATGAAGGACCAAGTTTTGCCTTGCTAATGGCGTTCTAAGCTCATGGGACACATCACGGATAAGACGACGTTGCTTCTCACCTAATGACTTTATCTCTTGCGTCATATGATCAAAATCGTTCGCTAGTTCATTAAACTCGCGCGTATTCGACTTCAGTTCAGAGACAACATCAACGGAGAAATCCCCCTGTGCTAGACGATGGCTTGCCTCTCGTAAACGGTCTAACGGTTGTTGTAAACGTCGCGACATGATTAGCGAGAACAACAACAGAATGACGAAAGCGATCACCACTTTCATCAACGACGAATAGTACGAAAACGAGTTTGCCGGATGAACGTAGTGAGGAAGCTGAACAACCATTGTGTTGCCGCTTTCGAGTGGAATACCAAAGATCGGTTGATTAACGCGAGCATCAAGCTGGTGATCCAATGTTCTTAAGAACTTCAGTTTGAATTCAAAGTGAGGGTGCATATGACGATGAGTGATAGGGTGATTATCGCCATCAAGAATAAACAGATAGTATTCTTGAGCGTTCCCCCAATCAGCAAGCTCGTCCATATCCCCTTCTCCGATCAATACATTCGCTTGATAGGCGAGATCCAACATCTCTGCTTTCACTGATTCAGGAACTTTCAATAGAGCTCGCATCAAAGCTTTTTCAGCAATCCCCTGAAAGATAAAGATACTAACAATAATGATCGTTAAGTAAGTAAATAGCTGAAACGTCAGGCCGTCCTTACGCTTTTCAATAAACGAAGGACAGCGAAAATATCCTGAACTCATGCAGTTACAGACTCTAAATAGCTGTAGCCTTTACCTCGCACGGTCTTGATATGCTGCTTTGAGATACCAGCTTGGACTAACTTGCGACGAATATTGCTGATATGCATGTCTAAGTTTCGATCGAATGGGCACAATTCACGCTTAAGAACGTGAACTTGAAGATCAGATTTGGAGACAACAATGCCGTTATGCTTAATCAGGTAATCAAGCAGGTCTTTTTCTGTCCCGGTCAGAGGAATACGAGCTAACTGCTCACACAAGCCCTCATTCGTGCTCGCCACAGACTGACGCTGACGCTCAAAGCCCACACGACGAAGAATCACTTTAATACGCGTTAGAAGCTCTGGCACGTTAAAAGGCTTAGCGATGTATTGATCTGCGCCAGCTTGATAACCATCCAACATGGACGCGTCATCATTGAGAGCCGTTAGCATTAGAATCGGAGTTGCAAAACGCTGACAGATGCGTCTCGCGACCTGCAATCCATTGAGATTAGGCAGCATAACGTCTAACAAAACTAAATCGACCGGATTTTGTTGAATAAACTCCAACGCACTCTCGCCACAATGAACTTTATCAACGTGATAACCCTCTGCTTCTAACACTTCAGAGAGCAATTCGCACAACTGAATATCATCATCGACAACTAAAATACGAGACATCACTACCACCAATTAAATAATAATGGTTTGCATTTTAATTATCATAAAATTGATTTCAATTATAAAATCACACTAATTGACTACATTAGGAGATCTTTCTCGATTGGAACAAATTTTGTCGCCGAATCGATGAGGTTTTGAGCGGTAAGCCCCGGAACGCCGTACACCTCAACCTTTGTGTTAAATCGGTCTTTCATACGCTCAACTAAGATTTCGAAGTCCCCATCACCCGATACTAAGATGATCGTATCGACCGACTCCGCCAATTCGATCGCATCTAGAGCAATGCCTACATCCCAATCGCCTTTTGCGCTGCCATCGCGTCTTTGAATAAAAGGTTTCAGCTTTACATCAAAACCGACACCGCGAAGAATGTGATGAAATTGACGTTGCTTTGGATCTTGGCTTGAAATTGCGTAAGCGTTAGCAGATACAACGTTTCGTCCTGTGGTTGCCAAATACCAAAATTGGTTGTAATCGAAATTGCTCCGATACTTATCTCTTGTTGTGTAATACACGTTTTGAACATCAACCAGAATTGCAATATTTTCCATGTTTGGTGCCTGTGGCGCTGTGCCTTGATTTGTACCCTAAAAATGACCCTTTACCCTATTCGATCTGCTTAATAAATGCGAGTCGCTTATCGTTGATTTTGAACCTATCAACTATGCTTTACGTATCGAACTTTAATCTTTGTTTGATTATTGCACAGAGTTTGCTGCGATAACTGCCATAGGTAACGCAGTACGCATTGTTTGAAAGGAGTCATAGGATGTTCGGAAGATTACTCGCCCTTGCAGGTATTGTGGCCTGCTCTCACACTGCTCTCGCCTACCCGGCCTATGAACACTCCCACAGTTTGCCACACCGCAGTGTTATCTTATTTGCGCCAGACCAAGACACCAAGGTGAAAGAATTCATGAACAGTGTGTTGATCAACAACTGCCAAATTGACGAACGAGACATTGTCGTCATGGTTATCGCGGAAAACGGCTATACCATGCCCAGTTGGTTGAAAGAGGAGTTCAACTTAGAAGCGGTTAAAAAGATCTATGAAATCCCCCAAGGCGAACACACCGGGATTTTGATTGGCAAAGACGGTAAAGAGAAACACAGATGGAGCGGGACCACGGATTGGGCATTCTTGGCCAACTTCATCGATCAAATGCCAATGCGTCAACAAGAAATGCAGCGACAGTCGAGCCGCTGCAGTATTTAGGCAAGCAAAATAGGCGCTTTATTATTTATTGAAACCAGCGAGATTACTTATTGAACCAAGCAAGTTTTTCATGAAGCTGGGCAACGCTACCCACAACAATCAGTGCTGGGCTTTTCGCTTGTGAAGCGAGCTCAGCCAGATCGCTCAAACCACCTCGAAATACTTTTTGTTCCTGACGTGTACCATTCTCGATGATAGCAACCGGCATATCTTGACGCATACCATTGTCAGTCAGGTTTTTCTGAATATTCGGGCTCTCTTTAAGGCCCATGTAGAAAACAATCGTGTGGTTGTGTTGTGCTAACGATTTCCAGTCGATGTCTTCACCATCTTTCTTGAGATGGCCTGTAATAAACTGGACACTCTGTGCATGGTCACGGTGCGTCAATGGAATACCTGCGTATGCAGTCGCACCCGCAGCAGCGGTAATCCCAGGAACAACCTCAAAAGACACATTATTTTCAGCAAGGGTTTCACACTCTTCACCACCACGACCGAAAATAAACGAATCACCACCTTTTAAACGGACAACACGCTTGTTTTCTTGAGCTTTTGTCACAAGCAACTGGTTGATTTGATCTTGTGGTACACAGTGATGATCCAGTTTTTTACCCACATAAAGCATCTCAGCTTCTGGGTTTGCCATTGCAAGAATTGCTTTCGATACAAGACGGTCATAAACCACTACGTCTGCTTGCTCAATGACTCGTGCGGCTTTAACGGTTAATAAATCAGGGTCACCCGGACCGGCACCCACTAAAGAAACGAAACCTTGTTCTACTGCTTGCTGCTCACTCATTGCTTATGCCTATTTTTAATTATTTTGCTGTAATTCACTGTATCAACAAGAAAACATCTAGTCGATCACAGATTTTGCATATTTCATAACTAATTGAATTAACGTTTTTGGTTATTCTCGTTGCAATTCTTTATTACTGTTCATCAATCTAATAAAAGCATAGCGAATACTGACGATCGAAGACAAAGACGACAAAGAAGATAAAAAGGCCCCACAGTACACTGCAGGGCCTTGATGTTAATTCATTACGCTTGATTGCTCAGTTCAGGATTATTTAATCGCTGGTGCTGTTTTAGCGTGAGTTAGGTAAAGTGGGATACAAGTCATTACTAGACCACCAACGATGTTACCTAGGATTGTTGGGATAAGGTTGAAGTTCAACCAAGTCGCGATACCGAAGTCAGCACCAAGAATCATACCTAGTGGGAATAGGAACATGTTTACCACTGTGTGCTCGAATACTAGCGCGAAGAAGATGAAGATTGGGAACCACATCATCGCTACCTTACCAGGCATAGAACGAGCAGTCATGTTACCAATTACACCTAGACATACCATTAGGTTACAGAAAATACCGCGTACGAAACATGTGATCCAACCGTCCATACCCATGTTTTCGAAACCTAGGCTACGAGCTGTAGAAACTGCAATGAACTTTTGAGCTACTGCGTTTGGATCTAGAGAGAAGTTACCTGTTAGAGAAACAGCAACTAAGAATGCTACCAGTAGAGAACCAAGCAGGTTACCTAGACCAACCAGACCCCAACAGCGGAAAATCTTACCCCAAGTGATACCTGGGCGGTTATCAAACTTAGCCAATGGCGCTAAACCGAATACACCCGTTACTAGGTCGTAACCCATAATACTTAGAATCACAAAGCCCACTGGGAATACAAGTGCACCAACAATACCGATACCTGTCTGTACGATAGTGGTAATCGCAACAACAACAGCAAGTGAAAGAATCACACCAGCCATAGTGCCTCGTAAAATAAGATCACGAGTACTTGTTTTTGTTTTCGCTTCACCAACATCGATCATGGTTTGTACGAATTCTACAGGTTTGAAAGCAGACATAAATTGCCCTTAATAAAAGTTAAAAATAAAAAGTTAAAATTGGATAGGAAAAGGCTCTAGTTGTCGTTATGACAATCATCACTCACTAGAGCCCTTGAACTATCAAATCTTGGCGATTAAGCCGCGACTTCTACCGCACCTTTCACAACTCGCGCTTTGTAAGATTTCACGCTCATGCGCTCGTCTTCCATGCAAAGGCCAGTCGCTAGGTTAAAGCGTTGCTTCTTAAGCGGGCTTGCAACCCATAGCTCGTCTTGATGCTCACAGATAAGACCGCGAGACAGAACGTTAGCTTGGAAGAATGGGTCCATGTTGTTAATTGCGAACACTTCTTCTGTTGCACGTGGGCGGAAGATAGCAACCTGCTCGCCGTTTAGTAGTGCAACAACACCAGTACCTGGGATGATGTCTTCGATTTTACAAACTTTTGTAAATGCCATGATGTCGTTCCCCTATTACTCTGCCGCTACGTGAAGGATGTCGCCCTTCACTTCTGGGTGTTTTTCAGTAAATGTCGCTGGACGGTGTTGCTCACGACCATCAGTAACGAACATTACGTTGTCATCACGCTCATCTGAGTTGATGAAGTGAGAGAAACGCTTAAGTTGTGTTTCGTCGTTGATAGTGTCAGTCCACTCACAGCTGAATTCTTCAATCAGCTTCGCTACGTCAGCTTCAAGTTGGTCGTTGATGCCAAGCTTATCTTCGATGATAACTTCACGTAGGTAATCAATACCGCCTTCTAAGTTGTCGAACCATACAGAAGTACGTTGTAGCGGAGCTGCAGTACGTACGTAGAACATCATGTAACGGTCGATGTACTTGATTAGCGTTTCTTGGTCTAAGTCACTAGCAAGTAGCGTTGCGTGACGTGGTTTCATACCACCGTTACCCGCTACGTACATGTTCCAACCTGCGTCAGTCGCGATAATACCAAGGTCTTTACCTTGTGCTTCCGCACACTCACGAGTACAGCCAGACACACCGAACTTCATCTTATGAGGAGCACGGATACCTTTGTAGCGGTTCTCTAGCATTACACCAAGACCTACAGAGTCTTGTACGCCGTAACGACACCAAGTTGAACCCACACAAGTCTTAACCATACGTAGAGACTTACCGTAAGCTTGACCCGTTTCGTAACCCGCAGCGATTAGCTTCTTCCAGATTGCAGGAAGGTCGTCTTTCTGCGCGCCGAATAGACCGATACGTTGTGCACCCGTGATCTTGGTGTACAGGTTGTACTCTGCTGCAACGTTTGCAAGAACAGACAGTGCTTGAGGTGTTACTTCACCACCAGCCATACGAGGAATAACAGAGTAAGTACCATCTTTTTGCATGTTACCTAGGAAGTTATCGTTGGTATCGTGCAGTTTAACGAGAGACGGCTTAAGGATGTGGTCACCCCAGTTTGAAGCAAGGATAGAACCAGCAAGTGGCTTACATACTTCACAACCGTAACCTGTACCGTGCTTCTCAAGTAGCTCTTCGAACGACTTGATTTCACCGATGCGTACTAGGTGGAACAGCTCTTGACGAGAGTAAGCAAAGTGCTCACATACGTCGTTCTTCACTTCAACACCTGCTTTTTCAAGCTCAGCGTTAAGAACTGAAGTCACTAGAGGGATACAACCACCACAACCCGTACCTGCGCCAGTTACTGCTTTGATATCACCGATAGTGTGGTGACCTTCAGCAACTGCTGCCGCGATCTTGCCTTTTGTTACGTCAAAACAAGAACAGATAACCGCTGATTCAGGCAGTGCATCTGCGCCTAGTGTTGGCTTCTCTGCACCAGCGTGAGCAGGTAGGATAAGCGCATCTGGGTGCTCTGGTAGGTCGATTTCGTTCAGCATAAGCTGTAGAAGATCACCGTAATCAGATGTATCACCAACCATTACTGCACCTAGAAGTTTCTTGTTGTCTTCAGAAACGATTAGGCGTTTGTAAACTTCTTGCTCTTCGTTTTGGTAAACGTAGCTCTTACAACCCGGTGTACGACCGTTTGCATCACCGATTGAACCTACTTTCACACCTAGAAGCTTCAGCTTCGCAGACATGTCTGCACCTTCAAACTTGCTGTCGGTACCCACTATGTGGTCAACAGCAACGGTTGCCATCTTGTAACCTGGAGCGACTAGACCGTAGAAGGTTTCGTTCCAAGATGCACACTCACCGATAGCGTAGATGCTGTCATCAGAAGTCTGACAGAAATCATTGATAGCAATACCGCCGCGTGGAGCAACGTCTAGCTTCATGTCACGAGCAAGTTTATCTTGAGGGCGAATACCCGCAGAGAATACAATGAAGTCAGTTTCTAATTCAGTACCGTCTGCAAAACGCATAACGTTACGTGCTTCTTTACCTTCAGGAGCGATTTCAAGCGTGTTTTTGCTGGTGTGAACTTGTACACCCATGCTTTCGATCTTTTGACGAAGTTGGTTACCACCCGCTTGGTCAAGCTGTTCAGCCATTAGCTTAGGCGCAAACTCAACCACATGAGTTTCTACACCCAGAGCTTTCAGTGCACCAGCTGCTTCAAGACCAAGTAGACCACCACCGATTACAACACCGACTTTGCTCTTCTTCGCACACGCTTCGATCGCTTTTAGATCTTCGATAGTACGGTACACAAAGCAGTCTTTGCTTTCACGGCCTTTGATAGGCGGAACGAATGGGAAAGAACCCGTCGCCATGACTAGCTTGTCGTATTGAATTTCACGACCAGAGCTTGAGTAAACGATCTTTTTCTCACGGTTTACTGTGATAGCGCGCTCGCCGATTAACATGTTGATGCCATGTTTCTCGTAGAAGCCCTCTTTTACTAAAGAAAGTTCATCTGCTGTGTGGTGTGAAAAGTAAGAAGAAAGGTGTACACGGTCATACGCTACACGTGGCTCTTCACAGAACACCGTAATGTCCATGTTGGCTACGTCTGTCTTCTCGACTAAATCTTCGATATAGCGATGGCCTACCATCCCGTTACCGATTACGACTAGCTTCATCTTGCTCATAAGAATTCCTGAAAGGTTATAATTTTCTTAACTGAGCGAATAATGAATTATGAAAGAAAATGAAAATATGATGTAAATCAATTACGAAAATGAACTACCCGAAAGGGGTAGGACAAAAGAGGTATAACCGATTAAAAATAGACCAGAGCAAACGTATAACCTGACTTTATCTATGGTTAAACGCAAGACAAATGCTCAACTTTAGGCATATCATGCTGTAGTAAAATTTCACACAGGGTAACTTAAAAAGAAGTTAAATAACAATCATTTTCATTTGAATGATAAATGATGACATATTGTTTTAAAATTTACCGGCTTACATGACAAAGTGTTTGCCAATATGAAAGGTTCTGCTAAAACATCCGTAGCTCTATCACTATCAAGCCCTTCTCTACTGACTAAATCTTTTCCCAATCAATAAGCTTGTGTTTCTTAACTAGGTAGCGGTGATGAGCACTGATCATAATGGCAAAAATCGAGCTGGTCAGCAGCGCGTTAACTAAAGTAGCGGCAAGTGTTAAACCCACACCAACGAGGCTAAACAGATAAATAAACGAGAAATAGAACAGAAAGAACTCGACAAACTTTAGGGTGACATTTTTATAAAAAGACTCCCAATACATCGGCTTCAACTCAAAACCACGGCGTCTAAGAAAACGATAAAGATATGTTTTGTCTGTCTTACATGGCAATCCAACCGTTTGTAGATACTCGTCAGCTCTTGCTAACTTTTCCTGATGACTCATAAACCTATTCGACACTCCCTGAATTACAAACATCTTCAAACTTGAACAACCTAACCGCTAAGCCACTGCAAGCTGTTGTCATGAGCTCAGACGTTAAGTTTGTGAGACTACTTATTTTGTCCAATGCGCCACAGCACGCCACTTGGATCCGTCATACAAAATTCAAGCATTCCCCAAGGTTGCTCAATAAGCTCAGTCACTTTGACACCAAACTTCTCAACCACATCCAGTTTTTCGATGTGGTCAAACCAACTTTGTGCATCTTCTACCAAAAGGTGCATCATAAAATTATTGCTATGAGCAGGTTCATAGAATTCTTGAAGTAAAAAAGCACATGAGCCCGATTTGAAATACGCGATGCCTTCAAATTCAGAAGCCATTTCAAAGCCTATTGACTGATAGAAGCGTTTAGAAAATTCAAAGTCTTTGGCAGGTACGAACGACTTTATCTCTACGGTATTTAGGTTTCCCATTTCCAACTCCGATTTTAAATGTGTCTAGGTAATTCTCGCACTTTATCAAGGTAGCCTTACGTCGTGAGCTTTCTTGAAATAGCTTTATCAAGACAGCTTAACGGCGGTACCGAATACCAATATTTCGGACGCACCATCTGTTACGGAGCTGGTGGTAAATCGGATGCCAACAACGGCGTCAGCGCCTAGCCCTTGAGCTTCTTCCACCAAGCGCTCAATGGCGATGTTTCGAGCCTCAGTTAGCATCTCGGTGTACCCTTTTAACTCACCACCAACGATACCTTTCAATCCCGCCATGATATCCCTGCCAACGTGTTTCGATTGAACAACGTTACCATTTACGACACCAAGTACCGCTTCAATTTCCCTACCAGGAACCGTTTCTGTTGTTGTATAAATCATAACTTACCTATTCATCCTGCTTGGGTTTTAATCTAGTGATAAGACACGCTCAATAAAAGCAGACTTCTTAAGACGATAAGCGTCTTGAGGCCAGCCCGAACATGACACTTTAAGATCATTGTATTCATAAACTAACAAAGGGTTGTTTCGAAGTTTGTCTCGAAACGTTACAAACATATCAAACTCCGAGCCAAACGCGACTACTTGGAAAGCGACATCCTCTTCCGATTCACTTTCCAACATGCATAACTCGGGCGTTCGTAACGTATCCAATTTTTCATTGAATCCCAAAGTCTTCAACGACGTTACGGCACCCTCTAACTCCGCACTGTTGACGCCAACAAGTATATCTAAGTCACCCTTAGACACGGCTTTATCAATCGCTGATGCACCAATGTGCTCAATCACCGCACTGGGTAATAACGCCTGTATTTTAGCTTGATAACGTCGATATAAATCGTCGCAAACTGGCTGATACTCTTCAGCGCTATAAAATTTCATCCCTGTTCTCCAAAGCTTCAGTTCCTTTAAGCTCCATATCGCATTAAGGCTTCATTCTCGAATGCCTTAATGTAACTCTCTGACCACAATAACAAATTTATTAAATATATACATAGTTGCGTAAGAATTAATAAAACCATGAATAGGAATAAGGCTAACGGTCTACGCGATTGCTCGACTTCGAACGACTTGAACCAGATAAATACCACCACTTAACGTAGCAAGGGTAAACATCACCCAATAAGCACCAGACATACCTAGATAAGTGGCCGACAGCCCGGCAGCCAGATAGGTTAATAACCACCAAAAATGCGTTAACGAAAAGTGCGCAGCGAAATACTGCCCAGCATCTTCACTGCCAGCCGCATCGTTAATCACGATACCAGAAGTGGTCTGGATACAAGACATACCTATACCCAAAGAGAAACAAAGAACGATAAAGCCAAACCAATCTGGGAGCCATGTTCCGGCATAGAACGCCAACCATATTAGGAGCAATCCTCTGATGTGATAACGCTGCGGACTATAACGATTAACAAGCTTTGATAAGAAAATCGCCGCCAACATCGAGCCTACTCCAACAGCCAGCATAGCTAGTGCCGTTTCACTGTCGCCACCATGCAGAATGTCATGGACGTAGACAACCGTATTCACTATCACCATGGCACTTGCGGCCGCGGCGCCTAAATACGCGTACCACAGTGAGCGCAGAGAAGAGTGAGCCAGATAGGTGGTGATGCCACTAAAAATGGTTTTCCAACACAGCTTACTAGTCTGTTCATGTTGCCCCTTATCTGAAGGAATGAAGCACAATAAAACCAACACTGCTGAGATAATAAATGTCGCAGCATCAGCCCAGAACAGATGACGAAAGCTCACAACGGTCAAAAGCACCGCGCTTAATACTGGACTAAGCACTTGCTCCAAATCGTAGGCAATTCGACTATATGAGAGTGCTTTAGTGTAGTGCTCTCGAATCGGGACGATTTGCGGCAGCGTTGCCTGAAACAATGGTGTGAAAGCAGCCGAGCAAGCATTGATCGCAAACATCAGTACATAAACTTGCCATACCTGATCCACGAACGGTAACGCCATGAAAAGCACAGCTCTGAGCAAATCTAAGATGATCAAGGTTCGCTTTTTAGGCCACCTTCTGCTCAACACAGCAAATATTGGCGCGAGGCCGATATACGCGAGCATCTTAAGCGCAAAAGCAGTGCTTAATACCGTACTCGCCTCACTCTCTGCGAGTTCATAGGCCAACAAAGCTAAGCAAACTGAACTTACTCCTGTCCCAATGAGCGACACTACCTGAGCGAGCAACAGCCTCACATAATCCCGATTACTCCACAAAGAAGCGTTGACGACAGGCAGATTCATAGCGCGTCTCCAAACAGGCTTTTCACATCATCAATCAAAGAGCTAAACCAGAGCAGAAAGGTATCCTTGAGACGTTTCAACATCGAACCTTGCTTCACCTCTTGTGCACTCACCACTGAAGCGATTTTCACCGTTTTGCCATCCAGACTCCAAACGAGCTGACCCAGTACCTCACCTTTGGTAATCGGCGCTGTTAGCCTCTCATTTAATTCTAGATTTTTCTGGAGTTTGTCGGTTCGATTGCTCGGCAATGTGAGGAAAATATCGTCTTCAACAACCACATCGACCTGCTCACTTTCTCCCTGCCAAATTCTGGCTTCATAAATCACCTCACCACTTTTTGCTGTTTGTAAGGTATCGAAAAAACGGAATCCATAGTTCAACAACTGACGCGATTCATTAACTCGTGCTTGAGGGCTCGCTGTGCCCATCACCACTGCGATCAAACGCATCCTCCCCTGCACTGCTGAAGAGACCAAGCTGTAACCAGCGCTCTCTGTGAATCCTGTTTTACCGCCATCAACCTCTATAGTTCTATCCCATAACAGCTTATTACGGTTGTATTGCTCGATGCCTGCCCATGTGAATCGACGCTCTTTGTACAGGACATAGACTTCAGGCACTTGTTGAATGATAGCGCGCAATAAGATCCCCATATCTTTCGGCGTGGTCGCAATACCTTCTCCATCTAGCCCGTGAGCATTAACAAAATTGGTGTTCGACATTCCTAAAGACTGCGCCCAACCATTCATCAGGCTGACAAAGGCACCTTCACTCCCCGCTACGTGCTCAGCCAAAGCAACCGCGGCATCATTCCCTGATTGGATGATCAACCCACGCATAAGATCTTTAATGGTGACGCTGTCGCCCGGTTTGATAAACATTTTGGAAGAATCAGGAAACTTCACCGACCAAGCGTTTGGGCTTACCTCGACTTGAGTCTCCCAAGTTAATCTGTCATTTACGATCTCCTGCCCCACCACATAAGCCGTCATCAACTTGGTCAAGCTGGCGGGTGCGAGTAGCGCTTGCGAATTGCTCTCTGCCAACACTTCACCAGAATTGAAATCCATTAGCAGATACCCTTTAGCACCGAGCGATGGTGGGTCAGGCACAACAACGGCCAATGTATTCGCGCTATACAATAAAATTAAGGAAAAAAAGCTCGTTAGTTTCATCTTCATAACGCCTCCGCTATCCGGAGCGCAGCCAGATCACCGATGTAACTCTGTTTTTGATCTTTGCCATCCGACAAATATTGAAAGGTCTCACTTCCTTTCCCGCACACTACAACAAGATCACCACCCTCACTCATCTTCTTAGCCAGCTTAATCGCTTCTCTGCGATCGCTGATTTCAAAATGGGGCGTACTGCCTACCTGCGAGCGCAGCGCTTGGAAAATCTCCCCTTGAATCACCCCCATCGGGTTGTCTGATGTGAAGACTATTAAATCAACATACTTGGCACAAATCGCCCCTATTTCACTCGCCTGCTGTAAGCGGTCTCCCGTTACTCCAACCACTACAATTAAACGCCGTTCCACATAGTCTTGAACCGCCTCAAGCAAAGCCCTGAGCCCATCACTGTTGTGGGCGTAATCGACTAACCCCTTACAATCATTCGGTAACTCTACAAATTGAGCACGCCCTTCAGGCATTTCAATGCGTTCTATTCCTTGTGCGATCTTCTCTAGAGACCAACCCAACGCATAAAGCGTACTTGCAATCGCTAACGCATTTTCAACGTTATACAGAAACGGCATTGGCGAGCGCACATCAACACTTTCTCCCGCCGCTGTTAACGTGAATCGCATCCCACGCTCGAACGACGTTATGTTTGAAGCGACAACATCGGCCTTCTGCCCTGCCTTTGAAAAGGTCACGACCTCGATTCCTTCAGATACCCTTTCAATCGCAGCCAAAGCATGTGGGTCATCTAAATTAACCACTAAGGTTCCTTTTGACTGGATGCGGTCGACCAACTGTAATTTAGCGTGGATATAGCTGTCTTTCGTGCGGTGAAAATCGAGGTGGTCTTCACCGATATTAGTGATCACCCCGACCTGAAGTGAGACAAAACCGGCGCGATCTTGTGCAAGCGCATGGCTGCTCAACTCCATCACGTTGAACTCGGTGTCTTGCATTCGCATCTGTTGGAAGATATTGAGCAAGGTGACGCCATCTGGAGTGGTGTTGGTCAGCGGTACTTGCTCCTCAACCAACTGTGCCCCTAGCGTCCCGATATAAGCACTTCTGCTTTCCAAGTTAAGGATCTGATTCAAGCAGTGAGAAACCGTCGTCTTACCGTTGGTTCCCGTCACACCGATATGGCTTACCGCCTTATGTGGGTGTTCATAGTAGGCTTTAAGAAGCGCCAAGCTTTGATAATAGCTATCGGTCACAATCACGGGCACGCTAGCTTGTAGTGGTCTATTGGCGATGATGGCACAAGCACCTTGATTTACAGCTCGCACTACAAAGTCATGCCCATCTAATGAAATGCCTTGGCGACAGACAAATACATCGCCTGATTCTACCTCTGCGCTATTGGTCTTAAATTGCCTCACAGGCAAGGATTGTAAGACCGCTCTCTGTTGTGAAATCGCACTGCTTTGCATTTACGCGCTCCTTAATTCGTTAATGAGTGGAGTATAAGAAACACAATTAAATTAATGAAATCGAATGATTCTATTATCTGTATCGATTAGACTAATAACCTTACCTCATCAGAAACAGACACACCCAAATAGGCAAGCAAAGAGGTCACTGTGAGTGAAATAAATTGGCAACGTGTAGATATGAACTTGCTGCTGACTTTTGATGCGCTTTTTCGCCACAGAAGCGTATCGAAAGCCGCTGAGTCACTGCATCTCGGGCAACCTGCCACCAGCTATAACCTCAAAAGACTGCGTGAATTGTTAGGCGACCCGCTATTTGAAAGGGATGGCAATAGCATGCGCCCTACCGTTCGAGCACACGAGATTGAACCCAAGGTACGTCAGATCATGACCATATTCAGTCAAGAGATCATGCAAGCTAACCAATTTGATCCGCTAGGGTTTGACGGTGTATTCGCAGTGGGATTGAGTGACTATGCGGAGCAGATTTTTGCACCAAAGCTATTCGACCAACTGCAAACCTTAGCGCCGAAAGCCAAGGTATTGTTTAAGCCTGTTGATGGCAACAACTGTGTTGATGCGCTTGAATCACGTGAGGTTGACTTGTGCATTGGTGTCTTTTCGGACTTACCCAATAAAGTCGCGACGACCTTTCTCTATCGAGAGCGCCACCTCTGCACCTTTGATAACCAAGTGCTGCAAAGTGAATTACCTATCTCGTTAGATACCTATCTCAATACGCCGCAGATGATCGTCACAGCCAACCAAACTTTGGCGACACGAGTCGATAAAACCCTCGCTCAAATGAATATCCAGCGTAATGTTGTAATGGGCACAACGCGATTCTTAACGATTCGAAGAATGCTCACGGGAAGAAATGTACTAGCCGTGATGGCTGAAATGGTCGGAAAATCTGATCTAATTGAAGATTCATTGACGCTATGCGAGCCCCCTATCGACATCCCTGATTTTGATATTGAAATGGTGACACTACGCGGCGACAGCCATCACCCAAGAATCGTATGGCTAACAGAATTGGTCAAACAAGTAGTCACCTATAAAGTGAACTACCTGCGTTCTAACTAATTGCGTTATTGAGATTGTTTGAGTGGATGTGCTTCGGAGTTGAATAGGCGCGGTAAGATGGTCCGCGCCTTTTGCTTTCTAATCAGGTTATTGAGTCTGTTAAGCACTTCTCGGCGAAAGCATGATGATTGCCATCCCCAGAATGGCAACAGATGCCCCAACCATATCCCACATGCTCGGGCGGATTGGATCTTGAACGTTTGTTATACAAATGGCTAATGGGGTTTAGGAACCTCTTTAAAGACTATGTTCAATGGTTTAACTAAAGAGTAAATCCAAAGACCAAATGCTACAAAACACCACATGAACAATGTGAAGCACAAACTAAACACTGGCCATATTGCCAAAGCTAGAAGAAGCCCTGATGTTCCTGTTACTGGTGTTTCATTCCAATTTACAGTCTCAGCACCAAATAAAGACGCAACACCACAAACTAAAAAGAAGGTAAAGAAGCCTAGGCTCAAACCAATAAAGAGTATTTTGAATAGAGACCTTTTCGAGATTTTCTTAGCTGTAATTTCCATTTTCATCCTTGTATTTGTATAACACCTTGTTATGCCTGTACTTCACCATTAAGTGATTCAAGATACTCTTCTAGTTCTTTGGATCTAGATTTTGATATAAACAACCCTACTGGCTGCAACAATACAATAGCCAATATGATAGAACTTAGAATGACATTGCCGTAAACGAAACCGACTATTGCATTAATCGACAACCCTATCATTACGACAATATAGCGCCAATATTCAATGTTTAACTCGTAGGTGTTTCGTGCAATGTTGTGAGATATTACTACTGGGTATGACAACAGCGAAAGATTAACAAAAATGCTCTTATTCCGCATTTTTGCTTTAAACCCACGTTTTAGTAACTCTTCTAACAACTTATTCATTCGATAGCCTTTTTAAACGATATAGTGCATAACACCCTGTTAAGTAACTGACAAAATTACACAAAACTCAAAAAAGCCAACTAAAACACAGACGAAACTTTGAAGTAAATTCGCCGAGCGTTGGCAATCCGCCTTAAGCAGCGCGTCAGTTTTCCGGTTCAGCAAACTTCAAGATATCCTTGTAATTATTTACAACAATATCGATGAAATTATCGTCGTGATAAACTCGATAAAGCTTCCCATTTTCACCATCATTCACATTGATAAAGTATGGATCACCAGAGCCACACAAACAGCAAGCGACAGCTATATACCCAGACTTAACGACGTTAATGCCCGGATAATAATTGCTAGTTTCATCGTCAATTTCCGAGCGAGCAAAGACCTTAAAATCAGCACCTAACCCAGACAAATCAAAATCATCTGGGAGCTCAAATGACTTATTGCTCAAATTGTTATTGGATATAAAATCTAACCAATAATCAGGAATATTTATCACTGTAAACTCCAAAAGAAGCGACCAATTAAGGTGAAGCACGCGACCACGACACTCAATTGCCCCCCGTAAACACTGAACTCAACCCAAACCAAAAATGCCAAGCATGCTGAATCACTCTTAATTTGTTTGTTAGTTGCGTTCTAAATTTTGTAGTCAGAAACTTCTAAGTTCCAAGTCCCTTCCTTGCGGCGTACTAATTGAACATTTACGCCACTTGATTGCCAAGCTTTGCGGATATTAAGGTAATCATCTTCGTTCATACCCAAACGGGTAACATTGCTGTAGGTAGAGCAACCTAAATATGCTTCAACTATTGATTCTTTGGGAATTGATAAACAATACAGTGGACGCCCTAGTATTGTTACTTGATTCCATGTTCCTGCTTCATTCTCAAACTCACATGCTGAGTAACGAGATTTCTGAGAGCCATTAATATTTTTTACAACTCTAACCTCCTCTTCGTACCCCCATGTTAGATCTTTCATGAGAAATGCGTTTTTAAACAGATCGTAATTATGATGTCTGAAACATTTATATTCTGTTCCTATAGACATTAGTGACTCAGAGCTTGATGTCGGGAGCATATTCTGTGGCATGGTTGATGTGTAAATTATCTCACCATATTGGGCAGGAATTACACATGAATTTTCATCCAGCAAGTTAGCCTTTTTCATATCAATGCCAATAACAACACCTCTGTGGTCATCACCATAATGTGACCACATTAGAGGGTTTAGCGGATTGCGCGTAAGGGACAATACCCCATAATTTTTACTTAGGCGATTATGATGCGGATTTTTCTGTAGCTTACTACTCAATGTATCTGATTCTTCAAAACAGATAGCTTTACCTTCAAATGGATCATTAAGGTCTTCCAAACAAGAAAAGCCTATTGAGCTATTCTTCATTACCTTCGAAGCAGACTGAAATGACATATATTTATAAAGAATCATGCTTAACCTATTTCCTCGAAGCAACTAACAGTTCTTAGACAGGAAAATTCTGTACTTAAATACTGAATATTTCTGTCTAGTTGACTATGCCATTAATTGTACAAGCATTAGTTAATTGATAACAATGACTTATGTGGGGTTGTGAGTGATTTAGGTAACAAATATAGAAGTTGTCACTTTATCTTCACGCTAATAAAATCAATAACTTAAACCATGCTTATGAGAAAAAAAATGCGCACTATTTAGGATTAACAGGAGTATAAATAAGCGCCTATAGAACCAATGCTTGACCGTGTACGGTAAGGTGTTTATATTGTCGCCGCCCAACGGGCACACCCTAAAATGCACACCCGCCATCCTGCCATCATTGGTGCATTTATATTGGTGTTTCTTAAACTCCATGCTGAATAAACTTCGTCCTTTTACTCGTGAATCGGGTGCATTAATGCAACTCTCGGTTCCTATCATTTTGACCCAAATCGCAACCCAAGCTATGGGCTTTGTCGATACAACAATGGCTGGCCAAGTGAGCCCTGCCGATCTAGCAGCTATCGCCCTTGGTACTAGCTTGTGGATCCCGGTACTACTTTTGTTACGTGGCATCATTATGGCGCTTACGCCTGTGGTGGCTTTCCATCGCGGTGCAAGAGACTTCAAAAGCGTTTCTGTTGAGTTCTTCCAAATGGTGTGGCTCGCACTTATTGCCAGTGTGTTGCTTATTGCCTACCTCGTCAGTGCACAGCCGATATTGGAGTGGATTGGTGTGGCATCAGAGATCATCCCAATTGGCAGTGACTATGCGTTTGCACTGGCTTTCGGTGTACCGGGTATCGCGCTTTTCTATACCTTGAACGGCTTCTGTGAAGGTATGAACAATACTAAGGTGCCAATGATCATCTCTGTAATCGGTCTTCTGGTGAATATTCCCATTAACTACGTACTGATTTACGGTAAGTTCGGCTTCCCTGAAATGGGCGCGGTGGGCTGTGGTTGGGCTACTAGCTTAGTCTACTGGATGATGTCGGGCATGCTGTATTCGTACATTAAAGGCCATCATCATTACAAAACCATTATTAACTTTGCTGACGCCGCACCAAAAGCTAAAGAGATGTTTCACCTACTCAAGCTTGGTTTGCCTATCGGAATGAACATTGCGGTGTGTGGCAGTATCTTTGCTGTGATCGCATTGATGATTGGACGTATCGGTGCCGAGAACGTGGCTGCGGCACAAATCGCGCTTAATATCTCAAGCCTCACTTACGTGATCCCGATGAGTATTTCATTTGGCATTACTATTCGTGTTGGGCACGCACTTGGCGAGAAAGATGAACTTGGTGCGATTGAGCGCAGTAAAGTCGGTATCTTAGTTGCAGCGTTGATTTCACTGCTTTCTGTGGCGATGTTCTTGCTATTCCCTGAGTGGATCATTCGCCTATACACCACTGACCCAGCAATTAGCGCGACGGCTGCAACTCTGCTTGTGTTTACCGCAATGTACCAGTTCAGTGACGCACTACAAACATCAGCGAATGGAGCTTTGCGTGGTTACAAAGACACCAAGATCCCGATGTTCTTGGCGATTGCCTCATATTGGGGTTTAGCTCTGCCTATGGGTATGGTTTTAGGCTTGACCGACTATGTTGTACCCGCTATGGGTGAAACGGGCTTCTGGGTAGGAATCTTAACCGGTTTAACCGTTGCCGCGGCATTGATGTTGTTTAGACTGCGCTACGTAATTAAGAGCCGAGATATCCAACCAGTCAGCGCTGTCTAGTTTCCAAGTCATTTGCTATCAGGCTATCCAATAGCAATAGACATCATTAGCTAAACAAAAAGGCGAACCCAATTGAATGAGTTCGCCTTTTTTGATCCAAAGATTTATCGCTAGCGATTGATTGCGAGATATGATCCCGCTGCGATCATAATCCCACCTGCGCTTTGGTTTAACCTTTTGTGTGCACGAGGCGTTTTCAGTAACGTCACCATACGGCCAGCCCCCATCGCGATTAACATCAAGCCCGCCATCAAAGCCACTGCGGCTAACACGGATACTAAAACGATATCTTGTGAACGCAGAACCGTAAGATCGATGAAAGTCGGCAAAAATGAAATATAAAACAGAATGACTTTCGGATTCGATGCTGAGATCAGGAAACCTTGAGCGAAACTCGCCAACTCAGATTTTTGACTCTGCTTGGCCACTTGCTCTGCTGAACCTTGCATTTCAGGTAGGCTTTTAAACATTTTGTAGCCAAGGTATATCAAATAAGCCGCGCCGACATAGCGAATAACTTCAAACGCAAACGACCAATTTTCTGCCACCGTTGCAAGGCCAAAACAGGCCAGAGACAGATAGATGAGGTCACTACATGTCATCCCCAACGAGAGTGTGATGCACTGTTTCCACCCATGAACCATGCCACGAGCCAAGATAGCAAATACACCCGGCCCAGGCGTGATTCCGAATATAAACATAGCAATGAAAAATGTGACTGCGCCTTCGAATGACATTACTTTTCCTCCCTCACTCATTCGCACCAAGAGTTCGAACCTAACACGGAGTTTGTTACCGAGTAAAGATGACAGTTGATGCGAATGCTTGATCCTTCAAGCAAGCCTTATATTGCTTACTTCTCACACAAGTCTAAGATTCTGGCTCGCATAGCTTGATTGATACTGAAATGCGTATTCAAAAACGACAACTGTGCCAAGGTCGATTCTGGAGTTCGCTCATATCCTTGAGTGAATGATGGCAGTAAGCGAGCAAATTCAGGGAAGCGCACCTCTAATCTTCGATCCGACATGAACTGATCAGCCAACTCAGGTGTCGGTGTTTCGATTCGTTCAGCCAATTCAATTAAACGATCAAGCGCGAATGATTGTACAAATCGCATACCCGATAGCTTTTCTCCTCGCTGATAGCGGCACATTCCAACATATAGATTGGTCAGAGCTTCACCAATGATCCATTCCAAATCATTGTTTTGGTTAGCGCGCTGCGGTTTAGGAATACAGCATTGACAATCGAAGTCAGGTTGTTGCCAAACAATCCGCCCTTCAGAAAAAGGGATTCCGGTGAGTTCTTGCGGCTCAAAGACAGCAAACTCACAAAACACACCATCTTGGTACAACACTTTGTATCCATCGACAGTGTTTCTAACCGCATAATCAATCGGGTTGATGTTTGATAACCAGTTTAGGTTTTCTAAAAATTCCTGCTTATGCCCTTCCTGTACTATGGCAAAGAAATCAAGGTCAGAATATTCATCCAACCTTTCTAATTCTATCCCCACAGAACCAAGCCCTAGCAGCGCATGAGCCTTGCCCGTTCTATCCAATGACGCCCCTATCTCATTTAGGCGCTCTAGTAATAAAGCTGGTCTATCCATAATTCGTCTCTCGCTTGTTGAGTCACATCAACCTAACGAAAATCCAGTTATGGAATAAGCCAATTTTATAAATTCTGTGTATAAGGTAACCGTTTGTATGGGAAAACTTGACCAGTCTATTGTACGGATAGACCATTCAAGACACGCAAAGGTAACGTCACACTAACCAGTATTACGAAATTCTCTTGGACTGATACCGGTTTTGGCTTTGAAGAGTTTAGAGAAGTGTTGAGGGTATTCGAATCCAAGCTCATAGCCGATTTGAGTAATACTGTGTTCCGTCTCTGCCATAAGAACTTTTGCCCGCTCAATTACGAATAGATGAATGTGCTCTAGGGTATTTTTGCCGGTCTCTTTCTTGAGTAAGTCACTGAGGTAGTATGGTGACAATCCGAGCTCTTTGCCACAGTATTGAACCGTGGGAATACCGAGTTCAAATGGTTTATCGCCTTGATAATAATCCACCAGCAGTTTGCTCAAACGATGGATATAATCGTGGTTGAGGTCGGCTCGTACGATGAATTGGCGATCGTAGAAACGGTTGCAGTATTTAAGTAGCAATTCGATGTTGGAACAGATCAGTGATTGAGTATGCTTATCGATATTAGCCACGGTTTCGTTGCCAATATTGTGGGCGATATCTGTCACCATCACGCGCTCTCGCTCGGACACATGCAAAGCTTCGTTACTTTCATATTCAAAGAAAGTGTAATCCAGCATTTTTCCGTAGAGATCCGATTTGGCAATTAGCTGCGGATGAAATGCCAAAGTCCAACCAATTGCATCTTCATTGTGCTCATTCGGAGTGATACTGACTTCTTGCCCTGGACCAAAAAATGTCATGGTTCCGATATTAAAGTCATAGGTTGTTTGACCGTACCCGATACTACAATGCGAACCGTCTTTAAGTGAGATAAAGTACAAATCGAATCCGAGAGTAAGATGCTCGTTAAATTCTTGCTTAATCTTACTCTGATCAATCAGTGTTACTAGAGGATGAGTAGGTTTCTCTAGCCCTAAAAACTCATGCAATTCAGAGATGGTATTTATCTGCACTTTCTTAGTCATAATTACTCTCCAGCCGCTCTACCTATTCATAGTAAGCGTTACTGTACAACTGCTCTCATTGTGGACTCTAACTCTGCGTAATATGGATTCCATGTTAAACGAGCATGGATACGTCCTTTTTCAGTATAACCCCATGCAGAGAACCATGTTGACTCTCCGTTTTTGCATGCTTCAGTATTAGCACTTCGTAGGCTGTTCTCGCAGATAATTTTCTCTCCGTGCTGACCATAGTAGCTATTCTCTGGTGCGAAGAGTGGGCTCATATGCGAAGCTGTACTGATTTTGAGATCATCACGATGCATTGAGTAAACCTGTGTTTTGCTTGTCTCATCAAATTGACGATTTTCGCCATACCAAACTAGCTGACTGTTTGGGTGGGTAAAGTGGTTCTCAAAATAGTCTTGCAGAGCATCGGCATCAATGACACTGTCAGCCTCTGCCGCAACTAACAAGGTTGGAATATCCAATTCTCTATCTTCAATTTTATCACGCAACACCTTGGCACTCTCTGAATAGGCCAACGCACTGTTAATCGGCGCTGAACTGTATTTGGCGAAATTGGTCTCTTCAGCTGTCCAGCCATCAGTGAACATTGCCACCAAGGGAGTGAGTCGCTCTAAAAATGGCGTTACGGTTTGAAACCCTGGCGAAAACAGCATTAGCCCATCGATTCCGTCGTTATCTAACGCATGAATAGACACCAGATTTCCTCCTGTAGAAAAACCACCCAGCCATACTTGGTCATGTTCCTGCTTGAGTAGGTTGGCATAGTGATCCACAAGTGTTTGCCAGTCTTGGTAATTGACTTGGCTCATGTGTTGCGGGTCGCTTCCGTGACCGGGTAACAATACCACCTGCACGTAAAAGCCTTGCTGCGCTAACGAGCTTGAGATATCGCTAAAACTGAATGGTGAGTCCCCTAGCCCGTGCGCCAACAAGATAGCTTTATCGGAATTCGGATCGCCTTTGCTGTAAGGCGCATTCATTGCTAACTCTTTTTGGTGATCGTCAGTGATAAAGGCACGATTTTCTTCTAACCATTCTGTTGTTGTCTCAACATACTCATCAAACGAAGGTTGGATATAATTGTAGTACTGGGCAGAGGTATGAAGAGGCTCTGGCTGCTCTGCGACACTCGAGCACCCCATCAGCGCCAGTGCAGATAAAAAAATAACAAGTAACGACGTAACGATCTTCATAGGGCCTCAACATCTTTCATTTTTAGTCAGCTATTACCAACTGCGGTTTAACTAGGTAGATGTCTATTTTAAAGAATTGCTCACTTTGTGACTTATACAATTCTCAAAAGTTAGTGGTTTTTTAGAATCTAAACCATTGGATGAAAATTACATAAGCCATTGATATACTGTAACTTTACGTATTTACTCGGATATCCTGAAAATGTATAAGTTCAGATGTCGGTACGTTCGAATGATTAAGTCTTTTTACCAGAAACCGTGAACAGCAGACGTCAAAAGAAAGATTGGGATCGATGGGGATTGAGATTAAAAAGCTCACGCTCTAAACAAAAGCGTGAGCCGATCTAGGGCAAACTAAAGTTCCCCTATAATTAAACGCGTGATTACTTAATCAGACGCACGACCAATGAGCCAGACGCGCGCAACGTTTCTAGGTTGTGGCTTAGAACTGTGCCAGATTCCGGTGAAGTATAACGGAGTAGCTCGTTACCTAACGCGTCATATTGAATCGCCAACAGATCGCCCTGCTCGACCTTCTGCATCAATGACACCTGTGGCTCAACAAAACCGCCTTGTTGCGCTTTTACGCTGATAATTTTGCTGCCTTCCAAAGGTGTATTTAAAGAGTCAACTTCGCCTTGGATCACGCCTTCAGTGACTAAGATATTCATTACACCTTGAGCGGCACGTTCAACGAGTTCACGTTCAAAGTAGCGACCTGAGCCCACTTCCACTGTAATACTTGGTACGCCATGTGTGTTCCACGCTGTCTCTAAAACCCCTTTCTCGCCCGGATCGTTTAAGATCACGTCAGGATTCATTAAGGTTGCCATCTTCTTCGCTTTTTCAATTCGATAGTCAGCAAAGATATAGAGTGGATAACACGTACCTGTCGTTTGCGTGTGAAGATCAATCGCGATGTCTGCGTTTGGTCGAAGCAGCTTGTTCCATAAGGTACCCAAGTAACGCTCAACTTCATTTCCTTCTACATTCCCTGGAAAGAAACGATTGAGGTTTGATGGCGATGTATCTGGATCGACAGGAAAAAAGTTGCGGCTATGATTCAAGATACCACTCATGTTGATTGTCGGTACAATGGTCACGCAACCTGCCATATCTTGTTCAACAAGACGTTGAGCCACTTTCATCGCTGTCATGATGCCGTTTTGCTCGTCACCATGAACACCCGCGGTGATTACTACCTTTTTGCCTGTGCTCTTTCCTTTAAATACGCGGACAGGTAAGTACTGCCACTGACCCATAGCGTTGGTCGCCACGGCAAAGTTCAAGCTATGATCGCCAGCGGGCAATTCATCGACATTAAGTGAGTGAAGATATTCCAAAGTCTGCGCTTGATTATGTGTCGTCATTTCTGACATATCGAATTCCAATAATAGTGATAAAACAACAAAGGCGAGTCTCAGCTCGCCTTTGGTCGTAGTGTAATATAAGTCGTTTAGCGAATTCGGGATCGCGAATTACTTTTCAATGATTAAGCAAAACCCATTAGGTGCGCGGCAATAACCACCACACTTGCTAACACAAACAGCAGACCAATAAAGCGGCCACAGAACTTAACCCATACGCCCCAATCAATGCGACATACACCTAGCGTTGCCATTAGTGAAGCCGACGTCGGAACAATGATGTTTGTGAAGCCATCACCCAACTGGAATGCCAGTACCGCAACTTGACGTGTTACACCCGCAATATCAGCCAATGGTGATAGCAGAGGCATAGTGAGAGCTGCTTGGCCCGAACCGGACGTTACAAAGAAGTTGAATACCGATTGGAATACAAACATTAACCACGCTGCCATTACGTCTGGTAAGCCGCTAATGAATGAACCTGCGCTGTTTAGAATTGAGTTTAGCACGCTCGCTTCGCTGCCAGAGCCACCACCAAGGATCAGCAGTACACCTTTCGCACAGCCAACTAGCAGCGCTGGTGCAAGCATCATTCCTGCGCCCTCTTTAAACGCGTCAGCGGCATCATTAAGCGTCATACCGTTAAGGCGGAAAATTGCGCCAATGATTGCAACGATAAAGCCCATGGTGAAGAACTGAGAAGCGATCTCTGGAATGTACCATGCGTGAGCAACAACACCGTAGATAACCCAAGCCGTTGTACCAATCACCGTCAGCATGACCAATGAGTCTGCAAATGACCATTTTGCTACGACTTGATCGTCTGCTTCTTGTTTACGGAAATGCTTGTCTGTCGCGAACGTAAACGACGATTCAGGGTTTGCCTTAATACGAGCCGCGTAAAGCATCGTGAAGCCGATACCAATTACCGTGAAACATGCCCACATCACCATACGGAAAGTCATACCAGAAAGAACTGGGATGCCCGCGATACCTTGCGCGATAGCAACGGAGAAAGGGTTCATCCAAGACGTTGCAAAACCAATCTGTGTCGCAACATACGTCACCATTACGGTAGTAATACTGTCGTAGCCAAGGCGAACCATCAGCGGTGCAATGATAATGGCGAAGGCCACAGCCTCTTCACCCATACCAAATACCGCTCCACCCAACGAGAACAGTAGGAACAACACTGGGATAAACAGTGCTTCACTGCCTTTGGTTTTATTGATCAGATGAAGAATACCGTTATCGATAGTACCCGTACGAATCACGACGCCAAATGAGCCGCCAATGATCAGCATGAACATGATAACGCCAATCGCACTGCCCCATTTCGAGCCTGACACTAAGCCCTCAAATGGGAAGTTCATCAGGCCGATGCCACCACCAGATGCGAAGAACCCTACGGTGTTGTAGACCAACTCGCCGTTCTCGTCAGTTGCGTAGCTAAAAGATGCAGGATCAATAACGCTGCGTGTCTTTTCTGCGCCATCGACCATGAATGTAACGTCTTGGCTTTCAAAGGTACCCGCAGGGATGAAGTACGTTGCTGCAGCTGCGAAGATACCGATAACGAAGATAAGAATGAGGGTATCAGGCAATTGCCATGATTTGGATTTCTCCAAAGAAGAAATAGAAGATGCTTGAGACATGATATAATTTTTATTCACAAAAGATGCATTAATTATCAATAAAAACAAAAGTTACTTCAACTAACTTTTTACTCCATATCGATTTTATCTACGTAAACTTGATCCAAACACAAATAAATCATCTACCAATGCACAATAAATAAGCATTTACATCCACAACACAAATCAATTACCAGCTCGCAACACGCAGCCAAATGCATCTGTAATAAATTGAGCAGTGATATACATATGCGCGCCTAGTTCCGTTAATAAGGGCTACGGATGAATAAGCACGCATAATTTAACCGAGTGGATTACTGCTTATCCATGACTAACGACCACCTGCAATATCAATAAAGGTTCCCGTTACGTAAGATGCTTCATCGGACAGTAACCAAGCAATTGACTCAGCTACTTCTAAAGGTGTGCCCCCTCTTTTTAAAGGAAGGTTTGGTGCCAAGCGGTCAACACGATCAGGCTCTCCGCCATCAGCATGCATATCCGTATAAATACATCCAGGCCGAACACCGTTTACTCGAATGCCTTGCTCCGCCATTTCTAGCGAAAGACCTTTTGTTAAAGAGTCCATTGCGCCTTTAGAAGCGGCATAATCAATGTATTCAAACGGAGCACCAATACGAGAGGCAGCAGAAGAGACATTAACAATTGCTCCAGGTCCATCAAGTTGGTTAATAAACGCCTTACAACACAGAAAGCAACTGCCTACGTTCGTTGTCATCACCTTATTAAAACGAGCATAGTCAATGTCGACTAAACGAGACTGCGTGAATAGTATCCCGGCATTATTGACTAAGTGAGTAACTTGTCCGAATTGCTGTCGCACCGATTCAAACATCGAAATCACTTCATCTTCGACGGAAACATCAGCCTGATATGCGATAGCCGTGCCGCCATTAGCGTTGATCTCAGCGACAATGGCATTTGCCGCCGCATGATCTTTTCGATAGTTAACACAAACGCGATAACCTTTAGTCGCGAGTAAACTGGCTGTTGCTGCGCCAATGCCGCGCCCACCACCTGTAACTATAACTACTTTGTGCATTGTTTATCCTTATGCTGTTTTTATAGAGTCGAGACAGATCCACATCTTCGACTGATTAAATTCTACGAAATCCCACTCATCACCTTGTAATACACCAAGCCAAATAAGCCAGCGAACACTAAGACCGTAACCAAAATTTTTAACCACAGAAACTTCATAACCGCACCTAATCATGCATTAACTTTATTCGGAAGTTGATGATAAGAAAAAGAAATGTTGGGAACAAGGCGTGCTACACAAAGCTACTGGTTAGATCAAATTAAACACCTTCGACGCGCAAGAGTTACAGTATCCGAAATCAACGGCACCATGATCAAAAAAGCAGAGTTGCAATGACACAACTCTGCTTTTTACACTTTTCGTCAATCAACCAGATTAGTTAGCCGGACGCCAAACACCCCATTGGTCTTTTTCGTAGGTAGCTTGTGGATTGTCACCACCTTGAACCCACCATTGAGCTTTCCAGTTTTGGTCTGCGTAAGTTACGATCTCGCCACCAAGGTAAGTCTTCGTCGCACTCCAAGCATCACCTTCGTCTGGATCTGGAGTCGGTGTAGGTGGAGGCGTTACCTCGTCATCTGCAATTACTTCAAAACTGAAGGTCTCTACGCGCTCACTGTTAATCGCACTTGCCGTGAAGGTTAACGTTTCGTTTTGAGTAACAGGCGCAGTATCAATTAGCACTGAAGCTGTACCGTTATTCTCAATCGTTACCGATGTACCAGATGTCTGGACAAAAGTTGCAGGCTCTTCAGTCGCAATGACAACCTTATCACCCGCATCGACGACTTTATCGCTCTTAACGAGTTCGTAGATATCGCCAGCTAGTGGCTCGACGTTGCCATCACCGTCTTTAATCAGCGTCAGCTTACCTGAGGCACGGCTATCTTTAGAGTTAAAGAAATTGCGTGATGGATCATTTTGGAAGTACATGTAATGTTCCATCTCAGCATGCCAGTCACCGATGAAGACAGCGCCATCTTTGAACTCTTCGTGCCAGCCATTGATTTCAGAGGCGAGCAGACGTTCCCAGTCATTGAGGTTTGAAGCATCAATCTTAATATCAAAGCTTCGAGCTACGTCACCATACTTATTGATGATGTCGTATTGCACGGTATCGCCAACGACTGGAGTCGCGAAATCTGCTGGAATGTAGAGATCGCCGCGAACAAGATCAGGTTGTGGGCCTGGTTCTGGTGGCGGTGTTTCTCCATTTACAATGGTGATATCAGAACAGTTGTAGAAGCCTTCACCAGCCGCATCATCACGCTGCCAACGAACAAATAAGATTGCATCACCAGAACGGTCAGAAGGGATCGTGACATCCATTCGATACTTGCCGCCATTTACTGGCACATTGCCTTCCGTTTGAATCAGGTCTAGATCGCTCCAAGCCAGAGCTTTACTTAAATCAGCGTTCGGCTTAGTTAGGTAAAACTCCCAAAATGATGGGTTGTGAGGTGCCGTTGCGTTAAACACAAACTCAAATGTCCCTGCATTTAACTCCGTACGAGTCCAACCAGTATGAGGTGCCCCCATACCTTGCTTTTGAGGGTCATTTGCGTAACAAAGTGTGCCATCAGGAATGGCAGCGCGAACCGCGTTCATATTGTTGAAATCAGTGATATTTTTTGCGTACTCATTGCGTTGAACAAAAGGGTAAGTACCTGAAATATCTTTTGCGTTGGCACAGGCTGCGTTTGGCGGATTACCAGACCAAATACCACCCTGTTCATAACAGATGTTCTGACGTGCGCTTGGAAACTCTGACCAACCGTGAGCGTGTGCTGTGGTAGACATGCCTGAGAACAGGGCCATGCTTACTGCTAGCTTTAGTATATTTTTATTTGCAGTCACTTTTAACTCTCTACATTTATTATTTTACGTTTTACTTACGTGATAATTCAAAGCACCACTGCTTCAATCACGTTGCACTATTTTCGTTACGAAAACTAAGAAAATAATAGTTATTCAAGAGATCAATTAAAGACAAAGTTTTTTTGAAAGGAATTAAAGTCACAATTTTACATATTAAACACATTTCAATTGGACTTTATAAAAACAGCAAAAACAAAATAAAAACAACCACTTACACCAAAACAATCGTTACCAAAATTTGTTTTAACAAGTAACAAAAGTTATAAAAATCAACTGTATACATTTAACTCAACAATAAAATCAATGTGATATTCTCCGCATTTATTATTTGGTTGAAATTACATCAACAAATAAACCATAATAAGAACAAATAGAACTCACACCAAATATAACCATTAAGAATTCTTTTAAGTTTGTATTAATTATTGATATGGGAATATTTCATTGAAGAAATATAGCAATTGAACGCAATCTTAACGCCTCTTTCCATTATTAGACGCATTCAGGATATAGTCGATAAACACTTTCTTGCGCTTTGGCATGAGTTGCCTTTCTGCATAAACCAAACTCAGTGTTACTCCCGGCATCGTGTAATCGGGCAATAGCTGAACCAACTTATTAGATTCAAAATGCTCGCGACAAATGAACTCCGGTAAGACTGCGATCCCTAATCCATCAAGACAAGCGCTCAAACATGCCGTTACTGTGTTTACTCTAAGTTGATATGGCAACTCGATTGGAACCGGCTCTCCGCTTGGTGGTGTAACGGTAAGCTTAGGAACTCGGGCTGCTTTGTTAGATACATGAACCATCTTATGTGGTGGAACTAGATCCAAATGTGAATCGATGCCTCCAAATTTATCCAAATACTTAGGGCTAGCAACGATGACCCGATTTGATGTAGCCAAGTATCGCGAGACTAAGCTTGAATCCACAAGTTCTCCAATCTGCGCGTACACATCGATCCCCTCCCCGACAATATCGACTTCACGGTTAGTTAGCTCCAAATTCATCGTGACGTTTGGGTGCTCAAGGAGAAATTGATGTATGTATGGAGCCAAAACTTGCTGACCGAGCTCAACAGGAAACACAACACGTAACGGCCCTCGTATTAAATCTTGATTCGCTGTCACTTCTAGCTCTGCTTGGCTCATGATTTCTAGCATTTGCTGACTCGATGTATAGAAGTGTTCACCCTCAGGGGTTAAAACTAAACTGCGTGTCGAACGCGTGATCAACCTCACACCTAGATGCTGTTCTAACTCAGCCAACTTACGACTTACTGTCGATTTTGTCATGTTCAACGCTTCAGCCGCGTGAGTGAAGCTACCACATTCAACGACTTGTACGAAAACGGTCACCGCATTGAGATCCATCGCTACCCTCGACATTTAATTAGTAAGATTTTTGCAACAGTGATTCTTATTTTTCCTATCTTATCAACCAATCGATTTCATTTACAATTCGTTACATCTATAAAAACGAGATCGAAAAGAAATGACTGATTCAGCGCCAATAGCTCAAACAACAAAAAAGAAACGAAACAAAGCACCATTGATCGCAACTGCAATCATGCTAACGCTTGGTCTTGGTGGCGGTGGTTACTGGTATGGCTATGGACAGTATTTTGAATCAACTGACAACGCATACCTACAGGGCGACATCACTAACATCAGCCCAAAAGTATCCGGCTATATCATCACTTCCCATGTTCATGACAACCAGGTTGTTAATAAAGGGGATCTACTCGTCGAAATCGATGATCGCGACTATCAAATAGCACTCAGCCAAGCCAATGCTCATCTAAACGTCGTTAAAACGGACGTGACTAACCTTTTGGCTCAAAGAACTCTGCAGAATAGTCAGATTCTTCAAGCTGAGAGTCGTGTTGATTCGGCAACGGCTGAATACGAACGAGCTCTCCAACAAACACAGCGCTCACGCAGTTTATTGACCCGTAACTACGCTTCTCAAGATGAAGTCGACAGCATGTTAGCCCAACAAAAGGTCGCACTGGCTGCGCTTGAAGAAGCCAAAGCAAACCTTGTTGCCACCAATGACCAGCTCACAGTCATTGATAGTGAAATTGAACAGGCCAAAGCGTCTGTAACAGAAGCCATCGCTCAACGCGACCAAGCTCAAGTTAATCTCGACTACACCAAGGTATATGCGCCAGCATCTGGTGTCATTGGCAAAAGAAGTGTACGCGAAGGGCTATTGGTTCAGGCGGGCACACCACTGATGAGTTTGGTGCCGAACGGTGATATTTGGATTGAAGCCAATTTCAAAGAGACGCAACTGAGTGGTATTCACCAAGGTCAAAGCGTAGAGATTGAACTGGATGCTTTTCCTGGTCACCCACTTAAAGGCAAAGTTGACAGTTTCTCGCCTGCAACTGGCGCTAAGTTCGCGTTATTGCCGCCAGAAAACGCTACCGGTAACTTCACCAAAATCGTCCAACGTGTTCCTGTCAAAATCACGATACCGGATCAAGAAGAGCTTAGCGGTCGCCTGTTACCCGGTTTATCTGTAGTAGCAACAATCGATACTCGAGGGTAATTCGATGAGTGACGTTGCCACCTCTTCCTCTCTAAATGAGTCTGAAAACTCTGAGGTTCCAACACGCCACTGGATCGCTTTATTTGGCGGCCTGATTGGTGCTTTTATGGCGATCTTAGACATTCAGATCACCAATTCATCACTTAAAGACATACAAGGCGCGCTTTCTGCAACCCTAGATGAGAGTTCTTGGATCTCTACGTCATACTTAGTCGCAGAAATGATAGCGATTCCACTCAGTGGCTGGCTATCCAAAGCACTAGGCAAACGCCGTTATCTCACTTGGACAACGGCGATATTCACGCTGTCGTCACTGCTCTGTTCATTCTCGTGGAACATGACATCGATGATCGTGTTTCGCGCCATGCAAGGGTTCAGTGGCGGTGCGTTAATTCCGCTTGCGTTCTCACTAGTCATCCAACTTCTACCTCTAAATAAACGTGCAGTCGGAATGGCGCTGTTTGGCGTGACAGCAACGTTTGCTCCTTCTATTGGACCAACGTTTGGCGGTTGGCTTACTGAGAACCTATCTTGGCACTACATTTTTTACATCAACATTCCACCAGCACTCTTGGTGATCACCATGATTCGCTGTGGACTTGATGACGAAAAGCTAGATTTAGGGTCGTTAAAAAAGGCCGATTGGTTTGGTATTGCTACTATGGCACTTGGACTCGGCTGCTTAGAGGTGGTGTTAGAGGAAGGCAATCGTGAAGAGTGGTTTAGCTCAAGTTTCATTGTTACGCTTGCGATCATATCAGCAGTGAGTTTAGTTTATTTCATCATAAATGAACTACAACATAAGAAACCTTTGGTTAATTTGCGTTTACTCAAAGATCCACAGTTCGCGATGTCTTGCATTGCCTATCTGATTTTAGGTATGGCTCTTCTTGGTTCCATTTATGTACTGCCGATGTATCTCACTCAGATACAACAATACAACGCGATGGAAATTGGTGAAGTATTGATGTGGATGGGCTTTCCACAGTTGTTGATATTTCCACTGGTGCCAAAGCTTACGCAAATAATAAAACCCAAATACCTAGTCACATTTGGTTTTGCTATGTTTGGTTTGAGTTGTTACGTAAACACCCACATGACGGTTGATTTTGGTGGGCAACAGTTGATTCTATCTATGATTCTACGCGCGATAGGCAGCCCATTTATTATGGTTCCACTGTCACTCGTAGCGATGAAGAATATTAGCAAAATGGACACACCAGACGCATCAACGCTCACTAACGTTATGCGTAACTTAGGTGGCGCGTTTAGTATCGCCATAATAGCAACGTTATTGGACAACAAAACGCGCGAGCACTTAGCGCACATCAAAGAGTCGCTACCTTCAGTGAGTCAACTTGGTTGGCAAACTTTGCAGCAGCAACAAGCATTCTTTATGCAATCAGGAAGCGATACAGCTACAGCAATGCAGCAAGCTCAAGCCAGTCTACTCGGTACCATGCAGCGAGATGCAGCAATCATGGCATACAATGATGTGTTTTTAATGATGACCGCGTTTCTCGCATTCGCTTCCTTTCTGATATTGAATATGAAGGATTAATAGTCTGAATACGTTCATGGACGAACGAGTCCCAACAAAATACGAATAACTTTACATAATCTTGAATATTACCAATGTCTTAAAACCATAACACTGTCATTTTCACTCGCTTGACATTATGCATCTAGACACCTAAATTCTATATAAGGACAGTAGAGCTAGGATAGCGAGAACAATGACAATGAAGTTGCCGCCAGAACTCAGCATTTTGATTGTCGATGATTCAAAAAGTGCCACCATACTTATTAAGCAGCAATTAGTTAGCCTTGGAATCTCGCACGACAAAATCTATATCGCCACGGACTATCGCCAAGCCATAAGAACCGTGGAGAGACATACCTTAGATGTACTTTTGATTGATTATCATCTTGAGCAGACATTTACCGGGTTTGAGTTACTTGGCATCCTTTATCGCAAAAGATTGATCGATCATACCGTCGCTACGATTCTATTATCGGGTGATATGCGTCAAGAAACGGTATTAACCGCCTTATCTGGCGAAGCACACCACTTTATATCTAAGCCGATTAAAACACCGATGCTTGGACAAAAGATCAGTCTTGCGGTTGAAGAGTCCCGCCAAATATCCCAACAGAAACAGTATTATCCGATAGACTCCTCTTCGGCATTACAACAAGCGTTATCTGTTCCCAATACTCAGAAAAGTGTTCAATACGAAGCTAGTTTGATCGAACACCTAATAGGAACCGAGCAATGGGAGCTATTGGCTTATGTACTCCGTGAATCAGTGACAAACATGCACCCAACAAAACTGGTCGCTGAAGCACTCGTTCTCGATAGCCTCGGAAAAGCTCAACAAGCAATAGACAAACTTCATAACTACCTGATCGCGCGTCCACTGTCTCTCAATGTGATTGACTGTTTGAGCTGCATCTACGAGAAGCACAACATGTTGCTCCCGGCATTAAAACTCGCGATCCGCGCATTTGAACTGACGCCAAGTATTAGCCATCGTGCGATAAGAGCTATCGATCTTGCCGAAAATGCAGACAACGCTCAAATCTTGATTAAGATGGGCCATATGTATGCAACCAACATTTCGCCGGCAGATATCGACGTTATCAACTCCATTTCGAACTACTTTCATTCGCTCCAAGTGGCTTATGAGAAAGAAGATAGCATCGCTAATAAACGCACATTATTAGAACAAGCGAATCAGTTTACCAACCAAGTAAATCTAAAGTTAACGCAGCATCAACAGCAACAGGTTTTAGCCGCTCTCGCTGTTTTTCAGTGCCAAGTACTGCACCTTGAAGGTAATCACCAACTGGCTCATCAAAAACTAATCCGAGCTGCAGCATTGCTCTGCCCTGTACTAAACGAAACGCCTACCGTTTTGTTGAGTCAGCTACTTCCACTGCTCAATATTTACGGTGAGTATTCGCTATATCAAGGCTTAGGTGACTTCCTTAAAGCCCGCGGTGAAATCAATGACCAAACCTGTCTTGGTAGTGATACCAATCCTATCAACTGTGTCAACATAGACAGCTTGGGTTCAGTACAACAACTTAAAGACTATATTCACACTTATCCTTATTCAGTTGCCGCGAAACTTGACTATCTATTTGCCGTCAACAAAACTCAAACAGAAGAACAACTTACTAACGAATTCATGGCGCAACTACAAAAGTTAGAATTGCCACATAAATGGAATCAATGGATTAGTGAATCTGCTAGAACTGGGTTTTCTACCAAGCCGCCCAGCCCACTTTCACTATGTAACTGACAGGAGTCTCTATGCTAGATTTTGATGCGTTAAATGCCTATTTAGATAATGACAAAGATGTGATTTTCGCGGTTTTATCCACCTACCAAGAAGACCATGCTAATTCATTAGAAGAGATTCAAGAGCTTGTTGCACAGCAAGACTGGGGAAAGCTGCACTTTACTGTTCACACGCTCAAAGGAATATTAGTAAGTTTCGGTGAAGAGACTGCAACTTCGGCATTAGAGAACGTAGAACAAAACGCCCTCAAAGATCTTGCACCTTCGGATGATGATTTGGCTGTCATTTATAGTGAAGTGAAAGTCATCAATCAGCAGATCGAAGAAGTGCTCGCGGCCTACTGATCAGCAGCTATCTTGATAGCCTAATCGCTAATGAGCGTTACTAATGAATATTTTATCGCGGCTCTCGTTCATATCGAGAGCCGTGTTGTTTTCTAGTACTCTAAGAACTAGACCGTGCTTTCAAACTTGTTCCAAACAACACTTTGCGCCATGAGATAAAAAAGGAGCAAGCACACGCTCACTCCTCTACAAATAAATTTAAGCTGTATTTGAGTTGTATTTAAGCAGGCGCACTGACCCTTGCATTCAGCGACTTGGCACTGCTAATCCAATGTTTTACCGATTGCGGTGACATCACTTTTGGATTACCTAAATCACTGTCTCCAGCGGCGGCTAATTCCGGCGGTAATACATCGATGATCAACTCAAGATCTTCATGCGAGGTAATCTCACGTGTAAACACATCCGCCATTTCTTCACTGTAAGAGCTACCGCGAGCTTTCGCTGCTTTCACCAATCCATCAAGCAATACATACCAGGTTGTCATCGGTCCTTGAGCAACAGAAGCCGATTCTGCAGCCGAGTCGATAAACGCAAATGGAACAGTAATAATTGGCTGGTTAAACTCCATCGCAGCGAAAATCCAATCGGTATCAAACGAAAAATCAAATACCGTCGGGTTTTCGAGGATTTTTTCTAGAATGCCTCGGCCATATAATTTAAACGCCGCTTGTGTATCTTTGATACCACTGTCAAAGATCTGCGCGCCAATCATTCGCTGCATATGGCGTAACGTTTTAATGCCTACACCCCAGCGCTCTTCTTGCTTAACCAAAATTGAATCAGCATGTTTTCGGTTGCCTAACACCACTTGCTTACCATCTCGGCTGTATGGCGCCAATGCTAGACCTAGCTGCCCTAGGTGAACCGAATTGTCCGCATCGGTATAAAGAACGGCATCAACGCCATCTTCTAAAGACTGCTCACAACCTAGAATAATCGCGCCCCCTTTTCTAGAGTCATCGGCACTTTTCAGATTGCGTAATGCGCCCTCAGATACAGGTAGTGCTTCTGCAAGCCTCAGCACTTTTACTTTGGCATTTGTGCCTGCATCGTAGGTTTCTTTTATCGATTGAGCGATATCAGCGCTACCGTGTGGACAACCGTCATCTACCGCGTAAAGTGTCCAGTCAACGTTGGTTCCTTCCGTCACCCACTTAAGCTGTTCGACCTTAGTTCTTAATGAGTCTTCCCCATTAGGGTTGCTAGCCGATTTCGGATTGAGACGATTGTGTTCACCCCACATAGCGAATACCACACCGATCTTCAGTGGCTGACAGATAGATTGTGTCTCTTTACGCGACTCGACAAGTTTAACTGCGAGCTGGAACTCAAGTGGCGCGTTGAATTGAGTTGATAGATCTTTAAGATCTTGAGTGGAAAGCTTATCAAGTTGCAGTAAACGCTCTGCTAGCCTAAGTAAACTTTTTTGATGTTGCGGTTCAGTCAAATCAAACTGCTCGTTTGACTTATTGAGTAGCTCAATAGCGGTAGACAAAGAAGTATCCATACATATTCCCTAGCGTGACGTTATTATGTTCACCTAAAGCTTAGTATGCATATCTTTTCATATCAAAGTGCTAGCGAGTTTATTTTGTTGCGCACCTCTCATTTTCTTTGAAGCTAAAGTTTCGATACTTGGCACGATATTCTCGAATTTTGTCCTCTCGGAACTTACCTGCCCAGTTGCTAACCTCTGGATCAGTCGCCCAGATGTTCGCCATAACTCTAAGGTAAGAACTATCGATGCTTGGTGTTGGGTCATACGGGTTGTTGTTAACACGAAGAACCAACTGACCATCAATAAACCATTCTATACGGTCTTCGCCCCAATATATTCCATAACGATGGAACGCCTTCGAAGCATCAAAACCGAGAAAGATCAGTGTCTCGTGTGAGTTTGTATAACTATCATCATCGGTCCAAAAGTTAAGCTGAACCATATTAGTGTTAGACCCTAGAAACTCTATATCGATCTCATTGTGCTTACCACTCCCACCTTCAGGCTTATCGTAGGGCCCGGAGAATAAGAAAAATGAACTTACAACACCCGGAGCTCGCGCGGGCTTCATATCGATCTCATAACACCCATATGGGAAAAATTCATGGCTTCGTAGCTCGCCCCCATAGAATGTCAGATTTCCGTCTGCATCACGCTCTTCATCTGGTGCTAGCGTTAACGTCAAACCCTTTTTATTGAAGGTGGCAGATTTTGCGTCCCAACGACTCAGAAAAGGAAAGCCATTTTCCCATCCGTCTGACAACCACCAGCGACTTTCGTCAAAAGTGCGCAGAGGATCCTCAAAACTCTCTGCGTTTACAAACGAGCTCGTCAACGCTAAAGACACCGCTATCGCACAATATGTTTTGGTTAGTAGCATGACGTACTCGCTTATTCATTCAGACACATAAATAAGCCTAATACATACGATGAATTTTTCACCACTAATTACTGATTATCTTCTGTAGGAGCAAAACTACGTCGTTGAATGGCTTGTACTGCAGGGGTTGGCGCAAGCCCAATATTTCCCTTGGGTATAGCACTCGCAGGTTGAACTTCAGATGAAGTCGATTCTTCTCCTAACTTGCCCTTGCTGCTCTCTCCACCGTCTTGCGTAACGGGTTTTACTTCTTCGCTAATTGAAATGTTTGTTTCGACAATTGGTTCCGGTGTACCAAGAGGTGTCATTACTGTTACTTCTTTTTTGGTTTCAGTTGAGACATCGCTACTCTCAACTGGATCCACCGAAGCTTCGCCAAGCTTTGACGATGCCTTAGTTGGTCCTTGTTGCGCTTGTTGCTGCGCTTTTGCTTGCGACACGACTGGAGTAATTGGCGAATGGAAACTTCCTTTTGTCGAATTCACCTCGCCACCACTGAATTGCTGTTGCGTGGTACTTTCAATTCCTTGGATTGACCCTTTAGGTGTAACGATTTGCCCTGTTAGGTCTTGCTCTGGCTGAGTTGTTTTCTGCTGAGGAACAGGCTCAACAGTAGGCTCGACAACAAATGTCTGTTTGTTAGAAAAGTCCTTATTGAGTATTAATTTACTATTGGGCGTGTACTGTTTTAGTTGCTCACCAGAGGGTTTCGCTGATCTTGGCGTGGGAAGTGTATTAGTTGGTTGCTTTTGAATTAGCCCTGCTGACGGAGATTCATATCTAAAAAAGTCCAACTTTTGCTCCCAAATATCAATCAAAGAAGCAAATTGGATCCATGCATCATCCACAAACGCGGTTGGTCCACCAGAATTGGTTGCGATGGAGAACCGAGCGTCAAACGCTTTATAGTCGATCAGCAGTTGCTGGCTGTACTGATTCCAATTACTGCCTCCCATCAAAAAGTATCGAACGCTGTTTGACCAGTATTCATAGGCAGCGGGATCTTTTGCTTTCTCGGCCGCCATTGCCGCTAATGCATCAGCTAACCCAGCTGTCTGCCACATTTCTTGAGTGCCAATCTTATGCTCTAAGCTCAACGCTCGATTGGCTTGTTGATGCATTAAGGTTGCTGCTTGTGCGTAACGCCCCTGAGAAAGAAGAAGCGTTGGTGTGCTAAGTAAGTCTATCGACGTTTGATTTATAGCCCAAACAGGAAAGGAGGCAACAAAAAAGATAAGTACAATTAGCTTTCTCATCGGAATGTCTCCACCATACATTTGCCAGGGTGATCAAAACGAGAGTTAAACTTCACATCACGATACTCTTTAGACTTATTTGCTTTGTAAAGCTTACCGCTCTGCTTATACAACAAAGCTTCAAGTACACCTGCATTAGTTTTCAAGCTGATGCTTTTTTCGTAGGCGCTGGTGAGTTCATATCGCCCTTCATACCACCCACGTTGAGGGTCATAGAGCTCTTTCACCAATGTCATCAATCGATCGGTGTAGTCCGTTTTCCAAAGAGCCCACATTTGGAATGCGACACGCGTTGACACCAATGCCTTGTCATCATGGGAAGAGCCATCTTCCGCGAGTGTTATCCAAGGAGTACCTAATCCATAGATAGCGTCGTAGACAAAATATGGTTCACCGGTAACAACATGTTCACCCCGCGCCGTATAGATTCGCTCATTGTCCCAACGCGCCTCTTGTACTTGATAAATTGCGTCGGCCATCGCTGCGAGTGTGTTGTTAGTATGCTTAGAATCGCTTGAAGTGGTATCCCCGACTTTGTCCCAGTTGAATTCAAGCCCCATCCACAAATAAGGTGTTGAGTAAATTGGACGCAAGACGTTAAACACACGAGGGTCACGGCCATCAAAAATCAAATCGATATCGTATATGGTTGCTACATCGTAGGGATCAATGTTCATCGCCTTTTCGGGTACGATTTGCCAGTCTAGATAGCCATAAGAGGTGTACTCTTCTAACCCCAATCGACCTTCTTTATATCGGATTAATTGACCATCTTGAATCATGCTTCCATAGAGCTCACCATCAAGGCTGATTAACTCACAAAAGTTCCAGCGCAATACTGCTTTATCAACGTATTCAGAGAATTCAGGAGAGTGTCTTTTAACTATGGCAAGGGCGATTAAGAGGCGACCAACATCCAGTGATGACCACCCTATATCTTGAGGTTGATTGCTATAATTAACCATTCCCCCACTTTGAGTGCTGTAAACTTTATTGGGGGCATGCCCATAACTGAGATCCATCTTATTGAGGAAACTCAGTACCAAGGTCAGGCGCTCGTCGTACTCTTTATTAGAGATAAACTCAAACGCTCTCGCCGCAATTAAAGAGATCAAGTAATCAGCTAAACCCGCCATGTTGGTAGTTGGAAAATTATCAATACTATTGACCAAGCCTGTAGTGACTTGCGTGTTGTTATCAATGTACTTCCACGCCGTCTGTGCCCACATCAGCTCTTCTTCAGTCAACTGTGCATGACGACCTTGTCGAAATACTTGTGACTGACTGATCGAATCAACACCGTTGGTCACTCCTTGGTAAACCACACCACAGCCGGATATAGATACCGATAATAGAAGTAAACTCCACTTCTTCAGCATTCAATAACCTTATTCTACGGGTTTGATCTTTTTACGAGGCAAACACTGGCCCTCATAACCGAATGGCGACTCTAGTGCTTTCTCCCATAAACTTGGGGCTAACTGATCTTTGTACTGAAGTAGCTTGCCCTGCTTTTTATACAGTAAAATCTCTAACGTGATGCCGTTATTGTTGGAAGTAAAGGTGTTGATAAGACCGGTACCATTCTCAAAGATACCCTCATAGAAGCCTTTTTCTCGGTCGTAAGCAGTAGAGACGTGATCAAACAACAGGTCGGTATACTCTGTATCCCACAGTACCCACATCCCCATTGCACCTTTGATAGCTACCGCTGAGAACTGTGGCAGATAGTCACCAACCTCAGAAATCGTATTCCAAGCAAAACCATCGGTATAAATGGTGTCATAAACAAAGTAAGGGGCACCCGCTAACTGGTGTTCGGTACGGGCAGTAATAATACCGGTTTGTTTGTAACGCTCTTCTTGAACACGATAGATTTGCAGTGCGAACTCAGCGATCCATTCATGGGAATAACTCGAATCGTGAGGGCTTCGGTCTTCGACTAAGTCCCACCCCATCTCGATACCATCCAAAACATAACTTTCAGTTACAACGTAACTATGCGCCTTGAGCTTACGCGGATCACGGGTATCGTACGGGACATCATAGCCAAACAGATTAATGGTAGCGTAAGGTTCTGCCATCGCAGCTTGTGTCGTATCAAAGCCCCAAAGCTCAAAGCCCTTTGCTGCATATTCTTCGTAACCAAGACGCCCTTCTTGAAGGTATTGCACCTCTTTGCCCGGTTCAAGCAGTGCGCCAAACATGGTGCCGTTTTCATCCACCACATTACAGTAATTCCACCTTAACATGACTGAATCAATACTGGTCGCGAACTCAGGGTAACGGTTCTTAAGGATATAAAGCCATATCATCAAGCGACCCAGGTCGAGCGCTGAGTACCCGATTTCACCTGGTTGGTTACCATAATCCACCTTAGCCGCTGTCTGGGTGTTATAGGCCTTGTTGGGTAACTCTCCCATAAACAGGTCAAGGGTATTCAAAGTGGTTAGGAAGCGAACGAGTCGTCTATCAAACTCTTCTTTTTCAATAATCCCTAATTCATACGCACTGGTCATGCCTGCAAGATAGGATGCCGCATCCCACCACGTCACCGATGGATAGTTATTTACCGCATTAACCAAACCTGTTGATTCTTGGTAGTTGTTTTCAAAATACTTCCAAGCGATACGCGCCATATCCATCTCTTTCTCGGTCAACTCACCATGACGAGGTTGAGGGACAGTCCAGTGTGTATTTCGGTCAATAATGTCATCAGAGAATTGATTGTATTTACTACCGCAACCAACGATTGCTAGAGTGATCAAGCCAAGACTAATCGTTCGCATATAAATTCCTTCTTATTATTTTAATTCGCTGATTTACTTCAACTCACCAATCGTCAATAGCGGTCCATTCTCAATATAAGCCAATGATTCTAGTACGATTCCGTTGGTGTTTGCTGTCACTGCTTTGTTAGTACGGCCATCAATTTCATAACGACCTGAGTACCAACCTTTCTCATCCGAGTACAAAGCAGAAGCCTCATTGATCAGAACATCGGTGTAATCTGAATCATAAAGGGCGTACCAACCAAATGCGGCCTTAGTTGATAGAGTTTTCAAATGCGATTGGTCTTTACCATCATCAGAGATGGCATTCCATTTTTCACCATCCGAGAATACGGTGTTGTAGACGAAGTATGGTGCCTCATCGACGTTGTCTTCACTCACCGCGGTGACAATACCTGTGTCTTCATAACGACGCTCTTGTGCTTGGAAAATACGATGTGCAAATACCTTAGACACACTATCTGCACCAAATTCGATACCATCAAGAATGTAAGACTCACTCACGACATAGTTATGAGCGTGGAATTTTGAAGGGTCACGTTTATCTGTTGGAATTTCAATACCGTAAATATCAACCATGTCTAGGTAATCGATATATTTCATAGAGTTAAATACATCACGTCCCATCAAGGCTAATGATTTAGAAGCGTACTCTTCGTATCCGATACGACCTTCTTGTACAAGCTCCATCACGCTAGAATCGGAGGTAGGACGCGCACCATACATATAGCCGTCAACCAACATCGCGCTCACTTTCCAGTGGTTCAATACGTCGTTAACCTGCTTGTTAAACTGAGGATATTGCCAAATCATAATGTTCATAGGGACAAGGATTCGACCAATATCGATCGCAGACCAACCAATACCATTTTCAATCGGATTGTTAGCGTAATCCACCATCTCTAAGGTTTGAGTGTTGTACGCTTTGTTTGGTAATAGGCCATCAACGAGAGGTAAACGTGCCAAGGTGGTGAGTGCCTTTTCCATACGCAACTCAAACTCTTCAGTTGAGATGATATTGATCTTCTCAGCAGAGATAAGCCCCATAAGATAAGAGGCCGTATCCCACATCGTGGTTGAAGGATAGCCATCTACTGAGTTCACCAAACCGGTATTTTCTTGGTAGTTGTTCTCGAAATACTGCCAAGCCACATTGGCCCACTCGAACTCTTGTTCTGACAAAACTCGTGAAGACTTGAATGGGATGTCCTCTGGAATTTCAAAGGTAATATTTCCAAGTACCCTTCCCGACTCTCGAGTCTCGATACTGAAAGCGATAATAAGTGCTGTGGCCAACCCCAAGATGAACACAATGTGGTGACGAGCATTTACCAGTGATTTCTTAAACTCCATACTTCAACTCCTCTGAATTGGTCGCTTCTTCACCTTCGCTTTCTGCGGGTGGTGTCCAGAATGCTGCAGCGATCATTCCCCACATCGCTAACATGTTGTTGAGAATCCAAAATGTATTTAGAACAAGGCCGCCCACAGAGTAATCTCCCCATGAGCCGGTTGAATGGCCAAACCATGCAAACAACAAACTAAATAGACTTAATCCAAATACCATTGCTTGAGGTATAACTAACTTAAAGAAATTACCGGTTTGACGCTCTTTCGGCGTAGTTGGGAAGCTGATTTTCCGACCGCGTAACACCGTCCATAACGCCCGTAAGTTGACTGGGAAGAATGAAAGGAAGTTCGTCTTGCCTTTATATCCCGCCACACCCCATGTTCCTGTCATCATCGCTAGCTCTGCCGTGATCACATAAGGCAAGAAGTGGAGGTAGAACGTTACGTCATAAGCACTAACTGGCGCTATGGATGTCAAAAAGTAGATGATTGGGCATGCTAAGAACACGATGTTCCAGATCGCCGATAAATTGGACCAAAAACTTGCGCCATACATCAGCTTTTGTTTTAAGTGCAGACCTTTACGGAAGATAGGATTGTCATTCATGAAAATGTCAATCGAGCCACCAGAATATTTAAATCGTTGCACTGTCCACGTTTGTAAATCTTGTGGCGAGAGCATTTTACTCTCGACATTCGGATGCATCACCGATCGCCAATTACGCTCGCGGTCAGAGTGTAGGACGATCGACGTATAAAGGTCTTCAGACACATGGAACTTATAGGGGGTAAATTCCGTATCAAACAAGATCTCATCACGCAGATTATCCGATACCGACTGCTCAACCTTCTTCTCTTTGGTTAGACGGCGGATCTGCGCTTCGATCTCATCTTGTTCTTTGGTGATTTGTTCTGCATAAGCTCTTAGCGCCGCTTCCATTACTGCTTCACGGCGGTGAATTGAGCCGGCACCACAACAGAAAGACGAGTTCACCCAGTTGCGTCGACGTTGAATAACGTCGTAGAACATTTGCGGATCGTTTACAAACGGGTCTTCACCTAGCGTTACAGGGCCATAGAATCTCTCTATACCTGAGCCAATAGATTTCGCCCATGTACCCACTTTTCTTTCAAGAAACTCAGGTAAACGCTCGCCTTCTGGCAAATCGAAGAACCATTGCGGTGTTTGAACCCAAGCCACTGTAGGGTCTCTAAAGTAACCAAGCGTGTTTTCAAGAATGGTTGAGAAAGGACGGGTATCCGCATCACAAATAACAACAAAGTCGCCACTGGTACGTTCCATCGCATTACGTAGATTACCCGCCTTGAAACCGACATTACCATCACGAGTAATGTAACCAACGCCCATCTCTTTAGCCATCGCTTCCATTTCTGGGCGCTTACCATCATCAAGAATGAAGATTTTGATCGTAATATCGTGCGGATAAGTGATCTTCTGTGCATCTAAGATACTCAATTTAACCAGCTCTGGCTCTTCATCGTAGCTAGGAAAGAACACATCGACGCTGATGGGTCTATCTTCTTGAGTATCTAAGCTACATTCAGATATTTTGTATGGTGGTGCTTTCTTTGGTTCATCTTCGACTTTCCACAAGTTATAAGTGAACAGCATTGAACCGATAAATGCACAAGACTCTGCAAATGCCAAAGGTAACGAGAACCATAAAGCATCGTAGTTAAGCGCATACATCCAACGCCAACCCAGATACCAAATGCCGAGTGTTAAGTTACATGTTGCTAAATACTGATACAGAAGCTCTCTGGGAATACTATGAGGTACAGGTTCTGGTGGCACCCTGTGTTCAAACTTCTCAAAATAATTATCCATTTGTTCCTTTCCCTATTTTATTGACCTAGCCATCTCTTATTAGAATGTTCTAATCAGGGGGGACACACGTTTTCTATAAGGTCGCTTTCTTCAAGTTCCTTAGTCATCATGAAACAGTTTTCTCCATCCTCTACACGTAGCTTGACGTCATCCATCAATGCAGAAACAATCATGAATCCTCTTCCAGATGTCGCCCAAGTGGTGTCGTCATCAGGGTCCATATCCACAAATTCGTTGGACAAAGCCTTTTCCAACTGAGTTTGTGTCATGGGTTCGCCTCTATCGATAATATCGATACAAATCGTCTTGGTTTTTGAATCTTCGTTTAGGTTGCACTTAACTTTGACTGGTTTGCCTTCTTGTTCGCTGTACGCGTGTATATAAGTGTTGTTCACCATCTCGACGACACACAGTTCTAACTGAGTGGCTAATACTGGAGAAATGCCTATACCAGACCAATAATCGTTGAGTTCTACGGCGACTTGTCGCGAGGTCTCTAAGGAGCTTTTATAAGCTTGTTCGAATACGTCTAACATCGGCACACTCCTCTGCTACATACCATTCAACATGTCAGATACACGATTGTGCGCAGCGTATGTACGCAGATTGCGCCAGTTCAAATCATGATTCTGCTCACCATCATGTCCAATGCAGTACTGACCAAAGATGGTTTGATGTTTAATATGACAACCTTCTTTGACATGAATGTTGTCAAAGATAAGCGACTCTTCCACCACTGCTTTTTCATCTAACTGGCAGTTTGCGCCAATCAACGCCGGGCCGATCACTTTGGCATTAGGATCAACTTTGCACCCGCTTCCGATAACAACAGGCGGCTGAAGGTTACAGTTGTTAACATCAACCACGGTGTTGATCCCAACCCATACGCCAGCTTTTACTTGAGTGCCCGGGATACGATAACCTGGTACTTTGCCCTGTAAGATATCTTTGGTCACACTCCAGATATCCGTGATATTACCCACATCGAGCCATTGGAAGTTCATCTCAACGGCGTAAAACGGGACGTGCTTCTCCACCAGCATTGGGAACAACTCACTACCGATATCGTATTCCCCCTCTTTCGGTATGTAATCAAATATGGCTGGTTCAAAGATATAAATACCCGTGTTTATTTGAGTGGAGAGCGCTTCTTCTTTGGATGGCTTCTCTTGGAAGCTGGTAACAAGCCCTTTTTCGTCAGCGACGACAACACCGTATTTTTCAACTTCATCTAAAATGACGCTTTTGGTAATGATGGTTGCGATACCGCCATTTTTTTTGTGCTTGCGAACGGCTTCAGTCAGATCTAAGTCGATCCAAGCATCGCCACAAACAACCACGAAGGTCTCATCAAAAAAGCCTGAAAACTGCTGAATTTTCTGCATACCGCCAGCCGAGCCCAGCGCTTTACTTTGATATTGTCCATCAACACATTCGCCCTCATAGGAGTATGAAAGCTGAACATCGAAGTGATGCCCATCGCCGAAGTACCCTTCAATAACTTCCGCTAAATGGCTAGTGTTAATCACAATCTTATTGATATTGTGTTGTGAAAAGAGCTCAATCATCGATTCCATTACCGGCTTACCCAGGATTGGAATCATTGGCTTAGGCAGCGACTGAGTAATTGGCTTAACTCGTGTACCTTTCCCTGCTGCTAAGATCATCCCTTTCATATCAGCCCCCTTTACACAGCAGTCGCGAGTGCTTCATCAACGCTGGTATAAGTCTTGATCAGCCTATCCATGCGCGTGAGTTTAAACAGGTCTTGAACGGGTTTTTGAGCGTTTGCAACGGCTATTTTCTTGTCGCGAAGCATCTTATACACACCCATAACTGCACCTAGACCACTGCTATCCATGAACTTAACGTTACTGATATCAAGCACAACATTTGGCAATAGATCCGGCGTTAGTGTCTCCAAAACTTCTCTAAACTGTGGTGCCAGTTTGGCGTCAAATCGCTCTTCGTTTACTTGAAGAACTGTGCTGTTGCCTTGTTGACTAATTTCATATCGCATTGAGCTTCTCCTTCTTGAGGGCCTTTCCATTCTGCAACTAAGACGCTGACGTCATCATCGAAACAGTCTGACTTGGTCCAGTCTCTAACGTTATTTACTAATAATTCGGTTTGTCGTTGAATCGGATATTGACTCAGTTGTTCGATAGCTTCTCGCAAGCCTTCTTCGGAATACTGTTCGTCTCCGTTATCGGCTTCTGTGATGCCATCAGAGTAGAACCAGATTTTGTCACCTGGTTGAAGTTGAATTTGTGCAGCTTGATATTCCACGTCATCAAAAGCCCCGACAACAAAGTTATCGTGACCAATCAGTTCTGCGTTTCCTTGATTTCCGTGATACCAAACCAAAGGTGGGTGACCAGCACAACAATATGACATCAAGCCGGTTTTTACATTTAGCACGGCATAAATCATGGTGAAGTAGAGAATGTTGGCGTCATTACTCATGTACATTTCGTTGAGTTTGGATACCACATCAGCCGGTGCACATACCGTTGAAGTGTCGCCTTCATTTTTAAGAACAACCGAAGAACTGCCCTGCTGTACCGATAAACTTGTTTGCACAGAGAAAGACATCAGTGCGGACGAAACGCCGTGACCGGCAACATCGAATAGGTAGAAAGCAACGTGATCAGTGTCGAGCTGCATGTATCCGAGCATATCTCCGCCCACTTGCGCACTTGGAATAGAGATATAGCTCAGCTCAACACAGCTAAAATGCTTGGTCTTTGGCAGGATTTGACGAATAAGTTCACTTGCAGAGTCAAGGTCACGCTTAATTGTCTCATAGGCTCTATCGAGCTTGGTGTTTTTATCAACCACTTCATTGTGGAGAGCTAAAGTGCGGAAACCAGCTCTAACCCGAGCATCTAGCTCATCGATGGATGTTTTTTTGTCAATGAAGTCGTCGGCACCTGCATCAATGCCGTTGATGATTGAGGCTTCGTCACCTTTCGAAGAGAGAAGAACAAAGAAAATATAACGATGGTAGTTTTTAGACTTAAGCTCACTGCATAGTTCTACCCCGCTCATGCCAGGCATCATCCAATCACTGAGAACAAGCTGGATATCATCATTGTCAGCTAATATCTGTAATGCTTCTTCACCACCAGTCGCAGTGTGCACTTGATAGCCGCGCTTTTTCAAAACCGAACTCATATAAATCAATATGGTACGGTTATCATCAACCAACAGAATATCCTTCATTCTCTACCCTAAGCCTTTTCTGACGTTCTTATCACACTTCTGCCAATTATGATTTTGGCTTTGGTTCACGTGCTTTATTACTTTAGGTTAGACTCAACTCATTGCTTTGCAAATTGTTTCTTATAATTTTGTTATACTTAAGTTAACGTTGTGCGGTATTTAACACAATCACAGGGAGCGGATTGTTAGAAATGACAGTAACTATTCGACAAAGACTCATAATCGCTACTGTTCTATTTTCAAATAGCGTAGTGGCAGACAGCTTTCTGGCGAATACCGCCCCAAATGCTCCTCCACCTCAAGAGAACGCGACGTTGTCGGGCAATAGCCATAATAACTCCAAACAGGAGGTACCAACCGACGACGAAATCGATGAGATCTGGAAAGGAGTATCCAGTTCATTTGCGTTTCCTTTTCAAGATTGGGAAGACCGAGAGCTCTTTGATGGACTGAGTGGTAACGTAGGTTTTCACCAACCACTGGCGGAGACAGAGTCAGCCAATATTCCAGCAGGCAGTACTCAAGGCCCATCCAACGTTAATCAAACCCTAACGCTATCTTTAAAGTACACCATAGCAGGTGCCTGGTTTGTGTCTGGTACCGTTTATCACTATTTAGACAGCGACCAACAGCAGGCGTGGAACCCAGATTTCACTTATGTGTTTGGCTACAGTGACTGGCGCCCTTATACGCTGAGTTTGGTCTATTCAAATTACGGAGGGAACCGGTTTAACCCTGACCCAGGGCAAAGCCGCACCGAGTTTAAGCAAGGAACATGGTCGCTAGGATGGAAATTCCCTATCAAGTCCCCTTTTGCCGATCTTTTTAGGTTCACCGATGACGGCGCAATAGGTTGCCAAATTGACTATAACTTCACACCTGAATATTTCGACCTTGCGACAACCCAATATAAAAACAACCACCAAACCGTTAGCTTGGGATGCAAATATTCCATTTGGGGCAACTGGTATGTTAATGGCACCGCGTTTTACTATTTTGACAAACAGCAACAACAACCTTGGAACCCAGACTATACCTACGGTTTCGGTTACTTTGACTGGCGACCAGGTACCATCACTTTGCAATATAACAATTATTCTGGGAATCGCTGGAACTCTTCAGACAGAGGTGAAGATACAGGTCGTTTCAAAGATGGTTCTATTACCTTGACATACAGTTTCGCTTTTTAGTCTTCTCCTACCATTACTCATTGATTTCATTAGTTTTGAGATTCTTTGTGGCAAAGCGCTTCAAGCCGTCTAATCTTAAGTTACAACTCAAAGTATGCAACTGGCACCATAAATGCAATTAGCAATATGAGATTCAAATAAATGCGCTAATTGCAAGACCAGACTATTTGAAGCTTAACGTCAGACAATATCACCTTATACGGCTAGGAGAAGGCTCATGGAAGGAACTAAACACGACGATCTAATAGTAGGCACAGACCAAGACGATAATGTAAATAGCCGCGCGGGTAATGACGAAATAAGCACTCTAGCAGGTGATGATTTTGTTGCTGCAGGTGAAGGTAGCGATAATATCTCGTCGGGCAGTGGTAATGACACAGTACTAGGCGACATAGAATACAACCATGAAGAAAACAGTGATACCCCAACAAGTGGAGACGACTCATGGGGCGAATCGTACACCGCTTATGAGTTTGATGCACAAACCAATGAGCAACAATCTTCCCATACCGTTAGATTAGACAACTTTGCCGTCAATCAGGCTGTTAATACCTCAACGTCTGCCAGTGGCTTCTCACCGAATAGTACTGTGACCGTACAGCTTACCGATGAAAACGGAACCATCATCGCTTCTCAAATTGCAACAGTAGACGCGAATGGAAACATCTCCGTAGACACTGAAATACCTGAATCCTCTATTGGTGACAGCGGCGCAGTCACCTTTACCTTCCTCAACGAAAATGGCGAGACTATCTCTACCATTGACGACATGAACGTGGCAGTTCGAAACATTTACGACGATACCATTGATGGTGGTAGTGGAGACGACATTCTCAAAGGCCAGCAAGGCAACGACACCATTTACGGTGGCGAAGGTAATGACTTCCTCGATGGTGACATTAACAACGATACTTTATACGGTGAAGCTGGTGACGATGTTTTAGTGGGCGGTAATGGAGACGATTACCTAGATGGCGGCACGGGCAACGATACCCTACTCGGCTCTGACGGTGACGACACTATACATGGCGGCAAAGGTGACGACCTATTAATGGGCGAGCTGGGTGATGATGTTCTCCACGGGGGAGACGGACACGATACTCTGATCGGTGATGATGGCCAAGATGCCCTTTATGGGGGCGAAGGGAACGACAAACTCTTCGGTGGTAAAGGCAACGATGTTCTTGAAGGCAACCAAGGCAACGACGAAATTCATGGTGAACAAGGCGACGATGTCATCGCTGGTGGCGAAGGTGATGATTTCATACTCGGTGGCGCGGGGGCTGACCAAATCTCTGGCGATGCAGGTAACGACCTACTGCTTGGCGGTGACGGAGACGACACAATCACCGGTGGTGAGGGTCACGATACCTTAGTGGGTGAATTTGGTGATGACATCATGAGTGGTGGCGAAGGACACGACACACTTTATGGTGATATCGGTGATGACACATTAACCGGCGGCACAGGTAATGACCAACTCTTTGGTGGTCAAGGTGATGATGTGATTGATGGTGGTGAAGGTGACGACATTGTTCATGGTAATGAAGGTGTCGATACCATCACAACAGGCCTAGGCGACGACCAGGTCTATGCTGGTTCTGGCGACGACATCATCGATACGGGAGAAGGTGCTGACACGGTGTTTGGTGAAACTGGACATAACCAAATCACATCAGGCGCTGGCGACGATACTATCTATACAGACGACGGTAACGACACGATTGATACTGGCGAAGGCCACGACACGATCTTTGCTGGTGACGGTGAGAACACCATTGCTTCAGGTTCAGGCGACGATTTGATGTATGCAGGGGCTGGGCAAGATTCCATTCAAACCGGCGCTGGTCACGACACCGTTTATGCTGGTGACGGGGACAATACTGTCGACTCTGGTGCTGACCACGATGCCGTTTATTCTGGTAGCGGCAGTGACAACATCAATCTTGGTGAGGGGCACGACAAAGCGTTTACCGGTGCCGGACAAGATAACATTGTCGCTGGCTCAGGTAATGACCAAGTTTATGCTGGTGCTGACGACGACGTTATCCAAGGTGTCGCGGGCAACAACCAACTGTTTGGTGAAGGTGGTAATGACACTATTACTGCAGGTCTGAATTCAAGTGAGCTCTATGGTGGTAGCGGAGAAGACACCCTAACCGGCTCTACCGAAAACGATAGCCTCTACGGCGGTAGCGGTGACGATTCAATTCAAGCTGGCGAAGGAGACGACTTCATTGAAGGTAACCAAGGTAGCGATGAGATCTACGCAGGCGCTGGCAACGATACTGTACTGGGTGGTGCCAACGATGATGTGATTCACGGCGGTACCGGTAGCGATACCCTAATCGGTGATGATGGTGATGACGTTATCAAAGGTGAAGAAGGCGACGACATTCTTGTTGGCGGTACGGGTAATGACCAACTTGATGGTGGTGCTGGTCGTAGCGAAATCTATGGTGAAAGTGGTAATGACGTTATTAGCAGTTCCGACCAAGATGACCTACTTTCCGGTGGTTCAGGCAACGATACCATTACCTCTGGAGCTGGCCATGACACCGTTTATGCGGGTTCAGGAACCGATAACATCACTACTGGAGAAGGCAACGACACCGTCTATGGTGAATCTGGTGCCAATACGATCGATACAGGCCTAGGTGATGATACTGTCTACGGTGGTATCAACTCCGACAACATCACCACTGGCGAAGGTGCCGACCAAATATATGCAGGCGATGGTGCGGATACTATTGATGCAGGCGCAGGCAATGACCACATTGATGCAGGGAGTGGCGACGACGTACTTAAAGGTGGTGATGGTGACGATGCCCTATTTGGGGGTGCAGGTAACGACGAACTCATTGGTGGTGATGGCTATGATCTTTTGGCTGGTGGTGACGGCGATGACGTTATCCGCGATGATGGTCAAGATACCCTACTCGGTGAACAAGGCAATGATACGCTTATCGCCGCTGCTACGGGTAGCCACAACATTTTCGGTGGCGAAGGTGACGATACGCTGATTGGTAGCGAACAAGCTGATACCTTATACGGGGGCGCGGACAACGATACGATCACTGGCGAAGGCGGAGACGATGTCCTTTACGCAGGTAGTGGTAAAGACACCATTGACGCAGGTACAGGTGATGACACCGTGTATGGCGAGGATGGTGCAAATAAGATCACACTCGGTGAAGGCGACGACACACTTTATGGTGGTGCGGGTGCAGATACTGCGACAGGCGGTCTAGGTGACGATATTATTTCTGGTGCAGCGGGCAATGACAACCTTTCCGGTAATGAAGGGGAAGACTTAATCGATGCGGGCGAAGGACACGATACCGTTTCAGGGGGCGACGACAACGACCTTATCTTTGGTGGTGCGGGTAATGATAACTTGGCTGGTGATGCCGGCGATGACCAACTTTATTCCGGTTCTGGTGACGATACCTTATCTGGAGGCCTAGGCGACGATAAACTGATAGCTGAAGGCGGCAGTAATACTCTATCAGGTGGTGAAGGTAATGATACGCTCCTAGGTGGCTCCGGTGCGGACACCCTACTTGGTGGTGATGGTGACGACTACATCGAAGATACCTCAAACAACAACATCATCGATGGTGGCGATGGTGATGACAACATCCAACTGACGGGCGCAAGCAACACAGTTTCGGGGGGCGCGGGTGCCGATATCATCAGCTCCACAGGTGGTGGCGTCAATGACATTTCCGGTGATGACGGCAACGATACAATCACCGTTACTGGCAGCGTCAACACGATTGCTGGAGGCGCAGGAAATGACACTATTACGGCGTCTGGCGGAACCAACGATATTACTGGCGGTGAAGGAAACGACAATATTACCGCGAGTGGCGACACCAATACCATTGACGGTGGTGAAGGCAGCGATACGATCAGAGTGAATTCCGGCAACAGTACTGTTTCTGGTGATGAGGGGAACGACTCAATCACTACTGGTAGCAGTTCAGACACACTTTACGGTGGTACGGGTGCAGATACCCTATCCTCTGGTGCTGGCAACGATAGTTTATTCGGTGGTTCAGATAACGATAAGCTATATGCAGGCGATGGAGACGATACTCTCGAAGGTGGTGAAGGCAATGACATCATGTACGGTCAGAATGACCACGATACTCTAGATGGCGGTGCGGGTAACGACTACCTATCTGGCGGTTCCGGTAACGACACACTCGTGGGTGGTGAAGGCGACGATACCCTAAGAGGTGATTCAGGTGAAGACACATTATGGGGTGGCTCTGGAGACGATAACCTTGGCGGCGGTGGATCTGCCGATACTCTATTTGGTGAAGACGGCAACGACACACTATCAGGTAATGGAGGCAACGATATGTTATATGGTGCGAGCGGCGACGATAAACTATCCGGGGGTTCGGGTGACGATTATGTATCGGGCGGTGAAGGTAACGATACATTAAGTGGTAACAACAACGCGGATACTTTAGATGGCGGCGAAGGTGACGATAGACTGTCTGGCGACTCTGGTAATGACACTCTATTCGGCCAAGTGGGTAACGATATCCTCGACGGCGGTGAAGGTATCGACCAACTTTATGGCGGCGCGGGCAATGACCAACTGATCTTTGACTCTAGTGAGATTGAATCAGGAGAAGCAGGCGTGGTTCACTTTAGTGGCGGTTCAGACTTCGATGTACTGATTGTCGGCGGTGACAATCAGAGTCAAATGATCGATATGACTCACAATACTTTCCAAGAGATTGAGGGGGTGAAGATCAGCTCAAGCGATACTGAACTCGCGCTTGCTCTGGATAAGATTGCAGCCAATAACACCGCTGGTGACACAGCAGGACAATTTGTATGTACAGGTGCAAGTAGTATTGATGTATCTGGTTGGGGCTGGCAACTTACTGAGAGCCACCTAGAAATGAGCGACACTCTTCAAGACATCTACCGTGAAAGTAACATCGACACTGGTTCGCTATACGGCTATCGCTTCGAGAGTGAAGCAGGACAAGAAGTGGTTATTTGGAGCGACTTGAATAGCGGTGACATCAACTTCCCAGATTCAGAAGACGTATAACACGCTTCATTCACTCTCCAATAAGCGGCTCATCAAGAGCCGCTTTCTGTTTCACGCCATTCCATACGGCATAACACATCAATACGACCAGATAGTTCACAATTTGATGGTTCATAAAAAAGATGGACTCATGTGAGTCCATCTTAACTTGGCTACAAAACCATACTGTTCTAGAGCCTTAAACCAAAGCAATACGCCCTAATTGTATCCGTTCACCCTTCAATACAGATCTCTCGGGTTTTACGGGTTAGCTGAGCATCATTTGAAATCACAAAGAAGTAATATTCGGAGCTAAGTTCATTTTGTTGAATGTAAGTACGCATATGGTTAAGCATGCTTTTCGCCTCCCCATAACGTTCTAAGTACTCAGGGTCGCACTTGTTAACCAAATCTAAGTCTACGCGCAAGTTTGAGAAATTAGTCATGATTTCATCGACCCGCTTTTCTGTCTCAGCCCTTTGCGCTTTTGTCGAATACTCACCTTCTAATTCAGTTCGTTGAGCCTCTAATGCTTTTTGATTTTGTTGCGCAAGAGCAAATTTCTCTTTGGCTAATTGCTCATTCATCGCAAGCTTGGCACTTTTCACCGAATCTTTTTCAGAGAGATATCGAGAACGGTAAGTACGAGCTGATTTATTCGCCTTAGCCAAAGCGATATTGGAAGCAGCTAACTGCTCGGTTAATTCATCTATTTCTTGTGACATTTCCACCAGCTTGAGATCAGCGGCTGCGATTTGACTTTCATACGTTTCATCGTCCATCTGTTTAACGTATGTCATTGAAGCCATTTGATCGGTCAGCTCCGCAATCACCTCGTTCAATGCTTCTATATCTGCGTCTTTCTCCGAAACTCTTTCGGCAATCAAGGTATCAATTCGCGATTCAATACTCGCGTTTTTATAACCAAAGTAGCCTGCAGCAGCGGTCGAAGTGATGACTACAGCCGTCATCAACGCAATAGGTCCTTTACTCACAGTGGCCTCCTTAAATCACTTGTTTGTAGCACTTCTGCTCACACTTCGGGCAGATATAAGATTGACGGTCAATCCGCTGTGAACAATGTGGGCAAGTACCCTGCTTTCGGTCACTGCTCATCAGTAACAAAATCAGCCCAATCGGGCCAAGTACGTATCCCAGTAGAACACCCGCCACTAAGTTGTTCTTTTTGAAACCGACGTAAGTACTCATCGCAAAGAAGCACAAATAAAAACCTAACCAAAACACCATCGACTCATGCATTATGTTTCCCTCATAGCCTTAGCCATACCACTGGTGAGTGGGCCTATCAGATAATCCCACAGCGTACGTTCTTCTACTAAAATCAATACCTCGGTAAGCATCCCCGGATACAGTTCAATTTGGTTTTCCGCTTGCAATGACTGAAGATCGTCACGATCAAACCGGATTTTGACCAAATAGCCTTGGTCTTTTTCATCCGCGTCGCCACCTTTCACCACTCGGTCAGCAGACACATGAATCACTTCACCCAATACCGGCGGTACTTGCCTTGCACTGTATGCCGTCAAACGTATCCTTGCATCTTGCCCTGAGCGGACAATATCTATGTCTCTAGGAGGCACAATAGCTTCGACGATGAGCTCATCACTGTCAGGGACAATTTCCATCAGAACCTGCCCCGGGCGTACAACCCCACCAACACTAGAGATATTTAACCCAACAACACGTCCCTTGAATTCACTTCGGATCTGAATGCGTGAACGTACATCTTCTAGTGTATTCATCACCTGTTTGACGTCCCTCACTTCATCATTGACGGATTTAAGCTGTTGAGCGTAATCGCGTTTCAAATCCAATAACTGACTTTTGTAGCTCTGTTCTAATGTTTCTAATTCTCGCTTCGTGACATCTATGGTCACATTGATTTCAGCGAGCTCACCATCAATTCGAGCCAAGTGGCGACGAAGCTCCAGCATGCGAGTTTTAGATACGTATCCTTTAGCCACTAAGCCCTTAGTCATATCGATCTCTTGTTTGATCAAATCACGCTGTGAAGCGACGGCTTTTTTTTGAAACTGATTACCCTGAATCTTTTCTTTATAAAGAGTCGACTTTTGGCTGTATAAAGAGTCAATCAACTGTTTTCTCAATAACCCTTGTTCGAACTGTACTCTTTCGCTGTTCACAATAGGCATGACAATCAGCGAATCTCGTTCTTCACCGATCAAGCTTTCTGGCCACTGTGGCTCTTCTGATTCGTTCAAAAGTGCTTCGAGACGTGCCTTTTGTGCCACCAGCGAGAAATTGCGGTAAAGGTAACGTTTATAATCGGATTCGGACTTGGTATCTGAAAGTTCAAGCAGCACCTGGCCTACTTCTACCTGTTCGCCATCTTTAACCAACACCTCTTTAACCCAACCACCTTGTAAATGCTGAATTTGCTTTCTTTTGCTCTCAACCACCAAGTTACCGTGCGCAACTGAAGCTGAGCTCAACGACATTGTCATTGACCAAAAGAGAAAACCTCCAACGGTCACAAGTAGGATTGCAGAGCCAAGAATAATCAATTTACGTGTACTGAATTCGCGTTCCATAACGACTCCTATCCCCTGCGTTGTTCTTTGACTTGATCAATCTTGTTGGTATTGATGGTGTCGCCATCTCGCAACCCTAAGAACTGCTCACACGTTCCCGCTTTCTCGACGCGCCCTTCTTTTAAGCTAATGACCCAATCCATTTGACGTAAAAAGCCAGGACGATGGGAAATCATCACAACAGTAATGCTGTTCTCTTTACAGTGCTGCAGGACAATCGCAAGCGCGGTTTCACCTTCCGGATCGAGATTGGAATTAGGTTCATCAAGAACCAGAACTTTCGGATTTGAATAAATAGCTCGTGCAAGCCCGATACGCTGCTTCTGACCGCCAGACAGTAAGATTCCTCCTTCACCAATGTAAGTGTCATACCCATCTGGTAGCGCCATAATCAACTCATGGATACACGCGAGTTTCGCTGCAGAAACAACATCTTCATCGTTACAATCGGAGAAGCGAGATATGTTCTGCTTCACTGTTCCGGCTAGTAATCCGACATGCTGCGGGAGATAACCAATGTACTGTCCAAATTGGTTCTGATCCCACTTTTCAACGGTTGCACCATCTATCTTGATTTCCCCAACGCTTGCTTTGTGTATGCCCATTAATAGGCTTGCCAGTGATGACTTACCGGAGCCAGAGTTGCCCATCACTGCAAGTGCGTGGCCCGCTCCTAATTTGAAGTTGATACCCTGTAACGTCGGAGCTTTTGCTCCTGGGAACTTCAATGAGACATTATTGAATTGAATCTCCCCACGAGGTTTGGGAAGTAAGGTTTTAGCGGAAGGATTGGTTAATGAGGCGCATTTTTTTAGGCGGCTCCAAGATTGATATGCGCTGTACCAAGATTTCCAGCCACTGACAGCACTTTCAAACGGGCTCAATACACGACCAATTAAGATTGAGCTGGCAATAACGGCACCCAATCCTATCTGTTGTTGCAGAGCCAAATAAACGCCAAGTGTTAACACCACAACTTGTAATAACGTTCTGAAATAGCGGCTCACGGCTAACAGCAACCCGACTCGCGCATTAACCAACCATTGCAAGCTTAATACTTTATGATTTTTCTCTTCCCAAACCTTGCCGATATTTTGGCTCATGCCCATAGCTTTGAGTGTCGGTGCGTTACGTAAAAAGTCGTTAAGCTCCATTGCGACTTTTCCTGTCTCTTCCTGTGCGACACCACTTACCTTGCGTCCACCGAGCATCATCACAACCGTCAACAGAGAAAACACAATCGCTCCTGTTAGAGCAACAATGCCAATGTAAGGATGGAGAAAAAACAGCAGTAACAAGAACAGTGGCGTAAAAGGGAGATCAAGGATTGAAGAGGTGGATGGCGAAGCTAGAAAGTTACGTAGCGTGCTCAAATCGTGCAGTGGCTGCTTATCAATACTGTTAGTCTGAGAAGAGGTAGAGATACTGAGATCCAACAACTGTCCACTGAGTTGAGTGTCTAACTTGAGCGCAGACCGCTGCATGAGCAAGGTGCGAATATATTCGAGCGCAGACTGAGAGGTCACCAAAAAGAGAGTGATACCGAGCAATGCAAACAGTGTTTCAATACTGGCACTGCTCATTACCCTATCGAACAGTTGTAAACTATAGACTGGTACTGCCAACACCAGAAGATTAATGCCCATACTAAAGCCAACGGCAGCCCAAGCCTCTCTCTTCACACTGTGAAAAGGGCTCAGTTTCAAATCATCCATATTAAGCCAACTCACTTAGTTGCATATTATTATACAGTGAGTATAGACAAGAATTGACTTGTTTCAGGAGAATGAAGAATTAATTTAAGATTATCTCTTTGTAATTTCTCGATAACTTGGACTATCGCACAACTTTCACAATTTCATGAAGTTAACGATAACCTTGTGTTTAGATTTCTTCATTATCGCTTTTATACCAAATTAAACTGCTCACTGATCTCGTAGCCTGTCGCGACTTCACGATGACTCTCTTTAATGATCCAGTTAATCGGATTTCTCACCCAAGGTTGCGGGTCTTTGGCTGGAAAGCCTTCACTGACTCGCAGTGCAACCACTTCAAAGCCAAGTGATTCACAAGTTTCGATACAGCGCTGAGCATGCCACGACTGAGCGATTACAGTGATCTTAGCAAGACCAATATCATTCAACGCTGCTCTCGCAACATCCGTTGTGGTTTGGTAAGCGCTGTTTTGAATGCTCACATGAGGGGTTACTTTCAAATGAGCCGCAACTTCTTGTTGTACATAACACGGAGCAAGTGGATTTTCTTGGTGAAATCGCTCCACTTCCTTAGCAAGATGTTGGTTAACGTCGTCGCTATCGCCAAATGAAAAAGCAATGACCCCTTTAGAGTCGGTGACGTCACCACAATTCAATCGCTTGAGCACATTAGAGGATAGATAATCTGCAATTCTCTTTTTTGCTGGCTCTTCAATTTGATAACGAGAACTTGAGTAATGGTAGTCAGCAGAGAAATCATTGTGGGAGGCTTGCTGCTCTGGGACAACAATGCCTATTTCGTGAAGGAAATCGTAAAATTTGAACATAACAATCTTATCCTAACTAAATCAAAATCCATCTAGCCAGTTCTGTCCGTTGTTATGCCTCAAGTTTAACAGTTAATGTCCATCAACAACAAGATAATTGTTTAAATTATCACCAACCCCTATTCTCACATTTTTTAAAATTTACACTCTGTTAAACAATAAGTTGTATTATCATTACGTTAGACAAACATTATGAGTCAGATTGCATTGACACAACTTCTCCACACACATCACCAATATAAGGCGCTTTTTTTAAGTCTTGTGACCTTTTTTACCTCTTTCGCTAGCTATGGTGATGAAGAGGTAAGCTTTTATGGTCAAAGAGGTGTCACGACTGTGGAAGAAGGAGAGCAAGTCGGATCTGCAACATCACCTAAGACTCAATACTATCGAAGAGTGATTGCGCCACCGATTGTCGAGGAGCAACAAGAGCTCATTTCAACAGCCCCAGCAATTAAAGACGCGCCAATAAATCATCATCAATCGACGGTTTTAAAAAAGATAGCTCCCATTCCGCTGAGTCGAAATGAACTGTTACTGGCAAAAAAAGCCGAGTATTACATTCAGAGAAATTTCCACAAAGAGACCGGACTCTGGAATTCGGTTCAAGGTTATAGCCATACGACCATGTGGGATGTGGCCAGCGGTATAGCTGCGACACTCGCATTAGAAGCGCTAGGCATGAAAGAGACCGAGCAAGTACATTATGAACTAGAGAAAACTCTGTCTACTCTAAGCTCGTTCCCACTCTATAAAGACACGCTACCGAATCGTGAATACAGCACCAAAACCGGCTTTCCCTCAGGACGACTGAGTGAAACCAAGAGCAACGGCAATGGTTGGTCTGCATTAGACATAGGTCGGCTTTTGATATGGCTAAAGATTTTGGAGCAACAACACCCGGAATTATCGCCAAGCGTACAAAAGATAGTTACCCAGTGGGATCTTAGCCGCGCAGTTCACAATGGCACTCTATATGGTGCCAAACTACATAAGAATCGAGAACACTACCGACAAGAGGGAAGAAATGGCTATCTCCAATATGCCGCTGAAGGTTTCAAAATGTATGGGTATGACTTGCCCTTTCCTGATTTAAATGACTATCTAGAAACTATTGAAATTGATGGTATTGATATTCAAATAGATTCTCGTAACGTTCCTTTTCTCACCAGCGACCCTTATGTTCTTGCGAGTATTGAATATCAAAGCGATGCAAGTTGGAGCCAGCTAGTCCCATTTTATGAGCTCCATAAGCAAAAATGGAAAGATACCGGCATCATTAGTGCATACGCAGAAGACGCCATGAGCAAGAATCCATGGTTCGCTTATAACAATATCTATTATTACGGCAAGGCTTGGACAAGCGTTAGCCCGTCAGGAAAAACCATTGAAAACCCACAAGTTCTTAGCAATAAAGTCGGTTTTGGTTTTAGTGTCCTCTTTGACGATGAGTTTAGTGATCAGTTATATCAGGAAGTGCTAGATAGCAGTTTAAAATTTCGAAGTATTCCCGCAGGTAAATACACCAATGGAGGAATAAATTCATCATTAAACATCAACACTAACTCCCTCATTTTGGTAGGGCTTTGGTACAAGTCGAAAGGTCGTACACCCATCCTAAATTAATACCTTCTTCAAATAGTTACCTGTCCCACACTTCATTCAAATTTCATCAAATAAAATTTCCAATTTGGCCAGTTTATCCTACTGTTTGAATATGCGTGTAGTTGGATGGAACCTATATGTCTACAAAAACAATATGGAATAACTTGTCAGTCAAACACAAACTCTTCGGCTTAGTACTACTTCCTATCTTCTTGCTGCTGTTCCTTGCGGGTAGACAAGCACTATTCTTAACTGAACAGTTACATGACTTTGAACGAACTAATAAGTTAGCTGTTTATTTGCAAGATATATCAATACTTTACAGGAGTACACTCGCTCCCGACCCTACCAGTTTTGTGGCTCAAAGCGCTCAAGCAAAAGAGGAGCTCAAGACCCTATCTCCGATCATATTCCGTGAGCAATCAAATGAGGTAAACCAGCTGCTTTCTGACTTTAGCGAAGCAACATTGTCGACCATGGAAGCTAACGACAGCTTTGATAAGCTGGACGCGATCGAATGGCAAAGTGACCTCTACAAGCAACTTTTGTTATCCATTGAGCGCGTACCATTTGAAGTCACTAAACGTGAGATTCAACAACACTTGAATGCGCTCCAGCAGTTGGAGTGGCTCTCATTTTGGTCGAATGAAGAGTTTAAGCTAAGTACCTCGCTGATCGACATTTTTCAAAACCACCAAGAATATGACCCTGAATTAGCCGAACAGATACAAACATTAAGTGAAAGACAACAGTTGTTCTTAGAACGTTTCATTACTCTCAATGCCAATGAAAACCAAGTGGCACAAATGGTAGAAGTGTTCCGCAACGAGGTTTTCATTCAAAGTCAGGATATTAGAAGCGCCCTATTAAGCTCGGAAGCTATCAGTCAATTGTCGCCAGAAGAGATAAGTACTGGTTTGATCGCGATGAGCGCTAGACTGAATCTACTCCAAGATTTATCAAACATCATTAAACGAGAGTTCCAAAATGAAGTAGAACTCGCGATCAGCAACGCACAGATGCAAAGAACCCTATTTATAGGATTAGTAACGCTACTCGCTGCAGTTGTGATGGGGCTGACTATCAGCTTAGCTCGACAAGTAACAAACAACTTAGGTTTAATTCTGAGTTTCCTTAAGAGTGAAAACGAGCGAGAGCGCCCTTCCTTGGAGAAACTTGTTCAGGGTAAAGATGAGTTAAGTTTGTTTGCACAACAAGTTGAAAGACTCACCATTGAACGAGAGCACGCCAAAGAGAAACTAACATTAGCTAAAGAGGACGCAGAAAAAGCGAAAGACGATGCCATTCAGGCGAGTAAAGCGAAAAGTAGTTTTCTGGCCAATATGTCCCATGAAATCCGAACACCACTTAACGGGGTCATTGGTATTTCTGAGATCTTATCCGATACTCAGCTTACACCGACACAACGAGACTATGTCGACACCATTGACACTTCGTCGCACCTACTCCTTAGCCTTATTAATGACATTCTCGATTTCTCAAAAATCGAATCGGGAATGCTACTTATAAGTCCTCACTCGGCCTCAATCCGTGAATCGATTTATGACATTGCTTCGATTGTTGCTCCGAAGGCTAAAGAGCAAAAAATAGAACTCAACGTTAATATCAGCGCAAACACGCCAAGTCGTGTCATGATCGATGACCACCGCTTAAGACAAGTGTTGATGAATTTTATGTCTAATGCGGTGAAATTTACTACTGAGGGTTCAGTTACTCTATCTATTGATACCCTGAACAACAGTAGTTCGAGTATCGCCAATGACGATGACGCACCCCAAAGTCGCAGCGTAAAAGTACGCTTCTCTGTTCGCGATACTGGTATAGGTATCGATGAGAAACAACAGAAACAGATATTTGAACCCTTTGCTCAAGAAGATGATTCTACTACCCGTCAATTTGGCGGTACGGGACTTGGCTTAGCCATTAGTACCCAGTTAGTCGAGTTGATGGGTGGAAAGATCCAGCTTGATTCAGTGAAAGGGGAAGGCAGTTGTTTCTATTTTGATCTTGAACTGCCCGTTGACGTGGATGCAGCTAAACCGAGCACTGCCACTTCCAACATTATCTTGATTAGCAGCAATCAAGATCTTACACAGCGAATTAAGCAAGAATTGGAGTTCTATTCACTCACTCTATCCAAAACATCAAACACACCGAATGAGCTCCCAAGCCTACTCGATGCTGTAGATAACAGTAAGCCGACAACCATTATCTTTGGTGAAGAGCCTCATCTTCAGGCCAGCGATTATGCGAAACAACTAGACGATGCGAGCGGTAAGGGAGCGAAGGTCTGTCTTATTCGTTCGTTTTTGAGTGAACCTGTTGACCTTGGCCCAAGTATCACCGCTCAAGTTTCACAGCCACTACTCGGTCTAAGATTAATCAAAGCTCTAGAACATTGTGATAACCAAGGACAAGCTGAACGCTCTGAGAATCGCGTATTGAAGCAGTGTGCTTCACAGGTAATTTTGATTGTTGAAGACAATAAAATAAATCAAAAGATTGCAGGGCTGCATGTCGGCAAAAGCGGCTACACGTTTGAGTTTGCCAACAATGGCCAAGAAGCCGTTAATATGTATACCAGTAATCCAAATTACGCCGCTATTTTAATGGACTGTATGATGCCGGTTATGGATGGCTTCGAAGCGACTGCCAATATACGAAGAATCGAACAAGAGATTAACTCTTCACGCCGTATACCAATCATCGCACTCACGGCCAGTGTTATCGATGACGATATTCAACGATGTTTCGACGTAGGCATGGATGACTATATTCCCAAGCCGTTTAAGTTTGAAATGTTAAAAGAGAAAGTCATTTCAGCGATTCAAGCAAGTAGCCCTATCTTACAAGCTCAGCAATCCAAACCTGAAGAGCAGATCGCGACAGTAACACCTATCAATAGTGTGAAAGAGCCTCAGCAAACTGAGCCACACGTTTCAGTACCGCAACCTTCAGTACAAAGTGCTTCAGCGCCCAAAGAAGAGGTAGAGAGCATTGTCGCTAAATCTGAAAAGATTCTGTTAGTTGAAGACAATCGCGTAAATCAAAAAGTCGCATCTGTGATGCTCAAAAAGGCCGGATACTCCTATGAGATCGCTGACAATGGGCAAATAGCTGTTGATATGTATCGAAAAGACAATAGCTACGATGTGATTTTGATGGATTGCATGATGCCAGTGAAAGATGGGTTTGCTGCAACTCGAGAGATTCGTGAACATGAACAGAGCTTCGGCCTGAACAAAACGCCGATTATCGCCCTCACCGCAAGTGTCATCGATGATGATATCCAAAAATGTTACGACTCAGGTATGGATGGTTACGTCGCTAAACCCGTTCGAAAAGACAAACTGTTTCACCAGATTGAAAGTGCCACAAATTAGGAGTATCCAATGGACTGGCGAAATACACTTACCCAACTTCAACATAGAACAATCAAACCTGTTGTTCTTGGCCTCTTTGGTTGTTTGTTATTAATGAATCCCGCTCATGCCGTAGGCGAATACGCCATTTTTTCACTTGATTCTGAGTTTCAAGAGATAACGATAAACAAAGCAAGGAAACTCTACAGGGGTAAAACCAAACGCTTGAACGGCAAACGCGTAGAGCTTTCTGACTGGCCAGCCAATACCAGTGAAAGACAAGATTTCTATCAACTGCTGTTAGGCAAAAACACCGCACAGATGAATGCACATTGGGCAAGCCTCTCATTCTCCGGTAAGGCAAGACACCCGAAAGAGATTAAGGCCCCAAACCCTGAGAATCTCATTAATTGGTTAAACGACAAGCCTAACCGCATCGGTTACGCGCCATTAGATTCCATCCCTCAAAACGCCAATGTGCTCTACGTAATTAGCGCGGAGAAATAACGATGAAAAAAATAGTAACGTCAGTATTAGGTTGTGCTCTCGCCTCTCCTGCTTTTGCGGTTATCGAGCTCACAGACAGCTTGTCTTTAAGTGGCTTTGGCTCAACATCATGGGCAAGATCAGATAACGATACCCTTTTAATGATCAATCGCGGCTTTACAGACGAAAACTGCTACGACTGTGACACAACATTCGGTCTTCAACTCGATTATTACCTTAATGCGTTAAGAGCGTCCGTTCAGGTGGTCAAGCGACCACAAGACGACTGGAGTGATCCTGCATTAGAGTGGGCTTACATCGGCTACGAATACAACGATTTTGATTTCAGTGTAGGTCGATTGCGCCTACCTCTGTTCCTAGCATCGGAATACTATTACGTTGGACAAGCTTACATGACGGCTAGGCCACCCACTGAGGTATACAACAGTATTCTCGGGATAACCGCCTTTAATGGTGCTAAGGTTTCTTGGAACTATGAACTGACCGATGAAGCTAGCCTTCAATTAACGCCTTTTTACGGCATCAAAGACGAAAACGAGGTTGAATTTGATAGCACGACCGATATCAAATTTACGACCAATCGAATGTTTGGTATCAACATGGTGATCAGCGGAGAAGATTACCGTTGGAATGCTGCGTTCCTCGACTCTAACTTCGACCAAAAGCTGACGATTGCTGGTATCGGGCCTCTACCAACAAGTGAAAATCAACATATTCAGCTATGGTCACTAGGTACTGAATACGAATTTGGAAGTGCGGTTGTTGCAGCAGAGGCGCAAACCAATGACTTTTCATCATCGTTCTATACCAGCTTTGGTTACCACATAGGTTTATTTACGCCTTATGCGGTTTATGGTGCGCAGTTTAATGATCATGAGCACCTGTCTGGTAATAGCTATACCTTAGGTGTTGATTACGATGTACTTCCAAATGTATCGCTCAATGGTGAGATACAATATTTTGAAGCACGCAGAGGCTCCGGTGCCTTTATTGATACCCCAACTGACGATGATGCAATGCTGTATACCATCATGCTCAATTTTGTTTTCTAAACCTGTGAATCAATGGGTACTAAAAGAGCTCAACCAAGTTGAGCTCTCTTTATTCGTTAGCTAGGGTCGATGCGCTTCTCTTCTAGCTGTTTGATCACGTAATCTGGTGCAACTTTACTCAGTTCCATTAAACACTCATCGCTCTTGTCGTTACCGTAACGGACGTAGATGTCACACACAGCGTACAACTGCTCTGGCGACCCCGAAATCATATAGGCTTTCTCAAACGACTCTGTCGATTTATCGATACTCAAAGGTTCTTGAAGTACACCGTTAAGATACCAGTAGTAGCTATTGTTTTCGGCTAAGTGAGCCGCTTTCTCGATTTCAACAGCAGCGGCATTTTTATCCTCTAAACGTACAAGCGTCAGCGATTTTGAGTAGTGCAATGCTGCATTGTCTGGCAATTTTTCAAGGCCACGATCCAATATGCGCACGGCTTCTTTATCTTTACCTTGGGCACGATAATTATCAGCAAAGCTCAACCAAACTTGCGAGTCAGCCATTCGAGTTTTAACAAGCTCGATATAGATGGTTTCCGCTTTTTCTGGCTCTCCAGACCAACGCAGTACATCAGCCAAAAGCAGCTGATACTCTTGGGTCGTTTGTTGCTCCAAGAACTCAATCAAAGACGTGACAGGCTGATCCAATTGAGCTTTCTGCTCTTGCGTCATCACACTGTAATCACGTACAAGGTTAGAAGCTGCACTGTGCTGAACCATTTTCGATTCATCATTCAATAGCGGAGAAATCAGTGTCCAGCGATGCTCGAATGGATAAGGCGCTGCACCAATAACTGCCGCCTCACGTACTTCAGAGTTTGAATCTTTCAACCCTCGCGCCACAGCTACAAGTGCATTTTGGCTTGGATATGCCCCCAAAGCTCGCAAAGCACCAGTACGGTTTTGTATGGACTGCGACTGATCTTGCGCCATGTATGAGAGCTGTTGAATTCGCTGCTGTGGATCATTCGAAAGCTCGCCTGTAACTTGGGTTTCAGCAGGCACCAGCATTGTCGAATCGACTTGTACTTCACTTGAATTGTTAGCTGCTGCAAAGCTCGACGTTGAAATCGTAAGAGCGATAACTGTCGCTAAACTTCTTTTAATCATCATAATGCCTCGTTCCAGTTAAAACTTAGTTTCGAATGTCGGTTGCTGGCGACGGTGAGCAATTAACGCAGCGTCACTGAATTTGCCGTGTGCGACCGGGTGTCCCATCGCACGCAGAATATAAGCCATTGACTTATCAACATGAGAAAAGAACTTATGCCAGCCTGCACACAAATAGTTTAATCCTGACTCACCATCACGAGTTTTGATGAATCTATTTTTCGGGCACTCACCATGACAGGCAAATTTGTAATCACACTTCTGGCACTGGCTTGTCAGGGTTCTCGACTTCGCAAAACCAAAGGTTTGTTGCGATGGGCTGTAAGCCATTTGATCGAGCTTTTGATGGTGGATATTGCCCACTTTGTATTCAGGATACACATAGTGGTCACAAGCAAACACGTCACCATTCGGCTCCATAGCTAAGCCCTTACCGCATAGCTCGTTCAAAGTGCACAATGGGTTTGGACGTCCCATCCACGTTTCTACGCTGGCCTCAAAATACTGTACGAAAACCTTACCAATGTCGTTTCTCGCCCACTCATCGAACACAGCAATGAGGAAGTTACCCCACGCGAGATCAGATACACACCACGACTCCATTACTGAATCTTTATGACCCGGTATCAGTCGTTTGTCACCTTGGGTAAGTTGCGCGTCGAACTCAGACGTCTGTGGTGCAACCGTGCGGAAGGTTTTCTGCTCAACAATAGGAATAAACTGCATCTGCGGCGACTTAACCACGTCGCGCAAGAAACGATACACTTCCAATGGGTTCTGACTAGTAAGGTTGTTGACGCATGTGAGGGTTGCAAATTTCACTTGGTATTTATGCAGCAGATCAACCGCAGCCATTACTTGCTTAAATGTGCCACGACCTGCTTTGTTGGTGCGGTAGGTGTTGTGTAATAACTCGGGTCCGTCAATGCTAAGACCAATTAAAAAGTTGTGCTCAGACAAGAATTGACACCATTCATCATTCAATAAGGTGCCATTGGTTTGTAAGTCGTTCGATATGATGACGCCTTGCGGCTGATATTTTTTCTGAAGTTCCACAATCTTTTGGAAGTATTCAAGGCCAAGCATGGTTGGCTCACCGCCTTGCCACGAGAAAATGATTTCAGGGGTATTCTGACCTTCGATGTATTGGCGGATATAGGTTTCTAGTGTTTCATCGTCCATCTTTGGAGAACAACCTTTCTTGTACTCCAACAAATCCTGCTTACTTAGGTAATAACAGTACGTGCAATCTATGTTGCATGCCGCACCAATTGGTTTCGCCATAACATGTAATCGTTTTGAAGCCTTACCGTTATATTGAGGACCTTGAGTAATATGCATGATTCATGTACCTATTTTTAGTGTCTGAGCTCATAATAAAACGCCTTGCTATCAGTAGCTTGTTATACCCTTTATAACTAATTGGAATGACCTAAACGGGTAAAATTAAGCCTCTCCCATTCGATAGAGGCTTCACATGAAAAGCTTAAATTACAGACACTTAACAACTGCTGGCAGCATATTAGTTGCTTTAATGGTTTCTGGCTGTGCGACGAATCCTGAACACCCTGTTGCTCAACGTATCAATCAAGACATGGTACTGGTCGAAGGCGGCAGTTTTACTATGGGTTCAGACGCCGATTACGCGAAAAAAGCTGAAACACCAGCGCGTGAAGTCACCGTAAACAGCTTCTATATCTCCAAGTTTGAAGTTACCCAAGAGATCTTCGAATCTGTCATGGGTTCATCAATGAGTTACTTCCCTAATCCACAAGTGCCAGTGAACAACCTAAGTTGGCAACAAGCCGTCTATTTCGTTGAACAACTCAATGAACTCACCGGTGAAAATTACCGTCTACCAACGGAAGCAGAATGGGAGTTTGCTGCCAAAGGCGGGAATAAAAGTCAGGGATATATCTATAGTGGTTCCAACAACTTAGATGACGTTGCTTGGTATTCAAAAAACTCAAAAAATAGTGCTCATCCAGTAGGCTTAAAACAACCTAATGAACTAGGCTTATATGATATGACAGGCAACGTTGGTGAGTTTGTTATCGATGCGTTCGATGATACCTACTACCGATACGCACCTTCCGACAACCCGAACAATGCCAAGCACAGTGATATTGGCTTGTCACATAAATCTGTCCGTGGTGGAAGTTTTGCCTACGACAGTGTTGAATCTGAAAGCTTCAGACGTGACTTTGCAAGCCAGTCTATCACCATGTCAGATATGGGCTTACGCCTAGTAAAAGATCAATAACTATTACATTACGGTCGGCTAAAGTCGTCCGTCATGACATAACTGATGGTTATAAGGAAGCGGAGACGAACTAAAACACCATTGTCTCACACTACTTATAACCATTGTTTGAACGTCAGTGACAATAACAACTCTCAAGGGTACGCTATGCAATATGCAAAACTGTCTGGACTCGCTTTAGCGCTTGTCTGTTCCCTACCTACACTTGCTTCAGAAAAACAACCTAATTTAGTACTTCAAATTACCGTCGATGGACTTCGTGCCGATCTCTTGGAGCGATACCAACACAACTTTGGCGAAGGTGGTTTTCGCTACTTAATGGAAGATGGTACCTACTACACCAACGCACACTACCAACATGGCAATACCGAGACCATTGTTGGTCACGTTTCTTTAGCAACAGGCGCTCCACCAAGCGTGCATGGTATGGTCGGTAATGTATGGTACGACCGCAGCCAAGAGCGACTGGTATATAACGTTGAAGATGCAAACTACAACATGTTGACCTCAGGTGCTGGCGTAGATAAAGCGACAGAAATAGACCCAACGCAAAAGGCTGCAGGTGGTGATGGTCGATCGCCAGAGCCTATTTTATCCACGACCTTTAGTGATGAGCTGACAATTTCAAACAGCGGTCAATCTAAAATTTTTGCTGTATCCGTTAAAGACCGCGGCGCGATTTCTCTTGCTGGGCATAGCGGCAAAGCGTTTTGGTTTTCTAAAGCACAATCCGAGTTTGTTACCAGTAATTACTACTATGATGAGTATCCAGCTTGGGTTGAGCGCTGGAACGAAAAGGCCATTCCTAGTCAATATTCCAAGCAGAAATGGGATCTATCACTTCCAAGAGAGGCTTACACTCTAGAAGAGCACAATCCAGACCATAAAGTAGAGCTTGCTGGCTTCCAGCGCACCTTCCCTCACCCTTATGGTCCATCAAGCTACAAGTACTACAGTACTATGCTAACTGTCAGTCCTGCTGGTGACGAAATCACAGAAAATTTTGCTAGCACCTTGTTGATGCAAGAAAAGCTTGGACAAGGTAAAGCGACTGACTATCTATCAGTGAGCTTTTCGTCGAACGACTATGTTATTCACCTTTACGGTCCAGAAAGTCTGGAAGCGGAAGATAACCTGATTCGATTAGACAAAACCTTAGCTAAGCTACTCAAAAACGTCGACAATCAAGTGGGGTTAGAGAATACCTTAATCGTGTTGTCTGCTGATCATGGCGTACCTGAATCTTCGCCAGCGGCCAATGCTCTAGGCTTCACCCAAGCTCAATACTTTAACAAAGATGCGTTGTTGTCTGCAGGTGTTGAGAAACGACTTAAAGATGAGTTTGGACTCAGTAAAGATGCGATTCGTCTTTATGCTCAGCCTTACGTCTACCTAAATCATGATTTGATCAAAGAGAAAAATGTCGACTTAGCAAAAGTACAGGCAGCGATCGCTGATGAAGTTTCAAAAGTGGAAGGTGTCGCTTATGCCGTGTCGAGTACAGACATCGCGGCCAATCGAGTACCAAATACACATATTATGGACCTGATTAAAAACAACTATCACCCAGCTCGCTCTGGTGACGTTTATATTGTGTTTGCCCCTCGCAGCTACATCAATGATATGGAAGGGTTACAGATCGCTTCGACTCATGGCTCGCCATGGCGCTACGATACGCATGTTCCCGTTATTTTCGCAGGTTATGATGTGAAGGGGCAGAAAGTGTCGCGAAGCATTACGCCATATGACATCGCTCCGACCCTATCTAATAAGCTAGGTATTACTCAACCAAGTGGTGCAGTTGGTGAAGTTCTGTCAGAGATCACCGAGTAATCAAACCCGCTTATTTCACAATTTGAGTGTTTGAATATTAATAAGAGCCGTTTATCTAGAAAGACCTATTGAGTCACTCTACATAAACGGCTCTTTCACATTGAGAGCGATGAATAATCATCAATGACGATTATTCATCAAAAGTATTAGTGCTTTCCAGAATAACGAAATGCTTCTTCCGTTAACTTGTCTAGTTGGTCGTCATTCATTTTATTATGTACAACGGTGATTCTTCCCAGATAAACCAATGGCACTTCTGACTCTCGATTTTCTAGGTGAAATTTAATCGCTTCTGCCGTTGCAACACCGAGGTCATCGCTCATTCGCATCGGTGTCGCGTCAAGCTCATCAGAACGGATTTTCTCGATCTCTTTCGCTGTTCCGCCCCACCCTGTCACGTAGATATCTGATGACTTTCCTGCCTCGTTAAGCGCATCAATCGCTCCGATCGTCATCGCGGTATTGGCGTTGTGTACCATTGTTACTTCCGGGAAGTTACCTAAAACGAGACGAATGCCATCTGCGCCGCCAATTTTCTGATACTGACCAAAATGTTCATACACGGTCAGCCAATTCCCCTTCTCTTCAACACAATCAATGAAGCCTTGCGAGCGTTGCGTGTCGGTTATCCCTGGTATTCCACGATTGGCAGAAAACTCAACATCTTCCCCCAACTCCTTCACAACATGATCGCACAGCACTTCAGCACCCATCGTACTTGAGAAATCAAACCAACTATCCGGTTGGTGAATCCACTGCTCATTGGGTGTATGAAATGCCCATATAAAGGTCTTAAAGCGATCAGATGCGGACAACCGCTGAATATTCTCCGCCTGCAATCCTAATTCCGATGGACCAAAAATCACAAAGTCATAGGGAACTTCAGAAGCGAGCACTTGCTCGATGTATTGAGTTTGCAGTGAATGCTCAATCTGCTTAGAGGTGAACTGGTCAATTTCAAACGGCAACGCCAAGGCGATAAGTCGCTCCTTCAATGCCACATAGTTTCTTATCCAAAAGTCAGAAATATCTGCACTTGGATAAATTAAGGCGATTCGAACGGGATTTTCGAGCGTCTTTGACGCTAAAGCAATGGGTTCGCCACTGACAGTCTCTTGAAACTTCTCAAGTTTTTGTACATCTGCCTCAGGTCGCACCCCGTCAGCATTGCTAGTAAAAGAGAGTAAAGACCCTACAGTTAGTAGGATCGATAAAAGGTTTTTATAACGCTGACCCGGCATAAATGTTACCAAAAGTTTGAATGTTTATTGACAATATTATAAATATAGAGCCGTTATAGATTAAAGCCTTTTATAAACATTATGAATAAAATGTTAAAATATGTGATTTTGCTGCTTGTGATTGTCTCCATTCCCCCCAGCTTTGCAGACAACGATTCGCTGTTCTTCGAATATGCGAAGGAAAAAGTGACACGAGCAGTAGCCAGTCAGCAGCAGTGGGACGGACCGACGCAGGGCCCTAAAGTTCTCCATGAGAAGAACGTGATTTTTGTTGCGTCAGATCTTCGTAACGGCGGCGTTTACGGCGTCGGTCGTGGCATATCCGAAGCTATCTCAAACATCAATTGGCACTTGAGGTTCATCGATGGCTTAGGTTCAGAGGTTCGTCAAGGTGCGGCCATTCGCAAAGCAATTAGCTTTAAACCTGACGCCATAGTATTAGGTGGGATTGACGCCGTTCGACATAAAGAGATTTTAAAGAAAGCGAAAGATTTAGGTATTGTCGTTATCGGCTGGCACGCAACCGAATTTGTCGGCGGCAACCCAGAAATAGGTTTATACACCAACATCACTACAGACCCACTTGCAGTAGCGAAAGTCGCCGCACTGTTAGCGATTGTTAATTCGAATGGTCAAGCCAAAACCGTGGTGTTTACTGACCCCAACTATGAAATAGCGATGATCAAAGCAAACGCTATGGTCGAGACCATCAAACGCTGTGATAGATGTGAAGTCTTAGAGCTGAACTATCTACCTCTGGACAAGATTGCGGAGCAGATGCCTGCAACCCTTCAGATGCTCGAAAAGAAATATGGCAATGAAATTACTCACCTGCTCGCGATCAATGATCTCTATATCGATTATGCCATCCCTTCACTAGAGACGAGTGTCGAGCAACATAAGCCAGTGCCACAAAACATTTCAGCTGGCGATGGCAGTAAAGCTGCATACAAACGAATTAACCGTAAGCAATTTCAACTGGCTACCGTTCCAGAGCCGTTGTATTTACAAGGTTGGCAAATTGTCGATGAGCTTAATCGGGCATTTAATGGGATGCCACCAAGTGGCTACTCCGCTCCGGTACATCTGGTTACGCCAGACAATGTCGAAGAACTTATCGGCCAAGAAGACAAAGGGGTCTACGACCCTCAAAATGGCTATCGTGAAGCCTATCTGAAGATTTGGAAGCGTTAATGAAGTTACATCAGATAAACATCACTCAACGACTCATTTTATCCAACCTTGTTTCGCTGCTTATAGTTAGCTTGGCTGTGATCGTTGTTATTCGCTCACTCTATTATGTCGAGTCGACACTCAAAACAGAAACGTCAACGCACGTTTCAGAGCTCATTGTAAACTCTGAAATCAGCCGCCGCGTATTCGCGCTGACATCACGCGTTAAGCTTTTAGAGCAAACTTTTTTGTTCAGTGAAACCACGCTCTCAGAAGAAGCGTTCAATGTGGATTTTCAACTACAAAAGTTAAGAGACTTATCGACCAATGAGGAGTTTTCCAAAAAGATTGATGCGTTCATCGACAACTTTCATCGCTTTTTAGGCAGCTCTCTGGCACTCAACAGAATTTTAAAACAGACCAATCAGATCGATATCACTCTGTCCGAGCAACTTGATCAGCTCGAATTCGCGATAGCAGACAGTAAGTTGAAGCTTATTGAACAACCTAACCTCATCAATTATGACAACGAACTCGACCTATTTAATATGTTGAGAGAGTCGTTTTTAACCTCGGGGAAAATGATTGGCGATATACACAGTCGAATCACTCCCGAAACGGAAAAGGTTCTGATCATAGAAGTCGAGAAAGAACTCGATATCTTTCTACTTCATCTAGAAAACGTTGATATTAAAACCGCCGCGGTCATCGCTGAAAAAGAGAAGATCAATAAAACGGTTAAACGCTACAACGCCGCACTTAAACGTATTCGAGCGAATTTAGAGCAACGCTGGCTCGTGATGGCTTCTCTGTTAGACGCACAAAGCGAGCTACTTGAAATGGTGGAAAATACGGAATCTCGAGTGCAAGGACAAGCCTTGGCGCTGACTGACAAATTAGAAAAAGAGATCGGAAACTCGCGCTTTAACGCCATCATTATCAGCCTATTCGCCGTTTTATTATCGACATTGCTCGTGAATCAAGTTGTTAGGCACCACATACGAAAACCATTGAACGCATTGAGGCTCGGTTTTGACCGTCTAGAGTCAGGTAGCCTTAAAAAACCGATCAATTTAGGTCGAAACGATGAATGGTCGCACTTAGAGAAAGCATATAACGATATGGCTTCTCGACTCTCTGAAGCTTATTTAGATTTAACCGAAGAGAAAAAGAATTTCGATTTTCTTGCTCACCACGATCCACTGACTGGTTTATCTAACCGTTTACTGGCGACCAAACAGCTCGACAAAGAGATTCAACAGTCCATCGAAAACAGTTCACCGTTCCTACTGTTTTACCTTGATATTGATGAGTTCAAAACCATCAACGACTCTCTCGGTCATGCGCCTGGCGACAACCTGTTGGTGAGCGTCTCTGATATTTTGACCAGTGTTGTGGGCGATCGCGGTTTCGTTGCTCGAATGGGCGGTGATGAGTTCTTAGTCGTTTATCCAAACATGAGATTAGAAGAGAGTGAGCCCATAGCGCAACGCTTGAATCATGCGCTGAGAAGACCGTATTACATTGATAACAACCCGATATTCGTCTCGGCCAGTATTGGTGTGTGCGAATACCCAACACACGGTGCGGATCGTGAAACCTTAATTAGAAATGCGGATACTGCGATGTATCACGCTAAGCGAAATGGTAGAGATAGACACAAGGTTTACGCCGACAAAATGACCCATGAAGCTCATGATCTGATTGAAACCAATATGGGTCTTCGTCAAGCAATCACCAATGATGAGTTGGAAGTATTTTTCCAACCGAAAGTCGATCTCAATACCCAAGAGATTATAGGTGCTGAGGCATTAGTTCGTTGGCAGCATCCTAAGCTTGGGCTGCTTCCACCTATCGACTTCCTAGAAGTTGCTGAGAAAAGCGACCTAATTATCGACATTGATAAATGGGTATTCAAAAAAGTGGCTAACCTTATTACCGGATGGCAACGTGATGGTATTGACCTTGAGGGCGTCACCTTCTCCATTAACTTCTCCGCGCGAATGTTCTACAAAACAGACCTAGCAGAGCAGTTACAGGAGATCTTGGACCAAACGGATTGTCAGCCTCATCAACTACTGCTTGAAATAACAGAGCGCGACATGATGCGAGATTTTGAAACCTGCTCCCGCACGATAGAGCTTCTTCACTCAAAAGGTTATAAGATCGCAATTGATGATTTTGGGACAGGATATTCATCGCTATCGGTATTGAAAAACTTATCCGCAGATTGCGTCAAACTCGATCGCAGCTTTGTTGAGGACATCAACTCATCAAAAGTAGACTATGAAATTACATGTGCGATTCTCAAGCTCGCGCAAATACTAAACTTTTCAGTGATTGCTGAAGGCCTAGAGACACAATGTCACGTAACAACACTGCGCCAGATTGGCTGTAAATACGCACAAGGTTACTTCTTTGCTCGCCCACTGCCAGTTGACGATTGGGTGTCCTATTATTTAGAGAACAGGGAGCAACTTCCCAAGCAAGCCTCAGTCTAGTTTGGCTTTTCTTTATATTCGCGAGCCATTTTAACCCCAGATACATTAAACATCTGGGGTTAAAGTACACTTGGATTATGATGCTATCTCTTTTGCCGCTGCTTTCATTTTACCGCGCAACCATTTATGGCTGGGTTCATTGGTGCGGCTCGGATGCCAAATCATACACATATCTAGATTGTCGAGATCAAAGGGTAATGGCAAAGTTTTGAGCTTGTATTTACTGCCAAAGCAGCGAACCGACGACATCGGCAACATACCAATATAGTCTGAACTCTCAATAACCGGCATCATTTCAACAACGCCAGCCGCTCGATACACGATACGACGCTTCTCTAGCTCTTGAGAGTCCTCGGCACTTAACAAGCTTTTGCGAGCATGCCATCGAGAAACAACCACATGGTCATGGGTTAGAAACTCTTCGATATCCATGCTATCGCCAATAGTCGGGTGATCTTCTCGACACACTACGACTAACTCTTCAGTCGAAATGGCCTCATGTTTTAACATAGTGCGGCCTCTAGGAGTCATATCGACAATTAGGTCGTGCCTTTGTAATCGTAAATCTGACTCGTAATCTTCTGTAAATAGAGGGTGAACTTCCAATGCTATGTTCGGTGCAGTTTGACTGATCAAGCTCATCAGCTTAGGCATCAACTCATAACTCGCGGCAGACACACAAGCGATAGAAAAGATTCGATTAGAGGTTTTAGGATCAAAGTCTCGTGAGGCAGAGAGTGTCGATGTGAAGTTTTTCAACGCCGCCGACATAGCTGGATAAATGTCAGATGCGAAAGCTGTCGGCTCTACGCCCGACGTAGTGCGATGGAACAGAGGCTCGTCATAGATATCTCTAAGCTTTGCTAGCGCTTTACTCACCGCTGGTTGGCTTATATCCATACGAGCTGCCGCTTTAGATAAGTTCTGTTCTTCGTATATTGCGACAAAAATAGGAATCAGGTTCAGTTCAGTGCTTTTCATGGCGCTCCAATATAACTAAGCAGACTCTCCATAATGAAGAGTCTGCGAATGTACTTTTATAATCCTAGTTGATTCAGTGGCATAACACCGCGATACAGCACACGCTATCGTGATTTTTGCTCTAAATCGGGCAAGGCTTTCGGGAAATACTTGCACCACCAAGCCCTTCGATTGCTGCGACTATTCGGATCATTATTGCTGCCCTTATTAATCACCGCTTTCCATACTCGTTTTAAAACATGAGTGTCTTGGCTACCTTTTTGAAATGCAGAGTTCGTCTCAGGCCAGCCTTCACTCTCAGAGCATTTATCAAGCTCCAACAACGATGTATTTCCTCTAAGCTCACGATAAACGAAGCCTCGAATCTTCGGCCAGTTGCCTTCTTTTACCACTCGGTGAAATGCTAACCATCTCGGTGCTGGGTGAGTCTTGTAGTAACGTCTAATCGCTAACACACTCACTACGATACCTATGACTATTAAAACCGAGACAAGCATGGCAGCGGAATAAGCCTTAACAAAAGACTTAAAGGTATGTTTTGCACTAAATGATGTAGATTCGAATACCACCGTTTCTAATCGTTTCTCTTTGGTATTCCACCATTGAAAAGTCAGCTCTGGGAGTGTGAAATCGCCACCTTGTTGGATAACATAAACGGACTCTTCAATTCGCTCAGAGCGGTAATCCCCTCGCTCTTGAGTATCATTTAATTTGTGCGGTTGAGGATAGGCTTGATACTGTGCGGTCGACTCATTGACCAACAAGTTAGGCAGCAACACCGACAAACTGTCTTGTGCTTTAATAGTAACCGTTCGCGTAATCGCGTCGCCTACTTTTAAATTTTCATTGGATTGTTTCCATTGCTCAACCACATCGACACGTGTTGCGCTAAACCAAGGTGTCTCATCCGTTAACAAGCCAGAAGGCAATTGTGTTTTGAACTTAATCGGTTGTGTATAAAGCGTTCCACTCACTTTACTACCATCATCAGTTGAGACCTCCACACCAACCGGTAGACGTGGTATCACATAATCACCGCTCTTTTGTGGATACAAGGTGATTTCCCAACGCTGCCGAGACCAAGTTTCACCGTTTTGACGCGCCGTATAATTGGTTGCAAGGGTATTCCTTTGCTTTGCAATCACATCAGCCATCTCCACGTTACCAATTCGAGTTCCGCCAGTGAACCAACGTGGTGTCCCAACCTCAATGGTCAAAACAACCTGCTCATTAACACTGAAGGTTGGAATGTCAGCCTTGGATTTGCCTTCATCGGTTGATTTAGGCTGGTTTCCGACCCATGCCATCAACTCAAGTCGTCCTTGTTTCTGCAAGGTGTTGATATCCTGAGCCACTGCCGAATGAGACGTCATGCTAATGAGCAAAACCGCCGCAATGTACAGTGCGCTATAACTAGATAATTTCATTCGATGACGCAGAGATTTAATCATTGCTACTCTCCTGCTCCACATCTGCTTGCGGTTCTCTTAATTGGATTTGAAACTTCGCTTTTAAGAAGTATTTCGGATCCGCTTCTACTCTTTTCAACCATTTATCAGCCAACTCTTGGCTGCCCAGTATCTCATTGGCGTTCAAGGTTTCTTTGAGCATCAGTTCTGCAACCGTTTCTTCTTCTGCGCCATCGCCCGTTCTTGGTTTATCTTGATCCAATTCAAACGACTCTTCTGGGCCATCGGTCGTGCCAGATTGGCTTTCACTGATGCGGTTCACCTCTTCTACAATCCCATTAAATACGGCGAGATTGTGCTCAACTTTTTCAGCCAATTCCGCGTCTAAGTCAGGCTTCTCCAGTAATAATTTCAATAAGTCACGAGCGGCTAAATACTCCCGCTGACGTGCCAACGCTGTCGCGGAGTAATAGACACCTAAATCGGTCTTGGTTTGTAAGAAGGCGCTATGAGCAAGCTTAAACTCACGCGCATAGTAGTAAGCGACGCCTTTTCTTAGAGGGTCTTGAAAATGTTTGGCTGCTTCTAGATATTCTTGCTGGTTGAGTAATCGTTGTCCTTGCTGGTCACGTGTCAACCATAGATCCCACCACCATTGAGTCGCTTTGTCCCAAACTGTCACCTCTTCAACCTGAGCGGTTTTTTCTGCTGTTAGATGAACAGGCTCAGCCATTGTCGGTTTAGCATAGAAGGTGCCACTCACCAACACACATACCACACACCATTGCACTAACCAGCCTTTTCGAAACCATAACAACATGATGAGTGCAATTGGAAACAGTAATCCGTAGCCCATGTCTTTCCACGGCATCGCAGATTCGCCATTCAATTGCATGTTCCGCTCAACAGCACGGTTCAAGGCTTGTATATCCGTGTCGTCAACCGTGACTTCAATGACTCGACCACCCGTTGCACTCGCAAGATCATTCAACGCACTTAAGTCCACTGGGTTATCACTGACAATGTCGCGGTTTCCTGCGGCAAGGATCAATAGTTGATAAGGTTTGTCTTTAAAAAATGTCTCATAGGCTTTGATCGTCGCTGGGTTGACCCCATCAGTCACCAACAACACCGTCGAACCCGGTTCGTTATTTAATTGCTGATCAATAAGCGGTAATGCCGCCTCTGCAACCTTCCCTTCCACTGGCATAATTTCAGGTGTAATCGCTGCTAGAAATGGCTCAAAGACTTTACTGTCTTGCGTCACAGGCATCGCTACATGAGCACTTCCGGAGTAGACAACCAACCCTGTATTACCGCCATTGCGTGCGGCTAACAAGTCACGAATCTTCTGTTTTGACCGTTCTAGGCGACTCGGTGGCAAATCTTTGAGAAGCATGGTTTCACTATTATCTAGCACCACCAACATAGAGGCTTTATCCTCTCCAAAGGGAGAAGCTTCTCTCTGCCAAGTTGGACCTGCGCAAATCAGTATTGCGATAGCCACGATCACCATCAGCAGTTTCAACGGCAGCTGTTTACGCCAACCTCGCTCTCCGATGGTTAAAGCTGTGCGTAAATGCTCAGGCAATACATCTTTCCAGCTTGGTTTTGTCTCCTCACGCCACCTTAACCACAGCAAGAAGAACATCGGGATGAAAGCAATGAGCCATAACGGTCTGATAAAATGAAATTGAGTAAAGACTTGCTGCAAAACGAGAGAATCAAACATTCTGTTCTCCTTGTTTTGGTTGCTGAGCTTCTGCCATCGCTGGCTTTGTTGTTCTCAATAGATTGCGACGACGTAAGGTCGCAGCACTGAATGCAGTCAAATACATGACAACCACAACTGCCATTAAATAGTGATGAATCGTCTGTTTAGGACGATAGGTTGTGCTCTCGTACAACTGAGGCTCTAACTCGCCAATTTGTGCGTAAGCTTGTTGTAGCTCATCTCGATTCAAAGCCTCAAATGCGCTCCCGCCCGACTCCTTAGCCACGCGGCGAATCGTCGTCATATCAAGTGCCACTTCCCCAACCGTTTGGGGATCGCCCATCGCAATAACATGAATACGAACACCTTTCGCTTTCGCGACTTTAGCGGCATCTATCGGCTCAACGAAACTGCCAGTGTCATTACCATCCGTTAGCACGATCACTACTTTTTCTCTTTCTTGATCAGACAGTTGGCCAGTAGAAGCAGTGCGTTGATTGTGGCTCTGCTCGAAAACCTTTATAGCAAGACCAATTGCATCACCTAAATGAGTGCTCTGCCCTGCCATAGCAACATCAGTCTGATTGAGTAGTTCTAACCAAACACTCTGGTCAGCGGTGAATGGGGTTTGAACAAACGCAGCATCACCAAATAGGATAAGCCCTAAACGGTCACCTTCTCGCGTTTTAGCAAAATCGGCCAACACCTCTTTCGTTGCATCGAGGCGTGAGATTTTCTCTCCTTTTTGTGAGGTGAAATCTTCTTCCGCCATAGAGCCTGACAGGTCAACAACCACCATCACATCTCGACCAAATTGCTCTCGAGTTTGTGGCTCGCCCAGAATGGTCGGTTTCGCCAATGCACACACGATTAAAACCCAAGTAACGATTAAGGTAACTCGTTGCCACCAGCTTGGTGTTAGCTGACTTGCACCCTCAGATGGCGTTTCTCCTATCGCATCTACGAGGTCTCGAAAGAACGGGACTTTAATTGCCATCTGCTTGGTTCGATAAGCAGGTACAGCAAAGTAAACTAGAAACGGCAGCGGAAGAATCACTAGCCAAAGTGGGTGCTCAAATTCAAAGCTAGGTGAGATTAGATCAAGCACGAGATGTCTCCTGAGGTTTCTCTGAACCTCTGTATTGGTGCACTTTCACCCATGTCGTTGCCTTTTCTAAGATCTCAACACGCTGTTCAAACGTTAGATAAACGCTTGGGTTGATTAAACTGTCTATCCAGATTTTTGAAGATTTGTCTTGGAAAATCTCTGGATGTTTCTTAGGCAGGCAACCATCAAGCATAATCAATGTCTGTTCGCCATAAACGCTGGCATTACGGGCATTTAGATAACGCAGAACCGATTTCAGCACCTCAAAAACTCGCTTAGTAGAGCTTTTATCTGAAGGGTCGATTTGTGCTAAAGCGTCCAGCGCTTCTTGGCGATAACGGTTATGCCAGCGATAAAGAGCGTAGCGATAAGCTCCATATACAAGTGCAATCATTAGCACCACACCAAGGATCTTCCAACCTATGGTTTGTGGTAACCAACTAACACTATCGGGTATCGCAACTTCTTGAATATCGCGCAGTATGTAGGTGCTAGGAGGAGTGTGTTCAATTGACATTAGCGTCCCCCCACCAGCTTTTGAAATTGAGAAACATGCTGTCCAGAGGTGTCTACTTCGATATAAGGCAAATGTTTAATCGCCATAAGTTTGGCTAGTGACTGTTTCTGAAGCGCTGCTTTTTGTGCCAAGCTTTCGCTGGCCGCTGTCACTTTGCTTTGGCTATCTAAGTTCAGTTGGTATCGACCATCACCCACCACCCACTTTGCGGTGGCCAAGGTATCAGGAAGCGCTTGCTCAAGAGGATCACTCACCATAATTGCCAAGACGTCATTATGCTGCTGCAATTGTTGCAAACGGTCGAGATGGTGCTCTTCACAATCACGCCAATCACTAATAAAGATCAACGTAGACTGCTTAAGACCCATGCGATTAATTCTTTCTATCCAGCGGCTGAACGTTACATCGCTGCTATCATGAGAGGCGACATCTAAGCTTTGATTCGCTCTAACTAAGTTCTTCAATTGAGAAAGCAGATCGTTTTGGGAACGCTGCGCTTTACTGTGGAAAAGAGCTTTATGCGATGCGATTAGGTATCCTACACGGTCACCATCTTTGAGCACACGCCAACCACACATGGCGGCAAGTTCGGCAGCGACCACGGATTTCATGACAGATTGAGACGCAAAAAACATTGAACTTCTCTGGTCGACACAGATCATCACATTACGGTCTTTCTCTTCCGTGTAACTACGAACATGGGGCTTACCCGTTCGCATAGTGACCTTCCAATCAAGATTACGGATATCGTCACCAAGTTGATAATGTCTTAGCTCTTCAAAATTTAGACCACGCCCACGAAACAAAGAGTTATGACGACCAGACAACACACTGCCCGCCTTTAAGTGTGGCAGTAGAGTAAACGATTCAGCTTGAGCCTGTAATCGAACCAGCTTTGCATAATCGCAGTACAGCCGAGGATCTAACCCTTGTGACTGTGGCGCATGAGTTGGCTTAGCCATAACGCCTCCCGGTTAACCAATCTCTACCGCATCAAGCAACTCTTCGATGACGCGCTGATGATCGACACCATCGGCCAATGCATCGTAAGAGAGAGAGAATCTATGCCCTAGTACAGTTGGCACCATTGCACGTACATCATCAATTGTGACGTGGTCACGACCTTGCAACCAAGCGTACGCTCTAGCACATTTATCAAGAGCGATAGAGGCACGTGGGCTTGCACCGATTTCAAGCCATTTAGGCAAATTGGATTCCGCGTAACGTTCGGGTTTTCTCGTCGCCATAACCAAAGCGACAATATAGTCTTCTACAAGCTCTGAAACGGCAATGTCTGGCAACTGACGACGCGCTTCTATCACCAATTCAGGTTCAATATGTTGAGGGGTGATCAGTTCGGAACTGGTTTCACTACCTAGCTCTTCACTTCGCACTAATCGAATAATGTCACGTTCCGCGGCGTCTTCAGGGTAATCAACCGTCACCTTCATGATGAAACGGTCCATTTGCGCTTCAGGTAGCGGATAGGTACCCTCTTGCTCCACTGGGTTTTGTGTCGCTAAAACCATGAAGAGCTCAGGCAATACATGAGTTTGACCACCAACCGTGATGGTTCCTTCTGCCATAGCTTCGAGTAGCGCTGCTTGCACTTTGGCGGGCGCACGGTTTACTTCATCGGCTAACACAATACTATTGAAGATTGGGCCTGCTTGGAAATGTAATTGAGGCTTACCTTCTACCTCTTGGTAAACCTCGGTACCTGTGACATCGGAAGGCAGAAGATCGGGTGTAAATTGGATACGACCAAAGCTCGCGTTAAGTAAGTTCGAGAGAGACTTCACTGAGCGTGTTTTTGCTGTCCCTGGTAAACCTTCCAATAGGACATGACCATTAGTGAGTAGACCAATCACCAAAGCTCTAACAACGTGGCTCTGGCCAATAACACTTTTTTCAGTTTGTTCTATGAGTCGATTTATCGCTTGCTGTGCGTGGTTCATAGGTCATCCTTATCAATTCGATATGCTGTGTACATCCTACTCACAAGCGCTATAACTATTGGTTATAAAGGCAATAGCTACTTTTCTCACTATGGTCTTGTTCTCTTACTTGTTTAGAGATCTGTTATTTGCTCATTCTTTTCAATTGATTAACTGCATCTGGCGGAGCGACTTTTTCCAATTGCTGGATACAACGATTAAACGCAGGTTTTACTCCGGGTTGTGTTGAATTTCGTGCCAAAATTTCACATTTTGCATAGAGGTGCTGCGGGTTACGACTCACTCCATAAGCACGCTGCAATGCTTCACTACTGGCGAGAACATCAACCTGCTCTAAGGATAGACCATAGACATACCAATACTGGGCATTACTCTCGGCCATTTCAGCCGCCTGTTTTAAATAGCTCCTAGCCTGTGGGTATTCTTTGGCTCTGAGCGCAGCTAAGCCTGCACTGTACGGCAATACGCTCGATTTCGGTTGCGCTTCAATCCCTTGTTGCAATGTCGCCATCGCTTTTGATTCATCACCAAGCGCTCGGTATAAATCGGCTAAATTGGCGTAACTGTTCTCAAAGTAAGGCTCAATCTTGATGGCTCCTTGGTAGTATTTAATCGCTTTGTCATGTTGACCTAGATCGCGATAAACATTACCCAAATTGGTGCGTCCAAAGCCTCTGTCGGCATTAAACTCCTGTATCTCTATGTACTCCGATAAGGCGGGCTTAATCAGATCTTTCTGCAGTGGATTCATCTCTCGCCAATAACGAACTAACGCTCCTGCTGCTTCGGTTCGTACCGAGAGTACTGAATCATCAAGTAAAGGTTCGAGTATCTGCCAGCGATCCGTGAACTCATAACCCGATGAGCCCGCGACAGCGCCTAATCGAATCATCTCATTATCGTGTTTAACCGCTCTTGCTAATGAAATTAGGGTGTTTTGCCCCGTGTTACCCGCCATGCGCTCTAAGCTCGATGCACGGATGATATCGCTAAGGCTTGAGTCTTGAGCTGAATACGCTAGAGCATCAATAGCGCCTCGATGCCCAATAGCGTCAGCATAAAATGCGACAGCAAAGTGTTGTTGATTCCGATATTTTGAATCTGGAAACCATTTCCCTATTTGAGCGTCTGCCCATTGATCTGTTTTGTCCTCGTGGCAACCAGTACACACATTAGGGGTATCGATATGTTGGCTAATATCTGGACGTGGAACATGCCAGCTATGGTCACGCCTTGGGTCAACCTGCATGTAGGTGGTTTCTGGCATATGGCAAGTTGTACATTTTGACGCCTCTGTACCGGCTTGGTGGAAGGTGTGCTTTTCAGGCGTGTACTCAGAGGCGATATGACATTGGCTACACACGGCTTCTTCAGCGATCTTTAATTGCGCGGTATGTGGATCATGACAGTTGGTGCACGTTACCCCTTTTTCAGCCATCGCCGATTGTAGAAACGAGCCATACACATAGTCTTCATCGTAGATCTGACCATCGTGGTAATAGAGCTCAGGAGAGATCAGACTTAGTCGATACTTATCAAAGAACGAGCCTTTAACATGATCTCCCGTCTCATTGAGCTGCGTACGACGGCTATGACACTGCGCGCAAGTCTGCACTTGATTAGTATGGATAATATCTTTGGGTTGAAGTGTGGTATTGCCCTCTTTATAGACCCACTCTTTCACCGCTTGCGATAGGTCTCGGTCAAAACCGTAATGACTTGCTGCATCAAAAGAAACAACGTCTGATTGCACATCTCCACTCTCTAACTTATTCGCCATCTCAATATGGCCACTTGCAGGGCCATGGCACGCTTCACAGCCAACATTGATTTCTGACCATGTCGTTTGATAGCGACTGTTTTCGAGATCATAGTTTTTCTGTAGGTTGGTTGAGTGACAATCTGCGCACATAAAGTTCCAGTTTTGGCCGCTATTGGTCCAATAGAACTCATCGGTGTTAGTGGTGTCTGGATAGAGATGGAACCAGCGCTGCCCCCCTTGCTCTTTGGTTCGAGAGTCCCAAGCGAAAGGAATCAGCTGTACTCGACCATCGTCGAATTCCACCATATATTGCTGCAATGGTTCAAAGGCAAAGGTGTAGCTAATTTTATAATCGTGAAATTGACCATCTGGGCCTTCAATGTTGACCCAATACTCCGACCCTTTGCGGTAAAAACGATTTTCTTTACCTTGATGCATCACACTCACATCACCAAAGTCACCCAATACAGACGCTTTATCCGCATGTTTCATCGCCATGTCATGATGCGAACCTTGCCATGCTTCGACTTGTTCTGCGTGACAATCAATACAGGTTTCAGATCCAACATAGTTAGCGGGCTGAGCAACGGCATAACCACTCAACAGAAGCAATAACCAAACGGTGACACTACAACAGACGCGTTTAGCGCCACCTATGATTGATAACAGCATTGCAGACATAACATTCCTTGTTTAATCTCGCTTATGTTTATTAAGGTAGACGAAAAAATAACGTTAATACAATTATTTAGTCGCTGGTAGATGAAATATTGTGACTTAGCCTTAAACGAAAAAAAGAGCTCCGAAGAGCTCTTTTTCGATTCACTAACACTGACCTATTTGTTGTGGCTTTCTTGGAGTTTTTCCATTACCTGATCCAGACTAAAGCTTGCTGCTTTTTGTCGTGGTGGATACTCAGCAAAGGTTTCCAAAAACTCACCAACATAAGCTTGTGCCGGAACAAACATATATGCGTGATCCAACAACCAGTCGTAGTATGTGTTCGACGTGATGTCAGCGTTTTCATATGGGTCCATACGAAGATTGAACAGTTTAGGTAGACGCAATGTCACGAACGGTTCCGCCCAAATTTGCATGGTACCTGTTGCTCGCTGCTCCATGAATACCGCTTTCCAGTTGTTATAACGAAGAGCAGCTAAGTCGCCATCATCTGTAAAGTAGAAGATCTCTGCACGACGTCCTTTCTCTTCTTCACCCGTTAAGTAAGGCAGGAAGTTGTAGCCATCAAGGTGAAGTTTGAACGTCTTGTCACCTGCGGTATGACCCTTTAGAAGCTTCTCTTTGATCTTGTCATCGCCAGCAGCCGCTAAGAATGTCGGCATCCAATCCATGTGGTGCATGATTTCGTTAGAAATGGTTCCCGGTGCAATTTTACCAGGCCAACGAACCATTGCTGGTACACGATATGCCCCTTCCCAGTTAGTGTTTTTCTCACCACGGAATGGGGTTGTACCTGCATCTGGCCACGAATTCATGTGAGGCCCATTGTCGGTTGAGTAGAAAACAATCGTGTTGTCTTTGATGCCTAAATCGTCCACTTGTTTGAGTAGTTGACCAACATGTCTGTCATGCTCAACCATACCATCGGCATAGTTACTGATACCTGTTACGCCTTTGCTATCTGGCTGCACATGCGTTCTAAAATGCATACGTGTCGCATTCCACCAAACAAAGAATGGCTTGTCTGCTTTAACAGCACGATCCATAAAGTCGAGTGCCGCATCTAACGTTTCTTCATCGACGGTTTCCATACGCTTACGCGTGAGCGGTCCTGTATCTTCAATTTTTCCATCAGCGAAAGACTTAATCACACCACGAGGGCCGAACTTCTTACGAAACTCTGGGTCTTTTGGGTAATCTTCATTTTCTGGTTCTTCTTCAGCATTCAGGTGGTAAAGGTTGCCAAAAAATTCGTCAAACCCGTGTGCCGTTGGAAGAAATTCATCTTTATCGCCAAGGTGGTTTTTACCAAACTGCCCTGTCATGTAACCCATAGGTTTAAGCAGCTCAGCAATGGTTGCATCTTCAGCCTGTAAGCCGATATCAGCGCCTGGCAAGCCCACTTTACTGAGGCCGGTTCGAAGTACACTTTGCCCGGTAATGAAGGTTGAACGCCCAGCGGTACAAGACTGCTCAGCGTAGTAATCGGTGAACATCATGCCCTCTTTGGCGATGCTATCGATGTTTGGAGTTTGGTATCCCATAAGTCCAAAAGTGTAAGCACTGACATTAGACTGACCAATGTCATCACCCCAGATAACCAAAATATTGGGCTTTTCAGCCGCCATCGTTGATGTTGCAGCTAGCATCGCGGAACCCAATATCGCTAGCCGACGTTTGACACCATATTTTGCTGTCATAGAAACCTCTTCTTTAATTGTTTGCGTCCTGCCCTACAACATATAGTTCAAGATTTAAGCAATAGCGAGATTCGATAAACTATTAATTAATTTGTCATTTCTGATCAACTTTCATCGTTATAAAACGCGCTTTTTTACGTTTTACTACATGACTGAGATCACACTACTTACCTAGTTCATTTTTAGCGAGAACCTACAAAAACCATATAATTCAATACAATAACAACACAACATAACGAATGGTTATAACTACTATAAAAGGACATCACCGATTTTTGAGATTAATGTTTGCTCATCGATGTGTTGACTTAACGCATTATTTTTAAAAGTAAATCGGAGTCCTTATGGGTACTAAAATTAATAAACTAGCATTAGGTGTTGGCTTATTAGCAGCTTCTTCAGCAGTAACCGCTGCAGAAAAGCCTAACATTCTTGCGATCTGGGGTGATGACATTGGTGTATTCAACATCAGTGCATACAACAACGGTATGATGGGTTACGAGACACCAAACATTGACCGTATCGCTAATGAAGGTGCGCTGTTCACTGACCACTATGGTCAGCAATCGTGTACTGCGGGTCGTGCTGCATTCTTAACTGGTCAAGAACCTTTCCGTACAGGTCTACTTACTATCGGCATGCCAGGTTCAGACCACGGTATTCCAGATTGGGCTCCAACGATCGCGGACTTACTAAAAGAACAAGGCTACATGACAGCCCAGTTCGGTAAGAACCACATGGGTGACCAAGACAAACACTTGCCTACTAACCACGGTTTTGATCAGTTCTTTGGCAACCTTTACCACCTAAATGCTGAAGAAGAGCCAGAGACATACTACTACCCTAAAGATCCTGAGTTCCGTAAGAACTTCGGTCCTCGTGGTGTAATCAAGTCTACCGCTGACGGTAAGATTGAAGATACTGGCCCTATGACGCGTAAGCGTATGGAGCACGCAGATGAAGAGTTCCTAGAAGAGTCTCTAGCCTTCATGGAAAAAGCTGTTAAAGCTGACAAGCCATTCTTTATCTGGCACAACACGACTCGCATGCACGTTTGGACTCGTCTACAAGAGAAATACCAAGGTAAATCTGGTATCAGTATCTACGCTGACGGTATGTTAGAGCACGATGACCATGTTGGTGTTCTTCTAGATAAGCTTGATGAGCTGAAAATCGCAGACAACACTATCGTTATTTACTCAACGGATAACGGTGCAGAAACAGTATCTTGGCCTGATGGCGGTGCTACTTACTTCCACGGTGAGAAAGGTACCACTTACGAAGGCGGTATGCGTGTACCACAACTTGTTCGTTGGCCTGGCGTGATTGAACCTGGTACTAAGATCAACGACATCATGGCACACCAAGACTGGATCCCTACACTTCTAGCTGCAGCTGGTGATGATAAAGTGGCAGAGAAGCTAGCGTCTGACGACGGTGCTCGTTACAACGGTAAAAACTGGCGTGTACACCTAGATGGTTACAACTTCCTACCTTACTTTGAAGGTAAAGAAGAGCAAGGTCCACGTGACAGCCTACTTTACTTCTCTGCTAACGGTGAGCTTAACGCTGTTCGTTGGAACGACTTTAAGATCTCATTCGCAGTAATGGACGGTAACATCGTTGATGCAGTTCGCTTCCAGCCAAACTGGCCTCAAGTGGTACACCTACGTGCTGACCCATTCGAGAAAGCGCCTCACGAATCTGGCATGTACCTACGCTGGATGGCAGACAACATGTGGTTGTTCGTACCAGTAGGCGGTAAAGTTCAAGAATTTATGGCAACACTACCTGGATACCCAATGCAAAACAGCCAAGTATTGAACCCAGGCAACTTCAACCAGAACGTTTACACGCTTCAAGGTCGACTACAACAGCTAGAAGCTGCGGCTAAGCAAGCAAAATAATACTCTCTCAATTGAGTGAAGAGTTAACACAAACCGTGAGGACACTGTTCTCACGGTTTTTTTGGTTCTGAGTATCACAAGATGGCTGAGTTATAACGCGTATCGCTAGTCAAGATGGATTAACGATAAACCAGATAAAACTGGCATTTTTAATACTCGATTCGCTTAACAAACTCCAGAAAACAGTAAAAATAACAATGAGGTAGACCAGAATTGACTGTTCGTGAGTGAAATATGTCACAAATTGACAATTGTATCACTTGTACTATTTTTAAAGCTCATGCAGAGGCTACCCCTCAGCACAAATCATACTCAGGCTTAAGGACACAAGATGAAATACATTATTATTGCTCTCTTTGCTCTTGCACCTGCCATGACGTTCGCCTCTTCACTGGCGACGCCCTATGTCCCTTGCTACGTTGATGGCGACTACGTGGGTAATATTGAACTCCCTGTTTGTACAAAGGACAACGGTTACTTCTACTTGGAATGATCGTAAAAATGAGTGACTGGTTGTTCAGTCACTCATCGTCATTTATTTCAGTTACGTTAAGATTCGGCAAAATATCCTAAATTTCATGGGCATCGCTTGAACTCAACGCCCTCGCATGAGATTGTAAATCCTTCTTTCCAAACAACTTGCCCTATTATGAAAACGACACAAAAGATTGCCTTAATCTCTGCATTGGTAGCGGCTCCCTTCGCTTCAGCAGACGTTGAAATTAAAGTCCCTTCAAGTGTGGACATCTTAGCCGTCAACGAAAATAAGCCAGACCTCGATGGTGGGCTTTTCTCATCTCATAAAACCATGACGCTGCCTGATGGTCAAAACCAGATCGTATTCCAATATCAAGTGGCTTTTGATCAAGGTAATGACCGCGAGTTCATCGACAGTGACACCATCATCGCGACATTCGACGCAAGCAACACAACACTGACATTCAACATGCCTAAGTTTCGCAATATCAGCGCAGCAAAAGAGGGGATGAAAGATCTTCAATGGAGCCTAGTCAACTCAGACCAACAAACGGTGGAAACCAAAGAAGACACGCTAGTGAAAAAAGGCATGCAGATTGGGCGAAACTACCCAACAGAAGCGGCGAACTACAATAAACAAGGTGGCGTTGCAGCGCTGACTACGGCAACGGCTTCGGTGACTACAGTCAACGCAGCGGCGGCAAGCACTCCAGTTCAACCTGTCACGCTACCAGCAAACGTAAAAGCATCAGACAACACTGCAGAAGAGATGCTCTATTTTTGGTATGAAAAAGCCGATGATGCAACGAAACAACGCTTCAAAGAGTTCGTGAACAAATAGTTTATAGTTGTTGTTTAAACGCTATTTGTTATTTAAAGACGGTTTTTCATTTCAGAAAATTAGTCAGTTAACATACGCTCTAAAACAGAAAAAGCTGGTTCACACACCAGCTTTTTTCGTTTTATACACCTCTGCTTTCGCCATCAATCTTTGTTGGCCATCCCAAGCGCTCGTATTCTAAAGCGAGCATATACGCACAGCGTTGTGACACTGTTGCCTTAATCCATACCCCGATACCGCAAATTTTGTATTCCAACACCGACATTTTCATTTGAACTTCCTATGACTCATTAGTGATTTATAATTTCCTGTCTTGAACTACAAAGTTATAGAAAACCAATGGGTTCGTATGTTCCAAAAAGAACACAAACCACTAATTATTGATATAAGTATGATTTATATCTCATTCGCTCGTTAGTTGTGGCATTAACGTATCGGAAGGATCTCTGAGCATTAAGTTCATGGGAGAAATACAGTTGTAGAGTACGTCAAAATCCGAAATCACTACTCTACCCCGGCGAGTCTTAATGCCTTTCTTCTTCTCTAAATTCTTCAAAACTTCATTCAGACGTGGACGTGAAATCCCTGTTATCGTGCTTAACTGACTCTGTGAGACATCAATTCTTGCAACATTACTCGTGCTCATGTTTTGTCTTGCAGCCAGCTCCAACAGCACATAAACAGTCTTTTGTTCCTTTTCATGAATAGAAGTTAGGTAGGCTTGCATCCATAGTGAATGGCTTTTTGTGGCACAGTGAAGCAGCCATTTGTGGATTTCTGGTACTTCTTCTGCCAGCTCACGAACTTTCTTACGAGGAAAATAGATCATTGAAATAGGATTAACCTCTTCCGCGACAGCGAAAAGTTGGTAATCCTTATAGATGGTTAACGCGCCTACCCAATCACCTCGACCGATCACTCCACCAGACATGTGATGCATGTTCTGTGTTGAAAAACAGAGCCCAGCAGAACCACTTAAGATGTAATAAACACCGGGCACATTCTGGTAGCGCTTTGTGATTTCTAGGGCATCGATCCCTTGTTTGAGCACAGCGATTTGCTTGAGGCGTTCAATCACTGTATCTGAGAGGTCACATGGCCAGTTGATCTGGTCGTAGAGGTGAGCATCTATCATAGTAGGCTCCTGAGAAGCGGCGAAGTCAATCATACATAAGTGCTTAAGCACCAACAAACGCGCTACCAATCACCAGAACAAACACATTTACATTAAAGTTAGCTCTTTAGAGCTCATACCCTGAACAGGTGTGATGAGTAATACTCAAAAAGTTAACGAAGCCGATTAAGTTCTTTGTTCAACAGTCCATTTAGTCAATGGTTTTGCGAAAAAGCAAGCTATCAAGCAAGCCCTCTAGCAACAACCGTAGATTTACTGAAAACGTTTCCTTTCCATGCAATTAAATGTCAGACAAGTCGTTTTTCCATCACAAAGTTATTCATGGTTTGGCCTCTAACCGTAATAGTTTGTTCGTTCACAACACAGAAACCAAAATGCTCGTAAAAAGGGCGAGCGGTAATACTCACTTCAGAAATAACCTTTTCTAGTCCTCGCTGATTCGCCAAATCCAAAATGTGTGACATGAGTTGACGTCCAACGCCTCGACCTTGGTATTCATGATGACAGAAGAAATGGTCAATCAAACCGCTGTCTTGTAAGTCTGTATACCCTACTACGACGCCATCTAGCTCCGCGACAAAGGGGCGGATCTTTTCCATCTTGTTTTGCCAAATCTCCAATGAAAAATCTGAAGGTGCCCACGCTTCTACTTGAGCTTGACTGTAGTGATTAATATTTACTTTTCTGACCGTATTAAAAAACAACGCCCAGAGCTTTGGAGCGTCTGCCACTTGATATTCTCTGATTTTCATTATGCAATCCCTTAAAGCGCCCCGTTATCATGACGTCTGAACAACATCAGGGAATTCAGCACGAGCCAACTCATGATAGATATCCGCCAAGTAGGTTCTCACCTCTTCTTCTTTAAGCTCATTGGGAAGCACCACATCATAAACTCTGACACGCAAAGACGTATCTGACTCTTTAAATAAAAGCCATTCATCGTTTTTACGCTGAACGGACATCTTCTGCCCATAAACATCAAAATAGAGAAACATACCCTTCCCTCGACTTCATTTAACTCATATCACTCAGTTTTTGAAAACTAGACTAACGATAAAAAACAGCAAGCCACACCGTCGCTTCATCGGCAGCCGTGCGCACCACCTTGTGTTTCTGATGCGCTTTAATATTGAGGTAATCACCCGAGTTCAGAGTCACTTCAGAGCCATCTTCAAAACCAATAACGCCCTGCCCACTGAGCACCAACACCCATTCATGTTCGTCTTGGTCATACCAACCCGTTTCTGGTGAGCTCTGCCCTTTAGAAACGATACGTTCAATTCGCACATTTGAAGTGGAAACAATGTCCTCAAATATTTCCTCGGGAATGTCTTTGGGAATTTCTGAAAATAAATTGGGCATAACCTCTCCACCTATCGCCAGTATTAATGGCTTTTAATTATCGTTTCACTTTCCACTCTTTGACGATCACCGTATATGCCTTCGTCTGTCCTAACACCACAGCTAACAATCATAGTGATCTGGTCACTATCACGCAGGCCAAGAAGCGCTTTAACTCGTTTAGAGTCGAAGCCTTCCATTGGACAGGTGTCGTACCCTTTTTCACGCATTGCATACATAAAGGTCATAGCCGCAAGAGAAACACTCTTATGCAAACAAACTCGAACATCGGTTTTGCTGACTTCTCTTACCATAGGTTTGTTGCGACCAAGCCACCAACTATAGACCTTACGCATTGCTCCTCTAATGCCCAATGCATCGTTGTTGTAAACCATAGGAATCAAGGTCTCATAATATTTCAGTGCGCGCTTTGCTGCTGCATCTTCTCTACCTTGGAACGCCTCACGTACTTTCTGAGCGTTACGCTGAGCGCGCTCTTTCCAGTTATGGGTTGTCGCTACAAACACCACCAGTTCATTTGCCGTCTTTGCCGCGTTTTGTCCCATACAGTATTCAGCAAGTTTTTCGCGCTTATCAGAAGAAATAACACGATGAAATTCCCACATCTGCATGTTGCTGCTGTTTGGGCTTAGCGTTGTTAACTCCAATGCCTTTGCGACATCATCATGGTTAAACTCAGCGTCCGCGTCATATTTTCTAACTGAACGTCGCGACGCAACGATAGACTCAAAGGATGGGTAATTCATAAAAGACTCAATCTCAAAAAAAGAAATATGTTACTCCAAGAAGAATTTGGAACAAGAAATTTCCGCTAGTTAATAGCGACTCAGCCAATAACTCCCTATAAAGCTTGAAACTTCGTTCTCTTATTTAATCATGATCACTCCCTTTTATTTGAAGCAGGTCTCAAATATTGAGCTAGGATTTATATTAATAGCCCTTACTACAAGGAAGTAAGCCGTGAATAAAACTCATTGTATCGTCCTGGGATGCGTAATTGGCTTTTCTGGTTTTGCGCACAGTGAGCAAAGAGACATCTACCTCTACAACTGGGATGAGTTTCTCTCTGAAAGTGTCATAGAGCGTTTAAAAGAGACCCACAACATTTCTCTCAAGCAACAGTTTTTTTCCGATGAGTCGATTCGTGACGAAGTGTTGTTAAGTGAACGCAGAGGGGCATTCGAACTGGTTGTGTTAGAAAGCGTAAAACTCAAAGCTTTAGCCAGACAGAATTTGTTTCATGACTTGAGTAGTATTCAGCAGGACATTTCAGAGAATTTCGAACCGCGTTGGATGAATGGATGCGGGAAGTATGGCATCCCTTACGCTTGGGGTACTTCGGGGATCTTGTATCGAAGCGATAAAATGTCTCCACCAACGTCTTGGAAAGACCTCTTACAGCCCGAACCCAAATTCAGTGGTCGAATCAGCATGTATTACGAACCGACTGATTTAGTCAGCACAGCGCTTCTTGCAAACCAATTCGATCCTTTTACCAATGATAACCAAGAACTCAGAGCCGCATTCAAAAGCCTGGAAGAACAAAAGAGTCACTTGGAAAGCAGTGAATATGTCATGGACTACATCCGAGATAAGGAACGTCTGCTAAGTATAGATTTAGCTTATGGCTATTCCGGTGATACCTATGTGTTAAATGATATCGACCCCGATGCATCTTGGGCATATTCAGTACCAGAAGAAGGAACAACGCTCTGGCTAGAGTGCTTATCAGCCATCAACAATGGCGATCTCTCGAATGACGCAATGACCATTATTTCCTTTCTTTCCCAACCTGAAATTGCCGCCATTAACGCCGAAGATTCTTGGTTTGCGACGCCAAACAAAAAAGCAAAAGCTCTGACTAGTGAGGAGTATCAGAGTGATGCCGAACTTTTCCCAACTCAAGAAGTTTTGGATCGCAGTTATTTATACAAGCCGTTGGAGCCTAATAGCCTCCAAATAAGAAATAGAATTGTAGATAGCTTGAGATAATACATGTCAATACTAAATCGAGTATACCTGTTCCTTATTCCTGCCTTATTTGCTGTTTTTACACTAATGGGCATATTTGTGTTTAATTTTGGCTATAGCCATGCCAAACACATGTATCTAGATAAGGTGCAGTCTAGTGTCAACACCGCCTTAGTTGCTGCGGAATATGAGCAGTTAGGGCTATCGATGCTGACCAAAGATATTGGGTCTTCGCTTCAATTCCTAAGATACATTCAAAATCCAAGCGACTACACCACCCTTTCACTATTAGAAAAACGAGTGTTACAGATTCTCAAACAGAGCAGCGTGAATCAGTTTGGGGATAGAAACGTCTACATCATCGACCCTAGGTTTAACCTCAAGTTATCGACATTGAGAACCAACCCATTTGAAGACCTCAAGATACCCGACAATATCTATGAAAAAGTATTCGATATATACACTTCCCTGATCACCAAAAATGAAGTTTCAGACCAAGGCTTTTCTTATATCTCTGTCACCGGCGAATTGAGATATGCCTACGTAGCAGCCTTCGACCCCTATTTGATTCCACAAGATAAACGCGTTAACGAAAGTCTCAATCGCTATATATTGATTGCTGACGGTCCATTAAAGCAATTATCGAACCTTCTTACTGAGTATAATCTGGATGACGATTTGCAAATCCTGATCGAACCACTGAGAGGCACACCCAATTTAGAAAACAAGCAGTTCATTATCAGGTCGATTGAGCAAACTGAAGAAAATATCACAGTCCAAATGGCCAGTGCTCACCTAGTCGCACAAGTGAACATTCGTACCACAAAGTTCAAAAATGAAGTCAAGGACATTGCCCAAACTACAATTATTGGCATCATTGCAACCTTAGCCGTCATTGTACTCATCATCCACCTAGTTGTACGATATCAACTCATTCGCCCTCTAAAAACACTACTCCAAGAGATCACGTTGGGAGGCTTAAAGTTACGATACTTTAAGCGTTCTTCAGGTCACAGCGAAGTCGACAGCTTGAAAAACGCTTACATCGACTCACTTACAGAGCTCAAGTTTGAAGCCGAATTTGATCAACTAACGAAGCTTGCTAACCGACGTTCATTTATCAGACACCTTGATGTTAGATTAGATAGCACTCTTAACTCACGCTGTTATCTAATCTGCTGGGACATCATCGACTTTCGTAAGATCAACGACCTTTACGGAGCAAAAATAGGCGACAGCGTTTTAGTCAACTTGGCCTCGGTACTGAAAGAAACACTGCAGAACCAACAAACATCCTACAGCTTCAGTTACAGTGATTATTCTTTGGCGCGCTTGGGAGGCAATCAATTTATCGCAATACTTGAAACTGAAGAGTCTCAATCAATCCAACAAGAGATAGAGAACATAAATAACTCGCTGACCAGCGCGACATTTGTGGATTACTACGGATTTAGACTCTCTATCGCTACAGGCGTGCTGCCTGTCGATACGCCAAACTTCAAAGAGATTTGGCATAGATGCGTCGATGAAATGCTCAATAATGCAAAAGCGCATAGTGATGGAGAAAGTAGAATCGTTTATGGCGAAGAGCTTCTTCATAAGTTGGAACGTCAGGACATCATTGAGAAAAGACTGCTTGAATGTTGCGAGAATAATGAATTCGAGCTCAGATTCATGCCAATCTTTAACGCCAAAACATTACAAATTGATGGTGCCGAATGCTTAATTCGTTGCCCGGTCTTATTTGATATTAACGCAGGCCCTGATGAATTTATTCCCGTCGCTGAAAAGAGCAACCTCATATCACGAGTGGACATGTGGGTGATAGATACCGCGGTGAAAGCGTTCAAAGAACTGTCAGAGAGCCATCAATATCAAGGGACGATTTCTATTAATATCTCTGCGATGGAACTCTATAACCGAAACTTTGCCGACAATGTCAGAAAAGTTATTGATAAGTATAACGTTTCCCCGGGTAACATCATTATTGAGATAACAGAAACAAGCTATGTCAAAAGCACAAAATTAACGGTTCAAACAATCGAAAGTATAAGAAACCTAGGGCTGAAGGTGTCTCTCGATGACTTTGGCACTGGGTATACAGCCTTTAACCAACTACTACACTACCCAATTGATGAGTTAAAAATTGATAAGAGCTTTATCGATGATATTGAATACGATAATGCGGACCGGAAAATGGTCGACTCAATGATCAATTTAGGTCACTCGTGTAATGCACATGTCGTTGGCGAAGGGGTTGAATCCGTTGAACAATACCAGTATCTACGCAACGCCAATTGCGACCTAATACAGGGTTACTTATTTAGCCAACCTCTTACCTATTCAGACTTTATTGATTTTATCGAGAATCACGACACTGAAGCGCTGCTCAATACTCACCTCAACCAAGACATTATCGATATCAACAAGAAAACACCGAAACAAAACTAACACCAATGCCAACGCTAGTAGCGATAAAAACGGGGTGACTAGATTAGCTAGCCACCCCTTCATTTATTTCGGCATGTTATTAAGCAGTTTGCATGCTCGTAATCAATTCCATCATATCTTCAGGGTGAATGTCTTTTTTATGCCTTACTGCCGCATCGATCATTAACTCTAGGTTGCCAGCAGAGATATAATCTCCAAGAACGTTGCTAAATTTCTCTTTCATCTCATTACTGTCTGTTTGCTCTTTAGGAACAAAGAACACAAACTGCCCCCCACTGCTTCTAAAAGATACGGTTTCTTTAGGCACCTTAGTCAGCAGAGATTTAGCGGCAGAGCTCACAACCAGATCGCCATATTCAACACCATATTTTTGATTGATCTCTTTTAAATTTCGAATTCTGACAAAGTAGAGATCAAAATTGCTGTCATTCGAATAGCGATCTTTAATGAATTTGATCAGAGATAACCTATTATAAAAACCCGTAATGTGGTCTGTGGTTCTAAGTTTGACATTATAAGCACTGTCAAAATACAAAATAGAAGCCGCTAGAATGATTAACATGACCAATACAAAACTACTCACGCGATTCACAAGAACCAGTTGATTAACAGTCTGCGTATTGTCTTCAATCACTGGACTTTGCAATCGAAAGTTATCATTAATAAAAGAAACCATTCCTTGATAACAGATTTCAATTTTTTTCTGGAGTGGCTCCTTCGGGATTTCTCCCTGCTCAACCAATTTTATAGACGATTCAAGCGTTCTAAACTTTTCAAATTCAGAGGTGAAATAAGGTTTAAAATTGGCTGAGCGAATAAAATTTGATGATTCATTGCTATTAATAAGAATATCAAACCGACTCCAAGTTATGTCGTATGCTAACCATAACTTCTCGTAGTCGATGTTTGTGGATTGGCTAACCGTAAGGAAGTTTGCATACTCCTTAACTAACTGAAAAACGAACCAAGTTGCTTCATTTTGACGGTTAGAAAAGTTGGAATTGATATCATTAATTTTGGTAACGCTGTAGATGTTAAGTGCAAGTACAAAAAACATTGCACTGATAATTGCGATTTTTGTTATTGATAACGATAACAGCTTTTTCATCATTCTACCTCGATAGGTGAATATCCCTAATTTGCCAAATCATTTTGGCATGGAAGTCGGTGTTATTGATATCGGGCTTAGAGCTCAAAGGGTAAATTAACCAAAATGGCCCTTTATCTCTCACAGACATAAACTCGCCATCTTGCTTGATCGCGATAATGGGTTTGTATTTCTTAAAGTCCTCGTTGGGAACAGAAATCTTATAATCATTAAGTGCGACTAAAGTGACATGTTTTGACATTGAAAGATCGATGCTTTTAAGCACTTCGTTCAAATCAACACCACTATATGATGACTGCCCTTCTATCCATGGTAATTCCGTTGATATTTCATGTTGAGGCAGTGACAAAAGCTGCTCTCTGGATAAACTATGTTTTTTCCCTAATTGATCGAAAATAGTCAGTTGTGACGCATTCACCGAAGCAAAAGGAAGAAGTAAAATTAGCAGTAAACTCAGTGATTTCATTATTAACTCCACTTTCATGACCTCGTAATAAATAGTCTAGTTCATATTTATCACTTGATGGCAATAGTGGCACAGCATTCCCTATGAATACGCCATTCATAAATCAAAACTAATCCAAATCCCCTACTGCTTACGTATTGCTCGACGATAGCACTATCAATATTGGGGAAAACATGATGAGTTTCAGCAATTACCGTTCAATCCAAAGGTCTTCGATCGTACTGTTAGTTACGCTGTTTCCGTTGACCAGTTATGCTCAAAATCCAGACCCACAATTCGAATTAGGCAAACAGAAAGCCAAAGTGTGCATGACCTGCCACGGAGAAGACGGTATCTCTACCCAAGAGCCCTATCCCAATCTACGCGGACAAAAAATGGGCTATTTGATCTCATCACTAAAAGATTACCAAACCCGCGAGCGAACCAGTGGGCTCGCTGTTCTCATGCAGCAACAAGCCGACGCTCTCACCGACCAAGACATCGAAGATATCTCCTATTTCTATTCACAACTCGGCAATGAAAAGTAACCTTTACAGGAGCTTGTTATGGAAAACGTGACAACGCAGTACAGTGTGAAGGTAGTTAAGTACTTCATTCTGGCATCATTCATTTGGGCGATTATAGGGATGTTAATCGGGGTGATTCTCGCAGCACAACTCTATTGGCCCATCCTCAATTTCGACTCTCAATACTTTCAGTTCGGCCGTCTGCGCCCGCTTCACACCTCCGGCGTTATCTATGGGTTTGTCGTTAATATCCTAATGGGGACTTCGCTTTACATCGCGCAACGCACTGGGCATTGCCAACTCTTCAACAAAAGCTTGGCGTGGATGGTGTTCTGGGGATGGCAACTCGTTCTATTACTCACATTAATTACACTCCCTGCAGGCTACACTACGTCGAAAGAGTACGCAGAACTAGAGTGGCCAATCGATCTATTGATTGTTTTTGTCTGGGTTCTTTATGCCATTCTTTTCTTCGGCACGATAGCGAAGAGAAAGGTCGGCCATATCTTTGTTGCCAATTGGTTTTTCGCGGCGTTCATCATCGTTATCGCGATGATTTTTATCATCAACAACCTTGCCATGCCTGTTTCAGCAATGAAGTCCTATTCTGTGTTCGCAGGGGCGCAAGACGCCATAGTACAGTGGTGGTGGGGACATAACGCGGTTGGATTTTTGCTGACAGCCGGGATCATCGGGATGAACTACTACTTCATCCCCAAGGCCGCTGATAGGCCGATCTACTCCTACCGCCTGTCTGTCATCCATTTTTGGGGCTTGGTCGGATTCTACACTTGGGCAGGAACCCACCATTTGATTTACTCTTCTGTTCCTGTTTGGGTACAAAACATCGGAATCGTGATGTCTTTGATTCTATGGTTGCCGTCATGGGCCGGTGCCTTCAACAGTGCAATGACTCTGCTTCAAAACAAAGAGAAACTCAAAATCGACTATATCTTGCTGTTCTTCTTCTCAGCAATCCTTTACTACTGCTTGGCCACATTTGAAGGCCCTCTCCTTGCGATTCGCTGGTTCAATATGCTCGCTCACAATACTGAGTGGGTGATCGGTCATGTTCATTCTGGTGCACTGGGTTGGGTGGGTATGTCAGGCATCGCAGTTTTCTACTACTTCATCCCTCGACTTTGGAATAAAGCCGAGTTGTGGTCACCGAGGCTGTTGAAATGGCACTTTTGGCTTGCGCATGCTGGTGTCGCTCTATACGCGATCGCGTTATGGGTGGCTGGTATTGGTGAGGGTTACATGTGGCTAACGCAGAACGACAACGGCGAACTGGTATACAGCTTCATCCAATCGATGGACTTTAAAGCTCCTTGGTTGTTCTTACGCTTCTTTGGTGGTGCCTTGTTCGTATTAGGTCTGTTGTTGATGGCCGTTAACCTCTACAAAACCGTTCGTATGCCGAGCGCACTCGTGGCAAAGGAGGCTTAGGTTATGAGTAAAGACTTCACTCAATCCGTTTGGATTTTGATTATCACCACCATCGTTGTCGCCTCCTTCTCACTGCTAGTGTGGGTTGTGCCTAACATTGTACGTACCGCAGACATAGCCGAAGGAAGTATGGCTAAACCCTTAACTGCACTAGAACTCGCTGGCCGTGACATCTACATCAGCGAAGGCTGCCACGTGTGTCATACACAAATGGTTCGTCCGCTTGACCCTGAAATTAAACGCAACGGCCGAGCAAACCAAGAAGCAGACGACATCTACGAGTTCCCGAATCTTTGGGGTTCAAAGCGCACCGGCCCGGATCTCACAAACCTAGGGCGAAAATACTCAGATCAATGGCACGTTATTCATCTTATAGACCCTAGACAAGTGGTGCCCACTTCAATAATGCCCGCTTATCCTTGGCTGTTCGAGCAAACCCTTTCAGGAGATGACATTGGGGACAAGATGACAACGCTGCGAACATTGGGCGTACCGTACACAGATAGCGAGATCAGCGAAGCTAGGCTGCAAGTGCGAGGCAAAACCAAAGCCGAAGCGCTGATTCGTTACCTGCAAAGTCTTGGTCAAGATACAGCACAGGAGGTGTCGCCATGAGTACATTCTGGAACTGGTGGGCGATCATTTGCACCCTCATCTTCTTTGTTTTAATGGTATCTGTGGTTGTTAAATATTGGCGAAGTAACCATAAAGCTGACCAAGACCATACCGTCGGCACATTTGACAACATTGAAGAGAAAGATGCGCCACCACCTAAGCTACTGTTTATAAGCTACGCTATTGCTTTCGTTATTTCTGCTGGCTACTTAGTGCTATACCCGGGAATGGGCGAATGGACGGGTCTAGTTGATTGGCAACAGAGCGACGACAGGTTGAGTTCTCCATCAACTTCGCTGGACGAGCAGATAGTATTACAGGCTAAAACAGACCTCAACACCCTCGCGTTAGTGCCTGAGATTGTTACCAGTGGGCAAATTCTGTTTCAAACTCACTGCGCAGCGTGTCATCGGGACAATGCCCAAGGTCAAAAACACTTTCCTAATCTCATCGATCAAGAGTGGTTATACGGCGGTGACGACAACGCCATTATCCATTCTATCGCCAAAGGCAGAAACGGCGCGATGCCGGGTTGGAGTGAAATACTAAGGCCCGATGAAATATCTAAAATCTCTTATTATCTCGCCTCTCTAAACCAGCGACACACCGATGTGCCAGAAGTTAAAGTCGAACTGGGCAAAAGCCTCTTCATCCAAAACTGCGCATCCTGCCATACTGACGGTACAGTTGCCAATCCCACTACTGGCGTACCCGACCTATCCGACAGCATTTGGCTCCATGGCGGCAGTATTGAAGAGATCCAACACACCATCAATTACGGTCTCAACAATTTGATGCCCGCTTTTGAAGGACAGCTGACAGAGAATGAGATTCTTGCCCTTGGAGCGTACATTCGTCGTTCAGAGCAGGTTGAGGTAGAACGGCTTGCGGCTTTAAAAGCGGATTCAGTTGAGCGTGGTGAGTATCTTGCACATGCTGGAGACTGTGTTGCCTGCCATAGTGCAGAAGGTGGTGAGCCGTTTGCCGGTGGCTTACCGTTTGTGACGCCATTTGGTACCGTCTACTCAACGAATATCACCCCTCACGCAAGCGAAGGTATTGGCCTGTATGACTTTGATGACTTCAGAGATGCGCTAGTCAAAGGTAAGGGTAAAGAGGGCTACCTATACCCTGCAATGCCCTACACGTCCTATCAATACTTAACCGACCAAGATATGGTCGACCTTTGGGAATACATGCAATCGATTCCTGCAGTGTCTCGTCGTAATGACGATAACAGCATGATTTTCCCATCGAATATCAGACTTGGACTGTTAGGCTGGAATATCGTCTTCATGGATACCGACCCTATTGACTACGAAATTCCTCAAGCGCTTAAAGAGAGCGTGGGTAATGTCGAAAAATGGCAACAAGGCAAATACTGGGTTGCTGGGCTTGGACATTGTTCTGAGTGCCATACGCCAAGAAACATTGCCCAAGCCTTGATACCTGAACGTATTTTCCAAGGAAACCTAATTGATGGCTGGAACGCGCCGGACATTACCGCTAACGAGCTCTATATCGACGGGTGGGATGAAAAGACGCTGACTGACTTCCTACACACAGGCCACTCTGACAAAGGCACCGCTTTTGCCGGCATGGCTGATGTGGTGAAAAACAGTTTGAGCCTAATGACACGGGAAGATATTGAGTCGATGTCGTATTACCTATTAAAAGGTGACACCCACAACATGATTGCCCCTGATGCTGTTCCACTACAACCCAAAGGCTTCGATGACGAAGCGTATCAATCCGACATCTATACGACCTATCGCCAAACCTGTGGCGCCTGTCACGGTGATGATGGTAAAGGTAGAGATCCTATTGCCCCAACTCTACTCAACAATGGGATCATTATGCACAGCGACCCATTCAATACCGTTGCGGTTACGGTACGTGGTCTGCAACCAACCTATCTTGATAAAGACAGAAACTTCATGCCAATGGCCAGTTTTGAAGAAGTTCTTTCCGACCAGAGTTTGGCCGAGCTCATCACTTTTGTACGTAAGAATTTGGGAGACAGACACGACCCTGTGACTCCCGAATATGTAAGAGAAGTAAGAGAGACATTGGAAGCAGCAGGCTATGCTGGCGGGTTGCACACAACCCCAGATATGTATGACCGAAGAGACAACAACATCCACATCAAATAACGTTATTTGTTGACGAATATTGCTGTTCGATACCAAAAGGGACCTGTACTAGGTCTCTTTTTTACATTATTGAGTCATTATTCATTAGAGATCAATCACTAAAGATAACGATTGCTTAACACATAATGCGATCGGAATCTCAGAAACAATACTACACAGAGTGCATAATGTTTTTATTTTTAACAGATGTACTAAGGACAGTTTATGGATAAATCCACTCTCATTTACAACACCCTTGAAGGGTTATCGAATGCAGAGCCGCAAGAATTCGCTCAAATTCGTCAAGATCTATACAATCGATTAGGTCTGACGTTCGAACAACAAACTGCACTTTATACAAGTGTTTTAGGCCCTGCCGGTGCCGGAAAAATTACTGACATCAACAATGCAGTAGAGTCTGCTTGTCAGATCCTTGGCGAATAATTGATATAAAATTAAAAACAACAAACGCCAATATTTCCCCCCGACGAATTCAAAAAACGCTGCTAAATTTAGCAGCGTTTTTTCGTTGTATCGTCATCAATTCTGATAGATAAAAAACTACTTGGGTAGATTCTCTATCGACTCAACCATCGTCATTAGCTTCTCTAAAATACGTTCACCGTCAGCTCTAATGCCATTATGCTCGTATTCATTAGTGATCCAGGCTTTTGAATTCGGAATCTTCGCGAGTGTTTCACGGCTATAGTCGAGTTCAACATACATGTCGTCCGCATACACAGCACACGCCATCGGTACCTTATTCTCGTTCAGTTGTTTAGGTTCGTACAAGCGATCCCAGTCAGATTTCTCAGCCAATAGGTCAGCCGCTTGCTTCAATGGCTTCAATGTTTCTAATTGATCAAACATCCATGGATAAACCATTTCACCCGTAAACCAGAACTCTTCACCCGTTTGATAATTAAAATGCGGATACTCATCACGAACACGATGTGCAGACCATTTTGATGCCGTACCTTGGCAATAGATCGACTCATGCAAAATAGCGTAAATAGGATTGGTGAGGTAAGCCTGCTCTTGCTGCATCTGGTTTAGGAAGCTGTAACTCAGTTGCTTTTCTCCAGCTACATCAACAAAGGCATTTTCCAGAGTGAAGTACATTGGTAAGTTAGCTTCGCCACCACCAAGATTAATGCCGATCAATTGGAACTGTTCAACCGTGAAGATCTGGCCGTTTGGCAAACGTACTTCGTTAGCAAGCAGGTGGTCTGCAATCTCTCGACACAGAGCCTGTGCTTGTGGGAACTGAGCGAAGAGCGCCCTATTCTTATCCTCTACACGCTTATAAGTCGCTCGATATACGTCATCGGCTTCGCGCTCAATCGATGGGATACCACCGGTTACATAGCAACGTAACAGACTTTGAGGAAACAGAGACAAATACGTCAGTGTGCAAAAACCACCAAAGCTTTGACCAATCGTCGCCCACTGCTTAACACCAAAATGTTCACGAATAGCCTCAGCATCGCGCACTATGTTGTCTGCACGGAAATGAGACAAATACTCTGCCTGCTCATCTGAACTCAAATGCGACAATGTTTGATGGCTGATCACCGAGCTATTGCCCGTTCCACGCTGGTCTAGTAAAAGCACACGATATTGTTGTAATGCACGCTTAACCCAACCAGATTCACCACTCATTCTTGGCGAAGGAAAACCGGGACCGCCTTGAAAGTAGACAAGCCAAGGTAGCTCTTGATTATCTTTTTCTAGATCCACCAGCTCGCGAGCAAAAACTTGAATTTGCTCCCCTTGTGGATTCTGATAATTGAGAGGAAGTTGAAAACTATGTTGACTGTAGAGCGTCGTTCCATCAATGAATTGTGCCTGCACGCAAGTATCCTTTATCTGTGACTAGGGCGTGTTGATCTTTCGTAGTTAATTTACGTTCGAAAGATCAACACGCCTGAATATTTATCATTCTATTTATCAGTGAGCCAATGCTGACTCACCTTTTCAAGATACTCGCAAGCTACCTTATAGGAAACTGTAAATCGTCAATATTCGTAAAAATCTTTTACAACCGTATAGTTAGATCTTAAAAGTAACATCCACTCGCCACCCTTCAGGCGACTGCTGAGTTTGATAAGTCCATCCATATTGAGCAATAAGCCTTTGAGTGAGTTCCAGCCCTAAACCAAATCCGAGATCATCACTTCCTACTCTAGGCTCTACATCACGATTCACGATAGATAAGGTATCTACTGACTGAGTAATCTCGACATGACCGTTTTCAGTGTGCTGAAAAGCATTACGAATCAGGTTTGAGATAACGATTCGACACAAACCTTCAGGCAATTGCAGTGTGGTTTGATCAACCGTGGTCGTCACTTCAACTGATTTACCCTGTAGCAAGTAACCAAGCTCTCCAACAATTTGCTCAATACTCTTTCCCAGCGAGACTGGAAAGCTAGGCAATGATTTACCTTCTTGGCGGTTCAACCAAAGCAGCGTTTCAGTCAAGTCGGTCATCGTAAACCCAGCGCGCTCTATTCGATCGAGCACTTCTAACTGTTTCTCTTCTGGAATCTGCTTAGTGATCATCTTACGCAGCAGTTCAGAGTTGGTTCGCGTCACCGCAATCGGCGTCCGTAGCTCATGACTGGCATACCCAAGGAAGCGTTGCTCTCGTTCCAAGCTCTCTTGTACCGAGCTTAAGCTAGATTTAATCAACTCACCCAACGTATTGAGCTCGCTGTAGTGAAAATTAGGTACTGGTTTCGTCAGCTGTTCTTTATCCAACCCTTTTGCCCAGTCTTTTAGCTCTTCTACCGGAGAGGCTATTTTTCTCTGAACCAGAATGAGTGCGACAAGAAAAAAGACGATGGCTCCCAAGCCAATAAAGATGATGTAGATAAACGGTGGCGGCTCGTTTTCAAACTTATCACTCATATCCATTTGCTTAAGCAGCAACGAGATATAACGAGTTTTCCCATCTACGACGACCTTCATTGCGAAATAGCCAGCCTCAGGCTCAGATATGACAGGCACGCCGTCAATCCGTTTTAGGAGTTCATTTGGGATCAATTCATCAGGATTAAGGTTTTGTTGAATCTCTATCGGCAAATCTTCCCACTTAGCCGCTAACGTCACATCATCAAATTGAACTGGCTCGTCATTTTCACCCAGTGGAAGCTCAGTCGCTTGTGCTCGCATGAACTCGGTCATTGCGGTATCAAGCCCAGCGAAAAAATAGTGAATGCCCGTGATGGTTAAAACGCCAATGGTGGCGCTACCAACAAACAGCATGGCAACGAGAAAATAGAGCCTGATACTCGGGCGGATTTTCATTTAGGCTTCCTCATTCAACTTAAAGGAAAAGCCATAGCCCGTAACGGTTTGAATGAGCTTGGTGTCGTTTGTACCATCGACGGCTTTTCTTAGATTGAACATATGAACCTTCAAGCTATTACTGTCGGGCTGTTCATCGCCCCACACCGCTTGCATCAGCTTTTCACGAGACACGGCATTTGGGCTCTCTCGCATCAAGCACTCTAAGAGTTTGAATCCTGTCGGAGACACTTTGAGTGCTTTTCCTTGGCGTGTGACACTTTTGTCTTGGAGATCTAACTCAACACCTTCAATGCACAACTTATGAATTTGTCCACTGCGACGTCGCGAAAGAACTTGTGTCCGAACAATTAACTCCTCCATCGCAAAAGGCTTCACAAGATAGTCATCCGCACCTTTAGAAAAGCCTTTCAGTTTGTCATCGAGGGTGTCTCGCGCGGTTAGCATCAGTATGGGCACATCAATGCCTTGTGAGCGAATCTTCTCGCACACCTCTAAGCCATTGAGTTTTGGTAAATTGAGGTCAAGGATAACGGCATCGTAATGATTGGATTCAATCAAGTTATAACCAGAAAGGCCATTCGCTGCGTGGTCACAGGATATATCTTCGAGATCTAGGTAGTCGATGACCGCCTTGGCCAAATCAAGATCATCTTCAACCAATAGAAGTTGCAAATTATCCACCTATTCTCCTTCGTCCAAACACAGCCCCATAAGCATCCTTATGGGGCTCGATAATCACATCATATAATTGTAACTTATTACGCTAAGTCTAACTGTCTACTTGAGCTAAGAAACTTATGTTTTACTTTGTTAATCAGAGTATTGATGTCGTTATGAATCAACAGCAGTGACGGCGTTAATACTAGTGTGATGACAGTAGCAAACAAAATGCCGTAACCAAGCGCCGCTGCAGCTGGAATCAGAAACTGTGCCTGCATCGAGGTCTCGCTCAACAACGGTGCCAAACCTGCAAACGTGGTGACAGAGGTCAGCAATACCGCTCGCAAGCGTCCAGTACATGCTTGTTGGATCGCATCTTTAATGGTCAATGACTTATCTTTTACCAACTCATTGAACCGAGACACTAACAATAGGCTGTCGTTCACTACAACACCGCTCAGAGCCAAAATACCATTTAGAGATAAGATGCTGAGAGTCAGATCATTTAACCAGTGCCCTAAAATAGCGCCAACAATACCAAATGGTATCGCGACCATAATGATCAAAGGCTGTACGTACGATTTCAACGGAATAGCCAGCAGTGCAAAGATCATGATCAGCGCCAAAACAAACGTCGATTGCATGGAATCTGTTGACTCTTGTTGCTGCTCTGCTTCACCCGTAAAGTCGATTTTCACCGTCGGGTAGTCAGCATTTAGCTCTTTCACAATACTGTTTTTTAATTGGGCGACAAGTTCATTCGATGCGACCTGATCTTTATCTACCACAGCAGTAATGTATACCGCGCGCTGGTTATCAATACGAGTGATTTCAGACTGCTGATAGTCGGAATAAACCTTAGCGACTGTCGTTAACGGCACAACCGTACCATCAGGGGTTCTTACCTTTGACGCACCAATATCCGCCAAGGTTTGACGATCATTTTCTGGATAACGCACACGAACTTTCACTTCGTCTTTGCCACGCTGAAAACGCTGAACAATGTCACCACCAAAAGATTGCAGCACTTGTTGGGCCAGTGTTGCCGTATCCATTCCAAGGGCGCGGCCTTGGTCTGTTAATTCGAAGCGGTATTGAGGTTCACCTAGATCCAGGTTATCGTCAATTCCGCTCACCCCAGCGACCGTTTGCAACTCTGCCTTAAGCTTATTCGCCGCTTCTTTCAATAACTCTTCATCATTGGCTTTCAATTCCGCTTTAAAGGCGTCCACCATCTCCATCATCGACAACACTTTAAGCTTTTTGACGCCTTCCATGTTTTCTGAGTTTGCTAACCAAACATCGGCAAATTGGTTGGAGTCATAAGTCGCCTCATCACTAAGCTCAATCGTCACTTTGCCCGATTTATCTTCCTCTGCGATTACCTGTACACTTGAAATGCCCGATTCACCACCATGAATCGCTCGTAACTGTTTATCAACTTCTAGTGCGTTCGCCTCTAACTGCAACAAGTTAGTTTGAGTTTGACCAAAACTGCTGTCGTTATACATGCTAATTTCAGCGGTTACGGTATCGCCAGCGATGTCTGGGAAAAAGGCCACTCGGACACTTCCGGTAAATGGCATCCCGATAACCAAAATAAACAGTGAGATAAAGCCAAGAACGACCGCGTATCGGAAGTTTAATGCCTGCTTAATCAGTCTTGTGTAGATCTTATTGTTAACCCACTCTAAACCGTTATCTGCCCCTTGCTGAATGCGATTCCAGATGCCTTTTTTATCAGAGCGTTGCGTATTCACGTGTGCTAAATGCGACGGCAATATCAGTTTTGATTCCACTAAAGAGAGCATCAAACAGATAGCAACGACCGTGGCAAACTGAGCATAGATCTGCCCCATTTTGCCTTCCACCATCGCGATCGAGACAAACGCCACCACAGTAGTTAGCACACCAAATATGGTTGGTGCTGCGACCTTATGCGTGCCTATGATCGTACTCTTTAGAGTGTCACCTTCTGCTCTGCGTGTTGAATAAATGCTCTCACCGACAACCACCGCGTCATCGACCACAATACCCAGCGCCATAATGAAACCAAATGTGGTCATCTCATTAATCGTGAGCCCCATAAACGAATCAGTCATGAAGAACAGTGTGCCGCAGAATACAAACGGTAGGCTCGCTGCTACCCAGAACGCTACTCGAATATTAAGGAACAGAGCCAATACGATGAATACCAAGGCTATACCTGTCAGCGCGTTCTTCGCCAATAGAGACAGTCGCTCCTTAATGAGCGTACTTTTGTCGTACCAGCTTTCAATTTCGACATTCTCTGGCAGTAAATTACTCGATTTCCATGTTTCTACGACTTGTTCGGCCTGTTCAACAATGCTGATGACATCACTGTATTCATCCATCACAATCTGGATGCCCATCGAATTTTGTTGGTTGTAACGCGACAAACTAAAGGTATCTTCTTCAAACACATCGCTGACGTTCGCGATATCGCCAAGGACGATTTGACCACCATTGGTTGTGTTCAAAATTGGGATTGCTCTAAAGTCTTCCAACTCATAAGCCTGCTCCGACACTTTTAGGCGAACCGTCTTATCACCATTACGCAAACTGGTTGCGATACTGGTCGACGATTCTGCGTTTATCGCGTTGGACACATCCGTCAGTGTGAGGTTGTAAGCTTGCAGCTTGGCCTCATCAACCTCGACTGAGATCATCGGATCAATCTTAGCCTTAACTTCCAGATCACGAATCTGACTTTGGCTCAGTAGGTCAGCCTTTAACTGCTCAGCTAGGTCTTGCAAAGTCGCGCGGTCTGTATCGCCATAAAGCTGCACCCACAGCGCGTGCTCTTGCATTCGTGCTTTGTCGATAACAGGATTATCCGCTTCGACAGGTAAGTTATTAATCGCATCAACCTTGGTTTTCACATCATCCAACAAGGTATCCAGATCATAGTTCGTCTCTTTTTCGATAGAGACATGACTGCCTGATGAATCAGAAATGGATGTAATATGCTTAATGCCAGATACCGTTTCTAACGCTTCCTCTATCTTCATTGCGATCCCCTCTTCCGCCTGAACGGGATCGCCACTATCGTAAGTGACAGACACTGTGACGATGTCAGGTTCCAGACTTGGGAATGCCTCTTTACGTAAGCCATCTACAGAGAACAAGCCCACCAGAATCACACCAAACATGAGTAGATTGGCGGCGACTGAATTTTGAGCAAACCAAGCAATAATACCTTTCGGCTGGTAAGAGGGTTGCTGATTTGTTGAAGGTAACAAACTCATGTTAGCCCTCCTCTGACATCGCATTTTCTGCGATATGTTGAACAACGCTGACTTTACTTACTGCTTGCGACACGGCTGGACTCACTTTCATACCGACTTTGAAGTTGCTCAATGGACGCATCACCACTTTTACTGCAGCTTCACTTTGCGTGGGTTCAACGTAAATGTGATCATCTCGCTCAAACAGTGTGGTTGCTTGCGATTTCGTTAACATGCCTTGCGAGTCCACCGTCCAAATCTCACCTTGTTGCGACAATGCCGATGCTGGCAACTGCCACAAGTTATCCACTTCTGCACCCGAAATCGTCGCTGTCACAAAGGTGCCAGGGAAAAGTGGCTGAGCTTGATCAAGCGGGTTATCGACAACTAATACAACAGAGCGCTGACGCGTATTCTGGGCGACATATTGATAGCTACGTTCTACCTGAGCTTGCCATTCGACAGACCCCGTACTGTCAGTAATGGTCGCCTTCCAAGTGATGTCGCCTTGCTGCGTTGATTTAGGTAGGTTCGCCCACTGCTGTTCCGATAACGGGATTTCTATCTCAATGCGATCGGTGCTGTATAGTGTTGCGATGCTGCCCCCTGCGTTTAAGTAGCTGCCAGGCTGGATATCACGGCTTACCACAACACTATCAAATGGCGCTCTTACCTCTGTATTGGTCAAATCTTGCTGCGCTTTTACTAACGCTTGCTTGGCGTTCTCTAGCTTAGCTTTCGCACTGGCAAGTTGAGGTTCACGAAGCACAAGTGGAGAGCTCGGTTCTCCGGATAAACCAGATCGTTCCCATTCAGAGCGAGCCTGTTCGCCTTGTCTCTGCTCTTCTAATAACTCTTGAGTTGCGGTCGCAACATCCGACTTCGCTTGAGTAACCGCTTGCTCGTATGTCGTAGTATCGATCTTCGCAAGTAACTCACCTTTTCTTACGGTAGAACCGGCATCAAAGCTGCTAGACAACCACTCGACACGACCGCTTACTTCACTGGCAAAAGCAAGCTCGTAACGCGGTTTTGTCTCACCAAAACCAACAACCTCTGCACGATAGCTAGCCGCGTCTGTAACCTGAACAGCAACTTGTGGAAGTGAGCGCATATCTAACGCTTGTTCACCTGCCATCTCGACCTTAGTTTGCGGTTTTGCTTGAGCCGCTTGTGCCATTTGGCTACCGTTATAAGCGACGACGGCAAAAATAGAACCTGCTGCGGCTAAGGTAATAGCGAACGTAATTGCATTCTTTTTTAATGTGCTTTTCATGCTTTGTTTCCTAGATTTTCGACACCTAGGCCCAGTGCTAAGCCTAAATCAATTCGGTTAAGTAAACGTTGGTATGTGGTATTGGTGAGTTGAGACTCGACGTCATAGGCCTGCTGTTGAACCGTCAATAAGTCGAAGATGTCCACTAGTCCTTGGCGATATTTCTCTTCATAACTGACCACACTACGTTTGGCACTCACTAGTGAAGCCTTTAGATACAGTTGCTGATCAGCTAATGAATCTTCTTGTCCAATCGCGTTTTCCACTTCATTCACCGCAGTCAGTAGCGTTTCTTGATATGCCCAATAGCTTTGCTCTGTTGTTAACTCGGCAATCTCGGCGTTGGTTTTTAAGCGACCACCTTGGAATAGTGGCGCAGATATCTGACCAAGCGCATTCCACAAAGGGTTGGCAAACAAGGCTTCACTCGGCGTTTCCGCCATATCCTTTAAACTTGCCGAGAGACTAAAAGATGGCAGCATCGCCTTATAAGCGGCATCCGTTCTCAAGCTCTCAGCTTCGATATTAAAAAACGCTTGTTGTAGGTCGGGCCGACCCGCAAGGTTTTGCACGGACATGTTGTCAAGAGGGTTTAAGACTTCAGGAAACGCTTGAGCGACGTTGACGTTAGTCACCTTGGTATTGAACTCCCCAGTCAGAAGTAGCAAGCTTCGCTTACTCTTTGACACGTTCTCTTGATATTGCGCGACAGTTGCACGAGTGGACGCGGTACTCGTCTTGGCGTTATCTAGCTCTTCAAGCGTACCTAAACCCACCTGATAGCGGTCTAATACCAATGTTTCGTTGTTTTCAAGAATCGATAAACGGCGCTGTTCTATATCCAGAAGCTGTTGATTGACACTGATCTCTAACCAGCCACGCATAATATTTGCAGCAAGAAGGTTGGTGGCGTTTTGTAGGCTTGCTTGAGATGCAGCAACGTCTTTTCTAGAAGCGGCTGTGACGTCTGCTAAGCGCTGCCACAGGTCGATTTCCCAACTCACGGTAACATCAGCCGTGTAACTCTCGTCACTGCCTTCCGTTTTCTCTCCTGAAAAATTAGCATTCGCCGTTGGTAGTTGGTCAGCGAAACTTAAACCCTCTTGGGCATACGTGATCTTAAGCGCCACGATACTCTGCTGAAGGCTTGGATTAGCGCTTAGCGCTGTCGATAGGTACTCGTCAAGCTCTGGTACATTGACAAGGTCGGTAATTAGAGTCGTTGGTTGTTCTGTTTGATCTTTCTCAGCCGTTTCTACTCGATTGAGTAGCTGCTGAATAGACTCATTTTGTTGCTCTGTTGCCTGCATTGAATAATCGGCTTCACTGGTTGTTGCACAACCCATAAGACCAGATAGCATTAGCGCAAGCACTGAATATCGAAACGTCATTGGTGCTCTCTCCCCACTTAGATGCGGCAAAGATAGAGCAAGCAGGGTTAAGGAGGGGTTAACGCCTCAATATATTCAGCAACAAAATGATTGGTTGAAAGAATTATTACCACTAGAAAGGAAAAAGAGCCTAATGCTGAGAGGGGACATTAAGCTCTTTGGTTATCAATCAGACAACATCAAGTGACAGCGTCACTCAGTGTTAATTGTATCTATGAGTGGCATGTTGTTTGGGAATAGCTTATCGCTCTAGATCGTCTCCGGCTCCAACTCACCTGCGCCTTGAACGGATCTTTGGCTATTTTCCACCAAAATTGCCGTAGCTGTTTCTTTCAATATGCTCCACTCTTTCTCATCGACCTCGATACCATTTTGCCAAGCATTACTTTGGCTCTCATGGAGTGATGAAGAAGTAACGTGTTGTTCATACCCTTGTGATAGTGTGCTCACATCAAAATCCTCAACCGACAGTTCAATTGTCATATTGTGGAAATGCTCAGTGTGAGTTTCTACATCATCCGACAAGAACAGCTCTGGAGCTACGCAGCCTCGGTTAAGAACATACAAGGTGCGCTTAGGGTTTGATCCGTTAACCCAACTTGCACTGCACGCGATGCCCTTTGATGCCAGTTTTACGAGCTCGCTGTAAGCCAACCAGCGGTTATGGCAATTAATGAGCTCAATTTTTAGTGCCTTATTGCCTACCATTTTTTCTATGGCGTAATCCATAATCACGGGTAGATGACACGCAACGCTGCTTTTGTGTAGATCCACTTGAACCGTATTGTCACTGGTTATTGAAATGGCCACAGGCGTATCAGACTCTAGCCCGATGTAGTTGCTCGCATTATTGAAGTGGCGCACGCCGTCTAAACCAACCATTTGCAAGTCCGCCACCATGTTGGCAACCACATCCGCTTCGCCACAGCAGCGGCGCATACCAAGAAAGGCTTTGTTTACAGCCGCGACAAGTTCATTGTGAGAAACGATCATCATTACTTATCCCCTTCAAAGTGAGTGTGGTTAGCGGCGTTGACGCTATGTTGTATTGGTGAAGACACCTGCTCAGGTAACAACGGGAACAACGGGAACAACCACTCATCTTCATGGATTTCGTCTAATAGTGGTGCTCCTTGGAAGAAGGTAACGCGAACCCAACGGTCTGAACGTGGGTCGAACTTAGTCGCACCAAAAATCGCTAACTTACAACGCAACAAGTGCATCGGCAGTGACGATTTATGGAGTACGTTCATTTGAATGTCTCCCATCGCACTTTGACCTAGTGACCATACTCTTCTTGAAATCGCACGATATTGCGGGTTTTGCACTAAGAACTCAGCCAAGGATAGTTCTGGCGGGAACTGAAGCAGTGCATGATACAAACGGTACGCCTGACGACCGATGTCCAACGGCAGCTCACGCTCTTCTCCTGGCTCTTCTCCACGAATCCCAAGTCTTGGCTCTTCTTTGTCTTGCGAGCGATACCAGAACCAATAGTTATTTTCTTCCTTGGTGAAATCGGTCGTAATTGCCCAGCGATATTTGGCTTCTAACAGCACTAAAATATCCTGAACTTTTTTCCCACTTGGGAGTGACAGCATCTCGCTACAGTTCATCTCGTCTTGATGTGCATCCACTAAATCAGGGTATAACTCCATCAAGCAGGAAATGAGTATTTCTTGGGCTTCGAGACTCATTGTTTGAGACTGAGTAACGAGTTGCTGCCATGTTCCGCATTTAGCCACGTTGGTGCTCAACGAAGCATTAAACTGTTTCAAGTCTTCAACAGCCTGTTGGTTTAAACCTTGTTGATGATCGTTAATCGTGATCACCTGCTCTAAATGGCAAATGGCTTTATTCAATAGCTGTTCAAGCGGAGAGATTTTGTCTTCAGAGACAGGTTGAGCTAATACACCGGCTAGCGCATGCTCACGCGTCGTCATCCATTGATCAACAATACATGGGTGATTGATTAGGTAAGGTGCCATACCTAAGCCTGTAGCATTACCAACCCCGAGATATCTCTGCAGACCTCGGTCTAGCTTCACCGCAGTATCGCCACCTGTTTGCTGAGCAAGGTAGTGAACCCAATCCAAGCTGAACTCACGTAGCAGATACACCGCACACATTTGCGCGCTAAACGACTGATTAAAATCTGGATTATTTTCAAGCACTTTAAAATCAGCAATACCAAATTTACCGTTGCCGTATACAGCCGTCGTTCTTAGTATGTAGCCCACTTCTGCCAACTCAGCGGGTGTAGGTTGTTTACCTTGCGCTAGGTGACTCACGATGTGTTCAAATACTCTGACACTCTTGTTGGCACGCGCTAAAACGATCACGTTATTTGGGTTACGCCCCGCTTCCTGCAATGGAACATTCGCTCGCAGTCTTTCAAGAAGTGCTTGGTCGACATCACCAACAACCAGTGCAAATGTTACGTCCCACTTTTCAGCGATCACTCTGTCATTGCGCTCGTCATCTGCAATCTCATCGCAAAAGACAACCAAATGATAAACATGGGTTGGCGTCGCCAATTTATAGATCACATGACCAAAGCCTCTTGGGCACAATTGCCAATCATGCTTAGTGACCTGCCATTGCTGTTGTGCCATTTTTCGAATCAGCGTTCTCACAAAGCTGATACGAGTTTGGTGCATTGCGCCTAGCCTTTCTGGCGCCATAACATTCTCTGCATTACGTAGTTCGGATTCAGTGTAGGTTGAACGATGTGCATCCATTTTGCTCACCACCTTTATAGTTATTTAGTATCACTAACCGTTCCCAGCCGAGGGTTAGTTTTCACGTTATTGAATGAAATGGGGCGAGCTTTCCGCCCCTGATTATTATTATTTTGTTTATAAGCCCTGCTCTTTTGCCATCTTGATTGCGATTTGTGGTGCATTCCAAAGTGACGGTAAAAGAATCAAAGAAACCGGTACTGCTGTTATTACGATGAACGATTGCAGTGCAGATATCCCACCCGAGCCCAAAGAGATGAGGATCAAGGCGGTCACACCCATTGCAACACCCCAGAATGTACGAATGATGGCATTTGGCTCTGTCTCACCACTGATCACAACACTGATCGTGTAAGTCATTGAGTCACCCGTTGTAACAATGAAGATAGTGGTTAGAATCAGGAACAAGATTGACACTAACATCGGCATTGGTAGCTGCTGCGTTACAGCCAACAGAGCGCCCGGCAAGTTAAACCCTTCAAATGCCTTACTCACACTACCTGGGTCAGCAATTTCAAACGCTAGACCAGAGCCGCCTACGATAGTGAACCAGAAGCAGGTAACTAGCGGCGCAACAACACTAATCGTCGTCACAATCTGGCGAATGTTTCTGCCACGTGAGATACGTGCAATGAAGATAGCCATCATTGGGCCGTAACCTAGGAACCAACCCCAGAAGAATACCGTCCACCAGCTTAGCCAACCTTCATCACCACGATATGTCGCCATTGGGATGAAGTTGTCCAACATGCTACCAACGCCTTGGATGTAGCCGTTGAAAATGAAGTTGGTTGGGCCAAACAGTAGGATGTAAACCATCAGCGCCATCGCAAGAATCACGTTGTAGCGACTTAACATTTGCATACCACGGTTCAGACCACTCAGCGCAGACAACGTATACAGAGCAATAGCAAACAAGATGATAATAAGTTGAGTTGTAAAGCCATCAGGTATCTCGAACAAAGCATTCAATGCGTAGCTCACTTGTAGCCCTAAGAAGCCAATAGGACCAATGGTTCCCGCCGCAACCGCAACAATACAACAAGCATCAATCAGTGCGCCTGTATGTCCTTTTAGTGCGCGCTCGCCAAGCACAGGATAAAGCAAGATACGTGGTTTCAGTGGCAAGCCTTTGTCATAATGAAGATGCATCACGACAATCGAAGTCAAGCTACCAACAATCGCCCAAGCTAAGAAACCCCAGTGCATGAAAGATTGTGACAATGCGTTCACCGCCCCTTGTTGAGCGCTCTCTTGTGCGCCATACAAAGGTGGTGGGCTTACATAGTGTGCGATAGGCTCTGCCGCTGCCCAGAACACGCCGCCACCCGCAAGCAGTGTACAGAAGATGATCGCCATCCAACGGAAGCCATCCATTTCAGGCTTATCTGTTCCACCAAGAACTACCTTGCCTGTTCGCCCTGCCGCCAAGCCAAGACCAATAAGAAAAGTAAGCAAAAGAAGCAGCTGCCAATATGGACCAAAGACTTTCACTGACCATGCAAAGCCGCTATTTACTAGGCTAGATAAGAGTTCGCCATCATAAAGTGCTAGGGCAACAAACAGTGCGATGAACCCGCCGCTGTACCATAGAGCTGGGTTACTCAGTCCCAGTTTGTCGTTATTTACGTCCTTAGTATTATTCGCTGTATTCGAATCTGACTTCTGTTTGTCCTTCTTCGACGATGCATTCATGCTCGCGGCTTCCAGACCATTCGGTTTCACGCTATTGGTTAAATCAGACATACTCTGACTCCAGAGGTTTCTTTGCAGCTGTCATAACAATGATGACTGCAAGCGGTGTATTTAACACCTGCCCTGTTATTGTTGTCTTGGGCAGGCTAGTCCATGTTTAGGTCTATCTGGTATAAGGTTTCCTTTTGTTTCGTCCTACCTTTTAGCAAGTGGCTCTAAGCCGTCTTGTAAAAAGTTAAACCAGTTTTCACCTAGTATTTTTCCAGCCTCTGCTTCACTGAAGCCGTGGCTTATCAAACCGTTATAAATATTTTCCATGCCAGCACTTCCACAGAACCATGGCAGTGCATCTGGCCATCCTGAGTTGCTCGCTGACCCTTCTCCATAATCCATCGCTTTAGACCAGCGACCATTACGCATCCACTCCAATACCGATTGAGGTTGGTTCAGGCACAAATCGCTACCAATGCCTAGGTGCTCAACGCCGACCATATCTGCTGTTTTTGCAACCATCTGGCAAAAGTCTTCAAGGGTACATTGGCTGCCGTTTGGCAGATGGAATGGGTATAAACTGAAGCCAATCAAGCCACCACGTGCGGTTAGCGCTTTGATCACCTCATTAGATTTGTTTCGCAATGCATCATGCGCAAAGGTTGGGTTAGCATGGCTAATACAGATTGGACGTGAAGAGAGGTCAATCGCTTCAAGTGTTGAACGTTCTGCACTGTGCGACATGTCGATGATCATGCCGACCCGGTTCATCTCTTCTATCGCTTGCTTACCAAAGCGAGTAACACCCGTATCGTGCTGCTCATAACAACCTGTCGCTAAAAGGCTTTGGTTGTTGTAAGTCAGCTGCATGATCAAAAGCCCTTGCTGACGCATCACTTCGATCAAACCAATCTCATCATCAATTGGAGAGCAGTTTTGTGCACCCATGAAGACGCCCACTTTGCCTAGCTGTTTGGCTTTTTCGACATCTGCCATTGAGTGGATTGGCATTATAAGGTCCGTGTTTTGCTCAAACCTTAGGTTCCATTCAGCAAAGCGAGTCAGAGTTTCACGTGCATTTTCGTGATAGACAATCGTTGCGTGTACTGCCGTAATGCCGCTGGCTTTCAATGTTTGAAAATATTCGCGATCCCAATTGCAGTACTGTAATCCATCGATAACTATTCGTTGCTGGTACATAACCACTCCTGTTGAATAACTCAAAATCGAACGTTTGATTCAGCCCGAGCTACACTCGGGCTTGATCCTTGTTCAGTGACAAAGGTGTTAGTAAGGACGCTGGTAGGCAGTTTTAACCACGGTATAGAACTCTTTCGCGTATTGGCCTTGTTCACGAGGACCAAAGCTAGACTCTTTACGTCCACCAAATGGCACGTGGTAATCCGTCCCCGCGGTTGGAAGATTCACCATTACACACCCGGTTTGTGCTTGTTCTTTGAACATTGCGCTAGTGCGTAAGCTTTGAGTGATAATGCCGCCAGTTAAGCCAAAGCGTGTGTCATTGGTCGTCGCGATCGCTTCTTCTAAATCAGCCACGCGAATGACACTAGCCATCGGAGCAAACACTTCTTCTTGGTTCACTTCCCAGCTATTTTGAGTGTTCAAGAAAAGCGTTGGTGACATGTAGTAGCCTTCATGTTCTAAGTTCAGGCGCTCACCACCAAACGCAAGCTCTGCACCACTTTGACGAGCCTTCTCAATCCAATCGAAGTTCGCTTCCAGCTGCTTACCGTCAACCACTGGCCCCATGAAGATGCCATCTTGCAGTGCATGCCCTACTTTGAGTTCGCTCATGCGTTTAATTAGCGCTTCAACGTATTGATCGTGGATGCTATCCATTACTACCAAACGAGACGAAGCCGTACACTTCTGACCAGCGCCAGAGAACGAACCAGCAATTGTTGCTTCAACCGCGGTTTGGATATCGGCATCATCAGCAATAACCAACGCATTCTTTGAGCCCATTTCTAACTGGCAACGTACGAAGTTTGGCGCTGTCGCCGCAGCAACTTTACGACCCGTATCAACTGAACCCGTGAAGCTCACGCCATTGACATCTTTGGAATGAATCAGTGCATCGCCTACGGTTGAGCCGCTACCTAGAACAAGGTTGAACGTTCCTGCTGGAATACCTTGGCGATGAATGATTTCCGTTAACGCAACAGCGCTTGCCGGTGTTAAGTTCGCAGGCTTCCAAATAACGCTATTACCAAACGCCAATGCTGGCGCGATTTTCCAAGCCGCAGTCGCAGTTGGGAAATTCCAAGGAGAGATAATGGCGATAACGCCTACAGCTTCACGAGTCACTTCAACGGAGACTCCTGGACGAACGGAAGCAGCGTTATCACCAATTTGACGAAGTACTTCAGCCGCGAAGTACTGGAAGAATTGACCGGCACGATAGATTTCACCACGGCCTTCAGCAAAAGGTTTACCCTCTTCACGAGAGAGTAGCGTCCCTAGCTCATCACAACGTGCAATCAGCTCGTCACCAATCGCCTGAAGAACCGCTTGCTTGCGCTCAATAGGCGTTTTTTCCCACTCAGGTTGAGCGTGTTTTGCAGCAGAGATAGCCTGCTGTACTTGCTCTGAGCTTGCTTGCGCGAAATCACCTAGGTTTTCTGAAATATCAGAAGGGTTAATGTTAGCAACCGTACTGACGCCCGCCTGCCATTCACCACCAATATAGAGTGCATTTTCCGCTTGAACATTGTTTAGTTGAGTCATCATTCTATCCTTGTCACGTCTCAGCGACTGTTGAGTCTGGTCGCCCTGTATTGATTCGAAATTAAGTTTTGTTCAGTTTACTTGTTCAGCAATCGCGCTTTACGCTTGTTGCGAAGCCGACGCATACACCACAAATTCCACCAGCATCTCTTCTCTTGCGAGCCCTGCTACAACCATTGCTGCGCGGTTTGGATAAGGCGCCTCAAAGTACTCTGCATAAACAGCGTTAACGGTTTTGAGGTATTCGCGGTCAGTCACGTAGATGAGTACCTGCAGAACTGAGTCCAATGACTCACCTGCGCACTCCAATGTGTGTTTTAGATTGTTAAAAGTTTGTCGCGTTTGAGCTTCAATCCCACCTTCAACCACCGCTCCGGTGTCATCAATTGGGATTTGAGCGGTATAAAGAGTACCGTTGCTAACAATTGCCCACTCTAATGGCGCTTTAGAGGCGAATAGTTCCGTTTTTACTGGCTGCTTTTTAGTCTGTGTGTTCACGTTTTAATCCAACTTTGTAACAACTTTGTTTCAAGATGGTTAAATATTGCACCTTGACGCCTGATAAATCTAACGGTAAATTTCGTGCATTTGATAAATAAAACTTATCACCATGCACAAAGTAAGGTGAAATAAGGGATTGAGAGGAATTCAAACGGATGAGTATCAAACTGCAGCAGCTAAAACATTTCGTTTTTGTGGTAGAGGAAGGCGGTTTTAGAGCCGCAGCGAACCGCGCTAACCGCTCTCAAGCAGCACTATCGACTTCAATTAAAGAGTTGGAAAAGATACTTGGTCAGCCGTTGTTTGAAACAGGAAACAAATCAACCCTGACGCCATTTGGAGAAATTTGCTTACCCAAAATCGTTCAATTCTTAAACGTCTATAAAGCACTGGATAATGACTTGAGAGCCGCAGCAGCCGGCCAGCAAGGAAGAGTTAGAATTGCCAGTGTTCCCTCTGTCGCAGCGAAGTTGATCCCGAGTGTTCTGGGTGCCTTTTGTGAGCAGTACCCGAATGTAGAAGTGAGTTTGATTGATGATAACGCAGCAGGTGTAGAAGCAAGGCTGTTATCGGGAGAAGTGGATGTTGCACTCGGCAATAGTTCAAGCCTTGATGAAGATACTATTGACTTCACCCCTTTGATCTCTGATCCCATTGGTGTGGTGTGCTTGAAAGACAACCCAATCGCTAATCAGCCAGAAGGGATAGAGTGGCAAACCTTGCTACAGCAACCCTTTATAAGAAATGGAACATGCACGCTGCTCGACCCGACTCCTGCTCGAACACTCAGTGAACAAGCACTCTATTCTGTCGAGAACATCACCTCTCTATTCTCTGTATTGGAGCTTGGTATCGGAGTGACAACGCTACCGAAGCTAGCTTTTCCAACTAACGAAACCCGTTTGACCTGGATTCCATTAATTGACCCGCCGTTAAAGCGTCAAATTGGTATATTCAGGCTCTCAGATAGGACTATCTCACCGCAAGCACAGGCCTTTCATGACCTGTGCGTGCAGTATTTGAAGATTAACCAATAACGGTTCATTGGTTACGTTGGTTTTTCGTTTAACAAGGTTTACTGGCTAATCACGATTCAGCCAATCGCCCGAAATCGAGATAGAGTGCTGATCGAAATCTATGGTGCAATCCGAGCCTAATGGTAGCGTGAACATTGGGTGAGTGTGGCAGCAATCAAAGCCTGATAAGATCGGCACTTCTTGACCATTTAACACTTCAAGTAGAACATCCAGTGGTGCTCTACCTGTCCCTCTGTCATTAAATAACTCGTGTTTACCAAGAACAATCGCAGACACTCGATCAAAGATGCCACACGCTTTAAGTAGTGAGAAAGAGCGCTCTACCGTTTCAATTCCTAACATGCAATCTTCTACCAACAAGATATCGCCTTGTTTTATTTCAGGCATGTATTCACTGCCCCAAATCGCACCCATGGTATTTAGGTTGCCGCCAATAATACGACCTTTCACCACACCAGAACCCAAGTATTGCCATTCGTTCTGATAAACCGGTTTGGCTTTGTCTTGAGTTTCCCATTCAGCACGAAAGTCTGTCCACACGGCAGGCATTTGGTAAGTATGTTGTTCAAGGTCTTGGCATAAGATCTCATGGAAAGACGCGAAGGTTTCCTCAACCAGTGGCGCAAATTCACCGAATGATGCAACCAGCGCAGGACCGTAAAATGTTGGAATACCTGTTTTGGCGTGAATACCAAGTAGCAGAGCCGTGACATCGGAATAACCAATGATCACCTTTGGATCGTTTTTCAACGCATCGTAATCTATATAAGGGAGCAGTGCGTTACTGTTGTTGCCACCAATCGTAGACATAATGCAGCGTATGCTTGGATCTCGAATCAGCGCATTTAACTCATTAGCTCGCTCTTGAATTGACCCAGAACGGTAGCCATCCGATTTACCCGTCAACTGCCCCGCCACTAACTCAAACCCCTTACTTTCAAGAAACTGTTTTGCTCTTTCAAAACGTTTCGGGGCAAACACCGTCGCCGGAGATGAAGGAGAGAAAAAAGCGATCTTATCGCCTCGCTTAAGGGGTTTTGGTAGCAACATAACGATTTCCTTATTCTTTTTATTTAATAGCCAAACACTAAGCTATTGAAATATAGATAAGATTTCAACATATAAACGAAATTCAGTTTAACGTGTGAAATGTAAACTCAAGGAAACAGATAAAGAATAGAACGTAAAAAACGTCTGAATTGGAGATTAATCACAAGAATAAGGTAGCTATAGATCAAGCGCTACGCCTGAAACAGATGAACTGACATTGACTCATCTTACTTATCTCTTGCTACTTGCCGTTTTCAGCCTCATGTTCAGCCACAAAACGTTTGATGAATTGTCGAATCTCGCGTGCAGCAGAGGTATCCATATCGTCACACAGTGAAATAAAGTTATCTTTTAACTCACTATTAATTCTAATGATCAACTGGCTATCTTTTGCGTTCGCTTTGTTCTTTTTAGTGGCCATCACTGCGCACCTTAGATACTCGATTTGATTATTTCGATTCTAAGACACACTACAGCAGAGAGCCAATGTGAATCGTATATTCACTGTATATACATGATCCGGCTCTACAATTCATTACAACTTGAAAGTCATAAATAACAACGTAGCAGCGCTAAGTCACAGAAATAACTCACTTATCCGTACATGTAGCGCGACATAAAGAAGTTGACGTTTTCAATAACCGCGTCGTACTCATCTTCTGTTTTCTCCACATCCCAAAACAGTAGCTTGTCGTAAGTCGGCATCGGTGAAACCCTTTGGATTGCATTTAAGCTCACCGTGATTAAAAGATCGTAGTGTCCAGCACTAAAATCACCCTCTAGCTTTTCAAGACTACCAAAAGTCTGCAAGCTAGCCCTCTCTCCAACCGCAGACGTGGGGATGGAGTAACAGACGATATCAAAGTGCCCATAGCATTTGATATCGAGCTGCTGCGCTGCAAACAGTGCAAGGTCATTGCTGGTATCTCCTAACACAAAGATCCGTTTGCGTTTTAGAGGTGCGGTTGTGCGACCAGATAAGGCAGAGCGTTTTACTCTGCCATCCAGTTTATCGCTGCGTCCAATCGTATTACCCAAAGCGGCCACTGATATAGTCCCTAGTCAAACGGTGTTGTGGGTTATGAAACACTTCCTTGGTCTCATTCACTTCAATCAAATCACCCAAATGAAAATAAGCAGTTCGGTCAGACACGCGCAATGCCTGCTGCATAGAGTGCGTGACAATAACAATACTGAACTGTTTTTTGAGATCATGTATCAAGGCTTCAATGACTTCAGTCGCAATTGGGTCGAGCGCTGAACAAGGCTCATCCATCAAAATGACTTCTGGGCTAATTGCAATCGTACGCGCAATGCACAGACGCTGCTGCTGACCACCAGAGAGCCCCGTTGCTGGCTGATCCAGCCGGTCTTTAACCTCATCCCATAAACCCGCTTTGGTTAACGACTCCTCTACCACTAAGTCCATGTCCGATTTCTTCTCAACCAAACCGTGTAAGCGAGGGCCGTAGACAATGTTGTCGTAGATGGATTTAGGGAATGGATTGGGTCTTTGGAAAACCATGCCCACTTGAGAACGTAACTCTACGATCTCTTGCTCTTTGCCATAGATATCTTGATTGTCTAAGGTGATACTGCCATTAATCACACAACCATCAACCGTATCATTCATGCGATTTAGGCAACGAAGAAAGGTGGATTTACCACACCCAGACGGACCAATCATAGATAAGACTTCACGCTCGCCGATGTCTAAGCTGACATTTTTGATCGCTTGCTTTTGACCATGATCGTAAAACACATCCACATTGCGCGCTGACATACGCGCTTGGTCGATGAATGGTAGACCTACCGTCTCTCTCGATTCATCGATACGATGATGAACCGAATTTGCTGCTTGGACTTCAACTTGCAGTTGGCCAGATAAAGTTTGAATATTTTCAGTCATTTGAGAAGCACTCCTACCAACGGCGTTCTAAACGTTTACGCAGTAGTACCGCGCATGAATTCATAAAAGCTAAGAAGAAAAGTAAAACCATGATTGCGCCAGAAGTGTTCTCCGCAAAACCTTTCTCTGGGTTTTCAGCCCACAAATAGATTTGAACAGGTAAGGCACTCGCGGCATCGAATGGTCCCTGCGGAACATCAACAATGAAGGCCACCATACCAATCATAATCAGAGGTGCTGTCTCACCAAGCGCCTGTGCCATGCCTATGATCGTGCCCGTCAACATCCCCGGCATCGCCAAAGGCAAAACGTGGTGTGTCACCGATTGCATCTTAGACGCCCCTACTCCAAGCGCCGCATCCTTGATCGACGGCGGCACGGCTTTTATGGCTGCACGGCTAGAGATGATGATGGTAGGCAGTGTCATCAGCGACAATACCAAGCCCCCGACTATCGGCGCTGATCGAGGCAGTTCCGCAACATTTAAGAAAATCGCCAAACCAAGCAAACCGAACACGATCGATGGCACTGCTGCAAGGTTGTTGATGTTAATCTCGATCATATCGGTGATCTTGTTCTTAGGTGCGAACTCTTCTAAGTAAGTCGCTGCTGCTACCCCAATAGGAAAACTGATACAGAAACAGACAAGCAAGGTGTAAAACGACCCAACCATAGCACCCCAGATACCGGCCAATTCGGCATCACGGCTATCCCCGTTACTGAAGAAGTTTTCGTTAAACACCGTTCTCACTCTGCCTTGGTCATTAAGTTGCTCAAACCAAGCGATTTGATTGTCTTTAAACTTACGGGAATCTTCTGGAATCGATGAATCCACATTCCCCTTGTTGTATTGATTAAACAAGTCACCCGCTAATGCCCAGTAGGTGATTTCGCTGCCTACTAGTGAAGGATTTTCGACCACCAAGTCACGAAGATCGTATTCCGCACCTCTTGAAATGAAGGAGTACAACGCTTTGCGCTCTTTTCGACCATTGACTTCAATCTCTTCTCTAATCGCATTGCGCAGAGCTTTCATATAGTTAGCGCTAAACAGCTCCGTTTTATCGGGCGATTCATTGATGAGCCCCAGCGTGTCATGGTCTAAACTGACCTGCAGTTTTATCTCTGTGGTATAAAAAGCGGTGTATCCCTGAGAGGTAATCGAAGCAATCAATATTACGAGGAACAAGATTGCAGAACTGATAGATACAATTCCGTACCAACGAAAGCGCCCTTCTTTGGACTTCCGTTTTGCTAAGCTCGCCTTAACCTTGGCTTTCTTAGTTTTTGATATTTGATTTAAAACACTAGTCATATTGCTCTCGATATTTCTTAACGATGCGTAGTGCGACAAAGTTCAGCACAAGCGTTACCACAAACAGAGACAGCCCCAATGCAAATGCCGCTAGTGTTTTCGGGCTATCGAACTCTTGGTCACCTACTAGTAACGTGACAATTTGGACGGTAATCGTGGTCACCGACTCAAGTGGATTTGCAGTGAGGTTGGCAGACAAACCCGCAGCCATCACGACGATCATGGTTTCACCAATCGCACGCGAAACAGCCAATAACAAACCACCCACAATGCCCGGGAGTGCTGCTGGGAGTACCACGTTTTTAATGGTTTCAGACTCGGTCGCGCCTAAACTTAAAGAGCCATCACGTAGGGATTGAGGCACAGCGGTGATTACGTCGTCAGACAAAGAAGAGACAAATGGAATGATCATAATGCCCATGATTAAGCCCGCAGCTAATGCACTCTCAGACGATGCTGAAGTCAATCCGACAGCGTGTGCCGTATCACGAATCATTGGTGCGACAACCAACGCAGCGAAGAAGCCATAAACAACCGTTGGAATACCCGCGAGTACCTCAAGAACTGGCTTAACTACGTTTCGTACTTTTGGTGAGGCGTACTCTGCAAGATAAATTGCGCTCATCAATCCGACTGGCGCTGCAATACACATTGCAATAGCAGAAATCATCAGCGTGCCAACAAACAGCGGGATAAAACCAAACGCGCCACTCGCACCTTGCTGGTCTTCACGCAAAGCGACTTGTGGCGACCACTCTAAGCCGAAAATAAAATCCGTCACCGGTACAATATTGAAAAAACGAATCGCCTCGAACAGTACTGAAAGTACAATCCCTAGCGTGGTCAAAATCGCGATGACCGAGCAGATAATTAAAAACACCTGCAGGATGTTTTCGACATAAACACGCGCTTTGACTTTTGGTCGTACTAACTTCAAGCCCACGGCTAAGCCAGCAAATGAAATAGCGATCAATGTAGCGAACCGAAGATTATTGCCCGACTCCGTTATATAGATGTAGTAACGAGAGGCTTCGATTAGCCAACTTTTGTCGGTATCCGTAATCCCGTCTGCCACGTGCTTTATCTGGCTAAACAGTAGCGATGGTTCAGTCCCTCCAGCAAGAACACTGCTTGGTAGATTTGACATCACCATCGACTCAACGATGGAGGGATAAAAGACGCTCCAAACTGCAAAAATGATCAACGCAGGGATGGCTGATAGCATGGCTGCTAATGTTGCGTAGTAAGAGGGTCTAGAGTGAAGGTATCTTAATCCACCGTTGGAATGAGCCAGTTGCTTAGAACGACTTCTGGTCGCCACATAAGCGAACATTGGGATACCAAACAACAAGATCACAAGCAAAGAATTCATAGGGCCTCTGAAAATGAAAACGGGGTAACCTATTGGCTAGGCACCCCGTGAATTCGACAAGAATTATAGGTTTGGTGTTAGCTCTGTGCCGGCTGCGCGAACCAATTTCCAATCTCTTGCAGATAGAGGAATTAGACCGCGGTCAGCTAGATAGCCTTCATCACCAATTGCTTGTTCAGAAGTAAATGCCGCAACGTACTCTTTTAGACCTGGGATTGTATCTTTGTGAGCTTCTTTCACGTAGAAGTACAGTGAACGAGAGACTGGGTATTCACCAGAGCCAATCGCATCAAATGTTGGCTCTACGCCATTTACGATTGAAGGTTGAACCTTGTCAGCGTTCTCTTCTAGGAAAGAGTAACCAAATACGCCCAGTGCATTCGGGTTAGAAGCCAATTTCTGAACGATTAAGTTATCGTTTTCGCCCGCTTCAATGTAAGCACCATCTTCACGCACTGAGTGACATACCGCTTTGTATTTCTTTTTGTCTGTCTTCTTAAGCGCTTTAATTTGTGGGAAAGTTTTACAACCGCCCTCTAGAGCAAGCTCTGCAAAAGCATCACGTGTGCCTGATGTTGGTGGAGGACCAAGCACTTCAATCTTAATGTTTGGAAGTGTTGGGTTCACTTCTTTCCAGGTTTTGTATGGGTTTTCTACAAGATTACCATTTGCGTCCGGCACCATCTTCGCCACGCCTTTGTAAACGTCTTGCAGAGACAATTCAAATTGCTCAGCTTTTTTTGAATTTGCTAGAACGATACCGTCAAAGCCAATTTTAATTTCAACGATATCTTTAACACCATTTTTGGCACACAATTCAACTTCCGAAGCTTTAATTTTACGAGAAGCATTTGTGATATCTGGTGTATTTTCACCGATACCCGCACAAAATAGCTTTAAGCCGCCGCCTGAACCTGTTGATTCAATTTTAGGAACGGAAAAAGAAGATGTACGGCCAAATCGCTCTGCAACAACAGTCGCGAATGGAAATACAGTTGATGAACCAACAATATTAATGTAGTCGCGTGAAGCAGCATTAGCAACGCCACCTGTAGCCATAGTTAGAGCAACTGTTGTAGTAGCAATAAGCGCTTTAATTTTCACATCAACCTCCAAGTTGATAAATGAATTAATGGAGTTAAACACCTGTAATCATTAAGATGCTGAATAATCAGTTCGATTTATGTTTTGAACTCCAACAATTCAAACAGAGGCGTATGACGATTTTATTGCACAATAATTAATCATAAGTTACACATCTACAATCCCTGCTTTATATTCACACAGAAAACACCCATCGAATACACAAAACTTTAACTAATTGATATATAAGAAGGTTATACAAGAAACAACTATTTAAAATTAGGTTATCATCTCACAATAAGAATTTTCATGACTGTACGCTTCCAATTAACGCTAATCACAATAGTACGCCCTTTTACATCAATAGAAGCAAAAGCTCGAACATCAAAACATAGCCAGAATAGAGATATTTAGTTCAACCCCACCTATTCATTAAAGTTTCATATATATCAACTAACCTCCTAAAATCATAAGAGAGTAAGTAATAACCATACATCTGGTTATATTCGCTCTACATTCAAACACAAGTTAAATGGAAATAACTGTTGAGGTCTCAATGCACCTATCCATTATTCAACGAATCATCATTGGCTTTGGTATCGTTATTACTTTCGTGGTCGCCACCAGTGTTTTTGCTTATTTCAATCAGAGTAAAATGGCACAACAATTAGAGCTAACATCGGTAAAGATGACTAATCTGCTCGCAGGTTCGAATTTATTGGGTCAAAACTTACAAAATCTCAACCGAGCCGTTCTCGTTCACGCCAATACAGATTCGGTTGCCAATCGAAATAAGCTTGAACAAGAATTTCATGAAGAAAAGCAACGCTATTTAAACAACTATCAAGAGCTTTTTAACGACTTCAATCATTTCCCTGCACTGCAAACGCATATCGCGGAACTAGACACCATTGCTCAGCGTATTTTCATCAATGCCGAGCAACAGATAAAAACGAAGAACCATCGCATGAGTGCGCGTCATAAGACGTCTCAAGAACTCAATCAATTTGATGAGAAATGGAAATTCTTCGAGCAAGACATCAGCGACCTCGCAGCTGTAGCGAAGGCTAACCGACAACGCACCAATAACCGCAACCTCAACTACCTAGTCGCACAAGGAACAGGTGCCGACCGTTATCTACAGAAGATCTACGCAATGGAAGATGTTGAAGACGCAGAGGCTGTGAAGAAAGAGCTCATCGCTCATATTGAAAGGTTTAAAGATAAAGCAAAGCGAGTCCCGCTCTCGATGCCAGAAAGTAAAGAGAGCATCAGTTTCTATTTAAACCAACTTATCCGGGCGATTGAACAACCACAAGGCGTGCTTCAGCAGCACCTGACATACATTAAGCTGACCGCCACCAGCGACCAACTTCTGCGCCAGTTGGCTGTCGACATGGACAGTGCCATAAACAGCTTTGAGCTGATGGGGAATGACATAGGCGCATTGGTAAGCAAAACCGCAGATGAAGCACAGCAAGATTCAAATCGAGCACTTGTTCTTAACGCCTCACTTGCGGTGATTTCTACCCTTATCGCACTCGCGATTTCATCAACGATTGTATTCTCAATTAAGCGCCCACTTCGAAAAATTGTAGAGGCGCTCGACAAGCTCACATCTGGCGACCTTACCTATCGTATTGAAACAGGGTTTCAATCTGAGTTAGGTGCCATCGCTATGAATATCAATGCGTTAGCAACTCAATTAAGTGACGTCATCACGCAAGTTCAACAATCTGCAGACACATTGAGCGATGTGGCTAACGAAAGCCATATTTTGAGCAACAAGACCAATATTGACGTTGCCAAGCAACAAAAACAGACCGACACGATTCGTCAATCTGTTACAGAGATGAAGCTCGCTATCGATAGCGTTTCTAGCTCAGCAAAAGAGACCAGTGACGAAGTCGATAAGATCACTGTGTTGGCACACAGCAACATGGATAGTATGCAGCAAAACCTAACCTTCGTTAATCAACTGCAAAGCTCGTTAGTCGAAGCGACAGACGTTATCCACCAGCTCTCTAATGAATCTCGTCAAATCGGTGATATCTTGACTGTCATTCAATCGATATCAGAACAAACCAATCTATTGGCACTCAATGCCGCGATTGAAGCAGCTCGAGCAGGTGAACAAGGACGCGGCTTTGCAGTGGTCGCCGATGAAGTTCGCTCGCTCGCAACCCGAACTCAAAGCTCTGCCAATGACATTGATGGCATGATTAGCAATCTACAATCCCAAGCTGAACGCGCAGTCACTCTGGTTGAAAATAACCTTGAAAAGGCCGCCGCCTCCGTTAATCAAACTAATCTAAGCAATCAGTCACTGGATTCTATGGTTAAGAAGCTATCAAGTATTAACGACATGAGTCGTCATATTGCCGAAGAATCGATTAAGCAAAGCACGGTGGCACAAGAAGTGATGAACAATATCGCCTATGTATCAAAAAAGGCCGTCAGTATTGCCGAGGAAGTGAATGAGTCAGCGCGCAACAGCGAATCTCTCAACGCCTTATCAAGCCGCCAGAGCGAGTTAATTTCTCAATTTGTGATTCGCTAGCCTGAATATTAAACGCACCCTACCAAAGCATCGTTAGGCATTCAGCATAAAGCGGGCTGTCCCAAAACAGTCCGCTTTAAGCTGCTCTTTTCTACTCTAAAACTTGTCAAAAAAACGCAGCTACAGCTTCACATATCTGTCACCTTACGCCTGTAGATTACCCAGCGAAATTTAACTAACCTTCTGATAGAAAAAGATATGTCACAGGCAAAGCACCCTTTGGACCATAAAATCATCGCACTACTTCAACAACGCGGAATGATCAAAAGTGAAGCGAAAACTCGCCTAAAAAAGCAGGTTTATAAGTTACAGGCTTCGGAAGTGAATCAAATCAACAACTATTCCAACCACTTTGGCTTGAATGCTAAACAGAAGCTGATTGATGAGATATTGGATATCAGACGTGAGGCGATGATTTCAAGCCTCACATCTGAAAAAGGGAGGATCTAACTTAAGTAGTTTTACCCAAAACTTAATTAGAAGAAGTCGATCGAGTTACGACCACTCTTCTCATCACGTTGCGGCTTTGGCTTCTCGTTTTGAGCTTTAGGCTTATTAGCAGACTTGTTCTTCTGCTTGCGTGGTTCAGCAGAAGCACTCAAGTTTTGGCTTTGATTAGCACTCTTATTTTTCTGCTTAGAAGAACGTTTAGACTTATTCTGTTGCTTAGGCTCTTCTTTTTTCTTTGGTTTCTCAACCACTTCTTGAACAGGCTGATCACAACAAACCACGTAGTACTCTTGGTTAAACTCGAAGAAATCACCATCGTACATCTTGCGGCGCTTACGAGTTTCCAGCTCACCATTTACAGCGACATAGCCTTCTGAGATCACGTGCTTCGCCTCACCGCCGCCGCCAACTAGGTTAGCGATCTTAAAGACTTTATATAGCTCGATAGGTTGTGATGAGACATCAACGCCAATCGCTTCAATCTCAATCTCTTCGCCTTCTTCGCCATACTGATCCACTTCATCGTAATCAGCGTCTTCGTAGTATTCTTGGTCCATGATGAACTTACCTAAAACATGTTCTTTATCGTATGCAGCGCAGTGTAATGGCAAACCAACAAAATAACCATCTTCTATTTACCCATCAACGCGAGGGAAAGAGAGCGCAAAGCAAGCACCATCAAGGTAACTCTCTCCAACAGTGACATGAGCTTGATGACGTTCACACACCTGTTTGACAATAGCGAGGCCAAGTCCATGCCCTGTCTTACCTTTGTTTCTTGCAGCGTTAGCACTGTAGAAAGGATCAAACAAAAACGGCCAGTGCTCGGACTCGACACCTTTGCCGTCATCATGCACTTCAACTACCACTTCCCCATCGTTGTACCACAGTTCGATAACAATCTTCGAATCAGCGAACTTGAATGCATTACGGACGATATTGTCTACGGCACGATTAAACAGCTTGAGATCAACGTGCAATGGAACGGATTCTTTAAGAGGGACTTTGACTAAATCTAGCGTTGTCTCTTTTTCCCATATCGCGCATCGTTCATCCAGCCAGTTATTCATATCGACAGGTTGTAACTGGAGTTCAGAGCCTCCACGCTCCAATCGCGAGTAGTAAAGCAGCTCATCGACCATGTCTTCCATCTCTTCGGTATCAGCAAGAATGCGCGCGATTGCCTTCGACTGCTTATCCGTAGGGTCTAAATCACTCAATAGCTCCGCTTGCCACTGAATACGAAATATCGGTGTTCTCAGCTCATGGGCAACGGCGTTGGTTAGAGATTTATTACTGTTGATTAGATCGCGAATCTTATCTGCCATCACATTAAAACTGCGGTTAAGCGTACCGAGCTTAATGCTATTTTTCTCGGAAGCGCGCTGCATCAATTCACCGTTAGAAAACGCAACGGTAACCAACTCTAAATTTTTTAAGCGGCGCTTGATTCGCCAAACGAGAAACAGACCACTCAATGCAAAGCCAGTGATGGCAAATACCCAAATAAATCGGTTTTCTGTCTTTATCTGTTTCCTTAAGAAAGACTCTTTGTTGTCCGATAACTCGTACACTTTTTGGCTCCCAGGTAACCGCATCCAAAGGAAATCTTCTTCATGGTAATACACGTTTACATCGGAGTTACTAAACGCTTTCTGAACCATTTTAGGGGCAGCTTCAAACTCAACGATGCGCAGGTTCTGACGCGTTTTATCTGCATAGTTTGCCAAAATGGTTTCGGTTTCTATGACTCCCTTTTCGGTCGCAATCGTGCTAATCAGCTCTTGGTACGCTTCTGCTTGATGATCACGTAGGATGTATTCATAGTCGGTGCCTAACTTATAGACGACAAAAGCATACGAGTAGATACTGATGAGGAAGATTAGCGTCAGCCCCACCAAATATTCAAAATAGATTCTTCTCATTAAGAAAAGTCGCCTTTACCAGCGTTCAGGAACAAATAGATAGCCTTTACCACGTACTGTGATGATCTTTTTAGGTGGCATAGTGATGTCGTTAAGTTTCTTGCGAAGAATCACGATTTTGTTATCGATAAAGCGATCGACACCATCGTATTCAATCCCTCGAATCTCCTGAGTCAGATAGTTGCGCGATAAGACCTGCTCCGGCGAAGAGGCCAATAACCAAAGCAGCTCAAACTCACTCTCAGCAATAGGAATGTCTTGGCCCGCATGAACACATGATTTGGTCGCCTTGTTGAGCGAAAGCTTGCCAAAGTTCAGCTCATTACCATTACCCGTGGTATTTGGCTGCAGATCTTGAGTGCGACGAAGCAGCATACGCACCCTTGCCAACAAGACACGCTGTCGCACAGGCTTGCTAATAAAGTCATCTGCACCCGTTTCTAACGCCGCTACATGGTCAAAATCATCGTCACTGGCCGTTAAGATCAGAATCTTGCCATTGAATTGGCTTCGTATTTCGCGACAAATCGTCAGTCCATCAACCTCTGGCAACATTAAATCCAGAAGTACGATGTCAGGTTGAATAGTTAAAATTTGCTCGCAGGCGGTCGCCCCATCAGATATGGTGACAACATCAAATGATTGGCTCTCGAAATACTCTTGCAGCATTTCTCTTAGGACTGGATCGTCTTCCACGATCACTAATTTAGGGTTGGTCATAAATCCTTCTTACCGTGTTTCTTGCTACCCTTGTGAACCGCTTCCTTGAGTTTGAATTCAGCACATTCGTCTTACATAGCTGTGATTTTCTAAAATTAATTTGGTTTCATAAAAATGATAGATATATCTATATAACATATAAATAACAGATAATGCAGCTAAAAATTCAATGTAACGCATTAATTTGATGAATAAAAAAGCCGGTTATACTAGAAAGAATAACCGGCTCCAATTAACGACTGAGTTTATTGCTTCCTAGTTACTTTGTGTAACGCGGAAACTGTTCGAAAGCACGGCGGTATGTCACATACTCATTCGAACTCCAGAGTCTTAGTTCTTCTGGGTCGTAGTCGTAAACTTCTTTGTGAGACGCATTGAGAGAGCTTGTATTGTTCTCAGCAATTTGATCACCAAAGATCTGCGCTACATCAAACATCTTGTCTAGCTCTTCATCCTCAAACTTGCCAATTGCACTGTTTTGAGCGGTTTGTAGGCGAGCTTCAGAGTTACACTTACGCTTCATATGGTCTTCATCAGACTCACCATCGACTTTAAAACGCAGACATTCGTTACCGTCTTCTTCATACTTTTCAAACATTCTATCGAACATTGTCCAGCGAGCGAAACCAGTCGTATCACGGAGTGCAATCAGGGCATCTTTGTCACCAATCGCAATAATACGGGCTTCATTACGGTCACGTGTGTTTCTAAATACAGACAGCGCATTTCGAACTCGATATGGCAAGCCGTTTAGCTTCTCAACACGGGCTTTTTGCTCTTCTTGGTACAAAGCACGTGACGCAACAGCATTCGCAAGCGAGTTGCGTGAGTTAAGTGAGTAGTTCACCCCTTTCCACGTGAAGTTAATGCCGTCTGGGTCAGCGGTTGAACTGTTAGCTAAGTTAATCGCGATTGAATCACTCAGTCCACGAACCGAGTCACCAAGACCATATTCATTAGCACGATTGTACTTGGTTAAGTTCGCTAACAGCGTACCAAAATAAGGAACCACTGTGTCTTGTGTTGCACCTTCAGTCCAATATTCAAAGGCATCTTGTCCGCCCAATACAAAGTAACGCTTCATTGGCCATAGGTATGACGGTACCGCTTCAATCGTTTGAGTCATACTCGGCTGGTAACGAAGTACGGTTTCAACATAATCACCGTTGCCATCAACGAAGATCGCTTGACGCGCTTCAGGTCGACCAGCTAAATCTGACAGATGTGTGTACAACTTGGTGATCTTATCTGACAGATCAATCAACGCTAGACTTGAGTTTTCTGTTGCGATGTATGGTGAGTCGCGACGAACTAACATTTGCGCAGCAAGCAGTTTGTCTGGCCACACACCCAGTAGGTCAACTGAGTTAGACGCAGTTTGGTACGGGTTGTTAGCCTTCAGGCTTGACCAAATATGACCATCACGCGTCTCAGAGCGCATCACAATCTCATTAGCTTGGTTCTTCAGCAGTTGCACAAGCTCCTCATCGAAACAGCTCGTTGGAACGTCTCGGTTCAGAGACATACCACTTTGGTACGTTAGCCAAAGATCAGACAGTTTTGCAAAGCGATAACGGTTCGGCACACCCTCAACACCACTTAGCTCTTCCAACTCACATACTTTATCTGGCGCTGTGAGTACATCTAAGAAGAAGTCAGCCGCTAGATTTGCCGCATTGTACGTATCACAAATCGGACGTAAGCCTGCGGACATGTTGTCAAGTGGCACTGGGTTACCACGCCAATCTAAACAGTTGTTCTCTGCGATCTCTTCAAACACCTGCCCTTTGTTATTGGTTGTATCAGCACCAATGTAACGTGCGAAAATAAAATCGATTTCACCGACGTTTTCTACAATGTCACGTATCTTCTGAAATTCATACATACGTTGCCAGAAGTATTCATATTGGTGATATTGAGAGAACCAATCACGACCATTTCGGCGGTTCGCCGTTTCATAGCTATCATAGTAACGCTGAATACGGAACTCTGTAATCTCGGTTAGCGATGTACCTTCATCAAAACGATCACAAGTTAAACTTGTCGTCGTGTGCTCATCGGTACAGAAGCGGTAGCTCGCTAATTCAGGGATACCATCAGTACCTGCGTTAGCACGCAAGTGAGCAATAACACCGGTAGGATACGCATTGTAATCCTCGGTCATCTGGCGGTCGTATTCTGCCAATGAGTATGTCTTACGAACTTGAGCGCCCGTCTTATCACGGACTGATTCGCCAACAAATTCGTTGGTCTCGATTTCACGAGCGTAAGCAAACTTAAGTGCAGCTTTATCGTATTTACCAAAGACCAACAACTCATCAAAAATCGATGCACCGTAGTCCATGATCGAGCTGTATGCTGCAGGTTTGCCTTGGTGACCTAGGCTACTTTGTGCCAACTCTTCGGTAGTGTAGAAGTGCGTCTTATCCACTGAGCCCATGAAGTTGTGGCGCAAACCTAAGTTATGGCCCAGCTCATGAATCAACGTCGACTTAAACATATGCTCAGAGATCGCTTCACTTGCGAGCTTCTGCTGCTCTAAGCTCAACTCATTCCATTTTTTCATGGTGTTTTGTTCAGCATCAGCAAAATAACCACCATCAGCGTAGTCAATACCAGCGATCAGACCTTTCGCATTAGTACTTAGCCACATTGCGTCTTCACTGTAGACGTTCTGCTCAGAGAAACGTTTCAGCATATCTTGACGTTTATAGAATGCTTTTAACGCTGCATCTTGGTTAGTTACATCAAATTGATGATTTAAATCAGCCTTTGGTAGTTCATTAATGAACTTGCCTTGACCAACAAATTCCATCTCGCCTTCAGTAACTTGTGGAACGAATTGGTCTGGACCTCGGTCAGCCGCGATCATGTCATTAAACACATCAACGTCAGTGCGCTCAGCAACTATAGGTGCTGCATCACCATCAGCCTCACCACTATCGGATTCACTCTCCACTTTCGGTGCAAGCTTAGCGATTTCTTGACGGTTATAGCGCATCGCCAAGTCATCCCAGTAACGACGAGTGGTAGTACGAATAACGCCTAAGTACTGGTTAACATGAGCATGAATAATCTCGCCCGTTAGCGGGTTAGTTGCAGATGGGCCATAACCCAACAAGCCATTATCTACCGGCTCATCAATCAGATTGAAAACGTTGTAACGTAAGTCACCAGATTGAATACCCGCTTTTTCATCGGTATTCACAATCTTGATTGGCGGAACACCGGTGCCTTCAAGTGACGCGTTGACCTCTTTCATCGTATCGATAGTCAGTTGACGGTAAACTTCGTTACCCTCTTTAAAATAGCTATCGCTTAGGTAGTAATCGATCGACTCCAGATTCGGGTTAAAACGATTGATGTAAGCGAAGCGCGAACCTTGAACATCACTTTCGCCTGTGTGCGTTTTCACCGCCTTGCTGTCATTAAAAAAGCCGTAATACGCACTGTCTTGACCCTGATAATAAACTGGCTCGTAGTTTGAGCTCGCTAGCTTATCTAATTTAACTAGAGAGTAGAAAAAGCGAGTCTTGAATGACAAGTTTTCTAGACCACCAAACTCATACTGATCTTCCGGGTCAGCTGTAAATGTACGCTCTACCTCAACATTAATCACACCCTCTTCTGGGTTGTATTCATATGAGATAACACGTGGATCTGCGCTCTCTGATACGTTGCTCGCCGTGTACCACGTGCTAAGCGCATCTTCTGATAGCGTTTCGATGTTTTCATATTCAGGAACAAAGTGTGTCGCTGCAGTCCATTCGAGGTTCTCGTCCTTATTGATCTCTTCTTTGTTGGTACACTCACCGTAGGCGTTTTCAGCACAACGGTACTGTCTGAATTCGCCAGGAATTTTCAGTACTGGTACACGGTTAATTTCAGAGTCCCAACGGCTAGGCTCTAAAGAATCTACTTTGTCACGGTCTAACGCTTCAACGTAAATACCATTGGTTTCATCAAAGCGTAGCTTGACTAGCTTTGGGTCGCCTTGGAAGAAACCACGCTGCGTTAATGCGTAACGAGGAGCTTCACCTGTCGAAGGCATGTACATCCACAATGATTCTGTATCTAGAGATTTAACGGTCATCTCTTTTGCGGATCTTTTGACTGTGTCATAGGCACGATCCTCGGCCCCACACCCACTGAGTACAGCTGCGATGCTTGCTGCAATTATTGCTTTTCTAAACATAATGTCCCTGTATTTATAGTTATATCGTTTAGTAAATAACGATGTATTTTTATTAATTAACTCTCTCGCTAGAACTGGTAATTAACCACTGCGTAATAGGTCATCTTTTTTAAATCGATGAGATCATTAATTGGGTTTTGCCCTTTATCTGGATTGTAATAATCCACACTGTTCGTCATACCAACTGACATCGAGATACTCTCTGTCATTTGGTAGCCAATTTCTTCTCCATGTAAAATGGTTGGATGTAGTGAGTTACCTAGATAATTCCATGACTGCCTTGGCATTAAGAAAATATTTAAATAAAAGTCGTCTGCAAATGCATAGTCCACGGTAAATTGGTTGCTCAATCGGTACTCAATCAGTTGATTCCCACCAGCGGTTTTATATTCGTGAAAGTTCTTTCTTAGCAGTACCGTATTGCTTAGTGTTAGGCCATCTAACACCTCATCAAATGCCGCACTCCAGCGAAGTTTCACACGTGTTCCAAACTGCAGGTCGTTTCGTTTAGAAGTGTCTGAAGTTGGAAATATCGCCCTTATTTCACCACTTACCGAAGAACCTTCCGTCGGATTAAACAATCCGTTTTGAGCCCATGACAGCGAGGTGTCATTCAAGAATTGGCCGCGAGTACCATAAACATCACCATCTTGTCGGTGATACCCAGATACCACGAGCTGCAATCTCGATTTTTCGGTAACGGCATAACGCAAAACGCCCGTTGCGGAGGCTGAGCGGCTCGCTAAGTAAGCACTGTCTTCATAGCCGTTACGCGAGTAATCCGCGCTCACATAACCTGACCATGCACTCTTTTCATCGCCCTCTGCCCACTCATCCTGCAAATTATTTGCGAGCACAAGCGAGGGCGTTGCCAACAATAGAATTGGCAATCGTTTTGTTTTATTCATACTGTCCTTCTGCTATTTAAATCCGTCTCTCTTTTTAATAGTTATTCGCCGCCTGAGTTGTTTTACTTTTTATTCTTTGTGAAGGGTGCGTAATAGGAATCGCGGATAATAACTCCTTGGTATATTCATTCTTTGGTGATGAATACACCTCTTTTGCGGTTCCCATTTCAACAATTTTCCCTTTTTTCATCACCGCTACGTGGTCTGAAATATGTTTAACCACCGATAAATCGTGTGAGATAAATATGATGGATAGATTCATCTCTTTTTGTATCTTGAGCAGTAAATTCAATATCTGAGCTTGTACTGATACATCCAGCGCCGATACTGACTCATCACAGATAAGCAGTTTTGGTTTCAATGCAATAGCTCTAGCAATGCCAATGCGCTGCCTTTGACCACCGGAAAACTCATGGGGATAGCGATTTACCGCCGTGTGAGGCAACCCTATCTTATCCAGTAATTCCAATACCCACTGTTTTCGCTCTGCTGGTGTACCAATACCGTGAATCTTATAAGGCTCTTCAAGGATGCCACCCACTGTATGTCTCTGATTCAATGACTCTAATGGGTCTTGAAAGACAATCTGCATTTCACGGCGAAGCGGTCTCATCTGCTTTGTGTTCAAAGGCGTAATCTCTTTACCTTCAAAGAAGATTTTTCCTTCCGTCGGTTCATACAACTTAAGAATGGTACGTCCAAGTGTGCTCTTGCCGCAGCCAGACTCGCCCACTAGCCCTAAGGTTTGACCTTGTTCTAAGCTGAACGAAACACCATCGACGGCTTTAATCACATAACCTTTTTTGAAAACACCCTTCCCCGTAAGGTAATACTGTTTTAGCCCTTCGATTCTTAGTATCTCTGCCATTACGATGCCCCTTGGTATTCAGGAAAAAGTGACAGATCAATAGGGTCAATCTGTATTGCTTGCTTGGGCTCTGAATCTAAGCCAGGAATCAGGCCAAGCAACCTCTTGGTGTAAGGATGTTTTGGGTAATCGAAAAGCTCAAACACATCCGCTTTCTCTACAATTCGTCCGTCATACATCACCGCAACATCATCACAGATTTCAGCAACGACACCCAAATCATGGGTAATGAAGATCATTGCCATACCCGTCTCTTCTTGAAGCTCTTTCATCAACTTAAGAATCGAAGCTTGAACGGTCACATCTAAAGCCGTCGTAGGCTCATCACAAATCAATACGTCCGGCTTACAAGCCAACGCCATTGCGATCATCACACGCTGTCGCATACCACCAGACAGGTTGTGTGGATACTCTTGAAACCTAAGTTCAGGCATCGGAATTCTTACTTTTTCCAACAGACCAATCGCATAGTCGACTTTTTCAGCCTTGCTCATCTGGTCGTGGTGTAGATCAAGCACCTCAACGAGCTGATTTCCAACTGTCTGAACTGGGTTCAGTGCGGTCATCGGGTCTTGGAAAATGATCGAGATTCGATTACCGCGCATCTGATAAAGGTCCTTTTCAGCCATCTTTGTCAGATCCGTATCACGATACAAAATCTCTCCTGCGGTCACTTGCCCATATGGTTTAGGCAACAACCCCATGATCGACATTGATGTCACGCTCTTACCGCTACCAGACTCGCCGACTAGACCTAAGGTTCTCCCTGCTTTAACGTCAAATGAGACACCTTTTAATATCTTGATTGCGCCTTCATCGGTGCTAAATTCCACCTCTAGATCTCGAACTTTTAGTACTGTTTGTTGCTTCATTTAATATCGCGTCCTATAGCCTGTAACGGTCGTCAATCACAGTGACAGGCTCGAACGTTTCGCCCTCTTTGTAAGCCAACTGAGTTTGTTGTTTTAATTCGCTATCAATCCAGAAGTTACTGGTGCCTAAAATATTGAACATCGCACCGGTTTTCTTGGTCATTGGGTTATTCGGGTACTTAACCCAGCGCCAGTGCGCATCTCGCGTGTAAGGCACCATGTAGCCCGGAACAATCACGTAGGCGTTTGAGATTGATTTTTGTATCTCTTTAGAGAGTTGATGCTTTTTCTCTGCATCAAACTCAGATTTGAATGCCTCAATCTTGCGGTCCAATTCTGGGGAGCTGTAATTCGTGTGATTGTTAGTCTGTACTCGGTTTGCGTTACTAGAGTGGAAGTACTCTTTATAGGCTGGCAGTTCACCGCCACCCATATTCAGGAATGCCAGTTGATGCTTCTTCTCTAGGATGTATTTAAACGCGGCTGAGCCATCCACCAAGTTCAGATTAAGCTCTAAGCCCGCTAGCTTGGCTTGCTCTTTAAGATACGCAATTCGCGGTGTCCAGATGTTGTAGCCATAAGTGATCTTAAAGCTCAGGCGTTCGCCTTTTTTATTCACTCGAATACCGTCCGGACCAATATTGGTGAAGCCTGCAGCTTCGAAATAGCCGATGGCTAGCTCTGGTTCAAATGCTGGTGCTTTCGCATCTGGCAAGTCGTAATCACCGTGACCAAAGCCCATCGCATGAGGCTTGCGTGAGTAGTCACCGCGAAGTACGTTTTTGATCATGCCGTCAAAGTCTGTCGCGAAGGTGATCCCTTTGCGCACATTGATGTCATTTAGTAGCGGCATTGAGGTATTCATCCACAAGCCACCCGCTCCTTGTGGTGTTTGGTTAAAGCCCCAAAACTTTTGAATGTAACCTTTGGTGAAGGGTTCTGAATCTGTCTTTTCATGCCACATTTGTGGAAGAACCATGGCAAAAGTATCTAACTTACCCTTCTCAAAGTGTTTACGCGCAATGTCTGAATCACGAATCACCTTGATACGCAGCTTGTCGACATTAAAGCGATTCTGGTAATACTTATTGCCATATCCCCACCAATCGTCACCAACGTGTTTGAAGGTAATACTGCGACCTTTGTTGATCTTTGAGATGTAGTAAGGCGACGTCGTTGGCTCAGCTTTGAAGTTGTATTTACGAACAAAGTTGTCGTCCATACCATCGCCATTTTGGTCGTTGATATTGGCAAAGTAATGTTGCGGTCGCGGCTGTAAACCGTGACTTGGAGTGTTGAGTAACACCATCAGCTCATCATTACTCTTTGGCTCAGAGACAGTGATAGAGATGGTGTAGTCATCGAACTTTTCGACACTTTCAATGCTATTTCTGAAGAAATCGTTGTACCACGGGTCAATAATGTCCTTAGAACGGTAATACGTCAGCATGAACAAGTAGTCATCAGCCGTTACCGCTTCACCATCAGACCATTTCGCTTTGGGATTTAACTTAAAGTAAGCCGTTTTGTAGTCATCCGAGAACGCCCATTCATCAGCAAGCTGAGGGATCCACTTACCTGTGTTCGGGTGTCGCTGAGCAAGTTTCGGCGTGCCGTCCATAATGTAAAAGCGAATGCCAGAGTTAGCGTCAGGCCCGACAGAACGTAGAGTTTGCGGGAAACTCAACATATAACTGCGTAAGGTACCGCCACGTTTAGCCTCTTCCGATGCAAAAACAGGGTCTTGCCAGTTACTTTGCCATTGCAGTTCAGTAGGCAGTGAAGCTGCTTGAGCCAAACCGCTGAACAGCAGTGAAATAAGTGCAAATCTATACATGATTACTTCCTTGTTTCTATCTATATAGAGTGTATTTTTTCGGGTCAAAGGCGGTACGAATGGCTTCACCAATGAAGGTCACCATCACCAACACAGAAACGATCGCCGTAACCACAGACACCACGATCCAAGGTGAATCCAAGTTCGATTTCCCTTGCTGTAGCAGCTCTCCCCAGCTAGGCGTGGGCGGAACAAGACCAAGGCCAAGATAATCCAATGCAGTCAGCGCAGTAATGTTCGCGGCAATAGTGAAAGGTGCTAACGTCACTATCATCACCATGGTATTGGGCAAGATATGGTGGAAAATAATTCTTGCAGTGGAAGCACCTAAAGCTTTGGCAGCCAACACGTACTCTCGTGCGGACTCCTTATAAGTCATGGTTCTCATGTACCAAGTGATCCCCATCCAACTGAATGCCACATTGATCAGTACAAACAACATAAAGGTGGGCTGTGCTATTGAGACCAAAATCATAATTACGTAGAGGAATGGCACCATCGACCAAGTTTCAATCAGCCTTTGCACCACTAAGTCGAATTTGCCACCGAAGAAACCCATGGCACAACCTACCGTCACGCCGATGACATAAGCGATGCTCATGGTGAGTAAGGCAAAGCCCATCGCCGTTCGAAAGCCGTAAACCAAACGCGCGAGAATGTCTCGACCAATAACGTCGGTACCTAGGTAGTGTTGCGATGCAAAGTCCGGCGCATTAGGTGGAAAGTTGCCTGAGAAGTCCTGCTCAAACGCATTCCAAGGAACCAAAGGCATTAACACAAAATCGCCATTGTTCTCATATTCAAAGTCCTGTTGCAGATCTCGGTAGTTAGTTTCTGCCGCATAATCCAAGCCAAAAGTGCTGCCTGAATACACGTCCGAAAAAATCGGGAAGAAGTACTCGCCTTGGTAGCGCACCACAAGCGCCTTGCTATTGATGAGGACTTCCGCACACAGAGATAAAATCAGTAACGTAGATAACAACATAAGCGACCAGTAGCCACGCTTGATCTCTTTAAATCGCTTGATCTGTTTTCTAGTCAACGGGTTGATAGTGAACATATTTAATCGAGACATGATTACGCTCCAAACTTCACTCGAGGGTCGACAAGCGCAACGCACACATCAGATAAAATATTACCTAGCAGCAGAACCAGTGCATTAATTGCCACAATGCCCATTACCACTGGATAATCCCGTTCCACAATCGATTCGTAACCAAGCAAACCGATGCCATTGATGTCGAAGATCACTTCAATCAAGAAAGAGCCGGTCATAAAAAACAGTAAGGAATTACCAAAGTGGCTAGCAATCGGAATCAAGCTGTTACGTAGGGCATGTTTACGAATGGCTTGTCTAAATGGCAGACCTTTCGCAATAGCAGTTCGAATGTAATCCGATGAAAGATTCTCCATAAGGTTGTTCTTCATCGTCATCGTTAAGGTGGCGAAATCACCGATCAAATAACAGATAAGTGGCAGAACCGCGTGCCAAAGAATATCGGTCACTTGCTCAGAAAGTGTGGTGAAGTCGTCAAAATCATCATCGACAAAGCCCCCCATAGGGAACCACTCCAAGTGATAGCTAAATAGAGTGATAAGTAATACACCCACCACGTAACCCGGTAGCGCGTATCCAACGAAAATCATAATCGACGAAGCAGAGTCGAAAACACTGCCGTGCTTTAACGCTTTGTAATAGCCAAGTGGGATCGAAATGAAGTAACTAATGAAGAACGTGATACCGCCGTACATTGCGGACACTGGCAATCTTTCAAAGATCATCTCAGTCACTGGCTCGTAGTAACGTGTCGATTCACCCAGGTCGAATTGAACCAAACGCGAGAGCCAATCAAGATAGGCCTCTGTTACAGGTTTGTCCAAACCGTAAAACTTGTTTAGATCAGCCAACTGTTCTTCTGAAAGTGCGGAGTTTTGGCCCACTACTGCGCTAGCCGAAGCGCCATCACCTTGTGGCTGCATATTTGCTAACATGCGCTCTACCGGACCACCCGGCACAAAGCGGGTAATCGCGAAGATGAGTATTGTGATCCCTAGAAACGTCGGTACTACTAACGCGAAACGCTTCAATAAATATGCAACCATTTTATTTAGCCAAACTCCATTTATAACAACTGAGCATCAATATAATTAATGATAAAAAGTAGTCAAATGGTTACATTCGTGTACATAAGGTTACAAACAGCACAATAAAAAACGGTCAAAAATAACTAAGAATCAAACACTTATCATAGAATAAAAACTCAAACCAAACGTTTGCATTTTATTTTGCTACAAACAAAGAATTTGAGAATTGCGCTGTCATCTACAAAAGTAGCTTATGTATTGATCAACTTGATTTGTTAGTGGATGGATTAAGTAATTGAAAGAAATAGAAATGGATAGACGAAAAAGCCCGATATCTGACGAAATCGGGCTAGACAAACAACTGCAATAAGTAAGTTATAATTACGAGCCTACATTAGACAATGAGACCAACTGCTGAGTGTATTCATGTCGCGGGTTAGAAAAAAGCTGTTCTGTTTTACCCTTTTCAATCACCTCTCCTGCCTTCATTACAATCGTGTAGTGGCACAGCGATTTAACGACGTTCAAATCGTGACTGATAAACAGATAGGTCAGTTGATACTTCTCTTGTAACGATTTCAACAGTTCAAGCACTTGCGCCTGAACCGTTCTATCCAATGAAGAAGTCGGTTCATCTAATAAAATGAACTCGGGTTTGAGCACCAAAGCGCGTGCTATCGCAATACGCTGCCTCTGCCCACCGGAGAACTCATTCGGGTAGCGATGGCGCGTTTCAGGGTCTAAATCGACCTCCTTCATCACCTCACAAATGCGCTGGTCGAGTTTTGTTTCATCAAGCTCTTGGTGAACTCGTAAACCCTCACCAATCACTTGTGCAACGGACATTCTTGGGTTGAGTGCTGAGAACGGGTCTTGAAATACCACCTGCATTTTACTGCGGTATGGTAGCATCTCTTGGCGGTTCAGTCCTTGGATTTGGTTACCATCGTATTGAATTGAGCCTTCACTCTCCACCAACTTCAAGATCGCCATACCCGTCGTCGATTTGCCTGAGCCACTCTCTCCTACCAAGCCAATAGAGTGCCCTTGCTTAAGATCAAATTGCATGTCAGTAACCGCTTTGACGTGTGAAATGGTTCGCTTAAACAGACCGCCTGTGATTGGAAACCATACTTTTAGTTGTTCGACATTAAGTAGCGAGCTTGCATTTTCTGCCACAGGCACAGGTAAACCTTTCGGATCAGAATCAATCAGCTTTTTCGTGTACGGATGCTTAGGGGCAGTAAACAACGAAGTACACTCACCCTCTTCAACCAACTCACCATCTTTCATTACCGCAACTCGATCAGCAATCTTACGCACGATGCTCAAATCATGGGTAATAAACAGCATCGCCATACCTAGCTCTTGTTGAAGCTCTATAAGCAGGTCTAATATCTGCGCTTGTACTGACACATCCAGTGCCGTCGTCGGTTCATCAGCGATTAACAGCTCTGGCTCATTAATCAAAGCCATGGCAATCATCACTCGTTGGCGCTCACCGCCAGAGAGTTCGTGCGGATACGCGTTTATCTTCTGTTCTGGGTTACGGATGCCGACCTTAGAAAGCCATTCCACCGCTAGTGCCTGCGCTTTATTGGTTCGCATGCCTCTATGAATTGCTAAGGTTTCCACCAGCTGTTTACCCACTTTGTGTAGAGGGTTCAGAGATACCATGGGCTCTTGGAAGATCATACCAATGCGACCACCTCGGATACCCCTCAACTCTCGTTCAGAGCAACTCAGAATATCGGTACCAGAGAAGTTAACTCGCCCAGTTAAGTAGTGCGAAGAACCTTTTGGCAGCAGCTTCAGCACCGAGTTCGCAGTGACCGACTTCCCAGAGCCGCTCTCGCCTACTAAGGCTAACGTTTCCCCTTTACTAATCGACAAAGAGACGTTGTGCGTGACCTGTTCAATGGCATTTTTACGACCAAAACCCACAGAGAGGTTTTCAATAGTTAGAACGGTATTATTCATTATTACCTCTGCTGATGTGGGTCAAAAGCGTCGCGAACCGCTTCACCAACAAACACTAACAGTGTCAGCATCAGCGACAGCACGACAAACGCAGAAATACCAAGCCACGGCGCTTGAAGGTTAGCTTTACCTTGAGCAAGCAATTCACCCAAGGAAGGCGAACCAGCAGGCAGGCCAAAGCCAAGGAAATCTAAAGACGTTAGCGTAGTCACCGATCCAGATAGAATGAAAGGCATCATAGTCAAAGAAGCGACCATCGCATTGGGTAACATATGACGAAGCATAATACGTTTATCCTCAACACCCATCGCTTGAGCAGCTCTGACATAATCAAAATTACGACAACGCAAAAACTCCGCTCGCACAATACCGACTAGGCTCATCCAGCTAAATAGCACCATAATGCCAAGCAGCCACCAGAAGTTCGGCTCTATGAAACTAGAAAGGATAATCAGTAAGAACAGAGTTGGCATTCCCGACCATACTTCAATAAAGCGCTGACCAAACAGATCGACCCAGCCCCCGTAATAACCTTGGGTTGCACCAACGGCAACACCAATGGCACTCGATACTATGGTAAGTACAAATCCAAACAGCACTGAGATTCGGAAACCGTAAATTATCCGAGCTAATACATCACGCCCTTTGTCATCAGTACCTAACCAGTTCACCGAATCTGGCTTTGATGGTACTGCGCCTGAAATTTCAAAGTTAATGGTATCGTAACTGAAACGGATAAGTGGCCAGATCATATAGCCGTTCTCTTCAATCAGTTCGATGACATAAGGGTCTTTATAGTCGGCCTCTGTTTCGAACTCCCCACCAAACTCAGTTTCTGCGTATTCAGCGGCAACCGGAAAGAACCATTGGTTATCGTAAGAGACCAACAGTGGCTTGTCGTTCGCAATAATCTCAGCAAACAGACTCAAAACAAATAGAATGGAGAAAATCCACAGAGAGATAAAACCGCGCTTGTTGGCTTTAAACCTTAACCATCTTGCTTCTGCTAAAGGGTTTTTAAACTTCATTTAGAATTCACCATTAACGCGCTTCAAAATCGATTCGAGGATCCACCCAGGTATAGGTAAGATCGGAGATAATACTGAGAACAAGCCCCAGTAACGTCATAATGTAGAGCGAGCTAAACACCACCGGATAGTCTCGTTGAATGGTTGACTCAAAACCCAACAACCCTATCCCCTCCAGAGAGAACATCACCTCAATCAACATTGAGCCAGTAAAGAAAATACTGATGAAGGCGCTTGGGAAACCCGCAATAATGATCAGCATCGCGTTACGGAAAACGTGTCGGTACAAAATGCTATTTTCATCAAGTCCTTTCGCGCGAGCCGTGACAACATATTGCTTATTGATTTCGTCAAGGAATGAGTTCTTGGTCAGCATGCTCAACGTTGCAAAGCCACCAATCACCATCGCAAAGATTGGCAGAGCCAAATGCCAGAAATAGTCGATGATCTGCTGATACCAATTGAGCTGGTCAAAGTTGCTGGAGACCAAACCACGTAGTGGGAACCAACTAAAGTAGTTACCACTTGCAAACAGGATGATTAAAATTATTGCGAATAAGAAGCCAGGAACTGCGTAGCCGACTATCACCACTGCACTCGACCAAATATCAAATCTCGAACCATGATGAATCGCCTTCATGATACCGAGCGGAATCGAGATGATGTAGATGATCAAAGTACTCCAAAGCCCCAAAGAGATTGAGACAGGCAGACGTTCGACAATCAAATCGATCACGTTACCTCCTTTAAATAGGCTTTCACCAAAATTAAAGGTGGCGTAGTTCTTCAACATATCGAAATAGCGGACATGAATCGGCTTATCGAATCCGAACTGCTTTTTAATCTCTTCAACAACTTCTGGGTCTAGGCCGCGTGAGCCTTTATAACCGCTCGATGAAGCTTGCTCAGAATCACTTAGGTCGACCTCTTGACCACCACCAGAAAAACGCTCCATGATTCCTGAGTTGTGACCTTCCAGTTGCGCTACCGCTTGCTCTACAGGGCCACCCGGTGCAATCTGGATAATGAAAAAGTTAATTGTGATGATCGCCCACAGCGTGGGGATCACCAACAACAAACGTCTAAATATATACGCTGCCATGAGAGCCCCTAACGACGTTTTTCAGGCAGTAGTTTCGCTTTGTCTTGCGAGATCCACCATGTATCAACACCAAGGTCATATTTTGGCAAGGTATCAGGGCGCTCAAACTTATCCCACATTGCGACACGGTATTTACCCAAATGCCACTGAGGAATGGTGTAGAAGTTCCACTGCAATACACGGTCTAAAGCACGGCCTAACGTTAGCAGCTTTTCAGGGTCTTGCTGACTCTTAGAGATCTGCTCAGTTAGAGAATCGATAACAGGATCGATCACACCCGCAGTATTGTAAGTAGAATCAATATAGTTTGAGTTCCACGCAATCATCAGGTTCGGACTTGGGTAAGCATTCGCTGAATATGCGGAAGAAACCATATCGAAATCACGATCACGCAAGCGCTTGATATATTGAGTAGTATCAACAGTTCGGATCTTCATATCGATACCCATTCGCTTCAAATTTTTTTGCAATGGAATCGAGATACGCTCAGTAGTCGGGCTGTAGATCAGCAATTCGAAAGAGAGCGTCTGCCCTGTTTTCTCGTTGGTCATCACTTTGTTTTTCAGCACCCAACCAGCTTCCTTTAGAAGTTTAAATGCCGTTCTCATTTGTGTACGAATACGGCCACTGCCATCGGTAACAGGCGGCTGGAACTCCTCAGTGAATACACGTGGCGGAATTTGATCTTTAAACTCGGAAAGTACCGCCACTTCTGCATCAGATGGTAAGCCTGTTGCTTCGTACTCGGTGTTCTGGAAATAACTACGCGTTCGATCGTACTGGTTGTAGAACATGTTCTTGTTCATCCACTCAAAATCCATCGCATAGGTTAATGCTTCACGAACCTTGGGGTCTTTAAACACCTCTGATTGAGTGTTAAACACAAAGCCTTGCGCGGATTCTGGGCGTTCGTGAGCGATCTCCTCTTTGACGATGTAACCCTTATCGAAGTTACTGCCAGTGTAAGAGTTTGCCCAAAACTTGGCCGAGTTCTCCATACGGAAATCAAACTCACCCGCTTTGAAAGCCTCTAACATTACTGTGTCATCACGGTAGTAATCATACTGGACGCGTTCGAAGTTGTTGCGCCCGACATTGACTGGTAAATCAGCTGCCCAGTAATTCTCATCTAATCCATAGGTAACACTTTGACCCGACTTGTAGTTGATTACTTTATAAGGTCCGCTACCCACCGGAGGCTCACTTAACGGCTCAGAGAGTTTTTTATCTTGCCAGTAGTGCTTTGGCAGTACACGTGTGCTCTGGGCAAAACTAAACAGTTTCTCGCGATTTGGTGTCGCCATTTCGATGCGAACCACTAAGTCAGATACCGCAGTTACCGACTTAATGTCTTTGTAGTACACACGATACTGAGGTACGCCTTCTTCTGAGAACTTCTCAAACGTAAAAGCTACGTCGTGCGCGGTGATAGGCTTACCATCTTGGAAACGTGCTTTTGGGTTAATATCTATCTCTAGCCATGAAAAATCACTGGCATAACGTACCTTAGAAGCAATCAGCGGGTAATAGGCGTCAATTTCGTCGGCTGGTGAAAACATTAAGGTATCGTAGAGTTCACCGCTATAGCTTGCCGACACACCACGAGAGCCAAAACGGTTAAAGCTGTCAAATGTGCCTATCGCACCATAGGTGATTTTTCCCTGCTTAGGGGCATTAGGATTGACATAATCAAAGTGCTTGAAGTCAGATGGATACTTCGCTTCACCAAACCCAACCAACTGAGTTGTTTCGATGACTTGAACGCCATCTTCAGAAGCAAATGAAGAAATAGGCAAGAGCGCCATGAGAGGCAGTGCTAGTGTGCGTGAGTAGTGGGTTAAGCGAAAAAGTGTTGACCGTTTAATTGGATTAACTCGGCAATCTGTTCCCATTTGACTCTCCCTTCAAATGATTTGATGAATAGTGTGATTAAATACGCCATAAATTGGACACACGATAATAAAAATAAGTATAGAGAAAAATCTAACGCCATGTAATAACTAATAAAACAGTTAGCACATCGAAACACGCTTTTCTTAAGTAAAGTCTCAATCCAACGCATCAATCGAAATACGCCGGATTAAGCCGCACGCATCCCATAATGGATGGTTAAAACTGGAACGACGGAGCTACGCTCTTTACTTAAAGCGAGATAACTCTACTGTGAGTTAGTCAACCGCCCTTCTAACAAGTTCAAACTCTCTCCCGCCCTTTCAAACAGCTGATTACAAATCATCCATGCTTCGCGAGCGAGCCGACTATCGGCACCAATGATGAGATGACGTATACTAAAGCTAGCGCCCACGCTTTATTACAGCGTCTGACTTTTAGGAATCTACTTTTGAATACACCAAGTCGCCTAACTATTACGACATTCAATCTTTTCAATTACCTTGAGCCACCCAACGCTTACTACGACTTCGAAAATATCTACAGCTTCGAAGAATGGACAAAAAAACAAGGGTGGATCAAAAGCGCCATCGAAAAAGCCGACAGCGACGTCATTGGATTCCAAGAAGTGTTCAGCCCTGCGTCACTCGAAGCCTTAGTCAACGAAATGGGCTACCCTTTCTTTTCTGTGGTGGATAAACCCAATGTTGAGAGTGATTACCTATTTCGAGATCCCGTGGTTGCGATTGCCTCTCGCTATCCGATCAAAGAAACCCAATCAGTGACAATGTCACCTCAATTACTTGAGCAGTTTCAAAAGCCTTTATTGCGGGAGTTTAGTTTCAACCGTTTACCGGTACATGCCACGATTGAATTGCCTCACCTCGGACTAACAGATTGTTACGTGGTACATTTTAAATCCCAACGCCCTATTGAAGCAGAAAAACCAGAAAAAGATGCGCTGCGCTCAGCTGCATCACCGATTCATAGTGATACGTTAACTCAGTTTCATCAGCAAGAACTGGGATGGTGGCTGTCGAGTGTACAAAGAGGAATGGAAGTTCAAGTACTGCATGAATACATAACCCGTCAACGTCATCAAACTGAGCGACCAGTGGTTTTAATGGGCGACTTCAATAAGCCACTCACCAGTGATGAGTTTAAAGGTCTGCTCAATGACTCACTCAATAGAAATGAAGAGAGTCGGAACTGGTTAAAGTACTTTAGATTACGCGACAGCTGGGATCTCTATCATCAGCTTCATCAAGAAGATTTGTTGGTTCAACGTGCGCCTACCCACTATTACGGTGCATCAGGTTCTGTGCTCGATTACATCTTGCTTTCCAATGAGTTCGACTGCCAAAACTCTTCTAGCTTGATGGAGATCACCGACTATCAAGTGCAAGACCAACATCTTATTAATCCAAGCTTCGAAGTCGACCAATTCAGTACTGATCATGGCGTTGTAAGTGTTACCGCCCATATACGAACGTTTTGATAGGTCGAACTACACCTTTAAATGAAAAAGCCGCGATAGATATCGCGGCTAGCCTGTTCCCCAACGAGGCTTAACATCACACAGCGATTAGAAGTGGTAGCTCACCGCTGCGTAAAAAGAATTAATGGTCACAGTATCCGTTTTTTGGCTTGTGCCATTGTTATAACTCTGCACGATATCAAACGTATCTGATTCGTAAGCCACTCGAAACGACAAGTTGTCTAACTGGCGTGGCATGTACTCAATACCTAACCCAAACCTCAGGGCCTCACCTTTATCATCAAAGTTAGGGATATTGCTATCTAGGTCGATATAAGTCAGTCCGATCAGACCAAACGGGCGAATTCCATTATCAAACGTATAACCAATGTTACCGGCAATCGATAAAGCGGTTGGCTCCATCATAGTCACGTTAGTACCCTTGCCTTTAATTTCACCATAGTTCGCATACTGAAATTCAATAGATGAAATTCGGTTGAACTTAAGTCCTGCTATGCCGCGCAGTGTTAAGTCTTCCGCATCTAGGGCGTCAGCTGCTTTTGTATCTGACGATATTTCGGTATCCCCTAAGCCACCACCGACATACCAACCTCTATCCATCGCCGCCATAGCGTTAAAAGAAAGACCTGACATTAACATTGCGCCAAGAACTCGTTTTTTGTTCATTACTTAATAACCTTGCTTATCACTGCATATTTGGGGTTGCCTCTATGGCAAACACGAATCTATTTCGGGTAATTCCGAATTGGCGAAGAGATTAATGGCAGATAGCTAGGAAAAATAAACAAAATCATCACGACTTTATAATGATAAAAAACAAACAACATAAAGCTATGATTTTTAATGAAATATAATAAAACACACCAATCACACACGCGCCTAAATAAAAATAAAACCAAATCATCACCACTTACATCCGTTTACATTCGGTTTATCTTCGCAGGTCATAATTAGCGATAAGAAAAAAGATTGGTTTCACATCCACCTTAATCAAATTGAAGCGCAAACATAATGAAACACATACAGATCATCTCTAACTTAGTCATCAACACTAAGAACAAGACCATCGCCAACCAAGATGGAAAACAAGTGACCCTGCGCCCTCTCGCTCATGAAGTACTTCAAGTGCTGATTGAGAACGACGGGCTTGCTGTGTCTAGAGATGAACTATTCGCACAATGTTGGACAGGTTGCATCGTCTCTGATCAGGCTTTGACGAATGTTATTTCAAACATTAGACAAACACTGTTACGCCTTAGAGCTGACGGCGTTGAAGTATTAACGGTGAATAAAGTTGGATACCGCTTCTGCATTACTGAGCCTCAACACCCAGCTTTGCTAGAAAAGTTCAGTGCCGAGAATAAAGATACAAAGCCAGATAACGGAGACGCATCACTACTGAATAAAAGCGACATCGTCACAAATGATCGACCAAGCCACGATTCAATCACGACAAGCAAAAGCGTTCGCTTACCAGCTCAAGAGCCAAGTAATTTCGCTCAGTTTTTGCAAGGTTTAATGCGTTATATTCATGTAGGTTCGAGAATGAATGGCCACAATTACAACTTAAACCACTCTCGCGGGGCTGGAGTTTTGCAGATGCTGGGGTTATTGATCGCATTCAGCCTATTGGCTGTTACGACCTATTGTTCGATGATTCACGCTAAGGGAAAAGGAGACGTAGAGCAGCAACACTTTGAAAAACTGACCAGTAACAATAAAACGCTTTACGTGAATGACGAATCAGAATATCTATTGGCGTTGCAGATCTTAACCAATGCGATTTACGCAAATGAGCTGTTGCAGACAGAGTGTCCTGTCTCTTTATTGATTCAATTTAATGAGTCAACGACAAGAACTAACCACTACAGTTTAAAGGCGCAAATTTTTGACCGCGAAGATCTGGATGATTTGAAGTATAGCCACTCGTCCTTGAGTCAAAATCAGCTCATCCCTGCCATTAACACCATGATTAAGAACAGTATGTCGCTGTGCGCTTATTAAGCTCTTTTAAGATAAGCTCGCTTCATAATGAAACGTCACGCTGTCATCATCACCAAATGAGACAGCCGCTTTTCCGTCGGTAGTTAAGAATAGCTCCGGTAGATAATAGTAATCACTGTTGTGTTCACTATACACGCAGCTCAACCTTGCTTGCAGAAGATAGCCACTGTTGTATTTCCTATCTTGATCAGAGTAGTGTTCTGTCACTTTACTGTAGTAAGTACAATCGCCCTTTTGAGTCGCCTGCCAAGTGTCCATTTGATAAGCCTCTACGCTGATTTCCAGATTGTTCTCATTGTTAAACAATTGAACTTTTAACGACGAGGCAGACACTCCAAGCGACACTAAGCTCAATGTGCTAATCACAGTCAGGCGCAACATCCAGTTGTTCATAATCCTGTTGTTCATACGCTCACGCTACTCCTTTAGAAATTAACGCTTACCCCAAGGTACGCACTAGCGACACTGTATGATTCAGTCACTCCACGTTCGGTAATATCAAACTCATCTTTTTCATAAGCCAGCCTAAAAGTAACTTGTCGCAATGCAGGGTGAGTATATTCAAGCCCAGCTCCTAGTCTCATTAGAACTTCTTGCTCATCATTAGCTACCGCAGCACTACCGTTTCTAGCGGGTGCCTGTGCATTTATATCAACCATCCCCAAACCGACAGTCACGAAAGGTCGTAATCCAAAATCAAAGTGATAACCAACATTCGCCGCTAACGAATACGTTTTGATCTCAACAGTCGACAGCTTTCCTTTCGTAGGCGAAGAGTAAACGGTATCTCCATAACTCGTGTACTGCCCTTCAAAACCTATGTGCTGATTAAGTCTTACGCCACCATAGAGTTTGTATGCTTGACCTTCTGTGTTTGACTCCACTGGGTAAGGTGCTTTCTCGGCCTCTACACCATCATCTAAATCTGTCTCGCCGACACCAACACCCAGATAAAATCGTGAATCTGAAGCGTGTGCGTTAAGTGATAGCAAACCTGCCGCTATCAAGAGTTGAGTTCTCATTTGAGTTCCAATAGTTGTTTAAGTGAGCGCTGAAACCTAACAACAAACAGTTCTAAAAAATAAACGTCTAGCAAACCGTTTTATAACCAAACCCAGATTCAGGTTGAAATGCAAAGCAATCCTATGAAGTTAAAGGATTTATATTCTTTTAGGTTTCACCAACTTATTTCTCGCAAAGAGCGAATCAAAATACTCAGACGTGATAATTTGCGTCATCGTCCAATATCAAACAACCCTACAGCATACTGATACAACTATCACTTACGTGATCCAATTCAATGTTTACCGCCCCATCGAAACGTTTCGATGATCATCATCACACTCTTCTAGAATGATCCGTGCATTTAACAATTCAAACACTATTATTCCTATCGAAACGTTTCGATGCCATTTTCTTAACCCTGTTCCAGCATCGAAAAATTGCCCAATAGGTAGTGTTATGAAAAAAAGTACTCTCATTAATTCCGATCTTTCTTACCTTGTGGCGACTCTAGGCCACACTGACGAAATCACTATCTGTGATGCGGGCCTACCGATTCCTGATCACGTACGTCGCATTGACTTAGCGTTAACCCACGGTGTTCCAAGCTTTGAGCAAACGGTAAAAACCATGCTCGATGAATCTCAAATTGAAGGTGTGGTTATCGCAGAAGAGTTTGCTCAAGTGAGCCCTGAACATCACTCGGTGCTCATCGATCAAATCAAAACGGAAGAAGCACGCTGTGGCAAAACCATCGCTATCAACTATGTAAGCCATGAAGAGTTCAAACAGCGCACCAATGAAAGTCGTGCTGTGATACGCACCGGTGAATGCACCCCTTATGCAAATGTCATCTTCCAAGCTGGTGTGACTTTTTAAGCAAATTAAATAACCTGGCCCCGAGTAAAGGAAACCACATGACTCAAGCCATTTTAGAACTTAACTCAATTGAGAAAGCTTTTCCTGGCGTAAAAGCCTTGGATAAAGCGAGCCTCAACGTTTACCCAGGACGCGTAATGGCGCTGATGGGCGAAAACGGCGCAGGCAAGTCAACCTTAATGAAAGTGCTGACTGGCATCTATCATCTTGATGCTGGCACCATCCACTATCAAGGTCAGCCTGCGGCTTTTAAAGGCCCACGCGATTCACAACAAGCAGGTATCAGTATCATTCACCAAGAGCTGAATCTGATTCCTGAACTGACGATTGCCGAAAACATCTTTTTAGGTCGTGAAATCACAGGGGCTATGGGACGTATTCTATGGAATGAAATGTACCAAGAAGCCGACAAACTGCTAAAACGCCTAAACGTAAAGCACAGTTCTAAAACACCACTTGGTGAGCTGAGCCTAGGTGAGCAGCAGATGGTAGAGATTGCGAAAGCACTGTCATTTGAGTCTAAGGTCATCATCATGGATGAACCAACAGATGCCCTAACCGATACTGAAACCGAGTCTCTGTTTAAGGTAATCAATGAACTACGCGATGAAGGCTGCGGCATTGTTTACATCTCTCACCGCTTGAAAGAGATCTTTGAAATTTGTGACGACATCACCGTACTTCGTGACGGCAAGTTCATTGGTCAGTGCGAAGTAAAAGACACTGACGAAGATGGCCTAATCGAAATGATGGTTGGTCGTAAGCTCGACGAGCAGTACCCTCGTATCGAACCAAGCCATGGTGAAACCTGCCTAGAAGTGATTGGCCTTACTGGCTCTGGTGTGCATGATGTTAGCTTTACCCTAAAACGCGGCGAGATCCTTGGCGTATCAGGGCTAATGGGTGCTGGCCGTACTGAATTGATGAAGGTGATTTACGGTGCCCTTCCGAGTGAACGCGGCGTCATTAACCTAGACAACAAGACCATTAACCCAGCCAGTCCAAGAGATGGCCTTGCGAATGGCATCGCTTATATCTCTGAAGACCGTAAAGGTGACGGCTTAGTGCTTGGGCTTTCAGTGAAAGAGAACATGTCACTTTGTTCATTAGACATACTAACCAAAGGCGCACAAATCCAACACAAGGACGAAGTAATCGCCGTTGATGACTTCATCAAGCTATTCAACATCAAAACCCCTACTCGCGAACAGATCATCGGCAACCTTTCTGGCGGTAATCAGCAGAAAGTGGCTATTGCTAAAGGATTGATGACCAAGCCAAAAGTACTGATTCTCGACGAGCCAACCCGTGGTGTCGATGTCGGCGCGAAAAAAGAGATTTACCAACTCATTAATAAGTTTAAAGCCGACGGCATGAGCATCATTTTGGTGTCCTCTGAAATGCCAGAAGTATTAGGAATGAGTGACCGCATCATGGTGATGCATGAAGGCCGCATCAGCGGTGAATTTGACGCTAAAGAAGCAAACCAAGAATTATTACTGGCGTGTGCGGTCGGTAAAAAGATTAACGAGGACGCAGCATGAGTACCAAAACCATGAGCAAAACAACTGAAACTGAAGCGCCGAAGAAAAAGCCATTAATCAGCAAAGAGTGGCTGATTGATCAAAAGTCATTAATCGCTTTGATCTTCCTGATTGTTATCGTCTCTTTCTTAAACCCGAACTTTTTTACTGTCGATAACATTCTAAACATCCTTCGCCAAACCTCGGTTAACGCAATCATCGCAGTAGGTATGACGCTGGTTATCCTAACCGCAGGTATCGACTTGAGCGTTGGCTCTGTATTAGCGCTTTGTGGTGCATTCGCTGCCAGCATGATTGGCATGGAAATCCCTGTAATGGTCGCTGTGCCAACCGCTTTACTAGCGGGTACTGCACTGGGTGCTATCAGTGGTGTGATCATTGCAAAAGGTAAGGTTCAAGCCTTCATCGCAACGCTAGTGACCATGACACTACTTCGCGGCGTAACCATGGTTTACACCGACGGTCGTCCTATCTCAACAGGCTTTACAGACACAGCAGATGCGTTCGCTTGGTTCGGTACAGGCTACGCAATGGGTGTACCGGTTCCAGTTTGGATCATGGTCGTAGTATTCGCATCAGTTTGGTACCTACTTAACCACACACGCTTTGGCCGTTACGTATACGCGCTTGGTGGTAACGAATCAGCAACTCGCCTATCAGGCATCGACGTAGACAAAGTAAAAATCGGCGTTTACGCAATCTGTGGTCTGTTAGCAGCGGTAGCAGGCATCATCGTAGCTTCTCGCTTGTCATCAGCTCAACCAACCGCAGGTATGGGTTATGAGCTAGACGCTATCGCAGCCGTGGTTCTTGGCGGTACCAGCTTAGCTGGCGGTCGTGGTCGCATCATGGGCACATTGATTGGTGCACTGATTATCGGCTTCCTAAACAACGCCCTAAACCTACTAGACGTATCTTCGTACTACCAGATGATTGCAAAAGCAGTGGTTATTCTTCTGGCGGTATTGGTCGACAACAAAAACAAATAAGACTCTAGTTTGAGTCAATGTAACACCTTGCTTTTTTCAACAGAAAAGCATCGATAAATAACAAACATTAAATCTATAAATAATGTAACAACGAGCTAGGACTCACCTCCTAGCTCACCCTACACAAAGGACTTACACCATGAAAAAATTAGCGACTCTTATTTCTGCTGCTCTGCTTTCTACAACTGTTTCTGTGTCTGCACAGGCGCAAGATACAATGGCAATCGTTCTGTCTACATTGAACAACCCATTCTTTGTAACCATGAAAGATGGCGCGGAAGCGAAAGCTGAAGAGCTAGGCTACAAGCTTATCGTTCTTGATTCTCAAAACGACCCAAGCAAAGAGCTGTCGAACATTGAAGATCTAACCATTCGTGGTGTTAAGGCAATCCTGATAAACCCAACCGATTCAGATGCTGTGTCTAACGCAATTCGCATGGCAAACCGCTCAAACATCCCAGTACTTACCCTAGACCGTGGTGCAAGCCGTGGTGACGTAGTAAGCCACATCGCTTCTGATAACGTAATCGGTGGTGAAATGGCAGGTCACTTCATCATGGAAAAAGTGGGCGAAAAAGCGAAAGTAATTCAACTTGAAGGTATCGCTGGTACTTCTGCCGCTCGTGAACGTGGTGAAGGCTTCATGAACGCAGTAAACGGCAGCGGCCTTGAGCTTCTTGCAAGCCAACCTGCTGACTTCGACCGTACTAAAGGTCTGAACGTAATGGAAAACCTACTTGCAGCTAACCCAGACGTTGAAGCCGTATTCGCTCAGAACGATGAAATGGCTCTAGGTGCACTACGCGCAGTTCAAGCTTCTGGTAAAGACGTAATGATCGTTGGCTTCGACGGCACAGACGACGGCATCGCAGCTGTTAACCGTGGCCTACTTGGCGCAACCGTTGCACAACAACCAGACCTAATCGGTTCTTTAGGTATCGAGATCGCTGACAAAGTACTGAAGGGCGAGAAAGTAGACGAGTACGTACCAGTACCTCTAAAAATTGTATCTAAGTAATCGATATTAATCGTTATTAAAGTAAGCAATACAAAGCAGGGAGCCTCCCCTACTCCCTGCTTTATTTTCAACAAGATAGTGCATTGCTCTTTCTCATTGCGCGATACCTCTATAGCCAATTAGCAATGATGAGAAACAGCCATGCATTTTCAAATACGATATATCATAAGGCTCGTATCATGACTCAACTGATTGTTTTAGGTAGCGTAAATGCTGACCATGTACTGCAAGTCCCTTCTTTCCCTCGCCCTGGTGAAACTTTAATTGGCGGTAACTATCAGGTCATTCCTGGCGGTAAAGGCGCAAACCAAGCAGTAGCCGCAGCACGATTAAATGCGGATATCGGCTTCATCGCCTGTGTCGGTGACGACCCGTTTGGTATCAATATTCGCCAAGATTTCGCTAACGATGGAATCAATATCGATGGTGTAATCGTGGCAGAGAACACACCTACGGGCATCGCTATGATCCAAGTATCAGCAGCAGGTGAAAACAGCATTTGTCTTTCTCCAGAAGCAAACAACAAGCTGACTTGTGAACAAATCGAACCACACCTAGAGAAGATCCGCGGTGCGAAATACCTTCTAACTCAATTGGAAACCCCAATTGAAGGCATCGAGTACGCGGCAAAAGTCGCCAAAGAGTCCGGCACCAAAGTGATTCTAAACCCAGCGCCTGCTCGCCCTTTACCAGATACGTTATTAGCGTGTGTCGATGTAATTACACCAAACGAGACCGAAGCAGAAGTGCTGACAGGTGTTACCGTGACTGACAACGCGACAGCACATCAAGCAGCATTAGTACTGCACGATAAAGGCATTGATACTGTTATGATTACGCTAGGTGCCAAAGGAGTGTGGGTTAGCTACAAAGGTCAAGGTGGTGAAGAAAGCACAGGCGAATTAATTGCAGGTTTCCGCGTTGAAGCGACAGACACGACTGCCGCTGGCGATACCTTTAACGGCGCACTCGTCACTGGGTTACTGGAAGACATGCCATTAGAGCAAGCAATCAAGTTTGCACACGCTGCAGCTGCTATTTCTGTGACTCGATTTGGCGCACAAACATCAATACCATCACGCCAAGAGACAGACGCCTTTCTTGCTGAACAGTTAGGGTAATTACAAACTTCAGAACGATACGTATATCGACTGGTGCGTAATAAAATCTAAATAATTTGTTACGCACAACTCTCTGTTTTAAGGCAGAATATCGCCCAAAGTGGAACGAACAGCACCACAAGGAATAATTATGGCAACAATGAAAGACATCGCTAAACTTGCCAAGGTTTCGACCTCTACCGTTAGTCATGTAATCAATAAATCTCGATTTGTAAGCGACGAAATCGCAGAGCGTGTTAACAAGGCAGCTAAAGAGCTCAACTATGCGCCTTCAGCCCTTGCGCGTAGTCTTAAAATGAAGCAAACCAAAACGGTAGGCATGCTGGTGACCACCTCGACTAACCCATTTTTTGGTGAAGTCGTGAAGGGTGTTGAACGACGTTGCTATGAGAAAGGCTACAATCTGATACTTTGTAATACAGAGGGCGACAGTGAGCGCATGAAATCATCCATCGACACTCTATTACAGAAGCGTGTCGACGGTTTAATGTTGATGTGCTCAACTTTAGAAGGGGAACATCTGGACGTATTCGAACGCTACCCAGAATTGCCTGTCGTTGTCATGGATTGGGGTCCAATGTTATTCGCAAGCGACAAGATTCAAGATAACTCCCATCAAGGGGGTTACATGGCGACACAACATCTTATTGATAACGGCCATACTGAAATTGGCTGTATTACAGGCCCTCTACACCGCAACCAAGCATCTTCGCGCTATGAAGGCTTTAAACAAGCGATGAGTGAAGCAAACATAGAAGTCCGTGCCGATTGGATCGTTGAATCTAACTTCGAGTGTGACGGCGGTTTTGATGCGTTTCAAACCCTAAAAAGCCGAGGAAGACTGCCAAGCGCCCTGTTCGTGTGTAACGATATGATGGCAATGGGTGTAATTCACGCAGCGACACAAGACGGGTTGCGAGTACCACAAGATCTTTCATTGATCGGCTACGATGATATTCACCTGTCGAAATACATGACCCCTGCATTAACAACCATCCACCAGCCAAAGCATCGACTAGGTAAAGCCGCGGTTGATACCCTATTAAGCCGTTTAGAGTCGCCAGAAGTTTACCCTCAAGTTGTAGAGCTAGAGCCAACGCTGGTAGAACGAAGCAGCGTTATGGCTTTATAAATTGCAGTTAAAGTAAGCCTGAGTGTTTATTCGCCCTAAAAATGATGACAAGCCTCGCTTTTAACAGCGAGGCTTTTTAACAGGTAGCAGCGACTAAAGCTACTTTTCAATATAACGCGCCAAATAAACAAAAAGCGCTAGTTTTAATTAGCGCGCTCGTATTTAAACGTAGATCCGATTGTACATCGCTTGAACATCGTCAACTGTTGCATCGGATATGTTACTCGGAAGTTTTTCAAGAAAATTATCTGAAGTTTCAAGCTGCTCAACAAGATTTAGGACTTCGCCCAACTCTCCCTTCCTATGCTTGAGTTGTTCACGAATTCGTGGCTCTAGATTAATCGAGTCAATGATTCGTTGACTTCCATTGCGTGTAATGTCATCCAAAATGGTTATCAGACCGATAAAAAATCCACAATGGTTAACTTCCCGATTCTTAGATTTTCGACACAAGAACTCAAACATTTTCGCACGGTTTATCGCTTTATCGTACAAGTAGTCATTACTACATAGCTCAGACGAAATGATGGTAGAGACCAAAACCTGTATCTTATACAAACCTAAATAGTTAATAGCATGTTTAATATTAACGATAGGTTTTGATAATTTGATACTAATATCATTGGCAGTTTTAATGATACTAATATAAGTGCTTACGTCTTTTTTAATCTCATTTTCCAACTGGTGCTTGTTAATATTTTTACAATTAACCTTCTCTAATATTTTAATTAGGGTTGATTGCCTTGGAGTTAAATTATTTGACTCTTGTAATTGTGGCTTTTCAAGATAATAGCCTTGAAAAAGGTCCATCCCTATTTCAAGACACTGATTAAATTCATCTTCTGTTTCTACTTTTTCTGCAAGAAACAAGCACGGGTGGTCACATACACTCATTACCGTTTGAATGTAATCGAAATCGCACTTAGTAAGGTCAAATTTAATGATGTCAGCAAGAGCAAGATATTGCCGCCAAGGGTTGTCTGGCGAGAAGTCATCAAAAGCGATCCGATATCCTAAAGCCTTAGCCGCCCTAACTTCTTGTAATAGAGCTTTCGATGGTATCGTCGTTTCTAAAACTTCAAGACACACCCTCTCTTTTGGAAGAATGCGATACGTTCTCTTCAACATATCTTGTTCGCAGAAGTTGAAAAACCAGTACTTTTGATTATCAATACGAGTAATCGGACTGAGTGTTAGACTCCCTGTTATTATTGAATCAGTTGCATTATCAGGAATAGATGTTAATGGCTCATTCCCTTTCTTTCTAAATAAAACCTCATAGCCAAAAACTGATTTGTCATTCTTAAAAATTGCTTGTTTAGCGAAGAAATATGTATTCATTTTTATATTTTATAGATGTTGTGTTCTAACGTTGAAAACCATCACTGATTGTTACGGTTCCAATCCTTTGCATAGTGAATAGTTGTATAACGAACCAAATGCTAACATGAATGATTACAATTTGTTACAACACATGCGTATAATTTATAAAAATATCGATATTTATTAAACCACATCATCAATCTCTCATCTAAATCGAAGATTTACTGTCTAACTGAGCGATCGCTTGTTCATTTTTATCCAAAAATTTCAGGTTCAATGCTGGCCATGCGCACTACTCTAAAGGAGTATTTTGCAATTCTCGATAACTGGTCACACCAATATGCATCTTAACACCTAACATTTTCACTGTTCTCTTCTACAATAATTCAATATGGCAAACAGTTTGAGGCATGTATCTAGATGGTTGCAGATTGGTTTGACAACATATCCATCCAAAAGAAATTGCTCGTGAGTTTCTCCATCCCCATCATTTTTATGTTGTTGGTTTCCCTTTCGGTTTATAAAAATACCCAATCGATGGTGAAAGATAACCATTGGGTTGTTCATACCCACAAAGCAATTGCTCGTGCTCAAGAGCTATTAAGTCTGGTCGTCGATATGGAGACTGGGCAACGTGGCTATCTACTGACCGGTAATACTGATTTTCTTGAGCCGTACCACCTCGCATCTTCCCTATGGAAAGACAGAGTCACAACACTAGCCAAACAGGTCGATGACAACCCAGATCAAGTGGAGCGCTTATATCGCATCAATGCTTTATTGGATAGATGGTTATCAGAGTCGGGAGAAAAAGAGATAGCCCAACGCCAACTCGTTGATTTGGGTGAGGCGCCTTTACTCAGTGTAATAACACTTGCTCAGCAAAAGACCGGTAAAGCGATTATTGATGAGATAAGAAAAGAGATAGCTCAGTTTATTGAAATTGAAAATGAGCTAATTAATATTCGCGTTATTGAGTCCGATAACAGTGCAAATCAAACCGCATTCGTACTCTTGGGCGGAGAGATCTTTAGCGTTGCGATTTCACTATTAGTTGTAATTTGGTGCTCTAAACGCATCAGAAAACGCCTTGAACTCTTACTAGAGGCAACCTATCAAGTCTCCGAAGGACAATTGGACAAAGGTGCTAACACTCTCAAACTGAGCCGCAGTCTCCATGCCAAGGATGAGGTTGGCCAACTCACACACAGTTTTCAGAAAATGACCGATAACTTACTCCAAAGCGATCAGAAGATGCGCTCTTCCAACGAAGCTCTGATCAAAGAACGTAAGAAGGCAGAGGCTGCCGTCAAAGCCAAAAGTGAATTCCTTTCGACCATGAGCCACGAAATTCGCACCCCGATGAATGGCGTTTTAGGCATATCACAAATCATTGCTTCACAAACCAAAGAGCCCTCAACCAAAGAGAATATCGATATCATTCTCGACTCTGGGCAGCACCTAATGACTGTTCTCAACGATATTTTGGATTTCTCGAAAGTTGAAGAGAACAAGCTTGAGCTAGAAATTGAGCCATTTCACTTCAACCAAGTACTTCAACCGGTTTGTAGCGCACTTCAGCCATTAGCCAATGAGAAAGGCATTCAACTGCTTACCGAGAATAGTATTGGCGAGCATATAGAACTCTTGGGTGACCGAGCGCGCTTACGTCAAATCTTGTTCAACTTAGGAGGCAATGCCGCCAAGTTCACAAATCAAGGCTACGTACTTATTCAAACTGGTTTGAACCCAGCAAGCTCTGCACTTGAATTGACTGTAACGGATACTGGCATTGGTATTCCTCACGACAAACACCAACACATTTTCAACTCCTTTGAACAAGCTGATACATCAACAACACGAAAGTTTGGTGGAACTGGGCTTGGTTTAGCCATAGTCAAAAACCTCGTCAATTTGATGGGTGGTGAGATAACACTGAACAGTGCGCCAGGCTTAGGGACTCGTTTCAAAATCACCTTGCCCATGACATGGCGCGAAAGTGAAACGTCTCTAGAAATAGAGACACACTCCCCACTCAGCCCTACCAATAAACATCCGTTAAATATTTTGTTGGTTGAAGACAACCGAGTAAATGCCATTGTCGCTAAAGGTTTTTGCGAAAATTATGGACACCATGTATCACTTGCAGAAAGTGGTGTGGTTGCAATAGAGCGACTCAAGGCTGAGCGTTTTGATCTTATATTGATGGACAACCACATGCCAGAAATGAACGGGATAGAAGCGACTCGTTATATCAGACAAACATTAGGACTCAACATACTTATCTTCGCCTATACCGCCGATGTGTTTCGTGAAGCACACGATAAGTTCATCGAAGCCGGTGCAGATCACGTGTTGACCAAGCCGCTTCAACAAGAAAGTTTCTTGGATGCCCTGCACCACTTCGCTTGTCGACTTCCTAATCACACAAACAGTGTTAACGACGCTGTGGGGAGCAGCGCCGAAAACCATGACAATGTCATTACGCTACACCGTGAACCAATAGAGAAGTTGCGACTCACAGAGGAAGAGATCAGCCAATCTGAAATCATTCAAATACTGCAAGATGATCGCGAAGGGCTAGCGACACTGATTGATTCAACCATTGTTGAGTTCGAAGAATCTGTTGATCAGCTAATCGGGTTTTACATGGCCAAAGAGGTCGAGTCGCTACAAAAAACGCTCCACTCAATCAAAGGAGTGGCGCTCAATTTAGGGCTAAACACACTCACCCAACAGTCGATGGATTTAGAAACTCAAACTAAGAATCATAAGCTACCCGAGATTGAGCCACTGCAAAAACTCATTAACCGACTGCTAGTGAATATTCACCAAGCACAAAGAATTAAAGCGGCATATCAAAGCCCAACTACGAGCCAGATAAACCGCCTTAAACAATGATGTTTCAAATACTCACACTTAACGCTATCGAGAGCAATCAAGCTTCACGAAAATCGACTGTCCTTGGTTTAGAAACATCCACGACCTTTGTTCCTGCTAATCTGTCATGCAGACAACGCCTCTGTTTGCCAAAAATAAACAGAATGTTTACGGTGCCGGCAAGCAAGCCTAATAAGGAAACTAACTTGAACCACCCCATGCTCGGGAACACTTCGATTAGCATAGTAGGAACAAATACCATGAGGGTAAAAGGAACCCACCTCATAAAGAAGATCTTCGATAGGCTCAAAAGTTGATTGTCCATCGAAACAATGGCTATCTCGAACACATTCTTACCAATGGTCTGACCGTATTTGTTTAGTAAGTACCCATGACAAAGAAGGTACAGAACAGCTGAAAAAACTAATGAAGAAATCGGCCCAAATGCAGCGTTAGAAAGCACTAAGTTTCGCGTTGGCTCAAAGTAAAAGAGTACGACCATGATCGCTGCAGCAATTAATCCATCAAGAAACCAAGCCCAAAATCGCGACCACCTAGATGCGATTTTCACTTCACTACCGTCAATTTGCCCTAACATGGCTAACTCCCTGAAAAATGCCAAGTATTAATGTTCATATTCAATACTCTGTATATATAAATGCTCGCGAGTCCTAATGATTTAGGCTTGAAACTTAGATTACCCCTAGCCTAAGTAATAATATGCAATCGATAACATTTATAAATTTGCATGGTTTATATAATTTTCTTAAAAATAATTCAACTCAATATAGTAACAATATGATATATAAACACTTTTACCCAACAACCGTCGGTTTAATACGAATTCTAAATGAACTGAATCAACAACAACGCAATGATAAAACCAAAGGTAAAGCTGGGTGGGTGAAATGGTCTTTTCTTCGAAATGACGTACTCTCGAGTGAGCTCTTCTTGGTAAGTTTTGACCGCTAGGGCCTTGATGTAATTATTTTGCATAACATTCTCTCCTTGTTGTTTTACAGAGAGAATAAGACCTCAAGTTAACTTTAGGTCAATAGTAAATATCAAGAATATTGTGGTTAGTTTCTGGCTTGCAACCTCCCACGCATAATATGTTGTGAGCCAGCGGCACCTCCGAGATACAACTCTTCAGTCTTTTCAAAACCACCCTTCTGGTAACAGGCAATGGCACCTGGATTCTTTAGATTTACAGTTAAATAGATAAATTCGAACGAACTATAATACTCTTTCAGATAAGGGAACAATGCCTTAACTGCTGCAGTTCCGAGCCCCTTACCTTGTTGTCTTTTATCTAACGCGAACGCTCGCAAGCCTAGAGCCGTTGCCGGGCAAAACTCATAATTATCAGAGTATGCAATATCAAGCTTGAAGAAACCGATAACGTCATCATCGAGCTTAATCACATGGAGGTGGGTAGTCTCAGTCACGTCTTGTAAGAACTCTTCGGCAGTACCTGCAAATTTAACTTGTTCATCTGTCAGTTGCACTGACTTTACTGCGTCCATTAGCGGTTGCGTCAATCGCTCGATTGTTACCATATCTATTCAATTCCTTTATCTATAAGCTTTGATGTTCTCATTCAACATTACTTCCATTACAACACAGTCGTCATTGCTAGCCTTCGCTGAAATCCAAGCTTTATGAACTTGCAAACACAAAATATAAGGGTTAACTCAAAACCGGACGGAAGAAACTGCGTTCATAACTGAGAATACAATCAACCTTCTCAGCGAAAGCAAAAGCTTCAATACACTCAGGATCCTTCAAAGACTTGATTCGATAATCTTCATAAGCCGTCAGGCTTTCAAAAGTGAACAATGCCAACGCGATATTGTTTGCTCCCTCAGAAGGCAAGAAATAACCATTGTGCTGTCCACCAAATTTTGCCACCAACGGTATCCACATCTTGGCGTACTCTTCGAACTCTTTTACTTTCTTGGGATCTATCACATAGCGAACATAACAGGTGATCATACGCAGTCATTCCTTTTGTTGCGTTTATTGAATCAGCCAGAGTACCTCAAGCGTAAACGGAACTCTAATCAGAGTTAATTTAAGCCGGTTAATTCTCGGCGGTCACCACATTGTCATCAACTTGGTTTTATACCGACTCTTTTTTCGCGTCTTGTTTTACCTATCCAACTTTCATCTAGGACAAGTTGTGCACGAAATACAAAATATCTCACACCGCCAAATGCAACATATGCAACAAGTAACAAAAGAGTGAACATTGATTCCATATTGCCGTAGCATATTGATGTTCAAATTAACATAGGAATCAATAACATGGAAAAGACTGAAACAATGAGTACGGGTTTATCAGAAACTGAGAAAAATGCAAAAACTCATGCGATCGTCGCATACGCGTTAATGCTACTAGGCTTCTTTACGGGTATTAGCTTTCTTGCAGGTGGTATTTGGGCGATGGTTAAAAAATCTGATGCTCAAGGGACTGTCTTTGCTGATCATTACGACAACATCATTAAGACGTTTTGGGTTTCAATCGTACTCAGCATCGTTGGCTTTCTTACTGTTGTCTTTGTAGTGGGTTACGTTGTTTTATTAGTCGCGTTCGTCTACACACTTTGGAAGCTGATCGCTGGTCTAGCAAAAATCACGTCGGATAAGAGCTTTAACTAATTTAAACGTGTTTCGTGATTACGACACGTTTAGCATCCATAAATAGTCAAAAGGGCGTCATTGCGACGCCCTATTTCATTCATTTTTAAACGCTTCGCCACTGCAAACAACGGGACTTTAAATCACCTATCGTTGCTTCATGAAAGCCACGGCCAATCCTGATGACACGAAGGTCACGCCCGCGCCAATATTAAGTCCTGACACCAACTTGGGTTTGTTTCTGAACCAGTCAGACAGCTGAGACGAGAATACACCCATCAAGCTAAAGCCCAGTGCCGTCAATGCCGCAAACCACACCCCATAACCGATCATCTGCGTTGTTACAGACCCTAAGCTTGGGTTTACAAATTGCGGAACGAATGCCAACACGAACATACCCGGTTTAGGGTTAAGAGCCGCAGAAAGGAATCCGGTCGAAAATATCACTTTAAGTGACTGCTTCTTAGCGGGTTCCAACGAAAACAAATTACGTGAGCGAAGCACTTTCACGCCCAGCCAGATAAGGTAAGCCGCACCCACCAACTTAACTGCATAGAACGCGATTTCAGAGGTTTGAATAAGCAGTGTTAAGCCGAATGTAGCCGCAACAACGTGAAATAGAATACCCACGCCTGACGACAACCCAGACACAATCGCGGCAAATCGACCTTGGCTCAAACCTCGCCCAATGGCGAGCAAATTGTCTGGCCCCGGTGAAATCACCAGTAGTAAACACGCTAATGTATAGGTGACAAATACCTCTAAGGGAAACATAAAACCTCCTTGTTATATGATTTCGACTGTTACAATCTGGTTAAAAATAAAGCAACCTCAATTGCTAAGCTAAACCATTACTCAAGAAAGAACAAACCCAACACTGGATTAAAATGCCAAGTGTTGGGCTTCAATTTTATGCTTGTTGATGGTCAGAACGCTCGGCTAGGACTTCCTTGAACGCAAACATGCCATTCAGCGCAGCTGGAAACCCTGCATACACAGACATTTGGATGATCACCTCTTTGATCTCTTCTTCACTGCACCCCACATTAAGTGCCGCATTTAAATGCACTTTAAGTTGAGGAGCACAATTGCCTAAAGCCGTTAATGCAGCAACGGTCGCGATTTCTCGGGATTTAAGGTCAAGTCCGTTACGCGCATAGATATCACCAAAAGGATACTCAATCGTATATTTGGCTAAATCGGGGCAGATATCTTGTAGACTCTCGATAACATTCTGCCCAGCTTCTCCATCGATCTCTGTCAGCAATTCGAGCCCTTTATCAAAACGCGATGTTTCCATGGTTGTTCTCCTATCTGTTCGAATAAGAGAAAGCTTACAAGTTAGAGTTCACTCTAAGTCAACCAACTTTACCGTTTTTATAGAGGTCAATTTTGTTTTCAAGTGCAGCAAGATGAGATTGCTGTTGTTCAATATGAGCTTCGAGGTTCTGTTGATGTTTCTCGAGCAACACTTGGCGCTGTAGCACAGTACTTGCTCCCTGTTCTCTCAAACTTGCGTATTTCAGTATCTCTTCCAGTGGCATAGCCGTCTCTTTTAGACGCACTACAAACTCTATCCACTTTAGATCTTTCAATGTATAAGCACGGTGTCCGCTAGAGGTGCGTTGAACATTTTTCAGCAAACCGATTTTCTCGTAGTACCGTAACGTATGAGCAGACAAACCCACTAAGTTAGAAAACTCTTTGATATTCATTGTGCTTCTTCCCAGCAGGTTTATTGTTTAAGCACCAATCACACTGACTCAATGACGAGGTTTACATCTGGACTAGTCGAGGAAAACACCACATCTGAGCCCTCGCTTGTTTCCAATGTAAACTCAGCGCCAGATTCAACGTGAAAGCTCAGCTTAGTTTGATCTAATTGCACCGTGATTTCGCCAGATTCCGCACTGACATTTTTAAATGTCTTTTTCATTTCAAACTCCTTGTCATTAACAGATAAACTATTGGCGACTGATTAACAGATTCGCGCCAGACAACGCCAGAAAGGAGGCGCATGCCCTATTGAATCGTTTTGCCATTTGGGGCTTGGTGAACCACTGCCTTAAATAAATACCAAATATGGCGTAGAGCGATATTGCCCCTAACTCCAAGACTAAAAACGTAAGCCCGAGAATCAAAAACTGCTCGTTTACATTGGCCGACACATCGACAAACTGCGGAAGAAATGCCGTAAAGATGAGAATCGCTTTCGGGTTACCTGCTGCCAATAAAAACTCTTGTTTAGCTAACCCTAAACGGCTCTTAACACTGTCAATTTCGGATATAGGGCTTGCCTCAGAACGCCAGAGATTGAAAGCTATCCACAACAAATACGCAGCACCTACAATTTTGATGGTAAGAAACAACGTTTGAGACGCATACAGAACCACGGCTAATCCCGATGCCGCTAATGCAATCATGACCGCGAACGCCGCAATTCGCCCAAGGCCAGCGATAAAGGCAGACTTAAAACCGTAACAGCGCGCATTGTTCATCGACAGCAGGTTATTTGGGCCGGGCGTCATGTTCAGCGCAAAGCACGCGGGGATAAAAAATAGTAATTTCCAGATTTCCACTACTTTTCCTTAATGATTCATTGTTACTTTCAAAGCTTGCGCTCAAGTCGTACCTCAATGGCTGCTTCATCTGACGTATTCGTCAATTCAAAATAGCCAGACTCTATTCTCTCTACGACATTAAAGCCCAGTGACTCAAAAACACTAACATTGCCGGTTTGTTCAACGCACCAAACCGATATTTGATTAGCATGAGGGAACATTTGCTGAACTTCCGAGATCAGATGTCGAGCAACTCCTTTTCGGCGCGAAGTGGATGCTACGGCAAGTGCACTTAAATGAAGTGTGTCCCCGTTGAATTTAACGCATACAACCGCAACCAATCGCTGTTGCGAGTAATAACCGAAGCAACTCCAATCATCCGCTGACGTCATTTTAATCTGTTGAGCTAGCGCCGTTGGGCGATAGATATTTCGTAGTTCGGCAAACACTGTATTCGAGAGTTCTATAAGAGACGCATCAGTGCTCGGCAGTCGTTTTATCATTGTTACTCTACTTTAGTATCTTGCCAAAGACCCAACTGATCATTGATAATTTCCGTCTATACAACAGTACGCATTAAGCTCTTCCACTTTCTCGATAGTGTTGGCGCGAATTATGGTGTAATGGCGCTTAATTACAGGGGTAGCTCTTTGGCGAATTCGATATCCTTAAGCACAACATCACCTACATACTCCTCATTGGTTATGCCTGTGAGAGCAAAGCCTTGTTTGATATAGAAGTTTATTGCGCGTTCGTTGCTATCAAGTGCCCATACAGACACTTTTTTAGCTCCTAACGTAATGAGTATCCCTTCGCACTCGTCGTATAACGCCTGCCCAACACCAGAACCAGTCTTGTCAGGCTGGACATAGATAGAACTAAGGTCATACACATCAGTCCCTTTTAATGACTTTGGCTGCCCACAGCATAAGAAACCAGTCAATCGGTCATCACAATCCGCAACAATAACCTCTGCTAAGCTCTTTTCAATTATGTTTGACCATAATTTCTTACGTTTCTCTACTGTATAGCTCTCGATATAAGTTTGAGGCATCAATCCGCTGTAAGCGTCTACCCATGATTTGACGTGTATATTCGCAATTGCATCGACATCGCTTAATTGCGCCTTCCTAACTTTAAACTTCATGATTTCCTTGTCTATATATAAACAAAGTAGGCCCTATAACCTCTATGTAATTTCTCAACCCTATATAGGGTTAGCTTTAAAATCGAAACGAATTTGTTGAGGAACTGATTCTACATTTTCGAAGGGCTCGTATTTCCATTGCGTTAGAGCTCGGACAGCTACTTCTTCAAACAGTCCTTTAGGGAAAGATTTTACAACAACTACATTCGTTACATCCCCTTGGCTGGTTACGTTAAACGTCATCTCAACATAGCCCGATAGCCTATTTTCGACTGCAACTTTAGGGTACCTAGGGTGGGTTTGCTCTCTCACCTTAAGGTCATCATAAGCAGTAAAGTCGACTCCTTCCATAAACCCAGCACAGCCAGACAACAATGCCGCTATAAATAGTGATATAAATTTCACATCCACCTCAGATTTTACAGCGCCAGAATTTAACAACTGACGCAATGGTTTTATGTCAGCTCAACTCGCCTTTTACTTGCACATCTTTGATACCGAGGTACGATTCTATCTCGTGATCAAGAAACAGCGCTTGTTCACTTGATTCCAATTCAGATACCAGACGTATATTTTTACGATCTTTTAATATGACTCGTACCTCGAACGTTACACTTGATCCGCCTTTTGACTTCTTGACAACACCTTTACAGTAAACTTGTTCGCTCAATGATGAAGGTATGAGCTTTTTAAAACCAAATGGTACTGGTGATATCTTAAACTCAACAAAACTATGACTGACAGAAACAGTTGTTTTATTTTGCGCAACGAGCGTCTGCAAAGGTCGCGCTGTAATTACGCCCGATGAAAACACAATGTCTATTTCTTTTTATTTTTCGGGAATTAACTTAGCCCAAAGCCTATTTAGTTTAATGCTGTAAAATAAATGCAACGCCATACTTTATACGTTAACCACACGCAATAAATTCACAGAAACAATAACAGGAATAACCACCATACGTATAGATGATGAAATGTGTAACTGTGCACACTATTAGGCTCTATAAGTTTCAAAGTTGTTTATAAAAGGGCATTTACGGTAAAGGGAACCAGACTAAAACGTGTGTAATCTTTGTATGTTGTACTTTCTTTCCCGTCGAGTGAACATCTTTTGAGATTTCAAATTGACCTGTTTTGTCATTCTTGATTGCATCACTAGAAACAACTTCATACGCCGTAGTTACTTCATAAGTTGCAGCCAAGCGTTCTCCAGTTTGAAGGGTTTTCTGTTTTTCACTCGTTGGTGACTCAGCTACCAATTGACGATGATTATTCAATAACTGATAAATATCAATTCGCTTATCTAGGTCGACAAAAACCGTACTATTTACATCATGAATCGTAGTCAACCTCTCACCTTTAAATATAATGTCCATAATTACGACTAAAGAGCGACCACCTAGGTCAATTGAATCAACTTTAGAGGTGATTGACTGATAAATCTCATGCGATAAACTAGCAGCCTCTAAGAAAGAGTCAGCTTTGTTATAACTGTTCGTTCGATAAAGTGCTGAGCTCAAAAAAATGATTAGCTCATTGTCACGCTTATCAATCGATAAAAAACATAGATCTTCGAGATTGCGATCTTGACAACTGAACCTTGATTCTAGGGCTTGGTGAACTTTGCCAGTGCTACTCGCATGCGCCAAACCAACAAAAGTTAAACAAATAAATAAACTAAGGTATCTCCATACTTTCAGCCCAATATCTCTCGTATTCTTACCCACATAAACTCTCATTGCTACATGTCTCTTCCCTTGCTATAGACTTTCGAATCTATTTAAACCACAGTTTTTAGTTCTTCAGACCAAATAATGGTCACTGCAATGCCTTTTTGCAGGTTATTTTTTGCCCATATACACTTTCTTTAAGGACATTGTTTTTAGATAAAAACTTGAGTGACCATGAAGCTTGTTCAGGTATAGCCATTTGTGTTTTAAACTGTTCTAAATACGCCTTAGGAAATTTGTCATCTACTTCTACTGTAAACTGAAGATTGTTCTCAGTGAGACTATTTCTACTTTTTTTCCAGGTACCATTTGAGCTTACTTCTACCTCATTAAACTCATTGCTACCTGGAAATCTGAAGTTTATTTTAGACAGTTTTTGAAACGAACCATTATCCTTATACACAACATGGTCGTGATACGAGAGCTCGATTAGTGGATCACCTAGCCCCTCACACTGCCAAGAGCCCGATATTTCATATGTAGCGAGGCTACCATCTATAACATCCGTCGATGAACACCCGGTTAAAAGGCTTACAGCCAAAAAAGACACTCTTTTATACACAACTCATACTCCAACATATTATTCTTACTGCTACGGCATCACTCAGCTAAAAACCTACACCCCTTGTGCTTCCGACCCAGAAGTAAAGTTATAACTATATACATCGACCACTCGCGTTAAATTTCTGATTACAATAACAAAAACACCAACCATACGTACAGACGATGAAATGAGTAAGAGTGCACACTATTGAAAACTATTAATTTCAAAATTGTTTATGAACGATTAAAGACAACAAGATCGTCCTAAACGTATAATAACTAGATCCATGGGAAAATGCCTGCAAGAGAAAGATCAATACTAAGAGAGAGTCCAATTTTAGATCAGAATATCTTCAAGAGTTGGTTATAGATTTTGCAGTCGCTAAATCTGATTTTTTTATTTGATTTGAAACTGCAGCGATACACCGTTTTGCCGAATTAGACACACCGGACAATTGAAAGAACCCATGAATGACACCCAAATAGCGTTCGCAATATGCGTCAACGCCTTGTGAGCGCATCAACTTGTATAGGAGCTCACCCTCATCGCGTAGCGGGTCAAACTCTGCGGTAATAATGGTCGTGGTAGGCAAACCGCTCAAGTCATCGCTTAAAAGGTTAAGTTCTGGTTCTGTAATGTCTTCAGAACTGCAGCTCGCATATAACTCAAATCCAGAAAGAAGCATATTTGCAGTAATAATGTAATCTGATCCATTTTCTCTGTAACTTTGAGTGTTACCTGTTGGATCAAGCATGGGGTAAATAAGAATCTGTTGACGAGGCAACCACTGCTCAAGCTTTTTTAACCTAAGCGTCGTAGCCAAAGCCAATTGCCCACCAGCGCTATCTCCCACAAACACGATGTGCTCTGAATCACCACCATATTTATGCGCTTGCTCCTTAATACCAACTGCAGCTTGATATACATCGTCATGTGCTGCTGGATAAGCATGTTCAGGAGCTAACCTGTATTGAATGCAGATAACTATCGAATTGGACAGAAGTGCGATTTGTCTTAACTGTGTATCATGAGTTTCAAAACCACCACTAATGAAACAACCTCCATGAAAATAGACGGTTACAGGTAAATTCACTTCACCTGTTGGTTTGTAGATCTTAACCGGAATACTATTGATTACATCTACGTATTCGCTTTCAATGCTAGGACTCTCGCCAGCTAACACTGTGCTACCGATATAGCCAGCCCTGCGATCCGCGATGGTTTGTGCCGAAGGGCAAGGTTTACCATTTGATTGAAATTCTTCGACTAGCTCTCTGATGCCAGCTTCTAGGTAATTGGTCATTTTATAACTCTACAACTAAAAACCGGAGAATAATATATCAACACAAGAACATGTATATACATACAGTAAAAATTTGTGACGGACATGAGATATCACAGCTTTTTGAAGGTGGGCCACGCAAACAAAAACCATGATCATATCGCCATAAACACAAAACCCAACGGTGGAATAAAAAATGCCATGCGTTGGGAATCATCTTAAACAGTTGATTAGTGAGCTTTTCAGCGTGCTCCTAATCTTTTAGCGCATTACGCCAATACTCGACGGTTTTATCTGAAACCATGCCCGTTTCTCTGGCCGCCGCTACTAAAAAGTCACACAAATTACATGCTATCTGCTCATTACCGAGCAAATATAAACTACGAATTGCTCGGGTCAGGCGAAGTTGGTTGTGGTCATGACTTTTAAGCCAGACATGATTAACAGGGCTTAGCGTCAGTATTGAAGAAATTTCGCACCCATCTCGCTGCAATCCCCAAAACTCAAGTAAAAGATCTAATGCTTTTAAGTGAGCAACACGCAATTCTTCTGAGTTAGCGAAAGCCTCTCGATCTGCTTGAGTTACCAAGGGAGCATGTTGATTGAACTTAGTACCCTCATCTATCGGGAAAAGAACTTGAATATACTTATGATCATGCTCAAGCCAGAAGTGGTTGTAAGCTAACAACTGATCTATATTGCGACCAAACTTATCTGGCGCTTCGCCAGACATAAAGCGAGCAATTTCACTCATTTTAAATCCTGCTAAATTAACTTTTATCTTTGTGCACTGACGCTGCATTAATAATTAGCAACGTACCTGAGGCTATATCACAAACAAGCCGCTTCACTAATTGGTGTGGCTCCCATAACACGCGAAAGTGGACGCTATTAAAGGTAAGCGTGTAATACAAGGGGGTCGCTTCCCAAGTGCGAACCGTTTTATACATGGCAATGATGTCAGCCATGCAATGTAACCCTATATTTAAAGCCACTTATGCTCGACTTCTAGCAGCCGGAAAACCTAAGAAAGTCGCAATAATCGCGTGTGTAAGAAAGATGGTTGTGACCCTTAACTCGATGCTAAGAGATGGCGCCATGTGTGACGCCATAGTCGTTTATATGGACTCCCCCGTTTCAACAAAAAGAACGATAGATATTCGCGTGCTTATATACGAGCTACTATTGAGGAGCTACCTCTGCTCAATGATAATTTCGGCTGTTAGGGTACAATGCTTGTTAGCGAGCTTTTCCTCTTTCGACTATTCTGTATCACCTAACTTTTATCTTACGCTTCATTTTGTCAAACTGTCAGAGCATAGATGCTCTATACTCCGTATCAGATTTAAGCATAGCAAAAGCGGTACGAACTGTTTTATTTGCCAGCGCTACCGCTGCACATTTTTTACCTCTACGTACTACTAATGCTTGTAGCCACTGTTCTTTCTTTGTTTTAGCATCGCGTTTTACGACTTGCTGAACCACAGACATTGCGCCTGTAATTAATAGGCTGCGCAACGTTGAGTTTTTCCGTTTATCAATATGTCCCAACTTCGCTTTACCACCAGAAGAATGTTGGAGTGGTGTTAAGCCAATACAAGCGGAAACATCTTTTCCCTTTTTAAACTGACCAAGTTCTCCTGATGCCAAAGCAATGTACAAATGAACTGCATTTAACTTCCCAATACCTTCAATCTTCATTAACTTTTGGCATTCTTGGATTGACCTTATCCATTGATCAAGGGAATGATCATAAGTATCAATTGCTTCGCACAAAACCAAATATAAGTCGAGTGACACTTTCAGCATATGCCTAAAATCAGCTGTTAGCTCATTGTCCGCGTCTTCCAAAATCAGCTCTATCGATTGAGTAAAGCCTTGATGGTTCCTCGAAACTGGAAGATTAAACTCCCTCATCAATCCTATTAATTGATTTTTTAATGCCGTCCGTTGTTTAACAGCTTGCTCTCGTAATTTCAGCATTGATTGCGCTTGCTGTTGGCTATTCGTCTTACCAGAAACGAAAGTTACTTCAGGTAACTGTGAGGCTTGAATGATCGCTAAAGCGTCATTCTTATCTGTTTTTTGATTCTGACGAACCGCTTTAACCAAACGAGAGGAAATTAACTTCGAAGTGTGGCCTAAAGATGTGGCAATTTGATTCCAATAATTAGAGCTTGCGCAAGCTTCAAACACCACCAGAGAGGGTGACAGATTACTGAGATAAGCGCTGAACTGTTTCGGTGTCATTTCTCGATTAGATTGCACCTTTTTATCTGCGTAAACGCAAACTTGAATAACCTTAGCGGCTAGATCAACGCCAATAATGAGATTTTTCATAATCAGACTCCCGTGTTGCTTCCTATTAAAAGATAGGCGGATTGGGGATGGGGAGTCCAATCATCTTGTTAGGCATTTTTTAACTTGTCTGCGTATTCATAGCCAGAATGTGTAACTCTGAACACTTGACCTTTGTGACCAACAGCTTCTACAAACCCTTCGATGAGTAAGCTGTTTAAAGCAGCTTCCCAACGAGCAATTTCTCTTGCTGAACCGTCGGTATGCATCTGCTTACCATTCGTTTGCATTGAACTACCATTGAGATACGAAACTTTTAATATATTCCCGCTCCTGTCATTTGAGGCTTCTACTAGCAATTCTTGAGCATCGCTACTTAATTGATTGACGACAGTTTCAGGAAGACCGCCAAACAAATCTAAAAGTACAGGCTCAACTTTTTGGAAACCTAGGAAGGGATCTTGTTTGTTGGCTCTACGAACTAAGGCATCATTGATGATAACTGCGAAAGCGTCTAGAGTTTCATAAGGAGCAACAAGCCCCTTATCAAAACACTCTTTTTTAAACGCCATTAGTTTTTGATATTGCTCGGGATCAACTGACCCCATTTGTACTGGCTGATCTGAGAAGCAGATCATCGCAGGTTTCCCCTTATCTATATGCTCTTTTATTTCCTCTAATGTACCACTTTCATGATCACCAGTTGGTGTACCAATTCGTGTCCAGAACATACCAATTAGAAAGTCAGCGTCTTTTAATATTTGCTTGTTTAAAATACCTTGAGCACGGTCACCCATTGCAGAGTAAGAATGTGACTCCCAACCTATAGCCTGTAGCATCACTCCAGTTTCTTCTGAGTGTAAGTCATTCCACTTTTGAATTACTTCACGAGCTATTTGCCTTTCTTTAGCAACATCACTTGGAGACGCTAAAAATATTTTATATACGTTTGCTGTATACATTGATTATTCTCTCCGGACTTTAAAATGCCTAACGCCCAATTAAGGGGTGAACAACGCCTCCACCCAACCTAGCGCATAGTGCCATAAACACTAAATTTGAAGTAGAAGCAAAAGTGCCAAGCGTTGTGAATCCCTCTTAAATTGCTTGTTAGGCCACATTAGATCAGTGAATCTTGAACTTGGATGACTCTCTTTTGATTATCATAGTGCTGCTTGGTAACTTTTAAAAACAAATCAGGACTAGATAGCGCCTCTTCCAACACACCTGCGCTATTTAGACTAACGTAAAGAGCAGCTGCATGCGCTTGGCAATTTATAGATTTTTTAGGATTGAATTCAATATCACTAAACCCATCAAATTTATAAAGTTGATCAACTAATTGTGGGTTACTAACTAATGCCTTTATATACAACCAATCATAAAAATAGGTTCGAGGGATTAATGGAAACTCCGTATTAAAAAACTTAAAGCTGACCAACTGCCCTGAGTCTTTTATACGAATGTCTTTTTTTGAACTTCTGGAGTCCGCTAGATACAAATCTTTGTAAGGCCCACCTCTTTTAAAAACCTTACTGCCTTGAAAAGCCGATTCAACTGTGATCTTGTGATTATGCTTCTTAGTCACGAAAGAAAGATTGAAAGCACTTAGTAATATGCCGAGTTCGTCTAAAGATTTACTCGAAATCTCTAGAATGTTATTTATTCCCAGTAACTTAGCTGAACTGTGAAGTTCAGAAACTAATTTTTGTTTCTGGGTTTTAGCCATTCCTGGATGCCATTTAAAATCTATGGCCTTTTCAATAACTCCAATGCTACCATCTGTTTTCGGGACAAAAACGGGTCTAATTGCCATACTTGAATTACCAATGCTGATAGTCTAGTCGTGCTGAATAATGAGCTCTATGGTACACAACCTGATGTGCAGGATACAGAGGTTTCAACTCCAACTCTTTTGCCTTAGTTGGCACAATAACACCGACAATATCACTTGGAAGGATAGTATCGAACACTAAAACCTCTGCCTGTGGATCTGTTGGGCATTCATCTGGCAATTGCAACTCTTGACGTGATGGTTTTCCTGCTACTGGCAAAAATAGGGACTCAAACGCCTGAACTCCTTTTCTCTGTTCAATTGGAACAGATGTAACTGATGAATTGGCTGCATTGGTGGTACAAAACGCGCAGTCTTTAGTCCATAAGACTTCAGCTTTAACACCAAAAACAACCCACTCTACGGAAGGGTCTTGCTGCCTTAGACTATAAAACATCTTGTAATTAGGATGACCAATTGACAAGCAACTAGCAGTTTTAAATCCATCTAGCCGATGTTGATCATTGTAAGCTACATTTGATTGATTAGCCTCTAAGGTCGCTCTCGGAACAATCCCGCTCTGAAAGATTGAGCTAACATTTTCTAACTTTGTAAAGTGCCATAGATATTCGATCTTTTTTTGTTTTACTGCATTTTCCATAACCAACTCCGTTTTTACTTATTTACGACATCTCGATATTGTGGCCTAACAGCTATATTAGACAGAATAATTCTGCATTTTGTCCTTGAAACAATTCTGTCTAACAACCTATACCGTTCAGGCTAAGCCTAACTAACTTTTTAATAACAGTACCTTACTGGCTTCAACATTCAACAAACGTGACTAAATACAGAATTTTTCTATAAAACATCGAGGAAATACAGAAAACAAATGTGTTTGCTTATTTAATCGTCATCTTCTTGGTTGATTTCTTCGCTGCAACCTAGGCATTTTGGCTCTAAGTCTGTGGGTAGCATGATGATTAAGCCGCAGTGTGGGCATAGGTCGCCTTGGGTATACATAGTCACTCCTAAGCTGCGCTGAATTCGCCGTTGTATGAGATAAGGCCAGTTTTTTTGCCTTTGAGAAGAATGGTCACGCCCTGTTGATTTGATCCGGTGATTTGCCAGCCAAGCTTTTCTGCCTTAGCTAGGGTCGCCAGTGCTTTAGGTTTTCCTTCTAGGCTCTCCAGAATCGAAGTAACGTCGATCTCTTCACCAATCATGTCAATGAGAACCGGATTGTCGTAGTCGACTTCGGCTAACGTTTTGCCCTGCTCGTTCACTGTTAACGAGACAATACGGAACACCGCTTTATCGTTGTAATCGACAATATGAGACTTTCCTGCATCATCAACGTAACCGTCAATTGCGACTATGTAACCTGGTTTGCCTTGGGCAATGGTTTTGACATGTTTTGCGCGCTCTACGCCGCCCGCTCGGGTTCTGCCGTCGTCGTCAGTTTCCATGCCACTGCTGGCAATATCGAACTTGTCGCCAACTTTGGTGCGATTCCATGCACGTAGGTAAACCCCTTTGGCGTTCTCACTTCCCCACGACCACACGGTGTTGTGAAGCGGTGCCTCCAGTTTTTGTTCAAAGAACTTAGAAATGGCTAATTTAGACATCAACTTACTCCTACTAAATAGAAACGCACTCATCAAATGTAAAACAAGTAAGGTATGAACCCAAACTTACAGAACATTGTACCAATTTCGAAATATAGTATGTAAAACCAGATGTTTAATCAATCAGTATTTCATACTTAAAACGAAAAACGCCGACTAGATCGTCGGCGTTTGTGTTGAGAGTAGTTAAAGCTAAGTGGTTAAGAACGCGATTGTTTGGCGATCCTGCTGGCTTTCATTCGTTTGTAGCCGTCCATGACTAAAGCGATTAAGGCAAACGAAATAAACAGGTAGGTCGGGACTTCATGCAGCACAATGCTGTCGCCAATTAGTAGCCCGACAATAAAGATGAAAGTCGGCTCTACGTAACCCATTAAACCAAACAGAGACACCGGCAGCTTTGAGTAAGCGAAAAGATAGAGCAGCATTGGCGTAACCGACACTACTGCTAGCCCAAGGTAGTAAAGGTACGACGTGGCTGGCAGGTTCATAAAATGCTCGGCTGGGTAAAGGTAGAACATCCCGAAGATAGCCAAAGGGAGCATCATAATGTGGTCAACGGCCAAGCCAATATCGGTCGGCATTGGGTTGGTTTTACGAAACATAAAATACACTGGATAGCCAAGTGCGACGACCAATACCACCCAAGACAGGCCCGATGCCCAGACATAAGCATACAAAGTACCTGCCAACGCAAAGTAACACGCCACTTTTTGCAACTTAGAGAGGCTGTCTTTGTAATAGAAGCAGCCGATTAACACCATCACAATAGGCATGGTGAAGTAACCTAGTGCGAGGTTCAGGGTTTCTCCATTGGCCGGAGCCCAAACGAACAACCAATATTGTGGTGCGACAAGCACAGCGGAAGTCAGGTATTTAGGCCACTTACGCCACTGCTTCAATGCTTCCCACAGCAGCGGTAATCGCTTAGTGAAGAACAGTAAGATAAAGAACAGCATCGTACTCCAAACAATACGCTGCGTAGCCAGCCAATGACTCTCGCTCCCTGCAATTAAGCTTGGCCCTATATCCGGATGGATTTGTACATAAGCTGGAATGCAAGCAAACAGCATTGAACAAAGTATCGATGCAGCCACCCCTTTTGATTGATCAGACATCAAGTGGGTGTATTTATGAAATAAAGCCTTTAACTGACTCATGAATTCTACCTATCGTAACTGTGCTTACAGGCTACAAGACAACAACAAAAAAGCGCCGTCATGGTTTGACAGCGCTTCTCAGTATCCAATCGAAAAACTCTATTGGATAACTCTGATTCTATAATTGGTTCGGCGCATTAAATATCACCGCTCATTAAAGAATGCAATCATTAGGTATCTAATTGCTTAAGATTTAGCATAGGTTGTTCACAAGATCACTACAATTAGAAGATTCCTCTACTTTTTAACTCATTAGTAAGTTATTAATCAATATTTAGCGTACTAAAAACACATTAACCATTGATTTATCGTGCCAATATTACGTGCTAGAGATCATTCACCTCATCAACTATTTTGCCAATGTGCTCAAAAACTCCGCTTCAAACTCTTCATCCGCTTTTCGAGTTAAACACGCCACCAGCCAATCAATGCTGTCATTATCTAGCTTACTATTCACCACAAAGGCTTGTTTCACTCCAAATTGGTCTAGCTTCGCAGAGCCGTAATTTTTAAATGACTTATTGCCATGGTAGTGGAGTGATTTAGTCGTCTCGGAATCTGGCTCCGGTATAGATTCAAGAGTGTTGGCAAGCTGAATCACTAACTCCATCGGGTTCTTGGATGAAGAGATGCGATACAAGAAACCGCCTTCCACTCTTTGGCGTACCCAATAGTCAAACCCGCTACAGTCCATCACTTTGTCACTCACAAGTGCCGCCTCGCTACGATAGCCACATGACTCAACCATGACTGGGGTATGTTTGAATTCAGGCTGACCAGACGTTACATCAGTATGAGGTAAAATAAGATCACACGGTTTGCTGTCTTTTGCAGTTGGGGCGTTCCAGTGAATGGGCATGAAAACTTGTTCGCGGCGCATCTCTTTGGTGACCACTAAGCGAGCTTGGCACTCCCCTTGTGCGCTGCGTACTTTCACGACAGGGTTAACGGTGGCGTGGTTGAATGCGTCTAAGCCGAATTCATCCAAATCAAGTTCAGCCACCGTATCAGGGTGCATGGCGACGAAAGGTTCTGGCGTGTGCTCGCCTAATCCTGCGGCTAACCCCGTTCGGCTCATGGTGTGCCATTGGTCGCGGATTCGGCCAGTGTTCATGATAAGTGGGAACTCGACACTGGTATCGGCGATGGGCTTGTCGTGCTCAACCGCGACAAACTGCGCCTTGCCCGACTCGGTAAAGAACTCGCCATTGGTAAACATGCGCTGCTCGATGATATCTGGTTGGTATTCAAGCACCGGCCACTGTTGTGGGGTGAGTTCACCGTAGCCTTTCTCATCCAGTTTGGTTAATCCGATCAAACACAAATCCCTCGCTTTACCTCTCTCATTACCGAGTGCAGTCATCTCGCAGTACTCTTTGAAGATCTCGCCTTCATGGCGGTAATCAAATTGGCCTTTGAATCCCATTTTTTGAGCGACTTCTTTTAAAATCCACCAATCAGGTTTTGCTTCTCCCGGGCTTGGTAGCACGCGACGTTGACGTGAGATTCGGCGCTCAGAGTTGGTTACAGTTCCCGACTTTTCACTCCAACCTTGGGCAGGCAATACCACATCAGCCAAGCGCGTGGTTTCTGTATCAGCGATGCAATCAGACACCACCACAAACGGACATTTCTCTAACGCCGCTTTTATTTTCTCACTGTCTGGCAAGCTCACCACTGGATTGGTCGCCATAACCCACACTGCTTTGATTTTGCCGTCGTTCATCGCATCAAATAGGTCAATGGCTTTTAACCCTGCATGAGTGGCTAGGTTATCTGTCTGCCAAAAATCGCTCACGGTTTGGTGCGATTGTGGATCACCAAACTCAAAATGCGCCGCTAACGTATTGGCTAAGCCACCCACTTCACGGCCCCCCATCGCATTTGGTTGGCCTGTCACTGAGAATGGCCCTGTGCCCACCTTGCCGATTTTGCCTGTCGCTAAGTGGCAATTAATAATGGCATTCACCTTGTCACACCCTTGGGTAGATTGGTTTACACCTTGGGAGTAGATGGTTAGAACCTTGTCGTTGGATGCGAACAACTTGTAGAACTGAGTCAATTGCTGCTCGGTAAGCCCTGTCAGCTCAGAAACGCTTTTATCGCCCCAACCATTATCGGTATAACGGTAACGGGTTGCGGTGCGAATCGCTTCCGTAAAGCCTTGAGTGTGTTTTTCTATGTAGTCTGGGTCGAGCTTGTCATTGTCGTCGAGGTAACCTAGCAGACCATTAAACAGCGCCACGTCTGAGCCGGATTCGAGTGCCAAATGCATATCGGCTATTTCACAGGTATCGGTGTAGCGCGGGTCAATCACCACCACTTTCACTGCGGGGTTAGCTTGTTTCGCCGATCTCAATCGTTGAAATAGTACAGGGTGACACCAAGCAAGGTTAGAACCTGTAATCACCACCACTTCCGCTTGTTCAAGATCTTCATAACAAACTGGCACTGTATCAGTACCGAACGCACGCTTGTGCCCAACGACACTCGACGCCATACAAAGGCGAGAGTTACTGTCGATGTTGGCGCTGCCAATGAAACCTTTCATCAGTTTATTGGCGACGTAGTAGTCTTCTGTGAGTAATTGACCCGATACATAAAAGGCTACCGAGTCTGGCCCGTGTTCTCTAATTGCTTGTGTGAATTTATCAGCCACCAGCTGCGAGGCTTCATCCCACGGAAGTAGCTGCTGTCCGCTCTCGACTCTTTTCATTGGTTGGGTTAAGCGACCTATTGGGGTCACAGTGTCGCCCAAGGCTGCGCCTTTAGTACATAACTTGCCATAATTCGATGGGTGCTCTTTGTCGCCACGCACTTCCAATTTCCCCGAAGCAGTTGGCCTTACTTCAATGCCACAACCCACGCCACAGTAAGCACACGTTGATTTGATCCAATCCTTGTTTGAACTCATCACTCTTCCCTCGTGCAGTGTTCTTTTTATTGCTTCCACCTAACGAATCAGAAAGCCGCTAATCCATCTCTTTCTGCGGTGAAAATTTCTCTTTTTTATTAAAGCAATTTACGCACCACTATTTAGCTCATTCTCATGCAATAAAAATAGTTAATAATTACAAATACTTAAAACAAATAAAAATAGCAGAACTCATGTTAAGGGAATGAAAAAAAGCAAACATTGAGATATTTGCACCATGTTGATCAATTTTGCACCACAAAGGCTCATTTTCATAAATCTCCCACTTCAACAATCTACCACTTTAGGGGTAATTAAGTTATTTAACACTTACCTAATCAACTGAATATTATAGATATTATTATTTTTCTCGATCTGCTTTTTTATCTGGCACCCTACTTGCTCCCTTAAATACCAACAACCCAAAATTCACAGTTTTTAAGTTCATTGGAAGAGCAGCAAATTACCCACCATTGAGAGTGGTCTGTTTATAAAACGCTAGGAAGCCAGCAAAAAAGGAATTTACTATGAGCAAACAAAAGATTGTCGTCGTTGGTAATGGCATGGTTGGCCACAAATTTATCGACAACATCATTCAAGCAGATTCAGACCAATATGAGGTCATCACTTTCAGTGAGGAATCGCGTCTTGCCTACGACCGAGTTCAACTCACTGCGTACTTTAACGGTAAGTCCGCCGACGACTTAGCCTTAACCAGTGAAGCTTACTATCAAGAAAACGGCGTTAAGTATCTTATTAATGCCAAGGTCACTGAACTTGATACTGCAAACAAGGCCGTCGTAACGGATAGCGGGCATCGCGAAAGCTACGACAAACTGATCCTTGCGACAGGCTCATTCCCGTTCGTCCCACCAATTCCTGGTAATGACCAAGAACACTGCCATGTCTACCGCACGATTGAAGACTTAGATGCCATTGAACTGTCCAGCAAGCAAAGCAAATCAGGCGTGGTGATTGGTGGTGGCTTATTGGGCTTGGAAGCCGCAAACGCGGTGAAAAACCTCGGTTTAGAGACCCACGTTGTCGAGTTTGCCCCTCGCTTGATGGCAGTTCAGCTCGATGAAGGTGGCGGTGCGCTGCTAAGACGTAAGATTGAAGACTTGGGTGTACAAGTTCACACCGAAAAAGCGACCTCTGAGATTGTCGCAGGTGAAACGTCTCGTTATCGCATGAACTTTGCCGACGGCACTCACCTTGAAACCGATATGATCGTGTTCTCTGCCGGTATTCGACCGCAAGATGCATTGGCTCGCAGCTCTGATATCGCGATTGGCGAACGTGGCGGTATCGTGATTGACGATAACTGCCAAACCAACATCGATGATGTCTACGCGATTGGTGAATGTGCGCTTTGGGATAACAAGATCTTCGGTTTGGTGGCTCCGGGCTACTCGATGGCGAAAGTGGCGGCTAGCCACATCCTTTCTAATGGCGAAGATGAGAGTAGCTTTACTGGCGCTGACATGAGCACCAAGCTCAAGCTATTGGGCGTAGATGTTGCCAGTATTGGTGAAGTGCATGGTAAAACCGAAGGTGCGCAATCATACACCTACAACGATGAAATCGAACAAGTTTATAAGCGTTTGATCGTCTCTGCCGATGGTAAGAAGATTGTCGGTGCTGTGTTAGTCGGTGACGCTGAAGCCTATGGTTCACTGCTTCAAATCAAGCAAAATGACATGCCACTTCCAGAGAACCCATCTGTACTCATTCTTCCAAACCTCGCCGACGATTCGGGCAGCGCAATGGGTGTTGAAGCCTTACCAGACAGCGCGGTGATCTGTTCATGTTTTGATGTAACCAAAGGGGATATCAAAGAAGCCGTTTCCGCTGGCTGCACCACAATGGCAGCGCTTAAAGAATCGACCAACGCCTCAACCGGTTGTGGTGGCTGTTCTGCCCTAGCTAAACAGGTACTTGATAGCGAACTGAGCAATCTCGGCGTCGAGGTTTCTAACGATATCTGTGAGCACTTTGCTTACTCTCGCCAAGAGCTGACCGACATTATCCGCGTCAACAAGATCAAAACCTTTGATGAGCTGCTTGAATCACACGGTCAAGGCTTAGGCTGCACTGTGTGTAAACCTGCCATCGGTTCAATTCTTGCCTCCTACTGGAACGATTACATCCTCAAAGATGAGCACATCGAGCTGCAAGACACTAACGACATCTACCTCGGCAACATGCAAAAAGATGGTACCTACTCTGTCGTTCCGCGTATCGCAGGCGGTGAGATCACGCCAGACAGATTGATTGTCCTCGGCGAAGTCGCTAAAGAATACAACCTTTACACCAAGATCACGGGTGGCCAACGTGTCGACCTGTTCGGCGCACAACTTAACGAGTTGCCCGCTATTTGGAAAAAGCTGATCGACGCGGGCTTTGAAACCGGCCACGCCTACGGCAAATCGGTGCGCACTGTGAAGTCTTGTGTAGGTAGCACTTGGTGTCGTTACGGCGTCAACGACAGCGTTGGTTTAGCGATTAAGTTAGAGAACCGCTACAAAGGTCTGCGTTCACCTCACAAGATCAAGTTTGCAGTGTCTGGCTGTACTCGTGAGTGTGCTGAAGCGCAATCAAAAGACATTGGCGTTATCGCCACCGACAAAGGCTGGAACCTGTATGTCTGTGGTAACGGCGGTATGCGTCCACGTCATGCCGACCTATTCGCAACCGACCTCGACGAACAGACTCTCATTCAATACATCGACCGCGTGTTGATGTTCTACACGCGAACGGCTGACCGCCTACAACGTACTTCTGTTTGGATGGAGAACTTAGAGGGCGGTTTGGATTACCTCAAAGAGGTGGTGATTGAAGACAAACTCAACGTCGCGGCAGAGCTCGAAGCCGACATCGCACTCAACATCAAAAACTATCAGTGTGAATGGAAAACCACCATCGAAAACCCAGTCAAGATGAAGCGATTCCAGCACTACATCAACAGTGACGAGATGGACAACACGCTCTCTTTCATTACAGAGCGAGAACAACGCTTTCCAAAACCAACGATCAACACCGAGCACGACGCAGAACGCGCTCTCGCTTTGAATAGTTCAGAGCAAATAGAAATTACCGAAGTGTCGTAAGCCGTTTTGGCCGTTAGCAGGCCTCCGATTTTAACTCCACCTGCTAATGGCCCTCTTTACGAACTTCCCAAAAATCGATAACTCAACAATTTGACAAGGAGACTGTCATGGAAAACTGGACCACGGTTTGCTCCCAAGAGGACTTAACCCCTAACGCGGGTGTCTGTGCCAAAGTCGCAGACCATCAAGTCGCAATTTTTTACTGCAAGCGCAGTGACAAGATTTATGGCCTATCAAATTTCGACCCGATTGGTAAAGCCAATGTGATGTCACGTGGTATTATTGGCTCGTTAAGTGGAGAGCCGTACGTTGCTTCTCCTCTATACAAGCAGCATTACCATCTAGAGACAGGGGCCTGTTTGGAAGAGCCGGAACACGCTCTGATACGCTTCGAAGTACGTAGGCACGGTAACGACATTCAAGTACTGGCACCCGAAGCGCTAGCAAGCTAATCACGCATTAGGTCGTATTTCAGATTCACCCATAACCATGCCTTAGCCGCCTATAATTAAGGTTCGCTACGGAGTTGGCATGTGAACGGCTAGATATTTAGAACTCTAGACACTTTCCATATTTAAAGGATTTAATACATGGATAACTCAAAATTTTCGCTGCTTTCATTTACAGGTAAGATGAAAATCTTGCACCTCAGTTGGATCGCCTTTTTCATCACCTTTGTAGTCTGGTTTAACTTCGCACCACTACTACAAATGGTAAAAACAAGCCTAGGTTTGACCACTGAAGAGATTAAAACCCTTCTGATTTTAAACGTTGCTCTGACCATTCCAGCGCGTGTCGCCATCGGTATGCTGACCGACCGTTATGGTCCAAGACTCGTCTACTCTGCTCTACTGGCGATCTGTTCGATTCCGTGTTTCATGTTCGCACTCGCTGACTCGTTCATTCAAGCAGCCATCGCGCGTTTCCTACTGGGCTTCATCGGTGCAGGCTTCGTGGTCGGTATTCGCTTGGTGTCTGAATGGTTCCCGCACAACGAACTTGGTACTGCAGAAGGCATCTACGGCGGTTGGGGTAACTTTGGTTCAGCTGCGGCGGCCTTTACCCTTCCAACACTGGCACTGGTTTTCGGTGGCGATGAAGGTTGGCGTTACGCGGTAGGTGTAACGGGCGCAATGAGCCTGCTGTTCTCCGTTGTCTTCTACAAAAACGTATCAGACACACCAAAAGGTTCTACCTACTTCAAGCCTGCGCAAGTAACCGCAATGGAAGTGACATCTAAGGGTGACTTTTTCTTTCTACTCATCATGAAGATCCCTATGTACGCGGCATTGGCTCTGCTGGCTTGGAAACTGTCACCATCAGGCATTGGCATGCTTTCAGATACAGCGGTTTATGGTGTATATGCCGTACTCGCAGCACTGTATGTGTACGAAATCACTCAAGTTTGGAAAGTGAACAAGAACGTCTTCAAAGAAGAAGTACCAGAGATTCACCAATACAAATTTAAGCAAGTGGCGGTATTGAACGTTCTGTACTTCGCAACCTTTGGTTCTGAGCTGGCTGTAGTTTCTATGCTACCTCTGTTCTTCTCTGAAACCTTCGAACTGACACCGGTTCTGGCGGGTATGGTAGCTTCGGCTTATGCCTTCATGAACTTAATGTCTCGCCCTGGTGGTGGTTGGATTTCAGATAAATTCGGTCGTAAACCGACACTACTTATCCTAACAGCAGGTCTAGCAGTGGGTTACTTTGCAATGGGCCAAGTAGACAGCACATGGCCTGTATGGCTGGCTGTCGTTGCGGCAATGGCGTGTTCGTTCTTCGTGCAAGCAGGTGAAGGTGCGGTATTCGCAACCGTTCCTCTAATTAAGCGCCGTATGACGGGTCAAATTGCTGGTATGACGGGCGCTTACGGTAACGTGGGTGCGGTGGTTTACCTAACGGTACTTTCTTTCGTGAGTTACCAAACATTCTTCCTAGTGATTGCGGCAACCGCAGTACTTGGCTTTGTTACTCTAATGTTCATGGAAGAGCCAAACGGCCAAATTGCGGAAGTGAATGATGATGGTAGCGTGACACTGATTAACGTATCGAGCTAGCCACTCATTGAATGATATCGGGAGAAGTAACCGAGACTGCAACACTCGGTTACTTCGTTCAAAAGCTCTTGTTTATGACCAGAGCTTTTGTTCTTTCCCTTCGTTTTCAAACAATGAGCAGATAGGAGCAAGGACGTTATGACTCTCTCATTTAGCCAAAGCCAAACCACAGTCGATCCAAAGACAGCGCAAGGCATTCTTCCACAAGCGAGCAATCAACTCAGACTCAACTTTGGTGGCTATTCACACCAAGGGGTAAGAAGCGAGAATCAAGATGCGATTATCGTTAAGCACCCTCAAACCCGAGCCGAACAAGAGTTCAAGGGCAGCGTGGCGTGTATTGCCGATGGTGTGAGTTGCAGTGAACAAGGGCAGAAAGCCAGTCACACTAGCGTGATGCAGTTCATTACGGATTACTACGCTACGCCTGAGAGTTGGAGCATTCAGCGTTCTGCAAAAAAGGTGCTTACTTCTCTCAACTCTTGGATGTTCAACGCCTCATTTTCAGAGCTGGATGATGACAAACAGCTTGCGCACAATACCATGGTGTCGACCTTTAGTGCGGTCATTCTCAAATCAAATACGGCGCATATCTTCCATGTCGGAGATAGCCGAATCTATTTAATTCGCGATGGCAAAATTAAACAGCTAACGCGCGATCATACCCGCAATAACATCGTCAACACCCATTATCTGACTCGTGCGCTCGGTATGGATAGTCAACTGAATGTGGACTATCAAACTCTACCTATTCAAGCAAAAGACCGTTTTATCCTGACCACCGATGGCGTGCATGAATTTGTCGATGAAGCAGATCTGATCGAGGGTGCCGATAACCAAAACGATTTCGAACTGGCGACACAAGCGATCTGTAACAAGGCGCTGGCCATGCACAGCAAAGACAACGTCAGCTGCTTAATGATTGAAGTAACACAACTGCCTAAGCCGTCGTTGATTGAGTTTCACGAGAAGCTGGCAACACGTGTTATTCCTCCGGTTCTCAAGCTCGGCCAGATGATTGATCAGTTTCAGGTATTAGAGGTGCTCTATTCAGGAACGCGCAGCCACGTGTATCGAGTAATACAAGCTCAAACACAAAAGGAGTTCGTGATTAAAGTCCCCTCTCTGCAATATCACGATGATCCTTCGCAATTAAAAGCGTTTTATAACGAGCAGTGGGCTGGGATGCTGCTTAACAATAAACGAATTATGAAGGTCTATCCGACCGATGAGCACTCTCAGTTTCTTTATCAAGTGTGTGAGATGGTTGAAGGCGTGACGCTAAGGCAGTGGATGTACGACAACCCACAACCAAGCCTGTCAGAAGTACGCACTATTTTAGAGAAGATCATTCAGGGCATTCGAGTACTGCAGCGTGCAGATATGGTACACCGCGACCTCAAACCCGAAAACATCATGCTGCTCCCCAATGGCGATATTAAGCTCATCGACCTTGGTGCGGTTTTGATTCGTGGTATCGAAGAAGGGTTACCTGTTGAAGAAGATGCGATTCCCCTCGGCGCGGTCAACTACATTGCCCCAGAAACCATAAAGCAGAACATTGCGACCACACGTTCCGATCTATTCTCTGTGGCGGTGATCGGCTATGAAATGCTAACCGGACAACTGCCCTACCCAGAAATGACGCCGCGCTCTCTGGCTCAGTCTCGTCATCATCAATGGCATTATCAGCCAATCACCCAGCAGCGGACCGACCTTCCCGCTTGGTTTGATCTGGTATTGCAAAAAGCCTGTGCTGAACATCCAACAGAGCGCTATTCCGTACTGGGTGACTTTATCTCTGATCTCTATACACCTAACTCTAAGCTGGTGAAGCGCAAAACCAAACAACCTTTGTTGAACCGTAATCCAATTCAGTTTTGGAAGGTGCTGGCTTTGCTATTAGGTATTGTGGCACTGGTCGAGTTTGGCATCTTGATTCAATGAAAAAAGCCTCCACACCATTAAGGCGCCAAGGCTTCTGCAAGCAAATGAACAGTTCTGGAAGCGAATAAGCTCTTGTAGAAGTAATTAGGCAGGCTAGCTGCGTTTTACTAGGCTTCGTGGCACCAATTCAATGCCTGACTGATAACGTTTTGCCGACGCATTTAGCGCCAAGGCGAAAGCGCTGTCGGCGATCACCTCAAACTGCTGAGGTAGTGAGTGTACTTTGAAGGGTAAGAAATCCAATAGTCGATTATCACCAAAGGTTGCTAACTTCACTTGGTTGACTAGCTCTGGCTTTTCGACCATCACATCCAGTACACCCTCTAGCAAGGTGTAAGACATAGTCACAATCGCATCTGGAACCGTGCCCTTTGCAATCCACTCTTCAAACACTTCTCGACCTGACTCTCGGTCAAAGTGTTCGCCATAACCGACAACCGTGGGTTTGTTCTCTTGAAGCCCTGTCTGTTGAGTGTGCGCTTTGTTTGCAGCTTCGAAACCAAGGTGACGTTCGCGAGAGATGTTTAGATCGGGCAACGCACCAATCAAACCAATACTGTGAATATTGTCATCAAGAATTGAATGGGTTAGTTCAAACGCTGCCTCAAAATCTTCACTGATTACACAAGCAAAATGCTCATCATCTAACGGACGGTCAATCGCAATCACGGGCGTACCAGAGTTTTGCAATTGCAAATAGAACTCGTTGGCATCTGGCATTGAGCTCGCAACCAATAAAGCATCAATACGACGACTCACCAAAGCTTCAGCGACTTTTCGCTCGGTTTCGGCGTCATCATCTGAGCATCCAATCAAGATCTGATAACCCACTTTACGAGAATTCTGCTCGATCAGTTTTGCTAAACGGGCGTAACTGCTGTTCTCTAGGTCTGGGATAATCAAACCAAACGAACGGCTGTTACCTGCTCTCAATGAAGATGCAGCGTGGTCTGGACGGTAGTTATGCTCGTTCACCACAGCCATCACTTTCTGCTGTGTTTTCTCGCTAATGCGGTACTTTTGAGCTTTACCATTAATCACATAACTTGCTGTGGTTTTTGATACACCCGCCAGTTTCGCTATTTCATCAAGTGTCATATCAAGGACCTGTATTTTGTGCGTAGGATCATATAACCAAAGTTCTGATCCTCGGAATAGTTGAATTATATGCTGAATCGATTCAGTATGAAAGCTGAAAGGATTCAGCAAAATCTGAAAAGTGACTCGAATCATCTTTTTTTAGCAACATTGAGATTGATGACTATCTTCTAAAGACAGCGAGGCACAATAGTAGAAACAGATAACAGCAAATCAGTTTTAACAAGAGAACTGGGCTTTGCTGAATTTTTTTACTCTTTTTGCTGAACCGATTCAGCTTGACGTTCAGCAAGGTGTTCAACACTGATTAAGCAGAACGCGAATCGGACATACAGCAACTATGAAGCGACACGCTCAAACAAAGCAATAAGCTAAAGAGGCAACATGCTTAAACTAACTAAATCTGACATTTCGCTTGGTCAATCTGCGCAAGATAAGTTCCAAGCTATTCGTAACATTGCCGGCAAACTAACTGAAAAAGGTCTGGTTGATGAAGGTTACTTAGAAGGAATGCTGAACCGTGAGAATCAAAACTCCACTTTCCTTGGAAACGGTATCGCTATTCCTCATGGCACGACTGACACCCGTGGTTTAGTAAAAGAGACTGGCGTTGCAGTACACCACTTCCCTGAAGGTATCGACTGGGCAGACGGCAACCGCGTTTATGTCGCGATCGGTATTGCGGCGAAATCAGACGAGCACTTAGGCATTCTAAAACGGCTAACCAAAGTTCTTTCTGCTGACGGCGTTGAGCAAAAGCTGCAACAAGCGAAAACAGAAGATGAAATCATCGCCCTACTTCACGGTGAAGTTCAACTTGAAGCAGATTTAGATGCTTCTTTAGTTCAACTTAAGTTCCCAGCAAGCGACATGGTGCAAATGTCGGCAGTGGCTGGCGGCCTACTGAAAAACACAGGTTGTGCAGACAACGCATTCGTTGCTGACCTAGTAACCAAAACGCCAACTCACCTTGGTCAAGGTCTATGGCTTCTTGGTAGCGACAAAGGCGTAACACGCACAGCCGTATCTTTTGTTTCTACGGCGAATGATTGTGAGTTTGAAGGTACTCAAGTGAAGGCACTGGTTGCGTTTGCCGCTTGTAACAGTGCTCACCAAAACATCCTAGCGAACCTAAGCCAACTGGTTTTCGAGGGCAAACAAAATGCGCTGATCGAATCAGACATCGAAGGCGTAATTGCTCAGCTCAAAGGCGAAGCACCGAGCACTTCTGGCGAAGGTTCAGATAACCAAGCGGTATTTAAGATTAAGAACGCGCACGGTCTGCATGCTCGTCCGGGTGCAATGCTGGTCGCAGAAGCGAAGAAATTCGATTCGGCAATTCGCGTATCAAACCTAGATGGCGATGGCAAAGAAGTAAACGCGAAGAGCCTAATGAAAGTCATCGCGCTTGGTGTGAAACACGGCCACCAGCTTCAATTCACTGCAGAAGGTGACGACGCAGCACAAGCTATCGAAGCCATTGGTAAAGCTATCGCTTCTGGCCTTGGTGAAGGTTGAGGATTCGCTATGACTGAATTAAAGCAAATCAAAGCGGTAACCGTAACGCTGAACCCGGCTTTGGACCTAACGGGCAGCGTGAATACGCTCAATGTAGGCTCAGTGAGCTTGGTTAATACAGGCTCTCTGCATGCCGCAGGCAAAGGAGTTAACGTAGCAAAAGTGCTGTCAGAACTGGGTGCAAAAGTAACGGTAACAGGCTTCTTAGGTCGCAACAATGAAGAAGCGTTCTGCCAACTGTTCTCTGAAATGGGAGCAACCGACCGCTTCATTCGTGTCGACGGTGCAACGCGCATTAACGTAAAACTGGTTGAGAACTCAGGTCAAGTGAGCGACATCAACTTCCCGGGCGTACCCGTTGATCAAGATGCGATTGACGCGTTCGAGAAAACACTGATGGAACTGGCTGAAGACCACGATTACTTTGTGATTGCGGGCAGCCTACCACAAGGTGTTTCTCCTGAGCTATGTGCTTCTTGGGTACAACGCCTGCATGACCTAGGCAAAAAAGTGCTATTCGACAGCAGTCGTGACGCATTAAAAGCCGGTATCGATGCTCAACCATGGCTTATCAAACCGAACGACGAAGAGCTTTCTCAGCTGTTCAATGCTGAACTGACTAACCGTGACCAATGCCAACTTGCAGGCCAAGCGCTAAGCGAGAAAGGGATTGAGAACATCGTGGTCTCATTAGGCGCTGATGGCGTGATGTGGCTCAACAACGGAGAGTGGATGCACGCTCAACCGCCACGCATGCAAGTTGTGAGCACAGTAGGCGCAGGTGACACCCTAGTGGCTGGCCTATGTTGGGGTCACATGCAGCTGATGCCTAAAGCAGAACTTATTCAATTCGCTACCGCCCTTTCGGCACTTGCTGTGTCTCAAGTAGGCGTTGGTTTAACCAGCCAAGAAGAGCTGGACTCAGTACGACAAAATATCCAATTACAGGCGCTTAACACTCCAACTGGCCAGTTTGAGTCAAGCAAATAGGACAAAGGTTTACTATGAATATTACCATTATCACAGCATGCCCGAGTGGCGTTGCAAACAGCATCATCGCAGCAGGTCTACTTGAGAAGGCAGCTAAGGAACTAGGTTGGAGCGCAAACATCGAGTGCCAATCAACCGTTCTTCCAAGTGAAGCGGTTTCTGAGCAAGTGATCGCAAGCAGCGATGCCATCGTTATTGCGGCAAACACGGACGTAGACACACAGCGCTTTGTCGGCAAAAAAGTCTACCAAGCGCCAATCTCTGAGTGCACTGCAGACGCAAAAGCATTTCTAGAGAATGCGGTTGCGAACGCGAAAGAGCTAGACGCTTCACAAGTCACCACCGCGAAAACAGAAGTTAAAGCAAGTGGTGCGAAGAAGATTGTCGCTATCACCGCTTGCCCTACTGGTGTTGCACACACCTTCATGGCCGCTGAAGCGCTAGAGAATGAAGGTCAACGTCTTGGTCACCAAATCAAGGTTGAAACACGTGGTTCAGTGGGTGCGAAAAACCAACTGACTGACCAAGAAATTGCAGAAGCAGACTTAGTCATCATCGCCGCAGACATCGACGTTCCACTTGATCGTTTCAACGGCAAGCCGCTATACAAAACAACGACGGGTCCTGCACTTAAGAAAACGACTCAAGAGTTTGAAAAAGCGTTCGCAGAAGCAACGCCATACCAACACACGGCATCGTCTTCACAAGCAGCACCTGCTGACGAGAAGAAAGGCGTATACAAGCACCTAATGACCGGTGTGTCTCACATGCTTCCAGTCGTGGTTGCGGGTGGTTTGATCATCGCACTCTCTTTCGTATTCGGTATCGAAGCGTTCAAAGAAGAAGGCACACTAGCAGCAGCACTGATGACCATTGGTGGTGGTTCGGCATTCGCTCTGATGATTCCGGTTCTGGCTGGTTTCATTGCATTCTCAATTGCTGACCGTCCGGGTCTGGCTCCGGGTCTGATCGGCGGTATGTTGGCGAGCTCAACAGGCGCAGGTTTCCTAGGTGGTATCGCAGCAGGTTTCATCGCAGGTTACTCAGCCAAGTTCATTGCTGACAAGGTTCAACTTCCACAATCTATGGAAGCCCTTAAACCGATTCTTATCATTCCATTTATCGCGAGCTTATTTACTGGCTTGGTAATGGTGTACATCGTAGGTGGTCCGGTTTCTGGCGTAATGAGCGCAATGACTGACTTCCTAAACAACATGGGTACGTCTAACGCGATTCTTCTGGGTGTGATTCTAGGCGCAATGATGTGTTTCGACCTCGGTGGCCCAGTAAACAAAGCGGCTTACACATTCGGTGTTGGTCTATTGGCTTCACAAACTTACGCACCAATGGCGGCTATCATGGCAGCGGGTATGGTTCCTGCTCTAGGTATGGGTCTTGCAACTTTCCTAGTGAAAGACAAGTTTGAAGCGGGCGAGCGTGAAGCGGGTAAAGCATCATTCGTACTTGGCCTATGTTTCATCTCTGAAGGTGCGATTCCATTCGCAGCGAAAGATCCAATGCGTGTTATCCCTGCATGTATGGCTGGTGGCGCACTGACTGGTGCTCTATCAATGCTGTTCGGTGCACAACTGATGGCTCCTCACGGTGGTCTGTTCGTACTATTGATTCCGGGTGCTATCTCTCCTGTGCTGATGTACCTAGTAGCAATTGCAGCAGGTACGGCGGTTACTGGTTTCGGTTACGCAGCTCTGAAAAAGATGAGCGACTCAAAAGTAACAGCAGAAGCATAATCCCCCTATTCTGCTAAGCTCCGATAAAGTGACTTTATAAGCAAAGGCTCCTCAATTGAGGAGCCTTTTTGTTTCTTTAATTTGTAGCCGATTCGACATCATCGACAATCACTGGTAACTGAAATGAGAAAGTCACACCTTCAACATCCGTTGTATCAATTTGACGAATCATCTCCACTAAGTGCCCTTGAGTATCGAGTCGGAGCTTTTGTTGCTCAGCACTTTGAAACAATGACTCCAACGCAGCGCTGTATGCTACATCTGATACCAAATAAACCTCGCTACATAAGTAGTAACCCTCAGCAATGATCACATCATGCTGGCTAGGGTCCGCCTGCCAATTGCCAATACAGAGATCAATCTCATCCCATGTTTTGCGCATCTGCTTTAATGGTGTGGTGCTCATTAACTTAGTCGATTTTCTACCATACAACTCAAATACAGTGTCCCAATCAGGGTCATCTAGCTTTAAGTTTTTCATGCTTCGTTGTGGGTACCAGACCAATTCGGTTGGAATCGATTGAGCAAGCTGGCTCTCTATCGATCCACTTCCTGTCGGGTGTGCAAGCCGTTTAAGGAAATCTGCGGTTTCTCGTGGAGTCGCTTCGTATCCCATTCTACGAATTTGTTTGGCAGTCACGCCGAGGTCTCTTTTCAATGCTTTACCAAGCGCTTGAGACGAAGAGAAGCCGCAATATTGGGCTATCTCCATTGCACTCCACGGCTCATCGTTCAATAGCAAACTCACCGCCACCTGTAGCCGGATTCGACCTAGGTATTGGCCCGGTGTCTCATGGAACAATTCAGCAAACTGGCGATGAAAATGATACGGAGAAATCGCAGCGGCAGTCGCGATTTCTTCCCAAGTACGTCGCTCTGCCCACTCTTCATGCATCATGGTCAGAGCTTGAGTGAAACGCTTCTTTTGATGATCCGGAAGAGATTTCAACAACGCCACCTCCGGCACCAATTGAAATGCCGGTCTAGGTTCTAACATAGATTGGTTCTTCTCGTCCTTGTTACTCATGCTCTTTCCAATATGGGGCAATCGATGCCCGAGTTCTAATGTAATATCCGTCACTATGCGTTCTCTAAAAGCCATTCGTAATCTAAAGGCTATGCGTAGTCTAAAGAAAGCGACGTTTGCTCGATTTTCGGCGCTTTGCGACAAAATAAACCGAGCAGCACCGGAATCAAAATTAAGGTGACCGCCGTAGCAAACAGCTCACCAAACACCAGCGAGACTGCGGCAGGTTTTAAGTACTGCGCCTGCTCTGCCGTTTCACTGAGCAGCGGTAACAAACCACACACAGTAGTAATGGTCGTCAGGAATATTGCTCGTAGTCGACTGGTTCCTGCAATCACCAAGGCTTTCTGCAGCGGTACCCCACTTCGATACTCCGAGTTAAATCGAGTGATGAGAACCAATGAATCATTGATAACAATACCTGTCATCGCCATCATCCCAAACATAGAGAGCAAACTGATTGGCAGATCCATGATGTAGTGGCCGAAGATCGCGCCGGCAAAGCCGAACGGAATCACAGCCATAATAATAAAGGGCTGCCAGTAAGATTTAAGTGGCACTGCCAGCAAAATGTAAATCAACAACAGAGTGAGGATCATGGCGGTTTTAAAGCCTGACGAAACCTCGCCAATCTCTTCAAATTCGCCCCCTGCTCTTATCGTGACGTCAGGATATTGAGCTTCCAGTTCTGTGATGGTCTCATCCAACTGCGCCATAGTTTGCTCTGGCGATTGAATATCACGATTCTGCTTCCAGTATAGGTTAAGCACTTGCTCGCGATTACGACGGTACACGACTTGTGGCTCCTGTTCGTATTGAAGGCTCGCAACATCGCCGAGTAACACCGAACCACCATCAGGTAGGCGAATCATGGCTTGTTCTAACTGAGACAGCGTCTGACGGTGCTCTCTTGCATATTGCAGTAAAACCTTGGTCTCTTGCCCTTTTTCAAGCAGGCGATGTATTTCTCGCTCACCATAAGCCTCACCAACCAGTTTTGCGAGTTTATCTTGCGTTAGCCCCAACTGTTCACCAAATCGATTTACCACAATACGCACCTGCGGCGAACCGGCTTGTCCATCGTCATACACATCTGAAACGCCGCTCAAGCTGGCAAGTTTTTCAGACAGTAATTGGCTCACTTGTTTAGCCAGTAACCTGTCACTTGCTGATACCGTAATGAAGGTACCACCTGCAGGCTCTTCTGCCGCGCTAAATTGAGTCGAATACGCTCCCTCTACGGCTCCTGTAGCACCACGCCAACGGTCAATCAATAGGTTACTTGGTAAAGTGCTGAGTGATTCAGTTGTTAGCTCCGCTGTTACTTCAATCTCACCAAAACCGTCTGACCACGCTAGTAGGTTAACCACTGGAGCTTCGCTTAAAGGAAAATCATCCATCAAGCTCTGCTCAACCTTCGCCATTGCTAATTCAACTTGTGACAGTGCTTGCTGCTGTAACGGCAGTGGCGCACCATCTTCCAGTTCGATTTTTGCGGTAACGTAACGCCCTGGGATCTCAGGGAACAGTGCGCTTCGGATAGCGCCATTCGACCACATTCCATATGCTAAGGTGATCATGGCAACAAACCCCAATAACGACGCGAACTTATAGTTCAACGTATGCTCCAGCACGGGCTTATAAACTCGCAGGTTAAACGCCTGAAGCGCCTGCTGAGCCTTACCTTGGATTCGTGTAATGATGTTTCGACGCGGTTTAGATTCAATCTGCGCAAGGTGCGAAGGCAGGATGAACTTGCTCTCCACCAGCGAGAAAATCAATGCGAAGATCACCACTGCAGAGAAGCCCGCCAACACCTTAGCCAATTCATTGTTGATCCACAGCATCGGTGAAAAGGCAGCGATGGTAGTAAGCACGCCAAAGACAGTTGCAACCGATACCGAGTGAACGCCTTGCCACGCTGCAAGCTTGGGATCGATCGCCTTTCCCGCTGGCGATGGCGATGGCGTCCGCTTTTCGTGGATTGCCTCACCCACAACCACCGCATCATCTACTAAGATCCCGAGCACCAAAATGAAGCCAAACAGAGTTATATCATTAACGCTGTAATTCGTTAGCTGCATGGAAACCAACGTGCCTGCGAGCGCAACGGGAATGCCGACCGCGACCCAGAATGCTAGCTTGAGTTCAAGAAACAGCCCCAACAAGACAATAACAATCAATAGCCCTTGCCATGCGTTGTCACCTAAGCGAAATAGTTGTTCTTCGATGTAAGGTGCCATATCCGCCATGGTATCCAGCGAAATATCAGACGGCAGCTGTGCTCGCTGCTCTTTAAGCACTTGTTGAACCGCCTCGCTCACCTTAAGTAAGTTATCGGTTTGGCTCGTGCTTATCAGAAGTGCAATTGCATTCGAACCGTTATTTCGGACGATGGAACCGCTCTGTTCATAGGCTCGGCTAAGCTTGGCAATATCACCCAATCGCACTTTGCCGTTTGCATTTGCGATCACAACCAAATCATTGAGCTTCTGCAAGTCATCTGCGTAGCCGTCACCACGAATGATCACGCGGCCTTTGCTGCTAAGAAGCTCACCAGTTCGAGACTCAAACGAGCGTTGCTCAATCAACTGCGCGAGCTCTTCTAACGTAATGCCCAAGTTCTCAAGCTCTTGCGGCTTTGGCTCGATGATCAACTGAGGATTTCGTGAACCCCAATTCGATACCTTGGATATCTGAGCGTGCTTTTTTAGTGCTTGCTCAACTTGCCTCGCAATCGGTTGAAGCTCTGCATCGCTGCGATCCCCAGACACAATCACGAATGCCGCAAGATTGGTAAACTCGTTGCGAACTACCTGTGGCTTTTCTGCCTGTACGGGAAACCCATTTATCGCATTGACTTGGTTGCGTACATCATCCAACAGTTTGTCTAAATCGGTTGAGCTGGTTTTGCGTACCACCACTCGCGACATACCTGCGCTTGATTGGCTGGTGATCTGCTTAATACCTGCGATACCACTGATCGACTCTTCAATGCGCTGCGTGACACTTTCGTCAATCTGCTGCGCGGTACCTCCTGGGTACGCCACATTAATCACCACCGACGACGGTGCGATCTGAGGAAAAGACTCAACCCTAAGGTGCCCAAACGAGAGCACACCACTGACCACAATCGCCATCATCAGTAGGTTGGCAGCAACTGGATTATGGATAAACCACTTGGTTAACCAATTCATGGCGTCACCTCTTCCGATTGCGTTGCTTTAGAGGCGATAGCTGTCGTTAATTCAAGCGCCTCAACCGTGCGAATCGGGGCAACTTGCTTACCCGCTAACATTGAAGACAAAGGATATTTAACCACTGAGCGAGTTTTTTGTTTATGATCAGAGAACTTCACATGCACTTGCTCTTGAGTCTCCTCTACCAGTGTCACTCGCTCTTTTTGCAATTGATCGTGACTATCTAACGTCCAGACATAGCCGTCGCGCGTTAAACTGCTTATCGGAAGCGAACTCACGTCAGTTTGTTCACCAAGATTCACCTTTACCTCAACCTGTTGATTTGGGAACAAACGTGGCACCTGATATGGGTTTTGAACCGAGAGCACGACTTGTCGTTGGCGAGTAACCGGATCAACGTTTGGCGAAACATAGCGCACTGCGGCTGGCCAACGCTGTCCAGAGCGGCCAACCACGATTATCTCTGGCTGAGAAGCTTCTTGCCCTTTAAGTACCGCTTGCTGAACTCTTGCCCAATGTAACTCAGATACTGGTAGCGCAACGTCAATCGAATCGCTAGCAGCCAGATCAAACGTGGCTTGTCCCGCTTCTATCCACTCTCCTGGACTCACATGACGATTCAAAATCACTGCATCAAAGGGCGCAACGATGGTGGCTTCTTTAAGTAATTTTGTCGCACTCTGATAAGCCTGTTTTGCTTGAGTTAACTCGGCTTTGGCCGCTGCAACCTGTGGTTCTTTGCGGGCAAACGCGGAACTTTTACTTGGATTGAGCATTTTGAGTGCCACGGTTTGTTCATGTTCTATTTGCTTTAGATTCAGTTCCGCTTGTTTGACCTGGCTCAGAGCCATCGCAACGTTGGAGCGCAGTGCACTGTTATCTAACTTAGCCAATACGTCGCCTTCTTTTATTAATGTTCCCGGCTCCATCGCCAAGTTGACCCAAGCTAGCTGAGCACTGCTTGATGCCTTGAGTTGAATTGGCCAGCGTGACTGTGTGACGGCCAACAGATTCAATGAGGCTTCATAGGTAGTTGGCGTCACTTCAATTACAGACACAGGGGCAAGAATGGCCTCTTTTTCTTCCAGTGTGACCGGATCGGGTTCGAGTTCATCGACAAGAATTAAGGCAGCGAGAATCGCCACACAGCCGAGGGCAATGGAAAGCGGCTTTTTAAACTTCATAAGGCTTCTCCTTCATAACCTGTTGTTTGGTTTTTTGATTAAGACGCTGGCTGATTTCACCAAGTCGAGAAAGGGTTTGTAGGGTAATTGGCAGTAGCACCGCCGTTTCAACGAACTCCAATGAGTAAGTCACAATCGAAAAGACCTGCCCCGGCGTCGGTGAATCCATGTAACTCACTAGCCATAAGTTACCCAGCACCGCAGAAAACAGCAGCGTGAAGATAAATCCATACACAATGGCTTCAGTGTCGGAAAGTTTCACTTCACACTGTTTGAGGCGTTCAAAGTGATGTCGAATAGCAGACAATTTAGCCGCGCCGAGCAACAAGACTTGCTGTTCAACTTGATCATTAAATTCGCCATTCAAACGAGTAAAGGTGTGATGAAATAATCCGTAGATGATCAGCATTACAATGCCCGCCCCCAACATAGATAACGCCAGTGAATGATCGAAGGTTGCCAAGATCACCACAGTGGCAATCAGTTGAACTACCGCCGTCATCAAGGAAGGCAGGTCGTCTTCGAGGAAATCGACCAATTCGCGGGACATGGTCAAGCGCGCATCTTTGGCTGATAGCTCTAAACCTCGTAGGTTTCTCTCGACCAAATTCGCAAGCTTAACTCTAATAGAGCCATAAACACGGGTGTCGTAGAAACGACGAGCAACGCTAACAATCACCAGTACAAACAAGCACAAGGCCAGCATCAATAGGGGTTGCAGATCCTGCTGTAGTACACCGTCTATTGCGAAACCAATAAACAGAGGCAATAGAATCAGCATAATGTTTTCGATAAGTACCATCAGCCACGTCAAGAGAACCTTCCAAAGATTCAAACGGATGATGGTGAACAGTGAGATGGGTTGTTTGAAGCTCATTATTGACCCCGTAAATAATTATGGCGTCAGTATTACTAATTCGACGTTGGAAAAAGTGTCCCAAATTGCTGTATTGAGGTTTTTATCTTTGGTTACCTTTTGATTACCTCCCTCCCGTTATCTTGTTTATCAACACGAGAATGCACACTCGCTATTCTCAATATCCAATAACAAACAGGGAGAGTGACAATGAAACTGTTCGCTTCAATACTCACAACAACGGCCATTACCGGCGCGATTTGGGCAGCTCTACATACCCAACCTGCGATTGCAGACGCAAAGACTCAAACCAATGCCGACGCCAGTGAAAACACTAACGCCAGCGCGGCACTCATTACAGCGTCTAACGACAAGACCGATATGACAAAAGCAGGTTCTATTATTGGGGTAACCAAGACAGTTGCGCTCGATTCGGTCCCGCAAGTCTGGGCGCTCTTTTATGAGCAGGTTGAATCCAACAATAATCCGAACTTAAGTACGCCGAATGTTGTAGGCAATGAAGTGATTGTTCTTTACCAAGATATCACTAAAGATTTCAGCGAAGCTAAAGTCACCGTCGGCTTTGTACAAAACGCGACGTCTGATGCGAAGCCTAATGCGAATTTTCCAAGCATCAAACAAGCCGTAACGCTGCTGAATAAAGGGCAACATGATGATACGGAGCTAACAAACGCTTGGGAGATGATAGATTTTCGACGCGAAGTGAAGGCCGTACTCGAACGCCACTATCTAAATCAGCACGGGCTGCCTGATTCCAGTGAACTCTATGTCTACTATAAATAGAACCAACAAGGATAATCGTCATGGAATTTCTGTCTCAGATCTTTAGTGAAGGCCAAATCATATTCACCGAAACTTGGGTCGATGATAACTTTGTCATCGTCGCTCTGGCGTTGTTTATATTTGAATTGATTCGCTATGCATTCAAAAAGAAACTCTCTTGGAACATGTTAGGTGACAGCCTGACTAACTTCGTCACTCTATTTTTCTTATTAGTGATCGTGTTTTTCATAGGCCTTGCCTACGTAGGTGCCTTTGTTTTCGCTTATGAAAATTTTAGTTTGACTCAGCTACCCATCACAGGTTGGACGATTTTAGGTTGTTTGATCTTGGCGGATCTTGCCTATTACTGGGAGCATCGCTTCTTGCACAGCAATGGGTTCGCGTGGGGAACACACTCGGTGCACCACAGTTCCCCCTACTTTAATATCTCCGTGGCATACCGTTTTGGGCCGCTGGATTGGTTTTTCCCATTCTTCTTCCACTTGCCGTTGATTCTGCTTGGATTCAACCCGTTTGTTGTGTTGATGTGCGAGACGTTTGTTCAGCTTTATCAAACGCTACTTCACACAGAGACGGTGAAGAAGTTGCCACGACCTATCGAAGCAGTGTTCAATACGCCCTCTCACCACAGGGTTCACCATGCGACCAACAAGCAATACCTCGACAAAAACTACGCTGGTATCTTGATCATCTGGGATCGCATGTTTGGTACCTTTGCGAGAGAAGAAGAAACCGTAAGCTATGGCGTTTTCCCAAGAATCAATTCGGTGAACCCATTAAAAGTATACTTCCACGGTTACGGAAAACTCCTCAGCCAAATGTGGCACGCACCAAATTGGACGTACCGCTTACAACTCTTGGTACAACCACCAATATGGGCTTGGAGGAGAGAACGAGAATCAAGAAAGGAAACCCATGACCATTCACGCACTTTTGATTGAAGATGACAGTGATCTAGCTGAAGCCATTGCTGATTACATGGAACTCGATGGCTTCGAGTTCGACTTTGCCTACAACGGAATGGCAGGGTTGAATCTCGCGCTAAGCGGTAGCTACGACTTGATTCTCACCGACATTAATATGCCGAAAATGGATGGGCTTGATGTTTGCCAATCACTGAGAGCGCAAGGAATCACGACACCGATCTTAATGTTAACAGCCAGAGACACCTTAGAAGACAAAATCGCGGGCTTCGATGTGGGTTCCGATGACTATCTCGTCAAACCTTTCGCGATGGAAGAACTAAAGGTACGTTTAATGGCGTTAGTGCGCCGCTCACAAGGGGTGGTCTCTACCCTTTGTGCCGTTAACGTTGAGGTGAACCTTAATACCCATCAAGCCACTCGCAGTGGAGAGCCATTAAAGCTCTCCCCTGTGTGCTGGCGTATGCTGGTAACGCTAGTCAAAAACAGCCCCAATGTGGTGGCTCGTGCAAAATTAGAAGAGGCTTGGGAGGACGAACTACCAACCCCAGACAGCTTTAAGGCCCAGCTATTTAAGCTAAGACAAGTGGTTGACGCCCCTTTTGATTCAAAGCTAATTCATACTGTGCACGGCGTCGGAGTGGCATTGCGAGAGGAAGCATAATGAAACGCGTCAGCATCAAGAGAGACATCTATCTTTATCTGTTTGGTCTTTTACTGCTACTCACGGCGGCTTACGGCTTGATGGTTTCTCAGAGTTATCATATTGGCATCAACGAGAGCGCCAAATACGGCTTCCTGTATGAGTTAAAAGCAGCAGAGCAACACTACCTCACCACGGGAGAAGCGCCTCGTAGTGACAATCCAACCTTTCAGGTATTCCTTGAGCCCTCTCAAATCCCAGCCAAGTTTCAGCAAGCATTCTCGTGGCAGGATTTTCAAGCCGACGAAATCTATGAAGCCTACATAAACCCGACTTCCAACTCATATCAAGATTATGGGAAGTATCTTTATGCGGCCAAGCATCCTGTACCCGGTAGTGATCAGATCCTCTACATCGTTTCTGAATACGATGAAGCGCTATATCTGGCGCTATTTGAGTTAAGCCCACCAGAATCAGTCTCTCAGTTTAACTCAGCGTTTTTGGTGATTGGTGGTTTGTTGTTATTGGTGTTCTTGTCGATTCGAGTGCTCGTTTACCGCCTAACGAAACCAATCCTGACGCTATCAACTTGGTCAAAGACGCTCGATCTTGATGACGTCAGCCATCTAGAGAAGTTTCGTTACAGTGAGATTCAGACCTTAGCCGAGCAGTTAATTCGTAGTGTTGAAGGAGAACGCAGCGCCAATGATCGTGAGCGCTTCTTCCTGCGAGCAGCCAGCCATGAATTGCGTACCCCAATCACCACCATCTCTGCCAGCGGAGATATGCTAGAACGCCTTGCTGAACATATCCCAAACAGTGGCCAGCGCGCGGTTGCTCGTATTCAGCGATCTGTTCAAAGCATGCAGACTCTTGTGATAACCCTTTTGTGGATGAGCCGCAATAGTAACCTTGAGACCCAGTATGAATCGATCCCTACAAAACCTTTGTTAGTGCAGATCGTGAATAGTCAGCAATACCTACTCTCCCAAAAACAAGTCGAGGTAGAGACACAAGTCAGCTGTGATGAGATCCACCAACCCAAAGAGCTTCTCGAAGTCGTGCTGACCAATCTTGTCCGAAATGCATTTCAACATGGTGGTCACGGTAAAGTCACCATGAGATTAAGTGACCAAGAATTTGAGATCAGTAACACCTCACCCGACCCAACTTTGGCTGCAGACAGTAACCGAGACACGTCTTTCGGTATAGGTTTAGAATTGGTTGAACGTGTCTGTAACAGCCAGGGTTGGCAGTTGGCGCACAGGCAGCACCAAGATGCCTTTATCGTCACGGTTCGCTTCAATAACTTGTAATTCGAGTGAATGAATCTGGCTGGTTACCAAGTGGTTACCTTTGTATCGGTATGCTACACCTATACACAGATAGAGGAGCCGACTCATGGGCACTTGGATACTAGAAACCTTATTATGGGCTATCGTCACTGTTGCAGTTTGTGTGGCAATTTGGGGATTAAACCTGACCAATATATTGATCGCACTAGGCGCATCAGTTGCGGTATCTCTGCTGTTAGGCAACAGTTGGCGCAGTTAGGCTTTCATGGCCACATAAAGCATCATTAATCATCACAACACATTTAACGACACTGGCAAACCTAAAGACGCAGAATAACTAAAGTACTCAAAAGAAAACCCCGATGATCAATGACCATCGGGGTTTTGTGTTTGTTACATATCCTGCATTAAGGCTAGCTTGATAATGTCTCTTCAAAGACACCTAACTCTCGGCCAAGCCAAATCGCTCGCACAGTGTGATCAAGCGTCTCTTCCCCACCGGTTACTGGGTGGATCAGCACAGACATATCACCACGTTCTTGATCTAACCACTCCACAATACCTGACTCTTTGTTAGCAAAGTGGATTTCAAACATTGGCATTTTATGAGGGCCAACGAGGCGCTGAACCAATGGGAAAACCTCCATCACATCGTTACGCTCCGAGAGGATTTTTTGACGTAGAGTTTCAGCTTGCTCTGCAAATCGCAGAGGAAAATAAACATGACCGTGGTACATATCACCGTCCTTTAGAATTATGATGAGGGCAGTGTAACCTGCTTTGTTGAACAATAACAGCTCACCTAATCTTCTTATTTAAATACAAAGTGTTATGCAATCACACCACCAATTTAAGCAAAGACTGCCCTCATAGACCCTAGATAATCGTCAACACCTTCAATAGATTGAATCAATCTCTAATGGGCCTTTTTCTGGCTTATCTAGATTTAATTGCTCAACGACACGTAATGCATTGGCACTGATTCCACCGCTATACGATTTGGATCCATCCGGATTTGTCATTGAGGTTTCACCGATATTCCAAGCAACAAAGAAGTCACTCAAATCATAATTCGATACATATGAACTGCACACCATCATGAGATCTCCACCAGTAAGACCAGTTTCTGCACTACTACAATAGTTGCGAACCTCATCCCCAAAGTCATCACCTCGAGCTTTTCGGTGCATCAACTTAAACATATTCCAGCCTTCGTCTTCACCATAAACGCTTGATTGGTTTGCGCCTTTTGCATACCAGTCGTCAATAGCAAAATGCGTCTTTGCCCAAATCTTCAACTGTCCAAACATCACCAAGCGCATCCCCGCATCACCATTCGCCCATGCATGTTGGTTATTCATCTCTAACCATTTCGGAGCTTTCTTGATATCCGTCTTGATACGATCCATCTCTGGTTTGTCGTTTCGTCCCTCTAACTCTTGCATGTACAGAGCCAATAAGTTGTTCGTAACTTCCGTACTGCCTTCAGCCAAGAATGGTGCAGATGCTAAGTTATGCCCAACTTCGTGCCACAATAGCCAATCATTGATTGGATTGGTCGGGATGGTGGTTCGGTCCGGATTAAAACTCGAGTTCATCACAGGGTAACCGGAGTGAGCTGCACCAATCGAGATCTGAACATCATTCACGAAACGATGACGAAATGCTTCAAGATCGGCATACGTAAATCGGCGATGTAACCCGCCCACTTGCTCTTCATCTCGACCATAAAAATCACTAGCAGCATCAGCAAAGCGATTCATCTCTTTCGCGAACTGGTGTAGATCCGTTGACTGTAGATTTTTAACCGGTGTGGTATAGATAAACGAACCCGTATCGACTTCTGCTATCGGAGCCTGAGCATTTTCAACGGAATTAAGCCACTGACCCTCTTTCCACCAAGCGGCTTTGATTACGCCCGAAACGTTAAATTGGGCCTCTCCACCATTATTCTCTTTAGGTTGAATGTAGATCAGACCACCGTATGGGGATTTGAAGGTCAAGCTCGATCCATCATATGCATAAGTGGTTTGCATTCTCGGCGGGCGTTTTAAACTTGTTTCGTGATTTGGCTTACCGGTTAAATCGTCTGCCATCATCACAGTGATCCTCGCTGGAACACCATCACTGATGGTCACTTCCTGCGCCTGCGGCGCCCATAAGCCAGTTGATTGGTTGTTTCCTGCTGAATAGGTCACCGCTTGACCCGTTGTTACAACCGAAACCGTCTCAGTTGTCGATGCAGCCATAGTTCTACCTGGATACAACGTCGTGTCTACAACAATGTCATGATCCCAATACGAACGACCCAACATGATACGCGTTAATGGTTTTTCCATATAATTCAATGGATAGCTAGGGTTCAATTGACCTGCTAATTCCCCTTCACTATGAATCATCTCATTTGCGACAAGTGACGCTTTAAGGTCAACGGGACACTGCGCCTCTTCCGTATCGGCTTGATGTTTGCCATCGGTGTAGCAGTTTAAGAACTGCACAGCTTGCTTGAAGCCTAATTCATCTTGCACACCTGACTCAAAACGGTATGCGTTGTCATTCCACATCCATACCGACAGGTTATCGAAACTCTGATTTAACTCACTGTTAGATAGGCGTTTTCCTGACTTACCCTGAGTTCGATAATAGATCTCGTGCTCGTAAAGAGAAGTGAAGTTTGAACCAAGGTTTGCAGCTTTGACCATGCTTTCAACCACACTTTTGCTCACATCGTAGCGGTCAAAGTCTGCACGTTGGTAGGCACCACGTACTGTCATTCCATGCCCAGATCGTGTTTCGATACAGTTGAACTCGTATTCGTAATCATTGCGACAAAGAGGAGTACCTGTAAAGGCTGTTTGCAGTTCCTTAATCGCTTTAGCACGCTCTTCGTCCGTCTCGACAAATATCCGCGCCTGCTTAGTCACCATTATTGGTGATCCAGACTCATCAACTGACGGCTTACCTTCTGCATCTAGCTTCACGACTTCATAAGTTGGGATTTCAAACTTAATCTTGGACTCATCTTTAATCCACTCGACCGTACCATCTTGATTAATGGTAAACGGAGGCTCACCTTGGTTGTCTTGGAAACGCTCCAAAACCACCATCTCTTTCTGACTCTTCACATGCAAGTTGGGATAAGGAGCTTGGCAGTAATACGAGCTACCACAGAAAGCTTGATTCGTCGGTGTTACGTTTTCACCACCCAAAGAAACACCAGCAGCATCAGCTAGACGCCCAATAGGTTCAGGGTTCGTAGTTTGAATTGCGTCCATAAACAGGATGTTACCGCCGTTATTTACGTAGTTAATAAGCGCGGTAATATCTTCTTGACTCAAATTAGGGTTGTCTAAATCAGAAACAAACTGGTTAGTCATACCGTCTTGAATCAGCTTAGGTGGGTATGCCTGAAGAATCAGGATTGGTGTTGTCGTCACATCAAGCCCATCAAATTCACCAGAACCCCGCTTTTCAACTGATGCAAAACCATATTGCGGACTCACAAAAAAGGTGTACTGCTTACCCATTGTAGAGTGGTGATACGCCGAATAAGCTTGGTCAATATTGGTAACGGCATTCAACCCAGCAATTGACGAACCGTTATTGAACCATTCAAATAAGTTCGAGAAAAACAGCCTCATACTGCCTTGATCATCATGCTGTAGGTTTTCGATCTCCGAAACGGTACACAGCTGCTTGTTACTATCGATATGCAGTGATCTATTGGCCCAATAGTTTTCTGGACACGACAAAATACTTGGATATAAACCGTTGCCCATGAACACGACTTTACCTTTACCTATCTCCCCTGCGGTTACAAAAGGAAAACCGTAAGTTGCATTGTCTTCAGAAACCAGAGGGATTGGTAACATATCAATGTGAGGGTGTTCGGCAATGTAAGGTCTTCCTTCACGTGTCCAAGCTTGCTGTTCTCCAAAAGAGAGCTCTCGGTTAGTATCGGTTCTCGGCATCATCACAGGAAAGGCTCGGTTTGAGATGTTGAGTGCCCGCATGCCACGCGTGTATCCCGAAGCACCGTAAAAGCTGCCGTTATCATTAAACACATGGAAGGTGTTTACGTTATGGAATATTTGCTGAAGCGACTCGGTAACATAATGACCTGATTCCATAGATAAGGTCACAGGTTGGCGAACATAATCCATGAACAGCGGCGTTTGTCGCAACTCATCGTCGATTTCTGCTGTCAGTCCTTGATTAAATTGATCAGTAAATTCATTCGGGATCTCGAAACCTGAACCTTCAATCGCCCCACCATTCGGAAGCGTCAAGTTGATCAATTCGTTAATCACGTTCGGGTACTGTGAGAAAGTGCGCTGTACCTCTTCTGAAATCTCAAAGTGAGATGCATGCTCTACAGCGTAACGCTCAATGAGAGACTGAATATTGGCTTTAACCACCACATTGTCGGTCACATCAGAGAGCTTATACGAGATTTGGTTGCCGGTAATGTGGCCAAATTCAAAGGTATCAATACCAAATGTCAGCTTGTCTCCCCATAAGTACTCAAAGTGCCCCTGTTCATCGGTAATGCCCGTCGCGTTGGTTGAAAAGAAATGCATACCAGAGATGGCTTTGCCGTTAGCGTCTGTCAATTTACTTTGAGTGAAGACCTTACCTTCAAGACTTGGTTTGTAGGCATAACTGGATTCTGCGTCGGCAGAAACAAAATCTGAGTTGAGGTTGTTATTAGCACTTGGATCCACAGCTGGAACAATGGTTGTATCCACATGAGAGCTTGGCGCTTTACCAACAGTATCGGTAGCTTCTTCTTCCTTAGTCGCTAAATAGGCTTCTACGGCTGCTGAATCATCCAGTTGGGAATACACGGCTTCAATGTCAAACGCATCCAACTCATTGAGACAAATCGCGCTTTCCGTTGCACAAGCATCGATAGATTGAAGAACCTTAGTGACATCGCCTCCATGCTGATGGGTCAAATCAAATGAAACGGTCAATTCACTGTTTGAAATCGCTTTTTCCGATGGTTCAGGGAAGGGAGCAGTAAAGTCACCCAAGTTGAGGTGTCCCAAATGACAGCCAAAGCTCACACCCTGCTTGATTTCAAACGTACCATTTTCTAGCTGAACACCATTGCAATACACGTCTCCCTTTACCAAAGAGCCACTTGATAACAAAGAGGCGACATACGTAGCGGGCGGAATAATGTCAGTCGGTGGAATGATGTCTGTAGGCGGCAAAATATCGGTTGGTGGAATTGTATCAGGACTCTCATTGTGACTTGTGGAGTCGTCATTACAACCAGAAAGGAACGCAGACAGTATCGCCAGCGCGAGTAAGTTTTTTTTCATTGAGTATGATTAACGGTAGTTTTAATTAGAGCGCTATTTTAGAGATTTACTCCGTCTTGATGACTATAGTTTTTTATCCTAACCACAACCCTATTTAGTCATAAACATATGAATTAAAGAGATTTAATCACCTTATTTTGCCTTACCAATTGCAATTCATCGGTTTGATGACCCTAAAACAAAAACGCCATACCGCTTTCACGATATGGCGCTCAAACTTATGCGATGATTTAATTCAAAGCTTCATATTTACACTGCAGTAAAGGTTACGGCTTCAAGTTAAGCACAGCATCAATATCTTCTGCAGAGTGGCGCTCTGGTACTTGCTCCCACTCTTCTCCCCATGAGCGGTTTACAATACGCCCACGCTGGAAACCTTCGCGTGCTTCAAGCTGCTTCGCCCAGCGTACAACGTGAGTGTACGACTCCACTTGTAGGAACTCTGCAGCATCGTACAGATTGCCAAGTACTAAGTTGCCATACCAAGGCCAAATCGCGATATCAGCAATTGTCAGCTCGTCACCTGAAACAAACTCGTTATTTGCGAGTTGTTTATCAAGAACATCCAACTGACGCTTTGCTTCCATCGCAAAACGGTTAATTGGGTACTCTTGCTTTTCATCCGCGTATGCGTAGAAGTGGCCAAAGCCGCCACCAAGGAATGGTGCTGAGCCTTGTGCCCAGAACAACCAGTTGATCGCTTGAGTGCGTGCTGCTCCCTCTTTTGGTAGGAAGTGACCGAACTTTTCAGCAAGGTGCATTAAAATTGAAGCCGACTCGAATACATTGACTTCTTCGTCACCAGATTTATCAACCAACGCTGGGATCTTTGAATTCGGGTTAACCCCAACAAAACCAGAAGAGAACTGATCCGACTCACCGATATTGATCAGGTAAGCATCGTACTCGGCTTCTTTCACGCCTTGTGCGAGCAGCTCTTCCAGCATAATCGTAACTTTTTGACCATTCGGAGTGCCTAGCGAGTAAAGTTGCAGATCGTGTTTGCCAACTGGCAACTCACGTTCAAACCTCGCGCCAGATTCAGGGCTATTGATGTTTGCCCATTTATTTCCACCAGCAGTATCGTTAACCCAAACTTTCGGCGGAGTGTATTGTTCTGACATAGTATTTCCTTATTGATATTGGGTCTCACTCACTGATATTAGGTCACACACTCTCGGTTAAAACCCCTCAATACGATTTATTTTCAAACTGTTAAGCATGGCTTATTCCAGAATGACATAACTCGATTAAGGGTATAGTTGATGGCAAAAATCTGTCCCTAATCAAACTTCATTCAAATCTTGATCGATAGAGTCATGATTTCGCTATCACTCACCTATCGCTCGCGACAAGCTGTGATAACATCGCTTCAATACAAGAAATAGGAAACAAACAATGTCGTCTGATTACAACGGTTCAAGTGCAGCGTATGCACGAAAAGAAAGTGGCTACCGCGAGAAAGCGCTCAAACTCTACCCTTGGGTTTGTGGTAAGTGTGCTCGTGAGTTTGTGTATTCAAACCTTCGTGAGCTAACCGTTCACCACGTTGACCACGACCACACCAACAATCCTGAAGATGGCAGCAACTGGGAACTTCTGTGCCTTTATTGTCACGACCATGAGCACTCAAAATACACCGACCATGAACGTTTTGGGGTTGATGCTAAAGCTCAGCTAGATGATCACCAACACGCGACACATAACCCATTTGCGGATCTTGCAAAGATGATGAAGAAGTAATACGTTCTTCAAGCTTCAATCGCAACAAACCCCAGTATGTCGCCATACTGGGGTTTGTTTTATCTAGTGCCAAAATAAATATTGGCGAGATCAAAAAAGCCTTCCGAAGAAGGCTTTTTAAAGAAGAATCTGATTTACGCTGCTGCTTGTTTGCGAGCCTCTTCAATCTGCTTCTCACGTTTTTTTAGTGTTAGCTTATCGCGGTAAGAGAACCATACGTAAGACACAACCACTAAGAAGAACAGGTAAGACAACGAGAAGATAAACGGTGACTGGATAATGTCGTTCGAGATGCCCCAAGAGACACCGATAACCGTTACCGCAATTTTCGCGAAGAAGCCACATAGCAATAGTACTAGAGCCAGTTGTGGGAAACGCGTGCTGCGAAATGCCAACCAATAGCAACTACCTACAGCTAGTGCCGCAATGTAGAAGCCGAACAAGAAAGAATGAATATGATCAGCAGCTGCAACACCACCAGTAATCGACATCAATAGAATTAAAAATAGTTTCATAATACTCGCCTCATGTAGACTAGAAACGCATCCTTTCAAATTTGGAATCTCAGTTTGCGTACTATTTTCCCACTTTTTTCGCACAAAACAAGCCCAAAAACTGAACAAATTGTAACCAGAATGGTCTGCAAATACCTATATTAACAATTGGTTAACATTAAGCTTTTCAAGAAACTAAGTCCCCTCTGGCCTTATGGCCAATATTGGTCAAATTGATTTATTTTGTTACACAAAATTAACCATCGAAATAAATTAAAATTAATTGCAATGATGTGATGGTCGCACGCTTTGTAGGGGTACTGTAGAAATGGCTTCGGTTAACGCTATGAATAGTGAAGGCTGAATGACCGTTTTGTACAAAAAAGAAAGGTGTTCACAACAACTACAACACCAAGAAAAAACAGTTCTTTAACAACTCAAGTTTTATTTTGATAAAAGGGTAAAAAGAGATTCCAATCACATTTTTATTGGTTATAATCCGCGCTCTTTTGCGCTATCTGTTGATAAACGCAAACTAATTTTGAATAAACCATCACAATAACCCGTTTTCTTTTGAGTTACCCGCTCAATGGATGACAGAAACGAGAATAAAAATGAGCAAGATTGATAAAGCTACACGTATCCTGCTAGCAGGCTTCTGTATCAACCTTTGTCTTGGCATCCTGTATGCTTGGAGTGTATTTAACAAAGCCCTACAAGGTGAAGGATGGTCTGCAGCTGAAGCATCAGCACCATACGCGACTGCAACAATCACATTCTCTATCTGTCTTCTAGTTGCTGGTATCCTGCAAGACCGCATGGGTCCACGTAAGATCCTTATCCTTGGTACTGCACTAACTGGCCTTGGTATGATCGCATCTGGCTTTGCGACTTCTCCACTAATGCTGAACATCACATTTGGTGTTGTAGCGGGTGCTGGTATCGGCTTCGGTTACGCTTGTCTATCTCCTTCTGCAATGAAATGGTTCCACCCTTCTAAGAAAGGTATGGTTAACGGTCTTATCGCGGCAGGTTTCGGTCTAGCAGCTATCTACCTAGCTCCTGTAACTGCAGCTCTTATCGAGAGCATGGGTATTCAAACAAGCTTTAAGATTCTTGGTGCTGGTGTACTAGCGATTGCAGTACCTCTAGCAGCAACAATCAACAACCCACCTGCGGGCTACTCTCCAGCTGAACCAAAAGTAAAAGCTGGTCAAGCTCCAAAAGCAGTTAAGAAGAGCGAAGACCTATCTTGGAAAGTAATGCTGAAGACTCCTCAGTTCTACTCTCTATGGATCATGTACGCATTCGCAGCTTCTGTTGGTCTAATGATCATCGGTAACATCACAAGTATTGCAAGCGCGCAAGCAAACCTACCAAACGCGGTTTACCTTGCTTCTATCCTTGCTGTATTTAACTCAGGCGGTCGTGTTGCTGCTGGTATGCTTGCTGACAAAATCGGTGGCGTTCGTACTCTTCTACTTGCATTCATCCTGCAAGGCGCAAACATGGCTCTATTCGCTACGTTTAACACTGAGTTCACGCTAATCATCGGTACAGCGGTTGCAGCGGTTGGTTACGGTACTCTACTTGCAGTATTCCCAACTCTAACTGCAGAGTTCTACGGCCTTAAGAACTACGGTACAAACTACGGCGTACTATACACAGCATGGGGTATCGGTGGTGCAATCGGTACAGCGGTTGTTGGTTACTCAATGACTAACGGCGACAGCTACGGCCTTGCTTACACTATCTCTGCAGCAATGATGGCAGTGTGTATTGTTCTAGCAATCATCACTAAACCAATGTCTGAAGCTAAAGTTGCTGAGCTAAAAGCATCTCAAGCTTAATCTGATAAAAGATTGAATTTGAAAAGAAAGAGCTTAACCTTAGGGTTAGGCTCTTTTTGTATCTGCTCCATTCACATTGATGGTAATGCAATTTAAAGGAAAGCCTTTTCAGATAACGGATTGATGAGACAAAACCTTGCTAGACAACACACCAGTACTACCACCTACTTATTATCTCGATAACTTTCAGCGCCTTATCGATCATGCTCAGCAGTGGTATTTCGATCTTCTCAATCCCCAAGAACAAGAGTGGCTTGAGCGCTTCACAGCATTGCCCGCTCCCGCTCGTTGTGCACTCGTGAGAATGTTTAGCCGTAAGGGACACTGGTTTCGAAGCGACAAGCTTAATTATCAAGAGATTGAAGATTTTGACCTTCAGTTAGAACGACTAAGCAAACACGGTTTTATTCGTTCGAGTAACGGCAACAAAAGCAACTGCCCTCACCTTACATACGTCGAGCTGGCAAATGAGTTGCTCACTAAGCCTGAGATCATTCAAATCTTTCCTGAGCTAACCAAGCATCGCTCTGCCCGCAAAGACATCCTGCTTGGCATGCTCCCTGAAGAAACCTTCACCGCTTTCGACCAGCTTCCATTTACCTGTGTTGAATTGCTGCACCCTGAGCTCATCGAGCTTCTGCTCGTGTTATTTTTTGGCAATACCCACCAAGATCTTAGCCAACTTGTATTGAGTGATTTAGGTTTAAATACCTTTGAACCCGTCAATATTTCTCTTGAATCTCGATTCTTTCAAAACCGTAAGCAAGTCGATGAGCTGTTGGCGCTGCATAAGATTCAACATCAATATTATGAACTCACAACCAAAGACTCGGAATCTCTCACTACTCTGCTGAGTGACATTCCCACCAATAGCGACCACACTGCGTTAGTTCGTCGCCGTTCAAAACTGATCAACTTGATTGCCAGAGATCTTGAACGATTAGAAGAGTATCAACTCGCACTGCACTATTTCGCTCAATCACACCTACCGCCAAGTCGTGAACGACAAGCGCGCATTCATGACAAGCTAAACCAAATCGAGACAATGAGTGACGTTGTCACTGAGATAGTTCAACATCCGATTGATATTGCTGAGTTGGAAGTCGCGCACAAGTTAGAACAGAGAGTGCAAAGGCTGCAAGGTCATAAAGTCCCACGTTCTAAAAAGCCCAACTGTGTCAACGAACACATTGAACTCGACCTCAGCAAAATGCGTGTTGAAGAGGCAGTACGTACACATATGGAAGCGCAGGGTTGGCACTGTTACTTCAGTGAGAACACCTTTTTGAACGGATTATTTGGTTTGGCATTTTGGAATGTAATATTTGCTGAAGTTGACGGTGCCTTTATTAACCAATATCAATACCGCCCTCTCGACTTGTACCACGATGACTTTGTTAGCAAAAGACAAGACTTGATCGAGCAAACCTTCAACGAATTAAATCACAAAGGAATGCAGATCCTATTGGATACATTTGAAGACAAACAAGGTATTACTAACCCATTTGTTCAATGGGCGTACTTTTCTAAAGAGCTTTTAGAGCAAGCGATTGAACATATTCCTCTGTCTGTTCTCTGTGAGCTGTTTAGAGTGTTACTCAAAGACCTCAAGCTTTACCGAACCGGCATGCCCGATCTTATCGCTTTCAATGAACAAGGCTTTCGCTGGATAGAAGTGAAAGGGCCGGGAGATAAACTCCAAGACAATCAGTGGCGCTGGATTAAAGAGTTTGAAAGGTTACAGATCCCATTCTCCGTCTGTTGGGTCAACCACTAATCGACTCGGTTGGTTTGGTGTTTTTCGAACCATTTCTATTCATCAAATCGCTAGAACATGAACATTTTCAATCATTTTCGATATACTTAAGAAAAATGATAAAACTATAAGTTTCTATGAATCTAAAAAGAATATGGATTGTCGCACTGGTCAGTCTCTTTTCTGGCTGTGCAATGTACGCTGGCTTAAACTTCGATGACCTATTTGGGGAACCCGAAGTTCGTGACCGCCAAGCACCTGTGGTCTCTGCTCAAGCACAACATTTCATCAATGAAGTCAAACCGATCATCGACAATCGATGCGTGGTTTGTCACGCCTGTTATGACGCCCCGTGTCAGCTAAAAATGTCCTCAGTGGAAGGAATAGACCGAGGTGCGAGCAAGGCATTGGTTTATCAAGGCACTCGTTTAACCGCAACAGCGCCGACCCGCTTATTTGAAGATGCCCTAACCACTCAAGAGTGGCGTGAGGCTGACTTCCACCCTGTATTGAACGAGCGTATGCAAAATTCGACGGCCAACTTGGACGCTGGTTTAGTCGCTCGTATGTTGATTCAAAAAGAGAACCACCCTCTTCCCGATCAAAAGCAGTTAGAAGGCTTTGATTTCGCTGTCGATCGCAACCAACAATGTCCAACCATTGAAGAGTACGCCCAATACGAAAAAGACTACCCTACTTGGGGAATGCCTTATGGGATGCCGAACCTCGACAAAGGTGAATATGCGACCTTGATGAGCTGGCTAGAAAACGGCGCGATTATGAACGCTCACATCCCTTTGACTGAAGGTGAGCAAGCGTTGGTTAACACCTATGAAAACTTCTTAAACAAAAGCTCGCGTAAGAGTCAGCTATCTGCTCGCTACATCTACGAGCACTTGTTCCTCTCTCATCTCTACTTTTCAGAGTTAGAGGGGCCAACTCGCTTCTTTACCTTAGTTCGCTCTGCAACGCCACCAGGCCAACCCGTTCAACGTATTACAACACGTCGCCCTTACGATGATCCTGAAGTGCCACGTGTCTACTACCGCATCATCCCTGAGCAAGGCACGATTGTAGATAAAACGCACATGCCGTTTGCGCTCAATACGCAGCGACTACAAAACTGGACAACCTGGTTCGTCAATACACCATACACGGTGAAAGAGCTGCCTAGCTACGAGGTAGATGTTGCTGCGAACCCGATGACCGCGTTTGAAGCCTTACCGGTAAAATCGCGCTTTAAGTTCATGCTCGACAATGCTCAGAACACCATCATGGCGTATATCAAAGGTCCTGTATGTCGTGGACAATTGGCGTTAAACGTTATTAATGACCGCTTTTGGGTCGTATTTGTCGACCCAGATAAAGCCGACCTTCCAGAGATCAACGACTTCTACGCCAGCCAAAAAGATAACCTTAAACTCCCTGGGGAGCTTGAGAGTAACACTCTGCCCGTCACCAACTGGGTTAAATATTCGAAGCAACAAGCTCGTTATTTAGATGGTAAGTCAGAGTTCACCAATAAGTGGTTCAAAAACGGTGAAAACCTCACCATGAACGTTATTTGGGACGGTGGCGGTACGAACCCTAATGCAGCACTAACTGTGTTTAGACACTTCGACAGCGCCTCTGTGGTGCAAGGTTTGGTGGGCACACAACCAAAGACAGCGTGGGTGCTTGATTACGCGCTCTTAGAGCGTATCCACTACCTGTTAGTGGCGGGCTTTGATGTCTACGGTAACTTTGGCCACCAGCTGATGACTCGCATGTTTATGGACTTCTTACGTTTAGAAGGTGAAAGTAACTTCCTGACCCTACTACCAAAAGATGTTCGCCACGAGGAGCATTCAAGCTGGTACCAAAACCAGAATACTCAGCTCAGTGATTTCTTACAGCGCAATATCGCCCCATTCGATCAGCCGTCTAGTGTCGTCTACAAAACCGATAACCCGAAGGCGGAGTTGTTCGATATGCTCGAAGAGAAGCTTAAACCTATCCTCAATGATCGTTATAAGATCGTTGATACTGGGTTCGCACCAAAACATGAAGCCTTGTTGCAACAGGTCGACTCAATCACAGGCGAGGGGCTAAAGTATGTTCCGCAACTCGTTATGATGATGATTAAAGCGCAAAGCGGTGAAGAGCAGTTGTTTACTATGATTCACAACAATTCTCACACCAACATCTCTAGCCTGTTTAACGAAGAGAGCAATCGTGACTACGAGAACGATGACCTAACACTGGTTAGAGGCGTTGTTGGTAGCTACCCTGCCGCGTTCCTAGAGCTAGATGAAGAACAAATCCCTCAACTAGTTTCGATGTTACAAGCAATTGAAACTGAAGAGGATTATGTCGCTTTACTTGATAAGTTTGCGGTACGTAGAAGCTCAAGTGACTTTTGGCCGTTCAGTGACCGCGTTCACCAGTGGTATCAGCAAAACCAACCTATTGAGTTTGGTCTATTGGACTACAATCGCTTTGAAAACCGTTAACTTTGAACACCATTAGCTACAAAAACCATGAGCTTTAAAACCCGTTAGCTTTAAAATTCATGGTATTTGTAACGCAATTTGAACCATTGAAGTTCGATTGCGTTAAAACTAAAAATCCTCTGCCAGTGCAGAGGATTTTTTGTCGGTAAATTGGTTGGCAATTTGGTTGAACGCTTGATTGGTAACTTGAATATCGTTTCTAAAAGTAAGCTTTCAGAGCCTGATTAGATTCTTCTACTGTCTCAATCAATGCGCCTACGGTGTTTTCATATTCCGTCAAAGGTTCAGATGCAGCTTCAATCCCTAAACAAACCTGATGCAACTTACCTAAACCCAAACTACCTGCCGAGCCTTTCAGCTTATGCGCCAGCGATTTTACTTCTCGCGAGTTCTTCGCCTCGCTGGCCATCGCCATCTCATCGAGAATCACTTGAGAACTCTCTTCAAATAGTCCGACAATCGACTGCATTTTTTCTTTACCAAGAATCGCCAAGTCACCCTCGATAACCTTAGGATCTATGATCAACACATCTACCTCCTGCTGTTGATTAATTGTTTCATCAACGTCGTTGACTGAATCTACGTCGCCTTTTTGAGCACTGCACATGCGATCAGATGGGTCTGGCTGAGGTAATAACAGTCGACGCCCCGTCAACTGGGTAACAATCAGTCTCGCTAGTGCCTCTTTCTCTAGAGGTTTAGGCAAGAACCCATCAAAGCCGGAGGCTAAGTATTCTTCAACTTCTTCATTGAATACATGGGCTGACACCGCAATCATCGGCGGCTCAGTTCTTTGTTCTTCTGCATGGTTATTAAGAGCTTTAAGATCATTTTTCAGTTCTTGAATAAGCTCCGTGCCGTCACAATCAGGAAGGTTGATGTCTACCAGCGCTATATCGAAATCTTGCTCTTTAAACAGCTCACGCGCTTGTGCGCCTGTGGTAGCAATGGCGACTTGATGCCCAAGATTATTCAAGAAACCCTCTGCGACAATACAGTTAACAGGGTTGTCTTCAATCAACAGCACTTTGGCTTTAACACATGTCTCAACCGCCTGAGTTTGATCTTCGACTTTTTCGCCAAGCTCAAGTGGGACAGAGAACCAGAACTGGCTGCCCTCGCCCTCTTCTGAGTGTACGCCAATATCACCATTCATCGCGGTTAAAATGCTCTTACTGATCGCAAGGCCTAATCCTGTGCCGCCTTTCTTGTTGCGACCACTCTCGGTTTGGCTAAATGCATCAAACAAGCATTGCTGCTCTTCCGCTTTAATTCCGGCACCGGTATCCGCGACCTCAAACATCACGCGATTTGGATCTTCGATATCCAAACTGATGTAAATATCAACAGAGCCGGTGTCAGTGAACTTAATGGCGTTGCCAACAAGATTATTTAAGATCTGGCTGAGACGCGTTACGTCACCGCGCCAATAAGTCTGTACATCACTTTCAATGTGGAAGCTGAAATCGATTTTCTTTTCTGACGCTCTTCCTTCCATCAATTGATACGTATCTTCAACCATTTGATGAAGGTTGAAAGAAGCAACGCGGATCTCTAAATGCCCAGCTTCGATTTTCGAGTAATCCAATACATCATTAAGTATCGCCAGTAAGTTCTTACCGCTGCGGTTGATGATGTCAGCATACCCCGATTGCAGTGGGTTAAGACCAGTGTCCTTTAACAGCCTCGCCGTTCCGAGTACACCATTCATTGGCGTACGAATCTCGTGGCTCATCGTCGCTAGAAACGCGGATTTAGCTCGGCTTGCTTGCTCTGCAGCACGACGTGCTTTAGCGTGATTCACTACCTCTACGTTTAACTTCTGGTTGGTTTGTTGCAACTGATAAGTCCGCTCAGTAATCAACTCTTCAAGATGCTCTTTGTGCTCTTCAAGCTCTCGTTTGGCCTTGGCCTCGCCCACGGCCACTACTTGTAGCGCTTGAGCCGTGTTTCGAGCCGTGATGATCGCTTGTCCCATATGAGCGAGCTCATCGTTACCTTTAACCGATATATCGATATTCAAGCGCCCCTGAGCAATCGACATCAAAGCAACGGAATATTCCGCAAGCCTTTTCACTACAGAGACATACACGACGCGCCACACAATAAAGGCCGCGATAAACAGACCAATCACAGAGATGACCGATAACGTCCATTGGGCATAATTCAGCGTCGTTGTCAGCTCATCAACCGCCTCTTTGGTACTGGCGTTGGAATCGTCGACTAGCACAGTGACTGTGGTATTCAGCTGGGAAAACAACTCCAAAGTTTTCTGCATTAGGAATTCGGACTTCTTAGCGTTTTCTGACTTCTCTAACGCTATTTCAAAAACCACTTGTCGACGTCTCAACTCTTCTAGTAATTGCGACATCTGTTCTGAGCGAGTTGGGTCTTCCACCGCTTTCACCCGGCGAGCCATGATTTTTAGGTTGGATTCAAACTCACTCTGGATCTGGTTGATACGATCCACATCTGTGACGGTCGGTGTCTCTTCAATTTGATTAAGCATCTTAAAGGCAAGCAGGTGTAACTCATGCAAGCGTTCAGAGAGATCCAAATCCACTTCTACCAAGGCATCAAGCGCTTTGTATGCTCGATCCGTCTGCTGCTTTTCTAGAAGGTCATAGATGTGGGTTACGTTGGCAACAGCAATAGTTGCGGTGTTCAGTACTTGGGTACGGGTGAGTTGTTCAAGCTCTTCAGCCAATAAGCGCATCTCTTCCACGCGAGAGCCTAGCTCTTTAGTTAGCCACAATTTGCGCTCTACCGATACTCCGAGCTCAGCTAAGGTATTGATAACACTTTGAACGTTGTTTTCTAAGTTACTCAATAGTTCAGAGTCAAAGCTGTCTGATCCCAGCTCTTTAATATGACGCAGCAAAGACTCCAATAACTCAAATAGCTCGGAACCAGCCTCTTTGCGTTGCTCTTCATTGCGTGCATTGCTCAGGGTCTGAACTGATGCAATGATGCGATTACTCAATTCTGAAACCTGACGTGCTTCAATCATGGCCGGGAGTGCCGAGTCGACAACGTTTCGTTCTGTTTTTGCCACGAAGCTAAAGCCTGACACACCAATCAAAGCCGATAAGACTACCAATAAGGCCATCACCAAAAATGCGGCGAGCAGCTTTCTACCTATACTTGCTGTGGCTAACAACATAAACCCATAACCCTAAAACGTTCTTCTTTACCCATGCAGAATACGCTATATTTTGCAGTGTTTCTTATCCAAAGCCAATAAACTGACAATTCATGCTATCTAAACGTTTAGTTTCAACTCTAGTTTCCTGTTTACTGAGTGCAACCAGCTACTCTGTAATCGCAAACGACCTGACAGCAAGCAACCAAACCGCTGTCGAACACCAGAGCTCTTCTGCTGTGCAAGAGAAAGAGAAAGTGTGCGCCATCTACCCACACCTAAAAGACTCCTACTGGTTGTCCGTTAATTACGGCATGATTTCAGAAGCCAAAGAGCAGAACATTGAACTGCGAGTGCTTGAAGCTGGCGGTTACCCAAACATTGGCAAACAAGCGTCACAACTTGAGTTATGTAACCAGTGGGGTGCTGATGCCATCATCTTGGGGACAGTTTCTCCCGATGCATTCTATGACAGTTTGACCAAATGGGTCGGTTCAACGCCTGTGTTTGCCACCGTAAACGAGCTGAACTTGAGTGAAACCCAAAAAGAGAAAGTGCTCAAAGGCACAGTCGGTGTCGATTGGTGGCAAATGGGTTACGAAGTCGGTGAATTCCTCAAGGCAAGACACCCTAAAGGCTCAGGAAAGACTGATATTGCGTTGCTACTTGGCCCACAGGCAAGTGGTGGCACCAAGCCTGTCGCGATCGGTTTTTATGACGCAATCAAATCCAGTGATATTAATATTGCTGTAAGTTATTGGGCGGATAATGACAAAGAGCTGCAGAGAAACCTCGTTCAGCAGGTGATCGATTTGCCAAATATCAAATACATCGTTGGCAGCGCTGTCGCAATTGAAGCTGCTATCAGTGAGGTAAGAGCCGCTAATAAAGAGAAAGAGATTGGGTTAGTTTCTAGTTACCTAAGTCATGGAGTTTATCGTGGATTACTTCGTAACAAGGTTCTATTTGCCCCAACAGATAAGATGGTTGAACAAGGGCGCCTGTCCGTAAACCAAGCGACACACTACCTGAGAAAGCAGCCTTACGAGTTCCATCAAGTGCCTAAAATTGAGGCATTGACGCCTTCATCTCTCAAAAAAGAGGTGATTGCCGATTCGTTGTCACCTTCTGAGTTTCGTCCGGTATTCAGTGTCACACCTTAGTGATATATTGATAATTAGAAATTGAAAAAATCAAAAATATAAGCCAATAATTTAGGAAACATTCATGCAAAAAACAACACGTACGATGCCTGCTCACAAGCACATCGCTTTAGTGGCACACGATAACTTTAAGCCAGAATTGCTGCGTTGGGTTAAAGAGCATAAAGAAAAACTACAAGGGCACTTTCTGTACGCGACGGGAACAACAGGACACCTGCTAAGCAAAGAGACTGGCTTAGCGATTAAGAGCATGATCAGTGGCCCAATGGGTGGCGACCAACAACTTGGTGCGCTGATTTCTGAAGGTAAGATCGACATGATGATCTTCTTCTGGGATCCACTCAATGCGGTACCACACGACCCAGATGTGAAAGCACTGCTGCGTATTGCAAGTGTATGGAATATCCCAGTGGCAACTAACCGTGCGACGGCGAACTTCCTGTTCAACTCTTCAATGCTTGAAGAAGAGGTATCTATCGAGATCCCAGATTACGAAGCTTATCTAGCAGACCGCACTTAATTAAGCTTTTAAATACAGATACAAAAACAGCCTGCAGACTTGAACTTGCAGGCTGTTTTATTTGAGCGTTAGTGGATAGCGTTTATAGGGTTTGATGCACACAAACTTATCTAGATTTACAGGCTACTTATCGCTCCACACCGCCATCTCGTTGCCACTCGGTTCGCAGAAATGAAAGCGTCGACCACCTGGAAAGGCGAAAATGTCACGCTTAATCATGCCACCCGCTTCCACAATATCTTGCTCGGTTTGCTCTAAACCTTGGCTATAAAACACCATCAGAGCTCCACCGGTATTGGCATCACAGGTCAAATCAGACTGATAAAAACCACCCATCAGCCCTTTTGCGGTAAAAGCCGTATATTCTGGTCCATAGTCTTCAAACTGCCACTGAAATACGGACTCGAAGAACGCTTTTGTCTTGTCTAAATCTTTTGCTGCAAACTCAATGTAATTGATTGAACCATGTTCCATTTCGGCCTCCTTACCAAAAATGTTGGCTTGGCTATGGGTTACTTTCTACGGACAACCGGATAATCCGATTGATGCAATTCTTGAACAAAGCCTGAACCATCTCCACTGTGAGTGATCCAAACTTTTTCCTTCGCTCGTGTCATCGCGACATAAAACAGCCTTCTCTCTTCAGCATAAGGGAAAGTGTCCGATGACTCTGTTAACGCACCATCAATATGCAGCTGTTTTTTCTTCGCTGGAAATTGACCTTCATCTACACAAAGAATGATCACAAAGTCAGCTTCTTTACCCTTACTTGCGTGACAAGTCATAAAACTCATGTCCAGCGATGTGTAAATCTTCTGCCAATCAGCCAACAACTCAGGCTTATGATAATGGTTCCGACCAAGTAGCAATACTGACTTGGTACCCTTGCCTTTTACTTGTCGATTCAACTGATCGAGGATCTTCTCCACGTCTTTACTCGGAGCAGTGTAAACCGCCTTCTGCTTCTGTTGTTTAAAGCTATTGAGCTCTTTTGGTAACTGAATTGGGTTTTCTTGCACAAACCGATTCGCTACTACGCCCAATTGGTTATTAAAGCGATAAGTTGTGTCTAAATGATGAATCGTCGAACTTTCGAATCGGTCTTTAAAGCCCGTCGTTAAATCAACATCCGCACCAGCGAATTGGTAAATAGATTGCCAATCATCTCCTACCGCGAAGATGGAAGCTTGATGCTCTGCTTTCGTTTGATTACACAAGGCTTCAACCAAAGCTAAGCGGTCGGGAGAGATATCTTGGTATTCATCGATCATGATGAACTTCCAAGGTGAAATAAATCGACCCTTCTCGACGTATTGTGTCGCACGACTGATCATCATAGAAAAATCGATTTGATTCTGCTCTTTCAGATTCTTCTGCCAAGCGGTTACACACGGCCAGCACAGAGCCAACTCGCTGTTCAATCGAGTATAATCAGGATGATCGATAAGCTGCTGCTGAACCTCTTTCTTGGTTAAGCCTGAGCTATTCAGTTGCTCTAATTGCTTCTCTAACCACCCAATGAGCTTAAGGTTAGATACATGACTACCAAGCTCCTCATCGCCCTTTAAATAAGCAATAGGCCATTTAGAGAGGTGCTTTTGCCAACGCTTAAAGTTGGTCGGAGTCATCCAATGCTTTTTCAACCAGTCGATACACCACGCTTGGCGCTGATTATTGTCCAATGCCAGTGGAGAGATGGTCACCGGCTCACTTTCAACGTGATTAAGAATTTTTAGCCCCAACTGGTGGAAAGTCTTCACCTGCACTTTCTCAGCCGAGAGACCAATCTTACTGTCTAGACGCTGTTTCATCTCATCTGCAGCCTCACGTCCAAACGCCAGCAATAGCATTTCTTCTGCCTGAGCTTGATGGCTCTGTAGAAGGTAAGCAACACGAGCGGTCAGGACACTGGTTTTACCCGAACCGGCACCCGCCAAGATCAAGTTATGATCGTCGTTCATTAACACCGCATATTGCTGAGAAAGGTTAAGTGGCGAAGACTCACACTGCGCAAATAACACTTCCCAGTTTTGACGTTCGCGATCAAGCCATAGTCGGTTGCGCTCAGCTTGCTGCTCTTCGGTATCAAGCAACCATGGAGACAGGCGTGCAATTCGCTTAGGCATGCGCTGTGCAGCTTCATCAAGAGTCATCACCATCGACTCTAAGCCTTGATTGACTTTGTTCACCCATTGATCGACTTGGGAGTGTGGCAAGAATGCAGGTAACTGTTCGAGGCGAGTCAATTCCGCTTCCCAATCAGGCACATGCTCTGCTAATTGTTCGCATTGAGTGTCATGCCACTGTTGATAAGCATTCACAGCGCTACGAGCAAATTGGCGACATTCATCCCACGGCAAACCTTGAACCAACCAGCTACGTTGTTGACCTTCATGAGTATTGGCAAAAAACTGCAACGATCCCCAAAATAAACCGCGCTTTATAGCGACTTTACCGCTCCATATCGTGAACGGGATACGTTCCTCACTACCGACAGATGAGAGAAGTAAACGTGAGCCATCCAGCTCAACTTGATGGTATTCATTTTGGATAAAAAACTGTGCAGTCTTATTTGCGCTTAGCTGCATTGGGCTTGCTCTTAAATGGGAGATAGTGAATTTATATCATGATGCAATAAGAAATAATAATATCCCATTTCTTATCGCCGTTTTCATGACCACCTGAGGTTAATTATGAATTAGTATCAAATTCTTGTGCTTGATTTCTGTTAGGATTACGTTTTTAGCTTGAATAGCGAGCGACTGTGAACTTTTCCAATAATTTACGCCTCTACTGGGCGAACAAAACCATAAATTACAGCGTCCTCATTCTGATCACCCTATTGGGTGTCGTGGTGCCCGCTTGGTACTACGAACAAAACACATTAATCACCCCTCTGATTCTTGGCGTTATCGCAGCTGCACTGGCAGAAAGTGACGATAGCTTTACTGGGCGGCTCAAAGCCCTGACATTAACTTTTATCTGTTTTGCAATTGCCGCTTTTTCAATCGAACTGCTTTTTGATACGCCTTGGCTATTCGCGATTGGATTATTCACATCGACTTTCGCCTTCATCATGCTTGGAGCCATTGGTCCTAAGTACGCCAGTATCGCTTTTGGCTCATTGCTTGTCGCTATTTACACCATGCTTGGTGCCCACGAAAGCACCAATCTGTGGTTCCAACCGTTACTTCTTTTGACAGGTGCGGCTTGGTACTACTTTATGTCGATGATTTGGCAAATATTCTGGCCAATGCAGCCGGTACAGCAAAACCTTGCGACCGTATTTGACCAGATAGGCAACTACATGGAGTCCAAGGCCGAGCTATTCTACCCCGTCACTGACCTAATTCCGCAACCGCACCGCATTATTGAAGCGAAACTGAACGCAAGCACGGTAAATGCGCTCAACATGTGTAAGGCGACGCTATTAAATCGTTCTAAGCGTGGGCACATTGATGGTCCAAGTGACCGTTTTCTCAATACCTATTTCATCGCTCAAGATATTCATGAGCGAGTCAGCTCAACCCACTATCGCTACCAAGAACTTGCTAAGCACTTTGAGCGCTCAGATGTGTTGTTCCGTTTTAAGTACTTACTTGAAGCACAAGCGAAAGCCTGTCATGAAATCGCGAGTTCTTTGAAGGTGGGCGCAGAGTATCAACATAGTGATAGGTCAGTACTTGCTTTGGATGAGCTGATGTCTTCTTTAAGTCACCTACATCAGCAAAACCGTCCAGAATGGAAACCGCTGCTTAGTCAGCTCGACTTTCTATTTAACAACTTAGCGACGGTAGAGAAACAACTATCGAACATCAACAACCCTGACGCTGAGAAGCTTGAAGAAGATGTGTTGGATGACACCAACCCTCATACTTTGAAGGCGATGTGGCATAAGATCCGCGCTAACCTTAACAAGGACTCGATGCTATTTCGCCACGCTATACGCATAGCGGTGACGCTGACGCTCGGTTACGGAATCATCCAAGGTTTTGAGATCGAGCGTGGCTACTGGATCTTATTGACGACCCTGTTTGTGTGTCAGCCAAACTACAGTGCAACTCGACAGAAACTCACTGCACGTGTGATTGGTACAGTCGCTGGCCTACTGATTGGTGTCCCACTGCTGACCTTCTTCCCATCACAAGAGAGCCAGTTGGTGTTTATCGTGATCAGTGGTGTGATGTTCTTTGCGTTCCGTATTAATAACTACGGTTTTGCCACCGGCTTCATTACCCTATTAGTACTGTTCTGCTTCAACCAGCTTGGCGAAGGCTATGCCGTAGTACTGCCTCGTCTTGCGGATACCTTTATTGGCTGTGCACTGGCCGTATTAGCGGTTATGTATCTATTCCCAGACTGGCAATCGAAACGCTTACATAAAGTGATGGCCGATGCGCTCGATGCCAATAAATCCTATTTGGCGCAGATCATTGGTCAGTATCGTATTGGTAAGAAAGACAGTTTGAGTTATCGAATCGCTCGCCGCAGCGCGCACAACAACGACGCTAACTTAACAGTAGCGATCAGTAGCATGTTAGTTGAGCCTGGCAAATATCGAACTTCAGTTGATGAGAGCTTCCGTTTTCTGACTCTTAACCATGCTTTACTCAGTTACATTTCAGCGCTAGGTGCTCATAGAACGCGTATCGACGATGAAGCGACTCATAAGCTGGTATTGGATGCACATAGCGTTATTCACGAGCACCTAGACGCGTTGTACTCACAGCTACATAGCCATAGTGAACAGTGTGAAATCAAAAATAGCTACGACCCTGAATTGGATAATCGTTTGAGTGAGTGGCGAGAAGAAGACGAAAGTTCTGTCCGAATGGTGTTGCAACAACTCCACCTTATCTACCGAATGCTGCCTGAATTGCATACCTTGGCTACTAAGTTTGCGGTTAAAGTAACGTTCAATAAATAGTTCAATAGAACGCTAAAAAACCATACAAAAACAAAGCCTATAACAAACAAAAAGATAGCTCAAAATTCATTCATCTTGAGCTATCTTTTTAATCTCAATGCCATACCATATAAATCAACAACTTACGAACCCAACCCTACCAAGCCCCGTCATTGCTGGCACCATCGAAATTTACATTACTAAAATCCTCTGACTTTGATTGACCGAGCACTAACTTTGCCTGACATTTCTCGGACAAAAATTGGTCACATAAACTTATAGTTGTCTTATAAATTGGAATCACAAAATATTTAGTGATTTTCCTATCATTTTACTGGATCTATGCTACTAGAGTACTATGCTTTTAGTAGCGTAACAGATGACGTAAGGCCGTATCATGAACGCACTACAATTCGAAGCTCTAAAACAGCAGATTCATCTACTGAGCAATCAACAACTTATCGCTCTGCAAGGTGAAATCGACAGTAAAGTCGACAACAAGCAAGAACCTTTGCTTACGGACGAAGAAATGAAAGCACTAAGCGAGCTGTTTAGTTAATACCAAACCGACTAAACAGCTCCCTTATCTTCCCTACTGTTCTACTCTCAAGCGTTTGCCTTCTTGCCACGCCTGATAACTTATCAATATAGCAGTTCACTCACACGCCTCCACAAATCAGCCCGTTTATTATCTCTTCATTAGTTTGATGAATGGATTTATTAGTACAATCCAGCAAGCACAGAATTTCCTATATCTTTCCCCTAACGACCACTTAGTTACAATTAACCTACTCATAGGTCACACATTTCCCTTGCGTTCAATATTTAGCCAACCTAAACTCAAGTCAGGAATTTAACGAGGTCAATGAATGTCCATTTCAGGTATACATTCTGGTTACGCAATCATGCAGCAGTCTGCCAACATGGTGGAAGAAGCGGCTGTGGAGCTGAATCAGCTCGCTCAGAATGAACCTCAATTAGAACAAGAAATGGAACCGAAAAGCGATCTCAGCTTTAATCAACTCCCTACAGCAGACCCACTTCAAAAAGAGACCGTCAGCGAGCCAATGCCTTCTCACAGTGATGCGCTAGTAAAACTCACACAAAGCGCAAGTTACAATCGCGTGGGTGCTTCTGTCATCGAGCGCCAGAACGAAGCCATTGGAAGCCTGTTAGATATTCACATCTAATATGGTGATTAACAGCACGATCATAACCGCCCAACAAAGCATGCCTTATATTTGCCGATTGCGGCACAAACTGTAACTCATTATATCTGGCGCTTGTTTCTCACTCATTACTCGGTAGAATCAGCGCAAAATATCTCTTGCTGTTCCAACTGTACCAATAATAATTATGCCAAAACTCAACCTGCACCGTCGCGACTATGTTTCAATCTTAGGTGGCGATATCACCGCAGAAGAATTAGAACAAAAGCTTCAACCCCATTTCGACAAGCCAAGTAAAAAGCTGACTCCAAGTCCTTACTTGACTGAGAAAAACCTTACCCGCCGTTGGACCGCACTTGACAATGCAGAGAGCCAAGCTCAATTGCTTGACGCTCACACCCTTTCGCAATTTTCTGCCTACGAAAAAAACATCGAACACTTCATTGGCACCGTTAAAGTACCTGTCGGTATTTCTGGCCCACTGCGTGTAAACGGTCTGTTTGCCGAAGGCGATTATTTGGTGCCATTGGCGACTACAGAAGCTGCGCTCGTCGCTTCATATAATCGCGGCTCTAAGCTCATTTCTGCTTGTGGTGGGGCAAGTGCGATGCTGCTCAACGAAGGTGTAACTCGCACTCCTGGTTTTGCCTTCGAGAACTTGGCGCAAGCTGGTCAATTCGTCGCATGGGTAGTGACGCAATACGATCACTTTAAAGCGCTTGCAGAATCTACGACATCGCACGGCAAACTCACTGACATCAGTTGCAACATCGAAGGCAACCACGTTTACCTCGTATTTGAGTTTCTGACTGGCGACGCTTCTGGTCAAAATATGGTGACCATTGCGACAAATGCAGTGTTCGAATACATCATGGAACATACGCCAGTGAAGCCTGACCATGCGTTTCTCGATGGCAACCTATCTGGTGACAAGAAAGCCAATACACAGACGCTACGGAGCGTACGTGGCAAAAAAGTGACCGCAGAAGTGAATATTCCTGCGGAATTAGTTGAAAAGTACCTGCACACCACGCCAGAGAAAATGGTTCAATTTGGACAAATGACCACTGTCGGCGGCGCACTAAGCGGCACCATTGGTATCAATGCCCATTATGCGAATGCACTGGCTGCGCTCTATATCGCTTGCGGTCAAGATGCGGCATGTGTGGCTGAGTCGGCTATTGGTATGACTCGCATGGAACTCAACAAAGAAGGCGGCTTGTACGCTAGCGTCACCCTTCCAAACCTGATGCTCGGTACTGTAGGCGGCGGTACGGGTTTACCAAGCCAGAAAGCGTGTCTGGACTTATTAGGGCTACATGGCAATGGCAACTCACAAGCTTTAGCAGAAGTGTGTGCTGCGCTCTGTCTGGCCGGAGAGCTCTCTATTGTAGGCGCATTCTGTGCTGGTCACTTTTCTCGTGCTCATCATAAGCTAGCGCGTTAGAATCCAGTTTCATTATTTGATTCTGGAGTTGAGATGGATTATCTCCACCTATCGCGCGTTAGCCTGAAACACCTGACGGTTCTGCACGTTATGCTCAATACTCATAGCGTAACCCAAACTGCAGAGCAGTTGTATGTAACGCCATCCAGCGTCAGTAAAACGCTCTCTCAACTCAGAGAAATCATTGATGATGAGCTTTTTTACCGTGACGGTACTAAGCTCATCCCTACTCCATTTGCGCTTCAAGTCGCGCCAACCGTACACGCCATTCTATCGAGCATGAACGGTCTTCTACATCAAAAGACCTTCGTTCCAGAGACTTACAAAGGCAGTTTCACCTTATCAATGCGCGAAAGTACCTTTGAGGTGTTTTCTCCAACCATCAGTCAGATAACCACTCAGTTAGCCCCTAACGCAGCGCTAAAGGTGTACTCGAAGCAACAGTTCGGCTTTGACTCGCTTTTGAGCGGTAAAGTGAACGCTATTTTATTGCCTCACGATATTTCACAGCCACCGACTGAAAGCAAAGAGTTGGTATGGAAGACCATCCTATCTGATGAGATGGTATGTTTGATGGGAGCCGATCATCCACTCGCCAATACAACGCTGACTATCGAAGACTACCTCAGCTACAAACACATCGGCATCTTTGATAACGAGCTTTCACAGCCCTTCTTTGAACAAAATTTAGTGCAGTGCCACAAACCTCGTGACGTCGCTATTTCGGTAGCTGACTTTGGCTCCGCCGCCGTGCTTTGCCATCAAACGCCATACTTGTTTACCTGTTCAAAGCTATGGTCGCAGAAAGCATTACAAGCCAAAGGGCTCATCGCGAAGCCATTGCCTTTCGATTATGGAAAAGTCGCATACAGCTTGGTATGGAATCGACCAAACATGAATGATCAAGCAATGAAATGGCTATGTGATCAGTTCATCACGCCAGAGAGACCGTTTTGAACTTCGGTGAACAACTCAGCCGAAATAGCGTTAGGTATCTCAGCTGTCGAGCCAAAACCAGAATCGTAAATTGTGAGTACTTTTTTACTGGCCATATTAGTAACATTTACTGTGTTATGACCTATTAATCACTGCTCTGGTTGATCTTTTAACACCTTGTTAATAGGTGTTGCTTCAGCTCATTCGTTACCTAAGTGCTCTGTTGAGTTCTTCTGAAAGCAACGACTAGCAAAACAGCGAACACTATCTCTATAGCTAGCGCAGTCAAAATACTTTGAGATGGCATTCCATCTGCCATAATTCCTATCATCCTACCTACAGGAAAAGCAAAGAAGACAACTTTAGCGACAACGACTGACGTTTTAGCTAACGAGCTCGAGAAAAGGCCAGCTATCATTAGCATACCTAGTGCCGCTAGATTAGCACCTAGACCACGTAGCTCACTTAATAGGCTAGGTTCACTATCTATCGCTACCCCGTAACTGGCGTAGAATTCTAGAGGTGAAAGTGAGATAAGCCCACCGATTACAAACGCAGTAAAACCGGCTGCACCCAAAACAATACGTTGGAATTTAGTTACAATCTTCATGTTATCTCCACCCAGATTTCAAAAATTAGACAATTTTTAGATGATAAATCTTAATTGTCTGTAAGTTTGTTCATTAAACCTTATTGGGCGCCGATTAGGTTTACAGAAAATCGCAGAAGATTTGCAGAAAATACAATTATGGATGATAAAAAATTCCGAGCGTTGGCAAAGTTTGCTCCTGAACAACACAATGAAACTGATACTGGTTCACCGTTAAGTCAGCTTAAAATGAGCAGCGTGTTCTATACGCACTCAACCATGAGGTGCCACGATGCCATCCATTCCCTCTAGCACTATGTTTCATTTGATACTTGAAGGTGAAGCAATTGTGTAGGTGTTTGATGAGAAGGTGAAACTTGGTCCTGGGGATTTTATCCTACTACCACGAGAAACTGGTCTTGATGTAGGGTATCAATCAGAAGCTGCTTTTAGCCGTGCGTATAAAGCTTGGCTAAAATTAGCGACGAAGGAGCGCAAGCCAAGCTTTGTGCGTCCTACTTGAGCAACTTGTTAGATTTCGTTTACCTATATGTAAATCTTGTCGCAATACAGACAATACTCATATTCCGTGAAGTTAAACTCAAAGTCATTTTTAAACATTGCATAATTTTGAGGAGTTATATCAAAACTATGATTTCCAGTATGTTCATCAGAAAGACCTAAACCTTGCTTTATTTTTTCCCGAGTCATGGTTTTAAGGATTGTTTCTTCTTCAACTAAGCTATCTCCATCTTCGTCAGTGCGACAAGTTTGGATATAAAAGTCACAACGTTTCATATCGTAAAGTGGTTCAAGTAGCTCAACAAACAATCCCGTTTCATTAATTTTTTCAATCGTGCTCTCATTTAAATTATTGCAACAGATATACATGTAGTAGTCCCAACCAAACCTAAGACTAAATTGTTCATTAATTTCTAATCTGCACCACAAAAAACCCCTTAAAATCATCTTGATTACAACTGTAAGGCAATTTATTTCGAGTTTCTTATCTTCAAAGAGAGCAATATCCTTAAACTCTTCGCTAACTAACCACTGACTATTTTTATCCGAAAGGTTATCTTGTAGAAACCTAGATTCAAGATCTACTACTCGAAGGTGCTTAATGTGTTTAGACTGGAGGCACTCTATAACAGCATTTATATACTTTTCTTCAACTTCAAAGTATTCCGATGCTTTAAACTCAATTCCGTTAAATTTTTTCCCGACTTCTGACGGACATGTCCATTCATCAACTTTGTACTGCCCATCGGAATTTCTATTTTTAGGATCGTATTTTGTAATTCTAAAATTCAACATTGCAAATGTTTACCATTGGTGGATTTGATAAAAGAAATCTAACGCCTGCGATAAGGTGTGCCCGACAGAACCAACAAAGAGCACCGAACCCCATACCAAAACTGCCGAGTGTAACGCATCACCTAGATTGGCTTTTTAGCCGTGCATGCACAATTCTGCGATTTTTTGAGCTTTTTCAACTGAAATACCATTGATATAGTCAGAATAAAATTCATGCTCTGTTTCATGAATAACTAGATATGGTCTTTCACCATCCACTCTAGGACAAACATCTGTTGCCATTGCATAGGTACTCTCGTAATACGGGAGATAATTGCAAAGCCAACCGAAGTAATTCTTGTTCACATCTGGTTCTTCGTAAGTATCAAGATAGTGTTCATAACTTTCTCGACTTAGCGAAACCCAAACACCCCACAAAAATGGATCCGCCATACCTATGATAGGGATTTCAATAACGACTCTAGCAAAGTAATGATAACCATCCAGATCCTTGTAGTAACAAAGATCAGTTCCAAGTTTACCAGCTTCCTGTATTTCATCGGGTTGCTCTAAGTATGGATCTGGAGCCCTAAATGAAAAGCTTGGTGATCCCTCATGAGTTTCATCACAACTCGAACATTTAAAACTAAAAATTGCTGCCATATGATTTTTTCTCCAAACAGCTAACATTCTTAATAACAAGCAGCCTCGTTGTTCTACCTGCCAAATTTTGATTAATTTATCATAAGCTATTAAAAATTAAAGAAAACATATCGAAATAGGTACTCTAACCTCACATAAAAAACTCGCTAGCGCGTTATCAATTTATAACAGCGCGTGTTATCCAAGGTATGAAAATCATAGAACCATTGAGAAACCGTATTTTTAGGTACTGAACCAAGTGAGTTTAGGTGTAGACTTGCGGTGTCAGCATTGGTCGCTGGACGTAAGCGAATAACTGGTCATGAAACTCATTCATTTGCTGCTTAGTGCATTTTGACCAATTCAAGGCTTCCCCTATCACACCATGATGCTGAAACGCATTGAGACGAATCGCAACGCTTTGTGGTAACGATTGAAGATAACGACCTACCTGTTCAACCTCTGTGTCGAGATCGCTCTTTCCGGGGATATGCAATAAACGAACTTCATGCAACTTTTGATGTTCCGCTAAGAAGTTGATTGAAGAGAGCACACGATGGTTCTCGCGTCCAACTAACCATTGATGAGTTTCATTTTGCCATGATTTCAGGTCGATCATTGCGCCATCAAGGTATGGCAGAACCCTACTCCAGCCTTCCGATGAAAGTGAGCCATTACTATCAATAAAACAGGTTAAATGAGAGAGCTGAGGATCGGTTTTGATTGCTTTAAAGAGTTCGATAATAAACGGCAGCTGCATTGTCGCTTCACCACCTGAGATGGTAACTCCGCTTAAAAAGAACTGATTTTCTCTCGCGATTTCAAGAACATCGGAAACCGTCATCAGTGATATTTTCGGGCTCGACTTATAACTGCACTCATCAATGCACTTATCACAATGTGTGCATTTTTCTGGATGCCAAGTAACCGTTCCAGAATCGCTATTTCGAGTTAGCGCTTCACTTGGGCATTCAGGAACACAATCACCACAATGGTTGCAGTGATTGATGGTGTGAGGGTTATGACAAGTGATGCAATCAAAGTTGCACCCTTGTAGAAACAACACCAAGCGATTTCCCGGCCCGTCAACACAAGAAAAGGTCAGCACACGGCTGACCTTCGCTTGTTTTTCTGCCTTTATATTTTTAGTAACCCTAGCCATGTGAGTCGTTAGATCAGAAAATTTATTGTTCGTAGGTAGGTGACATTTCTAAGCTCGCCACACGTGGTTTACGCTCCAAAATACCAGTGTTTTTTGCCGCCTCTGCGCCCAAGAAAGTGGTATTGGTACGAGAACCCTCGTCATCATATTTTGCGATATCAGAGAGCTTAATCATGTAGCCCGTCACGCGCACCAAATCGTTAGACGCGACGTTTGCAGTAAACTCACGATAACCGGCTTGAATTGCACCTTTACATAGGTTGAACATCGCCTCAGGGTTGGATTTCACGGTCTCATCAATCGTTAAGATGTCACTAATGCCTGACGTGTAAAACTTATGATGACCTGCGGTTGCTCGTACGTAAGAGACCGGATCCGGCTCTGTACCGTAAGGGATACGTACGCCCGGTGTTACATCTTTATCAAGGCTAATACCACCTTGCGCGTGCAACAGTGCTTTACCATTCAGACCATACTGTACTGGTGACGAATCAACAATCTCAGCCAATTTTTCAGAGATCGTATGACCAAGTGTATTAGCGGCATCAGCGTGACCATATTTAGCGTCAACATCCTCTTTCTCCATCAAGATGTTCACGGCTTCTGCCATGCCGTAGATACCAAACATAGGCGCAAAGCGTGCTTCTTCAATCAAGCCCTCTTTCGTCAAGAAGCCTTCGAAGAAATTCGACTCTTCATGAAGGAAACGACTGCGAGCATCCATCAGCTCAACCATGATGTTGGCGTATGTCGGCAGTACCTGCTGTAGAAAATCAGCGCTGTCTTTAGACTTTAGCGCGACCTCTTTTAGGTTCATACGAACCAAGGTATTTGAGCCACCAGCAAGCGGCAGAGAGTTATAGCAGCTCACGATTCCAAAACGCTTATCACCGTAAGCGCTCGCATGTGCTGGGTAATTCGCGATATGAGGCTTACTGCACTCACAGATGTTACTCGCGGCCTGACGCAATAGGTCGTCTGGAGTCACAGCTGGGTCGTACATAAAGGTCAAATTCGGAGCGATTTGCTTCAGTTCAGCGTCTACTCGCAAGATAGTGCGACAAATGATGTTATCTGCAGGGCCGATATTTACATGCATGAACGCATCTGGAAGCGTGCGATCTAGCATTATCCAGAACAGTTTTAATTTTTGATAGATTTGTTCGTCTGTTAGATCGCCAACGAATGGCATCAATACATCGTCTAGTTGACCGAGGTATACAGGGATAGAGGTCACTGATGGAACATGGTGATAGATGATCGTCAACATGTTGAGCGCTTCATCAAGATTAGTCGCCGCGCTGAGTTCTAAATACTCTGAGCCTAGATGTAAGTATTTAGAATAGTCTGGCAAGACGTAGCGCGGCTTAAACGGCGCATGGCCTTCAAACATGTCACACAGCACCCCGTCTTTAAGTGCTTGTTCAGCGGCTTGGCTGATTGGCATATACGGTAGGCTTGCTTCTGCTTCTAGCGCTAAATAGCTCGACTTCTGCTTAGGCGATAAGTTGGCATCCGAAATAATATTATGGAAACGTTGCTGAAGTTCAGGCATTGGTGATGACGTTGTTTGTTGGCTCATGATAAAACCCTTTGTATTTATATGGTCTTATTCTAAAAGAGTTATTACTTTTCCACTATTGAAATATAATCAATTAAACATTTCCATTATGGAAATAACAATCATCAATGTTGTAGCCAAAAGAAAACCCACACTGCAACACAGTGTGGGTTTATTCTATCTATTGAGTATCAATACGTTAGCGTAACTTAGTACGGGTGGTAAGACTGCTTACGACCGACGCCCATTAATACTTTCAATTCACCCTGAGGAGTATCAATCGAGAATGGTACTGACACTTCTACGTTTGAGAAACCTGCTGCAGTTAACACATTCTCTGAGCGACTCAGTGTTAAACCGGACGTTTCTTCGTTACTCTCTAGACACCAGTCCCAGTGAACAAACAGCCCTTCTTCTTCTAAAAGCGTGTAAATCAAACTCACCGTATCTTGTAGATTCGGAATAAAGCCACACACCGAAGACGCGACTACGACATCAAATTGCTTTCGAAATGCAGGGTGTTGAGCTGCTAAACCACGAGAAAGAATATCAACAACGGGCTCTACATTGGGTAGCTCTTTTTTGTCGAGTTCTTCGATCATGGCTTCAGAGAAATCTAAAGCAATTATCTCTTTTGCAAAAGGGGACACTTTTTGGCTAAGCAGACCTGTGCCACAGCCAAAATCAAGGACACGGGTTCCGTCTAGATCAACGAGCTGGCTTAACTGGTCAAATACGGCTTTTGCGAATTCAGCCGTTGCGGGTTCTTTATCCCAGTCTTTTGCGTACTCGTCCCATTGTTTCGCCATCATGGCCTCCATCTTTACTTCTTGTACGTTCGGAACCCTCTCAGATTAAACTAAATTAATCCATTCGTCATAGAGTTATCATGCAATGATGGACTATTTCTAAGAGAATCAGCACAATATTCACATATAAACCTTATGATTCTCGCTCATTCTGGAAAATCTATGAACTTGTCTCAAATCCAAGCTTTTTGTTCCGTTGCAGACCTCGGATCGGTCTCAGAAGCTGCACGACAGCTCGAATGCAACCGAACTAAGCTCAGTATGTCGATCAAAGCGCTTGAGAAAGAACTGGATGTCGAGCTGTTTATTCGTAGTGGTAACCACGTTGAATTGTCGGAAGCGGGAAAAGCGATCTACAAGGATTGCGAAGGCATGTTGGTGACGGCAGCTCGTATCAAACAAACCTGTCTGCATGTTTCTGGTGAGTTTAACGCCGAAATTTGGATAGCACGCGACGACTCGCTGCCCGATGAAATGTGGCAAGATCTATCGCATAAACTGAACAACCGCTACCCTTCCACCTCATTCAACATTGTGCTGGCTTCCAGTGGTGATTTAGCCAACCTTGTGGAAACTCAGCAAGTCGACTTCGCCTTTGGGGTTGATTACGAGCGTGTCGATGACCCAAGAATCCTCTACAACCCACTTGGTAAAATCCGCATGATGTCTGTGTGCCAAAAAGGGCATGCTCTAAGCGAAATGCGTCGAGTGTCAGATGAAGTCTTACGTAATTCCATGCAAGCGACCATGGTTTATCTTAACGAGAAAGATAATCCTGTTCTCGACCCATTCTCACGCCGCTATATTGGCTTTTCGAGCTTCGACTACATGCTCGATACCATCATGCGTGAGGACGCCTGGGGTGTAATGCCAGAACCACTGATTCGTCATCTACTCCGCGAACAGAAACTATCGGTTATCAAGCATACCTACGGTTTGACCCAAGAAGATTACTGTATGTTCACGGCTGCTGGTATGGCGGAACACCCGGGAATGAACTGGCTGGCGGACAAGATCAGTGACTATCTATTTGATTTTTAAATATAAACATTTCTCTCATTTATCTAGAGTTCACTCATCCCCTCTCTAATTTCGATGAGCATTACTCCGCATTAATGCTCATCCAATCTAACAGTATTACGACTCTAACTACTGATCGTATTTGTTATTTCAGACGCACTTCTCTCAAGTTTTCCTCTTCGATATCAGTCAGTGTCAAAAAACATGACAGGCAAAACAACCTCTAACTTAATGATTTAATTAAATAATTAATAAATCCTACAATTTCACCTTTACGCCAAGACAGATTTAGTTTGTAAAACTTGCTCAGTATTAGAACAATGAAGGTATCGAAGACACTAGGAAATCATTATGTGTGACAGGACAAACCAAAACGAAAATCGAGTATTAATGTTCTCAGCCCTTCTTGCATCTGGCTTTGCATTAGGTGGCTTGGCACTAGGCTTAATTGTTGGTTCCCTCGTCATCGTATTCGACGGTGTTTATTCGCTGATCAGTTTACTGTTAACTTTATTGTCACTTGCGGCATCGAAGTACATTAATCGCCCGTCAGATTCTAACTTCCCTTTTGGTCGAGCAATCATCGAGCCTATCGTTATTGCATTTAAAGCCGCGGTTATTCTTATCGTTGTCGGTTACTCATTATATTCAGCAGTGGGCGCATTGATGACTGGTGGCCGAGAGGTTGACGCCTCTATCGCAACCATCTTTGGTGCTCTGAACGTACTAGGTTGTGGTTACGCTTGGTGGTACATCGCCAATAAGAGTAAGTCATTCTCTTCTGGTCTGATTGAAGCTGAATCGAAGCAGTGGCAGATGGATACATTGTTGAGTGTAGCGGTGACTGCAGGTTTCGTCGCAGCATGGTTCATCACCTTGTCACCATACGCTGAGTTTGCTGTTTATGCTGACCCTATGATGATGGTTCTGATGTCGTTCTACTTCATTAAAGTCCCATTCGATATGCTGAAACAAGCAATGCGTGAACTGTTAATGATGTCGGCAAACAAAGAGATTTGTGAAAAGGTTGATGAGAACGTCATCGCAGTCGATAAAGAAGCGCAACAAGATCTTAAACTGAAAGGTGTAACTAAGGTGGGTCAAGAGCTGCGTATTAACGTGGACATTCACACCAACGATCAAGCAACCATTGCAGTCAATGATATTGAAAAGACGCGCCGCCTACTCAAGCGACGCCTTTCTAAAATGCCTTATGAGCTGAAACTCAATTTGAGTATTGCAAGCTAAAGGGTAACCGATTAGCGACTAGGTGTTCGCTTGCTCGATATCACCACTTTCTGATTTAGCCGACGCTTTTTGTGTCGGCTTTTCTCTTGTTACCCACCAGCACGCCAGTGAACCAATCGTCACCATGCACACGCCTTGTAAGAAGGTCATAGTGAGTGAAAGGCCGAGCAGCATTGAAGAGAATAGAGTTGCGAAGATTGGCGTAAAGTACGACATGGTTGCAAGAAACACCATGTTGCCACCTAATATCGCGGTATTCCACAACGCATAACCCGCTCCCATCGCCGCCCCCGCCAACACAAGATCGATAGCAGCGCTCGTTGTCATGATCATCGCCGGTTCATCACTCAGCGCGTATTTAATCCAGAGGGTCACCGCAGTCGCAATAAAGAACAGCACAATTGCATTCTGACCTTTCGCCACACGCTGTGTGTAATTACAATACACAGCCCAGATGATCGCACCAAAGAAAGCCATGGAATAAGTTAGCGGGTTAGTCGCCACGTTTGCGGCAATCTGCTGTACCGAAAGACCTTGATCGCCACTGATACTCCATGCCACGCCGAAGAACGCCAGTACGATACTTGGGTAAACCAGTAAGTTGGTCTTCTTTTTACTGAGTAACACGGCAAACAGCACAGTTAATGCGGGCCAAAGATAGTTGATAACCGCCATTTCGATTGCTTGATGACGGCTGTTCGCCATACCAAGAGCAAGGGCCAAAAATATCTCATAGCAAACGAAAAGTGAGCCACCAATCAGAAGATATGACTTAGAGAAACGCGAAATTTTCGGTAAACCCATGGTAAACACCAGTAGGATCGAGCTCACCGTATAGAGACTGGCAGCCCCTCCAATCGGTCCTAACTGTTCAGATACGCTGCGTGAGAGCGCGATTAAGCAGCTCCACAATAGAATGGCCATTACGCCATAACAACTATAACGATGAGTCTTTAACACTTGATTACCTTTTTACAAAGCCAACTTAAGCAAATTCCTAAATGGCGAGCATAAACCAGAAACTTGGCCAAATGATAGAAAAAACAAAATAAGACTTCCTAAAATAAACAACACTTCGTACAATATAATTATATTTATTTCATCATTGTCACCTTAATGAACTATACCGATAGCTTTACTCATTACCTAGATCTGCAACTAAAAGAAGTCATTGCTTCTCAAAGCGCAGAGGCTATCGGCCATGTCAAAAAAGCGATGGACACCGAAGCCGTTCGATTAGATAAAACCATCCCAAGTTCTATAAAGTTATTTGTCGACGGTTTCTGTGTATTGAGAAAAGGTAAAGTAAAACAGGCTCTTGTCTATCTTAGTCAAGCTCTAAATAAAGCAGACGCTTCACCCTCTTTGATCCTCAAATACTACATCGAGTATGGTTTAGGTATCGCCATGATTCGCTCAGGCAACTTCACTGAAGCCATTGTCGAATTAACCAAGGCTTCGGAATGTAAACACATTGCTAGCCCATACTTGCTTGCAAGAATCTACGCGAATTTAGGTTATATATTTCTCGAAGCTGAAGACTTTCACAAAGCCCACTACTACTGTGAATTAGCCTGGGAAACCAGTACTCAGACACCAGAGCAGATGGTGATCTCACCTGTACTCACCAACCTTGCATTTACCAATAGTAAGCTGGGTCGGTTCGATATTGCTGTCCAACAGTTTGAGCAGTACAGAAAGACTCTCACGTTACACGCAAGTCCACTTGGCGAGTTCTTCTATCATAATGCCTTTGGCGCCCATTTAGAGCTGCTAGGAGAATCTGAGCACGCACTCAAGCACTTTTGTAACGCGATTCAATGTGCAGAACAGCTGTCAGACGATTTCTATCTATTAGATGCACTTCTTGAGTATTGCCGTTGTGCTATCGAGAACCAACATATTGCTCACCTCGATACTCATATTCAAAAAGCGCTGACTCTGGTTGAAGCATTCGGTAGTGCTAAGATGTTGGAGGCTTTCGCCACTATCTTGCATCAAGAATCGAAGTTTAATAACAACGCCACATTAAAGAATGAGCGCCTAGAACAAGCCTTCAATTTACAGGCAAAGGCACTCAAGCTACACGGTGAAAGTAACAGTGAGTCCATCTCGCAACTGTATCAACTCCATTCTGAACGTCCTCAGTTAGAGAACGCGCAGTCGTTGGCAAAAAACTTGGAGTTAATCTCTTCGTTTGGCGAGTACCTTGGATCACACAACGATCTCACAGACATGGTATTTCGTCTGTATAACGACCTTTCAAAACTCATGTCTGTCGACTGTCTTGCTTTGGGCTTGTATGACGAAGCGACTGAGAAATTGCATTACGAGCAGTTTATTGACCTTGGTAATCTTCTACCGCCATTCACTATCAATTGTCGTGGTGAGTCGACATTAAGTACGTATTGCATCAAGAACAATCTATCGTTCGTGCACGGCAGTTTTTCTCCTGAGGTACTACAAAAGCTTGTTAATCAGGATCCGACCGCGCACGCTTTTGTCGGTACGACGCAAGAGGACTACCCGTCGGTTATCATGATTCCGTTAACGCTCGATCATAAGACTCTAGGTGTGTTGACGATACAGACCCACCAGCCGCATGCTTACCAAGACTACCATATGTCTTTGATTAAGCACCTTGGCTCGTACATTGCGGTCGACTTACAAAACAAACAACACAAAAAACAGCTCGAAGCCCAGAAGAAAGAGCTCAACCGTTTGGTGAACTTAGACCCTTTAACTGGTCTCTATAATCGCGTCTCTCTTGGCTCGTCGATTCAAAAGCTACAAAAGTGTGCACAAGCGGCGAGCAAGATCTCGGTGCTGCTCGTTGATGTGGATTACTACAAGCAGTACAACGACAGTTATGGTCACGTAAAAGGGGATGGCGTGTTAAAGGAGATCGCCAATCTACTTCGAATCCACTTTACCAAAGAGCACTGTAAAGTATTCCGATTTGGAGGCGATGAGTTTCTTATTTTGACCGAATGCATGATGAAGTCTGAACTTGAGAAGAAGGCTCGTGACTTTATGTCTGATCTTCATCAGCATAACATCGAACATATCTCTTCCCCGTGTAGTGACAGGATCACCGTATCCATTGGCGGGGCGATATTTGATCACGGCACTAAGAGCCTATTGCTCGATTCAGAGTTGATTCAAAAAGCGGATGAAGCTTTGTACACCATCAAGGACAAGGGTAGAAATGGCTCGCTCATCGTGAATGCCGAACACGTTAACAACCCCGAGCCTAGCGACGCTTTCCCTCTACCTTTTATGTAGTGCTCTCACTCGCATCAATAACTGCCAATAAAAAAGGTACCCAACTTCCGTTTTAGGTACCTTTTCAATCAACTGTCTTTTGTAGAGCCAGCGGCTGTAAACACGAAACAGCTGTTAACAGGAAACCACGGCCAACACTAAGCGAGAAGCAGCGCCTTTAACTCAGTCAAAGACGCGACTTGATAGTGAGGTTCAATGCCACTTGGCTTTGGTTTACCTTCAACATTCAGCCAACATGTTTCGATACCAAAATCGATGCCGCCTAAAATATCTGAGTGCGGGTTATCACCTACCATCAACATACGATCTTTAGCCGGTTCGCCAATGATGCGGTGTGTGTGATCAAAGATCGCAATGTCTGGTTTAGCCACGCCCACCTCTTCAGAGATCACCACATGGTCGAAGTAATGCGTCATCCCTGTGCGCTCCAAACGAATAGACTGCAGTTCGGTAAAGCCGTTAGTGATGATGCCCATTTTCACCTTACCTTGCAGTGCTTCCATCAACTCTTTAGCGCCCGGCAATAATGTACAGATGTCTGCCATTGCGGCTAGGAAAGCGCTATTCAATACGGCGGTTGTGGTATCTAGCTTTTCCGCCCAAGACTCAAAGCGGGTGTGCTTTAATTGATCCGCAGTAATACGGCCATCTTGATAATCAACCCAAAGCGGTAAATTGACTTGTTGGTATGCCGCGTAGTCTTGCTCGTTAAACTCAACGCCGAAGCGAGAGAACATCAGCTTCATTCCCTTAAACGAGTCAAAGTGAAACAGCGTTTCATCCGCATCAAAAAATATCCAGTCGTACTTCATTACCTATCCTACTTGGGTTCGATCGTTCTAGAGAGGCTATGCCTCATGTCTTTTGCACACTTTCTACACAACTGTGAGCTCGTAGAAAGTTCTGACCTTTTATATAAATCACGCATCAACTTATGATGTATCGCAAATTTTGCCACATATTAAACTAATAACATACAAGAAACACATTTCAATACCGGAGGTATTATGAAGCACTTCTTACCGTCGTCTGTCATGCTTACACCGTTTCTTGTCAAAAACTACGACGCTTTTGTCGGCGACCAATCCGAACCAAAAACAGAGCAAGAAATGGTCTCTGGTGATGAATCCAAACAAGAGGCTATCGATATAGAAGAGACAAAAAGTTAATAAAATTAGAACTTTATGTAGATCTTTTTCATCAACACTATTTATTCTCATATGGATGGCGTACTGCTCACGCCACCTATTATTATTTAAATTATCATTAGAATCGAGCTAACCGTTTGCTTCATGAAGCACGTCACAATCCCTAACCAGAAAGTGGTAGTTAGGCGTGAAAATTGTCCCAGATCAATTGTTCCACAGACCTTTATCGCCAACATAGAGCTCAAGCAAAAATCATAATTTAACTGGAGCAACTCATGGCTAGTGCATTTTACATCCCTACAATCAACTTCATGGGTACTGGCTGTTTAAAGGATGCTGCTGATAGCATTCAGTCTCAAGGCTTTAAAAAAGGTCTTATCGTAACCGATAAAATCCTAAACCAAATTGGCGTGGTTAAGCAGGTACAAGACCTTCTTAGCGAGCGCGGTGTAGACGCTGTGGTATTCGATGGCACTCAACCAAACCCAACCATCACAAACGTAAATGATGGTCTTGAATTACTGACTGACAACGACTGTGATTTCGTTATTTCTCTAGGTGGCGGTTCTCCACACGACTGCGCGAAAGGTATCGCTTTGGTTGCTTCTAACGGCGGCAAGATTGCAGATTACGAAGGTGTCGATCAATCTGAAAAACCGATGATGCCTCTTATCGCTATCAACACGACTGCGGGCACCGCTTCAGAAATGACACGTTTCTGCATCATTACAGATGAAGAGCGCCACATTAAGATGGCTATCGTTGATAAGCACACAACACCGCTTATTTCAGTAAACGATCCTGAACTAATGCTTGCTAAGCCTGCATCACTGACTGCTGCAACAGGTATGGATGCGCTAACACACGCAATCGAAGCTTACGTTTCTATCGCAGCGACACCAATAACAGACGCTGTAGCGATTAAAGCAATTGAACTTGTACAAGCTCACCTAAGAACGGCAGTAGCGCACGGCGAAGACATTGAAGCACGTGAGCAAATGGCTTACGCACAGTTCATGGCGGGTATGGCGTTCAACAACGCGTCACTAGGTTATGTTCACGCGATGGCGCACCAACTGGGTGGTTTCTACGACCTTCCACACGGTGTATGTAACGCTATCTTGCTACCACACGTTCAACGCTACAACGCGCAAGTTTGTCCTGAGCGTCTACGTGATGTTGCAAAAGCAATGGGCGTTAACGTTGAAGGTATGTCACCAGAGCAAGGTGCAGAAGCTGCGATCGAAGCGATTGTTCAACTAGCAAATGACGTGAACATCCCAACAGGTATCGCGGAACTTGGTGCGAAGCTAGAAGATATCCCTACTCTGTCTGACAACGCACTGAAAGACGCATGTGGTTTTACTAACCCTAAACAAGCGACCCACGAAGAAATCTCTGCGATTTTCGAAGCGGCAATGTAGTTCTTCAATTTATAAAACACCAAACTTTATATGTTAGTTTGAAAGCGGGCTTGCCATAGGTGAGCCCGCCTTTTTATCGAGCAAAGTCACAATAATTGACAAGACGGAACCATATGCGTGCAGTGAAATAGATCACATATTAAAACAATGGTTATTTTTTATTTTGAAGCCAAAGCGAGTCTCTGCGAACAATGCAGCATAACCTAAAGAACACAATGCCATATATTATTCCTTATTTGCCTTAGTGTTACCAACACTAGAAATCATAAACCAGACAAATGAATGCCAAGTATAACTATTCATTTAGTCAAAAGTGCATTTTTATGCACCTTGCGCAAACCCAGTTCATTTCCTAGCTTTCTTATGCAACATAATCTATGCAACGTCAGTTTAGGATGAACTAATGAAAAAGAACCCACTCACTATTGTGCTAGGGTTAACTGCTAGTGTGGGTCTGGTCGGTTGTCTTGACGACTCCGATTCAGACTCGTCTAGCGGTTCCGCGTCCAGCACATCTTATAGCGTAACGGCCATTGATGGATACTTGAATGGTGCCCAAGTTTGGTTAGACCTTAATGCTAACTTCCAGTTAGATTCTAACGAACCTTCTGCCACAACAGGAGAAGGAGGTAAAGCTAGCCTAGATATTACTGGTATTGATAATCCAGAAACCTACCCTCTTGTCGTTAGGTCGATAAAAGGTCAAACCGTTGATGAAGACACGGGCAATACCGTCGCATCCGACTACGTAATGTCCGCTCCTGCCGGAGAAAGAGACGTCACACCACTCTCCACTTTAGTACATGTCCAACTTGAATCAGGGCAAGCAGCCAGCAAAGAAGAAGCAATCACAAATGTTGCGACAGAAATGGGATTAGAAGAAGGTGAAGTTCTTGGTGATTACAAAGAAAACAATAACGAAAAAGCGGCCTTTGGTGCGAGAAGCCTAGTTGCATCAGGGAACTTACCAGAGAGCCCTGAAGAATTGAACACTGCTGCCAACGATGACGACGGCAGTAATGACCTCTTAGCTGCTATCAGTGTTGTAAACTCAAAAATCAAAGAAATTGTTGAAGACAACGAAGCAGATTTAGATTCCATTGTCTTCAACAAATCAGGTGTGGCAGACAAGGATACAGATAGAGATGGTGTCGCAGATGAAGACGATGCCTTTCCAAGCGACAGCAGTGAATGGCTAGATAGTGACAATGATGAAATTGGTGACAATGCCGATACTGATGACGATGGCGACGGCGTTTCTGATACAGAAGATGAAATGCCGTTAGACCCGAATGAAACCAAAGACTCAGATTCTGATGGCAAAGGTGATAATGCCGATCTAGATGACGATAATGACGGAGTTCCAGACACCGAAGACGCATTCGACTTCGACCCAACAGAGACACTAGACACTGATAATGATGGTATCGGCAATAATACTGATGAAGATGATGATGGCGATGAAGTCAATGACGAAGAAGACGCATTTCCACTTGACTCATCAGAGAGTATTGACACCGACGAAGATAATATAGGAAACAACGCTGATACCGATGATGATGGTGATGGTGTTTCCGACGAAGAAGATGACTTCCCATTAGATAAAGACGAATCTCTCGACACCGATAAGGATGGAATCGGCAATAACGCAGATACCGATGACGATGGTGATGAAGTTAGTGACGAAGACGATGCGTTCCCACTAGACAGCTCCGAAACGGTTGATACTGACAAGGATAACATAGGCAACAATGCAGATACTGATGATGATGGTGACGGCGTTTCCGATGAAGAAGATGACTTTCCATTAGATAAGGACGAATCTGTCGACACCGACAAGGATGGCATTGGTAATAATGCAGACCCCGATGACGACAATGACGGTATCGACGATGAAAACGACCTCGATCCGACCGATCCAGATGTAGGTTTATCGGACACGGCAAAGGCAATCGAATTCATCAAATCAGAAGGCGCTATTTACTCTCTTTGGGAGGAAGATTACGACAAAATCACCCAACTCTTTATCGACACCTTTACTCCAAATGGTGATGTTGCTCCATTAACCCAAATTCAGCGAGTTAAATCTGACGGAACGTTAATCACAGTACCAAACGATTATGAGTCAGACACCCAACTCACTGAGCAAGGTTGGACATCAATCCCCGAAGAATATGTACTGGATATCAGCGATAGTAAAATAATGGCTTACCCAGTAGATCACCCGACGTTAACTTACAGTGCAACGGCAATATATAAAGATCTATCGGGCGTCTCTATTTCCTCTTACAACCTAGATTTAGACTTGTTGGAAGACAGTCAGGGTAGCTACCCTGATGGCTCAACGGCTGTAGTTCTTAACTTCACGCCAGTTAACGATGCGTACTATCTTTGGATTAACTGGACGCCATGGGTTTTTGATGGTCACAATGGCAAAGACAATGCAACATTGGACGAACTGATCGTAGACACAAGTGCAGGTGAAGTTGGCCAGACATCGATGTACTACGGTGTATCAATTGGATGGGATGTTAGTGCCGAACTAGTCTCTGACAATACAGTCAACTTTTATTCTTTAAATTGGCATGATGGAGAAGCTGTAAGGGTATCGTCAGCCACTTGGACTCGCTCAACGATGAACAATGAAGACATTATTATGTTTACTGTTCCCGAGGAAGCGATCGCAGAGTGGGGCGAAAGCTTTGATCAAGACTCTCCGCATGTCTTATTTAGCGTTGTTGACGGCCAACTCCATCAAGGTTCACTTGAAAAGGCAGGAGAACCAGAAGTTGATGAAAGCATCTACATCAATGCTATTGCTAGAGATGCTGCTTTAAACATTGTCGATGTACCTGTTTCTACATGTAGTACTGGAGACGACGAAGACGACACCTCAACAACACAAGAGTTTGAAGCCGCTGTTACAGCTTGTGGTGGTAGAATCACAATCACGGAACAGATGATCGTCGACCAAAATTTCCATCGTGTTAAGGGCAATGGTGACACCCGTGACTACTTCTTTAACGCAGATGGGACGGTAGACGTTTCTAAAAATGGTGAATACGGATATACAGACAATTGGGGCATAAACAATGGTCAAGTGGTAGTCACTTATACTGAAGCAGACTATAGCGCATCATGGACTTGGGCATTAATTGAGCAATCCGATTCAGTGTGGTCATTGAAATTCTATGAATCCGAGGTTCAGGGTGAACAGTCGACGCAACTAATTTGGTCTGACACTGTGGAACTCATAGAAGGCAATGTCATCTGTAGCTTCCCCGAAAATTCTAACGCGTCATTAGATAGCTTTAAAAATGACCTCTCCGAATATTCAGATTGTGCTGACAACCCATTAACCTCTGAACTATCAGGGTTACAGCTTGGTAGAGTGAAGAGTAATGGGGAGACTCGCGGATATCAATTTAACGACGATGGCACGGCCATAAATTACCGTAACGGAATTCCTAGATATTGGGTATGGGAATTTGACGCCGATAACAACATGTATGTTGTTTACTATGACGAGGAAAAAACGGAGTTAGCTGAGTATATTACTGTTTTGTACAACAGAGAAGGCTCCGTGAGTCTCGCTTTCTACGAACCAGAAGCATCTGAATCTTGGGCTTCAACCTACGAAGACCTATCGACTAGCAATGGCATTCTCTATTGTGATACAGGCAATACTGATTGGAATGACGAAGACAACGTGCCAAATTATGGCTCTTTCCAAGACTACAAAGATAGCGTGGAATCTTGTATAGAACTAAGTGACTCCAACGCAGCATTTAGTGCGGACTACTTCGACAGAAAAATCAGCTTCACAAGCAACTCAGATGAAGACGGTGAATTCGAAACTTTCGTATTTGAAGAAGATGGCACTGGCTCATATATCGTTTCACATATAGATGACGGTGACCAAGAAAACTTAACCATGACTTGGTCTGTTAACGATGAAACAAACCTAGTAGACGTAGTTATCGATGCTGGAGAAATCACAGCAAGAGATACTCTAGCTATTATTGACAGTAATAGTATCGAGTTTTCCATCAAAGGATTCTCAAGGGGAAGCGACTGGGATGGCGTAGGAGATGACGACGGAGGTGATATTTGGTCCCGAGTTTTCACTGCAGATCAACCCGATGACTAATTAACGATACTCATCCAGCAATCAATGCCCCCTTTATTGGGGGCATTTCTTTCTAGCCTTTGTAGTTTCTAACACGTGCCGCTTCAGCTTCGCGCTTGTCAACGACCGTTTTGCCGATAGGTGCCAATGAAATCACAGCTAATTTAAGGTGCTGAATAGCAAATGGGATACCGATGATGGTCACGAAGCAGGCTACTGCAGATAAGATGTGGCCAATTGCAAGCCATACCCCTGCGAATACGAACCAGATAATATTGCCTATCATGCCTAATGGACTGGTACCGATATCACCCTCATTGGTTAGCTCATCACGCGCAATCGCTTCTTGACCAAATGGAAAGAACGAGAAGTTACCCATAACAAAACACGCTCTGCCCCACGGAATACCAACGATGGTCAGAAATGCAAGCAGCCCAAAGAACCACCACGCCAATCCCATAAATACGCCACCGAACAGAAACCAAATGATGTTACCTATTGTTTTCATTCTGTATTCTCCAACTCTTTGAATGCTGTTTAATTACTATGCCAAATAAGGCTGCGCTTCTTTCAATAGGTTCATTATTGTTGAGCCTTTATGAACCGTTTATGAATCAACGCAATTTTCTGTGTTTGATGCACACCACGAAATACCAAATCCGCATAGGGCAGTGCTAATTTATTTGATACCATTCAGTTCTAACCCAAGCGCAGACTCAACAACGAATTTAAGGCCGAATCTATGAACAATACAGAGCAACCTAAAAAGAAAATGAAAAACTGGGTGCCTATCGTCTTCTTCGGAGTTCTTAGCACCGTTCCAGTATTTATGTTCCTAGTCGACGTGTACATCAACCAATATATGTAACACACCCTCTATTGTCCCGACTTAAATGAATACAGGTAAACACACCTGTATTCATCCTAGTTAGCACTCCTCACTACATTCAGTCCAGCCGTTCGGTAATCAAATCAGTGCTTCGCTAATGAGGTCCAAGATATCGATCAGCTCGTGATCCGGCAGGTTTAATAAGTTATCCCCCACATACCACTCAATCTTGCATTGATTCGGTAACTCACAGATAGCTGGGTTTCCTATCCATACCTTATGCTTACTAGCGATATTGTCTCTTAAAGCAACCCCATCTTCGTAACTTGCCGGCAAATAAAGATGTAGCATGTTCGCTTGCGGTTGTTGTGGGTTCACTTTGAATTGAGGGTAATCTAACAAGATTTGGTAGATCTGTTTCGTGCGTTCATACAAAGCGGGCATCTGCGCTAGTCGTTGATCAAACTGCATAGCTGCAGATACAACATAAGGTGTACGGTGATACACATTACCGCCTTGTCGTTTCATCCAAGCTGACGCCTTCGCAACAAACGCTTTATCACCCAACAACAGTGAGCCACCAAGTCCATTTAGCCCTTTGTATAGCGAGACATACGCACTATCAAAGCCCTTTGCGATTTCGCTGTAAGGTTTTTGATAATATGCACCACACTCCCACAAGCGCGCGCCATCCATATGCAGATGAATGGATTGTTCGTTGCAATACTGCTTAATCGCTTCGAGCTCTTCCCACTCTGGTAGCTGACCACCTATCTCTCGCATCGGTAACTCATAAAGCGCTGCTGCGATTTCATCTGGCCACGCTTTCAAGTCATCGACATTCCAAGTGCGAAACACATTGCCCACTGGCAACACATTAAAGCGGTTCTGGAGCTGGTACCCTTGGCGCTCATGACGCAGGATATGACTCGATTCATGCATCGCAACCAGCGGGTTTCTTTTCTCCTGGCAGGCGATCTCTAATGCCGTTGGTTGATTCATAGTGCCAGTGATAACAAATACAGCCGCTTCATATCCAAGCAGCTCTGCAACTTTGGCTTCAAAGCCTTCGATGAACTCACCATCACCGTAAGTATCGTGATGTATGTTGTGCTCTTCACACCATTCAGCCATCTGAGCAAATGTTTGGTCCGGAGTTGGATCTAAGTGACCTGAAAGAAACAAATTACACTGTTGACGCAAGTCCATGCTCATACTTTTTCCTTTATTCATTGTTGTTCTATGTAGAGAGATTGAATTATTTACGTTCGCTACCAACGTTGACATAAAATACGCTTATTCGCTTTTATTATTCACGAATAATTAGTTTTACTTAGTCGTAGGGTGAAGGTAAGAAAAACACCTAAATCAGAGCGTGTTTTATATAATTAAGCACTCGATAAACCTATGTATCTAAATAGATAAGTATGGGCTAATTCGTTGTTCTTCAATCATTCTTCTATTATTGTATATCTATAATTCCAATAAGCATTATTCGTTAACGGACAAAGAGGGCTTTATGTCGAAAAATCGAGTCTTGGTGCTATTCGCCCACCCTTCTCAGCATCGCTCTGAAGCAAACAAACCCTTATTCGAACAAGCCAAGCGTATTGGTGGCGTGACCTGTGTTGATCTCTACGCTGAATATCCAACTTTCAAAATCAACATCGATCGTGAACAGAAACGCCTGTTGGACCATGACATCATCATTTTCCAATTCCCACTTTATTGGTATTCAACTCCGGCAATTCTAAAAGAGTGGCAAGACCTTGTTCTTGAGTATGGTTTTGCCTATGGCACAGATGGCAACGAGTTAGAAGGTAAGAAATTACTTTGCAGCATTACTGCGGGGGGTAAAGAGGATGCCTACCAAACTGACGGCTACAACCATTTTACCATTCGTGAGCTACTCCACCCTCTTGAACAAACCGCTGCTTTGTGTGGTATGGAATATTTAGCGCCTTATGCGCTATTTGGCTCGCGAACCGCCTTGGAAGAGAACCGCATCACCGGGCATGTTGAGCGCTATAAATTTTTGTTGGAGTCGCTAGTCGCGGGCAGTATTGACTACAAAAAAGCAAAAAAAGTCGCGAAGTTAAACCACTACCTCGACGAAATCATCAACAGGGACTAAAGAATGACTGGATATTTTTTACAAGCCTTTATCTACTTAGTCGCCGCCGTGATCGCAGTGCCGATAGCTAAGCGTCTTGGCTTAGGCTCAGTACTGGGATATTTAATCGCAGGTGTGGTTATCGGACCTATCATCGGCCTTGTCGGTGAAGAAACCACCACCATTCAACACTTTGCCGAATTCGGCGTGGTAATGATGCTGTTCTTGGTTGGCCTTGAGCTCGAACCTAAGATGCTATGGGCAATGAGAAACCGTTTGATGGGGCTTGGTGGCCTACAAGTAGGAGGCACAGCAGCGATTGTAATGGGCATTGCTCTAGCCTTTGGCCAACCTTGGACTATCGCTCTCACTATCGGCTTAATCTTTGCGTTGTCATCGACCGCGATTGTACTTCAAACATTCAACGAGAAAGGCTTGTCTAAGACTGAAGGCGGTAAGAATGCCTTTTCGGTTCTATTATTCCAAGATATTGCCGTTATTCCGATGCTGGCATTCATTCCTCTGTTGGCGTTGCCAGAATTAATTGAAGCTGCACAAAGCGCGGTCACTTCAGCTTCTGACCACCATGAAGAGTTAAGTCTGGTTGCTGGTCTACCTGGTTGGGCTTATGGCCTTGTGATTACCGCATCTATCGCGATTGTGGTTGTTGGCGGGCACTTCTTAAGCCGTCCACTCTTCCGCTTCGTCGCAAGCTCTGGCCTGCGTGAGATCTTCACGGCAACGGCACTGATGCTGGTTATTGGTATTGCTGCACTGATGAGCCTTGTCGGCTTATCGCCTGCACTAGGCACTTTCCTTGCGGGTGTTGTACTGGCGAACAGTGAATTCAGACACGAACTGGAATCGAACATCGACCCGTTCAAAGGACTGCTGCTTGGCCTGTTCTTTATTACGGTAGGTGCGGGAATCAACTTCGATGTTCTATTCAATGATTTCATCCTAATCATAGGGCTAACTCTGGGTGTCATGTTACTAAAAGCAGCTGTGCTTTTTACCTTGGCATTGATTTTCAAAATCAAGAACAGCGATCGTTGGCTATTTACACTGAGCTTGGCGCAAGCCGGTGAATTTGGATTCGTACTATTAAGCTTCTCGGCGCAAAACCACGTATTGCCGGCTGACATTGTTCAAACGCTCTCACTAGTGGTTGCTCTTTCAATGTTCCTAACTCCGGGCCTGTTTATTTTGTTTGATAAGGTGATTCTGCCTCGTTACGAGCAAAAATCGAATGACCGTGAAGAGGACACTATCGAAGAGAAAGGCACAGTAATCATTGCGGGTATCGGGCGATTCGGTCAGATCGTTAACCGCTTATTGGTATCGAACGATGTCAAAACGGTGGTTCTAGACCATCAGGCTAACCAAGTCGACGTGTTGCGCTCCATTAATATCAAATCTTACTTTGGTGATGCGACTCGTCACGATCTGTTGCACACTGCGGGTATCGAAGAAGCAGCAATGCTTGTTGTTGCCATCGACAATCAAGACTCAAGCGTGGAGTTGGTCAAGTACGTTAAGCACTCCTACCCTAACGTAAAAATCTTGGCTCGTGCGTTCGACCGTGGTCATAGTTACCGCTTAAGAGAGGCTGGTGCTGATTTCGTGGAGTCAGAAACCTACCACTCAGCACTAGAAATGGGCGCACAAGCACTACGCTCGTTGGGTCATCATCCATTCTTCGTAGAACAGCAGAAATCGACCTATCAACGTGTTGAAAGCCGTAAGTCTGAAAAGCTATTCAAAGCTTGGTCGGAAGCTGAAGACAACCCAAGGTACGACAATAACTATCGACAGATATTTATTCACCTTGAAGAAGCGATGAAAGAAGACATGAAGAAAGACCGATCCGATAAGCATTCTCGCTCAGAGCGTGGTTGGACACCGCCTCCAAAAGGTTATGCAGACGGTTTTGAGGAAGAGGAATCATAGACTTCGATTCTCAATCCCAATTAAAAGCGGCTATTTAGCCGCTTTTTCTTTATCTATGGCCCCTAAATACCGCAAACAGGTGCCATTTATTGATACCTAAGCGGATAATAATCGCAATTAATGTGATCAAGTTATAATTTTTAATCTCATCCCTCTCTTCAAAAACGAATTCACTTTTTACATTTTTGAAACATACCCACCCTGCATAAACCCCAATTAAAATGTGGCTTTATATGCACTTCCTTTAACTATACTGAACTCAGCTAAAATTCCAACAACCAGTTTCAGGGCGTTGAACACCATTGCATATATCAAAGTCGACCTTACTAACCTTTGCGAAAGCATTCACACAGCAAATATCTGAAGCGTCCAATTCACAAATCAAAGCCAATCTAATTAACACAAATGTTTCAAAGAATGTCTATCGTTACAATTTGTAACGAATTGAAGTTGTCGGTATAGTCCTGCCATCAAAAAAGTGAGACCTATGCGCTCACCTTAAAGGAGATATAATAATGATCACTAATGATGCCGTAATTATGGGCATGTTAGCTGTTATTCTTGGCGGTGTATTTATCACGGAAAGTAGCCAAAATAGCGCACTTAAAAAATTCTACTCGTTCGTTCCGGGTTTATTGCTCTGTTACTTCGTACCTTCACTACTTAACAGTTTTGGCATCATCGACGCTTCCAATTCAAAACTTTACTTTGTTGCAAGCCGATACCTACTTCCAAGCGCACTTGTATTGCTGATCATTTCAGCAGACCTACGCAAAATCTTCGGGCTTGGCTCAAAAGCTGTGATCATGTTCCTTACCGGTACACTTGGCATCATCATTGGTGGTCCCGTTGCGATTCTGATTATCGATCAGGTTAACCCTGACCTCGTTTCTGGTGATGTATGGCGTGGACTCACAACAGTAGCCGGTTCTTGGATTGGCGGCGGCGCTAACCAAGCGGCAATGAAAGAAGTGTTCGAAGTAAATGATAAACTGTTCTCAGCAATGATTACGGTTGACGTTATCTGTGCAAACATCTGGATGGCAGTGCTTTTGATTATGGCTGGCCGTCAGAAGAAAATTGACGCATGGTTAAAAGCCGATACGTCATCTATCGAAGAGCTAAAAGAGACGGTATCCAAATACCAAGAAGAGAACGCTCGCCCGACAACAACAACCGATCTCATGAAGATCGCTGGGATTGCCTTTGGTCTAACAGGCCTTGCTCACTTCTTCAGTGACATAATCGCACCATGGATCTCAACGAATGCTCCAGAACTAGCAAAATACAGCCTAACATCTGGCTTCTTCTGGCTAATCGTTATGGTAACTACATTCGCCTTGATCGCTTCATGCTTCAAATCGACGCGTAGCCTAGAGCACAGTGGCGCATCGAAAATTGGTTCAGCGTTCATCTATATCCTAGTTGCTACCATCGGTATGCAAATGGACGTTACAGCAATCTTTGACAACCCAGGTTACTTCTTCATTGGTATCACATGGCTAACTATCCATGCCCTACTCATGATTGCGATGGCGAAAATCATTCGTGCACCGCTGTTCTTCATGGCGGTAGGTAGCCAAGCTAACGTTGGTGGCGCGGCATCGGCTCCTGTGGTTGCAGCAGCATTCCACCCAGCATTGGCTCCAGTAGGTATCTTGATGGCAGTTCTTGGTTACGCATTAGGTACATACGGCGCTTACATCTGTGGCCTAATCATGCAGGCTGCTGCAGGTTAATTGAGCTCACCTTAGCTCAAGCTATCCATTAAACATCAAAGCCCGATATTGGTACGCCAATATCGGACTTTTTTATGTCTACAGGTTAGTCATGATGTAGTGAAAACAAGGAATTAAGATCATCTGTAGCCCCAAGAATGCCAGCAGATACTGAAGAGTTTCATTTTTGGACTTCTCAATCTTTTTGTTCACATACGACTGAGATACCGGGTCGATTTCATTAATTGAATCTTTAAATGCTTTGGCAAGTAACACCGCCCTCTTCTCTGGAACGCCTGCCTTAATCAATGTGTTGGATAATTTTCTAACGTCTACTCGTACCATTTTAAACACCAATAATTAGATTAAGTGCTTGAAATCTATCATAGAGAATAGATCGTATCTCACTTCAAAATGAATCGTGTGTTTTAAGTTTATTCTTAGTTTCAAACCGCTTTCGGTTTTGTTTTCATTAGCTTTTCTGTAGGAAGATTTAGACTTAATTCCATCCTATTGATACTAAAACAAACCATCGTTCAGGCTAGCTAAACACCTGTTAGAAAATCATTGATTTATACGAACACATCTATCCAGTTATATTGCTTATCAAAGTGATTAACAAGGTGATGACGATGGGCGAACTCGATAGATACTGCGAACAAATCAACCTAGAACTGACAGAGCAAGATGTTGCTCGCCTTGGTTGGAACAAGCCTATGTTTAGCAAGTGGATTACTACGCTCTCAGCTATGTCTTTATTTGCTTTGTGGCTAACTTATTGGTTTTAGTGAGAAGGCCAAACGACGACCGTCCAGCCTCTATCTCTTAAACCCTACTAATCGAACAAAGATGCTAACTTGTTTTCAACGACTGGGCTGACGTTAAAGCTCAACATGAAGTCCGGGCGAGTCTTTTCATCTTTCTCGATATAGTAATTAGCTTCAATACCAAACTTCCAAGGACGACCGTTGAACACCGTTGTTTTACTTACGCTAATATTCAACGGAATTTCAGCCTGCTCTTTGTTCCAGTCATAGGAAAGTGTCGGCGCTGAGCCTACCGTCCACCCTCCCTCCAACAACTCTACCCAAAACAACTGCGTAGATGTCTTTTTGATGCGTGTATCAGAGTGATCCGCGCCATTGCCAGATACACCATAAAGGTGGCTTGGGAACACACCTACCACGCGATCGGCGCTTACTTTACCGTACATAAACTCAGGGCCAACAGCAAACTGATCCGCCGTGAGTTCACTACTTCCGGTTGGTAACGAAGCAAACACACCAAAAGCGGCAATGGTCCCACCTTCCATTTTGGGCGCATAAGCTAGGTCAAAGGAAATATCACTCACTCCCGACTGATCCATATGTTGGGAACTTGTCGGCGTATTCACATTGAAATCATTCTGAACATAAGAGATAGCCGGGCGGAAGATGACTTTGTCGCCGTTCTCCATAGGGAATGGTAGCGTCGGCTGAAGAACCGTAGCAAAACTGTCCCCTCCTCCGTCGTATCCGGCAGAGTATTGAAGTTTTAAGTTCAGGCTCGCGTAAGCCGTGTTCGGGTTTGCAAGTTCCTTTGCTGCCTGCTCTGCTGTTTGATTACTTTCTTCATTAGCAATCGCGACAGTAGACGTTAATAATAATCCACTCATTATTACAGCAAGTGATTTACAAGCCATTAAGCCCTCTCTAAATATAAACGCTGTGTATTTACGCGTATTTTAAAGACTGCCGATATTCAAAATAGCCATTAGGCGACATGGGGATTTGTTCGCCCTCAAAAAACAAAAATGCCCCAAATTTCTTTGGGGCATTTTCATTGTGGAACTAGCTAAGGGTCTCCCCTATCTGCTTATTCCCAATCTAGGATTACTTTACCAGACATACCAGAGCGCATCATGTCGAAGCCAGCTTGGAAGTCGTCTACTTTGTAGTGGTGAGTAATGATTGGAGACAGATCTAGGCCAGACTGGATTAGTGAAGCCATCTTGTACCAAGTTTCGAACATCTCACGACCGTAGATACCTTTGATAACCAAGCCTTTAAAGATTACTTGGTTCCAGTCTACTGCCATGTCTGATGGTGGAATACCTAGTAGAGAGATCTTACCGCCGTGGTTCATGTTAGTCAGCATGCTGTTGAACGCAGATGGTACACCAGACATTTCAAGACCTACATCGAAGCCTTCTGTCATACCTAGATCAGCCATTACGTCTTCTAGCTTCTCTTCCATCACGTTTACTGCGCGCGTTACACCCATTTTCTTAGCAAGGTCTAGGCGGTATTCGTTTACGTCAGTAATTACAACGTGACGAGCACCTACGTGCTTAGCAACCGCAGCAGCCATGATACCGATTGGGCCAGCACCAGTGATTAGCACGTCTTCACCTACTAGGTCGAAAGAAAGCGCTGTGTGCACTGCGTTACCAAACGGGTCAAAGATTGATGCTAGATCATCTGAAATCTCTGCAGGGATCTTAAACGCGTTGAACGCAGGGATCACAAGGTATTCAGAGAATGCACCAGTGCGGTTAACACCAACACCTGTTGTGTTACGACAAAGGTGAGTACGGCCGCCACGACAGTTACGACAGTGACCACATGTGATGTGACCTTCGCCAGAAACACGATCGCCGATTTCAAAACCACGAACTTCTTGGCCGATGCCAACAACTTCACCTACGTATTCGTGACCTACAACCATAGGTACTGGGATTGTGTTTTGTGACCACTCATCCCAGTTGTAGATATGTACGTCTGTACCACAAATTGCGGTTTTCTTAATACGGATAAGAAGATCATTATGACCCATTTCAGGTTTTTCAACCTCGGTCATCCAAATGCCTTCTTCAGGCTTAAGCTTAGAAAGTGCTTTAATTTTCATAATGTTACCTAGTTCATCTCGCCTAACTATAAGGCGAGAATCAAAAATATTGCGTTATCTATATTCTGAGTAAAGCCTCAGAATCAGATGATTTCCATCTCTTTACCCACTTCGATGAATGCATCGATAGCGCGGTCTAGTTGCTCACGAGAGTGTGCAGCAGACATTTGAGTACGGATGCGTGCTTGGCCTTTTGGTACTACAGGGAAAGAGAAACCTACAACGTAGATGCCTTTCTCTAGTGCGCGCTCTGCGAATTCAGCCGCTACCTTTGCGTCACCTAGCATGATTGGAATGATTGCGTGGTCAGCACCACCCATTGTGAAACCAGCGTCTTCCATGCGAGTACGGAAGTGTGCAGCATTTTCCCATAGACGGTCGCGAAGCTCACCGCTCTCTTTTAGAAGATCAAGAACACGGATAGATGCGTTAACGATCGCTGGAGCAACTGAGTTAGAGAATAGGTATGGACGAGAACGCTGACGTAGCCAGTCGATCACTTCTTTCTTACCAGACGTGTAACCGCCTGAAGCGCCACCCATTGCTTTACCTAGCGTACCTGTGATGATGTCGATACGGTCAACAACGTTGTGGAACTCGTGAGTACCCGCGCCGTTTTCGCCCATGAAGCCCACTGCGTGAGAATCATCAACCATTACTAGAGCGCCGTATTTGTCTGCTAGGTCACAGATAGCTGGAAGGTTTGCTACTACGCCGTCCATAGAGAATACGCCGTCAGTTACGATTAGCGTGTGACGAGCACCTGCTTCTTTAGCCGCGATAAGTTGCTGCTCTAGCTCTTCCATGTTGTTGTTCGCGTAACGGAAGCGCATTGCTTTACATAGGCGAACACCATCAATGATTGAAGCGTGGTTTAGAGCATCAGAGATGATTGCATCTTCTTTGCCTAGGATAGTTTCGAAAAGACCTGCGTTCGCATCGAAACAAGATGTGTAAAGAATCGTGTCTTCTTTACCAAGGAATGTAGATAGTTTGTCTTCTAGCTCTTTGTGGATGTCTTGAGTACCACAGATGAAACGTACAGACGCCATACCAAAGCCGTGTTGATCCATACCCGCTTTACCAGCTTCGATAAGTTCAGGGTGGTTAGCTAGACCTAAGTAGTTGTTTGCACAGAAGTTAAGTACTTCTTCGCCTGTTGAAATTTTAACAGCTGCTTGCTGCTGAGAAGTGATTACACGCTCAGACTTGTAAAGACCTTCAGCCTTTACTTCTTCAATTTGTTTTTCAATCTGTTGGTAGAATGCAGAAGACATTGTCTAATTCCTTCCTAGTTATTATTCACAGCGAATTCGCTGCTTATTTATAGGGGGAGTATAAACGGTGACGTGAGCGCCATTTACACTGTAAAACTTATGCCTACATTCTAGTAGAACATCTCGATCTCGATTATCCCTCTAGTTGGAAAAACATTAATGAACCTGAGGCACGAATCAAATGCCTTAACTATGAAGAGAGTCACAATTCACCGTCCAACCTGATTAGAAAAAGAACTCACAAACACTAATAGTTCGATTTATGTCGAATTAAAAAATTTTCCCGCAAAACGATATAGTGACTAAACGCATATGCCCCCACAATGCGCCTCCCTTAACAAATGAGCGCACTGACCAATGAACTTATCTGACCAATTGATCAAGGAAGCTTTCGCCAATGAGTGGCACACATGCTTTTACCAGCCAAAAGTAAAAGCTGACTCTAGCGACGGCTCTGACAATACAGATGTAATTGGAGTAGAAGCGCTTTTCCGATTGGATATCCCTGAGCACGGTATCTTCGCACCCGGTACATTCATTGATCGCGCGTTTGCGCTTGGTTATGAAGAGACCATCTTCTTTAATGTGTTAGAGCAAGCGCTCACTGAGATACGTGCTGTTTCTCCGTCGTTAAACTTGGCGGTAAACATCAGTAAACAAGTATTAGCCAATCCAAACAATGTGGCGAGAGTCAGAGAGATGCTTTGGAACAGCTCTTTTCCAGCTAAGCAGCTCACTTTTGAGCTGAGTGAGAATGATGAGCTTTGTTCTTCGTTGGCGTCTCAAATGGAGAGCTACAAGGCGCTCGGCGTAAAGTTTAGTGTTGATGATTTTGGTGTCGGCTATTCAGATATCGATAAGATTCAAAAACTTAGTATTGATGAGGTTAAATTCGATCGCTCTTTGATTAACAAACCTGTAAGCGAAGCATCACAGCTGATCGAAACCGTGATTGAGTACTGTCGAAACAGAGGGATTTCGACAGTAGCTGAAGGTGTAGAAGACCACACGACTAGAAATCGAGTTCAGCAACTTGGTTTTGATAGTTACCAAGGCTTCTTATACAGCAAACCTGTTGCTCTACCAGACCTAATGCTGCTCATGTAATTAGGTTCATTCCAATGAGAACAATGCTAGCGGCTAAGCTAAAACAAACTCGACGCTTTTCTTTTTCTGCTTAAGGTCTTGATACCTTAAGTATTTGAAATAGATATCGTGCTTGTTTTGAATGGTCTGCGAAAACGGGTTACTCACTACTTTGGTGATCTCAGCCTTGAAGAACACCATGCCCATTTTTGTGGTGTAAGGTTCAAAATAGAGGTCATAGAGAAACTGGCACATTGCCGGATCTATCGTTGGGAATCGAAACTCGGTACCTTTAAAACGATTAGCGAGATCATCGAAGATTTTGCGTCGGATAGTGACACTGACCGCAGCCAGACTACATAGCATTTTAGAAGCACCATCATAGATAACGTGCCCAATGATGACACCGTTATATAGGAAACAGAGTGCTTTCATGTTGGCAAGTTCAATCCCAAGCTGACTCGAAACCTTTATAAAGTCTTGCCCGTACAGCTTTTGATGCATGTTCTTAATCGAGCTCAAACGCTCGTCAGACAACGCACTGACGTCTGTCGATTCAACGCTAGTGATGTGATAATCGTAGCCAATATCAATATTAAAGCGTGTGTCCATTAGCTTAGAGGCGCCTTTCACATGAACCATCTCATCTACCGAAAATTCATACTCTCGTTGAAAGAAGCTGGCGATGCCTAAGCGACGAACAAAGCTAGGGAGCGTTTTACCACGCTCCCACTGACTAACCATCACCTGGTTAATACCGGAAAATGCTCGATGAGAGGTCGATAAAATATCAGCCAGCTCTTCCTGAGATAAAGCTTTCTCTTCACGCAGGCACTTTAACTCTTGTGCAAAATTCGATTTATCCATAACTCACGTTGCCTTAGTTATTATCTGTCGCTTAACACCCAAGGCTTATCTCGCTAGCTCTGGGTAATCGGCTCTCTTTCGACACTGTCTTCGGTATGCTCTGCCAACCAGTACAACCAAATCATCACCAAACATAGGATGAAACAGAGCACAAATAGCCAGTAGGCGCTCAACATCTCTATCACCACACCACCAAGCAGTGGCGCAATAGCAAAGCCAAGAGAGTAAAGTGCAGCCGCACCGAAGTAAGAGCCTCTTAGATGTGGCGGTGCCATTCTATCGATTTGTACATTAAGGGTTGGGAAAGCAATCACTTCTCCTAAACTTAATATAAAACAAGCAATTCCCCAACCTAGTGGCCAATTATTTGGTGTAAAAAGAAAGCCAATTTGCGCAATCGCCATCAAAATCATGCCGATTCGAGTTCTCACAAACAGCGGCACATGCTCAAGCCATTTAAGCATCGGGAATTGAAAGACAATAATGGTGAGAGTGTTGACCAAGACCAGACCCGCGATTAACTGTGCTGCGTCTGTGATTGATGAACGTACGATGACCTGAGGAATAGACGACTCCACCTGCGCATAGACAAACATCATGATGAAGTTAGCGACCATCAGTTTTACAAAAATATTGTCTTTGCGAATCACATTAAGCGTCGCGGCAAAATTAGGCAGTTGAGAGGGATCCGGCTTGGTAAAAGTACCTTTGCGCTCAATTCCTAACAGCAGCCAGAAACCGTAAACGACATAAGTACCACCAGCAACAAAGAACAGGTTTTGTGGCTGGGCAAGCGCCAAAGTGATACCGATCAGTGGGCCGAGTGCACCACCCAAATTAAGTAAGAAGTAACGAATATTGAGTGCTAATTCTCTGTCTTTCAAGTCACTGAGGTTATCACCTATCACCGCTTTTGCTGGCGCTTCGATCATCGGGCGCATCAAACCTGTCATCATTATCAGCACATAGAACTGCCAGACTTCACTCGCTAATGCGATGCCGGTGTAGGATATCGAGGCAATCCAACTGCCTAGCACCATGACCCATTTGCGCCCTAGCTTGTCCGAAAGGTAACCCGAGTAGAGCCCAGTCCCAGCCCCAACAACAGCGGAAACCGCGAGCATGGTGCCGACTTCAATCGCAGATGCACCGTAATCTTCATAGAGAAAGACAATCAGAAAAGGCCATGTCATAAAGTAGCTTGTTCGGGCGAGTAACGTTCCAGTCAGAACTGTCCATACTGAAAAGTTAAACCGTTTTATACGCTGCTTTTGAAATAAGCTCTCCGATCTATCCATGAATACCGCTCCCTTAACCAACTGATTTAATTATGACTATTCAGCCAGTATATGTATTTGATTGAATAAATACATAGGCGGAAATTGTTTTTATAAAACACGGAATCTTCTGCTTAATTCGCCAGCATAATGTGACGCAAGCCACACAAAACACTGCGCTTAATATTGAATGGAGTTTGACGTATGATGCTGATAGTCGATTTCTAGAAATATCAGCCCACTGGCCGAGTACCCAACGTTATGATCAACCCAAAACTGATAGCCCTACTTCCTGATCTTGCCTCCTTTATTTTGGTGGTTAATGAGGGCAGCTTTACCGCCGCAGCCAAGCAGCTTGGTGTAACGCCATCAGCACTGAGTAAGCTCATCACCCGGTTGGAAAAAGCGCTATCAGTGAAACTATTCGAGCGTACTACCCGAAGCCTGATCATTACGCAAGCAGGTCAGCTAGTGTACGACCAGAGCGTAGTGATGATTAGTGCGGCACAACAAGCGGTAGAGCTCTCAACGTCTGATCATACTGAGCCCTCTGGTTCTCTAATCGTGGCGGCTCCCGAGGCTTTTCTAAACTCTGTCTTGCAGCCCTTTGTTGTCCCTTTCCTTAACCAGTACCCAGAGATTCAACTCAAACTACGCGCTGCTGATGGAGACATCGATATTTTGCGTCAGGGAATTGATATCGCGTTTCGCCTTACCGACAAGCCCGATGAGAGCTTGGTACTGAAGGAGCTTGGCAAAACCAATCTAGTCTTGTGTGCAAGTCCAGATTATCTAGCGAATAAGGGAACGCCTTCACATCCCACAGATCTTAGCCAGCATGACTGTTTGTACCTTGCTGAGACAGACAAAGACCACATCTGGGATTTCCTCAAAGACGATGAATTCCACACGGTCTCAGTCAGTGGTCGCTACGCTGTGAACCACTCGCAAATGCGTTTAAAAGGAGTACAAGAAGGATTGGGAATCGGTATTTTCCACGACTTCGTGATTCAAGATGCCTTAGCTGAAGGGAGCGTAGTTCAAGTTCTCAATGATTGGACAATCAAAAGTAACTATCACGGTGCTATCGCAATGCAATTTGCTCAAACGAAGTACATGCCAGCGCGTCTGCGTGTTTTCATAGACTACGCCATGGAACATTTAAGCGACAAACTTGCAGGAGAGACAAGATAGTGCTGAAAGGAATCCACCATGCAGCAATCATCTGCTCCGATTATCAAGTCTCGAAGCGCTTTTATACCGAGATTCTAAAACTGGAAATTGTTGCCGAGAACTATCGCGAAGCTCGCCAATCTTACAAGCTCGATTTAGCGCTGCCCAATGGTGCTCAAATTGAACTATTTAGCTTCCTTAATGCGCCAGAAAGACCAAGCTTTCCAGAAGCTCAAGGATTAAGACATTTAGCCTTTTGTGTTGATGATGTTCAACAAATGAAAGACTACTTAGAAAGTAAAGGCGTGGGAGTCGAACCTATTCGAGTGGATGAGTTCACTGGTCGAGAGTTTACTTTTTTCGCCGACCCCGATGGGTTGCCACTGGAGCTTTATCAGGCGTAAAAGAACCACCGAATACATGACAATCGTTGTTTAAATTAATACACCGCCCCTCTTTCACAAAAGGGGCGGTTTTCTCTCTAGCTCAGAGCCATCTTCAATCTTTCAACGCGTGAGAACAGTAGCCAGTCCAGTAGCATCACGATGGCAATGGTCGCTCCGGCTAACGGAAACAGCACAGAGATTAAGACCACCGTCACCAAGCCCGCTTTCCAGATGCCTGAATCTTCAAACTTAGGTGGTACTCCTAACTTCCCTTTGCCAACAGGGCGGCGCACCCACCACATGACTCCGCCAGTGATTGATACAGCAATAAAGGCTAAGCAGAACAGGACGTTAAGAATTTTGTTCACCACACTGATATCGCCTTGATGCAAAGAGATACCAACAGCTAGGGTTTTAGCCATCACATTGTAATCGTTCCATGTTACCTCACCGAGGATACGGCCTGAGTATTGGTCTAGGTGGGTTGTTCTGTCTTTTCTCGGGTCGACAATATCACCACCCATGGTATTAGCGGTGATGGTATAGACCCCTGTTTCAGAGCGCGGAAAATTGACTCGATAATAGGTGAAGCCCAATCTAGACGCGGTTTGAATGACTTCCTCAAGCGAAATGCTCTGTGCAGACACATCATGGTGACTATGCTCATCCGCCATTGTGGAATGGTCGTGCGATTCCGGTAGTGGCGTTTGCTCCAAGTTCCAAGGTAACTCCTCTTCGGAGCCATGATTTAAAGAAGCATGCGTTTTATCAGACAATGGTACGTCATCCCACATTTGTGCAGGAAAGCTGCTCCAAGCCTGAACCATTTTCCCGCCCCAGAAACCAGCCCAAGCAAGACCTGATAGAAGGAACAGCAGCAGAACCAGAGACAGAGTACCACCAAGATTCGCATGTAGATCGCGCATCAAAATACGTGTTCCCGATGAGAAGCGAATCTTTAAGAATCCAGCTTTGGTTGCATTATCACGTGGCAGCCATAAATAGATACCTGAGACCAAAAGAAGGATAGAGAGACTGGTCGCCACTTCGATCAGATAGTCGCCCCAATCCCCTACTAGCAAGGTGCCGTGAATGTCATTTGCTAACTGATACCAACTCTCGCTGCGCGGGATCTCACCAACGACCTCACCCGAGAAAGGATCAACGGTAGCAAAAACCGAACGGCCATCAGATAGGTTGACCGAGAAACGATTCGGCAAGCTTTCCGACTTCGCGGTAATGAATTGAGTAACAGTCCCTTCGGGGTACAGAGCTTTAACCGCATTTAACTGTTCGTTAATCGATACTCTAGTGTCTGTTACGCCGCTTTGAACGATTAATGCTTCTGGATAAAGTGCGCTTTCTAGCTCGTCATCAAGTAGCATCACCAGCCCGGTTACACTGAGCATCAACATAAATGGGATAACGAACAGGCCTGCGTAGAAGTGCCATCGCCAAGTGAGAAAATAGAGGGTTTTACTTTGAGCCGGAGCGGCAGGTTGAGATTCAATTCTCGACATTGATATTTCCTTTTTGCACGCACCAAAACACCTTCTGAGGTCATCAGAAAGTGGAAAAAGGTGTGAGCAGATTAACTTTACTTATGTATGTTGTTTTATTTGTTGTTATTTAGGTTAGGAAATAGCTTGAGGCGGACCTCTAGGAGAGTGTCTCTTAAAAGCCTCGCTTAGAGCCAAAAAAGCGTAGCCGTCTGAGACAATCGAACTCAGTCGAGTTGTTAGTAGTGCAGTTGGAATTTCATCATGATGGAAGCTAGAAAAATGGCTGAAGGGACACGGTTTACCGTTGTGTGTTTGTGGCTCCCCTTCTTCAACTTGTACTAGCTCAAACCCATTTACGGTACAAAGCGTCGCCCACACGCCAGCGCTGTTACCATGAGCATTGATAACAGGCATCAGTGTAATGAGCGCCCAGCTTAAAGCGGTAGCCCATAACATGGAGTAATTGAACGACGTTTGACGCATCTAGTACGAATCTATAAATAGGGTTTATAAATTCCCAACATTATGAATCAGCTAAACAGTCGTTTAAACGGATTAATTAACATTATGTTAAAAACCTAAGCTAACGCACATTATTGATATCATTCACATAGTCAGTTTGTTCGAAATAAAAACGCCACACCAACAAAAGCCGGTGTGGCGTTTAGAATTCTCTATGTGCAATAGGATACTCTTAGGCTAGAGCATCGATAAGGTTAGCCGAATAGCTTGCTCCAGATACTCGGGTTACGCTTCTCGTGGTATTGCTCACGTAGGCCGTCGATCGTGCGTAGCTCCTGCTTCGCTTCTTCAAATTGACCTTGTTCTAGCTTCTGCTCAATTGAATCAATTGATGCTTGGATCTTAGAGAAACCTTCCATAAAGTTTTGCTCTTTCTCTGCAGGGTAAGAACCCGTTTTCAGCTCTGCAACCAAAGTGTCTAGATGTACCATTGGCTTTTGCATCTCTTCAATGCTTTGAGCTTCTGCAGCTTGTTTGAATGCAAGCTTCATTTCCTGCATGTTTTTCTTGAGATCTACGTTTGCAAACGCTGATGCCGACATCACCGAGGCCGCAATCAGGCCAGATAAAAGAATTGAGCGAGTTTTCATTGTTTCTCCAGTTGAAGACACACCTTTTTGTTTACGGTGCTTATGACTTTATTTGTGAGCGCTAGTTTATACAAAAATGCCGCACACACAAAAAATGATTGTGACGAAATGCAAACCCGCCAACATTCTCTTAAACAAGATCTGAATATTCTGGGATTGCATTGCGGCCACGTAGTGCTAAAAAGCGCAGAAACTGGCTAGGCGAATGGGTAATGACTTTCTCTGATGGTATACCGACTTCATCAAGCAGCTGAGAAACGAGGTCTAAGCCCCCGACATCCGCACAGAAGTGTGCATCACTGCCAGTTGTGATGTATGCCCCTTTTGCCTTGGCAATTTTAGCAATTTCATAACAGCGCTCGACACTGCCTATACGGCTATTACCTTTCAAGGTGGTGTTATTGATCTCAATAGCCACATTATGCTCAACAGCGCAATCAATCACAGCCTCAAAAACAAAGTCAAAGTTTGGATTACCCAAATGCCCAAGCGCATCTACGCGCCCTGCCTTGATTACGTTTATCAACGCCAAAGTATGAGCGGCTTTGTCTGCAGGGCGAAAAACAGGTTCATGAAAGCTTGCGATAGCCCAATCGAGGTTTTTATCGACACTCGGGTGCACGTCAATCTCACCATCGGTATTCATGATATTGGATTCAACACCGCGGATAATCGCCACACCTTCAATAAAACGAGGAAGAATACGTTGATTGCTGAAAAACCAGTAGTGAGGCGCACCCGGCATAGACTCTGAATGATCCGTCGTACAAAACATCGCAAGACCTCGCTCACTGGCCGCTTTGGCATTCTCAATTAAGGTACTGTATGCGTGACCACTGGCGTAAGTATGGGTATGGGTATCAACTTGTAATTTCATCTGTGCGCTTTCACTCCGCTCTCTGCTCTGGATGCTTCAATCAGTCTATCAGCTCAAAATGACAATTAGCATACCGAGAATGCCTAAGTTGAGTCATTTTTTTGCAACCTTATCAGCTTCAACAATACTTAAACCAGTCACTTGATTGGTAAATAATAATGAGAAAAAAACGTTACCCCTTAAGCATACACATCACAACACTGTTTTTAATCATGACCAGCATTGTTGGAACTGTGCTGATTATGATGAGCTACAAGCACTCTCAACAACTGCTGTTAGGCACCATTGAAGAGGTCAGCCAGGAGCACAGCGATAAGCTTGAATTGGTGTTTAAGCAGTCAGTCGCCCCTGTGGTCACGGCCCTCAATGTTCTGGCCGTTAGCCCCTTCATTAACGATGAAAGCACGCAGAACAAATATCATGCTTGGCTGTCGTCATTAGACCTTATATTCCAACAAAGCCCGAGCCTCGTTGCTCTATTCTACGGTTCCGAGAATGGTGACTTTAAGCTCTTCAGACCCATTAAAACCAACAAACAGCGCCAGGAACACAGCGCACCCTCGAAAGCGACCATGATGGTCACAGAAACCTCGACCGATGGGCTAACACGAATCACTTTCCTTGATGGCGCGCATCAAGTCATCAGCCAACGAGAACAGGGGCAAGATCTTTTTGATCCAAGAACACGGCCTTGGTTTCTCAACGCCAAGAGAGACGGTTCGATTCAGCTATCAGAGCCTTACCAATTCTATTTTCTCAAAACTCCAGGGATTACGTTATCTCGCCGCTCTAGTGACCAGCAGTATGTGTTAGGTGCAGATTTTACGCTCAATTCCCTATCTGCTCAGATTGGCGATCTAGCTTTCTCTCCACAAAGCCGCTTGGCGCTGTTCGATCGTCATTTGAACCTACTTGGCCATCATCAACTCGACCTTGATGCCACTACTTCTATTACCAACTCCATACGCATGAATTCACGAGAAGCCAACAATGCGCTTCAAGAGTCGGTTCTGGCTCCACTCTTACTCGGTAACAAAGCATCAAAGCAGAGTATTCAGAGTGTTGAGTACAACCTTAATGCTTGGGCTCTAACTTTGACACCGGTGCAGTTAACGGCCAACGTCACTCTATTTCTTGCAGAAGCGACACCTCATACCGACTTACTCTCGGATTTAATATCGATGAGGGATAGGCAAGTCACCGTTGCCGTTATTCTTCTGTTCATCTGTTTTGGATTAGTTTGGCTTGTAGCCAATCGACTTTCTATGCCGCTCCAAAAGCTGATGGAGTTAACGCACAACATCGCTCGCTTTGATTTTAAGCGCACTCACTACCCTAAGAGCATGATCAATGAAGTGGCCAACTTGGCACATTCCATCGAACTTATGGAGCATACTCTGCATGACCTAATTGCCCTACTTCGGGATACCGCAGGCAATCAGGACTTCTCGGTATTGGCTAAAACCATTGCTCACCAGAGCTACCTTATCACGAAAGCGGAAACCATCTTGTTGTATGCCTATGACAACAAACAAAAGCAGTTTGAGATTGCCGCCAACCACGCCATCATCCCATTTAAAGCCGATCTCAACGAATTTGTTAAAGATACCCCTTGGTTACTCGCAAAATTGAAAATGGGAGAAGTGGTTCATTTAGACAGAAGTGAAAATGCTCTGAACCAATACCACGATACGATTTTCAATTCAGATCTGTACTTCTTTCCGCTTCTAAATAGAGAGAAGCAACTCGTCGGGATTGTGATTATTGGCTATGAGCGTGCGATATCAAAAATGCAATCGGACAAACACGCTTTTCTACGCGAACTGTTGAGTTTTGCCGAAATCGCCAAAGACAACATCGATCAAATGCAGCAACAGAAAGAGATGCTCAACGCCTTTATTGAGCTGATTGCGTCCGCTATTGATACCAAATCACCATACACAGGAGGGCACTGTCAGCGCGTTCCAGAACTCACGCAATGGCTGACCGAAGCAGCAGTTAAAGACGATCGCTACTACCCACTGTTTGCGCTAGACAAAAAGCAGTGGGAAGCATTGAGCTTGGCTTCTTGGTTACATGACTGCGGCAAAGTAACAACGCCTGAGTACGTGGTCGACAAAGCCACCAAACTCGAAACCCTTTATGACCGCATTCACGAGATAAGAATGCGTTTTGAACTTCTTAAACAACAAGCCGAAACGGACTATTGGAAAGCGATTGCCAACGGATCACTGCAAGAAAAAGAACTCGAGAAGCTGAAAAGTAAACATCAACAACTCGACGACGACTTCGCTTTTGTCGCTCAATGCAACATCGGTTCAGAGCGAATGGAAGAAGAGAATCAAGCTCGCCTTGATGAAATCGCCAAATATCAATGGAAACGAACACTTAGCGATCAAGTCGGTATCGCTTGGACAGAAAAGATACGCTTTGAAGAAGAATCAGAGCTACCTATCATGGAGCCTTTACTCGCAGACAAACCTCAACATTGTGTGCCGTGGGAGAAAGGTTTAAGCCCACAAGATTTATGGCAAGAAGACTATGTACTCAAACCTGGCAAGCTAAAATACAACCGTGGGGAGCTTTACAACCTTAAGGTACGTAGCGGTACCTTAACTCCTGAAGAACGCTTTATGATTAACGATCATATTATCCAGACCTCGGTGATGCTCAATAAGCTTCCCTACCCTGAACACCTTAAAGAGATACCGAAAATCGCCAGTTATCACCATGAACGAATCGATGGTAAAGGCTACCCATTTGGGTTGGATGATGATGAACTCTCTATCCAAGCCAAAGTGGTGGCGATTGCTGATGTGTTCGAGGCATTGACGTCTAGTGATCGCCCATATAAACATGGAAAAAACCTAGAAGAGTCTTTAAACATTATGACTCGTATGGCAACCACTGGGCACATCGACCCTAAGCTCTATTTACTGTTCTTAGAGAAAGACATTTACAAACGCTATGCCGATGCTTTTCTTGAGCCTGAGCAACACAGTGACGTTGATACGCCACAGCATATAGAGAAAGTTAAGGCCTACATTCGTTCACTGTTTTAGGGCTTTCCGTGTCTAACTTGGTAGCAAGCTTGTTTTTTCGATGAGACAGAAAGGTGTTGACCATACTGGCAAGAAGAATCAACCCGATGCCAAATAGTTTTTCATTCGAGAATGTGTCATCGAACAACAGAGCTTGCCAAATCGCACTAAACAAGAGTGTGGTGAATATCAGTGGAGCCAATTGAGAGCCGCTGCTGACGAGTCGGTAAGCTTTGGCACGACAGATTTGTGTATTGATGGTAAACGCCGCAAATATTGCCAACATCAATCCAACCCAATAAAAATTCGATAGCGTATGCCCTTCACCCACATTAGTAATGAGCACCTGGTCGAGTGCCACAATATCGATCACGCTGTAAATCATAATCGGTAAAGCCAATAGAGCGGCGATCAAGAAAGTCCAAGCGTTCATCTCTGCTGCTGACAATTCGCCTTTTGATGCTCGGTATAAACTCACTTGTGAACCAGAGTTAAAGAAACCAGCCATCAAGCCAATTAAGATCGCCGGCTTAAAGTCTAACTCAGATAGATTCCCCGCCATCAGTACAACACCGGTAAACGTCATTCCTAAACAAACTAAAATCCTTGGGTTGAATTTCACACCAAATATTAATTTTTCTAACACTGGGATAAACAAAGGACCAGTGCTAAACAGAACAATACTCTCAACTAAGGTTAAGCTCTGTAGCGATGATAAAAAACAGAGCTGACAAGCTGTCATGCATAAAGCTCGAGATACAATAGGTTTGAGTAGCGTACGGCTCGGTTTACGCAATCGAACGAAAACTAAGATCGACAGTAAAATCAAACCAGGAAAGAAGAATCTAGAAAAAACGAGCAAGGTTACTGGCATGATTTCAGCGAGATATTTCGCGGCAAGCCCGCCGACTGACAGGCTAAATGTAGACACCACCATAAACAGGGTGGCCTTGGTAATATCAGACATAATTATCACCTCCTATGCGCTTTATTCTAGAAGGCTGACACAACAAAAAATAGCGAGTAATATTAACCAGAACTGTAAGGAAAACTTACTTATGAAGAAACTGGTTCCATTAAAGTCAATCTACGCTTTTGTCGCGGTCGCTGAGACAGGCAGCATGACCGAAGCCGCTAAGGCACTGTTTGTTAGCCACTCCGCCGTGAGCCAAGCGATCAAATCTTTAGAGCAGCAAGTCAATAAGCCCCTATTCCAACGCGTGGGGCGACGCGTGGTTCTTAATGCCGATGGTAAGCGCTACTATCGCAAAGTCGCTCCTGCTCTAGAACAAATAGTCGACGCGACCGATCAATTAGCCAATACACCGAAAGAGAACCGTTTGACCGTCAATATGGTCAACTCTCTAGCGCTGCATTGGTGGATACCTCGAGTTCCTATGTTGCAACAAGACTCACCTAGCTTAGATATCCGACTCTCGAACCGCATCGGTTACTTCGACCTCGATCAAGAGGGTGTCGACATTGCGTTGGTACATGGAAAGCCGAGAGAGTGGCAAAATTACTACTGTGAAAAGCTTGGTGATGACGAGTTAGTTCTAGTCGCAAGCCCAAATTTAGTCAGTGAACGGGGCTCACAATCCATGGAACAGCTACTCAAGACCTACCCCGTCATTGGCGTTTTCAACCCACGTAGAGAGAACGATTGGCAAGTGTGGTGTGATGCACATCAGCTACCTATGCCCTTTTTCAGCACCAACCTCTCCTTTGATGTCTCTATTCAGGCGGTACAAGCGGCGACACGTTCTCTTGGCATACTTGTCACCCATCGGCTGTTTGTTCGTGACGACATAAAACACGGAGCTTTGGTTGAAATTAGCGACCCCGTTTCGAATCCGCATCAAGACTATTATTTTGTCTGTTCAGATAACAAACTCAAAAATGAAAGTGTGCTAAAACTAAGAGCATGGTTACGGGCGCAATTTGCGTCTAACCGCAAAGATGAAACCATTAAGGGAACTGCATTATGATCGTGACAACAACCCAATCAGTGGAAGGAAAACGCATCGTCGCGTACAAGGGTGTGATTGCTGGAGAAGCCATCCTCGGTGTTAACGTGTTTAAAGATATGTTTTCTGGAATTCGAGATTTCGTTGGTGGCCGTTCGGGCACCTATGAAAAGGAGCTCGAAAAGGCACGCTCTTATGCATTCCAAGAACTGGAACTAAAAGCTCAAGAGTTGGGTGCAAACGCCGTTGTCGGTGTCGACATTGATTACGAAGTATTGGGTCAAGGCAACGGCATGCTCATGGTTTCGGCCAGTGGCACGGCTGTAGTAGTTGACTAATACCATTAAGCCCTTTGATGAACTCAGTTTGTCGTCAAAGGGCTAGTTCTAACAATTAATCTTCGGGGCGCTAAAATTAGCTAGGTTGATCTTGATAACCTTCCAGCCATTTATCAAACTCAGAAATTCGCGCATAGAAGGCACTCTTTTCTTCTTTAGAGATTGAGCTTGCCATTGGTAAGTTTGCTTTCATCGGATCAACTGCGCGGTCGCGAACTAACACTTCAAAGTGTAAGTGTGGGCCAGTAATTCGCCCTGTTGCTCCGGCAAGAGCGATCTTCTGACCTCGTTTCACTTGCTGCCCTTTCTTTACTAGGAATCGGTGTAAGTGTAGGTAGCGAGTTTTGTAAACGCTGTTGTGCTCAATAACTAGGTACTTGCCTGCATATGGATGGTTTCGTACTGCGATGACTTTACCATCACCTGTTGAATAAATAGGCGCGCCAACCGGAGTCGCGAAGTCTGTCCCGTTATGTGGAGCAATGCGCCCTGTTACGGGGTGTTTTCGCTTTGGGTTAAATGCCGAAGTAATTCGGCGATACTGGCGATCTACCGGGTAGCGATCGAATGCTTGTTCTAGGCTGTTGCCTTCACGGTCGTAAAAACGACCATCGTCGGCAAGAAATGCAGCAACTTCTCGACCTCTAAGCTGAATCGAAATCCCTTGAACTTCTGTCTTGCCAGTTAAGTGATCATCAGCATACTGCTCGCTCACTAACACACTGAAACGGTCACCAGCCCGAAGGTCTCGAGCAAAATTAATCTTATCTCTCAAGGTTCGTGTGATATTGGCAATTTGGCGGCTCGATAAGCCAATTTTATGCGCAGATAGAGAGAAGCTGCCATTGACCACACCGGTATACATCTTCTCTTTCCACTCACCCGGCATTTCGATGAACTGATAGTCAAAACTGCCATCGTCATTTAGAGAATAGACTGAGCGCTCAATCAAACTTTCATGATACGTAAGCTTCACTAAACGGCGTGTCTCTTTATCCACCAGCAATTCTAGGTGGTCACCCGGCTTAATCGTATCTAACTTCAGCGTTTCTAAATCCACTTCAAGAATCTTATGAGCCGTTTCGTATGGTAGTTGCCACGAAGAAAATATATTACTGAGGGTATCCCCGACTTTAACAAAGTAGTGCACCTTTACGAGATTGCTATTCGATTCAGAAACTTCTGTTGGTTGAGGCGGGACAGCCTCGCCCTTTACCAACTCTTGATAAGGTATAATTTTGATTTCAATTTCTTGAGGGGGCTCAGGTTCAATAGAGAGGATGGCAGCTAGCGAAAAGGCAACAATAGCGATGGCCACTAGCCCTAGGCGAATAAACTTCATAGGTCGAATTGAGTTTGCAGAGGTAAAAACTTCAATTGTTATAACATAACAATTAGAGCTAATAAACCAGTGTTTGTAACAATCTAATGAAGCTATATCTCAGCCCTATCGGTCACTGGCTAGGCTATGTTGCAGACCTATTACTCCTCACGTAACGCTTCAAAACCCTCTAAACCTCTTAACATTTCGAAGTCGGTTTCATCAGAGATAAGGTCACGCATTGAGGCGCTAGCCTCTATTGAGCGTTTCAGATCTTCAATCGCTTGAGATTCCGAGCCTAAACGCGCGTAGGCACAAGCGCGTTGATAAAGGGCGTGCGCGTTTTGATCATCGACTTCTAGCACACGGTTACATAAACTCATTGCCCAGTGGAATTCTTGCATCTCCATGGCCGCATCCGCTTTGTAAGTCAGTGCTTCTAAGTCACCCGGACGAATCTTGAGGATCTCATCATAAATCTCTAGCTTCTGCTCTGGCGTTTGTTGGTTTTGAGCTCTCAGCCAAAGGTTGTGTACTTCGTTGATGATCTCAATCTCACGATTGTTTTCCGAGATAATACGAGTTTTACGCTTTAGATCTCGCTCTAACGCAACAAACTTCTTCTCGTATTCTTGAGCGATCTTATCCAACCGTTGATCGGCCATCTCTTTAGTGTTGTGTTTAATTTCTTTGAGCGATTGCCAACCAATCAGTGCGATCAAAGAAGCCACACCCGCGATGATGTAAAAGAAGTAAGTGACGGTAACATTCGCGTAATTAAGCGACTTATCCGCGACATCTAGCTCACGGTCAGTAATTTGAACGATCATTCTGCGTTCCAGATCTTGCTGATCAGTTCGCAGCGACTTGAGTTCATCCAAGATGTAACGTTCCATCAATGGCCTATCTAGGTATTCTTGCTCAGAATATCGTGTCTCCTCAGATGCAACACTCATCATAGGTAACACTGCCATTATTACTAACCAAACCACTCTTAGCATCGTATATTCCTTATAGATCTTGATATTAGGTCACTCTATATTGAAATTACGCAATTCGCCAGTCGAGAACCCGAGTCTAAATCATGTTGGAGTGTGCCTTAAAGTCGAGGTGAAAATAAACCCGTTTTAGGTTCTAGATACAAAAAAACCACGGCTGTTACCGTGGTTTCCTTAGATTTTAATTAAGCTTGCAAACCGAGTTAAGAGAGTTTTTTCAACCAAACGTCACACTTGGTGATAAATTCAGACAGGTAAAGCTCAGGATTGCCTAGCTTCTCTCCGCCTTTTACATCGGCACCAGTTGCACGCCAGTAATTACGCGAGATGAGATTACGATTGAAAACGAAATCGCTCACTTCTGCTTTCGCTAACGGAATTTTACTGCCAAACACTTGATAGTACAGGTCGAGAATCAATGACAGCTCATTGCTGTTTCCTTTCAAAAAGGTATCAATGTTTAGCTCGATTGCTTGGCGTTCATGTACATTGCTATCAGTGGAAACCAATTGAGCAATGACTGTGTAAAGTGAGAACTCAACCTTTTGCGCCGCAAGCAATGCTGCGCCTAATAACGCGTGCTCGTTAGACAATTGTTCAGTTGATGAAGCGGTAGCTGTTGTCACTGTATTAACCTCAAATAATGATAAAAGTCGTGCTTTGCCGTTTGAACAGGCTTAAGCACTCTTACTCCAATTAACTGCACCTTCTGACTCGGCACGATCAGCATCAAACACAATATAATCAGATGCACCTTCTGCCTTCACAATCTCGACTTTACCTTTAAAGCCAACTTGAGAAAGCTTCTTGATCAAATGCTCAGGAGCGGTATCAAACACCACCTTCATAAACGGCAGTTGCTCAGCATGAACAAAGCCATGCTCATTAAACAGGTCCATTGCTTGAACTAAATGGTCTGAATCGGTTAACTCAATAATTTCTACAACTTCTTCCAACAACATTTTTTATTCCATACTCGCCAGAAAGTGACTGACACGAGCATCGTGCTGTTGCTCGCATACATTTCGGTGCTTAAAAGCACCCCTTTAGTAGTATCGAGAGGATAACATATTTCCCGAAGTAAAATATGTTTATTTTGGCTATTCCCCAGATACAAAACTGCGTACTTTTATCTTATTTATCAATGACAACTCCATCGGTGAACAACCATCAACTCCGTGATTTAACCATAATTTATACCCTGTAGTCCTCTAGGTTAATTGCATTTTGTTACTTTCTTCTCAACCAAATTCAGAACAACGAGAGGACTCGACCTTGACTACCTTCACCAAATCCGTACTTGCAATGAGCGCTCTAACTGTCGCTCAGGGTGTTGCGGCAGCAGAGCAACCAAACATTCTCGCTATCTGGGCAGATGACCTAGGCTATTACAACACCAGTGCTTACAACCGTGGCATGATGGGCTACGAGACTCCAAACATCGATCGTATTGCACACGACGGCGCTATTTTCACAGACATGTATGCACAGCAATCGTGTACCGCAGGCCGAGCAGCATTTATTACCGGTCAACACCCTTTCCGTACCGGTCTTTTGACCATTGGTATGCCGGGTTCTGACCACGGTATTCCTGACTGGGCACCAACCATCGGTGATGCCCTTAAACAAGAGGGTTATGCGACAGCACAGTTTGGTAAGAACCACCTAGGTGACCAAGACAAACACCTTCCGACGAAGCACGGCTTTGATGAGTTCTTTGGCAACCTGTATCACCTCAATGCAGAAGAAGAGCCAGAAACTTACTTCTATCCAAAAGACCCTGAGTTTAAAAAGCAATACGGCCCACGCGGTGTGATTAAAGCGACGGCGGATGGCAAGATTGAAGACACGGGTCCATTGACTCGCGCTCGTATGGAGACCATTGACGAGGATTTCACTGAAGCAGCGATCACCTTCATGGAGAAATCTGTGAAGGCAGACAAACCATTCTTCGTTTGGTACAACTCAACGCGAATGCACGTATGGACTCGCTTGAATGACCATTACGATGGCATTACAGGTCAAGGCATCTACGCTGATGGCATGCGCCAACTGGATGATAACGTCGGTGCTCTGTTGGATACTCTCGATCGCCTAAAAGTTGCAGACAATACTATCGTGATTCTTTCAACCGATAACGGTGCAGAGAAATTTACTTGGCCTGATGGCGGTACATCTCCTTTCCACGGTGAAAAAGGCACCACTTACGAAGGTGGTATGCGTGTACCACAAATCGTGAAATGGCCAGGCGTTATCGAGCCAGGCTCTGCGGTAAATGCTTTGATGTCTCAAGAAGACTGGTTACCGACACTGGCGGCAGCAGCAGGCAATGACAACATTGTCGATGAGCTGAAAGAAGGAGTAACACTGAACGACAAAGAGTGGCGAGTTCACTTGGATGGCTCGAACTTCAAGCCATTCTTTGAAGGTAAAACGGACAAAGGTCCTCGTGAAACGATTCTTTACTTCTCAGCGAACGGTGAGCTAAATGCACTGCGTTGGAATGACTGGAAAGCAAGCTTTGCGATGATGGAAGGTGACATGCAGTCTGCAGTGCGTCAGGCTCCAGCTTGGGCATCGATCACCAACCTACGTATGGATCCATTCGAAACTGCAGCCAAAGAATCTGGCATGTATACACGTTGGATGATCGACAACATGTGGTTGTTTGTTCCAATGTCTCAAGAAGTGGCGAAGTTTATGGGCTCTCTAGAAGGTTACCCAATGCAAGCAGGTCAAGGCTTTAGTGCGGCGAACATCAACTACAATACCCTGAAGCTACAAAAGCTTGTTCAAAAGATGCAACAACAAGGCGCGAACTAATTCAGATTAGCTAATTGAAAGTTACAACGCCCAGTTGAATCCTAATTAAAGCCCCACTGGGGCTTTTTTTGTGAGGCATCAATTATCTTATTGCGAAACCATGCATGCGCCATATCTGAATTGCGGCTCTTGTGCCACACCAGATACTCGATGCCTAAGTCCGACTCAAATGGCAATGGTGACACTTGAAACTCTTGTGACAATCCAAACTTTTCGATCACGGACTCTTGGCTAATACAGACCAAGTCAGTGCCTTTGACCATATCTAACATCTCAAATGGCCCTGGAGCTTTACGCGCGACCTTTCTCTTTTGGGCGTACTTACTGTTTTTCATCAGCGGTGAATCTTCCGTGTTCCACATACTGTGCACCACGTGCTTCTCCGCTAGGTACTCTTGCAGTGTAATACTTACCCCTAAACGAGGATGGCTCTTATCGTAAACCACCACCATGCGCTCGCTAGCCAAAGGCACACATTCCAATGCAGGATCATTAGTCGGCACATGTGCGATGCAGAGATCGTATCGATGCTGGCGTAAATCCAATGCGATATCGCCTGTGTACAAAGGGTCGATGTTGATTCCAATATCGGGAGTCTCTTTGTAGAGCATGTCTGAGACTCGCTTCATGACTGAGTAAATCGCTCCGCTAATACACGCGACATTGAATGATCGATCAATTTTGCTTGGGTCGAACTTGCGCTTGCTTGGAAATGTCGATTCAAAGGCATCATAAGCTTGCTTGATTTGCGGGTAGATGTCGTAACAGAAACGGCTTGGTCGATAACCCTCTTTGGTTTTCACAAACAAAGGATCATCGTAGGTTTCTTTGAGTCGACCTAATGCTTTACTGACAGCAGGCTGGGAAACGCCAAAACGCTTGGCGGTGTTTGAGATAGAAAGCTCTTCCATCATCACAACAAAATAAGGGATTAAGCTAAAGTCTGTATTTTTCATACTCTGTTTCACATGCTCTGTTTTAAGAACGTTGGGTTGACCTGATACCTCACACCTCGATAGTCCGTTACTGAGATTGAAAGCACTCACAAAATATTCTCTAACGTTAACAACCTAGAATTCCCATCACCCCTATCAATATCAAACAATGGCTAAGTTATATCGAGTATAACTCTTGGTTATGCTCGCTTCTTTCCCACCTGCAGAGTGGATTAGCCAGTCAGTGTCAGTTCAATATCACAAGGCCCCTGCTAGAATACCTGAGGCTTTCGATCTGCATTTTGAGTGTGTTTTAGCCTATTACGCCCCAACCGCTTGTGGGTCACTGGTTTCTACTATGGACTCGTTAAGTAACCCAGCATACACACCGTTATGATCAACCAATTGTCTGTGATTACCGCGTTCAACGATTTCACCCTTCTCTAGTACCAAGATCATATCGGAGTGGCGCACGGTACTAAGACGGTGGGCAATGGCGATAACGGTCTTCTCTTTGAACAGCTTTTGCATCGCCTTTTGAATCAAATCTTCAGTAATTGAATCCACTGAACTGGTCGCCTCATCCAACATCATCACTTGACCACCTTGTGCCACCGCTCGAGCGAAGGAGAGCAATTGAGTCTGACCTACAGACAGATTCGAGCCATTCTTATCTAAATGAAAGTCATAGCCATTTGGTAGCTGTTGAACAAATTGGTCAGCGTAAACATAACGTGCAGCTTGCTCAACATGCTCACGTGAAACGTGCTCTTTACCGAGTGCGATATTAAAATGAACGCTCTCTTCGAATAGATGAACATCTTGCATCATTAGCGAGAAGAGATGCGCTGAATCTTCCATTGAAATATCGGACAGCTCGATGCCATTGAGCAAAATACTACCTTCATAATTCTGATAGGTTTTCGAAATCAAACGCATGATCGTCGACTTACCTGAGCCTGTAGAACCTACCAAGGCAATCTGATGACCTTTCTCTAAGACAAACGAGACATCTTTAAGTACATAGGGTGCATCCGGCTTGTAACGGAAGCTGACATTCTTGAATTCCAAACTCACAAAGTCACGTAACTGCTCTTCTACCTGATGTGACGGCAACAGCTTTCGCCCCTGCTCCTCCGTCGGCTCTATAAATAGCTCTTCAATATGGTCAAAGGCCGCAAACGAGCTCTGAATAGAGGCTATCTGCGAGGTAAAATCACGGATCGGAACAAAGACTTTCTCTAAGGTATTGATGAACGCAATCAATACACCCAAGGTTAAGCTGCCTTGTAACACTTGTTCTGAGCCGAACCAAATCATTAATGCGATGGTTATCGAGGTGACACCGGAGATCACCGAAAAAAGAATCGCATCGTACTTATTGATCTTCTTCTGTGCTTTTAAAAACTCATCGGTATAACCCTTGAATCTTTTCTCTACTGCATCTTCGGCACGATAAAGCTGAACGGTTTTCATGCCCAGCAAGGCTTCTTGTAAAAAACCAATTCCGCGCGCCAATGACGAGCGTGTAATCAGGTGCATCTGACGCAGCTTATTTCGGACCAACACAGTCAAATAGGTCACCGGTGGCATCACCACTAATACGATCAGGGTGAGCTTCCAGTCGATGTAAAACATCATCCCAATCAGAGCGAGCGTATTAAGTGTGTCTTTTACCAAACCAACCACAGACTGAATAAAAGTCTCGCCAATCGTTTCAAGATCGCTGGTTAGACGTGACAACGTGATACCAATCGGCGTGTTATCAAAGTAGCTACGTGGCAGTTTCAGTACACGAGCAAACAAAACCGAGCGCATATCTGTGATAGTCAGCTGTCCTGTCTTTCTGAGGTTATAAGCGTAAGTCGTATCAACCACGTAGCTCACAATTAAAGCCACAACCAGATAAAACACATACTCCAACAAGCCATCGATATTGCCATGACTCAATTGAACATCGATGACTTGAATGATCAACCACGGAAACAACAAACTTGTCAGAATGGTGAGCGGTAGCATCACAATACCAATAAATGCGGTGCGTTTGTACTTCTTAGCAAATTGAAGGAAGTGTTTGAGATATTGAATATCAACGCCTTTTAACATGCTGCTGCCTCCGCTTCATTTTGCTGTAATTGCCACGTCTCGTAGTAGTAAGGGCAAGTTTTAAGCAGAGTCTTGTGATCGCCTTTAGCAATCACTTTTCCTTGGTTTAAGACGATGATCTCGTCCATATACTCTAGTGCATTGACACGATGTGACACCACCAACACCGACTGGTTTTTCAAGCGTTTAAATAACCCTTCTAGAATCTTTCTTTCGGTTTCATAATCGACAGCTGAGAGGACGTTATCCATGATGATCAGATCCGCAGGCTCTAATAGTGCTCGTGCAATACTCAAACGTTGCTTTTGCCCACCAGATAGCATGATGCCTTTCTCTCCCACCAAGGTTTGGTCTCCCAGTTCGAGACGTGCCACATCGCTAGCGAGCTGACTAAGGTTAAGCACTTCGTCGACTTGCTCTTTAGCAATATCAGCTTTAGTGCTACCAAATCGAATGTTCTCTTCCACCGTTGCGGAAAACAGGTATGGATCTTGAGTCACGGTCTTAACATAGCGGCGCAAGTCGTTACGCGAAAACTCAGTGATATCTTTATCACCCAGAAATACACTTTCTGCCGCCACGTCTAAATGATGATTCAAGCAGTTAACCAGTGTCGTTTTGCCAGAGCCAATACTGCCGAGCACCCCTACTTTTTTACCCGACGGAATATCAAAACTGATGTCATCCAACACCAAGCGCTCTTCACCTTGATACTGATAGCTGAGGTTTCTTACCGACAAAGTTTGGCCTTTCAACTCTTCAACTTCATCGGTCGTTAACGTCGTCTCATCTAGCTCTGACACCTTCGCATTTAAAATGGTTTGTGCACTGGTTATTCCGACAATGCCACGCTGATAGATAGTCGCGATACGGCCGAGCTGCATCAGTGGCATAGCCAACAGTACCGAATATGTTAGGAAAGCCGTAATTTCGCCCAGAGTAAGCTCTTGATTAACCAACATGTAGCCACCCAAACCAAGAATCAGGATCTTCATTAGGTCATTGGCATAGTCTAGAACGGGCATAAAGAACACTTGGATGCGTGTGATCTTGATTCTGCACTGCAACAACATCTGATTCAGCTTCTCAGTCTCTGATCTAACCCACGGTGACATTTGTTGGCTCTTTATCAAATCGATACCCGATAGGTAACTCATCAGTTGCGCAGACAAGTTCTGTAATCGCTTCATATGCTCCATATGCAGCGACTTCATTCGCACAAAGCCAACACGGAAGATGACGAATGCAATGATAATTGGAATCACCGAGTACATGGTGAGTTCGGGCGAAATTCGCCACATCCACAACGGCGTTAAAGAGAGCGCTAACAACGCGTTGAAAAACTGCAAAAATCCAACACCAAACAACAAACGTACGCCTTGCAAGTCATTGTTAATGATTGAAATCAAACGTCCTGATGCAAACTGAGAGTGGAAGCTGTTTGGTAATCGGTTGAGCTTTTCCAGCAGCGTATTTTTGAGAGAGGCTTCGGTTATACGCCCCGGATTCAGCGCATAGATACGCGACCAGATCCGCACAACGATCATCGACACCGACATCACCACGATGATCGCAATATACGTTTTCAGCTGATCATGACCCGCCACCGACGCGTCATCGATAAGATCAATCGCCAACTGGATGTAGCGAGGGATTTCAACCTGCAGCCAGTTAACGAGAAATATGAAAACAATCGCAAGCAGGTAAGACTTACGATTCAAGCGCAGATAATGCGCGAAAAACTGAGACTTAGTCATATAGGTCTTTCTTTGAGCCTTTTGGGGAGCGTTATCAACCAGTGTCGATGAGGGTCAACGTTTACAATACAAAGGTAACTCAAAAGCAACTAGTTGACAAGGTCAACTATAATTAAAATCCCAAAACGGCTTAAGATGATCCAAGGCCTGATTTTTGTCGCTACCTAATCGTCAATGAAGTTAAACACAGGTCAGCAAACATCGAATTCATATAAAACCCAATGTTGCTTTACAACTCATTGAGCTTGTTTATTGATGAATTCATCAAGGAGTGCTTGTGAGCATAGTAAGTTGTTAGCAAATGTATTAAGACAGCCCTCACAGTGACCAATTAAAAACGGCTGAAAAATGTGATCTTATTTACACATAGTGCGATCAGCCCTTTTTCTTGTTTCAGTGGCAACTATTATGTATGACAATATTACATAATGAGAGTAACCAATAATGAACAAAAGAACCCTGATTGCTGCCTCTATTTTATTGTCTGTACCTTTAGCGAGCATGGCGGACGTCATCAACAATGGCGTCTCACATCCAGTGCCTGCGGATAAGTTTGATATGCGGAATTGGAAGATCACGATTCCTTCTGACATCAATGAAGATGGGCGTATCGATGAGATCGAAGGCGTTGCAATGATGAGCTACTCGCATGAAGACTTCTTCTTCCTCAACGAAGATGGTCACCTAGTCTTTGAAGTGCATAACAAAGCAATCACCACCAAAAACTCCAAGAATGCACGCTCTGAACTGCGCCAAATGCCACGCGGTGCCAACTTCGACAACATTCTTACCGATGGCAAACTCAATCAATGGTCGCTTTCTAGTCACCCAGAAGCAGAAAAATACAGCGCTGTCGGTGGTACGCTAGAAGCGACACTAAAGGTCGACCACGTATCGGTAAATGCTAAACATCCTGAGAAATACCCTGCACACTCAGTGGTAGTGGGTCAGATCCACGCGAAGAAACACAATGAACTCATTAAAGCGAAAACAGGCTACGGTCACGGTAACGAACCGCTTAAAATCTTCTACAAGAAGTTTCCAGGACATGAGTACGGTTCGGTATTCTGGAACTATGAGCGTAACTTAGCGAAGAAAGATCCTAACCGTGCTGATGTTGCGTACCCTGTTTGGGGCAATACTTGGGAAAACCAACAAGAGCCGGGTAAGGCAGGCATCAAGCTGGGTGAAGAGTTTAGCTACCGTGTCGAAGTAAAAGAAACCATGATGTATCTAACGTTTGAAACCGCACGTCATGACACCGTGAAGTATGAAATCGACCTAAGCAAAGGTATTGATGAGAAAGACTTCCCAACGGGTTACGCAGAAGATGATTTCTATTTCAAAGCCGGTGCTTATGGTCAATGTAGCGTCAACGACTCCCACCCTATTTGGGGGCCTGGCTGTGCAGGTACGGGTGACTTCGCAACCGACAAGAAGAATGGCGACTACAACAGCGTGACTTTCTCAGCGTTGAAGTTGAACGGAAAATAACCCTCTACTTTCAAACAAAAACGACCTACAGACTCAGTGTATGAAGGTCGTTTATTATATCGATAATTGCTCTTAACTATGGCTCCGCATCCGCAATGCGTTCAATACTTCTTAAATTATTCAAATGAGAGTCATAAAAAGGGATAGGCGCAGAGCCGTGTTGCAACGCTTTTTTATAGATAGAAGCGATGAAAATATCCGCCAGAGTGAATTGATGGCCAATCGCAAAACTTGAGTCTAGGCAGATCGACGGTCTCAGCTTATCAAGACTTCGAGTGATCCACTCTCCCCGCATTGCTCGTTTCGGCGCTTCTTCAAGGTCAGGCCTTAAGAAACCTAACACAGTCCGATTTTGTGGGGAGTGTATAGTCGAGTTAACGAATTCACATACCCTACGTACATCAGCTCTAATCTGCGGTTCGTTTCCCAACAACAAGAAGCCGGTAAATACCTCTTCGACGTACTCTACAATAGCCATAGATTCGGAAAGTACCACCCCATCGACAGACAGAGAAGGTACATATCCGAATGGATTGATCGCCAAATAGCTTGTTTGCAGCTCTTGAGAGGTCACTTCTACCCGATTGTATGAAATTCCTTTGTAATTCAGTGCCCACTCCACTCGTTCGGAGCTGTTCGAGCCAACGGCACTATAGAGAACCAAATCCATATTACCTCCTAGCTATTTCTGACCTAGTTGCGGTGCCCACCAAAAGGTTTTGCTCTCTCGGCGATCAAATCAACGCTGGAATTGTTATTGCTTCTGACTTTCATGCTTGCGGTGCTCTTTCAGTTTTCTGTCAAACTCTTCGGTGAGCGCTTGAACCTCAGGCATTAACCTTTGGGCCATTGCCTGGCTTGTGACCATCGACTCTTGCATCACAACAGGCATTTTACTCAGGATACTTTGACCCGTTTCTGAACGATAAAACTCTAACATTGCTGTGATTTCTTCTTCCGTAAAATGCTTGTTGTAGATGTTGAGCATCATTGGCTCAAACTGCTTCCAACTTAATTGTTCTTGCATCACTACACCAACTTTTTGGTAATACTCATCGAACAAAGGGCGCTCGGACTCCGTAATCTCTAGGTTCTGGTGCAAATTGTTCATCATATTCTGAATCTGGATATGCATAGCATCTACCATTTCATCCAGATTCATCACTTCTACTAACGCATCCACTTTTTCTTGCTTAGAGGACTCGGCTGCTGATAAATGCAAAGGCAATAACAACATCAACGCAATAACAACTTTCTTCATTATGTTCTCTCTCAATATACTGCAACGCATAAGTTTGACGGTACAAACCAAATTTTCTTCATGAAAAACATCCATAGTTACCGGATGATTCCCACTTAATTCATTGACAAAAAAGGCAATATTGAGAACATATATCATTTAACATTATAAAATCGAGCAAATATCGCTAAACATTACAAATATGCGACATGACGAATAATGAAACAAAAATTTGAAGGGGCTCAGGAGAAAAAAGGCAAGTCGACGAAACGAGGCTGGAGACCGTAAGAAGAATTGTGAAACATGATATGTGGGGTAGTACTGAACCTAACTACCCCATGTGCGCTTGTAAATTACAGCATCTCTTTGGCAATCAAATGCAGTAGGAAGGTCTCTCGCTCAATGCTCATGCCCTTTTTAGGACTCTCAGCCATGGTCTTCTCGTTATGAGCAATGGCCTCATGAATGTTAATCCAGACCGGTTTCATACCGTTCTTCACTTCATAATCTTCATACGCGGTGTCACCTAATTCGGTATCGATCTTACAAGTGTAACAGTAGGAGATCATGTGCATAATATCGGCGTCATCTTTATACCAAGGGCGGAACTCTTCAAAAATGCCAAATGGCTTAATACCATGAATATTCTGGGCCCCAGTCTCTTCTTGCAGTTCACGAACCATACCTGCAATAACGTCTTCACCCTCGTCTAAACCACCACCAGGAATGGTGTAATCATGGTATCGCTCTGTATATAGCATCAGAATATTCTCACCATCCAGCACAATCGCACGAGCTGCATTGCGCTTGTATACAGTTTGGTTATCTAGGTGTTCTATATCTGGGTGGATACTTGTTTTTAGGTGTCTCATTATCGTTATAGCTCTACAAAATTTGGCGGCATCATATCACAATCATGTATGGATTGAATTCCGCCTCGTGTCCGATGGTTTGAATCTAAACTGATATCCAATCCATCAAAAGCTCAATACACAAAAAGCCTTACACGCATCTTCATGTAAAGATGCCTATAAGGCTTTGATACTAAGTATAAAATTCAGGTTATCGGATAGTTCAGCTTAACCGTCTGCTGTAATTACTTCGATAAGTGCTTGTTGAACCTGCGCAGCTTCATCAACCGCTATTTGGCAAGTACCGGCCGCGATGTGACCTCCGCCACCATATTGCAACATCAATTCACCAACGTTCGTTTTAGAGCTGCGATCAAAGATAGATTTACCAGTCGCAAATACGATGTTTTGTTTCTGGAAACCCCACATCTTATGAATCGAGATATTGCACTCTGGAAACAGTGCATAGATCATAAAGCGGTTGCCCGCATAGATAGTCTCTTCATCTGTAAGGTCAAGGAAAACTAAATTCTGATGGACCTGTGCACAGCGTGTAACCTGCTCCTTAAACTTCTGCTCATGTTCACGATAAAGATCGATACGTTCTTTTACATCAGGCAGCTCGAGGATTTGATCGATTGTATGATTTTTACAATAGTCAATTAAGTCCATCATTAGAGCATAGTTAGAAATTCTAAATTCACGGAAACGACCAAGACCAGTACGGGCGTCCATCAGGAAGTTAAGCAAGTTCCAACCCTGTGCATCCAGTACTTCATCTTTGTTGAACTGTGCTGAATCCCCTTTATCAACCGCTTCCATCATCTCCTGCCACTCTGCAGGGAATGTTGCAAGGCCGCCATAATGGTCCCAAACCACACGCGCAGCAGAAGGCGCATCTGGATCGATAATATGGTTAGTGCGCTCACCCGTGTTTCGAATAGTTTCAGACAGGTGATGATCGAACGTCAGGTATGATGAAGGGACGTAAGGCAAGTTGGTTACAATGTCATTCTCCGTTATCTCAATGATGCCATCTTGCATATCTTTTGGGTGAACAAACTTAATGTCATCAATGAGGTCTTGTTGTTTTAACAATACAGCACACACAAGGCCATCGAAATCACTGCGCGTAACGAGTCGGTATTTTTGGTCTGACATCTTCATTCCTTTGTCATCAAACATTTCAAGCTAAGATAACCGCACAGAATATCTATAATCAAGACATTCACTTACCCCATATGCAAGCAATATAAGTAAGCTTGATCCAACACTCAAAATCCGCCTAAATCTGAGGGATTATTACACTAATTCAACCTGTTGCTTAAATTATCACGGATTTTTCCTGATTCTAAAATATACTCTTTAGAAGAGCTTCCTAACCTTGCTAAGGAGATAGCATGAAAACAATTGGCTTGATGGCAATGTTCACTTTGGTTTTAGGGGGTTGTGCGAACGAGTACGACCAATACAGTGAGTCTGAACGTGTTTCAATGGCAAACCCGGCTGCCGTTTACTGTGTTCAACAGGGTGCTGAGTTAGAGACAGTGACAGAAAATGAACAGCGCACCACTTATTGTGTCTTCGAAAATGGTGATCGCGTTGAGCAATGGGAGTATTACCGCCAAAACCAAGAGCAAAAAGCAGAAAACTAACGCCTCTATCTCAAGTGGCCGAAGCGCCACTTGAACACTTCACCTTATCCTCTTGATAAATAATTACTATTTTTTAGCCCGTTGTTACTTTTGTCGTCGCTAAGCTTCTCTTTTTACAGTACGCGCCGCAAATGAACAGTGTTTTATTCCTGACATTCCTCTGACATTAGGCCATCTTCGACCTATAAAATGTGCGCTGTGTTACACTTATTTACAGATTGTTCATTATGAAAAGCCAAGCGAAAAACAGCGACCAAAGCTCGATGTCTTTAGAGATCCCTGAATTCAATATCTCTCAATCGACGTCTCAAGTCATCTTCAAGCGCTGCCAAACTGCGCTTATCGTTCTTGCCATCGGTATCATAGTCAACCTAGCACTGCGCATCGATTACGTCTTGATCGGTGGAGAGTTGAGTGAGCTCTCTGTCACCGAGGCCCTAGAGCAGTTGCTACTGTTGGTATCTTCACTGTCATTTATGTATATGGCGAAACATAACAGCCAAGTGAAGCACGCAGCCATGTTAATGAGTGCTTTTTTCGCTGTGATGTTGATACGCGAACTGGATTTCTGGTTTGATATTATTGCCCACGGAGCATGGGTCTACCCTGCTATCTTAGTGGCTGGTAGTGCTATTTTTTATGCGATTAAAAACGGTAAACAAACCTTAGATCAAATCGCTTATATTTTGGCTTCACCGCACATGAATCTTCTGATTACCGGTGTGATGCTATTACTTGTTTTCTCTCGTCTGTTTGGAATGGGAAGTTTCTGGCATAACATCATGGGTGACAACTACATCCGTGAAGTCAAAATCATCGCCGAGGAAGGGACTGAACTGCTCGCTTACTGTTTGATTGGCTTTGCTAGCGTTAAAACCGTCAACGGCTTTAGAAAAAAAGCAAAGCAATCATCTTAATCGCTCAGCGCCACCAGCGTGTATCCAGTTCTTGTTCCGGATCTAGATAGCGATTGAGCAAAGTCAGGTTAGTGTCCAGCAATGCGAGATACTCCCTGACTTTTTCTTTGTCTGCATCCACGGGAGTTTCTTCAATACAGGTTTGTAACAGAGGCAGTAGCGAATCTAACAAACTCAATTGAGCCTCCACCGACAGTTTTTTCGCTTTATTGATTGCCTTTATCGCTAATTCAGCAGGTACCTTTCTAGTCTGCACTTCTTGCCCTACAAAGCGTCCAGCCACCGTGCCTTCAAGATAAACACGATATGTCGTTAAGCTATCAATCAATAGAAAGAGCTCTCCTTGCACTGTCATATGTGGGTATGGCACCACAACATGCTGCTCAATATCTCGTTCAATATTCAGAGACACTCCCAATTGCTGACAACGCTCTTCAAGTACTCTAAGTAACCCCTGCGCGTCCATTAACGATTGAATCTCAAAAATACGCTGTAGGTGATAGTCATTCGATACAAATGTGACATTCAACGGCCGGCCGTGTTCAAACAGACCGCTGTCGATGAGTTCCGACGCCAGATTCTGAATATTCTCTATGGTATTGGTTGATTGTTTCTCTAATAGTCTCGCTTGAAGGTCTAAAGGAGATTCAAGTTGACTCTCAAGCTGCAAGAAATACTCATACATCACCTCTGCTTCGGACAAAGTTTGTCCCGGTGTGACACCACCACAAAATGCAACTGCTATTTTGTCGAATGAACGGCCAACCAGATAATCAATGGCAGCTTCAACTCTGCCCCTTCCTTCTGTAGTCAATTCATTCTTATTTAGCCGCTTACCCAGCACAACCAGCAGGTTTTTAATGCTCATTTAATGTACAAGTCTCGTTTTCGCAATTAGATAGAGTGAATTATGTATACAATACTTGTTAACAAAAGTATTTTTAAATTCTCATGAGTTGCTCGCAATAACGCTCACTATTGATGACAACTTTATAGGTAGTAAATGCCCATGAGTATAAAAACATAACAATATCATTCATACACTATGCTCATAAGAAGCGAGGTATGTAAAAACAGTTACACCAGAGTTCGCACTAAGCGAACCCTTCACAGGAAGTTATTATGCTGTCTATTTTTGATATCTATAAGATTGGCGTTGGACCATCAAGCTCACATACCAATGGACCAATGATCGCAGGGTTTCAGTTTACTCAAAAAATCGCCCCTAAATTGGAAGAAGTGGCGAGAGTACAAATTGACCTTTATGGGTCTCTTTCTCTAACGGGTAAAGGACACCACACTGACCGTGCTACGATTTTGGGTTTACTCGGTAATAAACCGGACACCATTAAAATCAGCAGTGCCAATCAAGCGATGCAAAAAGCCATTGAAGATAAGAGCCTTGCCGTTAGCGGTCATCATAACGTTCATTTCGACGTTGAGACCGACATGCTATTCCATAGCACCAACCTACCCCTGCATGAAAATGGCATGACTATCTCTGCATTCAATGCAGAGGGCGTACTGCTTGATATGGAAACCTATTACTCGATAGGTGGCGGCTTCATCGCGACCGAAGATGAGCTCCAAAATGGTAAACAAGAGCAAGAAACCCATGTTGAATTTCCTTTTAGCTCTGCCGATGAATTGCTCGCGCTTGCAGACAAAAATGGCCTCAGTTTAGGTGGCTTGGTTCTGCGTAATGAAACCTCATTCCAAGATATGGAAGCGATCAATCAGCGTACTGAACAGATCTGGAAAGTGATGTCACTCTGTATGCAACGTGGCTTCGAGACCGAAGGAATTCTTGACGGTGGTCTAGAAGTGACCCGACGCGCTCCTGCTCTACTGAAAAAGCTAGAAGCCAACGCAGCCATTGAAAACGATCCGATGGAAATCATGGATTGGATTAACCTGTTTGCTTTCGCGGTAAGTGAAGAGAATGCAGCTGGCGGCCAAGTGGTGACCTCGCCAACAAACGGCGCAGCAGGCGTAATCCCAGCCGTACTAATGTACTACCACCGTTTTATCAAAGAGCTTGATACTAAACAGCTTAAGGACTTCCTTGCTGTATCAGGCGCGATTGGCATCTTGTATAAAACCAACGCTTCCATTTCAGGTGCTGAAGTAGGCTGCCAAGGCGAAGTCGGTGTATCTTCCTCAATGGCGGCAGCTGGTCTTACTGCGCTGCGTGGTGGCAGTAATGAGCAAATCTGTATCGCCGCTGAAATCGCTATGGAGCACTCACTAGGCATGACCTGTGACCCAATTGGCGGCCTGGTTCAAGTGCCTTGTATTGAACGTAATGCAATGGGGGCGATGAAGGCCATCAACGCCTCTCGAATGGCATTGAAGCGCACCAGCAAGTGTTTGATCTCTTTGGACAAGGTGATTGAAACCATGTACCAAACAGGTAAAGACATGAACAAAAAGTATCGCGAAACGTCTTTGGGCGGCCTAGCGGTGATTCATATGGCCCCACCGTGTGAATAAATAACTTTGATGGTCAGCCTCATTAACTTGAATTGAAGCTACTCCTCACAACGGTAAACTAAGTTTCCAAATTTAAAACAAAGCCAGCCTTAGCGCTGGCTTTTTGTTCGCTTGGAAACGCCTTTTATAAATCACCGTCATTGTTTGTGAATTTCATGCGATTAATCCTTAAACAAATTCCCTTTATTAACTGAGGACTTAGATTAAAACCGCTCACAACTAATGAGACATCGCCCTGCGCAATCTTATCTTGCAATTTTCATTCATGAAAAATATCAATGCCAACATAAGAAAAGATACGGCGAGTTAAAACTCTAATGAGACAAATGTTTCAGTTTATGTCTTGCTAGTAATGATATTATAATTAGGTGATTACACTATATCTTAATATAAATGTGAGAAGAAAATAATGTGGAATAGATTAAATAAATCAATGATGTTCTGCCAAATGATGTTTGGATTATCATTCTATGGCGTACTCGTTAGCTTAACCCGTTTCTTCCTTGAAGACCTAAACTACAACGAAGCAGATACCATGATGATCGTGGGTGCCTTTTCCGCGATTGGTCCTCTCTTTGCTATCGCTGGTGGCTTCATTGCCGATAAATTCCTTGGTGCTTACCGCTCTCTTACTATCAGTTTCTTAGCATTCGCGTCTGGTTACGCTCTTTTAGTTCTAGGCGCATCGGCAACCAACGTTCCACTTTCTATGTGTGGTATCGCACTAGCAAGTTACGGTCGTGGTTTGATGTCTCCTTCTTACCCGAGCCTATACAAGCGCACTTTCAATTCTCAAGAAGACTTTGAGAAAGGCTACCCAATCAACTACTCAATCAACAATGTGGGTGCTTTCTTAGGTCAATACCTATTCCCAATGATTGTGCTGGTTATTGGCTTCCACGGTGGTTTCGCTATCTCAGGCATCATGGCAGCAGCGGCGCTAGGTATGCTTATTATGAGCCGTAAAGGCCTTGTTGAAGTCGGTGCAGAGTTAGACCAAAAAGCAGTTCCGGCAAAAAACTGGGCAATGTTTGGTGCACTTTCAGTCGCGATGATCGGTCTTGTATTCTTCATGTTCTCTAACATGGATGTCGGCCAAAACATCGTTTACGCCATTGGTGGTGCAGCTATCCTTTACTTCGTGTCTCTGATGTTCAAAGCGAGCAAAGCTGAGTCTCTGAAGATGGGTACTATCTTAATCATCACTTTCCTAACTACATGTTTCTTCGTTTACTACGGTCAGATGATGACCTCGATGAACATGGTAGCGATCAACACGCTGAAAGGTTCTCTATTTGGCTTCATTCCGCTAGAACCTGAAGCGGCAATGGCGATGAACCCGCTATGGTGTATGGTTGGTGGCCCTATCGTTGCTGGCTTCTTCGGCATGCTAGAGAAACGCGATGTTCACCTATCTACAGCAACCAAAGTAGCATTGGCGTTCGTGCTGACTGCAATTGCATTTGGTATCCTAACGTTTGCTGTAACAACGGTTGGCGAAGACGTGATTATCCGTCCAGAGATCTTCCTAGCGATTCACTTCTTCCAAGCAATTGCTGAAGTTATCGTAGGCTCAATGGTTGTTGCCTTCATCCTATCTGTAGCGCCTAAGCACATTGAGAACTTCTCTGTAAGTCTATTCTCTGTTGCTATCGCTCTGTCGGGTATCGTGGGTGCCGTATTCTCTACGTCAATCGCGTTAGAGAAAGGTCAAGAGATCACTCAAGAGATCGTTCAAACGGTTTACGGCGACTACTTCCAGCTTCTAACAGTGTTGGCAGTAGTGATGGTTGTTATCGCTATGGCGGCATCGTTCGTGATTCGTAAGATGCTAGATGCAGCAAAAAATGCAGAGCAAGCGGTTGAGCTAGAAGAAGCGAAAAGCTAACTCCAGTCACCAACCTGCACAGTAATTACAGTATGTAATTACGCCACTAACGCCCTAATACCTGATTAGGGCGTTTTTTTATCTCCCCCATTATTCACGCCTCTTTGTTCTCAAAAAATTTATGCCAAAATTGCATGACGTAAATCCATGTAAATGATAACCATTTCTATTGAGTCATTTAATGAAGGCTACTATGATAGTTAGCTTATAAAGAAAGAGAGTCCACTATGAGTAAGCCAAGTCCTATCCAAGTTACTGTTACAAGTACCCAAACCATCACTCCAAATATGCAGCGCATCACCTTAAGCGGTGATGGCCTAAGTCGCTTCCCGAATGACTGTGAAGGTGGTTACATTAAGCTATTGTTTAACGAGATAGGTGGCACAGACTTAACAACTCTCGATGAAGGGCAACGTCCAACCATGCGTACCTACACGATTCGTGAGTTCAACCCAGAGGTGCCTTCAATTGACGTCGACTTTGTTCGTCACAACACCGTGGATTTACAGTGTGGTTTTGCTGCTCGCTGGGCGATGAATGTACAGGAAGGTGAAACCATTACCATTGGTGGCCCAGGACTCATTCAAGGATTAAACAAAGACGCTGATTGGTTCTTCTTAGCTGCGGATATGACTTCTCTGCCTGCTCTTTCGGCAAAAGTAAAAAGCCTACCGCGTGATGCAAAAGGTTACGCTGTTATTCAAATCACCTCAGAGCAAGATAAACAGCCATTGGACGCACCAAATCATCTTGAGATCATCTGGTTGGTAGAGTCGGATCAAACGCCATCACTGTCCGATAAAGTTCAAGAACTCACTTGGCTTGAAGGCACTGCTGCAGTATGGACAGCATGTGAATTCGAGAACATGCGAGCACTGCGCCAATACTTCCGTAACGAGAAGGAAGTGGCTAAAGAGAATATCTACATCAGCAGCTATTGGAAACGTGGCGTTAGCGAAGATGGTCACAAGGTTCTAAAAATGGAAGATGCTAAAGCGCAAGCAGACGCTTAAGCCAACCCCCAACGGCTAACCTGACGAATAAATGAAACGCCCTTAACTGAAGACAGTAAGGGCGTTTTAGTTTGATTAGGGCAAATGACTAGATACTTTCGCCAAGCTCAATCGCGTAACCCAAATCCAGTTTCGCCGTCCAATCTGTTCTGCCTTGCAAGCGCGAAACGATTTGCTCAGCAGCGGCCTTACCTATCTGCTCCCTTGGGGTAATCACTGTTGCTAAACGTGGGGTCATAGTCATCGTGATATCGTGACCATGGAAACCCGCTATCGCCATCTGTTCAGGTACCTGGATGCCGCGTCGCACGCACTCATAGAAGGCACCGATTGCCAAGTCATCGTTAGTACAGAAGATACCGTTAGCCTCAGGGTGGGTGTTTAGCAATTCACCAAGCAGCTTTGCACCTAGCGTAAACGATGAGGCATCTTCAGTTTGAATCGTCAATGGCGTAAGTGCGTGCTCTTCCATTGCGTGTTCATAGCCCGCCATCTTTAATCGTGTGCGCTCATCCATTCGAGCTGCAAGGTACGCAATATTTTGACGGCCTCGAGTGATCATCACTTTGGTCATTTCTCGCGCGGCATCGAAGTTATCAAAACCGACCGCTTGCTCGATACGTGGCGAAACCGAGTCCATGATCTCGATAACAGGAATCGACGCAGTTTGAAGCATCTTACGAGCTCGCTCGGTATGAACGTTTTCTGAGAGGATGATTGCGTCTACGTTGTAAGACAGCAGTGATGCAATACTCTGCTCTTCAAGCTCTTCGCTATAACCATAGTGAGCAATCATGGTTTGATAACCTGCAGGCGCAGTGACCTGCTCTATCCCACGAATCACTTCTGCAAAAACTTGGTTTGTTAACGACGGAACCAGCACGCCAATGGCATTACTTTTTGCGTTTGAAAGGATATCTGGGGCGCGGTTTGGGATGTAACCCAGCTCTTCAACCGCGGAATTGATTTTGTCTCGTAGCGCTTCAGAAACTTGTGAAGGGTCTCGTAAACAGCGACTTACGGTCATTTTGGTGACGCCAACTAAATTGGCAACATCTTGTAAAGTAGGACGTTTTTTCTTATTTGACATAGTAAGTTAGTTATTATTGTTATTGATTATGTTACTGGTAACAGTGTATCCAACTGAATTAGGATTTGAAGCCTTATCTCGCGAAATGTTGATGTAATACCACAAACAAAAACGTCCCCATAATGAGGACGTTTAAAAGGTAAGCACTAAGCTTCAATCTCTGTGCGTGGTGTTTCACTCCACGTTATATGAAACTTCTGTTGCTCATCTCTATCGGTGCGCGAGTAAGTATGAGAACCAAAATAGTCGCGTTGTGCTTGCAGTAAATTAGCAGGTAATACTTCACAGCGAAGTGAATCGAAGTAACCCAAAGCGGAACTGATGGCCGGCATTGGAACACCCGTTAACGCTGAGTTTGCGACGACTGCTCGCCACCCAAAAGAGCGTTCATGAACCTCTTCAACAAAACGATTCGCAAATAACAAGTTACTCAGCTCGGCATCACCTTGGTATGCCTTGGTGATGTCCTGCAAGAAAACAGCTCGAATAATACAACCTGCACGCCAGATCTTTACAATATGAGCAAAATCGAGATCCCAGCCCTCTTTGATTGAGGTGGCTTTCAACAAATCAAAGCCTTGAGCGTACACCGACAACTTCGCGCAATACAGTGCGTCGTGTAGCTCGTTAATGGTCTCTTGTTTGGCCTTACCGCAGTTTGGCTGAACGTGCGTTCGTAACACCTTCGCTCCTTGAATTCGCACTGCTTTTTGGCTGCTTTGAGCGCGAGCGAATACCGCTTGAGCAATGGTTGGAGCTGGTGCGCCCTCTTGAAGGCTGTTCACTGCCGTCCAAAGGCCTGTACCTTTTTGCCCAGCTTTATCAAGCACCACTTCCACAAACGGTTTCTGTGTCGTTGGATCTAACGTCTGCAAGATATCAGCGCTGATCTCCATCAGATAGCTGTTCAGTACACCTTGGCTCCACTTAGCGAAAACTTCACCAATCTCTTGTGCTGACATAGCCAAAACGTCAGACATAAAATGGTAAACCTCACAAATGAGCTGCATGTCCGCATATTCAATGCCGTTATGCACCATTTTCACATAGTGACCAGCACCGGCCGGGCCTAAGTATGCCGCGCAGGGTTCACCCTTGTCAAATTGACCAACGGGCAAGCCATTTTCGTCAACCTTAGCTGAAATAGCTTCCCACATTGGTTGAACGTAATCCCAAGCCTCTTTGTCACCGCTAGCCATCAATGCAGGGCCTGTGCGAGCCCCTACTTCGCCGCCAGACACCGCCGTTGAGAAGAAGCGTAGTTTTCCTCGATATTTCAGCTCACGCTCTTCTGTATCGGTCCAAAGGCTATTACCGGTATCGATAACAATATCGTCTTGCTCAAGACCCACCGCCAACAGATCATCAATTACAGATTCAACAATACTGCCCGCAGGGACAGACAAGGCTATCACGCGCGGCTTAACCAGTGAGTCGAGAACTTGTTTGAGGTCAGTGGCTTTGAAAAAGATCCCTTTATCAACTTGTTGCGCTAGTGCTATTGCTTCCGATTCCGTACGATCACGATGTGCTTCACTGATATCAAAGCCTGTCACGTTGAAGCCTTGATCGAGTAGATTCAAAGCGAGGCTTTTGCCCATAACACCTAGGCCAATCATCGCAATATTGGACTGAGATACGCTTGATTGAGAACTATTTAGTTGAGAGCAAACTGAAGTGCTCATGACTTCTTCTCCTCAAACTGTTTAATCGCGTGTAGCGCATCAGCAACAACACCTTCCACATCTTGTGCAATATCGATAAACAACGCTTCATCTTGTTGTGGTTCAACCAATGCTTCAAACTGGCTTTTTAACATTGCTTCACCATTGAAGTAGTGATTTTCACGGGATTTATGACGATTCCAAATCGTGTCAAACGAACCTTGTAAGTAGACAATCACTAACTCTCGGTTATTGTTCCTTAGAATGTCACGGTACGATGGTTTTAGTGCTGAACAGGCAATCACAGCCGCTTCATTCTCAACGTAAACCCTGTTTAAGGTTTCCAACCAACCTTGGCGGTCATCGTCGTTTAGAGGTGTACCTTCTGCCATCTTGTCCACATTTGATTGTGGGTGGTAATCATCACCATCATGAAAAGGCAGATTTAGAGCGTGAGCAATTTCGCTACCAATCAAGCTTTTACCGCAGCCTGAAACGCCCATTACTAAGATTTTTTTCGCTTGCATTGGACAATACTATCCTTAGCCTCCAACTCACACTGGAGGCTGTCTATATAATCTAGGGGGTTCTTTAGGTCTTTAAAAGATGTGGATTATTTCCACCACATCGCGAGCTCAGGGAATGCAATCACCATCCCTAAAACCAGAACCTGTAAGCCGATGAATGGCAATAGTGAACTGAAGATCTCGCCTAAGCTGATGTCTTTTGGTGCCACCGATTTCAGGTAGAAGGCTGCTGGACCAAACGGAGGTGATAGGAATGACACCTGCATGTTTAGACAGAACACCACACCGAACCATACTGGGTCGTAACCAAGACTTGTGATAATTGGCACGAAGATAGGCATCGTTAGGAGAGCCACGCCAACCCAGTCAAGGAACATACCAAGAACCAGTAGGATAACCATCATGATAAGCAGTGTTGCGAGCGGGCTACCGCCACTTAGGCTTAGAATCACTTCTTCAACAAAGTCGATACCGCCCATTAGGTTGTAGATACCGACTAGTGCGCTTGCACCAATACCGATCCACATGATCATGCCACAGGTACGCATAGTTGCGATGGCACTCTCTTTCAGCATATTGAAGTTAAGCTCACCACGAATCGCTGCAGAAATCATGATACCGACAACACCCAGAGCAGACGCCTCAGTTACTGACGCGATGCCCGTGTAGATGCTACCCAGAACCGTAGCGACTGAAAGCAGCGGGAAGAACAGCGCTTTGAAGTAGCTTGGCTGATTTTCCATGTCTTCCGCGATTTCTTCATCACTTGGAATCGGAGCCAGAGATGGATTCAACTTGCAACGAATCAGTACATAACCGATGTAGCAACCCGCTAGTATGAACGCTGGTAGGAACGATGCTTTAAACAGGTCACCAATCGACACACTCGCTGTCATACCGTAGATGATAAGTACGATAGAGGGAGGAAGCATGGTACCTAGCGCGCCACCCGCACAAGTTGTACCAATTGCTAGCTTGCGGTCGTAACCAAGACGCAGCATTTGTGGCAGAGCAAGAATACCCAGCAGCACGGTCTCACCACCGATAACACCAGACATTGAAGCAAGCAGTACCGCCACTAATAGAGTTTGTACAGCAACGCCACCGCGAACTCTTCGGCCTACTGACTTCATTGCGTCAAACAGGTCGCGAGCAATGCCTGAACGGTCAAGCAGAGCAGCCATCAATACAAACATCGGAACCGCGAGGAATACATAACCTGATGCAAAGCTGTAAGTACGGCTAGCAATTAGAGGCAGTGCATCTGGACCAAACCAAAACAGTGTGAAAAAGATGGCAACGAAACCTGTTACGAACGCCAGCTGCATACCTGTCAGTAGCAAGCCGATCATCATAACCAGCATGAGGACACTGCCCCATGCAATGCCAATAGAAGATAAATCAAACATCGTCTTTCTTCCCTAGCCCTACAATCTCTTGGATTAGGTGCAATACAAACTGGACAACAAGAATACAAAGACAAACAAAGATGATGCCTTTAAGAAGTGCTGGATACGGAGCATTCAGTACCGAGCCTGATGTTTCAAGACGAAGGTCACCCCAGGGTGTAAACCAAGACTCTTGAACCATGAAATAAGAGGCGTAAGCCAACATACCTGCAAACGCTAAACCCACTAAGTGGTGAACTAGGTTTAGGTATTTTCGAGTTTGAGAAGAAACTGAATCATAAATGAGAACGACTCGAACATGTTTGTTAGCGGCAAAGGCGTAAATACCACCCACGATAAATAGCGATCCACCAACAAAAGAAGCGGTTTCGTGCACCCAAGTAGTTGGGGCATCGAACGCATAACGCATCACCACTTCGTAAAAAGAGATCAATACAGTGAAGATGAACAAACCACTTAGAACATTGCTGACCTTGATTATGGCGCGGTCGAGAATGTTTCTTGGTTGCTCTTCTTGCTCTTGGGGCGCATGAGGCGTTTTATCTGTCATAACGTATTACTCAAAAAAAACGGAGGGCAATTGCCCTCCAAAAGAGAAGCTAAAATAGGTATTTAGCCTGGATAATCGTTGTGAATTAAAGTAGACCGTTGGTCTCTAGGAAGCCAGTTACAGAGTCATAGACTTTCTGTGCATTTGGAGAACGCTCAGCAAATACTTTCCATTGACCTTTCGCGATTTCACGGAACTTCTTACGCTCTTCGTCTGACCAGTTGTGAATCGTAATTTCTGGATTTGCTTGCGCTTCTTTCACTGCAGCTTGGTCAGCCATTTTCAGCTGAGTTGTCATGTCGTACGAGAAGTCACGAACCGATGTTTGCAGAATGATTTGCAGATCTTCAGGCATTTTGTCCCACTTCTTCTGAGAGATAGAGATGTCGATCAGAGGAAGAGAGTGGAAACCCGGTTGCACTGGGTGGGTCGCGATGTCGTTCATACCTGCTTTTTGGTTCGTAGAGAATACGGTGTAGTCAGCCGCATCAATAACGCCCTTGCTTAGGCCAGTAAATACTTCAGAACCCGGTAAGTTAACTGGCGTTGCGCCTGCAGCTGCGAATACTTGCTGTACTAGACCTTCAGGAGCACGCAGTTTTAGACCTTTAAGGTCATCAACACCGTCTACTGGTACTTTCGAGATGAACGACTCAACCCCCGTAGTCGAAGCACCAACAAACTTAACGCCGTATGGAGCGTAAAGCTCAGTCATAAGCTCGTTACCACCGCCGTAGTTCATGTATTGCAGAAGTTGTGTTGTATCAGACCAAGCACCAACCATGTTACCGATAAGGCCAAATGCTGGATCTTTACCAGAGAAGTAACCTGTCGCTGTGACTTGGCCATCAAGGATACCCATTTTGATCGCGCCTAGCGTTTCTGTGTGCTTAACCACAGCACCCACAGGTAGAAGGTCAATGTCGATACGGCCGTTAGACATAGTCTCTACACGCTCAGCCCAATTCTGTTGAACTTTGAAGTTCAGATCACCGGATGGATCTGAAGATTGAATTTTCAATTTGAAATCTGCAGCCATTGCAGAAGTCGCGAATAGACCTGTTAGGGAAGCAGCAATCAGCGTTTTAGTCATAGCTTTCATTCGGGGTATCCTTATGGGTTTCACTTAATCCGGTTTGTTATTTTATGTTACCGGTAACGTTGAGTGCGATGTTACCGGTAACTTTACCGAACTGTCTATGAGAGAGATCACATCTTTAACAACAGTAAAACGTTTGCTATCAATAAGGGAATTGCGTGCGAAAAGTCACACTTCAAGAATGAGTAACTATATAATAGTTATTTTAAAACAATGAGATAACTAAACCGGAGATAATAAAAAGCACACCTACACCACGAGTCACGTGCCACTTTTCCTTTAAAAAGTAGATCCCCATCACAACACCGAAGATGATGCTCACCTGCCTCAACGCGACAACCACGCTGACATTTTCAGTCATGGTCATTGCAAACAGTACTAATCCATAAGTGGCAGCCATCATCACACCGGCTGTTGCTGCTTGTTTTCGAATGCGCCACGCGTTTACAAACTCAATACTTTGATTGGAAACCAATAGCCAAATACTGAGAGGTAAAGCTATCGCCCAGAACTGCATTCCCAAATAAAAGACCGATGCATCTCTATTGGTGACAGTGCTAGCGTCGATATTACCGAGCAACAACAAGGCTTCTTTATCAATGATCGAATAACCAGTGGTACCTATTGCTGCGATTAACGCCCAAAGCACACCTAGATTTAAATAAGCTCGTGGCCTTAGATCTTTAAAGCTCTTAAGCGGTACCACTAGGCAACCTAGAGTGATCAGCGCAAACCCAAACCATTGGTTGTAAGTTAATGAATACCCTAAAAACCAGGTGCCTAACCCCACCATCAATACAGGCAATGCGCGAGCCATTGGGTATATCACGCCAATATCCGCCTGTTTGTAAGCGATACCTAACCCCACTAAATAAACCACCTGACAGATTCCACTCAGCAGTAATAGTTGCCAAAACGGTAGACCGATACTAGAGAAACCGACGGTATTGATGTACCAAACTAGGTAAGGGGTGAGTAAGGTGGCAGCAGAAAAGCTAGACGCCAAGAAGAAGGCCGAACCAGAGCTTTGATTTGATTTTCCAAGCACATTCCAGCCAGCATGCAACAGAGCTGAAATAATCACTAAAACAATGGCAGACAGTTCCATGTTCTTCCCAATTTTGATGATAAAAAAGGTCTCTAATTTAGAGACCTAGATAGTATTTGATATGCCTATCAGACGAGCTTATATGTGTTCAATCATCTAGTCATTTATCGTTCAAGATGAGCGACCGATTCAATACTGATGGCATCGTGTCGCCAGTATTCAATATCGCAGTCAATTAGCTCACCATCTTGGTTGTAGTTGATCCTTTCAACCACCATCGCCGGTGATCCAGATGTCGCCCGAAGTGCCTGAGCCGTCTCGCCCAGCAACGAGGTTGTACTTACTCGATAACGAATCGTTTGATATACAACACCAAAATGCTCTCGGTAAATATCTGTTAGTGATTTAGAGAGATCATGTTCAAGCAGGTTCGGGAACAACTCAGGGCGAATATAGTTAGTGACATACACCACCGGCCTATCTTCAAGATGACGAACTCGATCAACTCGGTATACATCAGAGAATGGTGCCAGCTTTAGCAAGCGTGTCGCCTCTTTCGTCGCCAATATTCCTTTGGCAGCAACCAACTCCGTCTTCGGCTGACGGTTTTGAGCCAGTGCCATATTGGTGAAGTTGAGTGTTTGCGTTGGGTCGTAACGAAGTGGCTCCGGTGAAATAAACCAACCCCTGCGATCTTCGCGGTAAATGCGCCCTTCCGCCTCCAACGAAGACAAAGCTTCGCGCAAAGTAACGCGAGTCGTATCGAACGACTCCGCCAGTTTTCGCTCCGCTGGCAGCTTTTGTCTTGGAGAAAGCATCCCCGACTCAATCTGCTCAACGATGACATCTTTAATTTTTACGTACTGCACCAATTTTCCTTTTAATTGTTCTTTTTGGTAGCCACTCCATGGCCACTCATATTAATTCTGATTCGCCAAGCCGCGAATTATCGCTTACGCCACGCTTGTGTGCGTTTCTCAAACAGTTTATTGACAATTAAGTGCACAACTTTCGCACTTGCTGCTGCGAGCATAATCATCACTGCCATCGCGGCGGCAGCCCCTGTTTGACCGGCATCATCCATATTAAGTACCGAGACCGACGCAGGAATAGTGTCCGTTGAATATAAGAATACTACCGCAGAAGTCGTGGTAAGTGCATTAATAAACAAGTAGGTCGCAATATCTAATATCGCGGGTAAGCATACCGGTACCGTCACCTTAAAGAACAATTTGTACTGTGGCAGATTGACCGAAGCCGCCGTTGCTTCAATTTCTGCTGGAAGTTGCTTTAATGCCGTGAGAGCTGTCATGTGACCAACCGTGTAATAGTGCACCACTGTGTTAATCACGAGGAATGTCATTGTGCCATATAGAAAGTTCAGCGGATTGTTCAAGTCATTGAAGTAGAAGATATACCCCAAACCTAGCACCATACCTGGAACGGCCATTGGTACAACGCTCAGCATCTGCATCACTTGGCGAATCGGTGCAAACGCACGCCCTTTCTCGATACCGTATGCTCCGAGGAAAATCAATACGGTACCAATAATCGCCGCCCATGCACCTAGTGTCAGCGAGTTATAAAACGGAGTCCAACCATACGTACTCATTTCAGCGAAATTGTAATTATTGAGGGTAAGCGCTTTGTTCCAAGGCCAAAACGTTACCATTGAGCCATAGATCGCGATCCCCAAAACGACTACCACTGCAGCAGAAATCGTCAAGCAATAGATAAAGCAGATACTGTCTCGAATCACACTAGGCTGAGGTTGATAGGCGACCGAACGTGTATCAAAGAGGCTTTTCTGCTTCTTCTGAACCCAACGATCCACGCCAAATGCCAAAGCGGCGGGTAGTAATAACAAAATACTGGTGACAGCACCCATAGAGAAGTTCTGCTGACCAACCACCTGCTTAAAAATATCAGTAGAAAGAACGTTGTAACTCCCGCCGATTACTTTCGGTACACCAAAATCACACACCACCAGCGTAAATACGACGATCAATGTGCTGATCAAACCATATTTCGCTGCTGGCAAAGTAACGACAAAGAACGTTTTAATAGGTGATGTGTTGAGAGCACGTGCGGCTTCATACAAGCGCGCATCGGACGTTCTAAGAGAAGTGGTCAGAATCATGAGAGCATGTGGAAATGTCCAAAAAATCAAACCCAACGAGATGCCAATCAAGCCATAGACTGAGTGCCCACCGAGCACTTCTTTAGCGATACCTTGATTACCAAACAGAAAGATTAAGCTTATAGCAGGGAGCAGTGAAGGCGCTAATATCGGTGCAGAACCAAGTACTTGGAATAACCCTTTCATCGGCATACAAGAGCGCGTTATGGCATAAGCATAACCAAACGCGAATACACCTACGACAACTGTCACCAGTAACCCAAGAGTAAATGTGTTACCCACCGACTGCCAAAGACTTGCTGAAGAGAAATAAGTCGCGAAATTTTGTAGGCCGACAAACTCCCCTTCACCGTTCTGGACACTTTTCTTAAGCATCGCCCACAATGGCATCAAAATGAACAGTACCATCACCACAGACAAGGACGCCAACAAGCTGAATAGGATGACGTTATCTTTACTTACTCGTGCGAGAAGCGGTGTCACGCGCTGCTGAATTCGTTGCTTAGATTGCATCATTTGTGTCGATTCCATGACAATTACGCTGCCTCAACTTTAGATACAAGACGTTCATTGCTCGAATATGCGCGCAACCCTTCTTGATCGAGCGCCACATAACGAATGTCTCCACGACGCAGTTTCATGTCATTAAAGGTTTTCACTGGCACATCGACCACAATCTGCTTCGCTCTTGGGTCGTGCTGAAGTTCACACTCAACCCGGTAGAATGCCCCCAAAAATTCACTCGAAACGATACGAACAGGAAGAGACTCACTAAAGCGATCAACAAACTGGATCTGCTCCGGTCGCACAGCAATATCAAATCGGTCACCAACGTTCGCATCCAAGTTATCTAACTCTGGCAAAGTTAGGATGGATTCCGCGATGCGCATTTTTGAATCGGCAATCACTGACGTTTCAATGAAGTTCATGCAACCAACAAACTCTGCGACAAATCTTGTGGCTGGCTTTTGATAGATCTCTTGCGGCGCTCCTACTTGTTCAATCACACCATGATTCATCACCACAATGCGGTCAGCCATCGTCAAAGCTTCATCTTGATCGTGTGTCACCATGATAGTAGTGATCCCAAGCTTTCGTTGCAGTTGGCAAATTTCATCACGTAAATGGGTTCTTACTTTGGCATCCAACGCAGAAAGCGGTTCATCAAGTAGTAAAAGCCCCGGTGAAAGTGCTAATGCACGAGCAAGAGCAACTCGCTGTTGTTGACCACCTGATAGTTGGTTCGGGTACTTCTGTCCAGAGCCCGGCAAGCCAATGGTTGCAAGCCAACTCTCAACCGCTTCAAGTGCCTCTTTGTTCGACATGCCCTGATTTTTCAAACCAATTGCGATGTTCTCTTCCACAGTCAGGTTAGGAAAGAGCGCATAAGACTGGAATACAATGCCAAAATCACGCTTTTCTGGTGGTAGAAAAGTGGTATCAACTTGGTTCTGTTCAATGCGTCCAGAAGTAGGAAGGTCTAATCCCGCAATCGCACGCAGAAGGGTTGTTTTTCCGCAGCCAGACGGCCCTAAGAAACAGACAAACTCCCCTTTCTCGATAGACAGAGAGATGTTTTTTAACGCCGTAAACTGACCAAACTGTTTTACAACGTTTTCTATATTCAGATAGGTTGAATTGCTCATTTTCTGCAGCACTCTTTAAATGGTATATACCAAATTTAAACTCTGAACATTTCAGTTGAGTGACAAATTTATAGAAGCTAAATGACAGTTATATTGCGTTTGTATAACGGTTCGGTTTCGTGAACAAAAAACAGAAGAAATGCACAATTCCCTAAACACCACCTTGTCTAGAAGCCGCTCAACTTATCCATTAAAAATCAATTTAATTCAGACACTTGGGAAAGGAAAGGTAACTATGGATTGGCACTCTAGTTACCTTTCGAAGAATAGAAGCATATAAGTAAACTAATTAGTCATTTTATCCGCTTTACCCGCAGCGCCTGCTAGCTTGGCCAGTTGCTTGTCTATCCACATCGGCTTTTGATTGGCATCTTCTGCGTTTTCTTTGCGACGCACCGCATCACGCACCATCATTGCCCCTAACCAGCGAAAAGGTTCAGGTGGAAAGTGACCAAGTGGCCCTTTTGTCATACCACTTCTTGTCCACTCGTTATCTAATTCCAAGACCATAGACGAAAGAATTTTACCACCCATACGGGTTTGTGCGACGCCGTTACCTGAGTAGCCGAGCCCATAAAAGATATTCGATTGATTCTCAATGTTACCGAAGAAAGGTAGCCCGGTAACGGAACGGTCAGAACCACCAGACCAGCTGTAAGAAAAATCTTGCTGTTCTAGCTTTGGAAACAAGGTTTGAAATGAGTTTTTAAGCAGTGGTAGATACTGCGTCTGCTGGTTGAACATGCTATCGACATGATTAGCGAACGAAAACTTGTTCCCACCTTTGCCCAACATTAACCTGCCGTCTCGAGTATCACGGTAATAGTGAACAAAGATCCTTGAGTCAACCACAGTCGCCCCTTTTTCTGGGCCATCTGCAACTAATTTTTCTGGAATTGGGTTGGTAATTATCATGTCCGAAGAGACGACAACAATGCTTCGTTTGAAAGCTTTAAAGTGGTCGAGCATCCATGCATTGAGTGCCAATACCACTTTATCAGCCGTAACGGTTGCCGCTGGTGTTAGGATTTTAGCCGGCTCACCGTAATTCAACTCAAGCATTGGGGTATTTTCGTAAACTTCTACTCCTAACTCAATAGCGACTCGGCGGAGTCCTCTTGCTAATAGTGCCGGTTGTACACTGCCAGCGGCTTCAGAATAGTAACCTTCGATGTGACGTTCAGATCCAGCCTGACGGCTCAGATTGTCGCCACACTCTTGCCAACTGTTAATACCGAGCTTTTCTAGCTCACGAATAACTGGCGCCATGCCTCCTTTTTGAGCTTGATTCGTTGCCGTGTAATAGGTACCACTGCGATAAAGATGAGCGTCAATATCATGCTCTTGGCAAAACGCTTCAATTTCAAAAATAACCTTTTCAGATTCCTCCACCAACCATTTGGCTTGTTGTTCTCCATAAAGACGCTTCAACGTTGGATATTTAGTAGACCAAGTCAGCATACAGCCACCGTTGGCACCCGACGCACCACTACCGCACATATCTTTTTCAATAACCACAACACGTTTTTCTGGCTGCTGTTGTTTAATCAAAATAGCAGTCCATAAACCTGTGTAGCCTCCACCAACGATAGCAATATCTGTTTCAATATCTTGTGTCAGTGATTGACCGGCATCAATCGGGGGAATGTCTTGACCAAATTCCTGTTGCAGCGCTTGTTTGAACCAATATGAATAGTGTTTTGACATAAAAAACTTACCTAATGAAGTCGACACCAAGCTGTCTGGCGTCATTGATATTGAAAGTTGTTAAATAGAGTGAGCATTGCAAGGCCACCCTTACTGATCAAAAAAGGAAGACCTAAGCCTTCCTTTGTTGTTCAGTTTTATGATTAAGATTTTGGTTCAGACTTCGCGTCAAATTTGTCAGACCAAGTTTTCAATACGTCTGCACGCTCACTGCCCATACGAGCAAAGTCCATCTTCGCCATATTCTTCTCAACATTTGGGAAGTTTTTCACTGTCGCAGTTACGTCTTTATGGCCAACGACTGGGTACATCTCAATGTAGAGTTCATTTGCTGCTTTAGAAATCGACCAGTCAACAACACGTTTCGCTGCTTCTGATGATTTAACAAGACCAACCGCTTCAGATTCCCAACCGATACCTGCTGGAGTGATTACTGCCAATGGAGCACCTTGCGTTTTCAGCTTGGCACCACGGCTTGCCATAGAGATACCGATCGCGACTTCACCCATACCGGCTTGTACACATGGCTTCGATCCAGAATGCGTGTAATGCGCAATGTTCTTATCCAACTTTTGCATGTAATTCCATGCTTGATCTTCACCCATGTTCTGCAGCCACGCTGAAACTTGCATGTAACCTGTACCAGAAGACGCTGGGTTTGGCATTGCAATGTGGCCTTTATAGATAGGTTTGGTGAGATCTTCCCACGACTGAGGAGCCGGCAGGTTCAACTGTTTTGCGACAGCTTCGTTAAAACACACTGCATTAAAAAAGGCGTCGTTACCGTACCAAGCCTGAGAAGATTGTGGATCATTCAGATTTGCGCGAAGTGCATCTACCCCTTGAGGTGTATACGGCTGCAGGATGCCCTCTTCTTTTAAAAGCGCCATAGATGAGCCAGCAAGCCCCCACACTACTTCAGCACGTGGGTTATTTTTCTCAGCTAATAGTTTAGCCGTCATAATGCCCGTTGAATCACGCACCCATTTGATGCGAATGTCTGGGTTTTCGCTCTCAAATGCATTTTTGTACTTCGCCAAAATATCTGTTTCAAACGCTGTATAAACCGTCACTTCCTCGGCCGCAAATGCGTTGGTAGCCAGTAGTGACACAAGTGCAGCAAGTGATCCTTTCATAAAACGGTTTTTCATCATGTTCTCCAGTTGAACTGTCTAGCAAGATTGGATGCAGCCGATTCGACTTACATTCTTTCATTTCCATTAGTGAGCACACACCTTATTGGTATGTACCAGATGACAAATATTAACCTATTCGAGTTTTATGACGATTAAATGAACAAAAAATGGCATTTTAAAGATCTCTAACCACAAAATGATCACCAAGAATTTTGAATGTGAAGCTTTTGTGAATCTACTCCTTTTAGTCTTTACCTCTATCGAATCTGATTGATAAAGTAGCGCTAAATATTGGTATAGTCCAAATGGAAATAAACATGAAAAACGAATACTTGCTATTAACCCCTGGTCCTCTCTCTACTTCTGAGTCCGTTCGCCAAGCGATGCTAAAAGACTGGTGCACTTGGGATGACGAATACAACAAAGACATCGTACAAGTCATACGCCATAAGTTGGTCAAACTTGCGACTCAACACTCGGGCTATACAAGTGTGTTAATGCAAGGCAGTGGTACAGCATCGGTAGAAGCAACGATAGGTAGTGTCATTGGTGCAGAAGGCAAACTGCTTGTGGTCGATAACGGAGCTTATGGCGCTCGCATCTCACAAATTGCACACTATTTAAACATTCCATGCCATGTAGTTTCACCAGGCGAGACATCACAACCTGACTTGAACGAAATGGAAACGGTAATGGCTATGGATCCAAGCATTACCCATGTAGCAATTGTCCATTGCGAGACCACAACAGGCATGTTGAATCCAATTAAAGAGATTGCTCAACTCGCGAAGCAACAAGACAAAGTCGTTATTCTAGATGCCATGTCGAGTTTCGGTGGTATCCCAATGGACATCGCTGATCTTGGTATCGATTTTATGATTAGCTCGGCGAATAAATGTATTCAAGGTGTGCCGGGCTTTGGTTTTGTTATTGCGAAGCAGGATGAACTTGAGAAGTGCAAGGGACAAGCTCGCTCACTGAGTTTAGACCTTTACGACCAGTGGTCTTGCATGGAAGCTAACCACGGTAAGTGGCGCTTTACTTCACCAACACATACCGTGCGCGCGTTCTATCAAGCGCTCATTGAGCTTGAGGAAGAAGGTGGTATTGCCGCGCGATTCCAACGTTATTCAACCAACCAGAAGACACTGGTGGCTGGAATGCGTTCTCTGGGTTTCCAGCCGTTACTGAATGACGATCTTCACTCTCCAATTATAACCTCTTTTTATTCTCCTACTCATAGCGACTACCAATTCAACGAGTTCTACGAGCGCCTTAAACAACAAGGTTTCGTTATCTATCCGGGTAAAGTCTCTAATGCTGATTGTTTCCGCATTGGCCACATTGGTGAGGTTTACCCTACTGACATAGAACGTCTAATCGGCGCGATCAGCAAAGCAAAATACTGGGAAGTAACAGCATGATGCAGTGCGAATCAAAAGAGAACCTCTCTCACACTCACTTTCGTAGTGAAGGAGATGTAAACACAACGCCTGCGCGACAGGAGTGGAACGCTTCTTTAGAAGATCAAACAACACAGGCATTGCTTAAGAGAGATTCAGACGTGTTTCTTCATCAGGCGATGTCAACGCCCTGTTTAGATACTTTGCAATATGCAGAAGGCATCTACATTGAAGACGCAACGGGTAAAAAGTACATGGATTTTCATGGAAATAACGTTCATCAATTGGGATATGGACATCCAGAAGTCGTCAAAAAAGTAACCGAACAAATAGCGTCGCTACCGTTTTCTCCGCGACGCTTTACTAACAAGACCGCTATTGAGTGTGCAGAAAAACTCACGCAAATCTGTGGTGGCGAGCTCAACCGTGTGTTGTTCGCACCCGGTGGCACCTCTGTCATTGGTATGGCTCTTAAACTCGCTAGACATGTCACTAACAACTTCAAAGTCGTGTCGCTTTGGGACTCTTTCCATGGCGCATCTTTAGACGCGATATCGGTAGGTGGAGAAGCCTGTTTTCGAGAAGGGATGGGACCACTCATGGCCGGCGTAGAGCGTATCCCTCCAGCCGTATCTTATCGCGGAGCGTTTCCACTGCGCGACGGCGACCAACACTCTGACGTCCATTACGCCGATTACCTTGAGTATGTGATTGAGAAAGAGGGAGACATTGGTGCTTTTATCGCAGAGGCTGTGCGTAATACTGACGTTCAAGTACCAAGCAAGGCATACTGGAAACGCATCAGAGAGATCTGTGACAAACACAATGTCTTATTGATCATCGACGATATCCCCAACGGCATGGGGCGCAGCGGTGAATGGTTTACTCATCAAGCTTATGACATCGAGCCAGATATTCTCTGTATCGGAAAAGGCTTTGGCGGTGGTTTAGTTCCGATCGCAGCAATGGTAACCAAAGACAAATACAACACAGCAGCACAAGTATCTCTAGGCCACTATACACACGAAAAAAGTCCAATTGGCTGTGCAGCAGCGCTGGCAACCATGCAGGTCATCGAACAACAGAACCTTTTACAAAAGGTGAAAAGCGACAGTCAATTTGTGAAACAGCGTCTACTCGAGATGAAGAGACGTTACTCAATTATCGGTGATGTTCGCGGTATCGGCCTGCTTTGGGGAGTTGAACTGGTCTCAGACCTTATCGCAAAAACACGCGCCTACGACGAAGCAGAAGCCCTGCTCTATCAATGCCTAAACCAAGGCTTAAGCTTCAAAGTTTCTCAAGGCAACGTCGCTCAACTCAGTCCCCCGCTAATTATTGCTCGAAGCGACCTTAGCGCTGCCCTAGATATCTTTGAAACTGCCATTTCCAAGGTATGCCAAGACTTTGGTTACCAAACGTTAACCTAATTCGCACCAACAAATTAACCACAGCCTTGATTCTTATCTCAAGGCTTATATAGGACACAGAATCATGACACATTCATCCGCAATCCAAGCTGTAATTTTCGACTGGGCCGGCACCATCGTAGACTTCGGTTCATTCGCCCCAACCAGTATCTTTGTCGAAGCTTTCAAGCAAGGGTTCGATTTTCATATCTCCCTTGAAGAGGCGCGTGAGCCTATGGGACTCGGTAAATGGGATCATATCCACGCCGTTGGTCAGTTACCTTCGGTAAAGGCTCGCTGGCAGAACCAGTTCGGCAGAGAGATGAATTCCGAAGATATTGATGCAATATACGCGGCATTCATGCCATTACAGAAAGCGAAAGTCGCTGACCACGCCGCACCAATCATGAATGCAATCGAAGTGGTGAATAACCTGAAAGCGCAAGGGGTAAAAATCGGCTCATGTTCAGGTTACCCACGCCAAGTGATGGACGTGCTCATCCCTGTAGCCGCAGACTACGGTTATCACCCTGATTGTGTTGTCGCTACTGACGATCTTCCACAAGGTGGTCGCCCTGCTCCATTCATGGCTCTGAAAAACGTCATAGACTTAGGCGTCACGAATGTTGCGGCGTGTATTAAAGTTGATGATGCAGCACCAGGAATCGATGAAGGCCATAACGCTGGTATGTGGACCGTGGGTCTACTTCTGTCTGGCAATGAAGCTGGACTCACCTTTGATGAGTACCAACAAGCGGATGAAGCGACACTTATCGCTGCTCGAAACAAGGCGAAACAGAAACTTGGAAAGTCGAAACCACATTATCTGATTGATACCATTGATGATCTACCTGGCGTTATCAAACAAATCGAAGCTCGTATCTTACGTGGAGAACGCCCTTAGCTTCACGCCGCACACCCTATAATTGCTTTTCAACGATTCATTCCCGGTGTCAATTTCTTGGCATCGGGTTTTGTTCGTTTTATAAGCATGAAGTAGCGCAAGATTTTGAACTCTTTTCTAGAATAAAATTTGTAAAATCAAAACCTTGAGCTATATCTTTATATATTCACATCCGTTGTTGATAACTTAACAATTACAAATAAGTTAAATGCATAATTTTTAACAATTTTGTTGACTCTCATGTGCAATAGGATTAACAATAGAATTACCGCTCATATAGATAGATTCCAGCTGGATCAGCGCCTCCAGTTATCGTCTGAAAGCAGTGAGTTACATACAGTCGATGACCATTTAATGGCAGATTCAGGTAAGAATAAAAATTAATCACAAGGATAAGATTATGAAAAGACTGTCAAAAATTATGTGTGCACTTATCGCAACCTCTGGTCTTGCAGCAGCACCTTCAGTATTGGCGAACACTACATATGTGGGCGCTAAGATTGGTTCTGGCTGGCTAGATAACGCGTGTGTGTCAGGTGCTCAATGTGATGATAGTGTGGTTGGCTGGGGTATTTACTCTGGTTACAAGTTTTCTGAGCAATGGGGTGTAGAACTAGACTCCAACATGATCGGCGACTTTAAAACAAGTTTCGCTGGCCCTAGTGGCACAGCAGTCGAATTTAGCGATCCGATGATTGCTATTGCACTTTCTCCAACTTATCGTTTCCCAATTCAACAAGCATTCGATGTGTTTGTTAAAGCAGGCCCTGCGTATGTCTCTCACGGCGGTGAAGATGATTTCGTGCTGTCAGCAGGTATCGGTGTTGAGAAAGAATTTATCAACGATCTAGCACTGCGTCTTGAATATCAATACTTTGATGGCTTTGATGACAAATACATCCAAGACGTTAACGCTAACTTGCTAACACTTGGTGTAAGCTACAACTTCGGAACAGGTAACACTACGGCAGCTGGTGTTCCAGCAGTAGCCGCAGCGGCAGCCGTTACACAAGCGCCTTCTGAACCAATCGTTGAAGAGATTGTGATGGAAGAGAAAACAACCGTTGTAGTCACTAAAGAACAAACGGAAAGTTTCTCTCAAGAGATGTTCGCAACGAACAGCACTGAGCTATCAGCAGACGGTAAGGCAGCGCTTGGGCCTCTGATTGCTGTACTTCAGGCTCACCCAGAATCTAGTGTTCAAGTTGTTGGTCACACTGACTCAACGGGTTCTGCTGAGTACAATATGACAGTATCGAAGAAACGTGCTGCAGCCGTTGCAGCGTACATCGAAGAGCAAGGCATTGATGCTAGCCGTATTACTGCAACAGGTGAAGGTGAAGAAAACCCTGTAGCAACCAATGATACAGCGGAAGGTCGTGCAATGAACCGACGCGTAGAAGCGACCATTCCAGGCTTTGAATACACTGAAGAAGTTCAGGTTGAAAAAGTAATGGTTGAAGAGACTGCTCAATAATTGACTACTATACAGCTTAAACTAGCTGCATAACTATCAACTCGAACGAAGGCCACGTATGACAAATACGTGGCCTTTCTTTTTGTTAGACGATTTCCCAGCTGTGCGTCATTTCCACACCCGCGCCTAGCATCAAACACACTGAGCAGTATTTTTCTAAAGAATCCGCACATACTTTCGCAACAAGCTCTTTATCTAGGTTGTCACCAGACACTTCAAAGTGAATATTGATTGCAGTGAAGATCTTTGGCGCTGTTTCACGACGCTCTGTCTCAAGCTTTGCATTGCAGCCGGTAATCGCTTGTCCAGCTTCTTTTAGTCCATCAACGACGTCAACGGAGCTACAACCACCTGCAGCCATTAACACCATCTCCATTGGGCTTGGAGCTGTGGCACCGCCGCTACCGTCCATTACGATAGAATGACCAGATTGAGATTGACCCAGAAACTTAAAACCTTCTACCCATTTAACTTCTGCTTTCATGTTTTTCCTTAATCGAGCGACAAGCACTCATCATGGTTATACAACTACATAAGCGCCACCCTACTACTGGTCGTTTTGAAGAGCAAGTTGTGCTGTATAAACGCGTTCAATTTAATTTCGAAATATTTTTTTAGTGAATAGTGTAATTTTTTCCATCGAACTCCTGTCTCTATTCGTACATTCAGCATCGAATGAGTAAACGTCAAGATGAGGTATCTATGAAGAAATTATCTAAAATATTGGTTTCACTCGTGGTTGCATTACCACTGGTTTCACTATTTGTTAGCCAAACAGGCACAGCCAATACAATGGATAAAGCGGCACACTCAGGTAAAACCGAAGTTGCAACTTTAGCTGGCGGTTGTTTCTGGTGTACCGAGTCCGATCTTGAAAAGCTCAATGGGGTGATTGATGTTGTTTCGGGTTACTCAGGAGGGAAACTGGAAAACCCAACATACAAGCAAGTGGCGTCAGGCAAAACTGAACACATTGAGGTAATCAAAGTTGTTTATGACCCTAGTGTGGTTAACTATGAGCAAGTGCTTGACCAATTCTTTCGCCATATCGACCCGACCGACGACAAAGGTTCGTTCGTAGATCGTGGTCCTCAATATCGCCCAGCTGTTTTCTATCATGATGCGGAACAGAAAGAGATTGCTCAAAACTTCATGAATGAGATTGAAGAAGCAAACCTATTTGGTGCTCCTCTAAAAACTGAGTTGATTGAGTTTAAAAAATTCTGGCCAGCGGAAGATTACCACCAGGATTATTACAAAAAGAGCAAAGTTCGTTATAACTACTACCGCTATGCATCAGGCCGAGATCAATACCTAGATAAAATCTTTGGTGATGATCGCCAAGAAAACCCACAAACGATTCGCCAAATATTAGATGGCAAAAACCAAGCTGCAAACGTGAAAGTTTACACTAAGCCTTCACAAGATGAGATCAAACAGAAGCTGACATCGCTGCAATACAATGTGACTCAAAAAGATGCAACTGAGCGCCCTTTCAATAATGAGTATTGGGATAACAAAGAAGAAGGCATCTATGTTGATATAGTAACAGGCGAGCCGCTTTTCTCGTCAAAAGACAAATATAAGTCAGGTACAGGTTGGCCGAGTTTCACGCAACCGATCAACGACAACTACATCGTAACAACAACCGATTACAAATTGCTTTATCCACGTACCGAAGTACGCAGCCGCTTTGGTGATTCACACCTTGGTCATGTGTTCAAAGATGGTCCAAAGCCCACAGGATTACGTTACTGCATGAACTCAGCCGCTATGCGATTCATTCCGGTCGAGAAGCTCGCTGAAGAGGGTTACGGAGAGTATTTAGAAATGTTTGAAGGGTAATCACCAAGAGAAAACAAAAGCCAGCGGAGATGCTGGCTTTTTCACCTTTATGCTTTCACTAGTTAACCCGTTAAAACGGTATCTTCTGGGTATTTCACTAATGAAGGCTCTGGTCGAGCTAACATATAGGCTAAAGTTAAAGGCCCTATTCGACCAATGACCATCACAACAACCATAATGTACTTACCCGGTTCAGAAAGATTTGCCGTCAGCCCTGCGGTCAAACCAACAGTTGCAAAGGCTGATATCACTTCAAACATCACGCGATCAAACGCCGCTTTCTCCGTTAACATCAGTAAAAACATCGCTGTCGTCAACATAGCTCCACTGACTACGATAATTGCGAGTGATTTAGTCACCGCTTGCCAAGAAACGGTGCGCTTAAACATCACCACGTGTTTTTTCTGACGCAAGAAACTCCACGTCGCCACAAACGCCACTGCAAACGTCGATACCTTGATCCCTCCCCCGGTTGACGTTGAACCGGCACCGATTAGCATCAATACAATCATGACAAGCAGAGCGGGCTGAGTATAGTGAGTAAGGTCAACACTATTAAAACCTGCAGTACGAGCACTGGCTGATTGAAAGAATGCTGCCAGCCATTGACCGTTCGTTGTAAGTCCTTGCATCGTTTCACTATTATTGCGTTCTAATAACCAGAACAATACAGTTCCGACTAAAAGTAGCGTCGGAGTCGCTGTTAACATAATTTTGGTATGAAGATGCAGGTGATTAAAGCCGCGACGCCAGTTCGAGACGAGATCACCAACGACGGTAAAACCCAAGCCTCCAAAGATGAACAATCCAGCCAGGGTAAAAATAACCAGAGGGTCATCAACGAACGTCATCATGCTATCCGAAAACAGTGCAAAACCAGCATTGTTAAAAGCTGAAATAGCATGGAACAGAGCGTAAAAACTCCCTGTTGCCCATCCATATTCCGGAACCCAACGAAAACATAGAAGAGCAAAACCAATCAATTCAGCGATGAGTGCAAAGGCAATGATCTTTTTGACTAAGCTTCTGAGGTTCACACGTTTATCTTGCCCTAACGCCTCTTTGGCAAGTGCTTGCTGCTTCAAGCTGAGTCTCACACCAAACATATACAGCAGGACAGCAGACAAAGTCATTTGCCCGAGTCCACCAACCTGCATCAGAAACATTAATAAGATTTTTCCAGACAGGGTAAAGTGCGTTCCTGTATCTACCACACCTAGCCCTGTAACACTAATGGCCGATGTGGCAGTGAAAAGCGCATCGGTGAATGATAGACCTGTAACGGAGAATACAGGCAGAGTAAGGAGCAGAGCCGAAGGAATAAGGACACCAAGAAAGCTAGTAAGGATAATCTTGGGCTCCGATCCCTTCTTAGGCTTATTGTCTGGCTTTAAGGTGTAGAACAATCCTTTTCGATGAACTGAATGCATAACCCGCCTTATGACAATGATTTTAGTCGATTAGCCAATAGCTCTTTAGGCCCAGCAATGATAACCACGTCACCGATCTCTAAACTAATATCCAACTCTGGCGCTTTGACTAAGTTAGGGCCACGTTTAAAACCTAAAACATGAACCTCATTCTGCTGGCAAAGCTTGAGATCAGAGAGTGGGCGCCCAAGCAGGTTGTGCCCAATCACGATTTCAGTCAGAGCAAGCTCACTACCTAAATCGATAAACTCTAGCACTCGTCTATCGAGCATCTTCCTCGCAACTCGGATACCCATATCTCGCTCGGGAAGAATGACATGGTCAGCCCCAATCTTGGCTAGGATCTTAGCGTGAAACTTATCATTCGCCTTTACCCAAACAGTTTTGGAGCCTGCCTCTTTCACAACTAGTGTAGTTAGAATGCTCGCATTCACATCCGACCCAATTGAAACCATGATCATGTCATACTCGTCCAATCGTAACTCTTTCACGGTTTGTTCACTGGTACAGTTCGCCACAATACCTTGTGAAACAAAGGCTGCCGCTTCTTTAACTCGCTCTTCGTTAATATCCACCGCTAGCACTTGCGCTCCAGAATCTTGAAGCTCTCTACATACTGCAAGCCCAAAACGTCCTAAACCAATCACAGCAAACTGTTTATCCGTCATAATTTCCTCTATCCTCATTGGTGAGGCGAAATAACAAATCATCAATAGCAACGCTAAGTAAATACCAATACTCAGCGTCTCATTCGGATTTTTTCCTAATCTCTTGATTTTAAAGGTAGAGAACAAATTCGATTTCTGCTAATTTCGGCCACATTATTTTTCTGTCATAGCAAGTAATTGCATAAAACTGCCGAGAAAAACGGTGGTGATACCTTTCGCCGAGCTTCTTGCTCACAGAACTTGCTAAGACACCCGCGTTATCACCGAGTGAACTCAAATCATGAACGACTTTTTTCAACAAGTTCAGACTTACATAAGTGCGAACCACCATGAGTGGAGCAGCAGCGTTCTATTCATCACCATTGCCAGTTTCTTCGCATGGATCGCATGGCGAATTCTTCATAGTCGATTGGAAATTCTGGCCAAGAAAACCGCTTTCCATTGGGATGACTTGCTGCTCGATGCTTTGAAAACACCGATCAGCACCGTGTTGTGGTGTTGGCCTGGTACTGTCTCTTTGGGGTTAATACTTCAAGGGGAGTTTGGAGGTGAAATCAATTGGCTTAGAACCCTAAAGCACATCTTAATCATCTGTACCTTTGTTTGGTTCACTCTCAGAATGATCTCTAACAGCGAGGAGTACATCCTAGCTCAGAAGAAACGAGATGAAACGACAGTACAGGCCATCGCGAAAGTATTCCGTCTATTCTTTATGGTGATGGGTGCACTGACCATCATGCAAACCTTTGGGTTGAGTCTGTCAGGCCTTCTTACTTTTGGTGGTGTGGGTGGTTTAATCGTCGGTTTGGCGGCGAAGGACTTATTATCTAACTTCTTTGGCGGCATGATGATCTACTTCGATCGTCCATTCAAAGTCGGTGACTGGATTCGCTCTCCTGACCGTAAAATTGAAGGCACCGTAGAACGTATTGGATGGCGTATGACCATTATCAGAACCTTCGACAAACGCCCGATATACGTACCGAACTCTGTCTTCAGTAACATCGTTGTGGAAAACCCTTCACGCATGCTTAATCGTCGTATCAACGAAACCATCGGCCTGCGTTACGAAGACGCCGATAAAATGCAAGCGATCGTGGATGACGTAAAAACGATGCTAGAGAACCATCCGGATATTGATGCCAAGCAAACGCTCATCGTCAATTTTGACAAGTTTGGCCCTTCATCTCTGAATTTCTTTATCTATACCTTCACAAAAACAGTTAATTGGATTCGTTTTCACGAAGTCAAACAGGATGTATTACTTAAAGTGCTTGAGATTGTGCACGCTCATAAAGCTGACGTCGCATTCCCAACACAAACCCTACACCTGCAGCAGGGAGTCGCCCATATTCCTGAGCACGACACGCCAAGTACGCCTGAGAGCAGCCTTTAAACCAAAAGAGCCATACTATTACGTATGGCTCTTTGCTATTTGATGTTCTTCATCGCTCGTTAACTACGAGCTATTTTAGTTGAATACTAGAGAAGGTTTCGTTAATCAATCCACTACTTGAGCGTTTCTTCATCGTGACTTTCACAGAACGCTTTGTATCCGTAACATCATAGCGTATTGCGTGTCCTAGAAACTTATCATTGCGCTTAAGTTCACGAGCTTCCAGCTTTACCGTTTTATTTCCGCGATTGACCTTACAGCGGTAATCCCAATCGTTCTTACCATCTTTTACGCTAAGCAGAATGCGTTGATTTGTAGTGCTTGAAGTGGCTTTGATCCCGCGGGGTTTCTTATCAATTGCCAAAGCAAGGCCTGCTTTACATAACTGCTCCGCAGTAAAACCCTGCGCCGCTTCTACTGTAGATGCGTTGAACGCAGAAAAAGCCACTAAAGCAATACTCGGAAGCACGAATTTTGTTTTCATTGATCAAACCCTTCAAGTTATCGAACACCATTTCATTTAACCATCACCAATACGGTAAGTCAACGGTTTATGGTATACCTATATTTTAAAAAAGCGGTTCTCGACTTTTCTAGGTCAGAAAACAAAAAAACCTTGCTGCGAGACAGCAAGGTTTTTGTTATTCAGCCAACAATATTACTTGTTACGACGACTCTCAACTGCATCCGCCAGCTGACGCAAAACAGTTTCTGTGTCTTCCCAACCAATACAAGCATCAGTGATTGATTGACCGTAAGTTTCTACCTTGCCATCAACAAGATCTTGGCGACCTTCAACAAGATGTGACTCGATCATCACACCGAATACAGCAGCATCGCCGCCAGCGATTTGTGCGCTAACGTCGTCTGAAACATTCAGTTGACGCTTAAATTGCTTAGAGCTGTTTGCATGGCTGAAATCAATCATCACTTTTTGTGGCAGACCTGATGCTTCAAGTTCTTGTTTGATCTTAGCTACGTGCTCTGCGCTGTAGTTTGGCTCTTTACCGCCACGCAAAATAATATGACAGTCTGGATTACCTGCAGTTTCTACGATAGCAGAGTGACCGTATTTAGTTACAGATAAGAAGTGGTGAGATGAGCTCGCAGAACGAATAGCGTCGGTTGCGATCTTGATGTTGCCATCAGTACCATTCTTAAAACCAACTGGGCAAGAAAGACCAGACGCCAGCTCACGGTGAACTTGTGATTCCGTTGTTCGAGCGCCAATTGCACCCCAGCTGATCAAATCCGCTACGTATTGTGGCGTGATCATATCTAGGAATTCACTTGCGGTTGGCATACCCATGTCTGTTAGGTCTAGTAGAAGTTTACGGCCCATACGCAAGCCGTCATTTAGCTTAAACGTGTCATCCATGTATGGGTCGTTGATTAGACCTTTCCAACCGACAGTAGTACGTGGCTTCTCAAAGTAAACACGCATTACGATTTCTAGACGATCACCCAGCTCATCACGCAGTACTTTCAAACGCTTGCCATACTCAAGTGCCGCTTCTGGATCGTGAATAGAACACGGACCAACGATCACAAGCAGGCGATCATCTTTATCTTCCAAAATATTATGAATCGCTTTACGGCTTTCAAAAGTTGTAGAAGAAGCAACTTCTGTCGCAGGAAACTTTTCTAATACAGCAACAGGGGGTAATAACTCTTTTACTTTATTAATTCGTACATCATCTGTTTGAAACATTGCTTACTTCTTCCTATTTCTATCCTTGAGCCGAGTGTACATTTTGTGTGCACAATTTTTACATCGGCGCTTATCGTCTTGTTCCCTGTAACTTATCTAGGAAAAACGAGAGTTTCAATCACTAATTTAAAAAAAACGCAATTTTTTTTATATTTTACATCAAAAACACTTCGTACAATTAATTTTACACCACAATTAAACATTTACTTTACAGACACTTAGATGAAAATCAGCTTTACTATCATCAATATTTGAATAAAAAAACAGCTGACATTTTGCCAGCTATTTTACGCTTTACATTCTTTTCAGAGGCTTAACTACGCTGTCTAGCCCTTCAATTTTCAACGCCAAACAGAGCTTCAACAAGTCTCCAAGCTCCCCGTTGGGGAAACCTTTCTTGTCAAACCACAGCAAATATTCTTCCGGAAGGTCTATTAACACTCGCCCTGAGTACTTTCCAAATGGCATCTGTACTCGAGCCAATTTCATCAAATTTTCTTTGTCTAGCATCATGCTGTCTTATTCAGATTATTCTCTGTTAGCTAGAGTAACACCTAAACGTTCAACCCAGTAATTAATCGCATCTTTAGCGTCATCAAGGGAGTCAATCATCGTTGAAAAATCTTTGTTTCCTGCTTGGCGATCAATAGCGGCAAACAGCGGCGTGCCATCTTGCGCATCACTGACCAACAATTCAATACTGGCGCTGCCCACATTGGTGTGCTCACCAGTGGCCACCTTAGAGATCGTTGACATAGCTAAACCAAAAGGCAACACACTGCTCGTGACAGCTAAGATAGGATTAGGCGTTTCGACATTGCTCAACGCGATACTAATCCTCAAGCTACGACCATTTGGCTCACTAACAACCGTTTTGTATTGGGAAATTCTTTCGGTCAAGCGCTCTAACATGTGATCCGTTAATTCTTGGACGTCATCAGAATCTATCGAACCCTCTTCGGTCAGCACGAAGATTTGGTCAATCACTACTGAATCATACTCATCTAATTTGTTCTGTAGGCGATCTACATCGCGCAGACCAATGCGAGCCCATACTAGGTCGACACCGCCGTCTGGACCTGAGGTGAAGTCTTCATAAGAAGTGAATTTAGTGGCTTTTTGGATTGGGCCACCAGCACACCCAAAAAGAGTCATACTGATGGCAACCAGAAGGAAGTATTTTAGAAATCGCATATAAGCACTCGGTCATTAACTGAATCAACAAAGAATGCTATACCATATATAAAAGAAATGTCGAAAATTTATTAGTAATATACGATCAATTTCTAAAGTTAGTTGGTTTTCACCGTGTGTGCATATTCAACGACCACCTGATTACCCTCAATATAAGCATTTTGGATCTCACCATCGACGCTCATTCTGCTTTGTAAATAGACGATCTTAGGCCCTTCACTGCCCTCTTTTAACGATGGAAGAATGTTCTTAGGTTCAAGGTGTAGCAAACGACAGAACTGACTAACAAAAGACATCGTCAGTGGCGTTTCACCTCTTAGCATTCTTGAGAAGGCAAGTTGATTCATGCCTAACTTCTTAGAAAATTCCATTTGAGTCAGTCGCATGCGCGATTTTTGTGACATCCAAGTTTGATAGAGTGCATCCCTATCCAGATCAGTAAACTCCATGAGGGTTCCTTTGTATAATTCAGACCTATTAATTGTGCTAATTTCTATTGAAATTATGTCAACGTAAGGTTAGTGAAACCCAAAGGTTTGGTTTTGTTATGAACTCAGTTTTTTACGAGAGTATGCCGCCTCTGATTGTGTTATCAACGACAAACTACCTCGTATACACGCAATAAATACATACAAGGCACTTCGCCATTAACTCCAATATTGTTGCAGTTTACAAAAGGTAGTGATCAAGCAATAGTGCAGCAAACAACACCATTAAGTGATAAATGGAAAACTTGAAAGTTTGCATCGCGCTGCTGGAGTTACTGCGATACTTAAGAACCCAAGCATGATAGATAAACCCACCATTTAGCAGTAGCGAAGCGCTAAGATAAATCCACCCGCTCATCCCCACCAGTACTGGCAAAATACACACTACGCTAAGAAGCAATGTATAGAGCAAAATGGATGTCTTAGTGTATTCGATCCCGTGCGTCACAGGCAGCATAGGAATGTTGACTTTGGCATACTCGTCTCTTCGATGAATCGCCAATGCCCAAAAGTGTGGAGGTGTCCAAATGAAGATGATCATCACTAATAACCAAGCGTGAGAATGCAACTCATTGGTTACAGCCGTCCAGCCCAGTAAAGGCGGCATCGCACCAGCAATACCCGCGATGACGATGTTTTGAGGTGTCGCTCGCTTGAGGTACATGGTATAAACCACCGCATAACCTAACAAGCTCGCAAAAGTTAACCAAGCTGTGAGAGCATTTACCCACATCACCAAAGCAACAAAACCGATAACACCGATCGCTGCTGCAAAAAGAAACACGCGAGTGCTATTAAGCTCGCCAGAGGGTAATGGTCTTCTACTCGTCCTGCTCATCTGCCCATCAATTCTTCTATCAATGAGGTGATTAAAGGCCGCTGCTGACCCAGCCATGAGACCAATACCAATAAGCCCCACGAGCGTTTGTTGAATGGGTAACCCGTTAGGTACGGCAAGACACATCCCTACCAGCGCCGTAAGTAACATCAGCGCAACGACCTTGGGCTTGGTGAGAGTCAGGTAGACTCTCCATGCTGCTTTTTCTCGAACAGTAGTGTTAGACGATGGTACAAATTGATTATGCGTATCCGTTCTACTAGCCATGCTTACCTCCGCCTAATGCGCTTCCCTTCAATAAAAAGTCTCTAGTTTGGCGCTGCCACACTAAGAAATTTGTCACGACTAAAGTCACCAATAACAGTGCCGCGACCAAGTTGTGCATCACTGCGACCGAAATAGGCAAATGGAACCAGACATTACTAATGCCAAGCCCTACCTGACAGAACAGCACAAAAGCTAAAATAGCACCTAGTTTTCTTTGACCATGCCCAGCTTGAGACCAGAGCTGATAAACCGTGATTAATACAACCAATACGGCGGCCATAGCACCAAACCGATGCATAACATGAATCGTCAAACGCGCTGGGTACTCCAAAACACCAAACTCATAATTGTCGTGACCACGTTGCCAAAGATCGAACGCCTTATCAAAATCTAGGTAGGCCAGCCAGTTACCCTCACAAATAGGCAGCTGAGTACAAACGAGTGCCGCGTAATTCGACGAAGTCCAACCACCGAGCAAGATCTGACCTATCACCACAACCAAACTTATGCTTGCCCAGAATCGCAACCAAAGAGATTTGAATGGTGCAAACCCCTGCCCAACCTTATTTAATCGACAGTGCAACAAGCTAAGCAAAGAGAGTAGAGTAAACCCTCCCATAAGGTGTGCCATCACAATAACAGGCATCAGTTTCAGCGTGACCGTCCACATTCCGAGCAGCGCTTGAAAAATAACCGTTGCGGCAATAAGTAGCGGCAATCCAATTGGAGTAACGCGTTTAGATATGCTCCAAGCGGTAATCGCAAAAATTAGTAACCCTAACGTTCCCGCAAAATAACGATGCACCATCTCTATCCAAGCTTTATCTGCCTCCAGAACACGCTCTGGGTATTCTAGATTTGCGTTAGCAACAGCGGATTCGCTTGATGGAACGACAAGTTTGCCATAACAGCCCGGCCAATCAGGACAGCCTAAACCGGCATCAGATAGACGAGTATAAGCGCCCAATATAATCACAGTGAGCGTTAGAATCAGGCTCACTTTAACCAGTAACAGCAATGGCCTAGGGGTTGAATTCATCATCAATATCGCTCTCCCTACCTGTTGTGAAACAACTCGCTCTTCTCTTTAGCGCTTATCCGACTCGAGACAATTTCAGTAACTTCCTCAAGTCATGTATCAAGCCTTTTGATTGAGGCACCAACTCCTCTGACTGGCTCACACTCTCGTACACCATGACTAACTGACCTAAGGGATCGATCACTACGATCGAAGCTTCACCGAGTAGGTCTGTGAGCATTTTGTTGCCCGCCACTTGTGTAAAAGACGTCTGTTCATCAGCGCTGTTGCCTTTAAAGCTCGATAAAAAAATCACCGGGGTAACGCGTTCACGATTTTTGCCAAGCGCTACATGACTCTGCTTGATGTAGTGAAGTTGCTGCTCACACAATTGGTCACATTCATTTGGTGCAATGTAGCCAATCAGCCACCCCTTATTTGGATCTTCAAAATCAATAGAGAGATCGTCGAGAGTAACCCTTGGTTCAACAAGCAATCCGCTGTTGGTCGCTCCTTCGTTATACCAATGCTGATCTAAGACGGTTTTGGCAATAATGGCAGGCAACGCGAAGATGACCACCAGACCAATGAGTAGCAATCGTCCTTTGCGGCGCTTTTTCTCAAACGCCGCTTGTTCATCACTCTTCATAGCGACTCTCCCCTTTACTGCGTTTGCTGATAAAACGGTAGCCAATCAACAGCATCAATCCCGATAACACTGCCGCCATTGAAAACCATTGCACTGAATAGCCAAAGTGCTTTTCTGACTTCATCGCTGTTGGTCGCCATAGCAATTCATAAGGCCATGTTTCATCGTAAAAAGGTTGAAACAAGACTGGAAGAATATCTGTCGAGGTATATACCGATATCGCCTCAATATTCAGATTCTGAATACGCTTTGGTTCGGTCTCCTCTAGAGCCAAGTCTGAGCTCAGAGGATTAGTAGAGCGGAAATACAAGCGACCCGAGGTTTGTCGAGGTATTGCAGGCAAATCAATCACCGGAAGCTCACTACGCGTTTTGTTCGCTTTTACAAACCCTAAATCCACCAATATATGTTTGGGTTCTGAAAAGCCGGTAATGGGCATTAACTGATACAGAATGTAACCAACACTCCCTTTGTGAGTTTGGTTATCCAGCAAAAACATTGGTCCACTTTCCTGAGCAAAGTTAACGATCACCTTAGTTCCATTCAGCATTTTTAAGTACTCATCTTCGACGGTGCTCTTACTCAGTTCCATCGAAGAAAGCTCATGGCTCTCTATGCTGTTCACCCATTTTTTCCAATCTGCCAACACGGAAACCAGTGGCTTGCTCGGCTGGGTTGCTCTCATAGCTAAATGCTGTTCTAGTTGCTGCTTCTCGAAACCACGTTCCCTTTGCCATAACCCTAACTTGATTAATAGACCGACAGAAACCACAGTTAAGAAAGCAACCACCCACACGCCAACATATCGGCGTTGATTGTTTTGATGATTTGCTTCATTAGGGGTTAACACCATGGTTTCATCCACATCCGTAATCTTGTTTAAAGTCCTTTTAGTCGTCCTGCTGTTTGTTATTGCCTTTAACCTGATGAAAGCGCTGTTTCAGTTCTCGTCAGGTAAACATAATGGCAAACAGCTCAGTCACTTCCTTGGGCGACGTGTTTTCTTCTCAGCTATCGTGGTGGTTTTACTGCTCCTTGCTATGGCAACAGGCTTGATTACTCCCAATCCACGTCCTTACTAATCGGTTAAGCGTATATACCTTAATACCCAAATGCCTAAATACTTAGCCCCATTACAGAACATAAACGAAGATAAACAAGCCCAACCAAACCACATCAACAAAGTGCCAATACCAACTTCCCGCTTGGAAAGCAAAATGGTCTTTAGGCGTAAAGTGATCTTTTGCTACACGTCCCAACAGCACAATCAGGAAAATCGTTCCTAAACAAACATGTAACCCGTGAAATCCTGTGAGCAAAAAGAAGGTATTGCCGTAAATGCCTGACTGCAGCGTCAGATTCATCTCTTGATAGGCGTGGATATACTCTTCAGCTTGAAAGAATAGAAAGAAACCAGCGAGCACAATTGTTATTTCTAACCAAACAGTCAGAGCCATGCGTTTGTTCTTTTCGAGACTCAAGTGCGCCATATGGAGGGTTACAGAAGAGAGCAATAAAATGATGGTGTTTTTCAGAGGCAACCCTTGCCAAGACATTGCTTGAGTCGTGACACCATCGGGGGTCGTTGTTAATGGCCACATCGACTGGAACATTGGCCACAGTACCTCATGAGTCATCTCATTGTTCCCGGCACCACCCAGCCACGGCACAGAGATCATTCGCGCATAAAAGAGAGCACCAAAGAACGCGCCAAAGAACATGATTTCGGAAAAGATAAACCAGCTCATACCTTGCCGAAAGGAACGCGATATTTGCTCGGAGTAAAGACCACTTAACGACTCGGTAATCACATTGCTAAACCAACCTGCCAACATATAAAGCAGCACCGCAAAACCCAGAATCAAGGTAACTTTGCCAAACACTCCGCCAGCTGCATCAGTACCCATGTTTTGCACCGTTAACCCTGATCCCAAGGCGACAAGGAATAACGCAACAGCCCCAACCAAGGGCCAGTGACTCTGATGCGGAACAAAATAGACTTCCTTTTTAGAACTCATTGCTCAACTCCTTTTGTTGATACAGGTTCTTGCGACGACTCAGTTTTTTGCGACTACATCCTGCTCTGATGACGTCCCATCAGTAATATTAAATAAGGTATAAGAGAGTGTTAGGGTATGAATCGACTCTGGAATATTAGGCTCAATATAGAAGATCAATCCCATCTCTGTACTCTGCTTTGCATTCAATGGTTGCTGGTTAAAGCAGAAGCATTCCATCTTGTTAAAATAAGTCGCTCCGTTCCCCGGAGACACAGATGGCACCGCTTGTCCCACTAGATTCAATCCAGACATATTGGTGGCGATGTAGTTGGTCTGAATCACTTCACCAGGGTGAACTTCAAGCACGCGCTTCTCTGGCTCAAATCGCCATGGCATGTCGGGCTTAATATGTGACATGAGCTCAACTCGCACGGTGCGGCTGTAATCAGGTTGCATCCCTTGTGGCTGAACCGCGGACACCGTATTCGTTTTGCCATTGATGCCCAACGCTTCACACATCACGTCATACAGTGGTACCAAAGCAAACCCAAAACCGAACATGCCAATCACACTCAGCACCAAATAAGCCGTCAGTTTCTTAGTTGACCGCTTTGTAGTGTTATTTTGAGCCTGTGTATGTTCGTCTTGCGATTGCTTGTTCATAGCTCACCTCAGTCCACTTTTGGTGGATGTGTAAAGGTGTGATGCGGTGCTGGACTTGGTACTGTCCACTCTAGCCCTTCCGCTCTCTCCCAAGGCTTACTTTCTGCTGGTTCACCACCTTTGATGCATTTAATGACTAACCATAAGAAGATAAGTTGCGATAGGCCGAAGGCAAAGCCGCCAATCGACACCACCTGATTCACATCAGCAAACTGAATGGCGTAATCAGGAATACGGCGCGGCATCCCTGCTAAACCAAGGAAGTGCATAGGGAAGAACAGAACATTCACGGAAATGACCGAAGTCCAGAAGTGCCACAAGCTCAATTTGTGGTCGTACATGTTGCCAGTCCATTTGGGCAGCCAATAGTAAGCCGCAGCCATGATAGAAAACACTGCTCCGGTCACCAGAACATAGTGGAAATGCGCCACCACAAAGTAGGTATCATGGTATTGGAAGTCGGCTGGAACAATCGCCAACATCAAGCCAGAGAAGCCACCGATGGTAAACAGGACAATAAAGGCGATAGCAAATAGCATTGGAGTTTCGAAGGTTAGCGCCCCCCGCCACATGGTCGCCACCCAGTTAAATACCTTCACCCCTGTGGGCACCGCAATCAGCATGGTGCAATACATAAAGAACAGCTCGGCGAAGACTGGCATCCCGGTCGTGAACATATGGTGTGCCCATACTAAGAAAGACAAAATCGCAATACTACACGTTGCGTAAACCATTGAATGATAACCGAACAAGCGCTTACCACTGAAAGCCGGAATAATCGCTGAAACGATACCAAACGACGGCAAGATCATGATGTACACCTCTGGATGCCCAAAGAACCAGAAGATATGTTGGAACATCACAGGGTCTCCCCCACCAGCAGCATCAAAGAAACTCGTCCCAAAGTACTTATCAGTTAACACCATAGTTACCGCCCCTGCGAGAACCGGCATCACGGCTATCAGCAAGAACGCAGTGATCAACCATGTCCAAACGAACATTGGCAGTTTGAACCAAGTCATTCCTGGTGCTCGCATGTTGACGATAGTAACAATCACATTAATCGCGCCCATGATCGAACTGATACCCATGATATGAACTGAGAACACAAACAGCGCCGTGCTGTCAGGCCCGTAGGTTGTCGATAAAGGAGCATAAAAAGTCCAACCAAAGCTGGGACCACCACCCTCAGTAAACAACGATCCGATTAAAATGAGAAAAGCAAAAGGAAGGATCCAAAAACTGAGGTTGTTCATTCGAGGCAAAGCCATATCAGGCGCGCCGATCATCATCGGAATCATCCAGTTAGCAAGCCCCGTAAACGCGGGCATTACTGCACCAAACACCATGATCAACCCGTGAACTGTGGTCATCTGATTGAAAAAATCAGGCTCGACTAGCTGTAATCCAGGTTGAAATAGTTCGGCACGAATCACCATCGCCATCGCACCGCCAGTTAGGAACATCGCGAAACTAAACCACAAATAAAGCGTGCCTATATCTTTATGGTTTGTTGAGTAGAGCCATCTCGCCCAACCTTTAGGTGCCGCATGATGGTCATGTTCGGGCGCGTCAATTACGTCATCTGCAGTATGGCTAGCCGCCAAATCTTCCGCCGGGGCTGATTTCACCGGCTTATCAATGGGTGAACTCATATCGCCTCCTTGCTATTCGACGTTGAACTCGAGTCGGTTGCGGCATCTTCGCCACCGCCCTCAACTTGCTGCTTGTAAGCATTAATATCTGACGCTTGAACAACGTCACCAGTGTCGTTCCCCCAAGCATTACGTTGATAAGTAATGACAGCAGCGATCTCTTTTTCAGTGAGTTGATTATCAAAGGCCTGCATTGCAGTTCCAGAACGACCATAAACAATGACATCGATATGCTCCGATACATTCCCTAGAGCAATCGGACTGCCTTTAATTGCAGGAAATGCCCCTGGTATCCCTTCACCATTTGCTTGGTGACACACAGCGCAGCGGGATGCATAAACTTGCTCGCCAATCGTATTCAATTCTTCTAGAGAAAGTGACGCGTCTAATGCCTCCTTAGCAGCCTGAGCCTCAGCAATCGCGAGGGCTTTCTGGTCCACCAACCACGCATCAAAGTCGTCTTCTTCCATGGCTTGGACCACAATTGGCATGAAGCCATGAGCACGCCCACACAACTCGGCACATTGACCACGATAAACACCTGGTTCATCTATTTTTGTCCATGCCTCGTTAATGAATCCCGGAATAGTGTCTTTTTTGACAGCAAACGCAGGTACCCACCACGAATGAATCACGTCATCTGAAGTCATCAAGAAACGTACTTTACGATTGATTGGCAGCACAAGGGGTTTGTCTACTTCTAACAAGTAGTGCGCACCCTTCGCTTCGATACCTTCTATCTCTTTATCACTGGTTGCTAATAAGCTGAAATACTCAACATCTTCGCCGAAGTAGCTGTAATGCCACTTCCATTGCGATCCTGTAATTTTGATAGTGATGTCAGATTGAGAAGTATCTTCCATAGCAATCAAAGTCTTGGTTGCTGGTATCGCCATGGCGATAAGAATAATGATGGGAATGACGGTCCAAATAATTTCAACTTTGGTGCTTTCATGAAAATGCGCGGCAACCGCCCCCTTCGACTTCCTATGTCTCAGGATCGAATAAAACATAACCCCAAAAACAACAAACGCGATGGCGCAGCATATATAGAAGATCAGCATGTGCAGCTCGTATACCTTGCCACTAATCTCCGTTACACCTTGCGTCATGTTGTACTCACTCGTCGCTTGAGCAAGTGGAGTCAGTAACAGTGACATACTACTAGTGACAAGCAGTACATACCTCAGCAGTAATCGTTTCAAAAGATCTCTCCTCTATCCATCCATATTGGATATGTGCGAGCTATCAAACGGCAAACGCCGACAAAAATTGAAAGGCTTGGAATCAGACCGACAGGCAATTGTTATTCGCAATTGCTAACGCTGCTACCTGTTAAAAGCTACGAGCAAACTCGATAAAAGGTTCAAAAACAGCGAAGTTGTTACTTTTTGTTATATTTATGTAAAAGGCTAGTTATCGATACTCAAATATTCAAGGTCACATTAGTTACTAAATGCTCAATTATTTAATTTGTGCTTCTACAAAAAAATCGAACCTTTATCACTGTTTGCACAAGTTTTACGATTGCCTTCAATGTAATGCGAATGAATATCAATTAGATTAATTACCAAGCCGATTTAAAACGAGAAGGTTAATGAATATGCAAGATGCCATGAACTGGTTGGCGAGAGACCCAGATCCAAGAACTCGCGAAGAACTTCAACTGCTCATTGATGAAAAGAATCACGATGAAATTAGCGATAGGTTCAGTCAACGATTGGAATTTGGTACAGCAGGTTTACGCGGCAAAGTAGGCTGTGGTCCAAATCGAATGAACCGCTTGGTTATTCAAGAGACAGCGACAGGTTTAGGCCACTATTTAGCTGACCATGTCCCACAAGCTCTTCAACGTGGCGTTGTTATTGGCTACGACGGTCGACTGGATTCAAAACAATTCGCGACTGATACCGCGTCTGTCTTGTGTGCACTTGGATTTAAGGTTTACCTGACTAGCAAGGTAGCCGCGACACCTATCGTAGCCTTTGGTATCGAACGTTTTGGGGCTGCCGCAGGCATCGTGGTCACAGCGAGCCATAACCCACCGGAATATAATGGTTTCAAAGTGTACTGGGAAAATGGTGCGCAAATCATCCCACCTCACGATAGCGGTATCGCAGCGGAGATCGATATTGCTGCTACCAAACCTATCCCTCTGATGAGCTTAAGTGATGCAGAACAAGATGAAAAACTGGTTTGGTTAACAGAAGAGTATTATCAAGCTTATCGCCAAGCCGTAAATCAGGCTTCTTTTATCAGCAAACAAGGTTCAGATTTAGAAACGGTGATCGCATACACGGCGATGCATGGCGTCGGCGCACAAATGGCCGAAGATCTACTCCATGACAACGGCTTCCACAAAGTATTCAGTGTTGCCGAACAGCGTGAACCAGACGGGCATTTCCCAACAGTCAACTTCCCTAATCCAGAAGAGAAAGGGGCTATGGACCTAGTTGTCCAATTAGCGGAAAGTGTCGATGCCGATATCGCTTGTGCCAACGACCCTGATGCAGACCGATTTGCGGTTGCAGTCAAGCTTCCAGACGGTGGCTACAAAATGTTGACTGGTGACCAAGTCGGAGTGCTTTTTGCGCAATACTTATCAGCCAAATCACATCCCAAAACGCAGCTTGTCGGTAACAGTATCGTCTCTTCAACCTTGCTAGAAAAAGTAGCTAATACGAACGGAGCAAAATACTTCCAAACGTTAACCGGCTTTAAGTGGCTGACCAACGTGGGTATGCAGCTCGAAGATGACAACAACGAATTCTTGTTTGCCTATGAAGAAGCGCTTGGCTACACAATGGGCACACTAGTTCGCGATAAAGATGGCCTTTCGGCTCTAGTGGTATTTGCTCAGCTTGTAGAAGAACTCAAATCACAAGGTAAGACGGTGTGGGATCTACTGGCAGACATTTATATGCAACACGGACTGTATACGAATGCTCAACGCAGCATTGCGCTTGATCCAACGGCCCCTTCCATCGGTTCTAAGCTACGAAGTCAGCAGCCAACGACCATTAATGGTATTGCGATAAAAGTCATTGAAGACCTGCAATCGTCGCTGCGTGTTACTGTCGGTGGTGCTACGGAAGCGATCAATCTTCCTGCCAGTGATGTGCTCATTTATCACCTTGAAGACGGATCTCGGATTATAGTTCGACCTTCAGGCACTGAGCCAAAAGTGAAGGTTTACTACGAGACCATAACTGCTTATGAACAAGGTGAAAGCTACACCGAAGCGGTACAGCGCGGTGAAACTTATATGAACCAATTGATTGAGCAGCACCAAGCAGAACTCAACCGATAGATACAAAAATGGACGCTCCGGCGTCCATTTTTATGTTTGATTAGCGCTAATTAAAGAACGAAGACAACATCCACAGAGACAAAATCACAAACACGCCACCCATCACTTTCTGCTGATAGGTTCTAAACTTCGCGTTTTCCAATAGTGGCTTACCTAAGGTACCCGCTAATGCAACCAGCAAGAAGTTAAAGGTCAAACCCAACAGGTTGAGCAGCAAACCCAATACAAGCATTTGTTCACCCGATGTAGCTTCAATATTGGTTGAAACAAACTGAGGTAAAAACATCACGAAAAAGACAAGAGCTTTTGGATTCAGCAGATTACTGATCAACGCTCTTTGGTAATACGCTTTGGCTGCCGAATTATCACCAAGCTCCGGCGCGTCACCTTGATCTGAGCGCAGACAATCCCACCCCATTTTAAGCAGATATGCCCCACCTAATAGATGCAGTGCTTTTAGGGCGAGTGGGCTCATCGCTATCAATGCCGATACCCCCATCGCCGCCAAAACCGTCAAAATGATTCCTGACGTCGCGTTACCTAAGCTCGCAAACAATCCGACCTTTCGACCATAACTCATACTAGAGCTGGCGATCAGTAGCATGTCAGGACCAGGAAGAAGAAGCAGTGCAACGACGGCAGTTAAGTAAACAGGAAGAATGGCTAGATCGATCATTAGATAGTGCGCTGATATAAAAAAGACGGCGGATTTTATATCAACAAAGCGCTTTACACTAGATGCAATCAGTTGAAACCTTGATCATTTAACGAATAAAAAACCATTTGAGCACAATTACTCAACGTTATTCGCTAATTACCTAGTATCTGTAGACGGGAGTTTGTTATCAGCAGCCCAAAAAGCAGGTGCGTGGAGCCTTTGAATTGATGGCCTATTTATCTGATTCTTTTACTTAGTTACATAGTTTCTTAGTCACATAGTTTCTTAGCTACATAGTTGCTCAGTTACTTGGCGACCCACTCGATCTCGACTAAGGTTTGCTCACCACACTTCAAGCGTCCCAAGAATAGATCGCCTTGATGAACCTCTCCTACGCCTTTAGGTGTGCCTGTCATAACCACATCACCATCAAGTAACGTAGTGTAGGAACTCAACTCTTCAAGAATGGTTTGTGGTGAGTAAAGCATCTGAGAGACATGTCCTTTCTGTACTCGAACACAATTGATAAAGAGCTCTAAGTTAAGATCCGACAAATCAAATCCGTCTAGGGATACAAAACGACTGAGTACTGCAGAGCCATCAAATGCCTTAGCTCTCTCCCATGGCAAGCCCTTCCCTTTTAAGTAGCTCTGCAATTCACGCTTAGTAAGATCTAAGCCTAAACCTACTGCGACATATTGCCCTTGTTCGACAATAAAACAGATCTCAGCTTCGTAATGGAGCGCTTCTTGATGAAAAGAGGTTAAGGTTGAGGTCACACAGGTACTTGGCTTGTTGAAGACGACCATATGTTCAGGGATAGCGTTGTTCAGCTCTTCAATGTGATCAACATAGTTTCGACCGATACAAACCACTTTGCTTGGTGTTGCGGTAATTTTGGAGTCCTGCCACTGCTGTTCTGAATGAGTGTTGCTCATTGTCTTTCCCTGACCATTAATCGAGCAACGAGTTTAACTGATCAATGATGAAGAATCTTTGACAACCTAACAGCTTGTTTCAAATATCTGATCTTTAGCGCAGTCTGGATGGGCTTAGTAAAGAAGAAGTTTTTCGTAGATAGAATAAAGCAGCCCCTTCCAACCTTTCGATTGGAAGGGGCCTAGCAAGTGTTTAGGACAGTATCCTAAGAGGGGTAATACTCTTGGGAGTAAACACTATGCTGAATTAGTAATGGCTTATAGGTAGTAACGAGCACCAAGTAGCCACTGATCGTCAGCTTTGTCTTTGTAAATACCAGAGCCTTGTAGGTCGAACTGGTAGCCAGCAAAGCCTACAAACTGAGATGTAAAGTTGTACTCAGCTTGTACCGCTGTCGTGCTGAATACAGTCGCGTTTAGCTTCTCGTCTTCTACTGCTTCGTAGTTAACGCTTAGGTTTAAGCTGTTAGATAGCGCGTAAGCTGCTAGTAGTTCAACTGCTGTAGTCTCTTCTAGCGGGCCAGCTGACGTCTTGTTCATGTAGTTGTTCATTGCGTAAACACCTGCAAGGTATAGACCTGAACCGTATGAACCGTAAGTTGCACTTACAACATTAGAGTCAGCAGTTTTTGAACCAGAGATGCCGTCAAAGTTTACGTCACCAGTATTGTATGCGTAGTTTACAGAGAAATCTGCAATGTTGTAGTTTAGAGCGATTTGCGCACGGTTACCGTACTCATTGTCTAGAGTAACAGCGTCACTGTATTTAACTGAATCAGCTTTACGACCTTGCCATGCAACACCAAGACCTAGTGTACCTGCGTCACCGAAATCTAGTGCGTTAGAGTAGCTCACCATCTCTTCACCACGACCTGTACCTAGGTTACCGTGATCGTCGTAGATGAAGTCGTTAGCAAATGCGATTGGCATATCTGCAACGCCAGCCACGCTGTAGTATGGCGCCCACTGAGTACCAACAGCTGCACGGCCAAAGTCGTCGTGAGTTAGACCAACGTAACCAAGACGAGTAGAGAATGCATTGTCGCCACCGTCAAGCATGTTAAGCGCCCACTCACCTTTAGCGTCAGCAGTAAAGCCATTGCCTAGGTCGTGAGTTGCATTGAAGTTGATACGTGGAGATACAGTTTCAACGCCGATATCGTCGTTGCTAATACGATCGCCACTGTTTACGTCGCCAACAGCAACAGATACGTGACCACCGATAGAGAATGTTGTGCCGTCTTCGTTGTAAAGTTCTACTGCAACTGCCTGTGTACCAAATACAGCGCCAGAAACAGCAAGCGCTAAAAGTTTCTTATTCATTGTCATATCCATTTGTAACTTGGGGTGTTTACTCACTAACAACCTCTAGCCGAAACCGAAGTTGTTACCTTCATTTAACAAGTGAGGCAACCGTAAGCGATGAATGACAAAAAAGTTGCATTAAAATATATAAAATAAAACAAACAGAACTAGATAAAACAAAAAACCGCCTAATAACAAAGTATTATAAAAACAAAACGCGCAGAAAAGTTGAAAACATATATAGTTATAAAAATTTATCTTTGAATTTAAAATCAAAAATTAGAGATGAATATTCACCTCATAATTTCCTTTATCAATTTCAAACTCCACCGGGAAACATTTCGCAACATTATGTAACATGCCGAATTTTTTAGCAGCGTGTAATTTATTAGCGTCCCCAATCATTCCAAATGGTTTATTAAGTCAAAGCCTGAACTCGCAGCAGTATTACCCAGATACAAAAAAAGCAACCTTGAGGAAAGGTTGCTTTTCGCTAACAATATCATTGGCTTATTATGCTTTATTTAAAGCAAGTTTCCGCCCAACGAGCAAGCCCTGCTGTGACGGAACCAAAATAGTTGCCGCTCACAATAGGTACATTAGGCACCGCTTGCTCTACTGCCTGACGAAGAATTGGAGAGCGTGCAGAGCCCCCTGTCATATAAATAACATCTGGTACTTTCTGTCCTTGTTGAATTGCTTCTTTAACCAATTCAATCATCTTAGCTTTTGGGGTATCAATCGCTTCAACCATCTGATCGACAGAGATATCAACTTCAACCAACTCCGACGCGACCTGAATTGCCGTTCGATACTCACGACTGTCTGCAAGGGCAATCTTAGCTTCTTCTGCACGTCTTACAATGCTGTAACCTAAGGTGTCATGATAAACACGCATTAGCCTATCAAGCTTTTCCGGTTCAGCCGCCTCTTTGCGCAACAGCTTCAACGCGGCTAGGTTTTCTCGGGAGTAAAAGTTCTTTTGTGCTTCAACATTGTTAATCGCAATTGGGTTCCAGAATTGCGTCAATGGCATATCGATGCCAGATATGCTTTTGCTGGTCATACCGAAAGGATGCATCATGCGTTTGAAGGCAAGATAGATATCCAAATCATTACCACCGACACGCTGACCACTATGAGCCAATAAGCTTGCACTTCGATCGGCGTTTCCTGCCCAAGTCGGCCCCATCTCAAGCAATGAGCAGTCTGTCGTACCACCGCCAATATCAACGACTAAAACAGTCTGGTTCTGAGTAAGCGTGCTCTCGTACTCCAGCCCCGCCGCTACTGGTTCAAACTGAAACGCAATATCTGAGAAGCCTGCTCTCGTCGCAGCCCGAGTCAATATACGCTCAGCTTGTTGGTTGGCTTCTTCACCGCCACGACCATGAAAGTTGATTGGACGACCAATTACGGCTTGGTCAATTGCACACTGCGTAGAGCATTCAGCTTGCTGTTTAATGTTCGCCATCATGGCGCACACCAAATCCTCAAAGAAGCTCACTTGAACATCGTGTAAGCCACTAGCGCCCAAAAATGACTTAGGAGACTTCACGTAATAAACGTCTCTTGGATCTTCAAGGTATAGATCCAACGCGGCTTGTCCAAACGCCATATCTTCTGGTACTAAATCGATACTTTCTTCTCGGTTAGCCGCAATGGCACGACGCAGAACCTGCTCACCAATAGCATCACTTGGTTTAATGTTAAGGTGACGGAACAAGTGTTCAGAGACACTCTCGCGTGTAGGAGCGAATACCGTAGAGGGAATATAGTGGTTATCACCTTCAAGAGGCAAAAGACGAGGTGCCCCTTCGATCATTGCAGCAACTGAGCAGTTTGCCGTTCCATAGTCAAATCCGATGAACATCAATCATATCCCCCAAGCTAGAAAAGGGGCGAGATGCTACCTGAAATGCCTGTAAATCGCTAGGCTAAACAGAACTATTCTTAACATCTATGCTCAGTATGTTACATTGCCACGCAAATGCTTCAGGAATTGAAAAATGAAAACACCTTGTATCGCAGCTTGTAAAAATAATGGCGGTATTTGTGGCGGCTGCCATCGAACAATGAATGAAATCATCGGCTGGAAAAACCTTTCCGATGAGCAAAGAGAGCAAGTGATGCAAAACCTTTCGTCAGAAGGTGCAACTCACCAATGTCCTCAGTGCGACCAACCCGCACAATGTGATATCAGCGCAGGTAAAGAGACATGTTGGTGTTTTGAGTTAGAGAAGAGAGATACTAGCGGTGTGCCTAAACAAGGCTTGTGTATGTGTCGCAAGTGTTTATCTGCCCTGCCTATTGAATAGTATCAAGCGTAATGTCTATATATGACAAGAGGGCCGAAAGCGCCCTCTTGTTGTTTGTCGCAATAGCTTGTCGTTTATCGCAATAGAATGGCAGTTTACTATTTTTTTGCCAGCGCTGGTTCAGAGAAACGAACGCCCTGCCAACCGTGTTTAATGAAGTTACGGATGTTTTGGTGATCATCGTTTTCTGGAAACTCTAAAACATCATGACGATAGTACTGACCAAAACACGCCAGGGTTTGCTGCTCCGATAGCCCTTCTAATTGGCCAAACGCAAAGATTTTACATGAACCATTGTTCTGCCCAGCTTGATTCACAACGTCTCCGTTTGCGAACTCACGCTCTGTGAATAGATAGCCGTTCTCGATCACCTGCATGGTATCTTCAAACTGAATACTTTCTGGCTCGCTGTCTAGTTTCGCCAAAAAAGTTGATAGTTCCATTTCTCTGTTCTCCATTAATTTCTTTCTGTAGCAGTGTATCGAGTTTGAGCGTGACTGCAAGGCTGGAAAGCACCCATGAATAATAAAATAAACATTGTTTTCAAAAACTTGCTCGTTTACTCGTCAGACCATAAAACGTGATTTGTTGACCTCTAAATCTCATCAATTAACATAATGAAACTAATGACATAACACGATCAGAGCGTTATATTATTTCAACACTTGTTCAACACTGCTTATATGGAAATATGCCACAAGATAATAACCACGAACTGTTTAGATATCTGAAACCAGGAACACGTACAGCAGGTGTTCTTGAATTTGGCCCACAAGATTCTATCCAAGTGAGTACTCTCTATATTGGTCATAAAGAGGACCAATATCTGGTGCTTGAGTTATCTCAGAAATCGACCGAAGCCCTAACCCTCAGAAAACTCAATAACGTTGATATTATTATTCGAGCGATCACTGACACTGAGTTAGGCCATATTGTGGCTTTCAAGACCAGTGTTCTCTCTCATATCACTCAGCCAGCACATCTAATTTTTCTTAGACCACCTTCGAACTTCGCGACCAAGCCAATTCGCGAACATGAGCGCTACAAGATAAACCTAAGCAGTGAAGTGTCATTTGATACCTTAACGCTCGACGCGACACTGATCGATTTTTCAATTTCTGGGTGCGGTGTATTCTTGTCTCAGCAATCAGACATAGATATCGGCATGAAGATTAAAGTCTCTTCGATATTAGATGAACATCTGCCAGACGACTTAATCTATAAAGTGGTGAGTAAGAAACGTCACGGTCAAGGTTGGCTTCTTGGCATTCAATTCCCAGAACATCTTGATTTAGATGAAGAATTAAAGAAACTGCTGCTCGAGCTCGCTTTCAACACGGGTAACCTCTAATACATTGCGGCAATGACAATAGTCAGAAGTAAGAAAGGCGCGTGATGCGCCTTTTTGTTTTTAATTAGCCTTACTCGTTGCCAACGAGACGCTTGACCGGCTGATAATGCTCTTTGAAATGAATAAATGCACGGTGCAAAGACTCTTCTTTTATCGGCTTCACAATCACATAATTCGCACCGGCTTGCATAAAGCGATCTCGTGTTGAGATTTGTGCGTCAGCCGTGCAAGCATAGATCGGCGTTTGTAAATGAAGCTCTTCCCTCAATTTGATCGTAGTCTCTACACCACCTAAATTGGGAAGTTGGTTGTCCATTAAGATAAGGTCATAGGGCTGAAGCTCAGCATACGCCATGGCCTCCAAACCATCTTTCGCCCACGTTACCGCCATTCCATATTTCTTACAAAATGCCTGCGCAATAAAGGCGTTGGTATGATTATCTTCGACCAATAGCACCTTCAGTGATTTATCAAACAAATCTCGTGGCGCTGTAGACTCATCCAACTTAGGGCCTGTAATTGGCTCAGTTCGATAGGTTACCGGAATATCGATAACGAATTCAGACCCAGCATCCTTACGACTTCTTACTCTAATATCGCCTTCAAGCATATCGACTAAATTCTTAACGATTGCTAACCCAAGCCCCGTACCACCGTATTCACGCGTCGTGGTTTCCTCAGCTTGAACAAAAGGCTCGAATACTGCGTCTAGTTTCTCCGGTTCAATACCAATACCACTGTCCTTAACCTTGATGATTAAACCCGCTCGGTTAGTGTTAATCGTGGTCTCTAAATCAAATGAAACGAACACACCTCCCGAATGGGTGAACTTCAATGCATTACTCAAGAGGTTAAACATGATCTGATTTAGACGAACTTGATCCGTGTAGATCTCCAGCTCCTCTGGTAGTCGGCTTTCAATATCAAAGCTGATCGATTTCTCGATACAGAGTGGTCTATAGATACTATCCAAGGTATTGATGAGCTCTGAAAGTCGGAATTCTTTCTTTTGGATATTAAACTGACCTTGTTCGATTTTAGAAAAGTCCAGAATATCATTGAGCACTGCAAGTAGGTGTTCGGCACTGTTACACAAAACATCCACTTTCTCTCTATTACCTTCACTCGTCACAGAGCGTTTCAGTAGCTGAGACACACCCAAAATGCCATTTAACGGTGTTCGAATTTCGTGGCTCATTTTAGCGAGGAAATCCGCACGAACATTCGCAAGATGCTCCGCTTCTTCACGAGCGCGATCGGCTTGACGCTCCGCTTCCACCAGCTTAGTGATATCTTGCCCCTGAACAACTACGCCAGTAATGCCATGCTCAACACGTATCGCCGACATGTTCCAACGAAATACTTTATCGCCAATCGGAACATTGATACCCGTTAACTTTGCGCCGTTTAAAACCATTAACACATTCGGCTGCATCTTTTTCTCAAACTCTTGAGCTAAGACGCCTTTAAAGTCATCATCCGCGAACATCGCCATGCGAGCGGCTGGGTTCATCTGAATCAAAGTGCCACTTTCAGACCAAACCAAAATCGGGGAGTGTGCAAAGTTAAACAAGTCTTGGAATTTTTGTCTCTGTTCTGCTAGTCGCTCAAAGGTGTCTTCTAAGGTGCAGCCAATGTGGTGAAACTCATAAATGTTCGAACCATCAAACTTATGGACTTCGTGGTTATCACTCGCAGAACGAGTAAATTCCATCAGTTTATTTAGCTCTTTAGACACACGCTTATGTATCCAACCTCTTGCGAAGAAAGACATGGCGATCAGAACGATAATCACAGCCGCAATGGCACGCTCATAGTTCTCTTCGAGCGCGATAAAGTTACTGTTCTTCTGGACTGCACGAATCGTTAGTGGTGTATCCACTGCGTTTATCTTGATTCTTGCAATCGTGACGAAATGTTCAGGAAGCTGTTCATGTACTCGGTAAGAGAGAACATCTTTGAGAGAGTATGGTTCATCGCCACTGAAGGTTGATGTGACGGGATCACCATGCGCTTCAATAACAATATTCTCGCAGTTACTACCTTGCTGAATAGACTCTGCAAGAGAGAAGTTATTGTCTAAAACAATGGTGATATAAAGCTGCCCCAGCACCTCACCCGTCTTGTTATCCACGATAGGGGTTTTGCGCGCAAGAAGATGGCGTTTACCAATTTCCGTATCCAGCTCAAGAAAGTGCCAGTTACTACTGAACGCTACCTGAGAAGATATATATTCCAAACTGCTCTCATCAAAGCCATAAAACTGACCGTTGCCGTCATCCCAGGAGACGCCATCATGCGTTGTAACAAAGCGCATATCGGGTGCGTGGTTGGGTTCTCGCTGATCAACGCCAAAGAAGAAATAGCTGAGTTCTTCTCTATCCCCATTGGCGAAATACTCCTTGAGCATGGTGCTATGAGAGCTGCTATCTTGATGGATTTGTAGTACCGATAAACGGTAATCAAACATGTTTTGTATCAAACTGGACGTTTGCTGGACCGTTCGCTTGGTTTCTTGCTTTACAATGCTACTGCTGGTTTCATAGTTATGAATCAACACACCAATTGCCATCACGCCAATCACCAGAATAATAATTCGGGTGATGAGTTTCGCGAGTGTATTACGTGGCGTGGTAGCGTAGCTTTTCTTCATTATTTTCCTGAGTATCTAAAGGCTCGTTGTTTTAGTGCTTCTATACGTTCTGGGCTGTCTTCTTTGGTCACAACCTCGAAGTCTCCAGAGTAAACTGTTGGTACAGCATAGCCTTCTAAGTCCCATTTAATGGCTTCTGCCATCGCTATACCCGTGTCATCATTCATTCGCATCACAGTAACATCTAGCTCACCACGAGCCAACGCTTCTAATTCAGCGGAACCACCACCCCAACCATTGAGTTTGATATCTAAACCCGATTCACGGATGGCCTCAGCAGCGCCTAGCGCGACATCAGTGGCGCATGCGTAGATGAAATCGAGATCTTGATTGCGAGCAATGCTGATCTTAGCGGCTTTATAGCCACTCTCTTTATCAGACTTAGTATAAAAAGAAGACTTTAGTTTGAAGTTGGTCTCTTCACTCATTTCATGGATAAAGGTATCGCCACGGGCATCACTGATGTAGCCTTCTGAGCGATAAAGTACTGAGTACTCGCTCTCTTCTCCTGAATGCGTTTTGAAGTAGTCAGCAAGCTTCAAACTGCCTGTTGCATGATCAAAACCCACGTACATAAATGGCTGTCGCTCTTCCCAAGCTCGAACTGGTGTTGTGATGTTTTGTAGAATCAGCTTGGTATTAGTTGAGCTCAGAACGTGTTCAATAAATTTGCGATGGCGCGTTGTGTCGAGCGTGAAAATTAGATAATCCGTTTTGTTTTCTATCGCTTCTTGAAGAGAAATACTTTGCTGAGCCAAATCGGCGTTGACACGAGTAAAGACCTGATTTATTTGATAATTAATTCTGAGTTTATCCAAACGCTTTTCAAATGCTTGAATATTCCTCACCCAGTAATCTGAGATCTGCTGGCCAGGATATACGACCGATATAGTGATAGGTTCTTGTTGTTTGACTTGCAAAGGAACAGGGTGTTTTTGAACGGCTTGGTTCATCTGTTCAGTCAGCGCTTTTTGCGCTGGGAACTTATCCAAAAACTCTTGGTATTCCCAATAGCCATTAAGCACATGCGTACCGTGGGAAAGGGCTGGCCCTGACAATAGCGAAGCCCCAAGCAACATAAGTGAACGTTTCATTATTTTCTCATTTTTTATGAGCTACTTTGGCTCATTTTTTACCTAGCCTGATGTCATATCGTTGTATGACTTTTTATACATTATGTAGGACAACCGTGAAAAATGATAGGCTCAAACAATAATTAGAACATCATTCCTATTAAAAATTATGAACTTGGTTTTAAATTAATACAGGGACTTAAGAATCAGCCAAAATCACATTCAGCCAAGTAATAAAGAGAGAATAAAGTCAGTGTCAAAGAGAAATAGCTAAGACTTGAACACTGGTTCAAAATAAACAATTTTCTCATCTTGAATATCGACGCACAGTTGCTTTGTAACCAGACATTCTTTCCGCGGTTTAGAGAGTTGTTTTATGGAGTACTCAATTCTCAGTGCGTGGCTTTTCGAGCCTGCGTTGTGGCTCCATTCAAGTGATAAAGGGCCTTTACCCTTGAGAGCTTTCGCTCCTTTACCTTGCTCATGCTGCTCGAATCGTCGAGACAGATTATTGGTGATGCCACAGTACAGGGCGTTGTGACGAGTGCGGATCAGGTATACCACCCAATCCGCATCTAATTTCTTGTCTGTCATCTAAATAAGAGATTCAACCAGAGCTTTTAGTTCTGCTAACTCTTTCTTTAGATTTTCAACTTCTGCTTCTAAAGCTTCTACGCGTTCATTACCAGAACCAGATGCCATTGCTGGCGCTGCAGATGCCAATGCTTCCACGTCAACTTCACCACTCAGCAGGTGCTGATAACGAGATTCACGTTTACCCGCTTCTCTAGGTAGCTTAACGACAAGAGCACCCTCTTCACGAGCCGCTAATTTGTCTAAAACCGCTTCCACCTCTTTTACGTCTGTGAAGTTAGCCAAACGCCCAGTGCGTGTTCTTAATTCGCCTGGTGTTTGTGCACCGCGCAATAACATGCAGCAGATAATCGCACGTTCTTGTTCTGTAAACTGCAGATCACCAAACTCGGTGTTGCAGAAACGGTGTTGGTACTTACTCACACGGCTATTAAAGCCACTTTCGTCACTCACTAAGCGACGGGAAATCAGGCCATCAACAGCATCAAGCACGTCTGACTCAGAAAGAGATAAAACAGGCTCACGGTTGCTTTTCTGGTTACACGCGGTTGTTAAGCTATTGAGAGTAAGAGGATAGTGATCCGGGGTCGTCACCTCTTTCTCAATTAAACAACCAATAATACGAGCTTCTATTGCGGAAAGTTGCGTGTTCATTCTTTTTCCTTTTTTATTATTTTCAATTCCGTCTATAACACATTCAAGGCTAACCCAACGGATTAGTGTTCAGACAGAATAGGGACTCTTCTTTTTCGGCCTTGTTCATCAATCACCATGATCTTAGAACGATTTAACTCAATTTCCACCACTTCTAAGTTGGTGCGTTCTTTTACATAAGCAGTTCGAAGCTTGTCTTGCTCGTTGCAAGCTTCTTGAGAGATCGCTTTCGATTCCTCGTTATTTGATTCTGATTGGTTCATCTCACATTTCATATAATGCTTGCCTCTAAGCAAGATACTATCGTGAACTGTCCGAGAAAAACAATCAGCTGAGTAACAGAGTGCTGAATAATTAAACAACCTTACTTTTGCTTTGATCTAAAGACTGTTACAACCGCATTCGATGTGCTTTAATCAGAATCAGATAACGTATATGACGATTAGGAAAAGGAATCTATGAGTAGCGTATTTGAAATTGTTAACCAAGCACGTCGTAAGAATAAGCTTAAGCGTGAGCTTCTAGACAACGAAAAGAAAGTTCGTGATAACCGCAAACGTGTTGATCTTCTAGACAACTTACTGGACTACATTAAGCCAGAAATGTCTCACGATGAAATCCTAGGCATCATCAAAAATATGAAAGCGGACTATGAAGACCGTGTTGATGACCACATCATCAAGAGTGCTGAAATCTCTAAAGCTCGTCGCGACATCAGCCGCCGCATCCGTGAACTAACGGAAGAAGACAAGCAGACTCAAGGCAAAAAATAAGCCCTTGTAGTCCAACGAATGATATTAGCCCACTTTGTTAAGTGGGTTTTTTTACCTCTAAATTTAGCGACTATACTCAAATGACTGCCACTGTTGGAGTCATTCTATGTATACCACTTTGTTGATTGCCGCCCTCTTATCTACTACTGAACCCCACACCGATGAACTAGAAAAACTCTACACTACAGAGCGAGAGATTAGCTACGACGACCTTGTTGTTGATGTCAGAGGCTATAAGGTTCCAACCAGAGCCGCTTTCCAAGGCTGGGTTCTACTCAATAACGCAGAGAAAAAAGTCGCTAACATCGGACAGCAACTCAGAGATGCAGGTATTAAAGAAACCATGCCTTTGCACCTGATCTTACTCCAAGGTACCGACTGGGTACTCAGCGACACCACACTCTTTAGCTTACCCAACGTTCAACATATGCCTAAAATGATCAAAACGCTTACGTTCATCCAGACTTTTATCGAGCCAGAAATTGGCATTGTTATTCCGGTATCAGGAGAGCGAACCAGTAACTATAACCAACAAGCGGGAGGGGCTCCTCGCAGTAAGCACCTAGAATTTTGTGCACTGGACTTGGTGCCATCAGAAGATATTTCACGCGAAGAGTTACATGTAAAATTAAAACAAATCCACGCTAAAAATGGGAAGGAACATAACGTCGGATTGGGCCTTTATGATGGCGTACGATTCCATATCGATACATGTGGCTTCAGACAGTGGTAAAGACATTTATGAGTCATAATGACACAAACAACCACCATGTCATTATGACTTCATTTATGGGGAAATAAAACATAAACCACTGATTATAAACACATAAAACTATTGGAACGAGTTTTGCTCTTCTCATAATGAATCAAGATTATGAGGACGCACCATGAAACCAACTCAAACAACTTTTAAAACACTTCTTTCTGTTTCCAATGCTGGGCTGATCATCACGACACTACTAATGATCGTAAGTATCATTATCGCCTACCCTCTTGCTGACAGCTTCTCCCTCGCTGCTCAAATAGCGGCTCATATCGGAACCATCGTCATTGCTGCATTTTTAAAGGTAAGTTATGTCGGTCGCTGTCTTGCACAGTATAACCTTGGAATGGAAGTGCGTTAATTGCCCTTTCTAACTGCTCAATGATTCTGTGTCTTAACTTGGCAGTGATCGCCACTTGGTTAGACGATTCCCAAGCTATCAAAAAGCTCGTACAACTGGTGAGATTTGTATGGCTTGGGAAGATAAGCATTCATACCTGCTTCAAAACAGTCCTTGATGTCTTCGTCAAGCACGCTAGCAGTTAATGCGATGATTGGTAGCGGTGCGATACCTTGCTCTTTCTCCCATGCTCGAATTGCCTGAGTCGCGGTAATACCATCCATGACAGGCATCATACAATCCATGAGTATCGCGTCAAATTGCTCCCCCTGAGTCACAACATCGACGGCTTCCTGCCCATTGCTGGTGATGATGTACTCATAGCCCGCTTTTTCCAAAAAGAAGCTCGCAATTTTCTGATTCATTAAATTATCTTCAACGATCAGTATTCTTCGATTGAGTTCATGGACATCTTCCGATTTCGTCGGCTTATCCGCGGCTTGACTAACGCCACTGTCTAGTGCGAGTAGACTGTTTGAAAAACGCTTTCCTAAAAATGGGACTGTGTGTGTCGAATGCACTGACTCGGTAATTTGATTGGTTTTAAACAAGTGATGCTGACAAACAATCACCTTAGAAATTGGATAGCGCTGTTTCAATGCAGCAAGGTCGCGATCCATTTGTTGATGCAACGTATGGCAATAGAGCAGAACATCACAATCTAGCTGCGAGTTCGAGATGTCATTAATCGACGGAACCACTTCAGACTGAATTCCAAAACGTTCACACTCTCGGCTTAATTGCGCTACATAGTTAAAGCTATTAGAAACAATGAGTGCCGTTTTCAAGTTATCGAATGTTTTCGGTTTACTTTCTACAGTATCAACATAGAAACTGAAGATGAACTTTGAGCCTTCGCCTTTTACTGACATTGCCGCAATTCGGCCATCCATAAGGTCAATCAACTGACGACAGATTGCCAAACCCAACCCCGTACCACCAAATTGACGCGTGATACTGCCATCCTCTTGAGTAAATGGCTCAAATATAGAGTCGAGCTTACTCTCTTCTATACCAATCCCCGTATCTGCAACTTGGCACTCCACCATGCCTCTTGTTTCCGAACTGGGTGTATAGGTTACCGTCGTGCTGATCGCACCTGAGTCGGTAAATTTGATCGCGTTTGACAACAAGTTGGTCATTACCTGACGTAACCGGTGTTCATCAAATAACAACTGGTGCGGTGTATTCGCGTCTATGTTGATATTCAACTCGACATTCTTACTGATCGCTTTAGACAAAATAACACTAACAGAGTCATACACCACTTCACGTAGATCAGCCGCTTGAGGGGAGAGCAACAAATTACCTGATTCAATCTTCGACAAATCGAGAATATCGTTGAGCAACACAAGCAGAGTGTGAGAGGAGGATTCAATATCAGACAAAACCTCTTGTTGATTTGCATTCAATTGACTCTGCGAGAGGATTTCAGCCATCCCGATAATGCCATTGAGCGGGGTTCGAATTTCATGAGACATATTCGCTAAAAAGGCACTTTTGGCACGGTTAGCTGAAATAGCATCCTCTTTTGCTTCAATCAAATCCCGGTAGTGTTGTTGATTGTCGCTCATGATCTCGTTGACCTTGTCCGCAAATTGAGTCAGCTCATCATGTCCTTCTGTTTCAATGGGCTTATGCTCGCCTGTGCCACGATTTTGGTCCGACATACCATCAAGAATGTAAGAGAGGTTTCGATTCAGACGTAGTGACGTCGTTGACGTCAGCCAAAATACCAACGACGCCAAAGTAATAACAAACATCGTCGTCAGTGTGGTGCGGATCTTTTGCTCTTCAATCCGCGCAGCGAGTTGCCCTTGAAGCTCTGCGGTGTAGCTATCCACCACCTGCAGTGTAACAACATGCCTCTGTTCTAAGCCAGAGACGTAATGTTTGATCTCCTGTGAATCAAATTGCCTCTTAAATATCCGCTCTCTGAAATCAATACTCTCTTGATACTCCTTACTAGCAAACACATCAATGAGCTGTCGGAGTCGTATAGAAGAATCACTGTTTCGGATAAAGGCATTGAGATACTGGGATTGTCGATGAATAGTACTGAGATACTGATCAAGGCTGTCTTCTCTCAACTCCGGATAAAGGTAAAGCTTGTAACCAACCCACGCTTCTTTCTGCGTCCAAAACACAAAGTTATTGAGATCACTGAAGATCTTCCCTTCTATCTTGATACTGTCATCCGCAAGAAATATATCGACATCATTCAGTTCAACCAATATCTCCTGCAATACATCAAATGCTAATACGCCAAGATACGGTCTTTGTGCGGGCGACGGTTGTTGGAGCTCGATCAATACTTGATTAAAATCTCGAAGTGAATTGGCGATATCCCATTGAGCAGAAAGCCCTTCTAATTGTTTGTTGTACTGGAGAATAAGATCAAATTCTTTGTTCGCAGAGGTGTAAGCACTTTCTCGGATTGGGGAGGAGTTTGGTAGCCTGAGTAAACGATATATATCGCCAGACAACGCACTAAAGGCCTGAAGCGCCTCAACCCTGACTCGCGTCGCTTCCAAGTTCGTTACCTGTTCTCTATTCTTTAACGCCTCATTTATCGTAAAACCGAGCATAAAGAGAATCGAGATAGAGGACAGCAAAATCAACCGCCACCTAATTGATATATTTATCATTTCCGTTAAATCACTCCCTTCCTTGAAAGCAATGTCACCAGTCTAGTTTTAATAATAGGACACTCACGGCGTTTAATTGATCAAATATGCAACTTGTACCGAACAATTCCATACACACAACCTATGAATCACGACAAATTCATAGACTAAGTCGCAGTTACTCATCGCCATTGTTGCTATTGTGAATCTTATTAGTATCAAATTTGCCAGTAAATAAAGCGTCAGAAGTGGATTTATCTAGTAAATAAGTCGAATATTTTTCGTGTTAAATCCTTAAGAATTCCTCGCAATAGGCTAATTTGGGCGAGCTATAGACTTAGGTGGATACATTTCCACCACATTGTTAACTCATTCCATTTATTTGACTATTTTGATCACACTTTAAAACCCCAAAAAGCAACCGTTTGCATTCTCTTTTTGATCTAAGTATTTTTCGACAAAAAATAAGTGCTACAAATTGATAAAGTCAATAGTGTTGCATATCACAAAATTCGACGTTATAACCAAAGATTCTAGCTAAATCAGCCAATATAGCTGGATTTAATTTTACTAGCAGAATAACAAGCCTTACCTTACAATCCCGCCACATAAAAATTACAACTTAAATACAAGCCTAATTCGTGCCAATAAAAGTGACAATTTAAGATCACAGCACAACGGTTTATCCCCCAAGCAGGTAAGCACCCTACACTCGCCAAGCCTGCAAAACTTAACGTGAAAGGTCCCAAGTAAAGATGAGCCCTGAAAAGCACCTCCTAGACTGGCAAACTAGTCAAACTATTGCTGAATCTATCGCCCCAACTCTTGGTCAGCTATACCGTCAAAAAGGCGTTGAAGTCATTCTCTTCGGAAAGACTCTAGTTAACGCAACGACTATTGACATCATCAAAGCTCACCGACTTTCAAAGCACTACACAGGCTCCCCGCTTACCCCTTCACAAACACAACCAATTATCCAACACCTACTTTCAATGCGCTTATCTCCTTGTCGCGTTGATGTGGGTCGCCTAGCGCATCAATACTGGGAAAACCACGATGATGTTGCTGCGATGGATGACTTTCTTCAAACGGCTCTAGTTGAGTCACTAGAAGGCGAAGCGATGACTAAGCCTCGTGATGTTGTGTTGTACGGTTTCGGTCGTATCGGTCGACTACTTACTCGTATTCTTGTTGAGAAAAGTGGCCCAGGTTACCCACTTCGCCTACGTGCTATCGTGGTTCGTGGTGGTAAAGATGGTGATCTAGAGAAGCGTGCTAGCCTACTGCGCCGTGACTCAGTACATGGCCAATTCAACGGCAGCATCGTTATAGATAGTGAGCGCAAAGCAATCATTGTTAACGGTAACTTCATTCAAGTTATCTACGCGAACAAGCCAGAAGATGTTGATTACACGGCTTACGGTATTGATAACGCTCTGGTTGTTGATAACACAGGTGTGTGGCGTGACGCAGAAGGCCTAGGCCAGCACGTTGCGTGTAACGGTGCAAGCAAAGTACTTCTTACAGCTCCAGGTAAAGGCGACATCAAGAACGTTGTATTTGGTGTGAACGAAGATGTTATCAAACCAGAAGATACGATCATCTCAGCAGCAAGCTGTACGACAAACGCTATCACTCCTGTATTGAAAGCAGTACACGACAAGTTTGGCGTAACATCGGGTCACATTGAGACAGTTCACTCGTTCACAAACGACCAAAACCTGATTGATAACTTCCACTCAGGCGATCGTCGTGGCCGTGCAGCTTCACTGAACATGGTTCTGACTTCAACAGGTGCTGCGAAAGCGGTAGCGAAGGCAATGCCTGAGATGGCTGGTAAGCTAACTGGTAACGCAATTCGCGTACCGACGCCAAACGTGTCAATGGCAGTTGCTAACCTAAACCTAGAAACAGGTACAACGAAAGAAGAGCTAAACACGTACCTACGTGAAATGGCGCTATCTTCTCCACTTTCAGCGCAAATCGACTACACAGATTCAACGGAAGTGGTATCAACTGACTTAGTCGGTTCTCGTCACCCAGGCGTTGTCGATGGGGTTGCAACAATTGCACAAGACAACCGCGCTGTACTTTATATCTGGTACGACAATGAGTTCGGATACAGCTGCCAAGTGGTTCACTGTATGGAACAGATGATGGGCGTACGCTACAAAACTTACCCAGCGGTTTAATCCTCTAGGTATGAAAAGCTCCACAACATAATAATCATATAGGCGAAGTTCGTATGAGCTTCGCTCCCCCCCCTTTCCTCGAGTACTTTACGGTCAATTCTTGGAAGGTTGCCACTTGGTTCTGCTCTCTCTAACCGAACTAAGTGGCCTTTTTCATCCTAGTGATTCAGATACTAACATCACTAAAACATATAATATGCCGAACTACCCGAGTTCGACTTCTAGCTCACTCTCAATAGTGCTTGAACATGCCAATACATAGCCTTGTTCAATCTCTTCCGCGGTAAGCGTTTCTTGGCTGCTCGAAGTAACACTGCCCTTGGTGACTTTGCATTTACAAGAGCCACAAATACCACTGCGGCACGCAATGATGATCGGCACACCCGCCTTCTCTAATGAATCTGCTAGCGGCGTTCCTAAATCAGCTTCAACTTTCGCACCAAACGCAGGAACGAATACTTCAACTGACCCGCCTTGCGCTCCAACTTCTGTTTCGTCCGTAGACTCCAGCTTCGAGATTGGCGTAAAGCTCTCTTGGTAGAAGTTAGCCATGTTGAATTCAAGCTCAGTCAAGTAACCTTCTACGTCTTCCATGAAGCCAACTGGACCACATAGATACACGGTTCTTTCTAGAATGTCAGGAGACAGGCGAACCAACCAACTCTTATCTAGACGTCCTTGCGGCGCGGTTGTGCCTTGGTTATCTTTCAGTAATAGTTTTAAGTTAAAGTTCGGATGCATGTCATCTAACTGACTGAGCTCTTCAAAGTAGATGGTTTCATGCTTGCTGCGAGCCTGATGGATGAAGTCAATTTCAATCGCGGGATCGTGCTTCAACCAATACTTAACCATTGAAATCACTGGCGTAATGCCACAGCCAGCACTCACTAAAGTCACTTTGTTTGTCGCACTTGGTTTACAATCAATACAGTTAAATTCACCCGCCGGTTTGAGTACCGTTACTTCATCCCCTTCGTCTAGTTCATCGACAATGAAGTTTGAGACTAACCCGCCCTCGACACGTTTTACCGTCAATTTTAAGCGGTTATCATCCGTATCTGAGGCAATGGAGTAAGCTCGATAGTCCATTTTCTGTGGCATATTCAAACCAAGCGTAATAAATTGACCCGGCTTGAAATTGAAGTGGAGATCTTGTGGGATAGAGCCCAGTTCAAAGCTAACCGTATCCGGCGTTTCATGCCACTTTTTAAGACAAACCAAAGAGATTGAATCGCTATCAGACCAAGCGTACATAGTTATACTCACTTTTATAATTTGGGATGAACGACAAAAGCCTCGGGCCACAAATAGAATCTCTCTATTAGGCTCGAGGCTTGGTTAGCGAGATTAAGCCGCTAGGATTGTTTTAAGATCTTGTTCAGGTGTAGAAATAGCACGCATGTCGAACTCATCTTGAATGATCTTCAGTAGGTTCTCGGTTAAGAACGCAGGTGCGGTTGGACCTGTGTAAATCCCTTTAACACCTAGTGCAAACAGAGTCAGTAGGATGACAATCGCTTTCTGCTCAAACCAAGAGAGTACTAGTGTCAGTGGAAGCTCATTAATGCCACAATCAAACTCTTGCGACAGTGCAAGTGCAAGTTGAATCGCAGAGTAAGCGTCATTACATTGGCCAACATCTAGAAGACGTGGGATGCCGTTAATGTCGCCAAACTGGTTCTTGTTGAAACGGAACTTACCACAAGCAAGAGTTAGGATAACTGAATCGTCAGGTGCTTGAGCCGTAAAGTCGGTGTAGTAGCTACGCTCAGCTTTATCACCATCACAACCACCCACTAGGAAGAAGTGTTTGATGTTGCCTTCTTTTACTTGCTCAACAACAGCCGGAGCCGCTTCCATAAGCGCATTGCGACCAAAACCAACCGTGATCATCTGTTCGATCTCGTCGTGTTTGAAGCCCTCTTGCGCTAATGCACAATCAATAACTGCGCTGAAGTCATCGCCTTCAAGGTGAGCAACACCTGGCCAGCCTACAATGCTACGTGTGAATAGACGATCTGCGTACGCGCCAACATCTGGGTTAAGTAGACAGTTAGAGGTCATCACAATCGCACCTGGGAAGTTAGCGAACTCTTTTTGTTGGTTCTGCCATGCGCTACCGTAGTTACCTGCTAAGTGTGGGTACTTGCTTAGTTCTGGGTAACCGTGAGCTGGAAGCATCTCACCATTGGTGTAAACATTGATACCCTTGCCTTCCGTCTGTTGCAGGATTTTTTCTAAGTCATGTAGGTCGTGACCAGAAACAAGGATACAGTGACCTTTCTTCGTTTTAACGTTCACGGCTGTTGGCTGTGGGTGACCAAAAGTATCGGTTTCGCCTTTGTCCAGCATCTCCATTACTTTGTAGTTCATCAGGCCAATCTGCATTGATGTATCAAGCAGCTGTTTTAGATCTGTTGGATCAGTACCTAAGAACGCCATGATTTGGTGGTATTCAGCGTGTATATCTTGGTCAGTTTGACCAAGTACACGTGCGTGTTCCATGTATGCTGCAGCACCTTTCAAACCATATAGACACAGTAGGCGTAGGCCAATCACGTCTTCGTGTTGCGAGTCATGGCCACGGTTAACAGCAGCTTGTGGTGCAAGAGCCAGTAACTGACTGCTATCCGTAGGAAGATCGAACTGAGCAGCTGGAGACAATGCAGGAATTTCTAAACCAACGAGCAGTGCAGCAGCACGAACTTGCTGCTCTAAACGCTGCTTGTACTCGTGTGACTGTTGAGCAAATTCGATGATACGCTCAGGGTCGAAGTTAACATTCGTTAATGTCGCGAAAAATGCTCGTGGTGCCCACTCATCGATTTCCGTATCAATAACGTTGCAAGCGCGGCCTAGATTGGCCCAAAAAGAAACCCCTTGCAGTGAGTACACCAACACATCTTGCAGATCAGAAACTTCAGAAGTTTTACCACACATACCTTGTGCAAATGAGCAGCCTTTAACTGTCGGTGTTTGAATAGTTTGTTCACATTGAATACAGAACATATTGGGCTCCAGTAATAGTCGTTTGTTGTAAGTTCTTGGCTCACAATGATTTATTTTTCCTACACCCTAGAGCACCTTCCGTGCCAACTTTTAAGTTATTGTTTTATATATACAAATGGTTATATCCATAATAATGATGCGTATTTATGACTACAAAATCCCACTAAAAATAAACACACCTATGTCAATATGACTGCAAATAATTTTTTGAACACCGTTCATGTTTCGTTCAGAAAAGCTTTGTTAGAGTGACAGCATAGAAAAAGAGGAAATGAATTATGAAAAATATCTTAGTGACTGTTGCAGCTCTCTTCACTGGTCTTATCGCGCTATTCACCAGCTTGCTGCTTGCTATCCCTCTAACGATTGCAGCCCTCATCACAGGGAAAAAAATTCAGAAGCAGATGAGCCAACAAGGCTTTACATCTCGTATGAATAACCACTACTCGTCAAATCGAGATGCCGGTGTGATTGAAGGCGAATACGAAGACCTGTCGAACAAGCGATAACACAACGTTTCGTTAGCTTTGTTACAGTGGGCATTAGGCCCACTTTTGAACTCACACCATCTACAAGAAACCGATTAATAGATCAGGCATGAACAAAATCATTAAATTCAGCTTACCGACACTCGCATTGATTGGCATATTTGGTTGTTCTCATGAACCTATTGTTCCCGCATATCAAGCTTCTGGTGAGCTTCCAGCTTATCAACAAGATAATTTTGAACGCTATCAATCAGATACACAGGAATGGTTAGCCTCACACCGTATATTTGTTTCGCAAGATCACCAGAAAGAGATTGAGCTAAACTCTCCAACCGAATATCAGCCACAGCAACCAAACGGCCAAGCCGTGTTGCTTGTTCACGGCTTGGGTGATTCCCCTTACTCATTTCACGACATAGCAACTTATCTTGCTCAGCAAGGCTATCTGGTACGTACGGTGTTACTCCCTGGTCACGGAAGTCGCGTCGCAGACCTAATGTTACCTAGTTTGGAAGACTGGCAGGAGGTTGTGGATCACCACACCAAACTACTTCAACAAGAGTATGACTCTGTATGGCTTGGAGGTTACTCTACCGGTGCAAACCTCGTCACATCACAAGCAATAAAAGACGATACTATTTCGGGTCTGCTGCTGTTCTCGCCAGCGTTTCAACCGAAATCTTCGGCGGTGCAATTTGCTGAACTGGCGAGCTACTTCGTTACATGGGCAGATCAGGATCCTGAAGACAATATGCTGCGCTACAACTCTTTACCCATGAACGGGGCATCGGTTTACTATCAAACTTCCGAAGTCGTACGCAACGATCTTCAAGATGGGCAATACGACAAACCGGTCTTCGTATTAATGAGCGAAGGCGATAGTGTAATAGACACGCAATATGTAGAAAGCGCCTTTACCCAATCTATGCCAAACCCAAGCAATGTACTGATCTGGCAAGGGGAGCAAGATTTAAGCGACCCTAGATCTGTGCGCTATAGTATGAAATTGCCAGAACAACGCATCTCTAATGGCTCACACATGGGATTACTCTTCTCGCCACAGAACCCATATTACGGCATCAATGGCAGTGAGAAGATCTGCTCTAATGGTCAAGCTGAAGGGTTAGAGGAAAAGTGCCAAGCAGGCGAGGAAACATGGTATTCCGCATGGGGTTATCAAGAGCCAGACAAGAACCACGCTCGCTTAACTTTCAACCCATACTTTGAAGATAACATGCACAAGCTCAGCGATATGATGGCGTCTAGCGGTACTATGGCAAATACGCAGAAACAATGATCTGCAGAGAGAAACCATCGGCATCACTTTCAAAAAAAGGCTCACCACAAACATGGTGAGCCTTTCCGTTTCTATAGTGTCTTTACTAGATTGTCCACACCACACGTGCGGCTAATAAGATCAATACCACACCTGATAGCCTATCTATTAGCTGGGCCTGAGAACGAATGCGATCAACAATCATTGGGCTAGAAAGCACCAGTGTGATGAAGGTATACCACAAACCATCCACAATCAATGGAGTCGAGACAATGATCACCTTATTCATCAGCTCATTCCCCAAAGCGACAAACTGGCTAAATAGAGCGATAAAGAACAGGGCAATCTTTGGACTCAGAATTGAGATAAGAAAGGCTTCACGAGCAGACTGCATATAAGTAACTGGTTCCCCGCCTTCCAATTTTGCGGCGACACCGCCTTTCGAACGCAGCGCATTAACTCCAAGATATGCCAGGTAAGCAGCACCCGCTAAGCTAATGCCTTTAAACAAAAGTGGTGACTGTTCAAGGACGACCGCCAAGCCGATAATAGTGGCAAACGCATAGATACCGATACCTGCCGCGTGTGCCCACGCCGCAATCAAACCATTCATTCGTCCACCAGCAAGGCTATGCTTTGCGATCATTGCCAAGCTTGGTCCCGGTGACATCGCCCCCAATAAGCAGATAGCTAAAAGAGAAAACCAAATCGTTATTGTCATTATTCCATTCCTACACTCAATTTCTGCGAAGCAGACTGTCCTCGCTGACTATATTGTCACCTTAAGTTGAACGAGATATAAATTGAAATCAAAGATAATCATCATTGCTATGATTTGAATTCATACTGATATTGTAACTGGATTTTTGCATCGCGAGGTACGCCTTCTCCCGTACCCATTTATGAGCAGAATCGTTATCAAACTTAGGGTGCCACATCAGCCAATAGGTATGACTGTCCGTCTCAAAAGGCAAAGAACGATAGGTCAAAGGTTGATGGCGAGCTAGGTTGTACGCAATATGCTCTGGCACGATCATCAAATAATCATCTTGGCTAAGCACATTACATGCTGCGGAGAAAAACGGTACTTTCAGTGCCACTCTTCGGGTGTAGCCTAACTGCTTCAACGCAATGTCAGCTTGAGTATCTTTATCACCACCGCCGGTCACCTTGATGTGTGCAAAATTGACCAAATCATCGATACTCAATGCTTTTTTTTGCGCAAGTGGGTGCGAGCTTCGCATCAGACATACCGATTTATCTTCACCGAGCTTCATGCTTGAAACATGCTCTGGTTTGCTAGGAAACATACTAGATGCCAAGTGAATCCCCATATCGTGAAGACATTCAAGGTAACTGGGATCCCATAATCGATAAGCGAGATTGATATGCGGTGCCACCTCAGAAACATCGGCAACAATATTAGGGAGTATGTATTGAGCAACATAATCACTCGACGCAAGTACTAACTCCCCTTTCCACTCTTTAGGATCAAAAGGTTGGTCATCAAGAAGGTGGTCAAACTCTCCGAGCAAAGCATCCAGTTTCTCTTTGAGTAACAAAGCACGAGAAGTCGGAATGAGTTTATTGCCGTCTCTTACCAGTAAGGGATCGCTACACAGTTCCCTTAGTTGAGAGAGCTGACGACTGACCGCCGATTGCGTGATATGGAGTCTTTCCGCAGCGCGACTCACATGACACTCTTCAAGCAGAACATGCAGCGAGCGCAGCAGATTAAGGTTAATGTTGCCTAACATGAAACGCCTTACCGAGTTTGCTTATTAAAAAATTCAGTGAGCACTGTATGGGTCATCAACTGGCGAAGGTCAGCGTAACTGTGCAGCTGATCGCGGATTCGATTAAGGTGCTCCATACTTTCAACTTCCACATAAAGCATCATGTCTGTCTCACCACTGATGGAGTGACACCACTGAACACCATCAATCTGGTAGATAGATTGCGCATACGATTCGCAACTGTGGTCACTGCTTGAGAGATCAAACTTTAAAGAGATGTAAGCGCAAACATTCTTTGACGAATTCGCATCCGCGACTCGCGCGTAATACCCTTGAATCACTTGATCACTTTCAAGTTTCTTCATTCTTGCATTGACCGCCGAACGGGATAGATTGACCTCTCTTGCAATATCACTGACCGAGCAGCGCCCATCATTTTTTAGAATATCGACGATTTGACGATCAAATTTATCCATTGTGCTCACGACTTCCATTGTTCTAGTTATTTCAACTTCCTAATTTGACACAAATTTCAACGTTAGAACAGCCGACACTTTCACTTCTAAATACCAAAACTCCGTTAAAATGACACCTAGTTACGACGTTTCGCTAGCTGCAATCTCTACAATGACGGGGTATGCTTTTGTGATAAAACATAGCGCTGGCGAATCGGATACCAGCCAAGAAAAGATCTTCAAGGATGGCGAATGACACAACTCAAGCAAGAAATTACCCTGCTTTCCGGTATAGGGCAGCTTTCTACGACTCTATTAGGAACCGGGCTATTCATGATTCCCGCAATTGCAGCGGGCATCGCTGGACAGTTGTCACTCCTCGCTTGGTTGATCCTTTTTATTGCGATTTGCCCAATCGCTCTCACATTCGCAGCACTTGGAAAACGCTATCCCAACGCCGGTGGTACTGCTTACTTCGTTCGCCAAGCTTTTGGACAACGCATGGAAACCGCGGTGGCCTGGCTATTTGTAAGTGTGATTCCTGTAGGTATCCCTGCAGCGATCGCCTTAGCCGGAGGATTTGCCCAGCAACTATTACCAACACCGCTTAACGCACCACTCACGGCCCAATTTTTAACTGTGGTATTGCTGATCATTGTGAACCTGCTAGGCAGCAAATCTTCAGGTCGACTACAAACTGTTATTGCTCTATCTATTTTCGCTCTCGTTAGCGCTTTTGTTTGGAAAGCGGATATCGGAATGTCGGATGTCGCGATTCCAAGTGTCGATTCGAACTCAATGTGGGCTATTGGTTCTGCCTTAGCTGTCATGTTCTGGTGTTTTGTTGGTATTGAAGCCTTTGCCCACATGGGAGAAGAGTTTAAGAACCCGCAAAGAGACTTTCCTATCGCTATCATCGCAGGCTGCTTTGTTGCAGGGTTGGTTTACTGGGCATGTTCGGTGGTCATTTTAAAACTCGGTGCGTATGGCTCTGCTGAGTTTGATGCGACAGCGATTCCATGGATCACCGAGCAACTGTTTGGTGCCGGTTTTAAAACAGTCATTAGTGTACTCGGATTTTTTGCCTGCTTTGCCAGCCTCAATCTGTATACACAAAGTCTATCACGCATGATATGGGCACAAGCTCGCCAACATAAACCAAATGGAAAAATGGCACAGCTCAATACTCGTGGTGCACCACTTTATCCAACGATTGCTATCGGTGCTGTAGCACTCTTGTCTTGTGTGATTGGAGAGCTCTCTTCCTTAGACCTCGAGTTTTTCCTCAAACTCGCTAACGGCATCTTTGTACTGGTTTACCTGTTAGCTATGCTCGCAGCCTGTCGATTACTGTCAGGTGCCGGCCAGTATGTCGCAATGTTATCATTGGCACTGTGCACCTTAGTCTTCATCTGTTTGAGTTGGTCAATGCTCTATGCCTGTGTCGTTTTTGCAGCCCTACTGTTGCCATGGCGTCGCTGGCTAGGTCGACCTCGAGTGTCATTAGAGTAACAACCTAGCGTTCAACAAGATCTTGTCCGCACCATTACTCATGATAAAAAGCTTGAGCAATGGTGCGCATTTTTTGAGGTATTTCATTCAATGGAACGTTCCCGAATCCCAATACCACCGAACGCCAGTCACGATCATTGTCTTTCGCGTATTCGTAAAAACTAAACGGACGCACGACAATATTTTCTCGCTCAGCCCTTCTACTCCAATCGTGCTCTGAAATCCCGCCATACCATTTCACGGTTACGTGTAAGCCCGCCGCTTGGCTTATCACTTCAAGGTCTTGTCCGAACTCACTCTCAATTGCCGTTAACATGGCCTCATACTTCTGTTTGTACGAGCGACGCATTTTCCTAATGTGCCTTAACAGGTCACCTTCATTAATAAAGTCTGCCAAAGCTTCTTGAGTATGTGTGGGTGAATCGCCGGTAATGGCGTCCTTCACTTCCAAACAACGGGGGACCAACTGTTTAGGCACCACCATATAACCGATTCTTAAGCCATTAAACATCACCTTACTGAGCGAACCGACATAGATCACGCGCTCGTCTTGCTCTAGCTTCCCCGCTAGCCCTTGCATGCTGGTGTATGGACGATGCGCAAACTGAAATTCACTATCGTAGTCATCTTCAATAATCCAAGCTTGATTCTGTTTTGCCCAATCGATGATCTTCAGCCTCTGCTCTGTTGTGAGTGTGGTACCCATCGGATATTGATTACTCGGCGTAACATAAAGAGCCTGAGCTTGGCTCGCTAAAACCTTATCTAAACACAGCCCTTGTTTCTCACGCACAGGAACAGGCTGCATCTTGAGTTGTAAAAGATCGATGATCTTGTGAACCTGACGATAGCCGGGCTCTTCCATCAAGACTTCATCTCCCGTTTTAAGCGTCGCCATTAAAGCCATTGAAAGCGCCTGCTGCGCACCAACAGTGATGATGATTCGACTGGGATCACAATGCACAGCACGGCTGCTCGCCAAGTAATGGCTCAATGCCTCGCGAAGCGCTATGGAGCCTTGAACCTGCTGGTTACCTGCTAAGCTTAAACGCGTCACATGCCGTTGTAGTAGGCGCTGCCATTTAGCGAATGGAAAGGCGCGCAGATCGGGCACTCCAGGGGCGAAGCCCTGATTGACATCAAAAGGAGTGATTCCGATCGATTCACTGAGTTCCCTACCCTTCAAGCCCTCAGTTTTAACCGGAGGCTCTGGCGCAGCTAAATAATGTTCAGGCTGCTCGATTGAAACAAAATAGCCTGCACCTTTACGACTCTCAATGTAGCCCTCACTCATTAACTGTTCATAAGCAAAAATCACAGTATTACGGCTGACATCAAGCTCTATGGCTAGCTTTCGAGTAGAAGGCAGTTTATTCCCTTTACTCCAAAACCCACGCACGATCTTTTCCCGAATAGCGTGAAATAAGGCACTCTGCCGCGTTGCTTTGCTGAGATCTAATGACAGATCTCCAATATCAATTGGCTGCATAACTGGATCTAAACACTCTTCAAAACTGGCTCTATTTATATAACCAGTTAACCGTTAGTTTGAATAAAAAGCAATCAAGGAGATGTCATTATGCTATCGAGAACCAACAGAACAAGAATCAAAAAAGGAACACACAAAGCGGAGTTTGATCAACAAAAGCTATACAACATTATTGATGAGAGTCTTATTGCTCATATTGCTTTGGAAGGAGAACAGGGCCCCGTGGTCATCCCGATGTTGGCGTGGCGCGTTGATAACCATGTTTACATTCATGGCGCTAAAAACAGCCGTCTGCTCAAAGGATTAAAAAAGGGGGTTCAGACTTGCCTGACCTTTACCCTATTTGATGGCTGGGTGTTGGCTCGTTCCGCTTTTCACCACAGTGCGCATTACCGTTCGGCCATTGTATTTGGAGCCTTTGAAATCATTGAGGATGCCGAGGAGAAAGACCGACTCCTCAATCACTTTGTTGAACAGATCGCTCCCGGCAGAACGGAAGAAATTCGCTTAAGTAGCCCGAGAGAGTTAGCAGCAACGGAACTGCTGGCAATCCCGTTAACCGAAGCCTCGGTTAAAATTGGCAAGCACGGTGTCAATGACGATGAAGCAGACCTCGAGATTCCGGTTTGGGCAGGTGTACTACCGTATAGAACCGTCGTCGGCCCACTTGAAACCGTACCTGAACTGGAAGGTAAAATAGACCCACCGGATTATTCAGCCGCCTACGGTTCACGTTGGGTGGACGCGCCATAGGGCAATAATGACTGAGGCTTAAAAGTGGGCCTGAAAACGATCGCGATACTGCTTGGGAGTTAAACCTCTATGTTTTTTAAACATACGGTTAAAGCTAGCGGTATTGGTATAACCAAGACGTGTCGCGATCTCGTCAATCGGTGTGGAGTAACGTAATAGTTCAACTGCGACATTGCTCAGTGCGTAACCCGTAATAGTAGAAAATGTGACTCCTAACCGATGCAACCTGCGCTGGAATTGTTGCTCTGATAAGCCAAGCAAGGAAGAAACCTTTGAAAGGGTTGGTAATCCAAAATGTCGGCTGTAGTTAATCATCTCATACAGCACCTTATGCTCATCTCCAGCATCAGGCATATTCAAATAATTATCCAAGTCGTGGTAGTTCATCGCCAAATTTGCGCGACCAGAAGAGCGCACTTGGTTTACCGATAACCTCAGATTACTCGGTAGCCAAACTTCCGTTCTAGACTGCCCCCATTGTATTGGACAACCAAAATACGCTTGGTAAAGCTCAACATTTTTTCGATGACCAGCGATCGACACGGTAGATGGTTTGAAATCTTCACCAAGATACATCCGCAATATTTTAGTCATGAAGATAGCGACTCGAATCGAATCATGAACCTTACCTTGCGAACTGTAGGCGGGATTCTCATAGCACCATTTAATCAAAGGTCCCACTTCCGTACCGTATAGGTGAGCACCAGACTGTAAACAGTGAAGGCTTAGGTTTACGCGGCGAATAGTAGAAGCGAGATCATGCCCAGAGAAGAACCAGTTCGCCAAGGGGCCTAGCTTCTCAACATTAACCTTTTGGCCGATTTGTAAAATGATGTCTGGGTTCTGTGTTTGATGTTCTAAGTTTTGATACCACTCGTCCACTTCTCTTACAGGTATCAGATTCATCGGATTATCAAACACCGATCTTGGAATACCCAAATCCTCAATGTTAATTATGTTCTTAGCCGCGACTTGTTGATAAAGGCTAAAAATACCGAGAGCGCGCAAAAAATTAACGTTCTGCATAAAACCACTCATTCATTATGGAAACGAAACAATTTTAATATCACAAATAACAAATCACATCAAAAACCACCTCATTTAGAAATAATCTGTAATTTTGCAACTTTGTTATCTGACTTAGCTCACAATTGTGTTTCTTAGTTAATGTAGGGTTTGTCAATGAGTCTTCTTAGTGTCCCGTTTGTTGGAACTGGTGCCGATACAGCACTGCACGTTGTCGCTGGTATTGTTCTTGTCGCGACTATTGCGGCTGCAGGTTACGGTTTCTGGCGTGTTCATGAATTACCAATTAATAAAGCACACAGCAAAGAGCATCACCAGTTGGGGCTGATCACGGCACTCACTTGGATAGGATTTATCTGGCATTGGGTATGGGTATTGGCTGTAATTCTTGCGTTTGTCGATATGGAAAAAGCAATTATCAGCCTCAGGGATACTTGGCATGCACCTTCGCCAAAGAACCCAGCAACGCAAGACGATGATAACAAAGAGGAGAAGCCAGCATGTTAGAAGGTTTAGCAATTTGGGCGCTTTTCATTTATCTACTCAGACTCGTTGGTATGCCATGGAATAAAGGAACCAAAGCCTTCGCTTACCTTGGTGGTACGTCTTGGTTATTGTTCGTTTGGGTTGGATTAATCAACTATACGCCGATGGATCTGTCAGGGGGTTCTGTCGTCCAATCACCACATATTCAGTTGCGCCCTGATTCAACTGCCGTCTCTGGTAAAACAACTAAGGTGCATATCACACCGAACCAAGATGTAGAGCAAGGCCAGCTTATTTATGAAATTGATGACACCAAATACGTCATCGCACGTGACAAGGCAGAGATCCAACTTGAATCTGCACGAGTTGCATTAGAGACTGCGCGTCAAGAAGTCGATATCGCTAAGATTTCGTACCAGTCATCACTGGAAGACATCAATTCGACTGAAGCAAAAATAGAATCTGCGAAAACCGACCTTGTATTGCAAGATAAGACTCTTAAACGTTATTTGCGCCAAAACAGTGTGGTAGAGCATACAATTACCGAGTCAGACATCGATCAGCAAACAGCAACTGTTGATTTAGCGAAACACAACCTGACCACATTGAAGTCTGAGCTTAGTAAGAAAAAAGTAGATGCTGAAAATGCCAAACTAAATATCCAAAAAGCCGAAACCAATGTCACTAAAAAGCAGACTGACGTAGATACCGCCGTCTCTACGTTGGCGCAAGCTGAGTGGAACCTAAAAAGTACTAAAGTTACCGCACCAACGGATGGCTTTGTTACCAACTTCATTCTTCGTGAAGGTCAGCGAGTTTCTATGATGCCTCGTATTCAGATGTACACCGAAGAGAAGTACGTATTGATGCGTGTGAACCACCAAGCGATTCGTAACATTAAAGTGGGTCAGCCAGCTGAATTCGCAACAGCGGTGTATCCCGGCAAGATCTTCTCCGCAACGGTAGAAGGAATTGTTGAGGCCACAGGTGAAGCTCAAGCCACACTGCTGGGGATAGATGAATCAGTGCGAGCAACGACAGGCAAGAACTTACAGAATAAACATCACTTCGTTCGATTGAAGATTGAAGAGACCGAGGGTTATGACATTCCCGTTGGTTCAGTAGGTCTTGCATGGGTCAGTGGTGAGAAACCCATTAGTTTCATGGCATTCCTAGATGTGATTCGCGGCATCATTATCCGAATGAAGTCTCAGCTGTACTTCTTCTATTCGATATAAGCCCAAAAATCGAAACAACCAAAGACGAAAGGTCAGCATTTAGCTGGCCTTTTTTATTACTCAACACATTGCATTTATGTGTCAGTTGCAAATTGGCAATGCAAAATGCAAAAACAACGGTTAAATACGCATCAAAGTGATATAAAACAGGCGAAAACAGGGCTAAAAAAGTTGGCACACTACCTGCAATAGTATAACTGACCCTTCTTAAGCCGAGGGTCACCTAGCCAACTGACGTTGTTAGTGAACCTACATTGTTCACACTATATATAAGCCAACTGCCTCTTTGCGGTTGGCTATTTTTTTATCTAAATTTCCGCAACACTTTACAGACAAGCATTCATTTCAATAACAGCCACTTTTCACAACCAAACCCTACCTAGTGAAACACAACTCCTATTGGTAAACGTTTCCCTGATAAAAAACCAAAAAATATTAAACTTCTAACTAATTGTTAATATTATATATTGATAGATTTTTCTGACTTTTAGACAACTTAATGACAAAAATAACATTGACTACGTGATTTATATCACCATAATGCGCACGTTTGCCTGAAATACGGCGTGCGGAATTAATTTATTTTATCAATTGCGGAGGTAAAAAATGGCTGCGGATAACAACTACAGTCTAGGGCCGGTTCCAACATCGGCTAGGAAAGGAGTCGCTTCATTAACAATGGTAATGTTAGGTTTGACTTTCTTCTCCGCAAGTATGTGGACCGGTGGTTCACTCGGTACTGGCCTTTCCTTCAATGATTTCTTCCTCGCCGTTCTCATCGGTAACCTAATTCTCGGCATTTACACTTCTTTTCTTGGCTACATCGGCTCTTCTACTGGCCTCTCTACTCACCTTCTCGCTCGATTCTCTTTTGGTACTAAAGGCTCTTGGCTTCCTTCTGCTCTACTTGGCGGCACGCAAGTGGGCTGGTTTGGTGTTGGCGTAGCGATGTTTGCCATTCCAGTACAAAAAGCGACTGGTATTGATACCAATACTCTAATTATTGTTTCTGGCTTGTTGATGACAGCTACAGTGTACTTCGGGATTAAAGCGCTAATGGTGTTATCCGCGATTGCTGTGCCTGCAATTGCCATTTTGGGTGGCTACTCAGTGATGACTGCGGTAGATAGCGTTGGTGGCTTGGAACAGCTTCAGCTTATCAAACCGGAAACCCCAATGGATTTCTCAATGGCGCTAGCAATGGTTGTTGGCTCTTTCGTGAGCGCGGGTACTCTGACTGCTGACTTCGTCCGCTTTGGCAAAAAACCAGCAAGCGCAGTGCTAGTTACTATGGTGGCGTTCTTCATTGGTAACTCACTGATGTTTATCTTTGGCGCTGCGGGCGCTGCAGCTACTGGCCAGTCAGACATCTCTGATGTGATGATCGCTCAAGGTCTGCTGCTTCCTGCTATCATCGTATTAGGTCTGAACATTTGGACAACCAACGAAAACGCACTGTACGCATCGGGGCTTGGTTTCTCAAACATCACAGGTCGCTCAAGTACACTGATGTCTATTATTAACGGTATCGTAGGTACGATTTTCGCGCTGTGGCTTTACAATAACTTTGTAGGTTGGCTAACGTTCCTATCACTGGCGATTCCACCAATTGGTGGCGTTATCATCGCTGATTTCTTTGCTAACCGTAAACGCTATAAAGATTTTGCAAAAGCAGAGTTCCAAACCGTGAATTGGGCTGGCATTATCGCAGTTGCCATTGGTGTGGCTGCAGGTCACTTCCTACCAGGTGTTGTACCTATCAACGCGGTATTGGGCGGTGCGATCAGCTACCTAGTGCTCAACCCTCTTATGAATAAAAACGCTCTGAAATCTCAGACGGCTTAAGGAAACACTATGACAACCTTATTGATCAAGAACGCGAAGCTTCAAGACCAAGATGGCTTGAAACAAATTCTGATTGAAAATGGTCAATTCAGTCGCATTCTAGACAATGATGATCAGCTTGATCATCAAGGTGACACTCTCGACGCTCAAGGTGGCATCGCGGTGACTCCTTTCTGTGAGCCACACATTCACCTAGATACGACACAAACAGCAGGTGAACCAAACTGGAACATCTCAGGTACACTTTTCGAGGGTATCGAACGCTGGGCTGAGCGCAAAGAGTTACTGTCAATCGAAGACGTGAAAACGCGAGCAAAACAGACACTGAAATGGCAGATTGCCAATGGTGTTCAACATGTTCGAACGCACGTTGACGTTTCGGACCCAACACTTATCGCACTTAAAGCGATGATTGAAGTTCGTGAAGAGATGAAGGAGTGGGTGGACATCCAGATCGTCGCGTTCCCACAGGAAGGCATTCTTTCTTACCCGAACGGAAAAGAGCTGCTTGAAGAAGCGGTTCAGCTGGGTGCAGATGTGATTGGTGCAATTCCTCACTTTGAATTCACTCGTGAATACGGTGTTGAGTCTCTTCATTACGTATTTGAGCTTGCTCGTAAGTACGACCGCTTAATTGATGTTCATTGTGATGAAATTGACGATGAGCAGTCTCGTTTCGTTGAAACCTTAGCGGCCCTTGCACACAAGTTTGAAATGGGCGACAAGGTGACGGCAAGCCACACGACGGCTATGGGCTCATACAACGGTGCTTACGCATCTCGCCTATTCCGTCTACTTCGCATGTCTGGTATCAACTTTGTGGCAAACCCACTGGTGAACATTCACCTACAGGGCCGCTTCGATGACTACCCGAAACGCCGAGGTGTAACGCGAGTTAAAGAGATGCTCGCATCAAACATTAACGTTTGTTTTGGCCACGATGATGTTTTCGACCCTTGGTACCCGCTAGGCACAGCAAATATGCTGCAAGTACTGCACATGGGGTTGCACGTAACACAGGTGATGGGTTACGACCAAATCAACCAATCACTAGACCTTATCAGCAAGAACTCTGCCCGCACACTGAATATCCAAGATAATTTCGGTATTGAAGTGGGTAAACCAGGTAGCTTGCTGATCCTTCCTGCTGAGAATGGTTTTGATGCAGTACGTCGCCAAGTGCCCGTTCAGTACTCTGTACGCCATGGTAAAGTGATTGCAGAAACCCAACCTGCACAAACCAAAATTAACCTCGATAAATCAGAAGCGGTTAACTTTAAACGTTAGTATCGTCTACACTAATAGGAAAGGAAGCGAGTTAGCTTCCTTTTTGTTTGTCGACTAGAGTGAAAACGTAACTGCTGCAAACTCAGCAAGCCCTTATTTTTTCTGCCCTAAGCGGCAAAAAAGTCGCCAAATTCGTAATGAATGTGTGTACAAAGATACAGACTGTGTTAACATGCTCTTGCTCTGTTAGCCGGAGTTATTTAAGTTAGAACCAAAGTAAAATTGACAAGTAAAATCGTTACCCGTTTTTGTAAGTAGTTTTTCCTTATTTCTTAGCAATATTAAATAATTCAATTATCAGCGCATTGCATTAATGCAATCAACAATTTAGTAATTTTTTGAATAAGGGACAAATTATGTCTAACACAAATACTGGTACTGTAAAATGGTTTAACGAAGAGAAAGGTTTCGGCTTCATTTCTCAAGATAACGGCGGTGCTGACGTATTCGTTCACTTCCGTGCTATCGTTTCTGAAGGCTTCAAAACTCTGAAAGAAGGCCAAAAGGTTTCTTTCGAAGTTGAAAACGGTCAAAAAGGCCTACAAGCAGCAAACGTTGTTGCTCAATAATAGCTTTTAGCTAAAAAGATTTTAAAGCGCTGGTTTTTATACCGGCGCTTTTTTATATCTGCTCGTCACACATTACCGATTCCTCCCTCTCCCTACTTTGCATTCACCAAACCAATGCTTCTCAAACCACTTTTGGTGATATGTTACCCAATAAATACTTTGCAACACAAAAACCCTAGCAAAATCGGGTAATTTATATAACCCGCATCCACTAATCGTATAATTTTTAAAGCAAATAGAGCGAAAATCCGCTAGTCTTGAGCTTACGTTAGATTTAGCTGGTTTATATATCTACAAGTAAAATAATGAAGAAAGACGAATTTCAGAAATCCACCGCAAATTTAAAGAAAGCGGTGCCACTTATGATGAAAAATAGAGTATCCACAACGCCTGCAAACTACGCCTTGTGGTACACCTATGTAGACAACGCCATCCCACAACTCAACAAAGACATGGATGGCGTACTAGAACATTATGGTATCTGCCCTCCCGCTCTCGGCGAGCAACTTTACAACGACTATGTCGCAAGTAAATCCGAAACCACCATCAATGATTTGCGTGCCAATCTAGAGCTGTTGGTTTCTGAAGTATCGAGCTCGATGAATGATACTCTGACCGATACTTCGGCATTCTCTGAAATGATCGATAAGAGTTTTGCAGATTTATCTCAAGTCGATAACAACAGTATGTCGATTGATGAAGTGATGTCTCTTGTTCATCAGTTAGTTTCTGAATCAAAAAACATTCGTCACTCAACCCAATTTCTTAACTCTCAACTGAATGCCGCGACTTCTGAGATCAGTAAGCTGAAAAGTCAGCTAGTTGAGGTTCAAAAAGATGCACTCTTTGATAGTCTAACGACCCTTTATAATCGCCGCTCTTTTAATAAAGACCTTCAGATGTTGTGCGAATCCGATCAAGCGTTGTGTTTGGTATTGCTAGATATCGATCACTTCAAAACCTTTAATGACACCTATGGCCACTTATTTGGTGACACTGTTTTAAAGGGTATCGCACGCAAACTGAAAGTAACCTGCCGTGATGGCATCTCTGCTTACCGTTTCGGTGGCGAAGAGTTTGCTTTAATCATCCCAAACAAGTCACTGCGTATCGCACGCCAAATCGCCGACACCTGTCGTCGCTCATTAGAAAAGCTCTCGATTAAAGATCGTCGCAGTGGCGAGCAAGTAGGTAATATCACCGCTTCGTTTGGTGTTGCAGAGCTGAAGTTAAACGAGACTGCCGATTCATTAATTGAGCGCGCTGATAAGCTTTTATACGAAGCGAAGTCTCTAGGGCGAAATAGAGTTATGCCGCTATAAGTCAAATCATGCAGCTTTAATCTAGATACTGTCCTTCAAATACCTATGGACTCGAACTGTCGACATAGGGCGACGCAGTAATAAGCAAAGCAATGGTAGCTTGTATCAATAATCAACAAAGCCCCGTCAATATAGACGGGGCTTTGTTTTTATCAGTTATAAACTAGCCGTTTCGCGTTGTCAGTGTTACTCAACCACTTAAATGTTGTAGCAGTAGTTTAGGCAGTAATCTTCGCCACTTTTTGAGCGAAACTCTTTGTCTTCACTGCATGCTTTAGGTTTACCCTTCTCATCGCCTTGAACTAAGCTGATCCAATGGCGCAGAGCCGCTGTCTCACGATGTTCAGATTGCGTTGCCTCCATAGGTGACTGACCGAATGTCGTACACGTTTCTAGCTGAATATCGTCAATGTCTACCAGTTCAATACGCCCTGTTCCCTTATGACAACCAAACATGACTTCAAGGTGACTACCGCTACCATCGCGGAACAAAATTGAATCTGGGTCGCATTTTTCACCCATATATGCCACGAACTGCTTAGGGTGCTTAAGTCCACTGTGTTGACCATCTTTGAAATATGCCATGATGTGGCGGTAATCGATTACATAGCTGGTTACGTCCTGATGCGAGCCATTCTCTAATGGGAACAGACGATCAAGTAGCTGTTTTGCTTTAATCTGTTTTTCCGTTTGCTGGTTAGCACTGATCGTCTCCACGGCAAAGACAGCTTCAGCGATAAATGGCTTAGATTGTTTTTGGATTTCTGTTTTATCGAATGTCAGCATATTCATAGTCTTTCCCTCTTGACCAGTCCGATGAAAAATCATCGATTTTCATAGCAAATGTGTGTCCTAGAGCAATTATTCCAAACAAACGTTTAATTTCTTCGTCATTTTGTGAATTGCTTAGTTTGTAGACTAGCGCTTTTTTATCTACAATTTCACAACAAAAATTTTACAATGTGAATTTTACAAATATGGCCTTGTCAAAAAGTTTAGTTCGTCAGTCTCATTTCCTAGGTACGAAGATACGTAACCTACGGAAACGCAACCATTTAACTATGGAAGATCTCTCTGCGCGTTGCATTAGAGTGAACCCGGAGTACGCCCCCTCTGTCTCCTACCTCTCCATGATTGAGCGAGGAAAGCGCGTCCCGAGTATCGACATGCTTGAAGTGATCGCTGAAGTTTTCCAGAAAAACCCGACTTGGTTTTTGGACGATGAGCCAGAGCAACAAGCGATCACGCCAGACAAGGGCAATCGAGGTGGGATAAGCGGAATGGCTTTGGAGCCGAGTTTCTTATTCTCCAATGACATTCTTCAGATTGCCATTCCAGAAATGCTCTCTCAAACGGGCATTTCTGGACGGCAATTTGCACATCTACTCATTCGAGCACATCAAGAAAGCAACCAAAACCACTTTCCAGATTTAGAACGCGCAGCTGAAGAGGTGGGGCTAAAACGTCTTAATTTGAGCGTTGAAGACCTTATCGATATTGCACGTGGGTTAGGAATACAGATCCGATGGGTTACACGCACACCACAAGATGTCGTCGATGAGCTTGGCATCAATGCGAAACAGTTGGTGACATCCTTCTTTGAGCCACCAGGTACTATTTATCTCAATGAGATCCTTAAAGAGTACCCAACTCGCCTTAAGTACGACCTTGCTGTTTACATTGGTCATTGCATCTTGCACAGCAAAGAAGGTTTGAAAAGCGTATTGTCGGTTGGTAATAACAACACATGGGATGACGCTCAAAGCAAAACCTCTTCTCAACTGAATTCGCAAGACATCCTACAAGCATGGCGAGACTTTGAATCAAGTTTCTTTGCTGGTGCTTTACTCTGCCCGAAAGTACCGTTCAGGCAACTACTGGATAGAACGGGTTATGAAATCGACGTACACAAAAGAGCGGGGGTTTCCCCCTCTGTTGCAATGCGAAGAATGACGGTAGTATCGCCCTACCCTCACTGGCACTACTTCGATGCTTACGGCCCAGGAAAACTCAAGGCAGTCTATCGAGGTAACGGGATACCACTTCCGTGGGGCAACATGCGAACAGTAGCCGACCCATGTCAGCACTGGGCAGTGTTCCGGAGATTATCAGAGCCTAGAGACGGTAGCTCAGCACAGATTTCTATCCTAAATGTAGGTGATGAGCCAAGGATCTACTGTTGTGAATCCATCAACATGACTGATCCAGCGGGCAACAATCGTGTGCTGTGTGCGGGGATCGACCTCAACCCTGCGATTGATGCTCAAGGTGGTGATTCGCGAGAGATAGCAGAGCAACTAAAAGCGTCATGCGTTAATAATGGCGGTTCAGTAGCGATTCCACGCAATATTAAGAAAGATCTTACGACCATCGCTAAGATTCTAAATATCAATTGGATTGAACGGGGGATAGAAACAGAAGCTCGACTCATCTGTTCCCGAGGCGGAGAGTGTCCACGTCAGCCAAGCTGTTATTCAAAGTGTGGAGAGCGTTAAGCGTGAAGAAGGTTAAGTGTGGAAAGGGCTAATAGCGTCATTGGCAAAGTGGCTAATCAGAAACGCTAGGCAAAAAAAAACCAACCACAATAAACGTGATTGGCTATATATTTTGTGTGAACAATAAAGGTTCACTAACAACGTCAGTTGGCTAGGTGACCCTCGGCTTAAGAAGGGTCACCTATACTAATGCAGTATGCGTGCCAACTTTTAAAACCCCATTTTACTACGCATCAGCACACTTATTAGTCGTTTATGGCTTAGTAATTTGCAATTTGAAATTGCATTTTGCAATCAATATTAATAACGCTAGTGATTATGTTGTTATTACGATGAATTAATGAATGTTCTGTAAACGGCTTTCAAGCACGAGCAATCCTCTGTATACATAACTAATACGTAATATATTGAAAATAAACACCTATTATCTTAAGTCCAAAGAAATGTCTTAGGGCAAAAAAAAACGCAAACATGATGAAATCAGTTTGCGTTTTTTTTGTTAACAACAGATGTGATCGAGTCCGTTACTTATTGTTGGTACCTGCTCTAGATTTGTTGCGATTACCCGTGTTCGATTTACCTGCTGTTCCTTTTGGACCATAGCTTGAGCCGTAACCAGACTTACCTTGAGTCGCTTGGTTGGCTTTACCACCACGTTTCGCTGTAGACGGCTTCTTCCCAGCTGTCGCTGGCTTTGAGCTTGAACCTGTGGCACTCGTAGGCTTTTTACCTTTACCGCGCTTAAAGTTACTCCCATTATTCTTAACAGTGGCGTCATCACCACCTTGAGCTTTATGAGCAGTCGCTGGTTGGCGCTTGGGTGCAGGGCCGGTGCCCGGAGCGTGGCGCTTATTCTTGCCCACAGGCTTATGACCACGAGCGTTGTCCGCTGAACGCTGGCCGTCCGAATGTTCAGTCTTTGGCTTTTTAGGTTTTTTCGGTTTCTTTGGCTTAATCGGACGAGTATCCAGCTTGGATTCTGGCAATTTATTAACTGGGCTAAAGCCCTCTAGCTCACGACGCTCTAAAACTTGTTGGATAAGGCGTTCGATACCGAAAAGCTCAGAGGCCTCATCAGCACATACTAAAGAGATAGCCTTACCTACTTCGCCCGCACGTCCAGTACGACCAATACGGTGTACATAGTCTTCAGAGACATGAGGAAGGTCGAAGTTAACAACTTGAGGAAGCTGAGGGATATCAATACCACGCGCAGCAATATCCGTTGCAACCAAGACTCTTACCTGACCCGTTTTAAAGTTTTCTAAAGCTTTTGTTCGCGCACCTTGGCTCTTATTACCGTGGATTGGTGCGGCAGTAATGCCTTGGTCGCCAAGAAAACGAGCGAGCTTGTTTGCACCGTGTTTGGTTTTGCTAAACACTAGAACTTGCTGCCAATCATTATCTTTAATGAGTTTTGCCAGCATTGGTGCTTTCTTTTTCTTGTCTGCCGGGTAAATGCTCTGCTCTACCGTTTTCGCCGTGGAGTTTGCTGGGTTTACTGAGATCTCAACAGGGTTATTCACCAACCCTTTTGCTAGGCTGCGAATCTCATCCGAGAAAGTCGCCGAGAAGAGCAGGTTTTGACGCTTTTTAGGCAGGAAAGCTAAGATCTTGCGAATATCACGAATGAAACCCATATCTAACATGCGATCCGCTTCATCGAGTACCAAGATTTCTAGCTGGTCGAAACGGACTGCATTTTGATTATATAGATCAAGCAAGCGCCCAGGTGTGGCAACCAAAACATCACTACCTTTGCGAAGCTTCTGCATTTGAGGATTAATCTTCACGCCACCGAATACAACCGATGAATTAAGAGGCAAGTTAATCCCATATTTCACAACACTTCCATTCACTTGCGCAGCCAGTTCGCGAGTCGGTGTTAACACCAAAGCACGAACCTGATTCGCTCGAACACGTGGGCCTTTAGAAAGCAGTTCCAAAATAGGTAATGTGAAGCCGGCGGTTTTACCTGTACCAGTTTGAGCGGCTGCCATTACATCCTTTCCTTTTAAAACCGCTGGAATCGCTTTTTCTTGGATAGGTGATGGCTTGTCATAGCCTTGTGCTTCAATCGCTTGCAGAATAGGAGCAGAGAGGCCTAGGGAGGTAAAACTCATAGAATAATGTCTCAGTTAACGAAAAGGTAAGCTCAGTGCGAAGTTCGCCTGGGCTGAGTAACGCTAAATCGTGATCAACTTCGCGTTACAAAGCGCGGTATTCTGAGGCTTTTAACCCAATTCAGCAACTAAATTCTAATTCGAACTCTACTAACTTGCGCGCTTTCTCTGGTACATTTTTTCATCAGCCGCTTTCAACAGCTCATCAACATCACCAAACTGCTCCGAGTAAGCCACCCAACCAATGCTGACACTCAAGGAAATGTGCTGACCATCAAACTCAACAGGCTCATCATTAATGTCTTGTTCAAGCTTGTTGCGGATTGCCGTCAGGTGCACTTCTCTATGAACTCTAGGAAGTAGTAATAAAAATTCATCGCCACCAATTCGAGCCACAATGTCAGAACTTCGGAGTGTGTCTTTAATTCGTTTCGCCACAACGACTAAGACTCTATCCCCTGCGGCGTGACCGTAGGTATCATTAATTGATTTAAAGCGATTCAGATCAATGTTCATCACTGTAAAGCGATCCAAAGGATGGCGCTGTGCATTCTTAAACGCGAGGTTTAAGCTATACATGAAATAGCGACGATTCGGCAGCATAGTCAGTTCATCATGCATTGCACGACTGTCTGCGACGGCATATAAGCGATAGATGGCTAAGAATGCCAAAGCCAAAAGCACCAGTAGCGAGTAGCCTATGATTCGTACTACATAGATGCGCTGCCATGGCACATCCATTAGAATATTTTCTTGTCCAGAAAGAGCGAGATACCACCCCCCATAAGGAAAGTTGGCCATTTCGGTTGCAAACGCATGGCTAAAGACTTCGCTGTCACCATAGAACACTGAGCCGCTCTTGCCACCGCTATTAAAACCACGAATCGCCAGCTTATAGTGGCTTTCCAGCTGCAACGCACCAACGTCTTTGAGTAAAGAATCCAAAGAGATCACAGCACTCGAAACCCCCCAATACTGGTGATTAAATGGCGGATCCATAAAAATCGGCGTGCGAGTGATAAGAGCCCATCCCCCTTGAAACAATTCGAAAGGCCCAGAGATAAAGGTTTGTCCTAACTGGCGAGCGAGATCAACCGATAACCACTGTTCAGGGTGATCTCGATAGTCAATGCCGAGTATTCCCTCGTTGCCTTCCAGCGGATAGACGAAACTCAGCACATCGTCTTTCGCTATACCAATCAACTGAATGTGCGCGCCATCTTGAATAATACTGTCTGCAATTTTGTTCCAATCTTCAGGGCTGCCTTTGGGATCAATAGCCACTTGTGTCGACATTCCATTGAGCAGATACATATCAGTAACAATCACTGCCTCAATTCTCGACCTCACTATCGCAAGTTGTCTTTTAGCTTCGGAGAATGCTTCATTTTTTAAAAAGTTAATCTGTTTGTTATGAAACATCTCAACCGCTACTACGGTTGTAAGCAAAAATAAACAAGACAATATCCTGGCAGACCACTGCTTACTTGAACGATACGGCATCTTCGTTCCTCCTGCTCTGTCTATTCTTGTATGTTACTGCAGCAAAAATCAGTCCATTTTTACTCATATCGCAACTTTTTGCGTAAGTTGCTTCCATAGTAAGCTGCTCGCAGAAGAAAAATCTATAACTTGTAAAGTTCCAGTGCCAATATTGAGCTTTTCATCACCAACGACATTCACAAAACCAATTGCTAGCCTTTCATTTCTCATTATGAGCAATAAAAATAACAACATGCTGACTAAAGACTTACACTTTTCAGTATGTTCAATGTTACTTTTTCTTTTCTTATTCTTCAGTTGGATACTTTTGATATGAAGCTAAAAACAATAACACTAGGCGTTCTTCTATCCACTTCTGTCGTTACGGGCTGTTTTGCGCAACAAAGCACCACCAACAAAACAGTTGCTCCTCAAACAGCACAAAGTCCTCAACTACAGAACACCCAACAGCAAAGCTTTAAAGCATCCGCAGATATCATTAGAAACACGTACGAAAGCCAACTCTATACGCTACCTGCTTTTAAAGAGGGGCATTATGGTGTTCGTATGTTCCGCCAAACCCAAGATGAAAAGTATGCTGCAGCCGTTTGGAGTGACATGGCACGTGTTGCGAGTAAATTGAGTCGACTGTCTAATGATGTGTATACCCAAGAACAAATCGTTCTCTACTCTGAAAAGCGTATCGCTTCGTATGTTGATGAAGACGACGAGCGCAGCGTTCGCCGCTACAACATCACCAAACACATGCCAGAGTATCTGTTTTTAGGTGTTGATTTGCTCGGTTCAATGGCTCGTGCGAATGAATATGGGTTAGAACACCAGAACGATGACAAACTAAGAGAGATCATTCGCCGCTACGACTTCTCAAAATACGCGACGAATGAAGAGATGGTCAAAGCGTGGGCTGCTCAGCTTGCAAACCAAGTCTATTGGCTACGCCAATTAGGGGAACAAGATGTGGTGAATGAGTTCGTTGAAACGTTCAAATCTGCTTACCCTGACAGCCAAGACAAGCAACTCTCTACGCAACAGTTTGGGAACAAAATCTACGGGATGACACACATTATTTTCGGTGATTCAGAATACTATCAACATCAGGTCAGCGAGAAAGAGCACCAATGGATTTACGATTATTTCCGTGAAAACATCGACACCATACTGCTACGAGCCAAAGAAGACGTGATCGCTGAAGTCGGTCTGACCTTTTTGTTAGCGGGTTTAGAAGATGACCCAGTCGTAGAGAAAACACGCCTGGCCATTCAAGCGTCTATTGATAAACAACAAGGCATGATTCCATCCATCACTGGCGACTTCGATTTAGAATATGGCGAGCATCGAAATGTACTGGCGATTATGCTACTCGACTGGCAGCAAGTGAACGAGGCTCCAACGTTCAAAAAGCATCCAAAAGTATTCAGTAACCTGCCGTATGGTTTAGTAGAGAACAAGCCACATTAAAGATTCGTTTAAAAAACACGAGTACTAAAGCCAACACATCAAACCCAAGCATCGTTTCGCTTGGGTTTGTGCTATTTATTGCGACTTCCTCTTATTCATGACAATCGTAAAATCACCATCGCAGTAGCCATCTATCAACGTGACATCTTCACAAAGCGTTTTACAGAATCGGTAAACACCTTGCGGATGATAGCTGACAAGTAACTGTCGAGCTGGATAGTAATGTTTGTCTAATAGGTTAAATACCAAGGTTTTATTGGCTAGCCCATACATTCTAGTGATCATCGATGTCAGATAGTGCTCGTTTTTAGAGGCATAATTAAGTGAACCACTCGCCACAACCACATCATGTGGATTCAAAGACATGGTACTGATGTCGCCACGGGTAAAAGCACACATAGGGTTTTGGTGTCGCGCTTTGGCTTGCTGATAAAATGTCGCATGTTGCTCGACTCCAAGATAAGAAGGGATCGAGTATTGTTCTGTCAGAAATGGATACAAATCCCCGTAACCGCACCCGAGATCAAGTACCGTCTGGCCGTCAAACTCAACACTATTAGCAATCACCGAAAAGCGAGCATGTTGAGATTCTCGGTCTGTCCAGCCGAGAGAACGCGCCCCATCGTCAGGCCAACGCTTCGACTGCTTTCTGTGATACCAATATATTCTAAAACGATCGAACCAATGCATTACTGAGTATCGCTAGAAGTCGGTAGATAACTGCCAATTTTGTAACCAATCGCATAGCCAACGACTGCTACCGTAACAAAAACCATTGCAGAGAAGACATAAGCAACACTCGCCATTACACCGCCCCCCCAAACCACGCTAAATACCAAGCCTAAATACGCTTCTTTAGGCCATTGCGTCACTGGAAAGTGGCTATCACCTGCCAATAAAAAAATCAGAGCCGATACTAATGAAGTTGCAACCAATAAGCCGACACATACTCTTGTTTTCATAATAAGCCTTTATTAAATAACGCGATAAAACAATACGTTGAAGGTTTACGCACGTGAGAAGTATATACGAGATAGGGTCACCTCACTATTCCCCTTACGAGCGATACTGATCGATTAACACAGGCAGCCAAGAAATAAAAAAATAGGCACTTAGGTCAAAGCCCTAAGTGCCCGTCAATAGAGTTACATTGTTCTATTCCACTACTCTTATCATCGCCACAAGGGGGTTATGTAAGAGAAGGGAAGTAACCGCGGATTACAACAAGATGAAGATACCCGCTAAACACGCACTCATCAGATTCGCCAATGTCCCGGCAGCAACTGCTTTAAGCCCAAGGTTTGCAACGTCAGCACGACGCTCAGGCGCAATAACACCGATAGAACCTAACTGAATCGCAATAGAACCGATGTTCGCAAAACCACACAACGCAAATGTGATGATCACTTGGCTGTGTTCAGACAGTAGCGCTTTGTTTTCTACGAAGTCGATGAAAGCAACAAACTCGTTCATGATGATCTTCTGACCAATGTACGAACCAGCCATGAGTACTTCATCACTTGGAATACCAATCACCCAAGCCAGTGGAGAGAACAAGTAACCAAATACAGCTTGCAGTGTGATACCAGTAAAACCAAAGGTTTCACCTAGGCTCTCAAGGCCAGTGTTCACCATTGCGATAACACTTACGAAGGCAATCAGCATGGTACCTACCGCAACTGCGACTTTCATACCATTCATCGCACCACTTGCTAGCGCATCAATTACGTTACTTTGATCAGCTTTGTCTAATTCAATATTGTCGTAATCACTCGGCGTGTCTAACTCTGGAACAATGATCTTAGCCATTAGAAGGCTGCCCGGTGCCGCCATAAAGCTCGCTGCGATAAGGTACTTAAGCTCAACACCTAGACCAGCGTAACCACCCAGTACACTGCCCGCTACCGATGCCATACCACCAGCCATCACTGCAAACAGTTCTGAACGAGTCATTGATTTTAAGAAAGGTCGAATAAGAAGTGGCGACTCGCCTTGAGAAAGGAAGATATTACCGGTTGCAACCAGAGACTCTGCCTTGCTGGTACCCAACAACTTTTGAACGGCACCACCTAAAACTTGAATCACTTTCTGCATCACACCGAGATAATACAGTGCAGAAATAAGCGCGCTAAAGAAGATGATGATTGGAAGTACACGCACTGCGAAGATAAACCCTTCGGTAGCAAGACCACCAAAAAGGAATGAGATACCCGCATCCGCAAAGCCAAGTAGGCTAGAAACACCACTACTTAAGCTCGTAAGCGCCATTTGTCCCCAAGGGAAGTACAACACTAGAGCAGCAAAACTAATTTGAAGCAAGAAGGCACGAATTACCGTTTTCCAGTTGATCGCCGAACGGCTCTCAGATAGCAGGTACGCGCAAGCAATTAGTGCAAAAACACCAACAAAACCAAATAAAATATTCATAAAATTGTCCTAGAAATCCTTAAAGAGTGAACATGAGCCAAGCGAATGACATCAAAGGAAAAGGACAGAGAATCGCGGGCAATACGCTACGCGAAGAGGGTGTTAACAACGTTAACGAATGTAACAACGAATTGTTCATGTAAGATCACCTTATACAAGCAGTGGAACGCAGCTGGTCCGGTCCGTGGGGTCATTCACATATCCATGTGACGGCTTGTATTGGCTAAGCACCGGCTTAAAACCGGAAGAGAAGTATAAACAACTTAATGAGACTTTCATCACATTTTTAAACGCAAACGATCGCGCGGTTAAAGAAGCATCAATTCGCCAGAATTCGGTAAGATTTATTAAAAAACTGCATTAAAAAAAGCGACAATTTTCACTGTCGCTTTTCTCAAAAATGTAATTTACGGCACGTAGGTCCAACGAATCAAAACAATCCCTATCACTATTATTAGATAGCAAAGCGTGACTTTATAGCGCCCTTGTTGTGATTTTACGCGATTTGTTCCAACTTTCATGTTCCATCATTTAACCAGTTTGGCCCATTATTTAACTACCTGAAAGTCATATCGACCATCATTCTCAGCTCGCTCTTCGAACAACAACACATCCTCATGAAACGTTAGTGCGATGAGTTGATCACTATATTCATACAGATAAGAGACCGAATACTCCTTGTTGAGCATTTGTTTCGGCTCCCCCAACAGCATAATCACTTCTTGTCGGGTTGTTTTGTTTTCCACAAGCTGTTCGAGTTTTGTGTAATCTGCATTCGTTGGGCGCTCGACTAATTGACGTATTTCGTCTGAGAATGAAACCCAGACTGCCCCCATCAATATGGCCAACAACACAAGCAATGTTTTATTCAACACAACACCTCTCCTAAACTGAATGGCAAAGATTACCACTAAAGAGTAGTAATGGCTGTAAGCCGCTGTAAGAAGAAACTTTTGTATGTAAGGTGCTGGAGAAACATGATCACACTAGATTAATATTCAATTGCAGGAACCTGGGCGTCACTGCATTTGTCCGTCGATAATTCAAAGCAGTATTGAGCGTGCTTCTTTAAACAGGCGAACACTTCCGCATCGAGTTTATGGTTATTCACATGTTCATCCAATATCGATAGTGCTTGCTCAAGGCTCATTCCAGCACGATAAGGTCGCGACTGCGTCAATGCTTGAAACACATCAACGACCGCAACAATCCTGCTTGGCTTATCCAATTGCTCGGCTGTTTTGCCCATTGGGTAACCTGACCCATCAAGACGCTCATGATGGTTAGAAGCCCATTCGCAAATTTGCGGAGAACTAAACAGCTCATGCAGCGCAAAACGTGAGTCAGTAGCGTGACGTTTTATACAGCAATACTCTTCATCGGTCAGTGCGCCCGGTTTGTGCAAAATCTCTCTTGGTGTTTGCAGCTTTCCAATATCATGTACTAACCCAGCAAGATAGAGCTTTCTCTGCGTCGTATAGGAATAACCTAGCTGCTTGCCTAGGTATTCTGAGAGCTGCCCTACTTTCAAAGAGTGCTTAAACGTAAAAGAGCTTTTCGCATCCACAACGTTCGCGATGAACTCTGCAAAAGCGACGGTTTCATCTAGCGACATTTGTTGAGAAAAGAAAGGAACTGGCTTAAACCTATCACTCATGATCTGAATGTATGAGATGTCCATAGAGAACCAAAAATCGTCGGTATCCACCAACTCACACATATGCTGAACAAGATTGCTTTCAAACAACAGATCAGCCTGCTCTGTTAAGCGTTCAATAATATAGGTTTTGCCAGCAGGGGTGAGATTACCAAAGCGATCAGCAGACGCCACACCACATAGGTAATCAACTCGGTCAGCGAGCATCACAACTGCGGCCAACTCTTTCTCTAGTTGGCTAATCGGTACATCTTTCAGTTCATTCCACGGGGTATGGTGATACAACACCGGTTTAGCAAAAATAGAGAGCACCGGACACTCTTTAAGTATCTGGTACCCCTTCTTACAATGGTGGTGGGTAGAATCAGGAATGAAGCCCGCGATAAGACTGAGCTGCTCATCGATTTGAGACACGCCACAGTCGTGGATAAGCCCAAGTGAGAATGCGAGTTGGGCTTGCTCTTCTTCCCAACCTACGCTCAGTGCGCAGCGATACGCGATATATCCAACTCTTTGTCCATGGTGCTTGCTCTCAAAGCCTACACAGTCCAGAGCTTTAGCAATACCAAACAGCGCCTTGCGCAAATCTACCGTCACGTTTTGGCAGTACAAATTCATTAATTAAGCCTAGTTTTTATCGTTTTTATATTTATTGGAGGCCAATACTAATCGATTACTTGAGCTTATAGTCACAAATTAAGTAAGGTTTATTGAGTTTCGTGACATAAATAACGTATAACGAACTTTTCGTGCCACAATTTGCATAATAATTAGACAGATAACGTTATAAAGAGCAAACTAGTACCAAAGTATAATGACCTTAAAGCTGTTAATGAGGACACGATGTTTAAAATAAAAATTAGCGATGATATTTCAATTGCATTGGTACAAGAGAGCTTTGCCTCTCATTATGCTGAGCTGGTTTCAACACAAACTGAATATTTAAGCCAATGGCTTGCTTGGCCGCCACACTGTAAGACAGAGCAAGACTTCCGTATATTTGTTCAGCGTTCGCTCCACGATTATGCCGAAGGTAAAAGCATGACCTGCGCGATTGTGTATCAGGATAACATCGTCGGTAACTGTAGCTTTAACAGCATCGATCACGATCTAAAGAAAGTGACCATAGGTTATTGGTTATCCAAGAATCAACAAGGGAAAGGCATTGTCACACAGGTGGTTCGTAAGCTCATTCAGATTGCATTCGAAGAGCTAGGCATGGAGAAGGTTGAGATCTCAGCGGCTGTAGAAAATGCCGCTAGCCGAGCTGTTTGTGAACGACTCGGATGTGAACTTGAGGGAATAATTACTCGAAATGAAAACTTAAATGGTCGAATTGTTGACCATGCAATTTACGGCTTAGAACGTAAATAACCGAGCAATTTCTTCAAGAAAAATAAAGGGAAGTATATCTTCCCCTCTTTATTCTATTATTTAAGCGTAAGATGACTTTTCAATATTAGCGCTTACACCTCAATGTAAAAAATAGAGTAATAAAGCACTTGAAAGCACATTTATTTGAATATTAGCTCTAAATTAAGCATGACCGTCTGCTTTACGCTTAGGCACAACAATAATAAACTTTGCTCCGCCATGAACGCTGCTCTCTATTTTGATCTGCCATCTCATCTTTTTTGCAGCTGCATTAGCTATTGCAAGACCCAAACCAAACCCTCCTGTTTTCGCCGTTCGACTTTCATCGAGGCGAGCAAAAGGTAGTAAGACTTCGTCGCGTTTATCTTCCGGTATGCCATCGCCGTTGTCCTCAATCTGAATCAACCAGCTTTCGGAGTTCTCATCGAGCGTTACCCAAACTTTATCACGAGTATAGTTACCTGCATTTTTTAGGATGTTATCTAACACCAGTCGTGCCATCGTGCAGTCGCATTTAGTCGCAAAACTATTGATAACCAGTGATTCAAACTCAATATTCTCAATCTTTGAATAACGAATTCGATCCAAACAATGGTCAGCTAAATCACAGCTTGTCGTGATCAAATCAAAGTACGCGCTATCGATAACATTCAACTTAGAGAGCATGATAATTTCGGAAGTAAGCTGGTCGATATCATCAATGTATCCATCAATGTCATCGAACAGAACTTGTTGTTCGCTCGGAGCTCCCCTGCGCAATAGATCTGTTGCAAGTTGAATACGACTCAGAGGTGTTCGTACTTCGTGAGGGATCGCTTGAGCAAATATATGACTTTGTTTTACCTTACTCTCAATCTCATCGGCCATAAGATTAAAGCTGTTCGCTAACTCAGAGATAGGGTGGATATCATCCATATCAGAGCGAGTACTGAGTTTGCCTCGACCAAATTGCTGCTGTTTTTCCACCAACAACTCTATCCGCTCTTGGAAACGGCGTACTGGCAGATAGATACTCGCACCGATCGCGATAATGACCGCGATGAGCAACGCAATCAAAAAGTGACGCTCCGAGTCTTCATACCATTCGATGCTGGGTGAAAAAAACTCACCAACCTCACTAAAAACAAAGCTGAACTTTGAATTAGGAAGCTGAAATACTGCAGAGTAAAGATTACGCTCACTCAGGTAAATCGGTACACCATTGAGTGTTGTGAAATGAGTACAGCTAGAACATGGCGCTTGGCCATCCCAGTTTTCAATTAGGCGAAGATTGAAAATGTAGAACTGCTGATAGCCGGTTTTGTCTAGCTCTCTATATAGTGACGTCGGATGATTATGTTGATGAATATACTGTTCAACAAAATAGGAACCATCGTTGAGGAAGGTTTCGATCTCGGTGCGGCGCATATGCCCTTCACCTAAGCTGAGAAACAGATAGATCGTTGCGATCATTCCCGTCACAATGCCGATATAGAGGCGAGCAAACATCGATATGCTTCTGAGCTTGCGCACCATGCCTTTACGAAACAAGCATGTACCCCTTGTTTCTCACTGTCCTAATCAGTTGTTTGTCTTTCGCGTGATTGCGCAGCTTACGACGTAAACCAGAAATTCGCATATCAATTGAACGATCATTGAACGCATAGTCAATACCACGGAACAACTGACAACATTGATCTCGTGTGACAACCTCACCAAGATTATTCACCAATAAGTTCAAGATCTCGAACTCAGCAGAAGTCAGCTGCAAATCTTGTCCATATAGGGTCGCACTTTGAATCGCAGTATTTACAACGATGTCGCAGCTCTTCTCTTCACGACTTTCTAATGGAGAACTGGATGAGGCGCGTCGAAGTAAAGCTTCAATTCGAGCCAATAAAGCATGGCCGCGAATCGGTTTTGTTACATAGTCATCGGCACCAAACTTAAACAAGCTGACCTCGCTCATTTCATCAGCTGATGCGGTGAGTACGAGAATAATACCATTGTAAAACTCGCGAGCCTGTCTACAAATTTGCGCACCGCTAAGACCCGGTAGCATCAAGTCTAAAAGCACCAAGTCTGGCTCGACTTCTCGAATCGCTTGTACCGCCAAGTTACCTTGATCGACAACATCTACCTCGTAGCCCTCAGCTTCAAGATAAAGTGTAGTTAAACGCGCAATCTCTTGGTCATCTTCGATTATGAGCACTTTTGCTTTTGACATTCCTATCACCAGTATTTATAAATGCGCGGGCAGTATATAGACTGAGAATACATCATCAATACTGTAACCGAACTCACCATTTTACAGTATGCAAAACAATTTATTCATATCTGTACATCTATATTTACGATTTTGAACTATAGATGCACTCTGTTGCGCAATCATAGGTATTCTTTAAACATTATCTATAAAACAGACAACATAATAACTTGATCACCTTACATCTCCTTTATTTTCTTACCCTCCCTTACATAACGATCATTTACAACAAGCCAAAAGTTCATTCATTCTACCAAGAGCCTATACGCCAAATATATTACTAACTTAAATGCAAATATTAGTTAGAAAACCTAGAGCGGAACAAACCAAATGTAACGAAAACGATTACTCAGCATTTTCAACAGTGGAATCAACCTCACAATCCGATTAGGCCTGTATTCTTATTCTCATTGATTGACTAATATCCACACCAATTAATCATTCATCAAAATCATAAATAGTTTTACCTATGAACAAAAAACACTTTGCTACATTACTTGTTACTGGCTCACTCTCTCTCGGTTCAGCAATGGCAGAACAAACAGACGAGACGTCTCAACTGATCGAAAAACAGGTGTTGTCTTGGATGAACGTAAACGTTGTTAAACAAAGCAGCATCATTCAGAAAATGGTATTTGACTGTCAGTTCTATAGTGCAACCCCTGTACTGAGATCACCAGATGGCAGTGAAAGTAGCTTTGGCCGTTATCAATTTTATTCCCATGACGGCGTGCTAGGGTCGATGACCGAACCTTATACCACCCAACCTCTTCCAGAGTTACAGCTGTGTATCAAGAGTGGCTTTCAAGTAACCAACCAAGACCAAGCCCAACTTCTATTTGAAGCGATCGAAACCGTCTACCCAAACGATTCGATGTTTGACCAAAACTACGCGAAAGAGATCGTTGAAAAGCAGGGTGAATGGCATCTCATTGATGGTGAGATTTTTGAAGACAAAAAAGGTTATGTCATCAAGGTCGACAATAAAGGCCATGTCACTAAAGTGATTCGCTCACTCAACCTTTAATTGTGTAGTAAGAATTACTCTGCAATATCTCTATCGCATATAAAGACTGTTTAGCAACAACCCACGTTTGCTAATGCCTTTTCACCGAACCCGTTGAGCCTTGAACATGCAAAATTATTTATCATTCGAGCATCTAAAATGCCCTATTTGGGTTTACGACATCGACAACAAATTGATCGTTTGGGCAAATAGTAGCGCGCTGCCACTATGGGAAGCGGATTCAGTAGAAGAGCTCACTTTGCGTAACCTTGGACAAGAGATGTCAGAGGCTATTGAAGCGACACTCGAAGAGTATCAGCGGCAGTTCCACCTCAATCAAACCATTAAAACCTGGTGGAACTTCACGCCTAAACACATAGCAAAACGGGCATTGTGTCATTTTTCAGGTATACCGCTTCCCGATGGTCGAACCGGTATGCTGGTACAAGTTGTTGCTGAAGAAAACAGTTTAAAGCATGACTTGGCTTGCTCAGACGGGTCTAACCTATCTTTACTGTTCGATAAAGCTGGCGACATATTAAGTGTTAATACTGCTTTCTATCAAAGCTATGGAAAGCCATTCAGCCAGTTGATCGACTTCTTAGGCAACGACGAGACGGTTGACCTATGGCTTTTTTCAGCCATGCGTGGACAAGAAATTTTGGAAGAAGTCAGTTGTAAGATCGACGATAAGACCCATTATTTCGATGTACAGGGTAAGTGGTTGTTCGACAAAAATCAGTTATTGCTCAATTTAACCTGTATCACCCGCCAGAAAGAACGCCTCCTTTTAGCCAAATACAATGCTGAACATGATTGTTTGACCGAACTTTATAACCGTAGAGGGATCACTAATCTTTTAGGCACTAGCATTGAATACCGCTCCCCTTTCGAGCTTATGTTTCTCGACCTCGATGGTTTTAAGCTGGTTAACGACACCTATGGGCACAATGTCGGAGATCAACTCCTTAAACAAGTGGGAATAAGACTCAAAGAGTTGGTTGACGATAGCTGTATGATCGGCCGGTTCGGGGGGGATGAGTTCATTGTCATTGCTCACACCTGTCGAAATCAAAACATCCCTCTGCTTTGCTCTCGTATCATCAACGCACTCAATAAGAGCTTTCACATTGCTGGAATCGGTTCACTATCGGTTGGATGCAGTATCGGGACTGCACACTTCCCTGACAACGCAATGGATCAAGAATCACTACTAAAACAAGCTGGAATGGCCATGCACATGGCGAAGGCCAATGGCAGGAATCGATATCAAACCTTTACCCCAGATCTTGCTAAAGCCCTGCATCGAAAGGTCAACATTCGACATCGACTTGCCGGAGCAATAGAGAACGACGATTTAAGGTTGCATTACCAACCCATCATTCATAGTGATACCAATAAGATCAAAGGATTTGAGGCGTTACTCCGTTGGAAAGATGATGAGCTTGGTGAAATCGCTCCACGAGAGTTCATCAGCCTAGCTGAAGAGACTGGTCAAATCGTAACGCTTGGGCGCTGGGTATTAAATGCGGCCCTTAAGCAACTGGCTAAATGGCACAAAAAATACGGTCCTGATCTGACGTTGAGTATCAACATCTCAGGCAAACAGATCCATTCAGCGTTTTCAGATCAGCTGTCCGCAATGCTCAAGTTCTATCAACTACCTGCAAACAAAGTAGCACTAGAGATCACTGAATCTTCGATGATATTCAAACATGGGGAGGTAGAACAGGTGCTTTACGACATAGCGGCGCTAGGGGTTGAGTTACATCTTGATGATTTTGGCACTGGTTACTCCTCGTTATCCATGTTGCATGATCTGCCTATCAGCACAGTAAAACTAGACAAGAGCTTCGTACACGGTTCGCATCAGGGCAGTAAAGCGATAGTAAAAGCGACACACGCTATCTGTGAAAAGTTGGAACTCAAAGTCGTGGCCGAAGGTGTCGAGACAGAGAGTCAAAAACAGTTTCTCATTAATTGTGGTTATCAATACTTCCAGGGCTTCCTATTTGGCAAGCCAATTCACCCAGATGAGGTCGAAGAGTATTTTTTAACTCCGACTTATCACTGATTATTTAGTTAATAATATCAATGAGTTAACAAAGCCAGCTGCTTACACAAGCTTACATTGTACAAATCCAGAATCACCTTCATTAAGCTTATGTTTTTATTGAGTTTTATGAAAAATCCGTGACATAAAGGTCTTCGCCTGTTGAATAGACGCCTGTTTTGTCTACGCCGCTTGGTTTAACCTCGGCGTTTAAAGGGCTTTAGTTCACCAAAGCCAGTCCAGTTGTAACCTATAACAGAGATACTATGTACAAAAAATCCGGCTTCACTGTCCTAGAACTTATTGTCTGTTTGGTCATCATCTCCGTCATCGCAACAACGGCTATGGTGAAGTTTATGCAGATTCAAGCGGATGCGCGTGCTAATAAAATTCACGACATCGCTGCTAACCTACGTAACGGCATTGATGTTATCTACGCGAAGTCGGTTATCGCGGGTGTAGAAAAAGAGTGTAACTACACAATCAAAACGGAGATAGAATCCTATTTTGTTTGTCACGGTTACCCTATCGCTTATATGGACTCTCTACGAAGATTAATGAACATCGACGCTAGCGAATTAAAAGTGATAAATAAAGATAACTTCCCGGGAAAACCTACGGAGGAAAGACGAGCTGCCATTACTTTCCATATGTACGAACACACTTATGAACCTCAAGGTAATTACTGCCAAGTGCTCTATCAACCAGAGGAAGAACCTCAAGTCGTTGTTTTAGATAGCGCATGTTAAAAACAGATTGGTGAGCAATTAATTAATGGTGATACGGACTGACAGTACATATGAATTTATTCTCCTATCATCTTCACACCCAAAAATTGCTCACGTCCCGCTCAAAAGTAAGCCTAAGACAAAGCATGGTTATTAATATAAACACATCGTTTTATACTGATAACCTCTACCTGTAATATAATCAAATTGTAGTTAATTTATAACCGATCACCTCTCCCAATAGGCGAATTGATAATATTGTCTCATATCTTCTTTTAGTTAAAATGCATGTGGCTCTTATGATATTTATGGCTACTTAATGAATGATTGCGTTACGTTGTTTTCAACTAATTTATTTATTGTACAGCCCAGTAACCTCGCTGCCCACAATTAGCCTATATAATACACCAAACCAATAAATAGCAAAAATATTAGCAAAGACTAATTTAGGTAAAACTAACTGGGACAAAACTACCCACATTTTGTCAATCTCAAATGGATAAATACCAAAACAAATGGATTTATCCCCTTTCTAACTTGTAAAACTTCTTGATTGATTTATAAATTCCACTTTTGAATGAACATCTCGAGAATCCCTCATTACCGCCCAAATTCTGCGATTAATATCAAAGTATTCAGACAAATAGTGACTTTTACTCGACACTATTGACAGAGAAGGACGGGCTAAATGAGCAGGAATAATTGATTATTAACATAATAATTATAACAACTATCATTTAGGAGTTAAGCTATGCACTGTTCTCTGAATATATATAGCGAAAAGGAAATACTGCAATTAATTTACAATGAAGAAAAAATATATATCAAAAAGAACAACGGCAAGATCTCTGAAGAAACACTGAATAGTAAGGAGAGCTTTGTAATTAAATACTTAATTGATAACTCATCGATATCAAATCCTAAATCCGCTAGAGATGTTGAAGATTCATTTAAATCACACTTCAATGAAGAGTTCAGCCTTTACGCTCTTAAAAACACCATCGCATCGGTTAGGAAGAAATACCGACGTTTATTAAAAAATGCGAATATCGAGTCTAAGAGTGAATTCATTTCTAATCTTTATAAAGTAGGTTATTTCATTGACTTAGAAAGAGCAACAGCCAATCAAGAAAATTCAAGATTGGACATTAACCAATTCAAACCAAATTACACGACTGTATTGGCATTAATGGCACGCACCTATTATAAGGAATGGTTCAAAAGCGCCATCATTGTGCTCTCGGCTTCTTCATTAATCTTGTTCGTTATCTACTTTTTCCAAATCCTTTATACGACCAAGATTGCCGACCAATTCAGTGAAAACACTAAGATTGTCACCGAAGAACTCAAAAGCTTCGGCTGCAACAACGATGATGCTGTCTATGCGTTAAGGCACTCTCTCAACCTAGATTCAGCCGTAATGACAACACCTGAAGGTTCTTGTTATATCTCGACAACGCGCTCTAAGGCTGTTAATCCAGATAACATCAGTGAGTTTTATGACAGCTTAGATTTTACCTACTCAGGGTTTTCTTTCCCAAGTGAAGACATCTTTCTTACGGTGCGTATTCCAAAACGCTCAATTGAAGCTCGATACAAAAACTCATTAATGCCTTTATTTGTAGATTCGGTATCCATTCAAAAACATGGCAACATCATCCTGCATAATAATGAAAACCATCCACCACTTTACGATCACTCACTGGCGACCGGCGCGACCATTAGCTTTTACAGCCACAACATCGCTCCGATCTGGCTAGCGCTGACTCTGCTGCTTACGATTTTACTCTACCATCGATGCCTTTGGGGAGGGATGGTGTACATGATGCGTTGGAGGAGAATCTCATTCGAGGAAGAGCCAATCATTAATACAGAAGACAACAGTGTCCTCTATTACGAATTGCTCTCTAGGGTACGTTCTGTTGGCGTTTTAGATTTCATCAACGCAATGCGACGTTCAAACCTATTGACCTTCCATACAATTTTAATGATTGAGGCCGTGCGAGTGGCTAAGAGCAATAACAGCCATGACAAGTACGGAGTGAACATATGCCCCAGTACGTTAGTAGGCGCTAACTTTGAAAAACTTAAACCTCACTTAGCCGCGATGGAAGCCAATGAGTTTGTTGCCGAAATCACTGAGTATTCGAACATAGGTTACGGTGGTGAAGTTATCGATAACATCAAAGCGATAAAGAAGCTGGGCATCACCATTGCACTAGACGACTTTGGTACCGGGAATAATAATATCGAAATCATTAGCGCGATCTCGCCGACTTATCTCAAGCTGGATCGCTGTTTCGTGAAAGACATTGAGTCTGGTGAATATCACCAAGGCGTGTTACTCAACATCTCAGAGATTGGTCGCCTTTCCAATATGACGATGATCTACGAAGGCGTCGAGACACGCAGGCAACAATACATTCTGTGTCAACTCGGCTATAACTTGCATCAAGGCTACCTGTATAGCCGCCCTCAGCGTGCAACTGAATAGTTGCTAGGCTCACAGCATCATCAGTTAGACACTTAACGACACTCAGACAACGTCGCTATAGTTGGACAACAAAGCTACAGTTAAACAACAAAGCTACGCGTGTTCGTTATCGCCGCGAACACGCTCCTTTGAGTCGGGAAAATACGATGCGATCAAGCCTTCCATCGATAACGGTTTGTCAAAATAGTAACCTTGCAATAAATCGCACTCGTACTGTTGAAGTTTGGTCATCTGCTCGTTGGTTTCAACCCCCTCAGCAACGACCTTCATCTGGCAAGCAGCGCCGATATCGATGATGGCTCGAACTAGTGTTGCACTGTGTTGACTGGTGTTCAATTTGCCAATGAAGGAACGGTCTATTTTAATCTCACTGACCGGTAAAGAGTTAAGGTAGTTCAAAGAAGAAAACCCTGTCCCGAAATCATCCAACGAGATTCCGAAACCCAATTCTCTAAGTTGTTTAAGTACAGGTTCAACAACATGCAGGTCTTTAATCAAGATATTCTCTGTGATTTCAAGAGTCACACGACTGGCGCAAAGCCCCGTAGAAGCCACTACATGCTTAACACGCTCGGCAAAGCCACTATCAAGTACCTGTTTGGGGGAAACGTTAACAGAAACGCCAATCGCCTCACCTCCATTTGGCATAAGCCTCAGTGTGTCCTCGCACGCCTGCTTAAGCACATACTCACCCAGTTCTTGAATCACGCCAAGACGCTCCGCAGCAGGAATGAAATCCAAGGGTGATACAAAACCCAGTTCCTTATTATTCCAGCGGCATAGAGCTTCGATGCCCTTCACTTTTTGCGTCTTAGAATCAACTTGAGGTTGATACACTAAGCTGATCTCTCTGTGGTCTAACGCCAGTTTAAGCTGCTCTTCCACTCGGAAATCATAGATGACCTGTTTATTGATCACCTCATCATAAAATACCGACTCACCTTTTTTACTGTCTTTTGCCTTGTAAAGCACAATATCAGCTTTGGTCAGTAGGTTATTAACTTCAGTGCCGTCATATGGGTACATAGCAACGCCCGCGGAGCACTGAGTCTTAATAGAAACACCATGCAAGTTGAAGGCTTTCTTAAATACACTCTGTATCTGTTTCACTTTGGCTTCAGCTTGCCCTAACTCATCCAATTCAGGAAAGCAAAAAACAAATTCATCGCCACCAAAGCGAGATACAATGTCAGACTCACTCAGACACTGTTCAAAACGCTGACTGATTTGCTTAAGTAGTTCGTCACCATAACTATGCCCATATTGGTCATTAATGCGTTTGAAGTCATCCAAATCGACAAACACCACGGCCACTAACTTACCTTGAAGTTTAGACTTTGCGATTGCTCGACTCACTTGATGTTCGAGTTCAGAACGATTTGGTAATGAAGTCAAAGCATCATGCCTTGCCATATGCTGCAAACGGCGCCTACTGTTTTTCAAGCGATTGAAATCATCTGAAATTCGTTGTTCCATTTGCGTAAAACGCAGTGAGATTTTGCGGCTAACCAATGCACTCAAGAAAATACAAACTAGCGTAGCCAATACACTGAAAACAAGAACCAAGCCAAACTCATTTCTTGATTCACTCAGCAACTCTTCCTTACGTTTCTCTATCGATGTTTGAATTTTATTGAGATAGATACCTGTCCCAATGATCCAGTCCCAGCCATCAACTCGCTTAACAAAGCTGGTTTTTGGTCCGAGTACACCGTCACTATCTTCGGTGATGTAATCGACAAAGCCACCAGATTGAGACTGGTTCAATACTTGAGTTTTAAAGTCCTCTCCAACGTCCAGAAAAGCGTTTTGATCTTGGCCCGTCAATATTTGATTCTGACGAAGCAAAGTGTCTCCATTTTCTTCAAAAACGAATAAATAGCCGTTTTCGCCAACGGTAACGTTAGCCAGAATATTTAAGATACGCTGATAGCTGGTTTCTTTGACCTCATCTAAGTACACCCCAGTACCAAAAAACCACCCGTAAGGCTCAAATCGGCGGATGTGAGTCAATTTGTCAAATTCTTGGTCACCATATCCAGGTCTCTTAAACTTGTAGCGCATGAAAGCGCTTGTCGTCTCTTGCATTAACGCCACTTGTTCGGCAATCACGAAATGCCCTTCACTATTGCTGACATTTATTTGATTGACGCTTTCAAACTCAGGCACTAGAGGGTGAACCAACGTAGTTCCTTGCATATCATAAACGTAGATATAGCTCTGCTTATTCGCAAAGCTCATGCGCCGTATCTCATTGAGAATCATGGCTTTCAGCTCAGGATTAGAAAGGTGTTGATTCGATGAATAGATGTTCTGAGCGACGGTATAGACTCGATCAATACGCTTTTTGAGCACTTTTTTTGATTCGGCCTCTACCACATGCTGCGCTTGCTCTATTTGTTGCGAAACTTGCAATACCTGAGCTTCGATAAGTCGCTTTTGTGCTGCGATATAATCTATCCGTACTAAATCAACCAATGCTCGCACTTTGTGATCAACACCCGTCATCATGATCAGGTTAAGTATGATCGCAGAAGAAATGATGATCACGATTGGCAGATACTTGGTAAACCAAACCAACTTTTTATCATTGATATGCAACATTCAAAAACTTACAGAAATAATTAGTACGAGATACCATATGTTCTCATTATTTTTACTGAACATCCATCCCTAAAAATAAAAATTCAACATCATTTATAAAAAACAGTTGATTATTTTGACAACAGGTTTAGTGTTATACATATGTATATCACCATGCAGAATAGCGTATGTCAGATTGGAAAGATGACCAACCTATCTTTCGGCAACTCGCCGGCAAAATCGTAGAGCAAATAATGCAAGGGGTCTGGAAAGATCAACAAGCATTGCCGTCAGTAAGAACCATTGCGGCTGACCTGAAAATCAATCATCTCACCGTCATGAAAAGTTATCAGCTATTGGTCGACGATGGATTGGTTGAGAAAAAACGCGGACAAGGAATGTTTGTAGCTATAGGTGCAGAAGCGCAATTAAAACAACGTGCTTATAGCGATTTTGTTGCCAACAAAATACCTGATATTGCAAACACATTAAAAAATATAGACATGAGTATTGATGATCTCGTCTCTTTGTTAGAACAACACACAAAGGAAAAGTCATGAAGACATTGCTTTCCGCTAAGAACGTCACCAAACGCTATCCCAATAGTCAGGGCATAGAAGGTATCAGTTTTGAACTCAAATCCGGACAAGTCTTAGGGCTGTTAGGTCATAACGGTGCCGGAAAATCGACTTTGATAAAATCACTACTCGGCGGACACCGTTACCAAGGTGAGATTGAGATCAATGGTTGCCACCCTATCGAACAGCATGCAGAGCTCATGCAGCACCTCTCTTACATCTCCGATGTGAATGTGCTTCCCGAATGGATGAGCGTCAAACAACTGCTTAAATACACGGCCGGTGTTCACCCTAGCTTCGACCGTTCACGCGCTGAGCTTATGTTAAGCAATACTGATATTAAGCTCACGTCAAAGATCAAACAGCTTTCCAAAGGGATGAAAGTACAGCTTCATCTTTCAATCATTATTGCTACCGATACTAAAGTGTTGATCCTTGATGAGCCTACACTCGGGCTTGATCTTATCTATCGAGACACTTTCTATCGTCATCTATTAGAGTGGTTCCACGATGGTGATCGTGCCTTGATTATCGCAAGTCACGAAGTCTCTGAGATCGAGCATCTACTTACGGATGTATTGATCATTAAACAAGGCAAACCGGTTCTATACAAAAGCATGGAGCAGATTGAAAACGACTACTTCATTCTTGATGCGGCGAACGAATACAGCTCCACCATCGCGGCAATGAACCCGCTCAGCTCCCAGCCCAGTCTCGGTAGCACGAAATGGCTTCTGGATAGCCAATACAAAACTCAAACAGAAGAGTTAGGTAAAACATTCAACGTTGGGCTATCAGACCTTTTCCTTGCAACACAGAAGGAGGCTATTTAATGCATCCTAGCGTTTACATGATCGAGAAAGAGCTCATTGAACATAAGCTGATTACTCGACTCCCCCTATTTGTAGCTTTGTGCTGCCTAGTATTGTTTGTCGGTTTAATGTTCAATACACAGTCTCAACATGACATCTTCTTTCAGATGCAAGTTCAAGGCGACATTAGTGACATCCACCAAGCATTTGCTCGCGACCTAAATGCGTTGCTCTTCGCTATCGCTGGTTCGTTGTCACTGCTATTGACGACATTCTATTTCCCGAAAACACTCAGGAAAGAGCGCCAAGAAGGCAGTGCGATGTTTTGGCGCAGTATGCCAGTATCAAACCATTTAACTCACGCGGTAAAACTCAGCGTAGGTTTGATCATTACGCCATTGCTCTTTGCCTTAGTAGTTCTATTTGCTGATGCACTACTATGGCTGATGCAAGCATTCAGCGATAAACAACTGGCGCTTTTAGTTGAGCAACAATCGCTATTGTATGTGATGACGAATTGGTTAGCGTTTTTCTTTAGAATGCTGCTGGTATCTCTGGTTTTACTGCCTTTGGTAATGATGGCTTTAGCAATTTCTCAAGTCGTTAATTCACCAATCTTGGTGATGTTTGTCGGAGGTTACGCTATAAAGTGGTTATCACTGGCACTATTCGGCAGCGATTGGATCAGCCAATTCTTGGCTCTCATTGTCTCTCTACCCGTTTCTGTGTTGTTTGGACCTAACCCGTTTAATGCAATTACGGAGGCTCCAGTACTCTCATTAGCAATCTATGTCGCCATTGGGGTACTCGCCTACTTTACCAGTATTAGATTAAACCGTACCGAAGATGTGACGTGGAGAAATCTCTTCCAGCGTTAAATCATATCTAAGTTAGCCACCTCACTTACAGCCTCTGATATTCAGGGGCTTTTGTTATTCCGCTGTCCGACAGACGATATTACAGGTAAAGATCTTTAGGTTAGTCAGTATGGGATGAAGGTTAGTACAGAAGAAAGTTACTAAGAAAGTGTGTTGCTGAATGAAATAATCGTAAAGGGAAATAATCGAGCTGGCAGTGTTGAATCTGTTACGAGATTTACCAGCTCTGGGTTGGTTATGTGCTTAGGTCACGAGTCACCTATCTGCGCACAAGGGGGGAAATGCCTATATGGCTAATTTAAGCTGTATTTAACAAGCTTATTTTTTTGAAGCTTCTTTCGCTGTGTCTTTCCAGTATTGAATACGAACGCGATGAAGCTGTGCTCTTCTCATTTTTTTCATAAGGGTTATATCCTTTCCGTTTGACTGCTCTTCATGAGCTTTTTTATTTGCCAACTATTCGAATCTAACTGTGTTTTATGGCCAGATCAACGATACACATCACAAAATAAAAAGAGTGTGCAGTACCTGTTGCATCAAAACATGACATTGTTATCAACTATAGCTCACTTCATTCCTTTGAGCTAAGTTTCATATCTAACACTAAATTGGCTGAGTGACAAATATATTTCAAACTCAATACGATTTAATGAAACCAGAATTGACCTTGATCTCTTTTCCACCCCAAATTCGCAAACCAAGTCGCATAACTTGGCTATATCATTGCTCTACAAAGAATTTATGGGCTTAATCAAGTGTTGGAGTCTATTTAAGCCGCCTAAGCAACTTTGCGCTTAGCCTAGGATCTGTCGATGAAAAAACCCTTACTGTTAGCACTCATGGTTGGTTTTATCCTGTTTGTCTTCTTCGGCCAACAAGTTGGTTGGTTCAAATCCGGCAATTCAGAATCCTTTCCTAAATTTCCAGAGACCCCAAGTTACAACGTCACCAACAACTTCGATGGTGACTGGGTTGGTAGACGAATTAACACGACCAACAACAACTTGTGTGAACGGACAACAATCACAGGTCGTATCGAGAATGGTAAAGCAACACTGCGCCTCACCTATAACGGCACGTCACTCAAAGGCTGGGTTGCCGAAGACACTCACATACTCACTTTGTATGCCAACCATAGACAGTGGGACTATCGCTTTTCAGGAACAGTTTCGGCTGATAAGGTAACAGGCGATTGGTACCTCACAAACGGCCCTTGTCGAGGTCATTGGTATTTGGAACGCGTAACAGAGGAAAGCTAAGTTAATAATGTCTAAAATTATTTTAACCGGACACATTGAAGTTCCAACAAGTGACCTTGATGCCGTCCTCGAAGCACTACCAACCCACATGACACTTACTCGCCAAGAACAGGGCTGCCTGCTATTTGAGGTCACGCAAGACCCAAATAATCCATGCAGATTCAGTGTTTATGAAGAGTTTGTCGATCAGCAAGCTTTTGACACGCACCAAAGCCGCGTCAAAAGTTCAGATTGGGGAAAGATCACTCACAGGGTTAAGCGCCACTACCAAATCATAGGCAATAGCTAATCTTAAAAGGATTAAAGTCGGTAACTTAGCGAGACTTAAGCTAACTTAACACGGTAAAGTGGATTGGGCGCTTTATTAACAAAGTACGCCCAAATATGATCATAAACAGCATGCTGGTTAGGGAACGGAGCGAGCTGTTTTGCTTCTTCCAACGTGCACCAACGATATTCCGTATGTTCTTCATTTAGCTGTATATTTTGATTTGGTGGACACACTACAGCGAAGACAGGAATTAACTCGATCACGTTAACGTTGGGCTCATAGAACTGCTCTAGGAACTGAGCGTTATACAAAGCTTGCACGTCAATTTCTGTCTCTTCTTTGAATTCTCGTACAATCGCTTGCCACCCCTTTTCACCGCGCTCAATAGAGCCCGCCACATGACACCAAAAGCCCCCCTTAACGCGCTTCATCAAGAGCATTTTCATCTGGCCATCGATTTCAGATAGAGCCACACCGGAAACAATCGAAGTATTTAGTGGAATCATAAGCTTACCTGTTCATATAAAACGCAGCAGCATATCACGTTGGCTCGAACTTGTTACCACTTAAACAGTCAATGCAGCAAAAAGATCCGTGTTCTCATTGAACAAGTTTGAGGCGCCTATCGATAAGGGGTAGAATCGGCCGCCTAACATCGAACTCCCTGCGATTTCACCCATTAGGTAAAAAGACACGCTATGCACTCATCGACTTCTTCGCAAGCTTCAGAATTTCTACACACTCCTGAAAACTGCTTTACCCGATTCAACCAATCGATTGAGTCATACACTCTGCCAGAACGCTTTACGTTTCCTTTTTACTACGAGCCCCACCCTCTTTGTGAACTCGCCTCTGCGCAGCTTCAAGAACACCTTGAGACTCAAACTGATTGGCAACACGACTTCGGCCTAGAATCGGATGAAGGACGAGGCAAAATGTTTGGCGTGCTTATCGTTCGTAACCCACAAGGCGAGATTGGTTACTTTTCAGCATTCTCTGGCAAGATTGCTGACCAAAACCTGTTGCCACACTTTGTGCCGCCCGTGTTTGATATGTTAAACAGCGACAGCTTCTTTCATCAAGATACTGCTGACATGATGGCAGTAAATGCAAAATACAAAGCATTGAAATCAGATGAAACCTATTTAGCACTGTGTGAACAAATGGCGCAAAATAAGGCACAAGCAGAGCATGAGAACGAGGCACAACGCCAGTTAGTCATCGAAGGTCGCAAGGTTCGTAAACAACAGCGTGAGCAAGGCAAATTAGAGCTCGATGAAACCGCTTTTGAACAACTAAGTGTGGAACTTGGTAAAGCCAGCGTTGCAGACAAAAACCAACAGAAGCACCTTAAGCTTACTTGGGATACTCGTCTGGCTGAATTACAATCTAAAATCGATGTCTATACTGAGCAGCTGGAGCAGCTAAAGGAACAACGCGCATCTATCTCTCATCAGTTACAGCATAAACTTTTCGCTCAGTACGCGTTTCTAAATGCTGAAGGTAAAACGGAAGACTTAAACCATATCTTCGCGCCATTAACTAACCCAGTACCACCAGCAGGCTCAGGAGAATGTGCTGCCCCTAAAATGCTGCAATACGCCTATCTGCATGGCTATACACCATTAGCGATGGCCGAGTTTTGGTGGGGGCGTTCACCAAAATCAGAAGTTCGTAAACACAAGAAATACTACGCATCTTGCCAGAGCAAATGTGTTCCAATCCTTGGTCACATGATGAAAGGGCTTGAAGTCGACCCAAACCCGTTGCTAGAGAATCCGGCTGAGGGCAAAGAGCTCGATATCCTGTTCCAAGATGAACATATTGTTGTGGTGCATAAGCCAGCAGGGTTTCTGTCGGTTCCAGGCAAAACCATTAAAGATTCGGCTTACACACGCGTTGAGGAGCAGTTTCCTGACGTCGAAGGGCCGTTCGTGATTCACCGCTTGGATATGGCCACCTCAGGTATACTGGTTTTCGCACTCACTCGTAGAGCCAATAAAAGCCTACAAAAACAGTTCATTACTCGTGAAGTAGAAAAACGCTACGTCGCCTTAATTGAAGGTAACTTAGAGCAAGTTCAAGGCTATATTCACCTACCTCTTCGCGGTGACCTTTACGACCGTCCACGTCAAATCGTCTGTTACGAACATGGCAAACCTGCAGAAACTAAGTGGGAAGTGATTGAACGCCGAGATGGCAAAACCAAAGTCTATCTCCACCCGAAAACAGGGCGAACTCATCAATTAAGAGTACACTGCTCTCATGAAGAGGGATTGAATATGCCGATCGTTGGCGATGTCCTCTACGGCCACAAAGCTGACCGACTACATCTTCATGCCGAGAAGTTATGCCTAAGCCATCCGATTACTCATGAGTGGATGACATTCCAGTTCGAGGCAGAATTCTAACGAGTTCTTACCAACTGAACCTGAACAATTAGGAGTCACAACGTCTGTGGCTCCACTTTTCGCAGTGCTATCCATCCGCTCTCCTTGTTTCATCTACCTCTTTTGGATATATCTCTGTGCTTGTTGCACTAAATCAAGATTGATCTCTTGATGAGGAGTAGTATGCCCACCTTCTTCTCCCCTTGAGGCCTTTGATATGTCATCAGCTGCTTTGAATTTACAACCCAATACACAAACGTCCCGTTTAGCTACCACCCAAGCACCAGCAAACTTAAAGCCAATCACGACCAAAAAACCGGACCTCAATTCAGCGATGTTGAATCTCATCGAAGAAGTGAAAAACGAACTCCCTCTGTACGAGTCTGAGACGTTTATCTGTGGGCCTAAAGGAAACTGTTCAGGTTGTTCTAAGAAGTTGCTTGAAATGGTCGACACAGAATTGATGTACTGGGAGCACAGCATTTCAATCGGACAAGGGCCAAACTTCGAAGAGCTGCGTCGTTTTGGCAAGCTATGCAGTAGCGTAAGACGTGGCTTGGAAAGAAACGGCTTGGTAGAAAAGCGTCCTAGAAGCAGATAACCAACACCAAGTGGATAAATTTGTACTAAAACACGATTTAGGGCGTCCTCGATCGTGTTTTAGGTCTCGCCATTACTCGCTTTAACGCACATTAACTCCAGTTACATCAATTGGAGTTAAAACAATGAAATGGACACATTTACTGTTCGCCCCCTTTCTTTTCTTTTGCCATTCCGCGATCGCGTCTGGTGTTGGATTCTCTCAAATCACTTTAACAGATGATCCTGCTCGTCCACTGAACACTGCTATTTGGTACCCCACACAAGATGCTTCGGACTCAAGCTTAATTGGTGATAACCCCGCCTTTGTAGGGACACAAGTTATCAAAGGTGGCCAAATTCAATCTGGCCATTTTCCAGTGGTGCTGATATCACACGGCTACCGAGGTAACTGGCGAAACCAAAACTGGTTAGCCACAGAACTTGCTCAGCGTGGCTATATCGTTGCCTCCGCTAACCATCCCGGAACAACCTCATTCGACCAATCTCCACAACAAGCGGCCAAATGGTGGGAACGACCTCGGGACATATCACGTACTCTCGATTATTTGATAACCAATTCGCAATGGAAAGAGTCTGTGAATAACGATAATGTCACCGCAATTGGGCACTCTCTAGGTGGTTGGACTGTGATGCAACTGGCTGGCGCGAGATTGAATAGGCCAACCTTTGAAGCTAGTTGTTTGACATATCCAAATCCACGAACCTGCGGACTTGCTAAAGAATTGGGGCTATCCAGTGTTCAAGGTCATGAACCAAGCAATAAAGACCTCTCTGATCCGCGAATTCATCGAGTGGTCAGCCTCGACTTAGGACTTGCTCGTAGCTTCTCAGCCCGGAGTTTGAGTGACATCGCAGTGCCAACCTTAATACTGGCAGCGGGCGTTGATATTGGGGATCTGCCTCAGGTATTAGAATCTGGCTACATTGCCGAGCATATGCCTATAAATTCAAGACGCTACAAGGTCTATGAAAGCGCGACACATTTTAGCTTTATTCAAGTCTGTAAACCTGGGGCAGAAGTGATGCTTGAGGATGAAGTACCGGGTGATGGCATTATTTGTAAGGACGGTAAAGGCACATCACGCCACACACTGCATCAACAGATAGTGAGTGACATTGTGGACTTTCTAAACCGATAAGCAAAAGCAACCCAGTTCAATCTGACATTTGTGGCGAACTTCGAAATTCACTCGGTGTTTGCCCAGTTATTCTTGAAAACTCGCGATTAAAATTGGACTTGGTTTGAAAGCCTGAACTCAAAAAGATGTCTGTTATCGCTTTATCACTTTGCTGAAGAAGAGTCTTAGCGTGCTCTATTCGATAGGCATTAATCACTTTCGAAATATTCTGGTTGTGAGTTTGATTAACCGCTGACGATATCTTGCGAGCAGGGATACCTAACCTTCGTGCCAGCCGATCGAGTGACAAATCGGGATCCTTGAATATTTGCTGCTCTGTCATTAACGCATCGAACTTAGCAATAATCTGCACGGTTTCTTTAGTTTTGTCCTCATCCGAACCACTCGCTAATCTAGCTTGCGTATCTGCTTCTTCAGACAAGCTGTCAGACATTGAAGGTCGAACATCAAGTGGATTGTGCTCTGTCGCAGATGGTGTACTCATACTGACAACCATCACCGCGGCTACAATTGCAGGAATAAGCACAAGATAGCTAATCGATAGTATCAGGTTAGTATGTTGCGCACTCGACAACAGGATATCGTAAGAGAGTACGCCATCAACCAAAGCGGAAAACAGAAGAAGCCCACCAGCAACTCGTTCCGCAACCGCCACTTTCGATACGTCGGATAATCGGACTTGTTCTGGCACGCTGAACGATGATTTCAGCAACAAGCTTCCGTAGCTGAGATATAACGAGATCAGTAATATATCAACAGTTCCAGCCCAAATATGCTGATATAACAATGAGCACACCAAAACAGCGATAGGGCCCAACCAATGCAAGTATGTATTAGGTTTACTTCGATGAGCCCCCGCAAAGCAGAGCCAAGCCGCCACTGGTATGCTCGCGCCAAAGATTGGCTGCAGAAAACGAAACAGCGCAATATCGACCGTCCATCGTAGTCCCACCATAATCATCATCAACGCACATAGGGTGATAAACCAAAATGGTTTTTTACTGGTTTGTGGATAGCGACATCTAAGCGACACAGCTGTCATGAATAATAGCAGCGCAGCGATAAATGGTAAGGGAATGGCGAGCATCAAAGTTCCATGTTAATAACTAATTACTCAACTTAGGGCGCTGAATACATAGCGTTGACAACTTGCGTTTATGGTAATCCATTCACCACATGTAATAAAGGCTCCATCAAGGAGCCTTCGTTCACAGCGAATTGTTACTTAGCTTAAACTACTACTATTAGCTTCAGAAGCTTGACGAGCTGGGTGCTTGATAAATACAGCAATCACAGCCACGATAGCCAATGCAAAACAGTAGTATGAGTTAGATACGATCTCTAGCGGTGATAGGTTAAACACCGAACCTAATAACAACACCTGAGCGCCGTACGGCAACACACCCTGAATCACACAAGAGAAGATATCTAATAAACTTGCCGATCGGCGCGGTGAAACATCGTTCTCTTCCGCTAACTGGCGAGCAACGCTGCCTGAGACAATAATCGCAACTGTGTTATTTGCCGTGCACATGTTCACCATAGACACCAAACCAGCTATACCTAGCTCACTTGCACGACCGTTCGCTTGTTTAGAGTGCTTAGAGCCAAAAGCACGAATCACACTACTCACGAGATTAGTTAGGTAGGCAAGACCACCCTGGCGACGCATTAGCTCACTCAGACCACCAATCAACATCGACAACAAGAAAATCTCTTGCATGTTGCCAAAGCCCGAATAGATATCCTGTCCGTAGTCCGTCAGGCTATAGCTATCGACCCCCACTAAGCTCACACAGCCAGCTAGAAGAATACCGATGGTCAGTACCACGAACACATTCATACCAGAGACAGCGAACACCAAAATCGCCATGTAAGGCATCACTTTAAGCCACTCGATTTCACCCGTGTCCGGCACCTGTGTTGCGGTACTGTTCATAGCGAAAATAACGATAGCAATTAGTGCAGCAGGAAGAGCAATACGAATGTTTTCCTTGAACTTATCGCGCATCTCACAGCCTTGAGAGCGTGTCGCTGCAATCGTGGTATCTGAAATGATCGACAAGTTGTCACCAAACATTGCTCCACTTAGCACCACGCCGGCCGTCAACGGAAGGCTCATTCCAGAAGAGTCGGCAATACCAAGAGCAACTGGCGCAACCGCCGCAATCGTACCCATTGACGTGCCCATCGCGGTTGCGATGAATGCTGAGATCAAAAAGATCCCCGGTAGAATCATGCTTGTTGGAATGGAAGACAAGCCAAGGTTTACTGTCGCGTCTACTCCACCCGATGCTTTAGCCACAGCTGCAAATGCGCCAGCTAAAAGATAGATCATGCACATCGCCACGATGTCTGGATGCCCGACACCACGCATAAAATGCTCAATGGCTCGGTTGATTTTCTCTTTACTGATCAGCAAGGCAACCATAATCGCTGGTAAGGTCGCGATAGGCGCAGGCAGCTGATAAAACGCAAAATCAACGCCTTGATAAGAGAGATAACTCCCCACTCCGATAAACAGAGCAAGAAAGATAATGAGCGGGATCAGCGCAACCGCACTCGGAGCGATTTGCGCATTTGAGTGTTTAGAATTAGACATGGAACAAACTACTATAGAACAGGAGGGCAGCAGACTAATCCCACCTTTGAGACTTGTCAACGTCTAGACGTCTAAATGTCCAATATTAAGTAGATTTACGCTATAGCTGGGGCTCAACGATAACAAATTGTTTACTACCTGCAATCGGAGCATACCAGTCGCTGCCATTTACATGAAAGGTCGTACCATCAATGGTCACAGTTGTCGTACCGGAAGGTAACTTCTCGACCAAGCTCCCGACATCCAACATTGAGCTTGAAGATTCAGCTGTGGTCGTTGTTGTCGCTATGGACGTCGACGATGAAGTCACCGGTGGGTTTTCGATATAAATATATTGGTCACCACTGCGTTTGTAATAAACATTATCAATCACCGCATAGCTGATGCCAGCCAACACAATATAACTGGTGTGCTTTGGCATTTTGTAGTGATAGTAGCTGCGATATTTCGGCACTTTTTTGACTGGTCGATAAACAGGTTTAACCACCACAATTTTCTTCGAGGGCTTATAGACAGAGTGAGGTTTCGCGCTTGCAGACAGCGGAGAAATAAGACCGGCAACAACCAAGGCGAAGGTTGCACTTCTTACGGCTTGAGCTTTAAACATAATGATCACCAAGAACTAAATAATCTGTTCATTTTATCAATCCGAATATCAGCCTACGTAAATCAAACGTAAAGCTGCGTAAAGAGACGCGCTTAATTGCACTCAATACACAAAAGCCACCGACTGAACACAATCGATGGCTTAAATATTCAATGAGGTTATGCCGCAGCTTTCCAGCCACACTCGACCCTAAGTGTGGTTATAGCTTCCACCACGCTTTGGTTTCAACCGCTCCTGCCAGTTGCAAACGCTCGCCAATGATCGGTGTGGTGATCTCTACGCCGCGCTCTTTACTGATAGTCGATGCCTGCTCAAGAGGGTCTTGCCAATCATGCATTGATAAATCAAAGGTGCTGTTGTGAATCGGCATCATCACCTTACCTTTTAGATCGATGTGAGCCTGAACACTCTGCTCTGGGAACATATGGATATCTGCCCACAGTGAGTTATAAGCACCGGTTTCAATCATAGTAAGATCGAATGGACCAAATCGTTCACCGATCTCTTTAAAGCCGTTAAAGTAACCAGAATCACCACTAAAAAATACTTTCTTATCGCGACCTTCAATCACCCAGCTGCCCCATAAGGTTTGGTCACGATCGAGCAAACCACGGCCAGAGAAGTGTTGAGTAGGAGTGAACGTAAAATTGATACCAGCTGCAGTGACAGACTCCCACCAATTCAGCTCAACGATTTTCTCCTTGTTGACACCCCATTTCTCTAGCATTGCACCGACACGCAGTGGTACTAGGAAGGTTTCCACTTTTTGTGCCAGTGCCGTCACAGCGGCTTTATCTAAATGGTCGTAATGGTCGTGACTGATAACAACAACATCAACCTCAGGCAGTTGCTCGATTGACATTGGAGTTGGGTGGAAACGCTTTGGTCCCATCCACTGCACAGGAGACGCACGATCACTGAAAACAGGATCCATCATCACCAATTTTCCATCCAGCTTCATCGCAATACTGGAGTGACCTAAGCGATACACAACGTCTTCTTGCTCTTCAACCAGTTGCTCTTTGGTCATCGGCATCAAAGGCAACGCAGTTTTAGGAACCGGTTCCTTGCGTTCAACGGTGACATAAGCTTTAAGGATAGAGAAGATATCTGACATACCTGATTTGTATTCAAGCTCGCTGTTTGCAAACTTCTTAGGCAAGTTATCAAGCTTCTCGCTCGAATTTGAATATGCGGTTACAGTCGCTGCCACGGCAAGTACTCCTACAATCGGTAATAGATATTTTTTCATTCAACTCTCAGTTTCTTTTCGTTCTGGATCGCTGACCCAAAAGTAAACTACACCGATGAGTTTACATTCAAAACATCAAAAGTAAACCAGTGAGTGTAATTTTATTGATGCCATTTTCATCTCAATTTGAATACTCTTTTAAAATCAGATAATTATGAGTAGAACTTAGATCACCTGTTTGGTTCACGGCTAAAGTGGAACTGTATAAATATCGCTCAACCCTCACTTCCAAGAACAAATTATTGACCCAAAGGTCAGAATTTAATTAACATTTATTTTACAAACAATTTGCCGAGAGTTTTTGGAAAGGAGTCTAAATTGAATCTCACTATACGAATGAAAGCGATCTTAGCGACGATCATCGCTGCGCTTTTTATAATAAGCCTAATGGGTATTTACTCTTTTCAATCGAGTCGATCGATTTTGATCGACAGAACTTTTGATAGAGAACTTCCTGCATTATTAGGTGAGGTAAGCAACGAAATCAGCCTCAAATTAGAGGCGCCAATTCTTGCGTCCAAAATGATGACCTTATCCCCACTCATCAACTCCTCATCAGTATCGACAAGTGATCTAAGTCGCTACCTTACGACCATCAAAAACGAGTTCAATGCCATCAGCGCTTACTTTGTGTCGCTCGAAACGGGTGAGTACCACACTCACAATGGTGTGTTAAAGACGGTTTCTCAGAGTGACAATAAAGATCAGTGGTTCTATCAATTTATCCAATCAAACCAGCCATTTGAACTTTCTCTCGATATAGACGGTGCAACCAACACCCCTACTCTATTTGTTAATTATGCGGTGATGAAGGAAGGCAAGCGGGTTGGAGTGGCAGGTATTGGGCTAACGCTAGAGAGTATTACTCAATTAATCAGCAACTACAGTGTTGGCAACGGAGGAATTGTTTATCTGGTTGATCAGCAAGGTGTCATAAAGGTTCACCCGACGCCAGCTTTAGTAGGGACATCGCTTGAAGAGTTAGGTGTCAATGCGACGCAATTACTGGCCCAAACCAACACAGTCGTTACTGAAAGCACCATCGATAATAAAGCACAAATATTGGGTTCGAGAACAATGCAGGGAACTGGGTGGACGCTAATTACTCAGCTCCCTAAAGCCGATGTTTTAGAAGAGCTCAATGGGTTCAGCCAAACCATCATTGTCATGGCATTGCTGATTGCGGTTGTCTATACCCCTATCGCAGCTTGGGCAACCAATAAACTCTTGCTTCCTTTCGTCGAGGTTGCAGAGCTTCTTCAGCAAATAGGCAAAGGGGGTGGCGATCTGACACGCCGTTTAGACGACTCACGTCATGATGAAATAGGCCAAATAGCCAATGGCTACAATCAGTTTGTTGAGTATTTAAGTCACCTACTGACAGATGTATCCAATACAGGCAAACAGATATCAGAATCGATTCAAAGCGTTGACCACATGGCTCAATCGATGGAACAAGATCTGAAACAACAGACCAGTCAAATAGAGCAAGTCGCAACCGCTATTCACGAAATGGGGGCAAGCTCGGATGAGATCGCACAAAATGCCAATGTTGCAGCCGACAGTGCCACGAACGCATCTAACGCGATCAACATCGGCCAAGACTCCGTGTCTGTTACTTCCGAAAGCATTGAGCACATGAACCAACAGCTGAGCAATACCACTTCAATCATTAACCAACTCGCTGACGATGCCAACTCCATCGACACTGTTCTAGATGTCATCAATGGTGTATCGGAACAGACTAACCTACTCGCTCTGAATGCTGCGATCGAGGCAGCGCGAGCGGGAGAACAGGGGCGAGGCTTTGCAGTAGTTGCCGATGAAGTCAGAACGCTCGCTTCACGCAGCCAAGCTTCTACCGAAGAGATACGAGGCATTATCGACCAGCTCCAACAGCGTACTCAACAAGCCGTAGAAGCGATTGAATCCAGTACCCATCTTGGTACGCAGTGTCAAAGTGAGGCTTCTAAGTCAGAGCGACAGCTGTCGAGTATTTCTATGAGTGTGGATGAGATGAATGCGATGAATGTCCAGATAGCTTCGGCAACGGGTGAGCAATCGAATGTAATCAACGAAATATCCCCTCATATTTCAGGTATCTCAGAGATTGCTCGCGAGAACGATCTTATGGTGGAAAAGACCGCGCTAGAGTGCACCCGATTACGAGCTAAAGCGACGCACCTTACAAGTTTGGTCTCCCAATTTAAGTGCTAGCTAATCTACCGACCACACATCCTTAAACTCTGGCCATCCCCAATTGGTGATGGCTACATTCTTGAGGATCCCCTGGAACCTTACCGTTTGAAGGTGATGAAATAGCGGGAGCAAGCGGTAGTCACTGACTAGGCTGGTCGCAATCGGCTCTAAGCGCTCAAGATAATCTTCAAGCTCGACCGATGCTTTGTGTTGATCGAGCTGCGACTTAAGCCAGTCACTGCTCTGTTGCCCGAGAGCTGAATGCAACACAGGATCGTTCATCAACCAAGAGAAAAGAGAGGATGGTGCATTGTCGTCTAGATTTAGGTTACACAAGATCAAATCTTCGCTAAGTTGATTGGTCTGTGAACGCTGGGTCAACTCACGAAAGCTGTAAGTATTCACCTCGACCTCAACGCCTTGAAACCTTAGCAGATCAGCAATACTCACCGCACATCGATACAGAGCATAGTAGTCATAAACTGCGATGGTTAGCTTACGCGGTAACGCACAAGGTAAGCTTGGCATGCGATACACTGGGCTCCAGCGAGGCAATATATTCTTGGCGTGTTGTAAGCCAAACATACCTCGGTTCACCTCTAACTGCTCATGTACTAAGTTAGGTTGAAAGCAATCGGCTAGAAACTGCCTCTGCTCAACACTGAGATTTTGTTGTCCTGCATTGCAGTTAAACAGCACAAACAAGCAACCATCTTCAACGCGGCTGTACTGTTCATCTGTCTCATTCGCCATCACATCACGACCTAACTGGTGAAAACAGGATGCGTCTTCCTCTGGAGCTACCTGAATTTCACTTTGATCAAAGTTAGTGACTTTGGCGAGCTCTTCTTCAAACTGCCAAATCGTCACTTCATCCGTGAGCGAGCGAGTACTGAAGAAGTGCTCAAATGCCTTGAGCTTAATTCGCTCGGCATCATGCTCTGCAATCATAAACGGCCCACTGCCAACAATATTTGGGGCAATCAGACCTTGTAGTTGTGCTGCGGGTTGAATCGAATACTTCACCCCCGCTAACAAGCCTGCAAACCCCGTATCTGCTTTAGCGAGTTTGAAGCAAAGACGAAGCGGCTGATCGCTATAAACCTGTTCGACGTGCTCTAGTTCTGATTGATAAAAGGAGTGCGACTTTAGTTGTTCAAACAACAACACCAGCTGTTCACCATCGATAAGCTGGCCGTTATGAAAGGTCAATCCAGGTCGAAGATAGAAGGTCCAAGTTTGCGTCTCACCATTGTAGTCCCAGTGATGGGCAAGCTCAGGCTTAAGCACGCCCTCACTGCTACAACTTACCAAGCAGCTGAAAACTTGTCTTAATAGGAAGCGTTCACTACTGCGGTGAATATGGTGAGGGAACAGTGCTTCAAACCGACGCTTATAAGTCAGTTGAACGTGCAATAACCCTTGTCTCAAGGTTACCCCCGAGGTTTCCTGCAGCAGAGAACCAAACACAGTGCGATCATCATCAAGCACAGCCAAGGCTTTTTCGTATTTACCCTGTGCAATTAACTTACTTGCGATATGTCGGTTTAATCCTTGCACGTCATAACGCAGCGTCAGATTAGAACGCTGATTCCGACCAGCTTTGGGCTCCCACACCACCCATTGGGCTTGATGCATACGTCCAAGCAAAGTTCGAGCATGCCTAACACTGGTAAACATCAAATCCGCTAATTCAGCCAAGGTGACGGCATGCGGGACATTAGCATCAAATGATGTCAGCCTTGCGTAATAACGCATCATATTTACATCAGACAAAATCAGAACCTTTCTTTAATTCGGCTTCCTAATAAGCGCAATTATAGAGCTTCTAAACAAGAAATCTTCCATTTATTACAAAAACAGGAAAGGTAATGAAATAAACCATCTGTTTATCCCTTCCTTATTATCGTCAAAAATACCCCCATAAAAGAAACAATCGTTAAAGAACACTCAACCAACTAAACAGAGACAATGACCAATGAGAAAACACTATCTATCTCAATTTCTACGCACCAAAAGCGAGCTTGAAAAAGAAGCGCTTCGTGCACTTTTAGAGCTATGTTGATCCACTAACCAGTACACTTTTTCTCGCCAAGCTACGCGAGTCGAACACCACTTAAACTGCTCCTACCCCCAATCTGAGTTTGGTTTCGACTCGCATTTATCTCAGAAAAAGCACCCTCACCCCTTATGTACCAATAACTCAAACCCTTCATAAATTTCTGTTGTCGACTCGACAAATTTAATTCGTTTTCTTAGTTGTTCGAAAAGCCTTAAGGTTCGCCCCGAAGCAAACAAGGAGCCTCTGGAAATAGACCGAGGACCTAAAAACAACTTACTAATTTGCACATACCAATCAGGTATTTACTAAGGAAACGCCATGCGTATCGCAATTCTTTCTCGCAACGAAAATCTATACTCTACCGCTCGTCTAAAGCAGGCTGGAGAAGCTCGTGGTCACCAGGTCGATGTTATCGACACGTTGCACTGTGACATAGATATCGCGAGTAACAATCCGAAGATTCGCTACATGGGTGAAGAACTGCCTCAATACGATGCAGTGATCCCACGTATTGGCGCTTCCATTACCTTCTACGGTACTGCGGTTGTACGTCAATTCGAGATGATGGGTACTTTCTGTATCAATGAATCGGTTGCGATCAGCCGCTCTCGCGACAAGCTACGTTCACTGCAGCTTTTGTCTCGTAAAGGTGTTGGTCTACCAAAAACTGGCTTTGCTAGCCGTCCTGACAAGATCCAAGATCTGATCAAGAACGTGGGTGGCGCGCCTTTGGTTATCAAACTACTTGAAGGTACTCAAGGTATCGGTGTGGTATTGGCTGAAACCAACAAAGCAGCAGAAAGCGTAATTGAAGCATTCATGGGCCTAAAAGCGAACATCTTGGTTCAAGAGTTCATTGAAGAAGCAAAAGGTGCAGATATCCGTTGCTTTGTAGTAGGTAACAAAGTGATTGCAGCAATGAAACGCCAAGCTGGCGAAGGTGAGTTCCGCTCTAACCTACACCGTGGCGGTACAGCTCAACTAGTTAAGTTGACTAAAGAAGAACGCGCTACAGCAATCAACGCAGCAAAAATCATGGGCTTGAACCTATGTGGCGTCGATATCCTACAATCTAAGAATGGCCCTGTTGTAATGGAAGTAAACTCTTCTCCAGGCCTTGAAGGTATCGAAAAAGCGACAGGTAAAGATGTGGCTGACATGATTTTCGAATTCATCGAAAAGAATGCAAAACCAAATGCAAACCGTACTCGCGGTAAAGGCTGATATTAGAAAAGATTAAAACGGTTAAAATAACCATGTAAGCCGTTAACTGATGATTGGAACAATTATGAACAACAAAATGATCATAGGGAACACTGAAGCACTTTGCTTACCTGAGTTAGGGATAACAGGATTACATACACGTGTAGACACAGGGGCAAAAACCTCATCTCTACACGTGGATAACCTTCTTTGCTTTAAAGAAGATGGTGAACGTTACGTGGAGTTTGACTTACACCCTGACGTATACCACCTAGAAGAAACGGTACGTTGCACCGCGAAACTAAAAGCGAGCAAGAAAATCAAATCGTCTAATGGTGAAGTAGAAACTCGCTGTGTGATTGAGACGCTGTTGCGTATCGGTGGTGAGCAGTGGCTTATCGATTTAACGCTGAGCAACCGTCAAGATATGACATACATGATGTTGCTTGGTCGCCAAGGCATGAGCAATAAAGTAATTGTCGACCCAAGTGAGTCTTTCTTGCTCAACTAATAGCGTTGCTCCACGACGCTATTTCTAGGGTAAAACTGAATAATACAGTTAACGATACACTCACACGCTATTTTGCCGAATACGCACCGTTGAGTGAATCAAGAGCACCACCCTTTGCAGAGGCCAGTCTTTAAGACTGGCTTTTGTCGTTTTTGCCTTTGCGCTTGTCACTAAAACCGAAACGCCAAATCGATTTCAGTAAACTCCTAAATTTGATTTTGGTGACTCTCCAATGCGTGACAGGTCTACGTGGAGCGCTAACAAGCAGGTGCTCAAACGCAGGTTGATCGAACGCCACCTGACCTCCGTGTGCCACCAGCAAAGTATCCAATTGAAGGTCGTAGATTCGCTCTACAGAGTGACGATATTGGTTGGGGTGAAAAATAGGAAATGGCGGGATCAACTTCTGTTTTACTTCGACCATGAGATCGGCCACATACGCTAAACGTTCAGATGGGCAATAAACAGACAGGTCTCGATCGGTATGGCCGGGAGTTTCCAATACTACCCAATCATCAAAGCCCGGTATGGTTTCACCGTCCGACAACTTATAATCTGGCTTTAACTTACGCGAATACCAAAGATTGGCTTTTGGCCGACCTAATCGGTTAGCCATCCAGCGCGCTAACGCCAAATCAGTCAGGTGCATCAGCATTCCATCCCAACGTGCATACCAATCGAACTCTCTGTCAGCCGACACCAACTTACACCCCGTTAAGTCTCGCAACTTATGTGCAGCCCCTGCATGGTCTGGGTGCATGTGCGTCACTACAACAGTATGTAAGTGATGAAACTTTCGCCCTAAATCTTGTTCAATAAAGGTTTTCAAATGTGGGATATCTGCTCGGCATGCGCCATCAAGCAATAACAAACGGTCAGGGTACTCCACCAAATACATGTCTTGGATATACCCTTTAATTGTGTGCAGTTGCAAAACGACTCCTTGTTCAATGCTAACTGGTCAGACCTATACAATAGCAAAGTCGCTCTCAAATGTGATCATTTTGTTAAATTAGTCAGCAAGAACACCCAGAATCAACAATAAACGAGATCTCAAAACAACTGCATATTAGGTATCTGCAATCAATGTTTGGTATTAACTCGCCGGTTCTGTTAGTGAATCAAGCAACACCTTGATATGAAGTGCTGCCTCGTCAAAATCATAGTTTGAAATAGCATTTTCCAGTTTTTCTAACACGCTCGACAACTCCGAGTGGTTAAAGGCAGCAACTAATGCTTCACATGTTTCGACAGCCGCAAAGTCGTACTCTTCGATTTGAGCCACTAACTGCTCCATCAATGGTTGGATCTGCTCCACATCCATAGCAGTCGCCACAGAGTCTGATTCACCTCGCAATGACAGATAATCACTAATCGTTAGCAAAGCTTGTTGCGCAGCCTGATTAAGGCTTTCAAACAACCCATGGTATTGCTCTTTATCATCGGCACGCAGTACATCTTCAAGTGCCCGACTGGCTTGGTAAACGCCATCACAACCAATATTGCCAGCAACGCCCTTCACAGTATGAGTCGTTAACAAGGCCTGCTTGTGATCACCTTGCTCAAGCGCGTTTTCAATCACGGACAGTGACTCCGGTAAGGTACTCGACACATTCGATAGCGCCTTGTCATAGGACGCTATACGTCCACCAAATCGAGCCACCGCTCCCATAACATCAAAACCTTGAAGCTCAGGAAGTCGAGTGTCATCTGGCATAAGAGATTCTGTTTCAGTGATGCTTAGATTGTGTGATACCCACTCATTCAGCACTTTAAACAGTCGCTCTGGGTCAATCGGTTTTGCCACGTGATCATTCATACCAGCTTCAACACACGCTTCTTTGTCGCTGGCTAATGCGTTAGCCGTCATGGCTATGATAGGTAGCTCTGTAAACCCAAGCTGTTGTCGAATCAACTGAGTCGCTTCAAATCCGTCCATGACTGGCATCTGAATATCCATGAGCACTGCATCGTACTGATGTTTAGACACTAAAGACACGGCTTGCTGGCCATCGGAGGCAACAGTCACTTCACACTGGGCCAGCTCTAATAGCTCAACGGCCACTTGTTGATTAACTTCATTATCTTCAACCAACAGAATATGCGCCCCTTTAATGCCCTGCTCTAACGCGATATCGCTGAGCGGCTGATGAGTCAGCATCGTGTTCGCTGCTATGCTCTCGTTATCGAATGATTGAGAGATAGCATCAAATAGAGAGGAAGAAGAGATAGGTTTCACCAAAAAGCCATCAACACCTTTCTGCATTGCTTGGTCTCGTACTTCATCGCCTCCATACGCCGTTACCATCACCACTTTTGGCGACACTTTAAGTGACAACTTGCGCACAGATTCCAAGGTGTCCAAGCCATTCATGTGTGGCATTTTGTAATCCATAAGAATCAGATCATATGGCTGATTCATAGAATCGGCTTCTGTAAGCTTTAATAAGGCTTGCATCCCCGAGTCGACAGCATCGGATTCTAAGCCCATCGATTGAGTCATGTTAGTTAAAATGTCTCTCGACTCGGCCGAATCATCAACCACTAAGGTTCGTAATCCTTGATAGTCGCTAGAGAGCTTGGGCTGCTTCATTGAAGCGTTGTGGTCGATATCCAGAGTGAGATCGAAAAAGAAAGTACTGCCAACACCGTGCTCGCTATCGCAACCAATCTCACCATCCATCAGCTCGACTAAGTTTTTAGAGATAGTCAGGCCAAGCCCAGTACCTCCAAACTGTCGCGTTGTTGAGCTATCCGCTTGAGTAAACGCCGAAAACAGTCGAGACATTTGTTCAGTAGTCATGCCAATCCCCGAGTCTTGAACGCTAAATCGAAGGTCTACACTGCTTTGCGACTGAGCGATTTTCTCGACCTTAACCACAACCTCACCTTCATGAGTAAACTTCACCGCGTTGTTGGTTAGATTCAGCAGCACCTGACCGATACGCAGTGGATCCCCGAGCAGCATAGTTGGAATGTCAGGATCAATAGCAATCAATAGCTCAAGGTTCTTCTCTTGGGATTTCACACTCACAATATTCGACAGGTTATCCATAACATTGGCGAGCGCAAAAGGAATCACTTCGAGATCCAACTTACCCGCTTCAATTTTGGAAAAGTCGAGAATGTCATTAATAACACCAAGCAGTGAGTTCGATGCAGTCAGGATCTTGTTGAGATAATCACTCTGTTTACGGTCTAGATCCGTTTGTAAAGCTAGGTAGCTCATACCAATGATCGCATTCATCGGAGTGCGGATTTCGTGGCTCATATTGGCAAGGAAATCACTCTTTGATCGCGTCGCTTCTTCGGCGACTGTTTTCGCTAGCTCAAGATCATTTTGAATCGATTTTAGTTCCGTCACGTCAGTCGAAAAGCCGAACATACCAATCATGGTGCCATCTTCTTCTAACAGCGGAATTTTCTTGGTTAAGAAGTGATGTTCGACTCCGTGTCTGTCTATCAAGCTATCTTCATACTCTTGAGATACGCCGCTTAATAACACTTGTTTATCGACTTGCTTAATGGCATCAGCACGTTCCGCATCAAAGATATCACTGTCTCGATTATCCAGAATATCACTCGTATCCAACCCCGTGATCGACTCAAAGTGCTTATTCACCAATTGATAGCGCCCATCCATATCTTTCAAATAGATAGAGGTACCCGTCGCGTTATCGATGATGCTCGTTAGGCGAAGTGTGCGCTCACGTACGCTGCGTTCCAACTGCTCGTTAGACTCAAGTAAAATTGCTTGTGTCCGACGCCCCAACCACAAAGAAAGCCCTGTTAAACCAACGGTCAAAAACACGGTAAAAGCGAGCAGTGAAACGATCAGGTTTCGCGTCGAAATGTAGCCCTTTAATGCCTCTTGCTCATCTATCTCAGTAACAAAACCAAACTGCTCACCCTCTCTCCATACCCAACTTCCGAGCACAGGCACGCCACGATAATCTAGGTAGCCAATACCACTGCTGCCTTTAGTATCACGGAGTGCGCCAAGGAAAGCTTTGGTGTAGTTGTCGTCATCGGCAAAGAGGCGAGGTTTAGTGCCATTTGTCACGATCTTTTGCTCTGGCGTCACCATTTGCAGATTTAGGATCGCATTGGCATTGTTATTAAGAACACCTTGTGCTCGCAATGCTGGTTCAAAACGACTGGTTGTTAGGAAGTAACCCTCTTCATCGAACGCATAAGACTCACCACTCTGCCCTACTCGTCCGGAAGAGAATATCTGACTAAACTCATGCGTAGGATCGTAACGTAGCGTCATAGCTGCAATCACTTCACCCGTTTGATTGGTGATAGGGGCTGCGATAAACATGGTCGCATCGCGATTCTGCGGCTGATCTTGATGCGCTGAACGAATGTCTGAATCAATCGGTGTGATCAGCACGGTCTCGCCTAGAAACACTCTGTCTAGCAGTTCTGGTCGTTGTTGCTGAATCACATTAATCTCACCGAGATTACTGTCTCTCATTGATCCAATGTTGATACGCTCAGGTGAGATGATAAAGAAACCTCGGTCACCATGCAGCGCTTGTTGCGAAGCAAAAAATACACGCAAATCAATCAACACAGTCGAGAACTTAATCGCCTGTTTACTCGGTTCAACCTTCAGAAGTTCTGCCACCATCGGAAGTAATGCGGGATCACGTGAGAGTGAGTCAATGTGGGCGGTTTTACCGTCTAACCAAATGTCGATACTGGTGTTGAGTGCTTCACTAATGCCCGATAGCGAGATTTGAATGTTATGTCGCGTCTGCTGTTCTACTTTGCCAATCACGAGATATGCCGCCAGTGACACCAAACTCAGCACCAAAGCAATCACTCCACTCGCCACCAGCATCATTTTGTTGGTGTACAGATTATGAATTGCTCGATTCGACAGGTATTTGTTCAAAAGAATGGGGATGAGTAATAAAGCAGCGAGGACTAAAACCGCACCAACGCTCACCTTGATGATGAGGTCTGAATTTATCGTGTTCTCCGAGAACATCTCATTCTGTTTTACTCGTCCCTCATTCGGAGTCAATTCACGAGTTTGGTATTGGCTGAGGATTGCGCTTATCTGCTCGACGCTAAGATGACTTTGGGCTTTGTTGAGTGCCGATATCACTCCTTTATCAAGGTGTTGACTGAAGGCCATTAAATAATGAATGGGTGTGCTAGTAACAATCGGTATCTCTAAGTTGAGCCACTGATTAGATGAAAGCAGATGCTCCAGCTGCATACCATCTGCAAGTAAACCCGCAAGATCGCCGTTAGCGACCTGATTGAGCCCATTTTCAGGGTCATTAACCGTGGCAAAAAACAGCTCTGGATAGGTACGATTGAGCGTTTCAATATACTGATTCGAGCCCACTACCCCTATAACACTGTCTTGATTGAGATCGCTGAGGGAGGTGATGCGCTTGTCTTGAGTTTGCGTTGCTAATGCATAGTATGAACTGATTATCGGCTTACGAATCGCATACCCCGATTGCTCAACAAAGAAATCACGTTCACCGATGAGCACATCGACTTGCGAACTTGATGAGGTTCGCGCGTTTTCTTGACGATGAAGAGAGTGATTCTGAAATGTGATGCCGACCTTACTGCCTATCGCATTTAGGAGCGCCTCATTCAAGTCGAAGCTATCTTCACTTGAAAGCTGCCCACCAATGGACTTAACGCTCAACGTCGAATCAGCCAGTACCGACTTAATCTCATCCGGTGTCAAGGCTACACTCTGCTGCGCTTCAGTCGCCAAAATACGTTTTCGCAGCTCGTTCACATCTGCCATGTCAATATGCTGCATCGCCTTAACCAAAATCGAGTGCAACAACTGACGATCTTTAGGTACGCCGATATTCATGTTATCGAGCTCAGGATTACCAATGTTGAGCTCGTTTTTGATCTCAAGGTCGTAAAGTGCATTCTCATTGATCACTTGTCTTGCAATCACAATCCGTGACAGTACAGCGTCAACTTCACCAAATTGAAGCGCCTTGAATGCTTGAGTTGAGTCTTCCCGAGGTGACAGGATTAGCTCTTCATCACGTAGAACCTCTTCGAGAAAGGATCCTTGGACAAAAGAGACTCGCTTTCCTCTCAAGCTTTCAAAAGTAGTCAAATCCGAGGTTTGCTTAGTCACAATCACATTAGGGTTGCGCGCGTAAGGCGGCGTGTACAAGAAATGGTGTTCTACTCGCTCCGGAGTTTTAATCAAGTCTAAGATTAGATCTGCATTACCGCGTAACGCTAAGTCATACACTTGGTTCCAAGGACCTGAAACAAACTCGACCTCAACGCCAATAAGTTGGGCAAGCAACTTAGCGTATTCAACAGAGAAACCTTGCGATGTTTGATTCGCAACGTAACTAAACGGCTTCCAATCTTGGTCATGCGCGACTCGAAGGGTTGGATTCTTCTCAAGCCACTCTCTTTCCTCAACAGTCAGTCCGAGATCATGCTCAGAATCGCTCAAATCCTCATGCAACCATTTAGATTGAATTGACTGCTTCTCTTTGTTGCTCATCGCGTGCAGTGTTTTCTGGATAATGGAATGCAACACCGGCAAGTCACTGTTTACTGCCATGGCGCCATCTTTGGTCGAGGTGCGCCCTGCAATACGTAAACTGCCGATGCCTCTTTGTAGCAGTTCATACGAGGCAACGGGATAGTAGTGAATCATCGCATCAGCGTGCCCAAACAATAAGCGGTCAATTGCCTCACGCGAGCTCTCTGCTACCAGTACCTCTATCTCTGGATAATCTTGTTTTATCTCCCTTTCAGATGACCATTCCGAAACCACAACGACTTTTTTACCGACGAGGTCATCGAGGCTCTTTACGCCTTTGGTATCATTACGAACCAGAATCACACTGGGATAGTCTAAATAGCTCTCTGTAAACAGCATTGGCTGTTCATCTCGCCCGTACGAAGAGATCAACGGCAACAGATCGACTTTCCCCTGTTCCATCAAATCGACCGATTGCTGCCATGAATCAGTCTTTACTCTCTCAAAGACTAAACCTGTTTTCGTCGCAATATGGTCAAGCATATCGGACACAATTCCCACGTACTCGCCTTGCTCATTGATAAACTCAACCGGAGCAAAATCAGGATCGCCAGCAAAGGTTACAACTTGATTTTTAGATAACCAGTCACGCTCTTCAACACTATATAAATGACTCTGCGACGCGGATAAATCATTGTCTAGCTGTGCAGATACTGATGCGGAACACACCATAAAAGAGAAAGGAACAAAAAATAGAGAGAGCAGCACGATCATCCATGATCGAGTGATATTGAACATAAACAGTATCCTTGTTTACCAGGGTTTCAGCGTTTTCTTGTCCTTGAAAACTCTTCCAGATTAACAACTTTGAATACGATACTCTATTAAATAGTTTTTATAAAACAATCAACTAAAAGGAAATGCGATCCCATTAACTTATAGAGAATCTAAATAGTCCAAGTATTCTATATATTATTGTGAAGCGACTGCGTCTTAATCGATCTTTTTATTGCACTCCGTGCGCAACTGGCATAATTTGAGATTAATCGATAAGGAACATCGACCGCTTTAAAGTTTCAACTGGATGCTGAAGACCTCAATTATGAACAATGTATTGCTTAATCCCACCACGGCAGAACCCACGTATGAGTTAAAACGCGTGCTCATCGTCGACGATTTTGACTCCATGACACAAACCATGGCGACGATCTTAGAATCACTCAAATTTCGTAGAATTCATCGCGCCAAAGATGGTCGGGAAGCGCTTGTTAAATTAAAAACCTACAGTATCGACTTGATTCTCTCAGACTGGAACATGCCCAAAATGAATGGGCTTGAGTTGCTAAAGACGATTCGCCGTGACGAAGAGTTTGCACACATCCCGTTTGTGATGATCACTGGCAACATTGATCAGGATGACGTCATGACCTCGATTAAGCACGGGGTCACGGATTACCTTGTTAAGCCCTTTTCACGCAGTATGTTGATTGAGCGTGTCCATAAAGCCTTTAAAGCCCCCACACCTCAACTTATTGTTGATAAAGCGGGCTCTACTGAAATTACCCGTCGTATTGAAAACATCCCTAAACCTATGCCACAAAACATCCTTTTGGTGGATGATGAACCGAATAACTTAATGGTACTGGGTGAACTACTTAAAGGACATTACAAGATTCAGGCGTGTCGAACTGGGCAAAAAGCGATAGAGCTGTGCGACAAAGACACACCACCCGACCTGATACTGCTCGATATCATGATGCCGGAAATGTCTGGGCTAGACGTCTGTAAGGCACTGAAAAGCAATCCACTAACCGAGCACATCCCTATCATTTTTGTCTCTGCACTTTCTCAAACCGATGATGTCGTCAAGGGGTTAGAATTAGGTGCGGTTGACTACATTACCAAGCTCATTACTCCCGAGATTGTGCTTGCGCGTGTAAAGAATCACATGAAGCTAGTGCAGCAACGCATGGAGATGCAGATTCAGATTGAAACCATGGTTGAAAACACACGCCTACGCGATGAAATCGATCGTATGTTTCAGCATGATCTCTGCAACCCGTTGACAGCGATCATCACCAGTTTGCCCGCTCTCGAACAAAAAGCCCAAAATTGCGATGAAGAAATCGATGTGATTCGTGAGTCTTCTATGATGATCCAGAAAATGGTCAACAGCCAAGAAACGCTGATGAAGCTAGAAGAGGACAAATACAAGGTTCAACTTAAACTCATTGATGCCCACTCCTTAATCAAAAAGCTTTGCTACGGCATGCAAGCGAAATGTGAAAAGCGTAATATCTTCATTCATTACAATGTGCCGCCTTCACATAAATACATGGGCGACTCGCTACTGAGCTACACCATGTTTTCAAACCTAATTAACAATGCCGTTGAAGCTTCACCTCCAGGGAATAACGTTAAGGTATCAAGCCACCTTGATTCAGAAGAGAAAACCGTTCGCTTCACTATCCACAATATGGGAGAGATCCCACCTTATATTCATAAGACCTTCTTCGACAAATTTGTCACAGACGGCAAAGTAACCGGAACAGGCATTGGGACTTACTCTGCTCGTCTCGCTGCGGAGGCTCAGGGTGGCACCATTGATTTCACCACGTCTTATGAAGAAGGTACGACTCTTATTCTGACTTTTCCGATTGAGTTTAGTGATTGATAAAACTGATATTCTTTTACCATTAACTCCTGCATACAACGAACATCATCCCGACCTGCAGCTCGGCTTTCTCCCACTCTCGAGCTGCTTAACGATTTTCTATTTCCCGAGTTTTATCGTGACGACAAACAACCCGATTTGTTGCACCAAGTTATTCGGACTATATAAGTGCCCCTTATTTATATGTCCGAGTGCTTTACATGAACCAAATGATCGACGCGTTATCTACCCAAGGCTATTTTGTTTGGGATGACTTCCTCACTTACGATGAAGTTGTGGCGTTGAGGGACTGTATTCCAGACAACTGGAAAAAGGCTAGGATTGGCCGTAACGAAGAAGTAACGCGCGAGTCGAGTATTCGCAGCGACAAAATCCAATGGCTAAGCCGAAATATGGGGCAACCCGCTTCGCAGTTTTTGGACAAAATGGAACAAATCCGTTTAGCGGCAAACCAAGCTTTCTTCCTTGGCTTATTTGAGTATGAAGCGCACTTTGCAAAATATGAACAAGGCGATTTCTATCAAAAGCATCTTGATTGCTTTAAAGGTAATGAAAATAGACGCTTAACGACCGTCTTCTACATGAATGACGAATGGTCTGAGCAAGATGCGGGCGAGCTTGTCGTTTATGACTTAGACGATAACCACGTAGCAACGATCCCTCCAAAAGCAGGGCGCCTTTTTGTGTTTTTCTCGGAGCAATTCCCACACGAAGTGCTGCCAACAAATACTGAGCGTTTTAGTATCGCTGGCTGGTTCCGTATCAACGGTGTAAAAGATAACCAGCTCGATATTGCACGCTAATCATTAGCACTTATCTAAACCAAGCTCCTCAATCGAGGGGCTTTGCTATTTTGTATATCAAGATCCATATCCAATGAAGCTAAACACGCCCTATGCAAACTCAATTTGTGCATCAAGGTAACGACGCTCATTGGATTATCCTTTAGACTTAGTTTAAGCATGAATAACAGTGCGTTGAAATAAGGAAACTCTATGCCTCCTATGATTGTTGGTCATCGCGGTGTTGCAGGAACGCATCCTGAAAACACCAGAGCAAGTATTGAACAAGCAGCCAAACTTGGTCTGAAATGGATTGAAGTCGATATTCAACCGACATTAGATAATCAATTGGTGGTATGTCACGACCATACACTTGAACGCTGCAGTGACGGGGTAGGACGCGTTGACGAGCATACTTTGGCAGAGCTGAAACAATTTGATTTTGGAGCGTGGAAGTCATCCGAGTTCGAAGGTGAGAAAATTCTTACTCTCCCAGAACTCTTGGTATTGGTAGAGCAACTCAATTTAAGCGTTAATCTCGAAGTTAAAGTCGATACCCGCCACCAGCCAGCTCACGTTGTTGAGTTGCTCCACGACGAACTAATTCGCTGTTCGATGGATACCGATCGTATTCTCATTTCGAGCTTTAGCCATCGGGTGGTTGAGGAAGTCAAAAAGCATCTGCCACAATACCGAGTAGGCATGATCACTGAGCAATTAGATCAACAAGATAAAACAACACTAGAAAGCGTCAGCGCCTTCAGCTGTCACTTGAATTACGCCAACCTTACTCAAGCTGACATTGATTACCTCAAACAATCTGGCCGAGAGATCTGGTGCTACACCGTTAACCAAAGCGAAGACTTTAAGTATATCGACCAAGTTAAAGCTATTTTCACCGACTACCCAACTCGGTTCGTTTAACGACCACTAAAATAAAACAAGCGATCATTGAAAATAAAAGCAGGAAAACACTCCAATCATTACCACTCAATGATGATTGGAGTCCCCATTCTGACAAGATCAATAAACTCATCCATCTCTTGGTTGGTGATCGCGATACAACCATCTGTCCAGTCAAAGCTCTGAACATAACGAGCTGAGCGACGCTCACCATTTTTCAAACCGTGTATTTTGATGTCACCGCCAGGCTCAATGTCGTACTTTTCCGCCCATTTTCGATCGGAAGGAGCGGGATAGCTGATATGAACGGAGCGATAAAAATTCGAATCTTCAAGCACATAATCGAGATAATAACGACCTTCAGGGGTTCGATTATCCCCTTCAAAGCGTTTGTGCCCCTTAGGTTGCTTACCTAGCGCTATTCGATATTCTCGCACTAATGTATCCCCACTCATCAGATACATACGCCGTGAAGATTTGTCGACTTTCACCATAGTTACAGCAAGCTGAGAGAGTAGTGGTTTGGTACGCGTTGAAGGCTCAGCTGTTGCAGCGCTTTTCGCCCAGCTCAGCACAGGTAACGAGCAGGCGCAACATAGGAAGAGAGTAACGAAGCGGCTCATACATCCTCAAGCGGCATAGACATAATTCGGGATTGAGTCACCATACCCAGCGACTCATAAAAGCGTTGCGCGTCTTGGTTAAACTCCATCACCTCTAAACGTAATTCTGTCGCGCCTTTAGCTTGTGACCATTGATTGAAAGCACGCATCATCTTTTTACCAAGACCTTGCCCTTGCACATCATCCCCAACCACTATCGTATTCACTCTTGCCACTTTATGGCCTTGGATAAAACTCACACCTATATTCTGTGTGATTTTTCCAACTAAAAAAGCCACGATCTGATCCTTTTCTTCTGCCACCAAAAAATGCCCTTCCGGCTCCAGCATTAAACCTAGCCAATAGGCTTCGGAGCCGTTAGTCGATTTGTCGGGAGAGCTAAAAACGTTGGGGGCACCTTGATGATGCTGACGATTGATCTGATCAGAGAGCTTTAATATGAATTGAATATCAGCCGCTTTGGCTGTGCGTATACGCATAGTCACTACCTTGTTTATGATTAGTTTTACCTTAGCAAAATCCATCGCTCACTGCACAATTTCCAAGAGTCGAACTTAATCTAAATCGCCTAATTAATATTAGGATCTTCTTACAAGAAATTTGTTCCGCAATTAGCCCCCTTTTCATATATCGCGAATGCTACTATCCCTAAATACCAACAAGAAGGACGGGAAAACCGATATGATTACGTTTGCTGTGATTGGGACCAATTGGATCACTCAAAAATTTGTACAGGCTGCACATGAGATGAACGCTATGCAACTAACAGCCGTTTATTCTCGAAATCTAGAGAGTGCAGTTGCATTCGGAGATGAGTTTGGCGTAGAGAAGCACTATACCGATCTACATGAACTGGCTAATGATCAAACCATCGAAGCGGTTTACATCGCCTCACCGAACTCATTTCATTGTCAGCAAGCGATCACGCTAATGAAGCACAAAAAGCATGTGATTTGCGAAAAACCGATCGCCTCAAACATCGACGAGGCAACCAAGATGTTTGAAGTCGCGAAGGAGAACAATGTCGTTCTATTCGAGGCGTACAAATCTCAATACCTGCCTAACTTTCAAGCCATTAAACAGGCACTAAATAAGATAGGTAAAATCCACAAAGCACACATCAGCTATTGTCAGTACTCCTCTCGATACCAAAGATACTTAGATGGCGAAAACCCGAACACCTTCAATCCAACTTTCTCCAATGGATCCTTAATTGATATCGGCTTTTACTCAGTGGCTGCCGCTGTTGCTCTATTTGGTAAGCCTCAAAGCGTGCAAGCATCTGCCCACTTACTTGAGTCAGGCGTCGATGCTCATGGCAGCGCGATCTTCTCCTACCCAGAGTTTGACGTGACCTTAGCCCACTCAAAAGTCAGTGACTCTTACGCATACAGTGAGATTCAAGGAGAGCTAGGTTCTATTTTGATAGACCACATTGCTGAGTGCACAGATGTGAAGATTCAATATCGCAATGGTGAAGTAGAAGACCTAAACCAGCCACAGCATGACAACTCTATGTGTTATGAAGCGAATAGGTTTGCTCAGGTACTTAACGGAGATAAAGAAGCACAATCTGAAGCGCAACAGCGTGCGCTCATCGTTTCAGAGCTCATAACAGAAATGCGTCGTCAGGTTGGTGTGCACTACCCAGCCGATGAAATTTGAGCGCAATTTGCTAACCCTATGATTTGTATAAATGAGCTACTTATAGATAAGCTTTACTTGTCTTGACGACAAATTACCTGATTAGTTGATATCTGGATCATCTGATTAAATCCGCCTTCGAAAAGCAAAGTTAATTTTAATTTATTGAAGGTGTTTAAAATGTTTTCAATCGAAGATCGTGTTGTAGCAACAAAAGGTATTGAACTAGGTGAGATGGTAGTAACAGGCCTAAGCGCTGGCGGTTTCTACGTTCACGTTACAACGATCGAGGGTGGCTTTACGCTAACTTACCCTATGCAAGATCTTAAAAAAGCATAATTAGACGTTTTTAATTCGCGGTCGAGCACTTAAAAACATCAAAGAATTAGGGCCTTGGTTAATACACTCTTCTGCATTGGAGTGAATTATCAGGGCCTTATCTGTTTCTGCGACCCACTCCTCTCTCCCCAAAGCTGCGCGCTCTTTGCGAGTTGCGAAATTTCTATTACATTTCAATACAAGTACTTATGGTCTCATATAAGTTCTGATACATTAGCGTAATCTTATGCTTTGGTAGCTTATACATTTAAGGGGAAGCCATGAAGCTTTATATCTATGATCACTGTCCATTTTGCGCTCGTGTCGCTTTTGTCGCACGTTCTTTAGAGCTTACTGTGGAACTGGTGTCGGTCGACTACCACGACGCGCAGACCTTGATTGATCTCATTGGCAAAAAGATGGTTCCAGTGTTGGAGAAAGACGACGGTTCTATCATGGCAGAAAGCCTAGATATCATCAGTTACTTCATGGATCTCGCGAACAGCGATGAGCCTCGAGAACCAGCAAATCCTGTTACTCAATTCCAAACTAGAGCTTTCCCACTCACGCAACGCATTGGTCGCCCACGTTGGTGGAAACTTGATCTTCCTGAATACCGCACAGAAGAGAGCAAAGCGGCTTGGCGCGAGAGTAAGGAAACCGAAGAGTTCAACTTCGACAAACTGATTGAGCAGACACCTCAGTTTGTACAACTCATCAATCCACTTCTAAAAGATGCAGAGCTACTGCTTAATTTTGAAAAGGGCGAATCTACCCTACCGCTTATCGATCAAGCGGTTTACTTCTCAATGCTGCGCGGTTTCTACGTTGAATCAAGCATTGAATGGCCTCCCACACTCGATCGTTGGATGGAACGAAAAAGCAAAGAGCTCGGCGTTGGGCTTCTAGAATAAACCAAAAACCGAAGCATCAGGCTTCGGTTTTTATTTAGTGCGTTTAGGTTGCCGTCGATGTTCTAATCCTGACCAATCTTCTTCATGATAGACATCAACTCTTGATCCAGTTCTGCATGTGTTAGCTTCCCAGTCACCACGTCAAAATTATCGTAAAAGCTTGGTATCGATAGATGCCCTTGTACATCCGCGTCAAAATACGGCGCTGAAGCGACAGCCGAAGCCAAAACAGAACTTGCTCCACCCGCACCGGGTGAGGTCGCTAACATCACGACAGGCTTGCCCTGATATACCTTCATATTAATGCGAGATACCCAGTCAAAGATGTTCTTAAACGCAGCCGTGTAAGTCCCATTATATTCAGCAAACGAGAGCACGACAGCATCTGACCCCGTGATTTTATTGAAGAACTGATGCGCGAGTTCAGGAATACCTTGGTTCTTCTCACGCTGTTGGCTGTAAATCGGCATTTCAAAGTCGTTTAGGTCTAGAGTCTCTACCTCTGCGCCTGTGACTAGGCCAGCCGCATAAGTTGCCAGTTGTTTGTTGATGGATTCAGTGCTGTTGGTCGCGCCAATTGCTAGTATTTTCATTATTTAAGCCTCTGGTTTATCTAAAAATGGAATAAATGCTTGGTAAGAAACCTGAGGCTCTAGATCAAAATGTTGCTTGAGTGCCCGATAAAAATCCGACTCGCTTTCTAGCTCAAACTCTTGCTCCACAACGCCTTGGCGCACCTTTAACGTTCGGTTAAATAAGGTAGTGATACCATCATCAGTGGGTCTTACTACAACGCAGTTCTGCGTAAACAGAGAGCTCGGGTGTGTAGAGGTAAAATGGTTGCCATACTCAAGATCGTTCCACACCACATGATTCATATCCAAGCTATACAGGTTTTTCCACCTGTTCTCTTCAAACGTCTGCAGCATATTTCCAAACAGTGGATCTTTAATGAAACGAAACGTTTGAAGATCTGTCTTAATCTCTCGATCAAACACAAGTGGTAACGGTGCTCGCGGCGTATTAGTGCCAAAGCCGCCATCTACAATCCACTGTTGATCGCCAATGGTGACCAAGTTGATACGATGACCATGCCCTGTCGGTTGCTCACCAAAATGCACCCGCCCCAGCAGAGGGCGAATAGTAAAACCAAGGTATGAAAGAACATTAAACAACAAGCCGTTAAGTTCCTGGCAGTAACCCCCTCGCTTGTGCACAACTAATTTTTCAAATATTGCCTCTTGGGTAATATCAATCAACTCACCATTTAGAATGGCCAAATTCTCAAACGGTATCGCACGATGCTGATGATGGTGGATTAGTCTTAAAGTCGATTCATTGAGCTCAGGTTGATGAGTTAAACCAATGCGTTGGAAGTACTGTTCAATCATTTGTGGATTCATATCATGCCTTTATATTTGGTTGGAGAGACTCTCTCCTTATCGCTTGGTTGGCATCTTAAATCCTCAAGTTAACTTTAGGTAAAGCACTTTTTTCAATTATTTTTGGGGAGTCATGAAAGAGGAAGGAATAAATCAGCAAACAGATTTTTAAGCGAACTGTTATTGAACGAACAAACTGTAAGCTAGTAACACTCAATCCCCCATTCCATATTGATGTAATGCTCGCCCGCAGGAGCGCTGTAGTCTTGCAAATCGATGCGTGCGCTGACTGTTACTTCTGGATAATCACGCAAAACATCAGCCTGCAGCTCAACGCCTTGTTGCCAGAAATCAACATCTCCCTGATGACGAAAGGCACCATCCACCCGAAAGTGCACCTGAGACCGATCTGCTACTGGCTCAAAGCTACCGATGTCAAAATGAACCAATTTCAGTAGAACACGCCCACCCTTTCTGTTCGAAGTGAGCTTAAAACGCAGTGCTTGCCCTTCATAACGTTGTCCAAAATTCAGCTCACCAGCATTATCAATCACTGCAATGCCGCATTGTTCGTGGACATGCTTAGAGAACCTAAGACTCTGGTGTTGAGTTGATGCAGCCACTTGAAATGCACAGAGCATAGGAAGCAGGAGTAAAGTAACGACGTTTCTCAATTGACTATCACCCTCACAATAAAGTCTCTTACCGCTTCTTTAGTGGACAGCTCAGTGCTTTTAATTTGATCATTTTCTAGTGACATCAAATAGGTTGAGTTAATGGATATCTTTTTTCCATTGTATTTATAGTCGACGATGAGATCACAGGATATATATTCGTCATTGGCATGTTCCATCATTGTATTTGAGTAATCATAGCGGCTACTGATATTCATTAACTTCACTTGAGTCCAATTAATATATTCTGAGCTAGATATAGCATCGAATATACGATTTTCATGATATTCAGCTCCCCTTACACAGCTTTCATTCAAAATATCATTATCTTTATGTGCTTTATTATTTTGACTTAATGCATAAGGGGAAAGAAAAATCACTAGAAATAGAAATAACATTGTTTTCATCATACGACCTAAAAAACCCTCTCATGAGGGTTTTAGTTATTAATCACATTCAATGATCCAGTTGGTCACTAATTCATAGTCATCAGCATCTAGGTTACTCTCATCAACGGATACTCGAGCCGCTAGATTCACTAAATTGTTTGACCTGAGGTCGTCTCGAGTGAATTCTATCCCCTCCTCCCATTCCGGTGCAGTCATATCTGCAGACACGGAACTTTCAGCTCTAAAGTGGACATCATTTATGGTAACTTGATCTCCTAACTCTTCAGTCGTAATAGGCTCGACCTTAAACTCAATCTTGCCATTTTTCTCATTGTTAATGAGTTTGACCTGGGCCGTAGAGTCTAAATAGCTGTCACCAAAAGCAAGGTCAGCCGTGGCTGCCGTTACGTCGATACCACATTGCTTTTCTACCGTCGCAGAAAAGGTCACATCTCCGCTAGTGACTTCATCTTCATCGTTGGGTGGGTTTGCGTATGCTGTCGATACTGACAACACACCACAAGCAGTTAGCAGCAATAACTGTTTTCCTTTCTTCATCTCTTACTCCGAAAAGGTTGTATTCATTTGTTTCATCTTGAGAAGACGATACTTCTCAGCTTCGATTTGCAGCAGTTTAAGCTCGTGTTCTGCTTGAGCTAACTCTTCTTCTCTCTTCCTCTCTCTCAATTCAAATTCGTATAAGCGAGAGCAATCCACTCTCTCTTCACCACCAAATTGGAAGGTGATGGCGGCATAAATACCTGCTTCATCTTGGTTTTGGTGGTAGTAGTTACTTGGATCGCCACCATAGTAGTTATCACTGTCCTCATTGCCGGTAGCTCCGTACGTACCAAATTGAATGGTTTTACCGGTCGAAATCGCTTGCTCACATGACGCGCCTTCCGAGGTTCGAATACGGTCAGTTCCAGATGGATTGGAGACACTCGGAATCGGGTTAGCGTGTAACATAGCGGGAACAAATAGCGCCACAATCGATAATAATATTCGCCTCATCATCAATACCTTTCGAATTTAATATTGGTACACACTTCATAGCTATTTGGAGAGTCCGTTACCATTCGAGTACATATTTTTTTCTTGGTTTTCTGGCCAGCAGGTGTCTTAACATGAATATTTAATTCAATATCTTGGTTTGGGCCTAAACTCAGTTTATTCGGAAATGACTTGTTATCTATTCGGAGGTAATAGTCGGCTTTTTTGTTGTACTTATTTACTAACGTAAACTTAACTTCGGTTTTATCAGAATAAGCTTGAAACTGTTTGTTATCCCACACATGTAAATTCGCCATAGCAGGCAGACTCATCGTTAGTAGAGCAGATAAAATTAATATGGTGGTTTTCATCTAGTTATAATCTCAATCAAATTAGTTACAGCAAGACTATTTGAGATATTTAGCGATTTTTTACCATTTTGCGCCACCTTATCTATTTTGTTCGGTGAATAAGTTGTTATTTACGTAGCAATGACATTGCCTTGAACAACGCCTAACAAATAGCACTAGAACAAAAGAGTAGAAGCTTGGTTTCGCAGATAGGAGTGATTTCGAAAGAAGGCCAGTTTTAAGAGTGGATTAAGATATGAAAGAGGAAAGATCAACCTTGCTGCCTCAACAAGACAGCAAGATCGTCATGAAAACGAAAGATCAAAGAAGTCGGCGTCTCAGACCGGTTCGCTCTAAAATTCGCGTTGAGATCTCTTCGACCGAAAGTGAAGAGGTATTGATGTACGGAATCGCCTCTCGTCGGAAAAGCCCCTCTACCGTTTGCAACTCGTAGAGACACTGCGAGTCACTAGCGTATTCACTTCCAGCTAGACGGTTTTCACGAATCTCAGTCAAACGTTCTGCATCAATCGTTAAACCAAATAACTTATGACGATGGATCTCAAATTCAGGCAGGAGTCTCAGTCGCGCAATATCGTCATGGATAAATGGGTAGTTAGCGACGCGCAACCCGAACTGCATCGCCATGTAGAGACTAGTCGGTGTCTTTCCGCTACGAGATACACCAAGAAGAATAATATCAGCCTCTTCCAGCCCTCTTAACGTAATTCCGTCATCATGCGCGAGCGTGTATTCAATCGCTGCGATACGGTCGAAATACTTATCCGAATCTTTATCTACACTGCGTGAGCGCTGCAGTTTCGGTTTGGGAGCCATCTTGGTGTCATCTTGCACCTTCTGCACGATGCTTTCTAACACGTCATAACAGTGCGCTGGAGCTGCCAACAGCTTTTTCTTGATGTCGGGGATAACAATCGAAAAAAACACCAGAGGTTCGTAACCTGTCGTTTGGTAGGAAATCTCGATCTCTTTGAGCAAGTCACTCAATTTGTCTTCGCTTTCTACAAACGGAAAGGTTTTTTCATTAGCTTTGAAGGGAAATTGACCTAGAACAACGTGCCCTAAAGTCTCACATGTTATGGCCGTTCCATCAGAAACATAGAATACATCACGACTTTGAATATCAATTTGCATTTTTTATTTAATGTTTAAAATTATTTTGAGTAGGATGGACACCATAATATATATAACAAAAGCCTGCTGACTATTACGTTCCCCACAGGTTTGAAAAATTTTTAACATTTTTTTCAATTCTGACGTAATCGTTTGCCTTTAAATCCCTACAAAACTTGCTATGTTTCTGGAGAAATAAATGCAAAATAATACCCTATGGTTCAATGGCCTATCCATGGAAGATGTCGACAAGGTCGGCGGTAAGAACGCCTCACTTGGCGAGATGGTTTCTAACCTATCCAATGCTGGTGTTTCTGTACCAAATGGTTTTGCTACCACTTCTTATGCGTTTAATGAGTTCCTTGATTACAAAGGCCTTGATGAGCGTATTCACCAACTACTTGATGAACTTGATGTTGAAGACGTTGAAGCTCTGCGTAAGACAGGTGCAACGATTCGCCAATGGGTTCTTGAAGCCCCTTTCCCAGAATCCCTAGAGCAAGATATCCGCGACAACTACCGTGAACTGATCGAAGGCAATGACGAATTGTCTGTAGCAGTTCGTTCATCGGCAACGGCGGAAGACCTTCCTGATGCTTCGTTTGCAGGTCAACAAGAGACTTTCCTGAACGTAAAAGGCATCGATGCTGTTCTAGAAGCAACAAAGCACGTATACGCGTCTCTGTTCAACGACCGCGCGATCTCTTACCGTGTACACCAAGGCTTTGACCACCGTGGTATCTCGCTTTCTGCAGGTATCCAACGCATGGTTCGTTCAGACAAAGCATCTTCAGGTGTCATGTTCACGCTCGATACTGAATCTGGCTTCGATCAAGTGGTATTCATCACTTCATCTTGGGGTCTAGGCGAAATGGTCGTTCAAGGTGCAGTGAACCCAGATGAGTTCTACGTTCACAAGCCGATGCTTGAAGCAGGTCAGTACCCTATCGTTAAGAAAACGTTCGGCTCTAAGCTGATCAAGATGATCTACTCAACTAACCAAGAGATCGGTAAGCAAGTTGATATCATCGACACAGACACTCAAGAGCGTAACGAGTTCTCACTGAACGATGAAGAGATCAAAGAGCTAGCAAAACAAGCGATGATCATCGAGAAGCACTACCAACGTCCAATGGACATTGAGTGGGCGAAAGATGGCATCGACGGCAAGCTATACATTGTACAAGCACGCCCAGAGACCGTATGTTCTCAGAGCGAGCAAAACGTGATTGAACGTTACGAGCTAAGCAACAAAGCAGATGTAGCCGTTGAAGGTCGTGCAATCGGCCAACGCATCGGCTCTGGCCCTGTTCGTTTGGTTGATTCACTGGATCAAATGTCTTTGGTTCAAGAAGGTGACGTTCTAGTCACTGACATGACTGACCCAGATTGGGAACCAGTGATGAAGAAAGCGTCTGCGATTGTAACCAACCGTGGTGGTCGTACTTGTCACGCAGCGATCATCGCTCGTGAACTGGGTATCCCAGCAATTGTTGGTTGTGGCGACGCGACGAGCCGCCTAAAAGATGGCTCTACAGTGACAGTATCGTGTGCAGAAGGTGAAACAGGTTACGTTTATCAAGGCGAGCTAGATTTCGAAATCAAGCGTTCTGCCGTTGACGAACTACCACTGCTTCCAACCAAAGTGATGATGAACGTGGGCAACCCAGATCGTGCGTTCGACTTCGCTCAAATCCCTAACGAAGGTGTTGGTCTGGCTCGTCTTGAGTTCATCATCAACAAGATGATCGGTATTCACCCGAAAGCGCTACTTAACTTTGACGCACAGAGCGATGAGCTTAAAGCTGAAATCACTGAGCGCATCCGTGGCTACAAAGATCCTATCGATTTCTACGTAAGCAAGCTAACAGAGGGCATCGCAACTATCGCTTCTGCGTTCTGGCCTAAGCGTGTGATCGTACGTATGTCTGACTTTAAGTCTAACGAATACAGCAACCTAGTCGGTGGTAAAGAGTTTGAACCGCACGAAGAGAACCCAATGCTGGGCTTCCGTGGTGCTTCTCGTTACATCTCACCAGTATTTGAAGACTGCTTTGAGCTAGAAACTCAAGCGATCAAGCGCGTACGCAACGAAATGGCTCTTAAGAACGTTGAAATTATGATTCCTTTCGTTCGTACTCCAAGCGAAGCGGCATCGGTTATCGACCTACTGGCGAAATTCAACCTACGTCGTGGTGATCAAGGTCTGAAAGTGATCATGATGTGTGAGCTGCCATCTAACGCTGTATTGGCGGAAGAGTTCTTGAAGTACTTCGATGGTTTCTCTATTGGTTCTAACGACATGACTCAGCTAACACTTGGTCTTGACCGTGACTCTGGTGATGTTGCTCATCTATTTGACGAGCGTAACCCAGCAGTGAAAGCAATGCTGAAGATGGCGATTGATGCGGCAACTAAAGCAGGCAAGTACGTGGGTATCTGTGGCCAAGGCCCATCGGATCACGATGACCTAGCCGAGTGGCTAATGGAGCAAGGTATCAGCTCTGTATCTCTAAACCCAGATACGGTTATTGATACTTGGTTGAAGTTAGGCAATGTTGCTAACAAATAACCTTCTCTAATCAAGAGACGAATAAAGCCAGTCATTACGACTGGCTTTTTTGGCTTTAATACCCCAGAAGCTACATCAGCATGTTAATCGCAACACTGACTCAGTCATACCGCATATTGGTATCCGCCTGACATTACGCTATCCTTTAGCCAATCTACATTGAACGGTTAATCACCGTCCCCTCAATAATCTTAAGACGAATATGACTTCAACAACTACGACGCCCTCACCCTCTCTGAGCAGGCAACTCTTTACTATGACCTGGCCGATGCTATTCGGCGTACTATCACTAATGAGTTTTCAGCTTGTGGATAGTGCTTTTATCGGTCAGTTAGGCGTTCTACCTCTCGCTGCTCAAGGCTTTACGCTGCCGATTCAGATGATCATCATTGGCATTCAAGTCGGTTTGGGTATCGCAACTACGGCAGTGATCGCGCGAGCAATTGGTGCGAAACAGACTCGTTACGCGAAACAACTGGGTGGATTGGTTGTTGTTATGGGTGGCGTGGGTGTAGCGCTATTCTCGGTGATTATTTACCTAGTGCGCAGCCCTATTTTACAGTTGTTGGGCGCGCCTGAGTCCGTCTTTCCAATCATTGATTCTTACTGGATCTACTGGCTGGTCAGCTCTTGGACAGGCGCAATGCTGTACTTCTTCTACAGCGTCTGCCGTGCCAACGGCAATACCATGCTTCCAGGTACCATGATGATTGCCACCAGTTTGATTAACCTTGTGCTCGATCCAATCTTCATTTTCACTTTGGATTTAGGTATTAATGGTGCAGCGATCGCAACGATCATCGCATTTGGCGTAGGTATTCTGATTGTGGCACCTAAGGTTACCAAGAAACACTGGCTCACGTTCGATTGGCAAGACTTAAACATCAGTAAAAGTGTTCGCTCTATTGGCCATATCATGGGCCCAGCGATGATCAGCCAATTACTGCCACCTGTCTCTTCAATGTTAGCCACCAAACTACTGGCAAGTTACGGCACAGCAGCAGTTGCTGCTTGGGCGCTGGGCTCACGCTTCGAATTTTTCTCAATTGTTTCTGTTTTGGCTCTAACCATGTCGATGCCCCCAATGGTTGGTCGCATGCTCGGTGAAAAGAACCTGACGGACATTCGCAGTCTCATAAAGATTGCAGCCACCTTTATACTTGGTTTTCAGGTCATCATTGCACTCGTTACTTGGCTATTCTCGAGCGGGTTAGCGGGGTTAATGACCAGCGACAGTGATGTGACGACAATCCTCAACTACCACTTAATGATCGTTCCAATCAGCCTTGGTCCTCTTGGTATTTGTATGCTGACGGTGTCGGTATCGAACGCATTAGGTAAGTCGTATACCGCGCTGACGATTTCAGCACTGCGCTTGTTTGCTTTCTTCTTGCCATGTTTATGGATTGGCTCTCAAGTAGCGGGAATTGAAGGTCTGTTCTGGGGAGCAATGGTGGGTAACATACTGGCAGGTACTTGTGCTTGGATGATGTATCAACGCGCACTTAAACAAGTTGAGTTAAAACTCTCCCGTCAATAATGTTCATCGACAAGGATTTTAGGCTCTAACCTCTGAAAGTAAAAAAAGGCAGCCAATCTACATTTGCGCTGCCTAAACTTTAACTGCAATAAAAGGCAACAACTTAACTGGTGCCCCTAATCATGGAGTAGATGCTCTCTCTGATGTTAAAAAACAAAATAGCCCCACCCAAACCTACAAATACAAACAAACTTATATATGTGACTTCTTCCTTTGTCATCTCAGACATTAGTGAAGCCTCTTTCTGAACAACTTCTTCTTTAAACTCAGACCTAACATCACGGTCAATAAGACTAATAAAATCAATATCTAGCTGATCTTTCATGCTAAATCACAACTACAAGTTGTGAACCAACGCTTCTTGAAGTCTTTAATGAGAGCTGCACGACCTACGGACGAACCTGCCACAGGATAACAAAAGGCATCATCAACAATTGCGTTCAGAACATCAATATTGTGACTCGATGCTTCTTCTGTAATTCTGTCTTTGTTGATGTTCATCTGTCTCGCTTTCATCACAGCTTCAGCCGCGAATGAAATGGCCAAGCAATCACTCTTTTTTATCTTTCCAACAGTACTCATCATCAATGAAAACTTTTTAAAACTAATGTTAATCATTCTAAGAAAACACCCAGAAAAAATTATGGAAAACCAAAAGATTATATTATCTATTGTCAAATTAATTTAGAATTAATAAGCCCGAATTTAATCAGGCTTATTAAATTAATGAGGTGCAGTTATAAACTCGATAACTTAGCGTTTTCAGCCTTATAGTTAAATGAACGTTTATTTATTTCCACAACGGTGCCGTCATCATAATGCACTTTATCAAGTACGTTAATTGTTGCATCTACTTCAACAACACCAAATTTATCCGACCACAGATAATCCGCTAAAATTTCAATTTCTCCATTCGGCACTGAAAGAGTGTACTCAAGCTGGTTCTTCGACAGATCACTTGCTTCAAATTCGACTCCGTTAATACGGATGGTGCGTGTTTCTTCAGCAAAAGTAATATTTTCATCAAAGAAGCTAACATCAGTTAACAAGTCAAAGTTATAATCGCAGGCAACGGTATCTTCAAGTTGACATGAAATTTCTCCAAAACCACTTTGACCATTTGGTGTCATGATGCGAATTTCTGAAAAATCATCGATGTATGTATTACCGATAGAAGTAAATAAGCCTTCAATAGACCCGGTGTTGATATCTTGTAATAAGGTTATTGAGTCTGCAATACTGAGACTTATCGTATCGTTTTCCTTGTACTGAACTAACTCTAAATCGCCCATTGGCAAGTTTGAGCTAACGTCGTAATGCGTTGCGAATTGGTTCGCTTGTTCAAACTCTTCCAACTTTTTCCATTTGTCTAACAAGTCCGGTGATGGCTTACCGGTAGAAATGCCTTCGTCTTTGCCACCGATTTTTTCTTTTATCGTTTTTTGAGACTCTTGAATTTCAGGCGCATTCTTACCATCGAATCCACATGCAGACAATGCCAATGAGGTAAACAAAATCACCACTGATTTTTTAAAAATTATCACTTAACTTTCTCTTATTATTTCAACTGATCTCCGTCAGCCTAATCCTTGGTGATAACCCAAGGTTATTCCTTCAATATGAATAAAGAATATGAAATCAATTAAATAAAATTTGTATAAATCCTTTTTACAATGGATTGGCTCATCCAAAGTATAAGGTTTAAGTTTATTCAAATAAATATCCACTTTTTTAGTGTAACTTCTAAGAGAAATATTCGAACAGTTATTAAGTAATTCAATGTAAGCTGTACATGGATTGCTCATTTGTAAGGCCTTGTAAGGGCAGATATCAAATAAAATTGTAGACTAATTATTTAATTAGTTATAAAACCATAACTTAATCGTATGATGCTTACCCTAATAAACCAATAAAATTAAGTTTAAACAATTAATTTAACCAAAATAACCTTTTGTTAAATTCAACGAGTAATCAAAAAGGAATATAAACAAGTCAATAAAACTTACGTTAGACCCACATCAACAAAGCCTCCAGCAAGCTAGTATGTAGCTTCCCCCTGATCAAGTAGGTACCCAGAGACCAGACTAACTCCAATGAACATCAGAAAAGTACTCTAGTTAAGAATCATGTGAGTCCTCAATGGTCATCACACGAGTTCCATAGATCTCACGAATTGCCCACTCATTTTGTCGCGTTTTGAGCCTGAGTCGGATCTAAATTCGTGCAATATTTGATCTAACTTTAAAAGATTACAGTCAGCAAGTGATATATAATCTACTAGAAAATATAAAAATAAAATCAACAGCATCAAACGTCTAAGCTAGGTAAGTTAAGAATTCAATATGAATGCTATTCGTAAAGTTTATCAATACGCAGAGCCCAATCTGACCTTGGTCGGTTGGATGGGTTTTGTTGGCTTCCCAGTTTACTACATTGTCTGGGAACTACTGTTCCCGCAGCCCTATGAAAACCTGCCACTGCGTGTGTTCTGTTCGACATTGTTCTTTGGCATCATATACAGACATCGCTTCCCATTTCGCTGGAGAAAGTATCTCCCGGCTTACTATCAGGTCGTCACAACGTTCTGCTTACCCGGCTTCTTCTTTTACATGCTGTTGATGAACAGTTGGTCTAACGTGTGGGTGATGTCATTTATGGCTGCCATCTTCCTGCATATCTTGCTGGTTCACATCACGAGAGTCATGTTTGCCCAAACTTTCGCTGGGATAGGGTTAGCTAGCGTGTGTGCTTGGGTCGCTCAAGGGTTTCATCTCGATATCACCATGGACTGGACGCATGTTCCCATCTTTCTGTTTATCTACCTGTTCGGTAACTTGTTCTATGTCCGTAACCAAGTAGAACACGAAGCAAGAGTCTCACTGGCTAAATCATTTGGTGCTGGTATCGCCCATGAGATGCGTAACCCACTTAGCGGTTTACTCACCTCTATCGACATTATTCAGTCGGTACTCCCTAACCCTAAGCAAGAACCGAAAACCGAATACACCTTAAACCACGACGATGCAGTTCTATTGAAAAAAGTCAGTGACGATGCAATGAATATCATTCATACCGGTAACGAGACAATTGATCTGCTGTTAACGTCGATCGATGAAAATCGCATATCACGTTCAACATTTAAGAAGCACTCGGCACAAAGTATTGTTTCAGACGCCATCAATAGCTTTAGTTACAAACGCTCAACCGACAAAAACGTCATTTCGTTGGATGTGCAGGATGATTTTGAGTTTCTGGGCAGTGACACTCTGTTTAAATACGTGATGTATAACTTGTTTAAAAATGCGTTTCATCACCGCAGTTCAGAAGATTTTCATATCCATATCACCATGGGGAGTGACGGCACCACGAATAGTGTGACAGTCACAGATAATGGTGCAGGAATCTCAAGCGATGTTAGGCGCAATATCTTCCAAGACTTCTATACAACCGGCAAGTCAGGTAGCTATGGCCTTGGGCTCCCTTTCTGTAAAAAGGTCATGCAAGCTTTTGGTGGCGATGTTCAATGCCAGTCGGAACTTGGGGAGTGGTCTCAGTTCACGCTTTCATTTCCACGATATGGATCGAGCTCAGTAGTTGAGATTCAAAATGAGCTCACCAAGCTTAAGTCGGTGCTTATGATTTGTGAGCAGAGTATTCTCACAACAAAAATGGTCGAAATCAGTCGATTTATGAGCTTTGATTTAACGATCATTAATGTTGCAACAGCTCTGAATCGCAAAGAATATGAGTTTGAATTCGATGCAGTCTTTGTTGACGTTGAAGCTCTCTCTGAAAGCCCTGAACAATTAATGGCGTTGGAGTCATTACTGTCGTTCACAGAAGCGCAGATTGTCTACTTATATGAGCATTCATCCACTAAACAGATCACTTCGATGCTTGTAGGTTCAAAATGGATCGCGACTCAAGCTTGGCTTCTTAACACCAAATCAACCATAGAAGGGATATTCTTCGATAGTGACAGCACAGCTCAACCAGAAGCATTAGAACCACTAAAAACCACCAAGAAAGGGACAATTATGGTGGTTGATGACAATGAGTCTCTACGCCGATTCACCGCAATGCTAATTGCGAAACAAGGTTTTGAAGTCATTGAAAAAGAAGATGGTCAGCAAGCGTTAGATGCATTAGACAAAACCAATGTAGACCTAATCCTGATGGATATTGAAATGCCAGTCATGAATGGCGTTGAAGCTTCTCGCCGTATCCGGGAATCCAACAAAGCTTATTCATCAGTCCCTATCATTGCTCACACGGGCGACAGTTCCCCGGTTACGCTTGAGCAGATTGGTGAATCAGGTATGTCCGACTTTATTGTTAAGCCCGCGGACAAAAACCGTTTGTTCGATAAGATTGCCAACTGGGTTTAAACACTTAAATAAGAGCTCAGTATTTCTCTGAGCTCTGTTAGTGTATTTACGACTCCTCTATCTTCCGCCTACGCAAACTGTAGCTCCTTGTGATTGTATGCTTGCTTGCACACCGTCAACACATGATCAATGTCACTCATGCTCAAATCAGAATTCACAGAAAAACGGATGATGTTATTATTTCTCGCCGTTGCAGGCCGGCAAAATACCGCACCGAACACATCATTACTTTCCAAGAAGTCTCTTACTCGTTCGGTATTTCGCTCCCCCCCGCATTCCAATGCAATAATCTGAGACTCGCTACGAATATTGAACCCTATCTCAGACAGTCCATGTTTCAGTGCTGTAGTGCGCTCAAACAGCCGCTTTCGTTTCTCATCAGCACTTTTAATAACCTGCAGTGTCTTCTCTAAACGACTGACTTCCTCAGGCAATACTGTTGAGCTGAATATCGCAGGAAAGGCGACAAAAGGCAGTGAATCCGCCATCGATTTAGGACCAAGAATCGCACCAGCTCGATAGGCAAAGGCTTTAGCCAAACTTACAGTCATAAAATCAACTTGCTCAGTAAGCCCAAGTGCATGCACTAGACCTGCTCCTTGCTTCCCATGGGTCCCTAGTGAATGGGACTCATCGACAATTAATGCGCAGCCAAACTCTTGAGCCATTTCGTAGATGTCAGCGAGAGGAGCGACAGTACCAATCGTGCTATAAACCGAGTCGACCACAATCACACCGGCGCCATGGCGTTGAAGCTGTTTGCGCAGATGAATCATGTTGTTGTGTCGAAATGGACGAGCAACCGCATTTGCAGCACGTATGCCTTCCCAGAGCGACATGTGGGCATAGTGATCGATATAGACAGGCGTATTTGCAGCACATATCGTTTGCAATAAACCGACGTTCGCCGACCAACCTGATTGAGACAACAAACAACTCTCCATTCCGACTAGCTCGGCTAGTTGTTGCTCGAACTCGGGTTTAGAGTCTTTGTCTTGCAAAAAGATCGAAGACATCACGACGCTTTGACCATCGTTTTTAATTGCGTCTCGATGCGCTTGTTGGATATCTGGGTGGTTCGACAAAGCCAAGTAATCATTGCTTTGCATCACAACAGAATTAGGCCTCGGGCGCTGGCCCTGCACCAAGTGCTTTTGGTTCATGTTTGGTGCAATCAGATCTTGAATAAAGTCGTTAAGGCGTTCCTCAACAAAGGAAGGTAATGGTTTTGTTTTAGAATTATCACTCATAGTAAGTTCTCTTCGTAATACAGAAAAACGCCAGCGCTGACAGCTGTATATTGACGAAAAAAACAGACCTGTTAAGTGGTGAGTTGCATATTTTTGCAGCCACTTGCAAACTCGGAATTTAAGGATTTAGGGAGGTGGAACAATCATTAGGATTCGGGAGTACGCCTTTTGCTCAGATGCACCGAAAATCAAAGATTCACGATGTTTTTCAAACTTGGAAAATGACGATGCTCACGCTGCGGTGTAACAGCGTGAAGCACTAATACGAAATTTATATCTACAATCCAACCAGCTATTTATGCAATATCAATAGTGACTTTACCTGTAAGCTGACCGTTAGCTAAGCGCTCGAATGCTTCCTATATAACAACCACGGGTTCATACATATACATGCTCGGATTTTTTAAGGTGTTGTTGATAATGGACGTAGCCGCGCCCGAAACAGGAACAGGAATAAATATGTAGGGGGAAGAAGTTCTTTGGAGGCTAAGTGAATGCACCAAATACCTCGAAATGAAAAAAGCCCGCTGATTTCTCAGCGGGCTTTTCAATGGTGGTGGAGGGATAGGGATTTGAACCCTAGAACCGCTATTAACGGTTGCCGGTTTTCAAGACCGGTGCTTTCGACCACTCAGCCATCCCTCCAACAAATTCTCATCAACAGATTAGTACACTGTTGAGGTTGTTATTTGCTATGCAAACAACGAAATCGAAGCCTGGCGATGTCCTACTCTCACATGGGGAAGCCCCACACTACCATCGGCGCTATTGCGTTTCACTTCTGAGTTCGGCATGGAATCAGGTGGGTCCACAACGCTATGGTCGCCAAGCAAATTCTTAAAATCTGGAAAGCTGTTATTGCGCTATTGCGTTTCACTTCTGAGTTCGGCATGGAATCAGGTGGGTCCACAACGCTATGGTCGCCAAGCAAATTCTTAAAATCTGGAAAGCTGTTATTCTCTAAACTCATTCAAGTGCTTATATCTTTGAGTCCATCAAAACCCCTTGGGTGTTGTATGGTTAAGCCTCACGGGCAATTAGTACAGGTTAGCTCAACGCCTCACAGCGCTTACACACCCTGCCTATCAACGTTCTAGTCTTGAACAACCCTTTAGGACGCTTAAAGCGYCAGGGAAGACTCATCTCAGGGCTCGCTTCCCGCTTAGATGCTTTCAGCGGTTATCGATTCCGAACTTAGCTACCGGGCAATGCCATTGGCATGACAACCCGAACACCAGAGGTTCGTCCACTCCGGTCCTCTCGTACTARACCCAGCTCGCGTACCACTTTAAATGGCGAACAGCCATACCCTTGGGACCGACTTCAGCCCCAGGATGTGATGAGCCGACATCGAGGTGCCAAACACCGCCGTCGATATGAACTCTTGGGCGGTATCAGCCTGTTATCCCCGGAGTACCTTTTATCCGTTGAGCGATGGCCCTTCCATTCAGAACCACCGGATCACTATGACCTGCTTTCGCACCTGCTCGAATTGTCATTCTCGCAGTCAAGCGGGCTTATGCCATTGCACTAACCTCACGATGTCCAACCGTGATTAGCCCACCTTCGTGCTCCTCCGTTACTCTTTGGGAGGAGACCGCCCCAGTCAAACTACCCACCAGGCACTGTCCGNCTGCTCGAATTGTCATTCTCGCAGTCAAGCGGGCTTATGCCAGCACTAACCTCACGATGTCCAACCGTGATTAGCCCACCTTCGTGCTCCTCCGTTACTCTTTGGGAGGAGACCGCCCCAGTCAAACTACCCACCAGGCACTGTCCGTAATCCCGATTCAGGGACCAACGTTAGAACATCAACACTACAAGGGTGGTATTTCAAGGACGACTCCACCACATCTAGCGACGCGGTTTCAAAGTCTCCCACCTATCCTACACATGTAGGGTCAATGTTCAGTGCCAAGCTGTAGTAAAGGTTCACGGGGTCTTTCCGTCTAGCCGCGGGTACACTGCATCTTCACAGCGATTTCAATTTCACTGAGTCTCGGGTGGAGACAGGCTTCGATCAAGAGCTTCGACCGAAGTCTAACCCCATCAATTAACCTTCCGGCACCGGGCAGGCGTCACACCGTATACGTCATCTTACGATTTTGCACAGTGCTGTGTTTTTAATAAACAGTTGCAGCCACCTGGTATCTGCGACTCTCGTCAGCTCCATCCGCRAGGGACTTCACCGATAAGAGCGTACCTTCTCCCGAAGTTACGGTACCATTTTGCCTAGTTCCTTCACCCGAGTTCTCTCAAGCGCCTTGGTATTCTCTACCCGACCACCTGTGTCGGTTTGGGGTACGATTCCTTACAATCTGAAGCTTAGAGGCTTTTCCTGGAAGCATGGCATCAATGACTTCACCTACGGNTCTCCGTCCCCCCATCGCAATTGTAAGAAGTACGGGAATATTAACCCGTTTCCCATCGACTACGCCTTTCGGCCTCGCCTTAGGGGTCGACTTACCCTGCCCCGATTAACGTTGGACAGGAACCCTTGGTCTTCCGGCGAGGGAGTTTTTCACTCCCTTTATCGTTACTCATGTCAGCATTCGCACTTCTGATACCTCCAGCAGCCCTTACAGACCACCTTCAACGGCTTACAGAACGCTCCCCTACCCCGCAYACTAAAGTRTGCAGCCGCAGCTTCGGTGTATAGCTTAGCCCCGTTACATCTTCCGCGCAGGCCGACTCGACCAGTGAGCTATTACGCTTTCTTTAAATGATGGCTGCTTCTAAGCCAACATCCTGGCTGTCTGAGCCTTCCCACATCGTTTCCCACTTAGCTATACTTTGGGACCTTAGCTGGCGGTCTGGGTTGTTTCCCTCTCCACGACGGACGTTAGCACCCGCCGTGTGTCTCCCGGATAGTACTTACTGGTATTCGGAGTTTGCAAAGGGTTGGTAAGTCGGGATGACCCCCTAGCCTTAACAGTGCTCTACCCAGTAGTATTCGTCCGAGGCGCTACCTAAATAGCTTTCGGGGAGAACCAGCTATCTCCAGGTTTGATTGGCCTTTCACCCCTAGCCACAAGTCATCCGCTAATTTTTCAACATTAGTCGGTTCGGTCCTCCAGTTGATGTTACTCAACCTTCAACCTGCCCATGGCTAGATCACCTGGTTTCGGGTCTATATCCAGAGACTGAACGCCCAGTTAAGACTCGGTTTCCCTACGGCTCCCCTAAACGGTTAACCTTGCCACTGAATATAAGTCGCTGACCCATTATACAAAAGGTACGCAGTCACGGGACAATGCCCGCTCCTACTGCTTGTACGTACACGGTTTCAGGTTCTATTTCACTCCCCTCACAGGGGTTCTTTTCGCCTTTCCCTCACGGTACTGGTTCACTATCGGTCAGTCAGTAGTATTTAGCCTTGGAGGATGGTCCCCCCATATTCAGACAGGATATCACGTGTCCCGCCCTACTCGATTTCACTGATTATGATGTGTCGGTTACGGGGCTATCACCCTTTATTGCGRSACTTTCCAGASYCTTCACCTGCATCATTAAAAGCTTAAGGGCTAATCCAATTTCGCTCGCCGCTACTTTCGGAATCTCGGTTGATTTCTCTTCCTCGGGGTACTTAGATGTTTCAGTTCCCCCGGTTTGCCTCTTGTTGCTATGTATTCACAACAAGATACTTACTTATGTAAGTGGGTTTCCCCATTCGGAAATCCCAGACTCAAAAGGTTTTTACTACCTAATCTGGGCTTATCGCAAGTTAATACGTCCTTCATCGCCTCTGACTGCCAAGGCATCCACCGTGTACGCTTAGTCACTTAACCATACAACCCGAA